>NZ_STGE01000019.1 GCF_005222675.1 Mycolicibacterium sp. CR10 | reverse complement strand
GAGCCAAACGAGCCACCTAGACCTGCCGGGGCCAAAATTCGTGACGACGGTGGGGCCAAATCACTTGACGAAACGCAGGATGGTCGAGAAGGCCCACGCCCCAGGCTGAACAACCTTGTAACCGTCCAACTTCAACGAAGCGATCCGCTTGTCGAAGTAGTCGTCTGCGCGGACGAAACCCTCGTACTTCGACAGGCTCATTATCGTCGGCTCCTCGACGTGTGGACCAAGTTTGGTGTTGTCCACCGAAAAAAGGCATCCGAGGGTCGTCTGTTCCCACTCACTCATCGCCAACCTCGAACATGGTCAGATCGATCCCCGCAGCTGCGAGGCGCTCGAACATGACGGCTTCGCTCTCGACGCGGTGCTGACGCGCATCTGCGTACGCGACGAGCGCAGCGCCCAGGTCGGCGGTCTCCTCAACGGCGACTTTGATGTACCGGCCGATGTTGAGGTCAAAGCCGTTGTCCTTGATCTCTTCAAGCGGCACCAGCCGTACGTTTGCGCCGCCTTCGCCGTCAGGGTCCTCACCGGTGCGGTAAGCCTTAACGAGCGTCTTGACGTCGTCCCCGGACATTCGGTTCTGGTTCTTGCCCTTATGAAACCGAGCCGACCCGTCGACGAAAAGTACGTGGTTCTTTCGGTCAGCTGGTTTCTGATCGCGGAAGATCAACAAGCAGGCGGGGATCTGGGTCGAGTAGAAGAGGTTCGGCGGGAGCCCGACGACAGCCTCAAGGAGGTCCTTCTCGATCAGGCACTGCCTGATCCGGCCCTCTGCACCACCGCGGAACAGGACGCCGTGGGGCATGACGACGCCGACTCGGCCGGTCCCGGGCTTCATCGAGGAGACCATGTGCTGCACGAACGCGAGGTCGCCGTTCTTCGCCGGCGGCACCCCGCAGATCGCCCGAGGATCCGCCGCCCACCGATCAGCGCCCCAGTTCGCCAGTGAGAAAGGCGGGTTGGCGATCACCGCGTCGAATTGGCGAACCGCGCCGCTGGTGTCCTTGAATGCCGGAGCGCGGAGTGTGTCACCGCGCTTGATGTCGAAGTCCTCGATCTCGTGCAGGAAGAGGTTCATCCGTGCGATCGAGGAGGTGGTCAGATTGATCTCCTGGCCATACAGGCGCAGCGTGCGGTGGTCCATGCCGGAGTCGCGCAGCTGGTTGATAGTGGCCACCAGCATGCCGCCCGATCCGCACGCCGGATCGTAGACGGCCTCGCCCGGCTGCGGTTCTAGGATGCCGACGAGAAGGTGCACGACCTCGCGCGGTGTGAAGAACTCACCGGCCTTCTTGCCGGACTCGTCGGCGAAGTTCTTCAGCAGGTACTCGTACCCGGCGCCGAGCAGGTCGTGGGAGACCGTGGACGGGTCGAGTCTGATCTGGTTGAAAGCCTTGATGAGGCCCAGCAACGCCGACTCGGGAATGCGCTCCTGGTTGCCCCACGACGCATCTCCGAAGACGCCGGCCAGCGAGCGCGGGTTGGCCTTTTCGATCTGCTGGAACGTCCGCGCGATCTCGGGTCCAAGGTTCTTGACCTTGGACGTGACCTCGGACCACAGCGTGCCCGGGGGCATCTCGAACCTGTGGAAGTCGGCCTCGATCTCGTCGTCGAGGTCGTCGCCGTACTCGTCGAGGGCTTCTTCGTGTTCGTACGCCCAGCTGTCGGAGATCCACTTCCAGAACAGCATCGGAAAGACGTAGGTCTTGAAGTCGGCCGGGTCGACCGGTCCGCGCAGCGCGTTGGCCGCGTCCCACAGCCGCGTCTCAAGTTCTTGCTGGGTGATTGTCACCGGGGTGCGTGCTTCCTTCGGTCAGTTGAACTCCTTCATTTTCGGAGCCGCGTGACATTCTTTCAGCGGACCAAGGGTTCCTAAGGCAGGCCGGGCCGAAGGCCAACACTCTGTGAGAATCAAGCCATGGGCAGCCGTGTCGAATCAGACGAGCATTACGTCCTCGACCTGTGCGACGAGGTCCTCGGGACCCGGGGGCGCCGCCAGTCAACCTTCGACTGGCTCCGAGGAGACCCGTCTCCCAAACGGCAGAGGGGTACGCGACTTCCCGTCGACGGGTACTGGCCGGACCTGGGACTGGTCGTCGAGTTCCAGGAGGAACAGCACTCGCAACCTTCGTCGCTGTTCGACCGCCGCCAGACCATCTCGGGGGTCGGCCGCGGAGAACAGCGCCGCCTCTACGACGCGCGTAAGCGTGCTCTGATCCCCCAACATGGGTTGCGGCTCGTGGTGATCGAAAAGGCCGCATTCGCCCTGAAGTCGAAGCGAATCGCGCGTGTCCATATGCGGGATATCGCCGTTGTCCGTCAGCACCTCGAACTGGATTGAGTCCGCGCTCCGCCCGGCTGACTGTCTAGGTCGCCTGAAAATTAACCCCGTCGCCTTTGGCCTGGGTTTCGACCGTCGTCAACGCCAGTACTTCGGGGTCCAGCAAGGCCGACTCGCTGAACGGCCACAGCAGGGTGCGGGTGTCCAAAAAAAGCGTTCACGAGGGCTCGCCGGCCTCCCACCGGACAAGCTCGGCATCGGGCAGTGGGCCGTCGAAGTCGGTGGGGACGGACAGGCTCGGCAGCTGCCCGAACTGCCGAGGCGCCGGGTTTGCGGGCACTAAGAGTGCAACATCGCGGCCGTGGTTGGTGATGATCACTGTCTTCCCGGTGCGCTCGACGTCAGCCAGGAGCGCGTTAAGCCGGCTTCTGGCTTCGGTGCTGGAAACCTTCTCCACGGCCATACCCACTACATAACCTCAAACCACCTCGGCACGCTAGCGGGCATAGCGCGGTTGCCGTGGACCATGTCGACGCTCGGATCGGTCGCCGTCGTGGCGGCAACGGGCGGCCATGGGCGATGGCCGTCGCGGTATGCACATTCGGCCGCCACCCTTAATCACCGAGGCAACGGCGATATCGACCACTTGCTCGGCGCAGCCGGGCGAATTCACGACCAAGGGCTGGGATCGGTCGCTGAGTCGACCGCTAGCCGCGTCATTGCTCTCGTAGCAGACGATCTATCGGCACCTGCAACGCCTTCGCAAGGTCGTAGATGCGTTCGTACAGCAGGCCGCGCCGGCCGTGCTCCACGTCGATCAAGACATTCCGCGTCACACCCGAAAGAAGAGAAAGCGTCTCTTGCGACATTCCCTGCTCGGTTCGTGCGTCACGGATGTTCTGGCCCACCATCTGCCGCAGCCGCTCCCACTCGACGACCCTCTGCGGATCGTTCTGACTGGGACGAGTCGGCACGCAGCAAGGAAAGTGGTGTCCGCAGCCAATGTCTGCCCTACTAGTAGTACATTGTGCCTGTGTCGGACCTGGCTGCCCCGGGAGTTGAAGAGTTCGCGACCCCGGACGGACTCGAAGTTCTGGACCAGCTATGCCTGACGCTCCTCGAATGCCTGCTTATCACTGGCGATGTACAGCGCGAGGTCGGGCTGAACTTGGATGAACTAATTAGCGGCCTCGGCGCCATTCAGCACACAGCACGGTCGGCATTCCGCGCGGCAAGTCTGTTGAACCAGCGGGCTCAAATGGAAGCGGCGTGGGGTGACTACCTTTCGCGACCGAAGGCTGTCTTCGCCCGTCACCATGCGGCCGTCAGGTCGGGAGCCCGCAAGGTTCGGCCGCGTGAGCCTGCAGCAGCACTTTTCGACGCCGTGATCGATACCGGGGTGCCGATCGACGACGGTGCTGACCTCAAGGCTTCGAAGCCTTCGTGCACTTCGACCACCAAAGTGGGACGGGGGTGCGGTAATTCAACTGTCTACCTTGGCTCGGGGGAATTTGCCCAGCACTGCTATAGCCATTTGACGACGGTTGAGCGCCGTCGTTTCGAAAGCCACCGCCGCGAAGCCGCAGCCCTTGAGGACCACCTCCTCGACGAGCGTGCCGATCAAATCGCACGGGCCGCTGGCCTGGTCCGACTCGAATGGCAGCGCCAGCGTCAAACAGATGGAGCCTGGCTCGACACGCATACAGCTTGGCAACATTGACCGGTCCACGTTCAGCAGCCGATTCCATAGGGGCATGCCCGTGAGCGCGTGTGCATTGTCCGGACTTCGAGGCGCTCGTCACCGCCGAGTTTCAACCTAACCGCGTCTTCATCGCCCGCAAATCTGCCCTTACGCAACGCTTCGTGTGCCGCCACCGCCTTCCTGCCCAGTTCCGTAGTCGCCATCGGCCGGTTCGGTGTCCAATGTTCGAGCAGTGGCCCGCCGAAATCTTTTGTCAGGTAGCGAATCTGTGAGTTCAAAGTTGAACGATTGATACCCAGGTGTTCCGCGGCCTCGCACACCGATCCGTGTTCCGTAACGCGGACGAAGTTGCCGAGGTGTATGAGTCCTGCAGGGCGGCTGAAGGTTTGATGCAGCAGGTCGCGAGCTTCCCGTTGTGAGAGGATGATGCGGTGGGATTGTGCAGGCTGGTGAAGCGCCAGATCGTATCGGTCGATCCATTTACGTAGAGTTGGCCAGCTGATCCCGAGTTCGGCGCAGAGGTCTGTTTGGGTCCTGCGGGCAACAACGTAGTTTTCGTACAGCCACTCTGATTCGATGTGTGAGTTTCGCGGTCGCAACGGAATTCCGTACTGGTCCGCGCGCCTGCGCACGGTCGGCGCGCTCATACCGAATCGTGCCGCGATCTCGGTAAGGGCCAGGCGCTGGACACCGTATAGCTCTCGAAGGACTTCTTTCGTCAACGACGCGTTGTGTGCCGCGCGCAGAACGTCCCGCCGCACTGTGCGACCGCCAGTTCCGTTAGGTTCAGCTGGATACCGATCCAACAGGTATCGAACAGTGTCGTTGGTAACGTTAAATGTACGTGCCAGAGCTGGAACTCGCGCAGATGAAGCGCTCGCAGCTGACCGCAGTGCCGCGATATCGACCTGCGCGCACTCTGGGGTGGGCAGTGCTAACCCTTTCAGAATATCGAGCGGTGGATGCCACGTAAGCGGCTCATCAACAATTCCGCTCCAGGCAAGAAAAGCCGATGCGTGATCATCGAGCGCACTCTGCAGCGCAGAGGTCAGATGCAGCGGAAAGTCCAGAGTCCTTGTCTCCATTTGGGATGTGTCCTCGCGCGCGTCCTGCGCGTCGGGCGAAGCGGGTCGTCCCGAGATTCGCCGGAAGAGGTAGCGGCGGGCGATTTCAGCCTTGACTGGAGACCCGGGCAACGCACCAGCCCGGTGCGCGGCTGCGTTCCAGTCAGGATCCGGCAGGAGACTTCGGTAGTCGAGTTGGCGGCGACGGTCGTAGTCGATAGGAGCCCCCCTCGTCCGTAGATAGTCCGCCAATCGTGTGATCGCGTCACAGAAAGACGGCCAGTGTTCGCTCTTCTGCATGTACCTCAGCAGGTGCTGCAACGTCCGCTCGGCGCCATTGTCCAGTTGCTTCGCTGCTGCCTCCGGCGTTAGCTCTGTTCCGACAAGGAGCACCGCGCTTGCCAGTGCCGGCCGCCATCGTTCGTAGCTTCTGCTGTTTAGCCCGAAACGGAGCGACCACTCAGGCCACAGTGTGGACGGAAGGTTGGATACAAGCCGCTCCACGCCGATTTTCAATGCCGCGGGTGTCGCTGGATCCGGCGATGCCGCTCGATAGCGCAGCTGCAGTGGGGGAATGAAATTGGGCGCGTAGGCTTTAATTTGCACGCCCGCCAATGCTCGACTGCACGACAGCCCGATAGTGAGAGTTCGCTCGGCGCCGGGTAGTTCTTCGTCGGTTATAAGCCAAGCCATCCGCTGCGCCGCCGATGCGGGAGTGGCGGTTTCGATGATACTGAGTGCCTCGGTGGCGTAGACCGCGGCTTCGACAGCTGTTACGGGCGCCTCGAGGCTCAACCGACGGGGGTGTCGGGTTGGTGTGACGGGGGCAGGCCTGACTCGACCCTCGTCGTAGGCAGCGATGAAATCGGCGGGCAGTAATTCGTGTAGGCGGTGCCGACGGGAGTGCACCACAACCCTCGCGGCGATCGTTGCGAGATCTCTCAGGGCGGTTTGTACATCGACCGGCTGCTGAACGTAGATCCCGTAGTCGGCGGTTCCGGCGGTGAGCATTCGGTTGATGCGCCTCTGCGCACGCATGATCCGATGGTCAGCGGAAAGTTCTATCGCCCCGGTGGTCTCAGTGAGGTCGGCGCCGCACGCGGTGGTGTCCTTGTTTGATATCGAGCACTGTCCCGGGCTGGGAATGCGACCGAACGGGGGCGGGAACTTCCGTTGGAAGCGGTGGCACCGGGGGCACTCGTCGACCAATAGGCGGTTGTGTTCGGTGCAGGCGAAGGACCAACTCAGTCGCCATCTGAGGTGCCAACGGCCGCCGTTGTGCGCGAGGCATTCCGGGCAATAGCGAGAGCGAGGGGTTTGTCCGAGCCGGGCCCACGGTATGTCATTTCGGAGCCTGCGATTCTCCCGGTCGATGCTGATTGCGAGGCCGTCAAACAGGCGTAGTGTGCCCGCTCGGATGGCCGCAGCGTCGATCGCGGTAGCTTGTGCGATCTTCTCTGTTTGGATGTCTGTTAGTTCGACGACCCACGAACTCGAGTAGTCCACCGGAATGCCCACGTGTTTAGCCACGTCCCCGAATGCAGCGCCAAGCCGTATTGCGACCGCCTCGAGCCAGGAATCGATCGCTTCGCCATCCGCCGGAGCTACGCGGAACGGCAACGTTCGAGTCACTCGACGGTGGATGGGGCCAGAGGAATTTGTCGCGTTCGGTCCGATTGTTCAGCGGTGCGGCGGATCTTGAGAAGCGCCACGTGACTTCCTCCGCCTCGGCTTCGCATAGGTATGGCGTAAGTCTTTGCCCACCGCGCCATGTTGGCGGTGCTCATTCCGGCCTCTTTGGCGATGTCAGGCAAGGCACGGCGTTTGTTTACGTACTGGTCGTGCAGCCAGTCTCGATTTATGGTCGTACGGGCTTGTCGACCGGGTTCGCGTAGCGGAAGTTCGTAGTCATTGGCCAGACGAGCAACAATCTGGCGGCTCACTCCCACCAATGCCGCGATGTCTCGGAGCGACATCCGCTGATGCTCGTAAAGATCACACAGAAGCTCCTGCGGGAGCGCTGCTTTCGCTGTCGCGTAGGCGCGGTTGTGGTACGTCGGCAGAGGTTTACCCGAGGCTGGATTCGGCCGGAGCACGGGGTGGGTCTCGAGTAGGTAGCGTACGGTATCGAGGCTCGTATCCAAATGATTGGCGGCGGTCCCCATCGTCATTCCGTCGGTGCCCATGACATGGTGAAGGCGGGCGATGTCGACCGTGGCGGGATCGGGTCCGGGTAGGTCAAGCCCGTCGAGCGCCGTGTTCGGTGGGTGCCATGTGACGGGTTCGTCGTAAATGTTTTGATCGGTCAGGAACTCGTGAGCGTGTGAGCTTAGCGCTTCGGCGAGACTAGGGGTGAGATGACGAGAGAAGTCCGCAACCCTGGTACGAAAAGCACTGTGGTCCAGGGCCCATGGCGATGTGCTGGCGGGCTGCCCGCTCAGGCGTTCAAACAAATAACACCGTGCGATCCTTGCCCGGGCCGGCCGCGGTCCCGGAGTGGCGGTGTCGCGGCAGATCTGCGTCCACGCTGGGTCCGGTAGCAGCGTGCTGTAGTCGGCGCGGCGACGGCGTTGGTAGTCGATCGGGATGTCATTGTTAGCGAGGTAATCGGCCATTCCAATGAGTGCGGTCCGGATGCTGGGCCACTGGACCTGTTTTTCCAAGAGCTGCAGGACGCGGGAGACGGCGTGGCCCTCGATGGAACCGTCGATCAACCCAGCGGCTTCGTCAAGGCTGAGCTTGCTGCTGACCAGCAGAAGGATGCTCGATAGTGCTGGACGCAGCTGCCGTTGGCGGCAGTTCTGAATCGCTAATGGCAGTGACCACGTCGGCCACAACATCGCGGGCAGCCGGCGCACCAGGGTTGCGGATCGCTCCGTACCCTGCGCAGGCTGCGCGGGCAGTCGAGCGCCTACGCGGTAACGCAGTTGATCGCTCGGGCTGAGCAGCGGCCCCAGTGCGCTCAGCTGGACTCCGATGAGCACCTTCGACGTACCCTTACCCCACGCGATGTTAGTCGCGCTCACGGCCGATCCACGCTGACGCGAAGTGGCCACCACCCAATGCAACGCGTCGCCTGCGGACGCCACATCGGGCCGAGCCAGGGCTTGCAAGGCCGCTATCGCTCCGACAGCGACAGTCTCGGCTCGTGTCGGTGCGGCCAGCCCAGGCTTAGTTTCGGTTCGCGCCGGTCCGGATCGCGAACCCGGGGTCTCGCCCACCCTCTGGTAAATGCGATGGAGGTCTTGTGGGACAACACTTTGGAGGTCTTCTGGTGAGGCGTAGGCCAATGCTCGACCCGCGACGGCCCGGATATCCGAAAGAACCTTGAGACGTGGCTGCGGAAAGGTCTCGTATATCCCGAAAGTTACAGTCTCGCTGTCGATGACGGTGTCCACGACCCGCTGCGCGTGTAGCACCGGATGGCTGGCATCGAACGAAGGAGCGGCCGCGGTGGCAAGTTCAGTGCTGCATCTTCGTGGGGTGCGGCCAGTGGCGTCGGAAGCCGGGTGCGAGCAGCGGCCGGGCTGAG
The DNA here is from genome assembly GCF_005222675.1 of Mycolicibacterium sp. CR10. GTDB lineage: Bacteria > Actinomycetota > Actinomycetes > Mycobacteriales > Mycobacteriaceae > Mycobacterium. The sequence goes on along the minus strand of NZ_STGE01000019.1, from coordinate 512,704 downwards.
GAACCATCTCGCCAATGTGTGTGCGGACTCGCTGGACCGCGCCGCAGCCTGGACAGGCGTCGGCGAGCAAGCAGTTATGCGTAGTACACGCGAACGTCCAACCCAGGCGCCAACTCAACTGCCAGCGCCCACCGGTCGCGTCCAAACATGCTGGGCAGAATCGCGATCCCCGTCCAGGTCCCCAGGGAAACGCCCGGCTGAGCATTCTGTCGTCAGGTTTGATGCGCACCGCCCGATCCGAGTAGTGGTGCAGAGTCATCGTCCTCAACACATCCGGGTCTATCCCGGTTGCTGCGCCGGTCGTCGCTGCTTCGTCGGGGTTCAGACGTACGAGCCACGCGGGCGTGCTCATCCCGCTGAACGGGCTCAGTCCAACGGCGGTCAGTAGGTCGCTGAATGAAGTGTGGGTACGGTGAGCGATCGCTTCGAGCCACGAGTCGATTGCCTCACCCCCGATCGGAGCAATACGGATCGGTAGAGTGCGCACGGAGTTCATCCGGCCTTGCCGACCCTTGTCGTCAGCCTTCGCGTTTCGAAGGCCATCGCCAGTTCCTGGCGCGCCTTCTCGGATGCCTCGTCGATTTGACGCGATCCATCAGCTCACGGGACAGGACTTCGGTCCCGGTGCGCACAGCTCGTTGGCATCCACGATTGATCAGGGTCATGAGCGAACCGATATGTCCGGTGCTACGGGCGAACAGGTAGTCCGATAGATGGTCGGCCAACATGCCGGGATGCTTGTCAGCCAGCACGATCCGCTTTTCCAAGGTCAGCAGCAGTTGGCGCCATTCGCGCCGGCCCTCATCTGTGTCGATCGCGAACGGACGCATGTCGAGTTTTGTTGTTCGCCTGCCGGTTTGCGCAATCACCGCGTCCTCGTAGGAATGTCCTTCGGAGAACAGTCCGCGCGCCGCCAGGCCAACGCCGACGAAGATGAGGGTGACGGGAAACTCGTTGGCGATGTACTTGAAATGGTTGCTGATCTCCACTCCAACGTTGTTGCGCCAACGCAGAAAGTGCAGATCATCAACAATGAGCAGCTTTGTTTCGCACGTCAGCACGCAGTCCAGCGCGCGGTGGGCAAAGTGGGCGGCGTTGCCGCGGGCCGTGCCCGGATGTGCATAGAACGACAACATGGCGCGGTTGAAGTCGACCATGCCGGTGTTACCGGTCAACCCGACCCGGCAAACCGGCCACCGCTCGTGGCCCTCGCTGGTATCCGTTCCCTGTTCCTTCATTTCGCGACGGTGGAACTTCCTGGCGAAGTCCAGCACTGATGTGGTCTTCCCGAGTCCGGGAAAAGCGTCGATCGCGACTGCACCTTTGGCCTTGTCGCCATCTTGGAAATTGCTGTCGACGATGTCCCATAAGTCTTCGTGCAGTGCGGCGAGCTGTGGTGTCTTGATCGGACCAAGATTGGCGTGCCATTCACGACGCTGCCGGTTGTAGTCGTCGAAGGCCGCTTCGCCGAGCTCCTCAAGCTCCCTACGGGTTAATGCCTCCGGTGGTATCCGTGCCGCCGTATTCACAAACCGTTGCCAGCCCTCCTTGCGAGCCAGCGTGAGATTGTCCAGTCGTGATTCCGTATCCCCAGGTGGTCGATTCCGTCTCGCCGTCACGCGTCCTCCAGTGCGTCGGCGTAGAAGTCCTCGCGATCGTCGTCAAAGTCGTCATCGCCGGTTTCGGGGTCAGAGTCGTCAACCTGCTCGTTCTCTGAATCATCAGGTGTGTCGACAACGGCAAGCACTCGTGCCACCGATGGCAGAGCGACAACGCCATTGGGCGCGGGTAATTCGTCTAGCAAGACGGCATCTCGGGATAGACGCAGGGCCATACGGCGCTCGGCGAGCGTGTCACCCAGGCCGAGGTTCCAACGTTCGAAGAGATCGGCTATAGCCAGCCGGTCATCGGGGTAGGTGTATTTGGCGGCAGCCAGTTTTCGGGCGAACGTCATCGCATCTTCGCTCAGCGGCATGTTTATGGACGGCGCGTGCTCCCACGTCAACGTGTGCCATTCTCGTGTTGCCGGATCACGGAAGTAGGCACGGGCAATGTCGTCGGGGCTGTAGTGAATTGGCCAACGCCCCTTAGCTTTCCCCGTATATGGGCTGGTGGCATTGCGGTACGGATTGAGCGCAGAACCGTTGTACCGCCGACCGAGATCGACACCATAATGCTGGATGGTCCGCCACTCCATATTCAGAAATTCGTACGCAAGATCCGGATCCCGTGGCGCTTCAATGTAGCCAGCACGGGCCATACCGTGTTCAAACATCTGCGCCGGTGACATTTTTAGACCCGGGACGTGGGGATCACGCAGGCTCTCATGCGGATGGTGGTGGTAGAACGACGCGACCCACTCTCGAATGATTGCTTCCAGTTCATCGAGGTAGAAAAACGCTTCTGATTCGGGATCGAGTCCGCGGGAGTGGACATCGGGACCTTTATACCCAGGTAGGACCTGGAGTAGAGATTCGCGAAGGGTGCGAAAGAACCGTTCGACGGGTCCCTTGTCGCGTCCTGTCCTCAGTCGTGCGGGTTGGATTGAAATTCCCATGCGCTGGCAGACGCTGGTCAGATGCTCGGAGACATAGATCTTGCCGTGGTCGACGACGATGGTCTCGGGGACTATCGCCGGACCGGCAGCGGTGCGGATCGGGCCCTCGATCGCATCGGTATCCAGCAGTACGGACCGGGGCACACCGTGCTCCGGCCACACTGCGTGAGCTGGCCAATCGGTCCCGGCGGGTCGTGGTCTGTACGCCTGATACAGCACCGCTGCCGCGTCCACGGACTTCGTCGATACCGCCGTGACCCGAATCCCGGTGATACAGCGGGTGTACCAGTCCATTCCGACGGTCAGTTCAGCCTGAACCCATCGCAACGTGAGCGGGTCCAGTGCGAAGACGTCCAACCTGGTGGTGTCCATCAGGAGGTACTCGCCGGGCCTAGTGGGTCGCAGCTTGCCGTATGCCTCGGAGGGTCTGTCTGCGATGTCGCGGTTGCGTTTCGTGCTGTGCCGGAATGTGGGGTGCCGGTTCTCAAGTTCCGCGAGAATCCGGTACGCGGTTGCCCGCGAGGGGATCTTGACGGATCCTTCGCCAAAGCGGGCGATGACCCTCGCGTTGGTTCGGCTGATTACCATGCTCTGGGATGGTCTCGATTGATCCGTATGCTCGACCATCACTTCAAGTGCTGTTTCGGCCCACATGTCGTCGACGTTCCCGAGGGGCTTCTGGCGATCGGACTGCTTGCGCGCCAGTCCGGCGACGCCATATCGACGGAAGTCGGCCACCCACTGTTTGATCGTCCTCAGGCTTACGCCGAGTTCGGCCGCTTTGGCGGTGTAGCGGCTGGTGAGCGAAATGCTTGGGTCGTACTGCTCTCGCGGTTCACCTTTCGCAGGAAGTTCGGCGGAGCCAGATCGATAGCCAGTCAACGCTTCTCGGACGTGGGCAGCCCGCTCGTTGAGCTCATCACGTTCGGAGTCGGACATTGTCGCGAGGACCACGCTGGCCGGGTCCACGTCATCGTCAGGCTGCGGACCGCTGTCGTCCGGCAGGAGTCGCGCACGAGAACCGTCGAGGAGCTCACGCAGTGTCGCCCGGATTACGGTTGTTCCACCGCCGGCGACGGGTCGAAGGACAACCACCGTTCCGGTCGCACCGGCCTGCGTCTCCACGACCTGCATGAGTTCACCATCGTGGATGAACCGCGTGCCTACGCCGACACGAACAAGGCCGTCGCTCATGGCGTGCTCATTAAATCAGGACCGTTCGAGGGCTCAGAGGTTGGTCAGTGCTTACTGCAAAGTGTTTGCACCACAACAGATGCAGCACGGTGGCGCGAACAATCGGCTCTTTCCACTTGCAGTACTCAGAGAACGCGTATGCCAGGGTCCGACCTTTCAGGTCTGCTCGGGCCTTCAGCGCGTTCACAAGTTCAGGGTCAAAACGTTCAGCGTTGCGGAATCCCGCTAGGAAGCGGACTGTCTCCAGCTCGGTCACCGGGGGTTCGCTCCATACCTCGTAACGCCACCCACGCCGTTCGACAAGTACCCTCGTCCAGTCCAGTGTGAACCTGACTTTCGGTTCGTCGAGTTGGGAGCTCGGTTTCACATCGACGACTACTGGTCCACTGTCTGTCAGCAGGAGGTAGTCGGGCACGTGCCTGCGCACCCGCCTGTCGATGCGGGTGCGAATCAGGAACGGCTGGGCAATGATTCGACGTACCGCGATATCGAAGTCCGCGAAGAGTAGCCGCGCGAGTTCGAGACGAGATTCGTAGATAACGTGCGCCTGCTCTGTCGCCGACCAGTAGGTACCCGAGTAGTGCTTCTGACCGTGACGCCAGCGGAATGTCCGCCATGGCGCCGCATTTCCGATCAGACCAAGTGAGGCGTGGTCCCACTCAATGCAGACTTCCTCCAAGGAGTCCTTCGAGCGCACAGAGATGTTCGGGAGTGGCACTGCCCCCGCTTCCGGCATATCGCCACCATCGCATCTTCGAAACGCCGATCTGCGGATTCCGGACGGCGTGTCTCAGTCTTCCTGCACAAGTGCAAAGATAGTGCAGTCAGTCATGAGAAAGTGCAGTCAAATTTGAGAACCTACACGACCGACTACTGCTTGGCCATATTCGCGAATCTCGACAAATGAAGTTGGTGCGCAACGGTAATCGTCTTCGTCGGGCCGTTACGGTGCTTGCCCAGTATCAGGTCTGCTTCACCGCCGCGTGGGTCGTCACGCTCGAACGCATCCGGGCGGTGCAGCAAGATCACCATATCGGCATCTTGTTCGAGCGAGTTATGCAAAGTTATGCAATTAGCTGTAAAGTTATGTGTACCGTCGACAGTTCCGTCGTAAACGTCGTGTTCGCCGATGCTGGAGATCTCGACTATCCGATCCCAGAACACATCGCTTGTCGCGAGGTCATGGAGTTCGCGGTCGTCTAGGAGTGCAGCGGCCTTATGCAAGCGCTTTCGGCCGACCGGGCGCTTCCATAGCGTCGAGCCGCAGAATTGCGTGCCCATCGCACTCGCAAAGGATCTGTGCGATATTCCTTTGTCGCTCAGTGCCTTTCGCACTTTAGCCCAGACTTCCACCGGTGCAGTGTCAGAATTGGCAGTCGACTTTACTTGTGCGAGATTGGAGAGCACCTGTCGGGCAGCGAAGAACTTCTCGCCATTGACATCGACGTGTTGTATGAACTTTCGCTGGTTCGCGACGCCGAAAATATTCAGGTGCCAAGAATCACGGTAGCCGGTCTTATGGGCAACATAGATCCTGCTCTGAATTCCTAGGCGCAGCAGTAGTTGCATGACGTCGTCGACAAGTTGACGGCTGGTCGATGCATAGTAAATGCGGCCTTGCTTGATCTTGCTGTCCCAGCGCACCGACCCATCGGTCGCCCAGAGATGCCGCAGGAACAACGCAACCTGATCGTTCGGCAGCGCGAAAACCTCAGCCGGGACGGACTTCTCGTAACTCCGCTTACCGAACAACCCCAAGCCGTCCAGCCACGCGGCGATCGGATTCCGTTTCCCGTGCGTCAACCGGTACGGTGCCGGCAGCCGCAGCGTCGTCACCCGTGCCGCCGGGTACTCGTCACGAACCGCCGTCACTCCGAAATGCTTGGCCGCGTTGGTGACGGCAAGCAGATTCTGCTCATCGATGCTCGCGTACCGAATCGGCTGCCGCTTCACGCACGAACCGTCGCCGATCATGTGCGCCAGCAGGACAACCTCCGAGTCATCCATCCGTTGCGTCTGCACCGGCTCAGGCACCTTGCGCGGCACCGCGACTCGCGCACCAACCGCCAACTCGCCCAACGGCGTCCACCCGTCCATCGTCATGAACGGGTGATTCGCCGTGGCCTCGACCTCGCGGCCCGAGGCGAGGCGCACCTTGAAGACTTCCTTGTGCCCGCTGTAGAACACGTTCGTCATCGGTCGCGCGACCATCCGCTTGCGCTCGTCCATCGACCACACCAGCGGCCGCTCCCCGGTGCGCATTAGCTCCCCGAACGTCACCTCCGCACCGGTGTCGGCACGAAGGATTCGGGTGTTCGCCGTGAGGCATCCCGATTCACGAAGGTCCGACACCTGCGGGCGCTTGTCGGTGCGCTGCTCCGGGCCGCGGTTCAGCTGGCTGATCGCCACCACCGGCACGTCCAATTCCTTGGCCATCAGCTTGATGCTTCGGGAGAAGTCGGAGACCTCTTGCTGCCGCGACTCGTACTTCTTGCCCGAACTCATCAGCTGCATGTAGTCGATCACAACAAGCCGCAGCCCGGCCTTCTGGGACAGCCGGCGCGCCTTGGCCCGGATCTCCATCATTGTCAGGTTCGGCGAATCATCAATGTAGAGAGGCGCTTCGCTGATCTCACTCATACGCCGCGCCAGCCGCGTCCAGTCGTCGTCGCTCATCCGGCCCGAGCGCATGTCGGCGAGCTTGATCTTCGCCTCCGCTGACAACAGTCGCATGACGATTTCGGTCTTGCTCATTTCCAGAGAGAAGATGACGCTGGGCAACTGGTGCTTGATCGAGCATGACCGCATGAAATCGAGTGCCAGCGTGGAGTTGTGCGTCGGCACCATGCCGCGCCCGGCGAGGTACAGGTGTTCAGCGTTGTCGACCTGCACACAGCGCACCGGCACTGTGCCTACCCGGCGGATCCAGTTGACACCTACTGCGGCACGGCCAGGGGCTAAAAGGGCACCACCCCGGCCTGAACCCGGGTGGCGCGATGCCGCAGCAGTCACGGTGTCCGCGGCGGCACGCAACATCCCGGTCGTGCGGATACCGAGGCTCGTCGGCCACTGGTGCTCTTCGTCGGCGACGATCACGGTGCCGTCGGAAAATTCGATTTCGTAGCACGGCCGTCCGAGCATCACGTCGGTGGCAGCCACCACCCGCGTCGGCAGTCCGTCGGCGTCGAGCAGCAGGTCCCCGACCGAGACGTCGCCCATCGTCGTCCACCCGAACGGCGTGGGCAGCGGGGTGTTCAACGCCAGTGCTTTCCCGACGCCTGGCCTCGCTGCCACGATGACCATCTGGCCCGGGTGCAGACCGTTGGTCACCTCGTCGAGTTCGACGAACCCCGTCGGCACGCCTTTGGAGACCCCGCCCATCGAGGCGATCGCGTCGATCTCGTCCATCGTCGGCTGGAGGATCTCCTCCAGGATCACGAAGTCTTCGGCGGCGCGACGTTCGGTGACGTCGTAGATCTCGGCCTGCGCCCGGTCCACGATGTCGCTGACATCGGCCCCGTCGGCGCCCGCATAGCCGTACTGCACCACCCGCGTGCCGGCCTCCACGAGGCGACGCAGCAGCGCCTTCTCCGCCACGATCTCCGCGTAGTACCCGGCGTTGGCCGCCGTCGGCACCGTCGAGATCAGCGTGTGCAGATAAGGCGCTCCGCCCACACGGCGCAGCAGCCCGCGCCGATCTAGCTCCGCGGCCACGGTGACCGCATCCGCGGGCTCACCGCGCCCGTAGAGGTCCAGGACGGCGTCGTAGACGAGCTGGTTGGCCGGCTTGTAGAAATCCCCCGGACGCAGCTTCTCGAGCACGTCGGCGATCGCGTCCTTGCTCAGCAGCATCCCGCCGAGCACCGCCTGCTCGGCGGCGGGATCCTGGGGAGGCTGGCGACCGAAGTCCTCGCTGGGAGGTGCGTCGTGCTGCGAAGAACCCTCGGACCGTCCCAGGTCATCTACAACGGCCACGCAGCGCCCTCACCCTCCTGGTCACCATCGAACGTGCATTCGAAATCCCGCATGCCGCGACTTTAAGTCCGAGCCCCGACAAGCCCCCGCTCGGGATCGGAGCCGACCCCGCGACGGCCAACGCTAGACGTTGCTGAGGGGGAATCAAGTCGCCCCTGTTAGTGGACGTGTGGATGGAGTGTGCATAGGTCCGGTGAGCGGTGTTGAGCCGCTGGGGACAACTTGTGGATGAATACCTTTTTCAACCACGTACGTGCTGATGAACGCACCATAGGTGGGTCGAAAGTCTGGGGATGGGAAATTCGTCGGCGTGTCGTGCCCGGTTTCCTCTCCGGGCGTGTTGTGTTTCGCTCCGGGGCCGCGCAGGTTAACAGCCGGTTAGGTTCGCTGTGGCAGCTTTGCGGTGAATTGTTCGCCACCGGTAGACAGCAACAGCCGGGTGAAGACCTGTCACGGTCTCCACCCGGCTGTTATAGAGCTGGTGCTGCTAGCCCGCCACCACGTTCAGCGACACGCTGGCGTCGACGTCCGGATGTAGCCGGACCGCGACGGGATGCGTGCCGGTCGCCTTGATGTGCGCCTTGGGCAGGCTGACGGTCCGCTTGTCGAGATTGGGTCCGCCGGCCTTCTTGATGGCCGCGACGACGTCGGCCGCGGTCACCGAACCGAAGAGCTTGCCGGAGTCGCCTGCGGTCTTCACCGTCAGCTCGACCGCGCCCAGGCCGTCGAGGGCCTGCTTGATCTCGTTGGCGTGCTCGAGGCTCTTGACGCCCTTGAGCTCCTGGGCCCGACGGATCTCCTCGGCCTGGCGCTCGGCACCACGGGTGGCCACGATGGCCATCCCACGGGGCAGCAGGTAGTTGCGGCCGTAGCCGTCCTTGACCTCGACTGCGTCGCCGGGAACGCCGAGGTGCTCCACCTCGGTGGTCAGAATGAGTTTCATGTCTGTGGTCCTGTCCTGACTTATCGCGTCGCCGAGCTGAACGGCAGCAACGCGACCTCACGGGCGTTCTTCACCGCGATCGCGATATCACGCTGGTGCTGAACGCAATTGCCGGTCACCCGGCGGGCACGGATCTTGCCGCGCTCGCTGATGTAGGTACGCAGCAGCTGGGTGTCCTTGTAGTCGATGTTCTGCAGCTTGCCCTTTTTGGAGCAGAACACGCACTTACGGGTCTTGACCGGCTTCTCGGGAGCCGGGCGCCTCTTGGTGGAGGACTTGGCCATGTCTATCTCTTTCTAGAAATCACTGATGAGTGTGGTTGATCAGAAGGGCGGTTCGTCGTCGGCGCCGCCGAACGATCCCGACGCGGGCGCGCTGCCCCACGGGTCGTCCTGCTTTGGTGGCTCCGCGGGACGGGAGCTGCCGCCCCCACCGCCGCCGAAGCCGCCACCGCCGCCACCGCCGCTGCGGCTGGCTTTGTTCACCTTGGCCGTCGCGTAGCGCAACGACGGGCCGATCTCGTCGACCTCGAGCTCCACAACGGTGCGCTTCTCACCCTCACGGGTTTCGAACGAACGCTGCTTGAGCCGGCCACTGACGATCACACGCGAGCCACGGACGAGGCTTTCCGCGACGTTCTCGGCAGCCTCCCGCCAGATGTTGCAGCGGAGGAACAGCGCTTCGCCGTCCTTCCACTCATTGGTCTGACGGTCGAACATGCGGGGCGTCGACGCGACCGTGAAGTTCGCGACGGCCGCGCCCGACGGCGTGAACCGCAGTTCGGGGTCAGCGGTCAGGTTTCCGATGACCGTGATGATGGTGTCACCAGCCACGAGGTCCTCCTGGATGTATCAAGCTTTTCGCGCAACCGCTAGTCACGAGCGATGTGCGCGCTGGACAGTCGCAGGCGAGCCTACGGAACTGCCCCGACGCGCACGCGCCCTTGGGCTTATCGCCCCGACTAGTGCTTGTCGGTCCTCATGACCTTGGTGCGCAGCACGGACTCGTTCAGGTTGAGCTGACGATCGAGCTCGGACACCGTCGCGGGCTCCGCCTTCACATCGACGATGGCGTAGATGCCCTCGGCATGCTTGGCGATCTCGTAGGCGAGCCGGCGGCGTCCCCAGATGTCGACCTTGTCGACACTTCCGCCATCCTTGCGGATGACGTTCAGGAACGTCTCCAGCGACGGAGCTACGGTGCGCTCGTCGAGAGTGGGGTCGAGGATGACCATGATTTCGTATGGACGCATAAGGAACCCATCACCTCCTATGGTCGTGTGCGGCCACGGACATTCCGTGGCAGGAGGGTCGCCTGCGTCGGCAACCGGGCCAGGTTACCCGAACCCCCGCTGATCTGCGAAATCGCGCTGCTGGAGAACCCGGGCTCCCCGGCCGGCCCGTGGCTCAGCCGCGTCCGAGCCTGCGGCCGAGCGCCTGCCCGAGCTCGCGCGGAGCGTCGCCGCCGGGCCCGGACAGGAACGGCGAGAACAGGTGGAAGTCGTGCCACAGACCCTCGTAGACGCGGTGCTCGACGTCCACGCCGGCGGCACGGGCACGCTTCTCGAGTTCCCGCGCATCGGAGGCCAGGATGTCGTCGCCACCTGAGTGCATGACCATCGGCGGGAGCCCGGCGAGGTCGGCGAACAGCGGTGAGATCGTCGGCTCGGCCGGGTCCTGGCCCGAGGGCAGGTAGGACGCCGCGAACCAGATAAGCAGGTCGGCGCTCAGGGCCGGCTCCTGCGGCGCGGGGCCGCGTCGCGCGTGGGAGCCCGGGGTGAGGTCGGGCCAGGGGCAGATCAGCCCGAGCACCGCCGGCGGTACCTGCCCGGCCTCGCGCAGACGCAGCGCGACGGCGAGTGAGAGCCCGCCGCCGGCGGAGTCGCCGGCGATCGCAATGCGGCTCGGATCGACGCCCTGCGCGATGAGCGCGCGGTAGGCGGCGAGCGCGTCGTCGACCGCCGCGGGGTACGGGTGTTCCGGGCCCATCCGGTAGTCGAGTGAGATGACGCGCGCGTCCGCGGCGGCGCCGATTGCGGCGACCAGCGTGCGACACGCGCGGGCGCTCCCGATGACGTAGCCGCCGCCGTGCGCGTAGAGCAGCACGCGCGATTCGTCGACCCCGGCGGGCCGGATGTCCTCGGCCGGGACGCCCCCGATAACCGTCGGATTCACCGTCGTCCCCTTGGGCGGCGGCGGGTAGGCGAGCGCGAGCGTGAAGCGCCTGCGGATCGCCGTCCACGACGCCGTCGGAGAAAAGAGCCACTGACAGAGGAGACGAACGCCGGGACGCAGTGCCGCGGGTGGGAGGCCGACCTTCATCGCCCCAGGCTATGGCGTCGGCGTCACGCGCCGTTGCCTTTTCCCAGCGCTGCCGCCTGCTCGTCTGCGAACTCACGTTCCTGCTCGCGTGCCTGACGAATTCGAGGTCGCGGCAGCAACCAGTCCGGCACCCAGCGTGGCGGCGCGTCAGGCGCCCGGTCGAACAGTCCGCCCGCGGGATCGTCGACGCCACCGCGTCGCACCAAGTCCAGCTCGGGTCGGTAGATCTGTCGAATCACCAACGCGCACAACGTAACCACCGCGATGTCGCGCAGCAGCACGGTCGCGGTGAACGCCTGTTCCGGCAGGCCCATGTTCTGCTCGCCGAACAGATACAGCATCCGCGGGACCCAGACCAGCATGTCGATCGTCATCCAGGCCAGCAGGATTCGCCGATGCGGCAGGGCCAACACCGCCAGCGGAACCAGCCACAGCGAGAACTGGGGACTCCACACCTTGTTCGTCAGCAGGAACGCCGCGACCACCAAAAACGCCACCTGCGCTACCCGGGGTCGCCGCTCGGCCGTCAGCACGATGTACCCGATGGCGATGCAGCACGCCACGAACAGCGCCGCGCTCACCGCGTTCAACATGACCGGCGGCTCCCAGAACCCGAGATCCCGATCGAAGCCGCGCCAGCCCGTGAACGACTTCACGACGTTGTAGATCGAATCCATGTCGTCGCCGCGGCGGGTGTTGAGGCGGAAGAACTCCGACCAACCCCGCGGAAACAACACCATCACAGGAAGATTCACCGCCAGCCACGCCAGCACGGCGGCCACCGCGGTGCGGCCCACCGCACGCACCCGTCCGGTGCGCACCGCCAGTAGCGCCAGCGGAAGCAGCAGCAGCAGCGGGTACAGCTTGGCCGCCACCCCCAACCCGATGAGGACACCGGCCAGCGCCGGTTTTCGCCGCGCCCAGGCCAGCAGTGCGCCCACCGCGGAGGCCGTCGCCAGCGCATCGAAGTTCGTGAAGATCTGGAAGATCAGCAGCGGCGAACCGGCGACGAGCGCCGCGTCCCAGATGCGCCGCGGCCCGGCGAGCATCGCGGTCGCCCACACCGTCGTCAGCCACGCCAGCGCGAGACCGAATGCGGCGATGTTGAAGAACATCACCACCTCGGCGATCACCGGCACCGACACCAGCTTCGTCAACGCCGTGTACGTCTTGGCCAACGACATCGACAGGTACTGGTAGAGGCCCGTCAGGACCGGATACTCCATGTAGCGCACGGCCGGGCTGCCGTCGTACTGGACATGCGGCTTGCCCTCGGCGTCGGACTCGATCCAGCTGGACTTGTACGGAAACCTGCCGAGGTTCAACAGCTCTGCGGTGTACAGCGGCACGGTGTCGGAGTAGCACAGCTGGAAGTAGGCGCGCTGGTTCTCCCAGTTGCCCACCCGCTGATCCGCGGTTCCGGTTCCGGTGGTCTGCAGGCACGCGGCCTTCGTCGAATAGCCGAGAGCCAGGAACACCAGCGCGATGATCAGCATGACCCGCAGCGGTGTCATGAAGCGAGTGCGACCGATCAACGCGTGCCGGCCGACGGGGCCGCCGATGGTTCCCGACAGCGCGGCGCCGATGGTGTCGGTGCGGCTGGGCATGTCGCGGTCATCGAGGCTTCGCAGGTCCTCGGCGAGCCGACCCGGCGACACCTCACCCGGTTCCGGCGGCTCGGCCGCCGACAACTCCTCCCCCGATTCCGGCGGTTCGGCCGCCGACGACTCCTCCCGCGGTTCGGTCACGGGGGCGGAGCACCGGGAACCGGAGCCGGCACTCCTGGTGCCACCTCCTGTCCCGGCGGAGCGCCGGGAACCGGGGCTCCCGGGACCGGGGCCCCTGGAACGGGGGCCCCTGGAACGGGGGCTCCGGGAACCGGCGGCGGTCCGACCGGCACGGTGGTCGGAGGGCCCCACGGAATGGTGATGCCGGGAGCGATCTCCAGCGTCGGCTGGATCACGGTCTCCGAGGGTGGCGGCGGGACGGTCGAGGTCGGCGGTGGCGGCGGCGCCTGCGGGACACCGGCATAGCCACCGATTTCCTCAGGCTTCGGGAACGTCTCGTTGTCCGTGCCGTCGAGGGCACCGTCCATCGTGGACTTCCAGATCTGCCCGGGCAGCCCCGAGCCGTACACCGAGGCGCCCGACGCATTCAGCAGTGGCTTGGTGCCATCGGTGGTGCCCACCCACACCGCGGTGGACAGCGAGGGCGTGAAACCGACCATCCACGCATCACGGTTCTCGCCCGTGTCGCCGAGCTGGTTGGTGCCGGTCTTGGCTGCCGACGGTCGTCCACCCGCGAGCGCCCTGCTGGAGTACCCGGCGATCGGCTGCATCGCCGCGGCGACATTGTCGGCGACGGCCTTGTCGATGCGCTGCTCGCCGGCGTTCTCCTCCTGGGCGGCGTCGAAGAGCACGTCGCCCTGGGCATTGACGACCCGCTGCACGAAGTGCGGCTTGTGGTAGACGCCCGACGCGGCGAGCGTCGCGTACGCCGAAGCCATGTCGATGACCCGGGACTGGTACTGGCCCAACACGATTCCGTTGTTCGGCGGGCCGCCCTGGCCGTCCTCGGACAGCGTGTGCTCCACGCCGGGGAAGCTCTCGGCGATCCCGGCCTGGTGCGCGGCGTCGGCGACATCCTGCGGCCCGTTCGCGAGCTGCAGCATCAGCCGGTAGTAGCTGGTATTCAGCGACCTCTTCAAGGCCTCGGCGATATTGCAGGTGCCGCAGCTTCCGCCCTCGACATTGGTGATCTCGATACCGTTGACGTCCACCGGGGAGCTGTCGACCTGGTAGCCCAGGCCCATGCCCTGCTGCAGCGCGGCCACCAACGCGAACACCTTGAATGACGACCCTGTGGGCAACCCGGCCTGCGCGAAGTCGAACCCGTTGGCATCGGATCCGCCGTAGTAGGCCTTGACCCCGCCCGTCCTCGGATCAATCGACACCACCGCCGTGCGCATGTCCGGGTCCTGCCCGTCCATGTACTCCTCGGCAGCATCGACCGCGGCGGCCTGCGCCTTCGGGTCGATCGTGGTGGTGATCTGCAGGCCCTCGGTGTTCAGCGTCTGCTCGTTGACGTTGAAGATGTTGAGCAGTTCGTTGATCACCTGCCGCTCGATCAACCCGTTGGGTCCGGTGGTCTGATTCTGCGTGCCTGCCTGGTCCGGCGGGATGGTCGGCGGGTACACCTGCGCGGCGCGGTCCTCCGGCGACAACGCACCGATCTCGACCATGCCGTCGAGCACCCAGTTCCATCGCGCCGCCGACGCTTCCGGGTCGACGGCCGGGTCCAGCACCGACGGCCGCTGGATGAGGGCCGCCAGCAGCGCTCCTTCGGCGACGTTGAGTTGCTCGACGGGCTTGGCGAAATACGCCTGGGACGCCGCGGCCACACCGTAGGCGCCGCGACCGAAGTAGATGATGTTCAGGTACGACTGCAGCACCTGGTCCTTGGACCACTGGCTGGACATCTTGGTGGAGATCACCAATTCCTTGGCTTTGCGGATCACCCCGCCGACACCGGAACGGGCGTCACCCACCAACGCGTTCTTGACGTACTGCTGGGTGATCGTCGAGCCGCCCTGCAGATCGCCGCCGAAGATGTTGTTCTTCGTCGCGCGCAAGAACCCGGTGAACGAGAAGCCGGGGTTGGAGTAGAAATCGCGGTCCTCGGCGGCCATCACCGCGTCGCGCACGTGCACCGGGATCTGGTCGATGTTGACATCGATCCGATTGCCTTCCGGTGGCACGACTTTCGCGATCTCCGAGCCGTCACTGGCCAGGATGGTCGACACCTGCGCGGTGCGGATATCACCGGGCTTGGGGACATCGACGATCATGTAGGCCATGCCGAAGGTCAGCAGCGGCAGCACGATCAGCACGGCCACCATCGCGGCCAGCCCGCGGCGCACCCACTTCCAGTTGACCTGATGGCGCAGGCTCGGCTTGGGGTCCGAGGCGCCTCCACCGGTCGGTCCCCCTCCGCCGGGCGGGCGGCCGGGTGGCGGTGGCGGTGGCTGGTGGGGCGGAGAGCCGTCGAGCGCGCGCTTGACGGCGTCGATCGGGTCCCGCAGGTGCGCCGGAGTGTCGGTGCGCACCGGCGGCAGCACGGTCGTCAGCCGATCGTCCGGGCGCGGGCGGCGTGACGCGTCCGGCGCCGGTGGGCGGGACGCGTCCGGCGCGGGGGGGCGGTGCTTGCCGCCGTCGACCGGCCGTCGCGGGGGGCCGTCGTTTCGTTGCGGGGGTCTCGCGCTCACACCTTCAGCCATCTGCCCCTCACGGGCGTCGTTGGCTGACCGGTCGTGGCGCCCTTCGCTATTCACTGGCCGTGCGCGCACGACCGCGCGCCGTCTGAGTGCGGCGAGGTGTGCCCTTGGGCGACGGCACCTCTCCGAGCTTGTATGACTTGACCAGGTGGTTCCAACTGCAGGTGCGACATACCTCCACCACGTGTACTGAGAACTCGTCGAAGCGGGTTGCCAACATGACGAGCTCCTCCGCGGTGCGCGCAGAGCCCGACACCGGGCCGAGGTGATCGCCGAACACCCATGACACCAATGTCAGCTGTTCCTTACGGCAGATCGGACAGATCACCGAACTGGGCTTGCCATGGAATTTCGCGGCTCGAAGCAGGTACGGGTTGGCGTCGCAGACCTCGGCGACGCCGGTGCGCCCCGAATAGACCTCTGCCAGCAGGGACCGTCGCCGTAGGGCGTAATCCACCACCTGTCGCTGCAATCGCACGAGGACCAGAGTACGTCGGCGCGGCAGGAGCCGAGGCGCGACGTGCGCCTCGGCGCTCCACATTGACCGTCGCGATCAAGCCTGGCCTGCATCATCGACACACCAACTCTTACGATCATCGACGTGGCATCGGGAAGCGCAGGGCGGCGGACTGGGGAGACCGCGCGGACGCGTGCGAAGGACAGCGATCGCAACGACACGTGCCAGATCCTCGACGCGGCCCTGGCAGAAGGTCAGCTGTCGATGGCCGAGCATGGCGAACGGGTGAAGAAGGCCACCACCGCTGCGACCCTGGGTGATCTGCAGTCCCTGGTGTCCGACCTGCAGACCGACCAGTCACCCGTGCAGCTGCCCAAGCTCCGGGGCCGCCGTCTCCCCGCCATGAGCAGCGGGCTGGGCATCCGCCTCGCGATCGCCGGCGTACTGGTGGTTCTCGGGATCGCCATCGGCTGGGGCCTCTACGGGAACACTCCGTCACCGCTGAACTTCACCTCCGACCCCGGCGCGAAGGCCGACAACATTCCCGCCAAGGTGCTGACCCCGCCGCGGCAGCTGCACTCGCTGGGTGGGCTCAACGGCCTGCTCGAGCAGATGGAGCAGAAGTGGGGCGACACCTTGGGCTTCTCGCTGACCGTCTACCCCGACTACGCCTCGGTGGAGCGCCCGGACCCGTCCGACGATCGGCGCATCCTGCGCTACTCCTACCGCGGCGGATGGGGAGACCCGTCGACGTCGGCGAAGGACGACCGCGACGTCCTCGTCGATCTCGGGGCGTTCGACGTGCCGACCGTTGTCGGCATCATGCGGGGCGCCCCGGAGACGCTGGGCATCAAGGCCGAGGATGTCGACAACATCTACCTGAATATCGATCCCAACAGTGACGAGACCGCCCCGCCGGGGTCCATCGACCTGGCCATCTACGTCTCCAGCGAGTTCGGCAACGGTTACATCGAGCTGAACGCCGACGGCACCGTCAAGCAGATCAACTACCCGAGCAGCTGAACCCGCGCTCCTTCGTTCCGCGTCATCGATGTAGCACCGTATATATCGGTGCGATACAGTTGCGCGAGGTGTCGAACCGTCGTAGCGGCGGATGAGTTTGTCGAGGAGGTGGCCCGGATGCTGGAGCTTGCTGTTCTGGGCCTGCTGCTCGAATCCCCGATGCACGGCTACGAGCTGCGCAAACGGCTCACCGGCCTGCTCGGCGCATTCCGCGCCTTCTCCTACGGGTCGCTGTACCCGGCGTTGCGACGCATGCAGGCCGACGGTCTGATCGTCGAGGACGCCGCCCCGGAGGGCACCGTCAAGCTCCGCCGCGCGCGCCGCGTCTACCAGCTCACCGAAGCCGGCAAGCAGCGCTTCACCGAGTTGGTCGCCGACACCGGCCCGCAGAATTTCTCCGACGACGGGTTCGGCGTCCACCTCGCCTTCTTCAACCGCACGCCCGCCGAGGCGCGGATGAGGATCCTCGAGGGGCGTCGCCGCCAAGTGGAGGAACGTCGGGAAAGCCTGCGTGAAGCCGTCGCGCGAGCCAGCAATTCGTTCGACCGCTACACCCGCCAGCTCCACCAGTTGGGGCTGGAGTCCAGCGAGCGGGAAGTCACGTGGCTCAACGAGTTGATCGCCGCGGAGAAGTCCGCACAGGGACGCGCCGAACCCACGTAGGCGCATTGATACGTCGCAGTACTCAGCACTAGTCAGTAACACCAAAAAAGCACTCGAAGTAGCACAAGAGGAGAAGCCGTCATGACCGCAAGCAATGACGTCCGGGTCGCGATCGTCGGCGTGGGCAACTGCGCGTCCTCGCTCGTACAGGGCGTGCAGTACTACAAGGACGCCGACGAGAACGTCACCGTTCCTGGCCTGATGCACGTCAAGCTCGGCCAGTACCACGTGCGCGACGTGAAGTTCGTCGCCGCGTTCGACGTGGACGCCAAGAAGGTCGGCTTCGACCTCTCCGAGGCCATCTTCGCGTCGGAGAACAACACCATCAAGATCGCCGACGTGCCGCCGACCAACGTGACGGTGCAGCGCGGCCCGACCCTCGACGGCATCGGCAAGTACTACGCCGAGACCATCGAGATCTCCGACACCGACCCGGTGGACGTCGTCAAGGCGCTCAAGGACGCGAACGTCGACGTGATGGTGTCCTACCTGCCGGTGGGCTCCGAAGAGGCCGACAAGTTCTACGCGCAGTGCGCCATCGATGCCGGCGTGGCGTTCGTCAACGCGCTGCCGGTGTTCATCGCCTCGGACCCGGTGTGGGCCAAGAAGTTCGAGGACGCCGGCGTGCCGATCGTCGGCGATGACATCAAGAGCCAGGTCGGCGCCACCATCACCCACCGCGTGATGGCCAAGCTGTTCGAGGACCGCGGCGTGCAGCTCGACCGCACCATGCAGCTCAACGTCGGCGGCAACATGGACTTCCTCAACATGCTGGAGCGCTCGCGGCTGGAGTCCAAGAAGATCTCCAAGACCCAGGCCGTCACGTCGAACCTGCAGCGCGAGTTCAACACCAAGGACGTGCACATCGGCCCGTCGGATCACGTCGGCTGGCTCGACGACCGCAAGTGGGCCTACGTCCGCCTCGAAGGCCGCGCCTTCGGTGACGTGCCGTTGAACCTGGAGTACAAGCTCGAGGTGTGGGATTCGCCGAACTCGGCCGGCGTCATCATCGACGCGGTCCGCGCCGCCAAGATCGCGCTCGACCGTGGCATCGGCGGGCCCGTCGTCGCCGCCTCCGCGTATCTCATGAAGAGCCCGCCCCAGCAGCTGGCCGACGACATCGCGCGGGCACAGCTCGAGAAGTTCATCGAGGGCTAGACCCGCTCTACGCCGGAATTGCGTTCCACGCGGACCCTTCTCGAGGTTCTGCGCATGGAATGCAATTCCGGCGCGGTTTAAGCCAACATCAACGATCCGGCATCAGGATCGTCGTCAGCATTCGTCTCGTTCGCCCCGGCGAGCTCTTGTTCGCCATCCGGTTGCCGATGGACTCGGCGAGCTCGCTGTGCATCTCCTCTAGTTCTTCATCGCTCAGCCACAGCGCGACCTGCTTGACCGAGACGCCGTCGCGCACCACATCGACGTCCGGGGCGTCCAGGTAGCGGTCGAAGTGCACCAACAGAGTCGCGACAAAAACTCTGAACGCCTGCCGGTGCTCGTCGATCGTCATGGCGCGAGATTCATCAGCGCCCACGACCGCGTTCGGGAAATCGAGCGTGTATCGCCGTTCGACGGCCCCGCGGACCCTCTTCTCGCTGACCACCGTGAGCACCCCGCCGTCCGCGAGCTTGGCGACATGCCGGTAGAGGGTCGCGACCGGAACATCAGCGAGTCGCGTGTGGATCTCCCCCGTGGTGAGTTCGCCGCCATCGAGCAACGCCTGCACGACGCGGAACCGGATGGGATGCAGTAGGAGATCGGCTGACGCCACTGAACCAGTATCGCCTTCTGCTATATTATCAATAGTGAGAATGAATAAAGAGAGGAGCTTCTCATGGCGCAGATCAAGCGCACCGGCGCGTACCTCGACATCGTGCTGACACCCTTCGAAAAGCTGATGGCGCTGCACCGAGGCTTCCGCGTGCCCCTGTCCTCGGTCACAGAGGTCAACGTCGTCGAGCGGCCGCTGGACGAGGTGCAGGGATTCCGCGCGCCGGGACTACACGTCCCGTCGCGTCACAAGATCGGCACATGGCGCGCCTCGGGGCGACGTACCTTCGCCGTCGCGCGGGCGCAGCAGACCGCTGTCCGGATCGACCTCGACGACGGCAAGTACGACACGCTGATCATCAGCGTTGCGGACGCGGCAGCGGTCGCAGAGGACATCAGGACGGCGCCGGCGCAGCGCTGACGCCGGACAGAGGAAGCACGACTAGAAGCCGTAGCCCAGCTCGGCTGGAACCGCAGTGGCGAACGCCGCATCCAGCCGAGCCGGGAGTCCGGAATCGTTGCACCGCAACCGTTGTGCGGACGCGAACGCCGAGGCGCGATGCGCTCCCAGGTACAGACTGCCGAGCACCGACAGATCGGTGTGCACATCGGCGTCAGCGTCTGTAGGGACACAGTGGGCACGTCCACCGCGCACCTCGAGCGCGAATCGACCGCCTCCCCCCAGGATCTCGTCCGAGATGTCCAGCACCACAGACAGATCGGCCGCGAAACTGCGCGCCTCCAATACGGTCGGGATGTCGAGCATCCGCAGCCACAGCCCGTCTTCGACGCCGGTGGTCCGCACCAACCGATGATCGGTCAGCAGGTACGGCAGCACGTGGCCAGGGTGGGTGTCGACGCGGATCGTCTCCTTCAGATCCAAACCGACCAGCACGCGCCACAACGCGATCTGCGCCTGCGGGGTCACTGCCGCCAATTTCGTGATCTCGACGTTCTTCGTCTCGTCATGGCCGTGCACCCGGTACATCGCAAAGCCGTCAGCGTGCAGCAAGCAGAAGAGCGGGGTGCCCTGTCGTGAGGATTCGCGATCGGCGAGCACTTCGTCCCAGAGTCGGGGCGGGGTGTAAAGCCCACCGGGCGTCTGCAGCCGCCACCGCTCGTAGATGTCCTCGAGTTGCTCGCGGTGCTCGGCGGGTCTGACGATGCGGACACCACCGGGATCGGGAACGTCGGCCCGGAAGCGCGCCTGCGCCCGGTCGACAGCCAGGCTCTCCCACACGGTCGCGGGGCCGTAGCCGAACCGTCCGTAGATGCCCGCTTCGCTCGCCTCCAAGCCGGCGATCGGATACGCGTCCATGCGGCGGTGCATTTCGGCGAACATTCCGTTGAGCGCACCGCGCCGCCGGTGCGTGGGCGCGACCGCCACAAACGACACCCCTGCCATCGGAAGCACCGCGCCACCCGGGACGGTCAGCTGCAGATCGAGGAACAGCGCGACGCCGACGACGTCGGTGCCGTCGCACGCGACGACGGCGCTGTCCGCAGGCATCATGGTGCGCCACACCTCGTTGGTCTCCGGCGCCCGCCAGGAACCGAAGCCTGTCGCCGCGATCAGCGTGATGGCCGGCCAGTCCGCTTCGTGCGCGGTGCGGATCGTCAAGGGGGTCGGTGCGTGCGTCACACACCGACGGTGGCACACCCATAGGTAGACCGCACCTGAATATCTGCGGTGCGTAGGGTCGGACCATGGACGACAGCGATGACGAGTTGGCGAGCCTGTCCGAGTTCATCTTCCTCAAGGAGAACGCCCGCCAAGCCGGTGTGACCGGGGAACTGCCGAGCGTGACGCGCATCGACTCCGGCCCCGTGAGTGCACTGAAGTTCGGCGACGATGCTCCGCGCGTGGTGTTCCTGCACGGCGGCGGCCAGAACGCCCACACCTGGGACACCGTGATCATCGGCCTCGGCGTGCCCGCCCTGTCGGTGGACCTGCCCGGACACGGCCGCTCGGCGTGGCGCGAGGACGGCGACTACGGACCCAAGCTCAACGCGGTCGCTGTCGAACCGGTGATCCGGGAGCTGGCCGGCGGCGCCGAATTGGTCGTCGGGATGTCGCTGGGCGGACTGACCGCGCTGCGGCTGGCGGTCGCCGCCCCGGACCTGGTGCCCCGGCTGGCGATGGTCGACGTCACCCCGTCGGCGCCGGAACGGCACACCGAGATGACCGACGAGCAGAAGGGCACCGTCGCGCTCGTGCAGGGCGAGCGCACGTTCCCGACGTTTGACGCGATGCTCGAGGTCACCGTCGCCGCGGCGCCGCATCGGGATCGGGAATCGTTGCGGCGCGGCGTCTTCCACAACGCCAAGCGTCTCGACGACGGCACCTGGACCTGGCGCTACGACTCCATCCGCAAGGGTGAGGGCTTCGACAACCTCTGGGACGACGTCCCCAAGCTCACCGTTCCCACGACACTGATTCGCGGTGCCCACTCGTTCTTCGTCAACGACGACGACGCGGCGGCATTCGCCGCGACGGCGCCCGGCTTCCAGGGCGTGCACATCGTCGCCGACTCGGGGCACTCCGTGCAGAGCGACCAACCGCGGGTTCTGGTCGACCTGTTGCGAGGCCTGCTCAGCGACTGATCGCCGGCCTGCGCCGGACGAAGACGAGACCGATCAATGCCATTGCGTAGGTCGGTGATTGGGGTACCAGCTGGTAGCCGAGGTCCCTGAGGATGCCGAGTTCGACGGGACTCAGGACCCTGATGCCCAGCCCTTGATCGCTGTAGGCGTTCATCAACATCTGGTTCGCGCCGGTGAATGTGTCATCGTCGACGTGACTCATAGAGCTGCCGGGCTCGAACGGATCAGGCGTGAAAAGCGGTACCAGTGCGCCGTACGCGGCGACCGCGTTGGCGCCGCCGAAGAACAGCCCGTCGCCGCCTCCTGTCAGCGCCGCGTCGTTGTCCCGGTCCCACCGGTAGAGCCAGTCGATCGGCTTCCCGCCACCCGCAGTCACGACGAACTTGTCGAAGGCAGTCCACGAACGCCCGGTGTTCTGACCAGCCGCAGCCACCATCGACAGGAATCCGAACGAGTGCAGAAGCTCGTGCAGCGCCGTCGACACGAAGTCGTACTGCTGTGGTCCCACCGCGTCGCCCAGTCCCCATTGAAATTCGGCGAAGTTCCAATCGATGTAACCGTCGGCGGCTGCGCCGTTCGAATCAATTCCGGACAGCAGCTTGTTCTGCACCACCGTGCGATGAAAGCCCTGGTAACCGCTGATGAGATCGCTTCCGGCCGAAGCAAGACTTTCGTCCTCCAGCCCGACTTCGTAGGTGAGGGTGACCGGGGAGGTCACCAGGAAGTACGCAGCGAGCTCACCCGCGGCTGCCTGCAGGGCCTGGCGGCGTTCTGGAGTCCAGCCCGTTCCGCCGTCGGTGTAGGTGAACGCGAACTTGATGGCACCCTGATTGATCAAAGCCGTTGCGCCAGTGCCCAACCCCCGGAACGGGTTGAGCAGGTTGACATGCAGACCGGTGTCGATCGCCACAACGCGGAAGGTGTCGACCCCATCGAAGTTCGAGTTCGGTGCGTAGGTGTAGGTGCCATCGGCGTTGAGCTGCAGTGACCCTTCCCTGGGCCGCCGGGTCAGCAGGTACACCAGCCGGTCCCCTTCGGGATCGACCGCGCCCACCGTGCCCGTGACCGGTCCGCTGAGGTGCCCGGTGATCTGAACTGGCGCCACCGTGGGGGCTTGGTTGAAGAACAGCCTTCGTACCCAAGAGATTTCGTCCACATCGGCTGCGGTCGGGCCACCAACCGGCTGTGCCTCGCTCGTGGATGGCACCGTCGGTGGCGCGGTCGTGACTGCTGCGGCGGCGGTCGGTGCTTCGGTGACGGGCTGCGGGGCCGACGCGGCGGTGACGCGTCGAGTGCTGTGCCGCGTCGCGTCCGACGGCTCTGTATCACCCGGGGCGGCGGCGGCATCCCCGCCGTCCTCGGCGGTGACGTCCTCGGCGTCGGTGACGTCCTCGGTGTCGGTGACGGCCTCGGCCTGGGTGTCGTACTCGGCGTCGGCGTCGGTGAAGTCCTCGGCCTGGGTGTTGGCGACGTCCTCGGCTTCGGCCTCCTCAGCGTCGGCGTCCTCGCTCTCGGCTTCAGTGTCGGCTTCGGACGCCTCCGACGAGTCCGGGTTCGCGGGCGACGGCGCCGAGGATGCCGAGGATTCAGCGGTGGTGTCGGCTGCGGCAATACCCACCTGGGGGCCTATCAGCGAGTAGCCGAGCAACGCCGCGCCCAGGCCGGCCGATGCCACGCCCACCTGCAGCCAGCGTCTGACCGCAAAATCCTCTGCGCGCCGGTTCTGCCGATCAGGCCTGCTTGACGACTGATCTTGCCGTGTGACCGCCATGTTTTGACACCCCCGTCAGTGCTTAAGAGGCCAATCTATACCTGGCTCGGTGGGGTGCACAGCAAATCTGCTCAGAAGGACCTGGCGGTGCCCGGACCACCAAGCCAACCGGTTGTTCACCCATTAGTCGCTTCGTGCTCGCCGAACTGCCGTAGTTTTCGGCGGGTCCGGCCGGCCAGTCCCCGGCCGGCATTCGCGTCGGAAGGAACCCGGAAGCCATGGCGCTTGTGCCGTTGAATCTCTTTGTCTCCCACGATGGAAAGTCCAAGCGGCAGCACATCACCTGTGTCTACAAATGCGGCGACGCGTGCTCCAAGCCGGTGCCCAACCGCAGCGACAACGAGTACTTCGGCGACATCGTCAAGGCCGTCTCGAGGCGGTCGATGTTGCATGCCGGCGGCGTGGCCGTGCTCGCGGTCGGCGCCGGATCCGCGTTGGCCGCGTGCGGGAGCTCCGACCAGGCGGCCGTCACATCCACTTCGTCGTCCGCCGCTCCGGCCGAACCTCCGCCGGGCATGAACTTCGCCTCCGTCGCGCCCAACAGCGAGGACGCGGTCGTCGTCGCCGACGGCTACGAACAGGGCGTGGTGATCAGCTGGGGCGACCCGGTGCTCCCCGACGCGCCCAAGTTCGACGTCAACAATCAGACCGGCGCCGCGCAGCGCGGCCAATTCGGGTTCAACAATGACTTCGCCGGCTTGTTGCCCATCCCCGGCAGCCAGAACCGCTTCCTGCTCGTCACCAACTTCGAGTACGTCTCACCGCAGTTCATGTTCGCCGGCTACAACGCCGACGCACCCACCCGGGAGCAGTTCGACGTCGAGATCGCCGCGATCGGCATGGGCGTCGTCGAAGTCGAGCGCACCCCCCAGGGCCTGAAACCCTTGATGGGCAACTACAACCGGCGCATCACCGCAGACTCACCAATGACCCTCACGGGTCCGGCCGCCGGCAGCGACTTCGTCAAGACTCCCGCCGACCCGACCGGCCGCACCGTCGCGGGCACTTTCGCCAACTGCGCCGGAGGCGTCACCCCCTGGGGCACAGTCCTCTCCGGCGAGGAGAACTTCCAGGACTACTTCGGTGCCGCCGACGGCGCCGCCGCGCCAGGTCCGGTCGACGCCGACCGATTGGACCGCTACGGCGTGTCGATGGAACCCAGTGAGCTCAAGTGGGAGACGTTCG
Organism: Mycolicibacterium sp. CR10; assembly: GCF_005222675.1. Lineage (GTDB taxonomy): Bacteria > Actinomycetota > Actinomycetes > Mycobacteriales > Mycobacteriaceae > Mycobacterium. The sequence continues at coordinate 487,968 of NZ_STGE01000019.1, read as the reverse complement.
ACCCCCGATTCGACCTCGCCCAGACGCCGAACGAACCGAACCGTTTCGGATATGTCGTGGAACTCAACCCGTGGGACCCGAACTCCACCCCGATCAAGCATTCGGCGCTGGGACGGCTCAAGCACGAGGGTGCCAACATCTACATCACCGACGACGGCACCGTTGTCGCCTACACCGGAGACGACGAACGCTTCGACTACATGTACAAGTTCATCTCCTCGAAGAAGATGCAGCAAGGCACCGACCCGGCCGCGATGGCACACAACATGACGCTGCTCGACGAGGGCACGCTGTACGTGGCGAAGCTCTCCAGCGACATCCCCGCCAGTGAGATCGACGGATCCGGAAAGCTGCCCGCGAAAGGGTCTTTCGCCGGTACCGGAACCTGGATCCCGTTGCTGCGCAGCGGTCCGGGCGGTCAGGGCGAATCGCTGGTCGACGGCATCACCGCCCAGGAGGCCGCGGTGTTCACCCGGATGGCGGCGGACAAGGCCGGCGCCACGAAGATGGACCGCCCCGAGGACTTCGAGGCCAACCCCAAGACCGGCAAGGTCTACGTCGCCCTGACCAACAACGACGAACGCGGCGCACCCGGCGAACCCGGGCCCGACTCCGCCAACCCGCGCAACGACAACAAGAGCGGGCAAGTGCTCGAGATCACCGACAACCACACGGGTACCGACTTCACCTGGGACCTACTTCTAGTGTGCGGCGATCCGGAGGCCGCCGACACCTACTACGGCGGTTTCGACAAATCGAAGGTCAGCCCAATCTCGTGCCCAGACAACCTCGCCTTCGACAGCCACGGCAACCTGTGGATCTCCACCGACGGCAACGCGCTGGACTCCAACGACGGGCTGTTCGCCGTCGCGCTCGACGGGCCGAACCGCGGTGAGACCAAGCAGTTCCTGACCGTGCCGCTGGGAGCCGAGACCTGCGGCCCCATCGTGACCGACGACCTCGTCACCGTGTCCGTCCAGCACCCCGGCGAGAATGACGAGAACAGCATCGACGATCCCCAGTCACGCTGGCCCGAGGGCGGCAACGGCACGGCGCGGCCGTCGGTGGTGGCGGTGTGGAAGTCGGGCGGGCAGATCGGCGTGTAGTGCGGTGGCTGATGTGTCGAGACTGCGGGGAGATCGCGAATCCTTGGAAATTCGCGATCTCCCCGCAGTCTCGGCGGCCGGCCATGCTGTCTCGGCGGCCGGCCATGCCTAACGTGGAGTCATGACCTCCCCCACCGACCGTCCCACCCGCATCGGCGTGCAACTGCAGCCGCAGCACGCTCCCCACTACAGCCACCTGCGCGACGCGGTGCGCCGGTGCGAAGACATCGGCGTCGACATCGCCTTCAACTGGGACCACTTCTTCCCGCTGTACGGCGATCCGGACGGTGCGCACTACGAATGTTGGACGATGCTGGGCGCCTGGGCCGAGCAGACGTCGCGCATCGAGATCGGCGCCCTGGTCACCTGCAACTCCTACCGCAACCCCGAACTGCTCGCCGACATGGCGCGCACCGTCGACCACATCTCCGACGGCCGGCTGGTCCTCGGAATCGGATCCGGTTGGAAGCAAAAGGATTACGACGAATATGGGTACGAGTTCGGCACGGCGGGCAGCAGGCTGGACGACCTGGCCGAGGCGATGCCACGCATCGAGGCCCGAATGGGCAAGCTCAACCCCCAGCCGGTGCGTGACATCCCGATCCTGATCGGCGGCGGCGGTGAGCGCAAGACGCTGCGGCTGGTCGCCCAGCACGCTGACATCTGGCACTCGTTCTCCGGCCGCGACGACTACCCACGCAAGGACGCCATCCTGCAGCGCCACTGCGCCGACGTCGGCCGCGACCCGGCGGAAATCGAACACGCCGCCGAGGCGAAGGGCAAGGGGCTGGACGCACTTCTCGAGGACGCCGAGGCGCTGGCAGGACTGGGCGTCAGGATGCTCACGGTCGGGGTGAACGGACCCGACTACGACCTGACCCAGGCCGAGGCGCTGTGCCGGTGGCGGGATCGTCGCGTGGCCGGCGGCTGAACCGGCCGAACAGCTCCGAGGACGCAGGCGTCGTGAGAGACTTGCGCCGCCATGCCCAAGAAGTATGGGGTCAAAGAGAAGGACCTCGTGGTCTCACACGTGGTCAATATGGTCCTGACCGGAAAACTCCGGTCGGGAGATCGCTTGGACCGCAACGAGATTGCGCATGAGCTCGGACTGAGCCGGGTGCCGGTGCAGGAGGCTGTGGTCCAGCTCGAGCACGACGGCATCCTGTCGACCCGATACCACCGCGGCGCCTACGTCGAGCGCTTCGACGAGGCCACGGTCCGCGAACACCACGAGCTCTACGGCCTGCTGAGCGGAACCGCCTCGGCGCGCGCGGCCGCCGCCGCGGACCCGTTGATCATCGCCGAACTCGATACCCTGCTGACCCTGATGCGCAGCGGCAAGGACTCCCGGCAGTTCGACGAGAACGCGCGCCGCTTCCGCAGCGTCGTCAACGCCGAGTACGCCGGCCCGCGACTGCAGGCGGCGATCGACTCGTCGCAGACCTTGATCCCGCCCGCGTTCTGGGCGGGCTACCTCGAGCACCACGACGCGCTGCTGCCGTCCTACGAAGCCGAACTGGCCGCGATCCGCAACCGGGAACCGGAGGCGGCGCGGGCGGCATGTATGCAGCGCTCGGAGCAGATGGCCAGAATCCTGCTGTCCGAACTGGTGCGCCGCGGCGTGTTGTACGCGTTGCATTCCGATTGAGCGGAAGCCATTGCCCTCAGGGCCGGGCGCACTACGTTGCTTGGGGTGAAAACGTTGCTTGGGGTGAAAACGTTCTGTCTCGTACTCGTCGCGTCGATGATCTGCGCGATGGGGCTCGCCGCCCCCGCCGGTGCCGACGCCGACCAGTGCGCACCCCCCGGGCTGCAAAGTGCCAGCGCGCTGCCCACCAACCTGGCCGCCGCCGCGACCGGACCCGCCGAGGACAAGTACACGACGCCGTCGGTGCGACCCCTGGACTCCATCGACGTCGACGCCCTCGGGTTGAGCCAGCCGGGCACGCTGACCGTCGGCACGCTGTCCGACGCGCCGCCGAGCATCTGCATCGACTCGGCGGGTCAGTTCACCGGGTTCGACAACGAGGTGCTGCGTGCGATCGCCGACAAACTCGGGTTGCAGATCAACTTCGTCGGCACCGAGTTCTCGGGGTTGCTCGCCCAGGTCGCCTCGCGCCGCTTCGACGTCGGCTCGTCGTCGATCACCACCACCGACGCCCGGCGACGCACCGTCGGATTCACCAACGGCTATGACTTCGGGTACTTCTCCCTCGTCGTACCCAGCGGTTCGTCGATCACAGGCTTCGACAAGCTCGCCGAAGGGCAGCGGATCGGCGTAGTGCAGGGCACCGTGCAGGAGGCCTATGTCATCGACACCCTGAAACTGCAGCCGGTCAAGTTCCCCGACTACAACACCGTGTACGCCAGCCTCAAGACCCGGCAGATCGACGCCTGGGTCGCGCCGTCACAGCAGGCGCAGGGCACTGTACAGCCGGGCGATCCCGCCGAGATCATCGAGAACACCTTCAGTTTGGACAATTTCGTCGCCTGGGCCGTCGCCAACGACAACCAGCCGCTCATCGACGCGCTCAACTCCGGTCTTGACGCCGTGATCGCCGACGGCACCTGGTCGCGGCTGTACTCCGACTGGGTGCCCCGCGCCCTGCCCCCCGGCTGGAAACCCGGTTCCAAGGCTGCCCCCGAACCCGACCTGCCCGACTTCAACGCCATTGCCGCCGAGAACCAGCAGAACGCCGCGCCCGCGGCACCCGTCCAGCCGAAGTCCACGTTCCAACAACTGGCAGCGTCGTTCCTGGACTGGGAGCTCTACAAACAGGCCATCCCCGATCTGTTCAAGACCGGCCTGCCCAACACGCTGATCCTCACGGTCGCGGCCAGCATCATCGGCCTCATCCTCGGGATGGCGCTCGCAGTGGCGGGGATTTCGAAGTCGCGCTGGCTGCGCTGGCCCGCCCGCATCTACACCGACATCTTCCGCGGTCTGCCCGAGGTCGTGATCATCCTGCTGATCGGCCTCGGTGTAGGGCCGGTGGTGGGCCAGTTGACGGGAAACAACCCGTATCCGCTCGGCATCGCCGCGCTGGGGTTGATGGCCGCGGCCTACATCGGCGAGATCTTCCGCTCCGGGATCCAGAGCGTGGATCCCGGACAGCTCGAGGCGTCCCGCGCGCTGGGCTTCAGCTATCCGACGTCGATGCGGCTGGTGGTGATACCGCAGGGCGTGCGACGGGTGCTGCCCGCGCTGATGAACCAGTTCATCTCGCTGCTGAAGGCGTCGTCGCTGGTGTACTTCCTCGGTCTGATCGCCAACCAGCGCGAGCTGTTCCAGGTCGGTCGCGACCTCAACGCCCAGACCGGCAACCTGTCTCCGCTGGTGGCGGCGGGCCTGTTCTACCTGGCGCTGACCATCCCGCTCACCCACCTGGTGAACTTCATCGACAACCGGCTCCGACGAGGCCGCCGGCCCGACGAGGATGATCCGCTGGTGGCCGCGACTGCCCAGGAGATGAATTGATGAGCACGGCTGTCGAACCGGTCTCGTTGGCCGCCAAGGATATTCATCTGTCCTTTGGCCAAAGCGCGGTGCTGCGCGGCATCGACCTGAGCGTCGCGGCGGGCACCAGCACCGCGGTGATCGGGCCGTCGGGATCGGGCAAGTCAACGCTGCTGCGCACGCTAAACCGGCTGTACGAACCCGACAGCGGTGACATCCTTCTGGCCGGACGCTCGGTACTCGCCGACAACCCGGATCAGCTCCGGCAGCGGATCGGCATGGTGTTCCAGCACTTTCAGCTGTTCCCGCACCGCACCGTCCTCGACAACGTGACCCTGGCGCCGCGAAAGCTCAAGCGGCTCAGCGCCGATGCGGCCCGCGAGCTCGGGCTGGCGCAACTGGAGCGCGTCGGCCTGCTGCACAAGGCCGAGGTGCGGCCCGCGACGCTGTCCGGTGGACAGCAGCAGCGGGTCGCGATCGCGCGGGCGCTGGCGATGTCGCCCCAGGTGATGTTCTTCGACGAAGCCACTTCCGCGCTCGACCCGGAACTCGTAAAGGGCATCCTCACTCTCATCGCCGAACTCGGTGCCGACGGGATGACGATGGTGGTGGTCACCCACGAAATGGGGTTCGCGAAGTCGTCGGCCGATGAGGTCGTCTTCATGGACCACGGGCAGGTCGTCGAGACCGGTCCGCCCGAGCAGATCTTCGAATCCGCCCAGACCGACCGCCTAAGACGCTTCCTGTCACAGATGCTGTGACGGGTCTGTGGAACTTTCTCGCGCGGTAACTGTCGTCCGCGCAACCTGGCAGGGTGGTAGAGGTTAGACTGTCGAACCATGGTCGAGACGGAACCGCAGGTCCGCGAGCTCGCAGGGGAACTGCAGCGCGTGCTTTCCAAGGTGCTGTCCGTTCTCCGTCACACCGGTAGGACCACCACTTCCGGGGATCTCACGCTGGCGCAGCTGTCGATCCTGCTGACCCTGTTGGACCAGGGCCCGATTCGGATGACCGACCTGGCCGCCCACGAACGGGTCCGCACGCCCACCACCACCGTGGCCATCCGCCGGCTCGAGAAGCTGGGGCTGGTCAAGCGGTCGCGCGACCCGTCGGACCTGCGGGCGGTTCTGGTGGACATCACCCCCGAGGGCCTGTCGCAACACCGGGATGCGCTGGCGTCACGGCAGGCTCACCTGGCCGCGCTGCTCAGCAAGCTCAGCACCGAAGAGCTCGACGCGCTGGCGAAGGCGATCGCCCCGCTCGAGCGCATCGCCGAATAGCGGTTCAGCCCAGCCAATCCAGCACCGCGGCCGCGGTCCAGGACTGCTGCATGCTGCCCAGCGGCTCCCCGGTGAACGGCTCGTAGTACTCCGCGAAGGTGCCGTCGCTGGCCTGCCGCAGGCCTTCGCGGCGCAGGCTCGCCGACCGCTCGGCCCATCCGCGTCGAGCGAAACACCATGAGAACAGCCATGTCATCACCGGCCACACCGGGCCGCGCCAGTACTCGCGGGGCCGGAAGTCACGCGACACCGGCGACGTCGACGGGATCAGCGCGTAGGCGAGGTCCGGATGGCCGCAGAATCGCGGGCCCTCCAGCAGCTTCAGCAATGCCCGTTCCCGGTCGTGCGGCAGGCCCCCACACAGCAGCGGCGCAAACTGCGCGACGGTCTCGGTCGCGATCCACTCATCCGCGCGGACATCGTAATCCCTTGCCGCGCCGGTCCTTTCGTCTGTCGTCTCGATGACGCCGGCGCGGAACCGATCCGCCCACGAGTACAGGTCGCGCACGTCGGCAAGCGGCCGTTTGTGATCTTCGCCGATCTCGGCGAGCACCTGACAGGCCACCGACAGGATGGCCGACACGAACACGTCCTCGACGGCGAAGCTCACCGCTTTGGGGAGCAACTCGTCGTCGTAGCGGGCGGCCTTCATCTCCTCGACCAGCCAGAGATACCGGTCGTATTCGAGGTCGCTGGGGCGCTGCGTGGCGTCGGTGTTGATCTTGTTGTCCTCGCGCTGATACTCCGGCACCTCGCCGGGAACCACGTTGGAGTACGCGCCGTCCCACCGCGGCGAGTTGTCCATGCCCGATTCCCAGCCGTGATAGACCGTCACCCGGCCGTGCCCGTTCTGGTCCCGGCACTCGACCAGCCAGCGATGCCAGCGCACCAGATCGCTCCACCGCCGGTCGAGGAACGACTCGGCGACCGCGCGGGTCGAGCGACCGCGGGTGCGGGCGTGGTCGAGAATGCGCTGCACCGCGATCGCGTGCACCGGCGGCTGCGTGATCCCCGACGTGTGCCTGGTGCGCGGCGCGTCGGTCGTCAGCGCCGAGCACGCCCAGCGGGCCGGACCCGGGAAGTACCCGTCGACGCCGTTGGCGAACACGATGTGCGGAATCATGCCGTTGCGCCACTGCGCCGACAGCAGTGTGTCCAGCTCCACGACGGCCCGCTCCACCGACAGCGGCGCCAGACCGATCGACACGAAGGCGGCGTCCCAGCTCCACATGTGGGGGTACAGCAACGGCGCCGCGGTGGTCATCGCACCGAGGTCGTTACCGCGCAGCAGATACGCGGCGCGGGCCGCGAGTTGCGTCGGGGCAAAGCTGGGATCGTGGGCCATCGGCTCCATCATGCGACGACTCGGCCCGTATTGCAGGATCGGTAGGGTTCGAGTGTGCCGACCGCCATGATCACCGGGGCCGCCCGCGGCCTCGGATCCGCCCTCGCCGACGCCTTGGCGCCGACGCACTCGCTGCTGCTGGCGGGGCGTGAGTCGCCCCAGCTCGACGCCGTCGCCGACCGCTTCGGCGCAACGACCTGGCCTCTCGACCTGGCCGACCCGGATTCGATTCCGCCCGTGGTCGAGCCGATCGTGGAGCTCGACGTATTGATCCACAACGCCGGTGTGGCCTACCCGGGGCGGGTGGCCGAAACCTCGGTCGACGAGTGGCGGGCCACCATGGCCGTGAATGTCATTGGCGCGGTTGCCCTTACGCTCGAGCTGCTGCCCGCCCTTCGCGCCGCGGGCGGGCACGTGGTGTTCATCAACTCGGGCTCGGGGATCAACGCCTCGCCCGGGCTGGCGTCGTACTCGGCGAGCAAGTTCGCGCTGCGGGCGTTCGCCGATTCGCTGCGCAACGACGAGCCGGCCCTGCGGGTGACGTCGGTGCATCCGGGGCGCATCGCGACCGAGATGCAGGAGGATCTCATCGCCTACGAGGGCCGCGACTACGACCCCGGGCAGTTCCTGAGCCCGCAGACCGTCGCCCGGGTGACCGCGGACGCGATCAACGCGCCCCGCGACGCCCATATCCACGAGGTCATCATCCGCCCGCGCTAGGGATTTCGGCAGGTCAGAGGACGACGTTGACGAGCCGGCCCGCGACGACGATCACCTTCTTCGGTGTCCTGCCATCGAGGAAGGCCACCACCTTCTCGTCGGCCAGCGCAGCAGCCTCTACGGTGTCGGCGACGGCATCGGCCGCGACCGTGACTCGTCCGCGGACCTTGCCGTTGACCTGCACCGGATACTCCACGGTGTCCTCGACCAGATACTTTTCGTCGGCCACCGGGAACGGCCCGTGCGCCAGCGAGCGATCGTGGCCCAGCCGCGTCCAGAGCTCCTCGGCCAGGTGTGGTGCCAACGGCGCCACCATCAACACCAACGGCTCCAACGCCGCCCGCGCGGTGACCCCCTGTTTCGTCAGGTGGTTGGTGTACTCGATGAGCTTGGCCGCGGCGGTGTTGTTGCGCAGCGCGATGTAGTCCTCGGCCACCCCCGCGATGGTGCGGTGCAGCTGCCGCAACGTCTCGTCGTCGAGCGGCTCCTCGGTCGCACCGGTCGCGCCCGTTTCTTCGTCGACCACCAGTCGCCACACCCGCTGTAGGAACCTGTGTGCGCCGACGACATCCTTGGTGGCCCACGGCCGCGACGCCTCCAACGGTCCCATCGACATCTCGTAGACGCGCAAGGTGTCGGCGCCGTAGTTGTCGCAGATCTCGTCGGGCGAGACCGAGTTCTTCAGGCTCTTACCGATTTTCCCGAACTCCTGGTTGACCTCGACCTCTCCCTCGGGGCCCGGCCACAGATACTTGCCGTCCCGTTCGACCACCTCGGCAGCCGGGACGTATGAACCGCGGGAATCGGTGTAGGCGAAGGCCTGGATGTAGCCCTGGTTCACCAGTCGGCGGTAAGGCTCCCGCGAGCTGACGTGGCCGAGGTCGTAGAGCACCTTGTGCCAGAACCGTGAGTACAGCAGGTGCAGCACGGCATGCTCGACGCCGCCCACGTAGAGGTCGACGCCGCCGGGGTCGTCGGGGCCGTGCTCGGCCGGCCGGGGACCCATCCAGTACGCCTCGTTCTCCTTGTCGCACAACGCCTCTTTGTTGTACGGGTCGGTGTAGCGCAGCTCATACCAGGAGCTGCCCGCCCACTGCGGCATGACGTTGGTATCGCGCGTGTAGGGCTTCACGCCGTCGCCAAGGTCGAGCTCGACGTTCACCCAGTCGACGACTTTCGCCAGCGGCGGGGACGGTTCGCTGTCGGCGTCGTCGGGATCGAACTGCACCGGCGAATAGTCGGGCACCTCAGGCAGTTCGACGGGCAGCAGCCACTCCGGCAGACCATGGGCGCGGCCGTCGGCGTCGTACACGATCGGGAAGGGCTCGCCCCAGTACCGCTGCCGCGCGAACAGCCAGTCGCGCAGCTTGTATTCGACCCGTTCCTGGCCGTGCCCGTCGGCCGTCAGGCGCTCGGTCATGGCCTCCTTGGCCGAGGCCACGTTCATCCCGTCCAGGAAGTCGGAGTTCACCATCAGGCCGTCGCCGCTGTACGCGCCCTGCGAGATATCGCCCCCGGAGACCACTTCCACGATCTGCAGGCCGAACTCGGTGGCGAAGTCCCAGTCGCGCTGGTCGCCGCCGGGCACCGCCATGATGGCGCCGGTGCCGTATCCCGCCAGCACGTAGTCGGCGATGAACACCGGAATCTGTTGCCCGTTGGCCGGATTCGTCGCGTACGCGCCGAGGAACACGCCCGTCTTGGACTTGTTCTCCTGGCGTTCCAGATCGGACTTGGCTGCGACCGTCGCACGGTACGCGGCGACCGCGGACACCGGTGTCGCCGCGCCGAACGTCCACCGCGTGTCGACCCCCTCCGGCCACGCATCGGCAGCGAGCTGATCGACCAGTTCGTGTTCGGGTGCCAGCACCAGGTACGTCGCACCGAACAGCGTGTCCGGCCGGGTGGTGAACACCTCGATGTCACCGGCCGGCGTTCCGAACCGCGCCGACGCGCCGGTCGACCGGCCGATCCAGTTGCGCTGCATGGTCTTGACCTTTTCCGGCCAGTCCAACAGGTCGAGGTCGTCCAGCAGCCGGTCCGAGTACGCCGTGATCCGCATCATCCACTGCCGCAACCGTTTCCGGAACACCGGAAAGTTGCCTCGGTCGCTCCGGCCGTCCGCGGTGACCTCCTCGTTGGCCAGCACCGTACCCAGTCCCGGGCACCAGTTGACCACCGAATCAGACAGATAGACCAGCCGGTAGGAGTCGACCAGGTCAGCACGGCCGGCCGCATCGAGTTCTGACCAGCTGCGACCATCGCCGACGTCCCGGTTCCCCGCCTCGAACTCGGCGATCAGCTCGGCGATCGGACGCGCCTTCCCCACTGCCGGGTCGAACCAGGCGTTGAAGATCTGCAGGAAGATCCACTGCGTCCACTTGTAGAAGTCCACGTCGGTGGTCGAGAAGCTACGCCGCGAATCATGGCCGAGGCCCAGCCGTCCGAGCTGTCGCCGAAAGTTGACGATGTTGGCTTCGGTGCGGGTGCGAGGGTGGGTGCCCGTCTGGATCGCATACTGTTCGGCCGGCAGGCCGAAGGCGTCGAAACCCAAGGCGTGCAGGACATTACGTCCGGTCATCCGGTAGTACCGCGCGTACACGTCGGTGGCGATGTATCCCAACGGGTGTCCGACGTGCAGGCCTTCGCCGGACGGGTAGGGGAACATGTCCTGAACGAACATCTTGTCGGCGGGCACCGGGGCGCCGTCGGCGGGAGCCAGCGAACCGACGGGGTTGGCCACGTCGAAGGTCCCCGACTGCGTCCAGCGCTGCTGCCACGTCCGCTCGATCTCGCCTGCGAGCTCCGCGGTGTAGCGGTGCTGCGGGGTGTCGGCGGCAGCAGTCGTCGCGGAGGAGCGCTCGCGCGAGGACTGTGTTCCAGTCGGCGTTTCGGTCACGCCACCAGGGTATAAGCACCCCGCCCGCCGATTTCCCTGCCTCGGGTTGGTCTCGGTTCCGTTGCGGATGCGTCAGGGGTTGATTCCAGCTCGACGCCAGGCCTGGCAACAGTGCGCCGGCCGTGGATACATTCGTCGCCTGGCGCGGGAGTGACAGCCCAGAACATGTCGGGAACGGACGTGAAATGAACCCAGAGGACTTCAGTCGATGAGTGAAATCGCCCGCCACTGGCGGGTTCTGGCAGCCGGCTTGAGCGCCGCAGCGGTAGGAGCTGCGAGTGTGGTCGGCTTCACAGGGGTGACGGCGTCGGCCCAGCCGATCCCTTCGCAACCGACACTGCCCAGCCCGGTGACGCAGATCGTGCCGGCGGCGCCCAACGCCGCGCCACAGGCCGTTGGCCAGCCCGATGTGACGCCCGCCACCGGTCCCGCCGCGGTCCCCGCGGGTGTCAGCGCTGCGGTGCCCGCCGCGGTACCTCCCGCGCCAGCGCCGATCGCCATCACCCCGGCGTCCTCGGGAACCCTCGCGGAGTACTTCGCCGGCAAGGGCGTTGCGATGGAACCCCAGTCCAGCCGAGACTTCCGGGCGCTCAACATCGTGCTGCCGATGCCCCGGGGCTGGGAGCACATCCCGGACCCCAACGTCCCGGACGCGTTCGCGGTGATCGCCGACCGGGTCGGTGGCAACGGGCTGTACTCGTCGAACGCACAGGTGGTGGTGTACAGGCTCGTCGGTTCGTTCGATCCCCGGGAAGCCATCAGCCACGGCTTCGTCGACAGCCAACAGTTGCCGGCTTGGCGATCCACCGACGGGTCGATCACCGAGGTCGCCGGGATGCCGTCCGCGCTGATCGAAGGCACCTACCGCGAGAACGCCATGACCCTGAACACGTCGCGGCGCAACGTGATCGCCCCGTCGGGTCCCGATCATTACCTCGTGTCACTGGCCGTCACCACCAGCGTCGACCAGGTGGTTCCCGCCGCCAACGCGACCGATGCGATCGTCAACGGCTTCAAGGTCAGCAGCCCCTCGGCGATGCCCGTGGCACCGCCTGCCGCCGCACCCGGTCTACCGGCGCCCGCGGCGCCCGCTGCCCCAGCGCCCCAAGCTCTCGCCTCCCCGGCGTCCCTAGCTCCCGCCTCGCCAACCGCTCCGCTAGCTCCCGCCTCCCCGGCTCCCCTAGCTCCCGCCTCCCCAGCCTCCCTAGCTCCCGCCTCCCCGGCTCCCCTAGCTCCCGCCTCCCCGCCCGTGGCGTCCCCCCCGCCACAGCTCCTGGGGCTGCAGGGATAAAGACGGACGTCCCCCGGGCGAAGCCTGGCGCCCGGGGGGCGCCCCACACTGACACTGCGGGGGACGGCCACGTTGCCCACGGTTATTCTCTGACGTATGTGGGTCGCCGCCGTGCTGTGTCTGTGCGCGGCCGTCGCGACCGCCGCGCAGGGCGTGTGGTCGCTGACGCGCCCGCCGTCCGCCGACTACGTACGTCAGGTGCTGCGGGCGGTGGCGCCCACCCAGCTGGCCGCGGCCGTGATGCTCGCCGCGGGCGCCGTGGTCGCGCTGTCTGCCAGCCCCCCGGTGTCGACCGTGGTTCTCATCGTGTCGGTCGTCGGTGCGGTCGGCACCGTCGCCGCGGGGTGTTGGCAGGCCGCCAAGGCGGTGCTTCGTGACGAGCAGCGCAAGCAGCAGGGCGCGGAGGCGTCCTCGGGCTGCGGCGGCGCGTGCGCGACGTGCACGCTGTCCTGCGGCTGATCAGTTCCGGCTGAGGTCAATCGGGTGGGTGGCCAGCAGCGAGAGCGGCATCGGCTGTCGCCGCAGCACCCGGGACCACAGGTCGACGCGCGGTTCGACCAGCACATCGGTGGGAAGCGCGGACAGCACGATCCAATCGTCGCGCTCGATCTCGCCCTCGAGCTGACCGATCGTCCACCCCGAGTAGCCGGCGAAGACCCGTACCCCCTCGATCATCGGCGCGATCGCGTCGGGCTCGGCGTCCAGATCGACCATCGCGATACGGCCCTGAACGTGGCGCAGACCCGGCACCCCGGCGGGATCCAGCCCGACCCGCAAGGTTGCCAGGCACAGCGCGGCGTCCCGCTTGACCGGTCCGCCGATGAACATGGTCTTCGGCTTGGTCGCCAGCTTGGCCCACTGGGGCAGCACGTTGTAGACCGCGGTCTCGCTGGGCCGGTTCAGCACCACACCGAGGGTGCCGCCATCGTTGTGCTCGACGACGTAGATGACGCTGCGCCGGAACGTCGGCTCCATCAGGTCGGTGTTCGCCAGTAGCAATGTGCCGGCACGCACCCGGTGCGCGACGGGTGCGGCGCCGTCTCTGAAGTCCTCCGGGTCCTCGTGCTGAGCCACTCGCCCATCATGACATCACCTCTGCTCGATGGAGGCGAACAAGCGGGGCCCTCGCCGATATTTGTACTGTGGGTCGGGTCGCGGAGTTCCGCTGACGCCTTGACTCCCAACAGACTTCCAAACAGGACGTGAAACCCGGTGGCCAACGCCCGTGCGCCTCTCGCCCTGTGGCGATCGGTGCGGGCGCTGCCCGAGTTCCGGCGGCTGCTGGAACTGCGTGCGGTCAGCCAGTTCGGCGACGGGCTGTTCCAGGCCGGACTCGCAGGCGCGATCCTGTTCAACCCCGAACGCGCCGCCGGTCCGTGGGCCATCGCGGGATCGTTCGCGGTGTTGTTTCTGCCGTACTCGTTGCTCGGGCCCTTCGCCGGTGCGTTGCTGGACCGCTGGGATCGGCGGCTGGTGCTGATCGCGGCCAACAGCGGGCGGCTCGCCCTGGTGATCGGTGTCGGGGTGCTGCTGGCTGCCGGGGTGGGTGATCTTCCAATCCTGTTAGGGGCGTTGATCGCCTTCGGCTTCACCCGGTTCGTCTCCTCGGGCCTGTCCGCGGCGCTTCCGCACGTGGTACCTCGCGACCAGGTGGTGTTGATGAACTCGATCGCGGTGGCCACCGGTGCTGCCGCGGCGTTCCTCGGCCTCAACTTCATGCTGCTGCCGCGCTGGCTGTTCGGGGCCGACGACTCCGGCGCCTCCGCCATCATTTTCATCGTCACGGTGCCGGTGTCGCTGGCACTGTGGCTGGCGGTGCGTTTCCCGCCGCGCATGCTCGGCCCCGACGACAGCGCCCGCGCGGTTCACGGCTCGGTCGCCTACGCGGTGGCCACCGGGTGGATTCACGGAGCGCGCACAGTGCTGGCCGTCCCGACCGTCGCATCCACGCTGGCGGGGTTGTCGGCACACCGCATGGTGTTTGGGATCAACACTCTGCTGGTGCTGGTCATGGTGCGCCACAGCGACACCGGCGCGGTCGCCGGACTCGGCACCGCGGTGGTGTTCGTTGCCGCCACCGGCACCGGTTCGTTCCTCGCCACCTTCGTCACACCTGCTGCGGTCAAGCGGTGGGGCCGCTACGCAACCCCCAACGGCGCGTTGGCATTCGCTGCCGTCGTACAACTGTTGGGTGTGGGCATGCAGCTGCCCGTGCTGGTTGGCTGCGGGTTCTTTCTGGGCGCGGCCGGCCAGGTGGTCAAGCTGTGCGCCGACACCGCGATGCAGGTCGACGTCGACGACGCGCTGCGAGGGCACGTATTCGCGGTACAGGATTCGTTGTTCTGGGTGGCGTTCATCATCGCGATCGCGGCGGCCGCCGCTGTCATTCCGCCCGACGGTCACTCCCCCGCGCTCGTGGCCGCGGGGTCGGGCCTCTATCTGATCGGCCTGGCCGTTCACGCGTCGGTGGGACGCCGCGCCCGGCCGCGGCGATGAGCGCTTGCGCGAAGAGCACATGGCGGCGATGAGCGTTCGCACGACGCACCCGCCGGCCCGGCTAGGGTGACCGGCATGGCCGGAGCAGCCCCGATGGTCGCCGATCTGCGCGCCGAAAGCGACACCCTCGACGCGTTGGTGGCCGACCTTCCGCCCGAGCGCTGGGCGACCGAAACCCCCGCGCCGGGCTGGACCATCGCCCACCAGATCGCACACCTGCTGTGGACCGATCAGGTCTCGCTGATCTCCGTCACCGACGAGGCGGGCTTCGCCGACGTTCTCGGCCGCGCCGCCGAGAACCCGACCGGCTTCGTCGACGCCGGCGCCGAGGAGCTCGCGGCGCTGCCGCCGGCACAGCTGCTCACCGAGTGGCGCGCCACCCGCACCGCGCTGCACGACGGGCTGCTGACCGTCGCCGACGGCCGCAAGCTGCCGTGGTTCGGGCCACCGATGAGTGCGGCGTCGATGGCCACCGCTCGGCTGATGGAGACATGGGCGCACGGGCTGGACGTCGCGGACGCTATGGGCGTGACGCGGGAACCGACGTCGCGGCTTCGCTCGATCGCGCACATCGGCGTCCGCACCCGCGACTACGCGTACGCGGTGCACGGGCTCACCCCGCCGACCGAACCGTTCCACGTGAAACTGACCGCACCCGACGGATCGGTGTGGGCGTGGGGTCCCGAGGATGCTGCCCAACAGGTCAGCGGGTCGGCCGAACACTTCTGCATGCTCGTCACGCAACGCAGGCCCCGCTCGGAACTGGACATCGTCGCGGTCGGCCCCGACGCCGAGCACTGGCTGACCATCGCGCAGGCGTTCGCCGGGCCGCCGGGCCCCGGCCGCTAGCTCACGGCGCGGCGGCGCTGTCGGCCCGACCGTCACCGTCGCCATCGGTCAGCCGGATGTCCCAGCGTCCGTCACCATCGGTGTCCACCCATGCCGACCCCGCGCTGAACGCCCGGTCGGCGAGCCCGTCACCGTCGGCGTCCTCCACCCGCTCCGGCTCACCATCGGCGTTGACGTCCGGACTCGCCCCGCCGGGATGTTCGGTCCCGTCGAGCCCGAACCACCGCAGCCCGCCGCCCCGGTCCGCGGCGACCGTCCAGGTGCCTGTGCCGTCGTCGGTGAAGTAGGCCTCCGGCAGCCCGTCCCCGTCGAGGTCGAGCACCGCATGATCGGCCAACTCGTCGCCGTCCAGGTCGGCCAGCACGTCGTCGATCAGACCGTCGCCGTCGACGTCGAGTCCGACGGCATCCAGGCGCCCATCACCGTCGAGGTCGCTGTCGGCGTCGACCGTCCACATGGTGGCCGAGCCGTCGGGGTCACCCAGGCAGTACTCCACAACTGATCAGACGCGCGGCGGTCCGTTCTCGTTCCACCACGTCATCAGTTCCTCGACAGCCTCGTCGTGGCTGAGGGGGCCGCGGTCGAGCCGGAGTTCCTTGAGGTGATTCCACGCCTGGCCGACCAGTGGACCGCCGGGGATGTCGAGGATCTTCATGATCTCGTTGCCATCGAGGTCCGGGCGGACCCGGGCGAGATCTTCCTTGGCGGCGAGCTCGTCGATGCGGTGCTCGAGGTCGTCGTAGTTCGCCTGCAGCCGCGCCGCCCGCCGCTTGTTGCGGGTCGTGCAGTCGGCCCGCACCAGCTTGTGCAGCCGGTCGAGCAGCGGGCCGGCGTCGGTGACGTAGCGGCGCACCGCGGAGTCGGTCCACCGGCCGTCGCCGTAGCCGTGGAACCGCAGATGCAGATACACCAACTGCGATACGTCGTCGACCATCTGCTTGGAGTACTTCAGCGCCCGCATCCGCTTGCGGGTCATCTTCGCGCCGACGACCTCGTGGTGGTGAAAGCTCACCCCGCCGTCGGGCTCGTGCTTGCGCGTCGCGGGCTTGCCGATGTCGTGCAGCAACGCCGACCAGCGCAACACCAGGTCGGGTCCGTCCGCGCCTTCCAGGTCCATCGCCTGCCGGAGCACCGTCAGCGAATGCTGGTAGACGTCCTTGTGCTGGTGATGCTCGTCGATCGCCATCCGCATCGCGCCGATCTCGGGCAGCACCACCTCGCCGAGGCCGCTCTGCACCAGCAGGTCGGCGCCGGCGACCGGGTCGGCGCCGAGCAACAGCTTGTCCAGTTCGGCGGCCACGCGTTCGACGGTGATCCTGCCCAGCTGGGGTGCCATCTCCTCCAGCGCGCGCCGCACCCGCGGGGCCACGGTGAAACCCAGCTGCGAGACGAACCGTGCCGCGCGCAGCATCCGCAACGGATCGTCGCCGAACGACACCTCCGGCGCTGACGGGGTGTCCAGCACGCCGGCGTCCAGCGCGGCCAGCCCGCCGAGGGGGTCCAGGAACTCGCCGGGCCCGTCCGGGGTGATCCGCACCGCCATCGCGTTGACGGTGAAATCCCGGCGGACCAGGTCGTCGGCCAGATTGTCGCCGAAGCGCACCTCCGGGTTGCGGGACACCTGGTCGTAGGTGTCGGCGCGGTAGGTGGTCAGCTCCAGCCGGTCCTGATTCCCCGGGGGGCCCTTGCCGACGCCGAGGGTGCCGAACTCGATGCCGGTGTCCCAGAGCGCGTCGGCCCAGCCCCGCAGGAACCGCTGCATCTGCTCGGGCCTGGCGTCGGTGGTGAAGTCGAGATCGGAGCCCAGGCGGCCGAGCACCGCGTCGCGGACGCTGCCGCCGACAAGATACAGATCGTGCCCGTTGTCGGCGAACAGTCGGCCGAGGGCGCGTAGCACGTCGCCATGACGGTTCAGCGACACCTGCGCGGCGACCAGTCGCTCGGCATCGGGGATCTCTTCGGGCACGTCCGGTGAGCCTAGTGGTCACGGCCTCATCACCTACAGGTCACCGACCGGCGAGTGTGGCGAGTCCCGCTGTTCACGCCAACTACTATCGCTTGGGTGTCGGACGGCGAGCAGCCCAAACCGCGACGGCGCCGGGGTCGGCGCCGCGGTCGGCGCGCGGCAGGCCCGCCCGAGGGGGGCGCCGACCAGTCCGGCGACCACCGGCGACACACCCCGTCCAGCGTCGCCAGCGACCAGTCCACACCGGCCCCCAAACCCCAGAAGGCGCGGCCCCGGCGACCCCAGGACCGGCTCCGCACCGTGCACGAGACCTCGGCCGGTGGCCTGGTCATCGACGGTATCGACGGTCCCAAGGACACCCAGGTGGCGGCGCTGATCGGCCGCATCGACCGGCGCGGCCGGATGCTGTGGTCGCTGCCCAAGGGCCACATCGAGATGGGGGAGACCGCCGAACAGACCGCGATCCGGGAGGTCGCCGAGGAGACCGGGATCGAAGGCAGCGTGCTGGCCGCGCTGGGCAGCATCGACTACTGGTTCGTCACCGAGGGCAGGCGCGTACACAAGACCGTGCACCATTACCTGATGCGATTTCTCGGTGGTGAGCTCTGCGATGAGGATGTGGAGGTCAGCGAGGTGGCCTGGGTGCCGCTCAAGGACCTGCCGTCACGGCTGGCCTACGCCGACGAACGGCGCCTCGCCGAGGTGGCCGACGAACTGATCGACAAGCTGCACACCGACGGCCCGAGCGCGCTGCCGCCGCTGCCGCGAACCTCGCCGCGGCGGCGGGGACAGACGCACTCCCACACCCGCAACCACCGACCCGATCCCACCGCTCAACCGTCCCTGGGGGTGGAGCGGAGCGACCGGGGCAATTCGCAGCCCGGCCGGCGGACGAACGGCTGCGGACAAGGGCCGTGACCGGGCCGCCCGCACGGCTGCTCGTCGCGGTCGTCGCGCTGCTGTTGGCCGTGCTTCCCGCCGCCGCGGGCCCACTCGCCGGTGCCCAGCCGGCGTCCACCCCGTTCCTGCGGGTGCAGATCGACGACGTCACCCCGGAGGTCGTCACGACGACCAGTGAGCCGATGGTGACCGTCACCGGCACGATCCGCAACGTCGGCGACCGACCGGTGCGCGACGTGGTGGTGCGGCTGGAACACGGGGCAGCCATCGCGACGTCGAGTGAGCTGCGTACCGACCTGTCCGGCAACGTCGATCAGTACCAGCCGGTCGCCGATTTCATCACGATCGCACCCGAAATGGCTCGCGGACAAGAGGTTCCGTTCCGGCTGGCTTATCCGCTGCGCTCCCCCGACCGGCCCTCGCTGAACGTCGAGAGCCCCGGCATCTATCCCGTCATGGTGAACGTCAACGGCACCCCCGATTACGGGGCGCCTGCCCGGCTCGACGACTCCCGCTTCCTGCTGCCGGTGGCCGGGGTGCCGCCCGACGAGGGCGCGGACGTCACCGCCAGCGACGTCTTGAACTCCGCGGTGGCGCCCGACATCACCCGCCCGGTCGCGCTGACCATGTTCTGGCCGCTGGCCGACCGGCCGCGGCTGGCCGCAGGCGCCCCGGGCGGCACCACGCCCGTGCGGCTCATCGACGACGACCTCGCGACGTCGCTGGCCCCGGGCGGACGCCTCGACACCATGCTGTCCGCGGTCGACTTCGCGACCAACCCCGAGGTCGACCCCGGCGGTGAGGTCACCCGCGCGCTGTGTCTGGCCGTCGACCCCGACCTGCTCGTCACCGTCAACGCGATGACGAGCGGGTACGTCGTCAACGACGCCGCCGACGCCGGCCCCGGAACCCCGACACATCCGGGTACCGGCCAGGAGGCCGCCGTCGGCTGGCTCAACAGACTCAAGGCGCTGGCGCAGCGGATGTGCGTCGCCCCGACGACGTACGCGCAGGCCGATCTCGACGCATTACACCGGGTGGCCGACCCGGGCCTGTCGGCGGTCGCCACCAACGGGGCCGGCGCCATCGTCAACCAGATCCTCGGTGTCACCGTCACCCGCGGGGCCAGCCTGATCGGCGACGGGCCGATGACGGAGGCCGCCATCACCCTGCTGTCTTCGCAGGGCCCGACCGTCGCGATCGGCGCCGCCGACCTGATGGGGCCCGGGGTCTCCGACGGTGGAGCGCCCGAGACTGCCGAGACCGCACCGGTGCGCTACACCCCGAATGTCGTCGCGGCTCCCTTCGATCCGGCAGTCGGGGCGGCCCTGGCCGGTCTCGGCGCCACCCCCGAGTCACCGTCCTACCTCGACCCGTCCCTCGACAACGCCCTCAAACAGGACTCCGATACCGCGCGTAGACAGGACGCGCTCGGCGCGCTGCTGTGGCGGAGCCTGCAGCCCGAGACGACCCCACGCACCCAGATCCTGATGCCACCCCTGATGTGGAACCTGGCACCCCCCGACGCTCAGGCGGTCCTCACGGCGGTGGCGACCACCATCCGGGCGGGACTGGCCGTCCCCCGTCCCCTGACCGCGGTGATCGACGAGGCCAACGCCGTCACCGAGCCGGTGCCGCTGCCGTCGGGGACGCTGGGTAACCCGCGGGGGCGGTTCGACGACGGTGTGGTCTCGGGCATCTCCGGGGTGACCGGACGGCTGTGGGGCCTGACCGCCGCGCTGACCACAGACGAGCGCACCGGGCAGACCGGCAACCAGTACACCGCCCCGCTGCGGGAGGATCTGCTTCGCGCACTGAGCCTTTCGGTGCCGCCCGATGCCCGCAACGGCCTGGCGCAGCAGCGGCTCACGACGGTGGGCCGCACCGTCGAGGACCTGTTCAATGCCGTCACCATCGTGAACCCCGGCGGCTCGTACACGTTGGCGACCGAACGCAGCCCGTTGCCCTTGGCGCTGCGCAATGATCTGCCGGTGCCGATCCGGGTTCGGCTGGACATCGAAGCGCCGCCGGGCATGACGGTGACCGACATGGGCGAGATCGTGCTGCCGCCCGGCTTCCTGCCGCTCAAGGTGCCGGTCGAGGTGCACTTCACCCAGCGGGTCGCCGTGGACGTCGCGCTGCGCACCGCCGACGGCCTACCCCTCGGTGAGCCGGTGCGGCTGTCGCTGCATTCCAACGCCTACGGCAAGGTGCTGTTCTTCATCACGCTGTCCGCGGGCGCGGTACTCGTGGCGCTGGTGGGCCGCCGGCTGTGGCACCGGTTCCGCCGCCAGCCCGATCGTGCCGATCTGGACCGCCCCGACCCGATCGAGGTGGCGTTGGCCTATGGCGATGACGGAGGCGCCGGCGACGACGCCCGCGCACCGGCGGGCCGCCATGATCCCCGGCGGCGACGGTGACCGCACCCGGCCCGGCCCCCCGGCGAGTTCGGGCACCCGCTCCCCCACCCGCGGTTCCGCCGCGGCCGGTGCCGCGACAACCCTCACCCCGCGCCGAACTCTCCGACTCGGCGGTCGTCGGACGGTCCTGGGGGATGGCGGTGGCCACGCTGGCCAGCCGGCTCACCGGTTTCGCCCGCATCGTGCTGCTCGCCACCATCCTCGGTGCCGCGCTGTCCAGCGCGTTCACCGTGGCCAACCAATTGCCGAACATGATCGCGGCGCTCGTGCTCGAAGCCACCTTCACCGCGATCTTCGTGCCGGTGCTCGCCCGCGCTGAGCGCGACGACCCCGACGGTGGAACCGCTTTCATCCGGCGTCTGCTGACCCTGGCCGGCACACTGCTGCTCGTCGTCACCATCGTCTCCACGCTGGCGGCACCGCTGTTGGTCGATCTGATGCTGGGGTCCGACCCGTTGGTGAACCGACCGTTGACCACCGCGTTCGCGTTCCTGCTGCTGCCGCAGGTCATCTTCTACGGCTTGTCGTCGGTGTTCATGGCAATCCTGAACACCCGCAACATCTTCGGCCCGCCCGCGTGGGCTCCCGTGGTCAACAACGTGGTCGCGATCCTCACCCTCGGGCTGTATGTGCTTGTGCCGGGCGAACTTTCGATCGATCCCGTCGAGATGGGCAATGCCAAACTGCTGGTGCTGGGCGTCGGCACCACCCTCGGTGTGGTGGCGCAGGCCACGGTGCTGTTCATCGCCATCCGGGCCGAACGTGTCAGCCTGCGCCCGCTGTGGGGTATCGACGACCGCCTGAAGAAGTTCGGCGTGATGGCGTTGGCGATGGTGCTCTACGTCGTGGTCAGCCAGATCGGCTTCATCGTCGGCAACCAGATCGCCAGTGCCGCATCGGCATCCGGGCCGGCCATCTACAACTACACCTGGCTGGTGCTGCAGCTGCCGTTCGGCATCATCGGGGTGACGGTCCTGACGGTGGTGATGCCGCGGTTGTCCCGCAACGCGGCCGCCAACGACGGGCCCGCGGTGCTGGCAGACCTGTCGCTGGCGACCCGGCTGACCATGGTGACACTGATTCCGATCGTGGCGCTGATGACGGTCGGCGGCCCGGCGATCGGCACCGCGCTGTTCGCCTACGGCAACTTCGGTGAGGTCGACGCCGGCTATCTCGGCATGGCGATCACCCTGTCGGCGTTCACCCTGATCCCCTACACCCTGGTGCTGCTGCAGCTGCGGGTGTTCTACGCGCGCCAGGAACCGTGGACGCCGATCGTGCTGATCGTGGTGATCACCGTGGT
The DNA here is from genome assembly GCF_005222675.1 of Mycolicibacterium sp. CR10. GTDB lineage: Bacteria > Actinomycetota > Actinomycetes > Mycobacteriales > Mycobacteriaceae > Mycobacterium. The sequence goes on along the minus strand of NZ_STGE01000019.1, from coordinate 465,936 downwards.
CAAGGTCGCGGCCTCGCTGGCGGCGCCGCATCTCACCGAGGACCCCGAACTCGTCGCCGGCTACCTGGGCCTGGCCAACGGTCTCGGCTTCCTCGCCGGTGCCACCGTCGGTCACCTTCTGTTGCGTGCCCGCCTCGACCCGCCCGGGGGGCGGCTGCTGGGCCTGGGTGTGGTCCGCACCATCCTGGTCACCATCACGGCGTCGCTGTCGGCGGGCCTGATCGCCCACGTGATCGACAAGCTGCTGTTGGAGAACCTCACCACCGAGTGGGGCGGCGCCGGCTCCCTGCTTCGGCTGGCTGTGCTGGCTCTGGTGATGGTGCCGATCGTCGTCGGGGTACTGCTGGCCGCCAAGGTGCCCGATGCGCAGGCCGCGCTGGCCGCAGTCAGGCGCCGGCTGCGCCCCCGCGGCGCGGTTGCGGCCCCGTCAGTTAGGGCTCCCGTCCGGCCACGTCCCGACCGGCACCTCACGTACCCTGATCAGAGAAATTCGTCCCCGCCGCGCCGGCGGCCACAATCCCCACCGGTGCAGCGAGGACCTTCGGCTGACGTTGCCGACGACTGGAGGCGGAAAGGATCTGCGGTGAGCGACACACCCGCCGGCGGTTCCCCACCGGACTCCGATTCCACCGGCCTGTCCCAGACGACCCGGATCGACCGCCCGTCGGCCGACGACTTCCAGCCCGACGTGCCGGACACCGCCGGTGCGCACGCGCTGCCCGCCGATGTCGATGCGTCGGCTGCCACCACGGCCATCCCGTCGGCGACGCCCCGCCCGCCGCGGTCCGATTCGTCGCCTCGCCCGCCTTCGGACTACGGAGGCGATCCGACACGCGAAACACTGGCGTTCGACCCGCCGCGCGAACCGCCCCTCGAGGCCGCACTCGCGGCAGAGGACGTCCACCTGATCCCCGGCGCGATGATCGCCAACCGTCGCTACCGGCTGCTGGTCTTCCACGGCGGGCCGCCGCATCTGCAGTTCTGGCAGGCGCTCGACACCGCACTGGACCGGCAGGTGGCGTTGACCTTCGTCGACCCCGACGGCGTCCTGCCCGAGCGTCAGGTGCAGGAGATCCTGGCGCGCACCCAGCGGCTGAGCCGCATCGACATGCCCGGCGTGGCGCGTGTGCTCGACGTCGTGAGCACCGGTTCCGGCGGCCTGGTGGTCTCGGAATGGATCCGCGGCGGCTCGCTGGCGGAGGTCGCCGACACCACGCCGTCCCCGATCGGCGGTGCCCGCGCCATCCAGTCGTTGGCCGCGGCCGCCGAGGTGGCGCACCGCAGCGGTGTTGCGCTGGCCATCGACCACCCCAGCCGGATCCGCGTCAGCATCGACGGCGACGTCGCCCTCGCCTTCCCGGCGACGCTGCCCGAGGCCACTCCCGATGACGACATCCGCGGGATCGGAGCAGCCCTTTACGCGCTGCTGATCGACCGGTGGCCGCTGCCCGAGACCGGTGAGCCCAGCGGCCTCGCCGCCGCCGACGTCGACGCCGCCGGCCAACCCGTCGAGCCCCGCGCGGTCGACCGTGACATCCCGTTCCAGATCTCGGCCGCCGCGGCGCGCGCCGTTCAAGAGGGTGGCGGCATCCGCAGCGCGCCAACGCTGCTGAACCTGCTGCAGCAGGCCACCGCAATCGCCGACCGCACCGACCACATCGCGCCGATCGAGGACGCCGCTCCCGAGTCCCGCTCGTCGAGCTGGCTGGGCTCCTCCTCCGACACCGACTCGCAGACGCGCCGCCGCAAGGGACTCATCGTCGGACTCTCGGTGGCCGCCGTCATCGTCGTCGTCGCGGTGGTTCTGCTCGCCACCGTGCTGAGCCGGATCTTCGGCGACGTCGGAAACGGGCTCGGCGGCGACGAACTCGGTCTGAACACGCCGTCCACCTCCGAGGCGGCCACGCCGGGCGGCAACGGATCGGTCATCAAACCCGTTCGGGCAACGGTGTTCTCACCCGAGGGAGAGGCCGACGCGCCGGACCTCGCTGGGCTTGCGATCGACGGCAACCCGACCACGGTCTGGCCCATCGACACCTACTCGGACCCCACGCCGTTCCCCAACTTCAAGAACGGCGTCGGCCTGATCCTGCAGCTGTCGCAACCGGCCACCGTCGGCTCGGTCACCATCAACGTCAACAGCACCGGCACCGCCGTGCAGATCCGGTCCTCGGACTCGGCGTCGCCGTCGTCACTGGAGGACACCACCGCGCTGACCGAGCCCACCACGCTCAAGCCGGGGTCGAACACCATCGAGGTCACCGATGCGGAGCCGACGTCGAACGTGCTGGTGTGGATCTCCACGCTCGGTTCGGTCGGCGGCGAGAGCCGCTCCGACGTCGCGGAGATCACGCTCAACGCCGCGTCCTGACGCACTATCCCCAGCGGTGTAGACCGCGTCCACGCACGTCCGGGTGCCCGCCGAAAACTGGTGCCCGAAGGCCTACTCGGCGCCGCTTAGTGTTCGGCTGTGGGGATATTCGGGGGAGCACAGGAGCGACCCGAGTCGTTGCGTACCGACGCCGAGTTGCTCGTCGCGCACGTCAGCGGTGACCGGTATGCGTTCGAGGAGCTGTTCTACCGACACCACCGCCAGCTCTACCGGCTGGCGGTACTCACCAGCAGGAACCGCGACGACGCCGCGGACGCCCTGCAGGATGCGCTGCTGGCGGCACACCGCACCGCCCGCGCCTTCCGCCACGACTCGGCGGTCAGCAGCTGGCTGTATCGGATCGTCGTCAACGCATGCCTGGACCGGTTGCGCCGCAACAAGATACACGCCCATGACGAGCTGGATGACCAGCTGGTACGGGTAGCCGACCCCACCGTGCGGGTGGACACCGCCGTCGCGGTGGAACGCGCGCTGATGCGCCTCTCCGTGGAACAACGCGCGGCGGTCGTCGCTGTGGACATGCAGGGGTATTCGGTGGCCGAGACCGCCCGAATGCTCGGGATCGCCGAGGGCACGGTGAAGAGCCGCTGCTCGCGGGCCCGCAGCAAGCTCGCCGAATCGCTGGCCTACTTCGCGGCCGGCGCCGCCCCCGCCGAGTGAGGCTGGTCGGATAGCCTCGAACCGATCTTCAGGGCGACGACCGGCGGGGGCAGCGATGGGCAGCACAGGCCCCGACCCTGACTCCGGGCCACTGCACATCACCCCCGACCTGCTCGCCGACCTGCAGGCCGGACTTCTCGACGACGCTACTGCGGCCCGGGTGCGCAGGCAGGCCCGCACCGATCCCGAGGCGGCTCGCGTGCTGGCCGGACTGGACACGGTGCGGCGCCGGCTGGCCGAGCTGGGCACTGATGAGCGGTCCGCGCCCGAGGTGCCCGCCGACGTCACCGCCGCCATGGCCCAGGCACTGCGGACGGCGCCGCAGCCTGCGCCCCCGCCCAGCGGCCACGCCCTTGCCCGGCCGCGCCTGTCCCGCGTGCAGTGGGCGGGCCTCGTCGTAGGGGTCTGCGCGGTGGCTGCCGCCGTGGTCCTGGGTGTGCTCACCCTGACCGGTGCCCCCGGTCCGGCATTCCCGCCAGGTCCGACTGCCGAGCAGATCACCGTGGAGCGGCCCGCCGGGTTCCCGTTGTCCGACGAGGAGCTGCGTGACGCCCTCACGCAGCCACCGGATCTTGGGCCCCTGACCGACCCGCAGCGGCGCGCCTCGTGCCTCACCGGTCTCGGGCGCTCCCCCACCGAGGAGGTCCTGGGTGGCCGCCTGCTCGAGGTGTCCGGCCGCCCCGGCGTGCTGCTTCTGCTTCCAGGCGGCGCATCCGAGCAGCTCAGCGCGGTGGTGGTGGAGCCGACCTGCAGCGTCTCGCGCACCGGACTGCTCGCCGAAACGGTGCTGGCCCGGCAGTGACAATCCCGCACGCCGCACCGGCGACGCACCGCAGATGCCCGGAACCCCGGTGGGAACACCACGGCATACGCTGTTGTTTACACATCGCGGTTGTTTGAACTCTCGCCGCAGGCAGAAAGGCTCTCATGACCTCCTCACCCACCGTCCATGATGTGATCGTCATCGGCTCCGGCCCTGCCGGCTACACGGCGGCCGTGTACGCAGCGCGCGCCCAGCTCACCCCGCTGGTGTTCGAGGGCACCCAGTTCGGCGGCGCCCTGATGACGACGACTGAGGTGGAGAACTATCCCGGTTTCCGTGAGGGCATCACCGGCCCGGAGTTGATGGACCAGATGCGCGAGCAGGCGCTGCGCTTCGGCGCCGATCTGCGCATGGAGGACGTCGACGCCGTCGACCTGGCCGGCCCGGTCAAGACCGTCACCGTCGGCAACGAGACCTACCAGGCCCGGGCCGTGATCCTGGCCATGGGCGCCGCCGCCCGGCACCTCGGTGTTCCCGGCGAGGCCGAACTCCTGGGCATGGGCGTGAGCACCTGCGCCACCTGTGACGGCTTCTTCTTCCGGGACCAGGACATCGCCGTGGTCGGCGGCGGCGACTCCGCGATGGAAGAGGCCACCTTCCTGACCCGGTTCGCCCGCAGCGTCACGCTGATCCACCGGCGTGAGGAGTTCCGAGCGTCGAAGATCATGCTCGAACGTGCCCAGAACAACGAGAAGATTCGCTTCCTGCTCAACACCGAGGTGGTAGCAGTCGAGGGCGACCCCAAGGTTTCGGCAATCCGGTTGCGCAACAACGTGACCGGAGAAGAGTCCGCGCTGGACGTGACGGGCGTGTTCGTCGCGATCGGCCACGACCCGCGCTCCGAGCTGGTGCGCGGTCAAGTGGAGCTCGACGACGCGGGCTACGTGCAGGTCCAAGGCCGCACCACCTACACCTCGATCGACGGCGTCTTCGCCGCAGGCGATCTCGTCGATCACACCTACCGGCAGGCGATCACCGCGGCCGGCAGTGGCTGTGCCGCCTCGATCGACGCGGAGCGCTGGCTGGCCGATCAGGCTGAGCCCGGCGAAAGAACCTCTACCACAACGGATGACAGCGATCTGATAGGAGCACAACAATGAGCGGTGCAGAGTCCTCTTCCACGGTGGCTGTGACGGACGATTCGTTCTCCCAGGACGTCCTGTCGAGCAGCACGCCGGTGCTGGTGGACTTCTGGGCGACGTGGTGCGGACCGTGCAAGATGGTCGCCCCGGTGCTCGAGGAGATCGCTGCCGAGAAGGCCGGCTCGCTGACCGTGGCCAAGATGGACGTCGACGAGAATCCGGGGACCGCCCGCGACTTCCAGGTGGTGTCGATCCCGACGATGATCCTGTTCAAGGACGGTGCACCGATCAAGCGGATCGTGGGCGCGAAAGGCAAAGCCGCGCTGCTGCGCGAGCTCGGCGACGTCGTTTAGCGAGCGCCCGACACCGCATTTTGCGGTCTGAACACCTGCCTGGGGTTTTTACGATTCCGCAGTCGGTCTGAGAGAATGCTGGCTATGTCGAGTCTGCGTCGAGGTGATCGCGGAGGAGCGGTCACCGAGATTCGGGCCGCCCTCGCCGCATTGGGCATGATCGACAACCCGGACGACGATCTGACCACCGGTAGGCACGTCGCGGTGGACATGTTCGACGAGGAGCTCGACCACTCGGTCCGGGCGTTCCAGCAGCACCGCGGCCTGCTCGTGGACGGCATCGTCGGCGAAGCGACCTACCGCGCGCTGAAGGAAGCGTCGTACCGGCTGGGCGCCCGCACCCTCAATCACCAGTTCGGCGCGCCGATGTACGGCGACGACGTGGCGACGTTGCAGGCACGGCTGCAGGATCTGGGCTTCTACACCAACCTGGTCGACGGCCACTTCGGTCTGCTGACCCACAACGCCCTGATGTCCTACCAGCGCGAGTACGGACTCTATCCGGACGGCATCTGCGGTCCGGAAACGTTGCGCTCCTTGTATTTTCTCGGTTCGCGGGTCACCGGTGGGTCCCCGCACGCCATCCGCGAAGAAGAACTGGTCCGCACGTCCGGCCCGCGGCTGTCCGGCAAGCGGATCATCATCGACCCGGGCCGCGGGGGCGGCAACCACGGTCTGATCATGAACGGCCCCGCCGGTCCGATCAGCGAAGCGGATATCTTGTGGGACTTGGCAAGTCGCCTCGAGGGACGCATGACCGCGATCGGGATGGAGACGTTCCTGTCCCGCCCGGCCAATCGGTCACCGTCGGACGCCGAGCGGGCGGTGACCGCCAACACCGTCGGCGCCGACCTGATGATCAGCCTGCGCTGTGAGACCCAGGCCAGCCCCTCCGCCAGCGGCGTCGCGTCGTTCCACTTCGGGAACTCGCACGGTTCGGTGTCCACCATCGGGCGCAACCTGGCCGACTTCATTCAGCGGGAAGTCGTGGCGCGCACCGGATTACGTGATTGCCGCGTACACGGCCGGACGTGGGACCTGCTTCGGTTGACCCGGATGCCCACCGTCCAGGTCGACATCGGCTACATCACCAATCCCGGAGACCGCGACACCCTGGTGTCATCGGCGTCGCGTGATTCGATCGCCGAGGGCATCCTGGCCTCGGTCAAGCGGCTGTATCTGCTGGGCAAGAACGACCGCCCCACCGGCACCTTCACTTTCGCCGAACTGCTCGCCCACGAGCTGTCCGTCGAGCAGGCCCGCCAGGCCTAGCTGCAGGGGTTCGCCCCCGCGCCCACCGGCTGTTCGAGTTGCGCGCTTTCGAGCAATCGTTCCAGCGCCGCCTCGACGCCGGCCTTCCAGCCGAGACCCTGCTCGAGTTCCAACCGCAGCCGCGGAAAGTACGTGTGATGCGACACCACGACGAAGCCGGCGTCCAGCAGCACATCGGTGCCCAGCATGCACTGCTCCACCGAGCAGTCGCCGAGGACCTCCATCACCGGCGCGACGTCCGCCGGAAGACTCGCCATATCGGACAGCTCGCTCACTTCAGCCGACCGGCCGAACGCTTCCAGGGCTCGCACGCCGCGGCGGACCAGATCACCGACGACGGCGGCGATCAGCGTCGTGGACAGATCCTGGCCGCCCTGCGTGGACTCGACGCCCAGCGAGGTGAGCAGCACGGCGTCGGCGCTGACCGGTCCCGTCGGGAACCGCCCCGCCCGGGGCACTGTGCGCGGCGGCGCATAGAAGGCGTAGCCCAGGCACGGGTCGTCAGTCGATTCCAGAGCCGGGTCGACTCCGGCCTCGGAGACCTCGCGGCAGTCGACGGCGAGCTGCCCGCACGACCCCCACTCGAGCATGACCATGGACAGCCACGCTTCCTTCTCGAACTCCGGGTCCGACAGGTGATCGTCACTGCCGAGGGTGAGGGGATCGACCTCCCAGTACACACAACGCCGGGCATGCTTCGGCAGCTGCTCGAATGCTTCGAGCCGAAGGGGCGTGATACGTGCGGCCACTACACTCCCGGGGTTCTAAGCCGTCCGCTGCCGTCCGAAACGGAACGGTAGCCCTTCCAGAATAGAAGGCGCCGGCCCCGCGGGCCCACTGTGGCCGTCCGCCGAGCTTCTCCGTGGGCTCCGCACCGAATTCATTTGGGGCACAGCACGTTTCCTTTGGGAGAGGGTCCCGACGGCGGTTCCGGGCCGGTCAGTGTCACAGTGACGTAATTCGCCGGTATGGTCGGTCACGGTGACGACGAGTTCATGATCTCGACAATCCGCTGCAGATCGTCCACCGACCCGAACTCCACCACGATCTTGCCTTTCCGCTTGCCCAGGCTCACCGTGACCCGGGTGTCGAAGGCCGAGGACAGCCGTTCGGCGACGTCCTGCAGGCCCGGCATCTGGATGGGCTTGCGACGTGGAGCCGATGAGGTGCCGCCGCCGTCGCGATTGGCCAGCGTCACCGCTTCCTCCGTCGCACGAACGGACAGCCCCTCGGCCACGATGCGTGCCGCGAGCTCCTCCTGCACATCGGACCCACCGTCGAGGGCGAGCAGCGCCCGTGCGTGGCCGGCCGACAACACCCCCGCCGCAACCCGGCGCTGCACGGGGATCGGCAGCCGGAGCAGACGGATCATGTTGGTGATCAACGGCCGCGACCGGCCGATGCGCGTCGCCAGTTCATCGTGGGTGACGTCGAACTCCTCGAGCAGCTGCTGATAGGCCGCCGCCTCTTCCAACGGGTTCAGCTGTGCGCGGTGGATGTTCTCCAACAACGCGTCGCGCAGCATGCTCTCGTCGGCGGTCTCCCGGACGATCGCCGGGATCGTTGCCGCGCCCGCCTGCTGGGCGGCACGCCACCGCCGCTCCCCCATGACGAGTTGGTAGCGCGAGTCACCTCCACCGTCGGCGGCCGGGGCCATTCGGACCACGATCGGCTGCATCAGCCCGAACTCGCGGATCGAGTGCACGAGCTCGGCGAGCGCCTCCTCGTCGAACACCTGCCGGGGCTGGCGCGGGTTCGGATCGATCAGCGCCGGATCGATCTCCCGGTATACCGCGCCGGCCGGGTTCTCTTCGGCCGCGGCGACGGGTCCGCCGAACATCGCGTCGGCGGCCGCAGCGCCCATCCGCGGCCCCAGCGTCGCCGGCCCCTCGCCGTCGGCGGGTCCGGTCGGAATCAGGGAGGCCAGGCCGCGGCCCAGACCGCTGCGCTTCTTCGCCGCGTTGTTCATCCGTTGCCTCTCCTCGTCACCCTGAAAGCGTCTGCACTCATCGGGATTGTCCCTCTACTCCTCGGTGTGCCAGCTCGCGGCTCGCGTCGAGATAGCTCATGGCCCCGCGCGACCCTGGGTCGTACTCGATGATCGTCATCCCGTAGCCCGGAGCCTCCGAGACCTTCACACTGCGCGGGATCACGGTGCGCAACACCTTGTCCCCGAAATGCGCGCGCACGTCCGACGCCACCTGGTCGGCAAGCCTGGTGCGCCCGTCGTACATCGTCAGCACCACGGTCGTCACCTCCAGCTGTGGATTGAGGTGCGCCTTGACCATCTCGATGTTGCGCAACAGCTGACCCACACCCTCGAGGGCGTAGTACTCGCACTGAATCGGGATGAGCACCTCGGGTGCCGCGACCAACGCATTGATCGTCAGCAACCCCAGCGACGGCGGGCAATCGATGAACACGTAGTCGAAATCATGGTGCTTGAGTTCGGCGAGGGCCGTCCGCAGGCGACCCTCCCGCGCGACCATGCTGACCAACTCGATCTCGGCGCCGGCCAGATCGATCGTCGCGGGAATGCAGTACAGGCGCTCGCTGTGCGGGCTGCGTTGCAGAGCCGACTCGACCGGAATCTCGCCGATCAGTACCTCATACGACGACGGGGTGCCGGGTCGGTGTTCGATGCCCAGGGCGGTGCTGGCATTGCCCTGCGGATCCAGGTCGATGACGAGCGTCCGCAATCCCTGCAGCGCGAGTGCCGCGGCAATGTTGACGGCCGTGGTCGTCTTCCCCACGCCGCCCTTCTGGTTGGCGATCGTGAAGACTCGCTGCTGCGAGGGCCGGGGCAATTGTCCCTGAGTGGCGGCCTGCATCAGCCGGACGGCACGTTCGGCCTCCGCGCCGATCGGCGTATCACTACTCACTGTTGCGGACTCCGCCTGCCACGTTTCACGTGAAACATCCGAAGCACCCGTAGGGATCGGCTGCGGTTCCCGAGGCTCGGGAACTGACGTCATCTCTGTTTCCTTCCCGGCGGCCGGTCGCCCCGCTGAAGCCTCTGGGACCCCCGGAACCCTACGACCACCGTCACGGGTGGATCCACGAATTGAGCGCCACATCTCATCACCTTCACCTCGGTCACGCCCAGCGTCGCCATCGCACGTCGATGTTCACGGATCTCGTCCTCGGCACGCTCCCCCTTGATCGCCAGCATCCGTCCCCCTGCGCGCAGCAGCGGCGCGCTCCATCGCGTCAGTTTGTCCAGCGAGGCCACCGCCCGCGACACCACCGCGTCCGTCTCCCCCACCTCGTCGCGCACGGCCCGATCCTCAGCGCGGCCCCGGACCACCCTGCAGTCGAGAGCGAGCTCCTCGATCGCTTCGCGCAGGAAGTCGCTGCGTCGCAGTAGCGGTTCGATGAGCGTCACCCGGAGATCCGGACGCGCCAGCGCCAACGGTATCCCGGGGAGTCCGGCCCCACTACCGATGTCGGCGATCCGCTCCTCCGGGTCGAGGAGCTCCGCCACCACCGCGCTGTTCAATACGTGCCGGTCCCATACCCGCGCTACCTCTCGCGGACCGAGAAGTCCCCTCTCGACCCCGGCGCCAGCGAGAATCTCGGCGTAGCGCTGGGCGCGCTCGGTCGCGTCGCCGAAGATGGCTTCGGCCGCGGCGGGCGGCGCGGGTACCTCCGCGTGTTTCACGTGAAACATCCTCCGAACTTCCGCGGTGGCACCGACGCCCGAATCCCCCGACGAACTACACCTATGTAACTCTGAGCTCAGTCTGCGAGGACGACGACGCGGCGCGACGGCTCCACGCCCTCGCTCTCGCTGTGCACGCCCTGCACAGCGGCCACGGCGTCGTGCACGATCTTGCGCTCGAACGGCGTCATCGGCGACAGCTCCTCGCGCGCGCCGGTATCCAGCACGCGGTGGGCCACCTTGTCGCCGAGCGCCGACAGTTCGTCGCGACGGCGCTTACGCCACTCCGCGATGTCCAGCATCAGCCGGCTGCGCTCACCCGTCTTCTGATGCACCGCCAACCGGGTCAACTCCTGGAGCGCGTCGAGCACCTCGCCCTTGCGGCCGACCAACTTCGTCAGGTCGCCGCCACCGTCGATACTCACGATCGCCCGATCGCCCTCGACGTCGAGATCGATGTCCCCGTCGTAGTCCAGCAGATCCAGGAGCTCTTCTAGATAGTCGCCGGCGATCTCACCCTCGGTGACCAACTTCTCCTCGAGATCCGGCCCGCTTTTCTCCTCGAGATCCGCCCCGCCCGACTCGGCGCCCTCGGGCCCGGTGTCGGTCGGCTCGACGTCTTCAGTGCGCTCCGTCGTCTCGGCGGCGTCTGCAGTGTCGGTGTTTGTCATACGTGTACCTCTCCCTCGTTCGCGGTCACCCGCGCGTCAACGTTTCCGTTTCTTCGGCCGAGCGCCGGGCTTCGGAGTGCGGCTGACCGCTCCGTTCCGCGCTGCAGGTTTCGATGGGTTCTGGGCGCCGTTAGGCGGTGCCGATGGACCTGCGGTGCCGTCCTTCGACCCACCGGTTTCGACGCCCTCCGACGGTTCGACCACCTCATGACTGGTGGCCTCCGCTTCGGTATCCGGGGCGATCGGCCTTTTCTTGCGACTCGGTTTGGCACCGGGTGCCGGCGCGTTGGCCGCACGGCGATCGATCGCCTCCTGCTTCTTCTGCTCTTCTTCCTTCTCGATCTTGCCGAACACATAGTGCTGCTGGCCGAAGGTCCAGATGTTGTTGGCGAGCCAGTACATGATGATCGCCAGCGGCAGGAACGGGCCACCGACGACCACGCCAAGCGGGAAGACGTAGAGCGCGAGCTTGTTCATCATCGCGGTCTGCGGGTTGGCGGCGGCTTCGGGAGTCTGCCTCGCTACCGACGCACGGCTGTTGAAGTACGTGGCGATACCGGCGGCGATCATGATCGGCACGCCGACCGCGATGACCGCGGGCCGGTAGAACTCCGTGTACGCGTCCAGGCCGTGCTGCTGGATCATCGTTGCGCCGAGCGGGGCGCCGAACAGGTTGGCGTCCAGGAAGTGCCCCACGTCGGTCGCGCTGAAGACGTAGTTGCCCAGGCTCCGGTTCTCCTCCACCGACAGCCCGAGCCTGCCGATCCCGGTCTGCGTCCGGTTGAACGACATCAGCACGTGATACAGACCGAGGAACACCGGGATCTGCGCCAGCATCGGCAGACATCCCAGGATCGGATTGAACCCGTGTTCCTTCTGCAGCTTCTGCATCTCCAACGCCATCCGCTGGCGGTCCTTGCCGTACTTCTTCTGCAGCGCCTTGATCTGGGGCTGCAACTCCTGCATCTGCCGCGTGGTGCGGATCTGCCGGACGAAGGGCTTGTAGAGGATCACGCGGAGGGTGAACACCAGGAACATCACCGACAGCGCCCAGGCGAAGAAGTTCGACGGTCCCAGCAGGAAGCTGAAGGCCTTGTACCAAACCCACATGATCGCCGACACCGGGTAGTAAATGATGTCGAGGCTAAACCAATTAAACACGCGTTCGACTCTCCCCTTGCTGCACCGTGCTGGACCGGTGTTCGGTTACGCCACAGGCACACTCGGCGGCTGGGCCTCGGTGCTCCGCGCTGTCGTCTTGTCGATCCGGGATCGGATCCCATCCTCCGTTATGCCATGGCCCGCACTTCAGCAGACGAACCGCGGCCAACCACCCTCCTCGGAGCAGCCCGAACTCGGTCAGCGCTTCGACCGCGTATTGACTGCACGTGGGGGTGAACCGACAGGTCGGAAGACGCAGCGGAGAAACGGTGTGCCGGTAGAGCTGGATCACATAGACCACCGCCCGCACCGCAGCCGACCGTGCTGTCATTTCGACTCTCCCGAGCGCTTCTTGATGCGCTGCAACGCCGTCTGCAGCTCTTTCTCGAGGCGGGGTGATATCGCCTCGCGGCTGCCGGGCAACGCCCGGATCACGACGCGGTCCGCGGGGTCGAGGTCGTCGAGAATCGTCTTCGCGACATGACGCAGCCGGCGGGACACCCGATGCCGTTGCACGGCGTTCCCCACTGCCTTTGACACGATCAGACCAATCCTCGGTCCGGAGTCACCGGTCTCGTCGGCGCGGGTGTAGAGGACCAGGTCCGGTTGCGCGGACCGCGTTCCTCGACTCACCGTGGCACCGAACTCGGCCGACCGCGTCATCCGGTACTGCGCCGGAAGCACCGCGTCAGACCTTGCGCCGCGTCACGCAGTCAGTGAACGACGGCCCTTGCGGCGCCGGTCGGCCACGATGGCCCGGCCGGCGCGGGTACGCATCCTCAGCCGGAAACCGTGCACCCTCGCCCGGCGGCGGTTGTTGGGCTGGAAAGTCCGCTTGCCCTTGGCCACGGCTGTCACTCCTTGTTGCGTCTGGCCCCCGCGACCCGCCCTCATGAACGCTCATGACAGGCGTGACGCGGTAGGCCGTTGGTAAGCTCGTCCGTCTCGCATTACTAGCCGGCGCGGCCCCCGGCGGGGCCGGGTCGCAGCCGTATCGCCACGTGCGGGCGACTGTTCGAGGGTACTGACGAGAAATCGCTGGGTCAAACTGCCCCAACCTCCACCGACACCCCCGTTACGCACCGTCAGCGACATCACACCAACCACAAACGTCACGTTCATCTGGAACGATTGGGCCACGCAAGAATTCGGCTCCCGGGAATGTTGCAGAACTGTTGGCACTCCGAGAGAAAACTGTTAGCTTCTGCCAATGCCGATTCCACACTGGGACGGCGCAAGACAACGAAGCGAGGACGCCCACTCCGTCGCGAGCCCACGGAATCAACACACTGTGACGAGCTCCGGCCAGCGGCGTCCCCGCCGGTAGACAACCAGACGACAACGAACGTCCTCTCTCCACAACCTGTGGATAACTTTGTGGACAGTTCGCTATCGTCCACTTGGCCGTCCCTGGGCCGGCCGCTAGGGGGTGCGGGTCGTTGACAGCAGACCCCGATCCCCCCTTTGTCTCAATCTGGAACAACGTCGTCGCGGAACTCAACGGTGACGACGGCACAGCCAATGGATCCCTGACCCCGCAGCAGCGGGCCTGGCTCAAGCTGGTCCGGCCGCTCGTCATCACCGAGGGCTTCGCCTTGCTGTCGGTGCCGACCCCGTTCGTCCAGAACGAAATCGAACGCCACCTACGCGAACCGATCGTGACCGCGTTGAGCCGCCAGCTCGGTCAGCGCGTCGAGTTGGGGGTCCGCATCGCGGACCCGGCCACCAATGAAGCCGACGACCTGCACAACGGATTCCGCGAGCCGCCCGCTTCACCCGATGTCGACGATCTCGACGACGACGTCGATGAGGATCAGGCCGCCCGCGCCAGCGCCGAGGAGAGCTGGCCGAGGTACTTCTCCCAGCGCGCCACCAACACGGCATCCACTGACGACACCGCGATCAACCTGAATCGCCGCTACACGTTCGACACTTTCGTCATCGGTGCATCAAACCGGTTCGCCCACGCCGCCTCCCTGGCGATCGCCGAGGCGCCGGCCCGCGCCTACAACCCGCTCTTCATCTGGGGGGAGTCGGGACTCGGCAAGACACACCTGCTGCACGCCGCCGGGAACTATGCCCAACGGCTGTTCCCGGGGATGCGCGTCAAGTACGTCTCCACCGAAGAGTTCACCAACGACTTCATCAACTCACTGCGCGATGACCGCCGCGCGTCGTTCAAGCGGACGTACCGCGACATCGACGTGCTGCTCGTCGATGACATCCAGTTCATCGAAGGCAAGGACGGCATCCAGGAGGAGTTCTTCCACACCTTCAACACGCTGCACAACGCGAACAAACAGATCGTCATCTCCTCCGATCGGCCGCCCAAGCAGCTCGCCACCCTCGAAGACCGGTTGCGGACCCGCTTCGAGTGGGGACTGATCACCGACGTCCAACCACCCGAGCTGGAAACGCGAATCGCCATCCTGCGCAAGAAAGCTCAGATGGATCGTCTCGATGTTCCTGACGACGTCCTCGAACTGATCGCCAGTCGCATCGAACGCAACATCCGCGAGCTCGAGGGAGCGCTGATCCGGGTCACCGCGTTCGCCTCGCTGAACAAGACCGCCATCGACAAGTCGCTCGCCGAGATCGTGCTGCGCGACCTCATCTCCGATGCGTCGACCATGCAGATCAGCGCGGCCGCGATCATGGCGGCCACCGCTGAGTACTTCGAGACCAGCCTCGACGAGCTCCGCGGACCGGGCAAGACCCGTGCGCTGGCGCAATCACGCCAGATCGCCATGTACCTGTGCCGCGAACTCACCGACCTCTCGCTACCCAAGATCGGCCAGGCGTTCGGCCGCGATCACACCACGGTGATGTACGCGGAGAAGAAGATCCGCAACGAAATGGCCGAGCGCCGTGAGGTGTTCGATCATGTCAAAGAGCTCACGACGCGGATTCGCCAGCGCGCCAAGCGCTGACACCGTCGCGCCTCATCCCACACGTGTCATCGCGATGCGCCCATATCGGGTGTTTCGTGGTCGTCGTGCGTCACGAGTTTCAAAAAACTTCTGTCCCTGTCGTCCCTCTCGTCACAGCGAAAACCTGTGGACCGACGTGGGGACAACCTGAGGTCAACCATCGAGCCGGCGCCCGATTCTTCCCCAACTGCGCGCGTATCCCCAACGGCCCCGAAGTTGACGGTCCGGTATCCACAATTCGTCAACACCCCGCCATACCCCCTAGCCAGCGAGGACCCGGAGCTATCCCCAGTCTGCACAGCACCTATTACTACTTCTCCTAGATATCTCTAGATTTCTTCTAGAAGAAGCCGGCTGGGGAAACCTCCAAAAATCCTCGGCGCACGGCGGTTACCCGCCCGGATGTCAGCCCGATCGATTAGCTTTCAAGTTGGGGCTGAAAGCTCTACGGTGGTTCATCGGCAGCCGTTCCGGTCGTCGTAGCGCGTCCGGGGGGCGCAGCACGCGATACCGGAATCCGCTGATCAAGGCTTTTGTCGGGGTGCGCATCGAAGGGACGCTATGAACGTGGCGACGGCAGGTCTCACGGATTTGAAGTTTCGACTGACCCGCGAAGACTTCGCCGATGCGGTTGCCTGGGTGGCGCGCAATCTCCCGTCCCGACCGACGGTGCCCGTCCTGGCAGGCGTGCTGCTCACCGGATCCGATGAGGGTCTGACCGTCTCGGGATTCGACTACGAGGTCTCCGCCGAGGTGCGGATTCCCGCTGAAATCGCTTCTCCGGGAAGCGTTTTGGTATCGGGACGGCTTCTCTCCGACATCGTGAGGTCGCTGCCGGCCAAGCCGGTCGACGTCAGCGTCGAAGGGACCAGGGTCTCGCTGACCTGCGGCAGCGCGCGCTTCTCACTGCCGACCATGGCGGTCGAGGACTATCCCACCCTTCCCACGCTGCCCGACGAGACGGGCGTGGTGTCCTCGGACCTGTTCGCCGAGGCCATCGGGCAGGTGGCGGTCGCCGCGGGCCGGGATGACACCTTGCCGATGCTCACCGGCATCCGCGTCGAGATCTCCGGCGAGAAGGTGGTTTTGGCCGCCACCGACCGTTTTCGGCTCGCTGTGCGGGAGCTCACCTGGTCCACCGACGCTGCCGGCGTGGAAGCCGCCGTCCTGGTGCCGGCGAAGACACTGGCCGAAGCCGCGAAGGCGGGAACCGACGGTGAAGAGGTGCACCTGTCACTGGGTTCCGGCCAGGCCGTCGGCAAGGAAGGCCTGCTTGGCATCCGCAGCAAGGGCAAGCGCAGCACCACCCGACTGCTGGACGCCGAGTTCCCGAAGTTTCGCCAGCTGCTCCCCAGCGAACACACCGCCGTGGCGACGATCGCGGTCGCCGAGCTGACCGAGGCGATCAAGCGCGTCGCTCTCGTGGCGGATCGCGGTGCACAGGTCCGGATGGAGTTCGCCGACGACGTGCTGCGGCTGTCCGCCGGTGCCGACGATGTGGGTCGGGCCGAAGAGGACCTGCAGGTGGAGTTCTCGGGAGATCCGCTGACGATCGCCTTCAACCCGACGTATTTGACGGACGGGCTCGGCTCATTGCACGCGGAGCGGGTGACGTTCGGATTCACCACGCCCAGTCGGCCAGCGGTATTGCGCCCGGCAGGCGAGGATGATGGAGGCGCCGGCGGTACCGGGCCGTTCCCGGCGGCACAGACCGATTACGTGTATCTGTTGATGCCGGTGCGGCTTCCCGGCTGACCCGTCACACCGACAGGAAAAGGGAGCTGACAATGCAGCTGGGTCTCATCGGCCTCGGCAAGATGGGTTTCAACATGCGTGCCCGTCTGCGCGAGGGTGGACACGAGGTCTTGGGATACGACCCGAGGCCCGAAGTGTCGGATGTCGCTACTCTCGAGGATCTTGCCGGTGCGCTCGAGGCGCCCCGCGTGGTGTGGGTGATGGTGCCCTCGGGCACGGTCACCGAGCAGACGATCGCCGCGCTCGCCGGCGTCCTCAGTGAGGGTGACCTGGTGATCGACGGCGGCAACTCCCGCTACACAGAGGACGCTCCTCACGCGAAATTGCTGGCCGACAAGGGAATCGGCTTTGTCGACGCGGGCGTATCGGGTGGCATCTGGGGTTTGACCGAGGGTTACGGGCTGATGGTCGGCGGCAGCGACGCCGATATCGCGCGCGCGATGCCGATCTTCGACACCCTGCGGCCGCCGGGGCCGGTGGAAGACGGATTCGTGCACGTCGGTCCGGTCGGGGCGGGCCATTTCGCGAAGATGGTGCACAACGGCATCGAGTACGCACTGATGACCGCCTACGCCGAAGGTTACGAGATGTTGGCGGCCGAGGAGTTGGTCAAGGATCCGCAGGCCGTGTACCAAGCGTGGACGAACGGCACGGTGGTGCGGTCCTGGCTGCAGCAGCTGCTCGCGAAGGCGCTCAAGGAAGACCCCGGTCTGAACGACATCAGCGGCTACACAGAGGATTCCGGCGAGGGCAGGTGGACCGTCGAGGAGGCGATCCGACTGCGGGTTCCGGTGCCGAGTATCGCGGCCGCCCTGTTCGCCAGATTCCTTTCCCGCCAAGATGATTCGCCGACGATGAAGGCGGTCGCGGCGCTGCGGAACCAGTTCGGCGGGCACGCCGTCAAGCGAGTGAGCGAGTCCGGGTGACCGGGGTGTATCCGTGCATGTCCGTCGCCTCGCACTGACCGACTTCCGATCATGGGCCCGCGTCGAACTTGACCTCGAGCCCGGCCGTACGGTGTTTGTCGGATCCAACGGCTTCGGTAAAACCAATCTCATTGAGGCCCTGTGGTATTCGGCTACTCTCGGTTCACACCGGGTAGCTTCGGACGCCCCGTTGATCCGTGCCGGCGCTGAACGTGCGGTGGTGTCCACCATCGTGGTCAGCGACGGTCGTGAGCTCGCCGTGGATCTCGACATCACCTCCGGGCGGGCGAACAAGGCGCGGTTGAATCGGTCGCCCGTCAGGTCCGCACGCGAAATCCTGGGCGTGCTGCGCGCCGTGCTGTTCGCGCCCGAGGATCTGTCGCTGGTGCGTGGTGACCCCAGCGAGCGTCGGCGTTATCTCGACGAGCTCGCCACCACCCGCAGGCCGCGGATCGCGGCGGTGCGGGCCGACTACGACAAGGTGGTCAGACAGCGGACGGCTCTGCTCAAGACCGCGTCCGGCAGCCGATACCGTGGCGACCGCGGTGCTCTGGAAACCCTGGATGTGTGGGATGGGCACCTGGCGGCGCACGGGGCCCAATTGATTGCTGCGCGTGTGGAACTGGTGAACGAGCTGGCGCCGGAGGTGGAGAAGGCCTACCAGCTGTTGGCGCCGACATCGCGACCGGCGTCGATCCGCTACCGCAGCGGCGTGGACGTCGTCGAGGTCGAGGCGGCCGCGGGCAACGCTGATATCGAGGTGTTCGAGGCGGCACTGCTGGATGCCTTGGCGCGGCGCCGCGAGGCGGAACTGGAACGCGGCGTATGCCTTGTCGGACCGCACCGGGATGATCTCGAGTTACGGCTCGGCGAGCAGGTGGCGAAAGGATTTGCCAGCCACGGGGAATCGTGGTCGGTCGCCTTGTCACTGCGATTGGCGGCCTACGAACTGCTTCGGGCAGAAGGGAGTGATCCGGTGTTGTTGCTCGACGATGTGTTCGCCGAACTGGACACCGCCCGGCGAGAGGCACTCGCTCAGGTCGCCGCGTCCGCGGAGCAGGTCCTGGTGACCGCCGCGGTACATGAGGACATCCCGGCGGACTGGGATGTGCGCCGCATCGAGATCACCATGCGCGACGATGATTCCGGCCGGCTTTCGGAGGTGCGGTAGTGGAATCCGACGACGGCGATAACGGTGGCGACGTCGACCGTCCCGACGACGTCGAGCCGCTCGGACCGCCGCCGGAGCTCGCGGGGCTCAAGGCGATGGACCTGGTGCGGCGCACCCTTGAGGAAGCGCGGGGCGCGGCGCGGGGTCAGGGTAAGAATGTCGGACGCGGCAGGCACTCCCCCGCTCCTCGCCGGGTCGCGGGCAACAGCAGGCGCCGCTGGTCCGGTCCCGGTCCCGACGGCCGGGACCCGCAGCTCTTCGGCGCTGCCACCAGCGACCTGGCACGCAGCCGTGGATGGAACGGCAAGGTCGCCGAGGGTTCGGTGTTCGGGCGGTGGCGTTCGGTGGTCGGTGAGCAGATCGCGGCGCACGCGGAGCCGACGTCGCTGAACGAGGGTGTGCTCACGGTATCGGCGGAGTCGACCGCGTGGGCGACCCAGCTGCGGATGGTGCAGGCCCAGCTTCTCGCGAAGATCGCCGCCGCCGTCGGGGACGGGGTCGTCACCTCATTGAAGATCACCGGACCGGTGGGGCCGACATGGAAGAAGGGGCCGCGCCGGGTGCCGGGGCGCGGGCCGCGCGACACCTACGGGTAGCACCGTCCCCTACCACGGGCTGAGAGCGCCGACAAGCATCTGTCCACAACTCTGAGCCGTCGGAACGTGGAGATATTCGAAAAATTCCGCAGACGGCGCAAATGGGTGTGTAGAAACGCCGCCTCAGGGTCAGTGCCGACGGTGGTTGACGGTAGACTCGGGAAGAGATACGCGGGGGGCCGTCGCCCCTCGCATGCGAACCCCAAGGAGACGCGTCCAACGTGGCTGCCCAGAAGAAGAGCTCTTCCAAAGAGTACGGCGCGGAATCGATCACCATTCTCGAGGGTTTGGAAGCTGTCCGGAAGCGCCCTGGCATGTACATCGGGTCCACCGGGGAGCGCGGTCTGCACCATCTGGTGTGGGAGGTCGTCGACAACGCGATCGACGAGGCGATGGCCGGCTATGCCACCAGGGTCGATGTCAAGATCCTGGGTGACGGCAGCGTCCAGGTCACCGATGACGGCCGCGGCATCCCTGTCGCGATGCATTCAACCGGCGTGCCGACGGTGGATGTCGTCATGACACAGCTGCATGCCGGCGGCAAGTTCGGCGGCGAGAACAGCGGGTACAACGTCAGCGGTGGGCTCCACGGCGTGGGTGTCTCCGTGGTCAACGCGCTGTCCACGCGGCTGGAAGCAACGATTCTGCGGGACGGCTCTGAGTGGTTCCAGTACTACGACCGCTCTATCCCCGGGACGCTGAAGCAGGGCGGGCCGACGAAGAAGACCGGTACCACCATCAGGTTCTGGGCCGACCCCGACATCTTCGAGACCACCGTCTACGACTTCGAGACGGTCGCGCGCCGCCTGCAGGAAATGGCGTTTCTCAACAAGGGCCTGACCATCGACCTGATCGACGAGCGGGTCACCGCCGATGAGGTTGTCGATGAGGTCGTCAGCGACACCGCCGAAGCGCCGAAGTCCGCCGACGAGAAGGAGGCGGAGGCCAAGGGCCCACACAAGGTCAAGCACCGCACCTTCCACTACCCCGGTGGTCTGGTCGACTACGTCAAGCACATCAACCGCACCAAAACCCCCATCCAGCAGAGCATCATCGATTTCGACGGTAAGGGCCCCGGCCACGAGGTCGAGATCGCGATGCAGTGGAACGCCGGCTATTCGGAGTCCGTCCACACCTTCGCCAACACCATCAACACCCACGAGGGCGGAACGCACGAAGAGGGTTTCCGGAGCGCGTTGACCACGGTGGTCAACAAGTACGCGAAGGACAAGAAGCTTCTCAAGGAGAAGGACCCCAACCTCACCGGCGACGACATCCGCGAGGGCCTGGCGGCCGTGATTTCGGTCAAGGTCAGCGACCCCCAGTTCGAGGGTCAGACCAAGACCAAGCTCGGCAACACCGAGGTCAAGTCGTTCGTGCAGAAGATCTGCAATGAGCAGCTCAGCCACTGGTTCGAAGCGAACCCGGCGGAAGCCAAGACCGTTGTGAACAAGGCGGTTTCGTCGGCACAGGCCAGACTGGCCGCGCGCAAGGCCCGTGAATTGGTGCGCCGCAAGAGCGCCACCGACATCGGCGGGCTGCCCGGCAAGCTCGCCGATTGCCGTTCCACCGATCCGAGTCTGTCGGAAGTCTATGTGGTGGAGGGTGATTCGGCCGGGGGCTCGGCGAAGAGCGGGCGCGACTCGATGTACCAGGCGATCCTGCCGCTGCGCGGCAAGATCATCAACGTCGAGAAGGCGCGCATCGACCGGGTGCTCAAGAACACCGAAGTCCAGGCGATCATCACCGCCCTCGGTACCGGTATTCACGACGAGTTCGACATCACGAAGCTGCGGTATCACAAGATCGTGCTGATGGCCGACGCCGACGTCGACGGCCAGCACATCTCCACGCTGCTGCTGACACTGCTGTTCCGATTCATGAAGCCGCTCATCGAGAATGGGCACGTCTTCCTCGCGCAGCCGCCGCTGTACAAGCTGAAGTGGCAGCGGTCCGAGCCCGAGTTCGCGTACTCCGACCGCGAGCGCGACGGGCTTCTGGAGGCTGGGCGCGCCGCAGGCCGCAAGATCAACACCGAGGACGGCATCCAGCGCTACAAGGGTCTGGGCGAGATGGACGCGAAGGAGCTGTGGGAGACCACGATGGATCCCAGCGCGCGCGTGCTGCGCCGCATCACGCTCGACGACGCCGCAGCGGCCGACGAACTGTTCTCCATCCTGATGGGCGAGGACGTCGAGGCCCGTCGCAGCTTCATCACCCGTAATGCCAAAGACGTTCGCTTCCTGGACGTCTGAGCTTTCCGAACCTTTCCCCAAGCTGCTCATAGACGAGCGAGGAGCACATGACAGACACCACCATGCCCCCCGGTGACGACGGCGCGACCACCGACCGCATCGAACCTGTCGACATTCAGCAGGAGATGCAGCGCAGCTACATCGACTACGCGATGAGCGTCATCGTCGGCCGCGCGCTGCCCGAGGTCCGCGACGGTCTCAAACCCGTACACCGGCGAGTGCTCTACGCGATGTACGACTCCGGCTTCCGGCCCGACCGCGGCCACGCGAAATCCGCACGCTCCGTTGCCGAGACGATGGGCAACTACCATCCGCACGGCGACTCGTCGATCTACGACACCCTGGTCCGGATGGCGCAGCCATGGTCGCTGCGCTACCCGTTGGTCGACGGTCAGGGCAACTTCGGCTCGCCGGGCAACGATCCGCCGGCGGCGATGAGGTACACCGAGGCCCGGCTGACTCCGCTGGCCATGGAGATGCTGCGTGAAATCGACGAGGAGACAGTCGATTTCATTCCAAACTACGACGGTCGGGTGCAGGAGCCGACGGTCCTGCCGAGCCGGTTCCCGAACCTGCTGGCCAACGGGTCCGGCGGTATCGCGGTCGGTATGGCGACCAACATGCCGCCACACAACCTGCGCGAGCTTTCCGAGGCCGTGTTCTGGTGCCTGGACAATTACGAGGCCGACGAAGAGACCACGCTCGCGGCCGTCACCGAAAGGGTCAAGGGTCCGGACTTCCCCACCTACGGTCTGATCGTCGGTTCGCAGGGTATCCACGACGCCTACACGACCGGCCGCGGATCCATCCGGATGCGCGGTGTGGTCGAGGTGGAGGAGGACGCCCGGGGCCGCGCCCTGCTGGTCATCACCGAGCTGCCGTATCAGGTGAACCACGACAACTTCATCACCTCGATCGCCGACCAGGTGCGCGACGGCAAGCTCGCCGGCATCTCCAACATCGAGGACCAGAGCAGCGACCGCGTCGGGTTGCGCATCGTCGTCGAGGTCAAGCGCGACGCGGTGGCGAAGGTGGTGCTGAACAACCTCTACAAGCACACCCAGCTGCAGACCAGCTTCGGGGCCAACATGCTGTCGATCGTCGACGGCGTTCCCCGCACCCTGCGCCTCGATCAGCTGATCCGGCTGTACGTGGTCCATCAGTTGGACGTCATCGTCCGCCGGACCACCTACCGGTTGCGCAAGGCCAACGAACGGGCACACATCCTGCGCGGTCTGGTCAAGGCGCTCGACGCGCTCGACGAGGTCATCGCGTTGATCCGGGCGTCGCAGACCGTCGACATCGCGCGCGCCGGCCTGATCGAGCTGCTCGACATCGACGACATCCAGGCGCAGGCCATCCTCGACATGCAGTTGCGGCGCCTCGCCGCCCTAGAGCGCCAGCGCATCGTCGACGATCTCGCCAAGATCGAGGCCGAGATCGCCGACCTCGAGGACATCCTGGCCAAGCCGGAGCGGCAGCGCGCCATCGTCCACGATGAGCTCGCAGAGCTGGTCGAGAAGTACGGCGACGATCGGCGCACCCGAATCATCCCCGCGGACGGTGAGGTCGCCGACGAAGACCTCATCGCGCGCGAGGAAGTGGTCGTCACGATCACCGAGACCGGCTACGCCAAGCGCACCAAGTCCGACCTGTATCGCAGCCAGAAGCGCGGCGGTAAGGGCGTGCAGGGTGCGGGGCTGAAGCAGGACGACATCGTCAACCACTTCTTCGTCTGTTCCACCCACGACTGGATCCTGTTCTTCACCACCCAGGGCCGGGTGTACCGGGCGAAGGCGTACGACCTGCCGGAGGCATCGCGCATCGCGCGGGGTCAGCACGTCGCCAACCTGCTGGCCTTCCAGCCGGAGGAGCGCATCGCCCAGGTCATCCAGATCAAGAGCTACGACGACGCGCCGTACCTGGTGCTGGCCACCCGCAACGGGCTGGTCAAGAAGTCCAAGCTCAGCGACTTCGACTCGAACCGGTCGGGCGGCATCGTGGCGGTGAACCTGCGCGACGGCGACGAACTGGTGGGTGCGGTGCTCTGCTCGGCCGATGACGACCTGCTGCTGGTGTCGGCGAAGGGTCAGTCGATCCGGTTCTCGGCAACCGACGAGGCGCTGCGTCCGATGGGCCGCGCGACCTCGGGTGTGCAGGGCATGCGGTTCAACGAAGAGGATCGACTGCTGTCGTTGAACGTCGTGCAGGAGGGCATGTATCTGCTGGTCGCGACGTCCGGCGGGTATGCCAAGCGGACGGCGATCGAGGAGTACACCGTCCAGGGCCGCGGCGGCAAAGGCATCCTCACCATCCAGTACGACCGCAAGCGTGGCACCCTGGTCGGAGCGTTGATCGTCGACGACGAGACTGAGCTGTACGCCATCACCTCCGGAGGCGGTGTCATTCGGACTGCGGCCCGCCAGGTCCGCAAGGCCGGGCGGCAAACCAAGGGGGTTCGCTTGATGAACCTCGGTGAGGGCGACACACTGATTGCCGTTGCGCGCAACGCCGAAGAAGAAGACGACGATGACGCAGCGGACGAGTCGGACGAGTCGTAGTGCGACGCAGACTGCCTCAATTAGTCGGCACTGAGCTAAGGAGCCCAGGTGAGCTCACCGAATGAGCCGGGATACCCGCGTGCGGGTGATGGGTCCGGCGGGGGCAACGGCTCCGCGGCCGGGCCGCCGGCCTCCGCGCCCGAGGGTGGTTCGCTGGGTAACGCGGCGTCGCGCAGCGTGCCGTCGAACCCGGGTGCACCGGCTCCGACCCGCGGCTCCGACTCCGGCGATGTGCCGCCGTGGCAGCGCGGCCCCGCCGCCCGCAGCAGGCAACAGCAGCCGCCCGAGGCGCCGGCACACGCCGAGCCACCCCGCGGTGCGCCGTCGGGCCTGGACGCCCGGCTGAACCGGTTCATCGCCGGTGGATCCGCGCCGGCCGGGGCCGCCGAGGCGGAGTCCGCCGCCCGCGGTGATCGCACCGAGGTGGTGCGCACGGACAGCGCACGGCCCGAGTCAGGCAACCGCCCCGAGGGCGGCGCCGGCGCGTACGCCAGCGAGCTTCCTGATCTGTCGGGCCCACCGCCCCGGCCGCAGCCGCCACGTAAACCCGTCGAACGTCCCGCCACCGATCAGCCCGTGAAGGCGCCCGCCAAGGCGCCGGCCTCCGGACGGGCGGTCCAGGTTGCCAACCGTGCGCACAAGGGGCCGGTGCGCGCCAGCATGCAGATCCGGCGCATCGACCCGTGGAGCGCGCTGAAGGTGTCGCTCGTGCTGTCGGTCGCACTGTTCTTCGTCTGGATGATCGCCGTCGCCTTTCTGTATCTGGTGCTCGGCGGCATGGGTGTGTGGAGCAAGCTCAACAGCAACGTCGGCGACCTGTTGACCAGTGCCAGCGGTAGTGCCGGTGGCGAGCTCGTCTCCAGCGGCACCATTTTCGGCGGGGCTGCCCTGATCGGGCTGGTCAACATCGTGCTCATGGCCGCGGCGGCAACCATCGGAGCGTTCATCTACAACCTGACCACCGACCTCGTCGGCGGTGTCGAGGTGACCCTCGCCGATCGGGACTGACGTCGCAGGCCGGCCTTCTGGGTTGGGTTTGGGAGTCGGCTCACCCGTGCGGTAATCTCGTCGCTCGGCCCCGTTCGCGCGGGTGCCCCAATGCGGTTCACGGGGCTATAGCTCAGGTGGTTAGAGCGCTTCGCTGATAACGAAGAGGTCGGAGGTTCGAGTCCTCCTAGCCCCACGGAAGGGTGCAAATCGGTATGCGTTCGAAACGGTCGGTGCTTCTGCTCGGCGCCGGAGTCGCTGCGGCCGCGGCTTTGGTCGTATGGCGAACCCAGCACGGTGCCGAGGTGTGGCACACGGCAACCGATGTACCCGATGTACCCGATGGGCACCAGGGGCCTTAGCTCAGTTGGTAGAGCGCTGCCTTTGCAAGGCAGATGTCAGGAGTTCGAATCTCCTAGGCTCCACAAGTAAACAAGCAGTACAGCGGCGGGCGATTGCGCGCGTCGGGCGCGCCTCACCGGCGCTCGGCAATCCGTCCGGCCCCGCCCCCGAGTAGTTGCCTTCAAGCGTCGCGCAGGACTGACGCGAATAGCACACACCGAACGCTGTCGCGGTGGACAATCGTGCCCACCATTGTGTGGCACGCGTTGGAACCTTTGCGAGGGTGGGGTGGCCGGTGGGGATGTCGATGACACGCGAGAGCGGGGTCGCGCTTGCTGCACTTCGTCGTGCCACCGCTACGGACCACGCCTCGATTGACGAATTGATCGATCCGGAACGACTGGTCGAGGTCGGGCACTACGCCGCCGTCGTGAGGGGGTTGATCGAGGCTGCCGAGATCGTCGAAGTGACCGTGCCGCTCATTCCGCACGAACTGCGTCGCCAGGGACTGTCGCCCGCCACTGTCTCCAAGCGGGCCGCCATCGACGCCGAGTCGGCGTTCTTGGACGAACTGGCAGGACGCCCTCCTGCTCGGGGTCCCTCAAGCGGTAACCGACAACTGCTCACGTCGGATCCGCCTGGACCCGCAGCGGTGTTGGGTCTGCTGTACGTCTACGTCGGCTCCGGACTCGGCGGACGTCACCTGCTGCGGGTTGCCCGAACCGCGCCGTGGTGGCAGCACGACCGCGAGCACCTTCTGTTCCAGCCGTACGGTCACCATCTCAACCATCGTTGGCGGACGGTGCTGGACGCCCTCGAGTGCCTGGATCCGGACGAGACGAACGCTGCCGTCATGGCGGCGCGTGCCGGATTCGACGTGCACCGCCGGTCCCTCGTGGAGCATCTTTCGGTCCGAGGGCACAGATGATGGACGAAGCCTGCGAGACGATGTGGAAGGTGGTCGGCCACGAGGGGTGCGAGACCGAACCGATCGATAAGCCCGACGCCATCCAGGCGCACGGATGGCTCCTGGCAGTCGACCTCGCGGGGCGGCGCGTTTCACACTTGTCGTCGAACCTGCTTGCGCCGATGGGCGCAATGCTCGGTACCTCCGAGGTTCTCGGATCGACGGCCGAGGAGGTGACGCATGCGCTCCAACTCCCTTTTGCGGCAGCGCGATTCGAGGTGATCGACGGTTGGCGTGCCCAGATGCCATGGCTGACATCGGATCAGGTGGTGGTCACCGCGCACACGACGAGTGACCACTACATCATCGAGATCGAGCGCGACATTGCGCCCGTCGCTACGGATCCGACCGCGATGATCGCTACGCTGCTGCAGGCTCCGAGCTGGCAGGCGTTCTCCGAGCAGACGGTGAAGGCCCTGGGAGAGATGTTCGGGTACGCGCGCACCATGGCGTACAAGTTTCATCCCGACTACCACGGCGAGGTGATCTCCGAGTACCTCAACCAGCCCGACCTGGAGCCGTTCCTCGGTCTGCACTATCCCGCGTCGGACATCCCTCCGCAAGCCCGGCGGTTGTACGTGCTGCAACTGGTAAGGGTGATCGAAGACGTCGACGCACCGACGGTCCATCTCCTCGGCTCGGCTCCGGATGGCGGGCCGGCGCCCGCGCTCGATCTCACCTTCGCTCACCGTCGCGCCGTCTCGCCGGTGCACCTCGAGTACGTGCGCAACATGGGCGTGGCCGCCACCGCAACGGTGTCGGTCGTTCAGCGGGAGCGGCTGACCGGGATGTTCGTCATGCACCACACCGAGCCCCGAGCACTGGCCCTGAGTGATCGTCTGGCGCTGGCCACCTTCAGTCGCATCGCCTCGTTCGTCGCAGCGACGATGGACGAGAAGTCCTTCGGAACGCGGCGTGCTCAGGTGACGGAGCTCGCCGAAGAACTCCGACGAAACCTCACGGCGGGCGACGAAGCCATCCGGTGCATCCAAGCGGTCGGCGACGACATGATGACGGCAGTGGAAGCGGACGGCTTCGCGGCCCGCCTCGGCCGCGAGGTGTTCCGCCTCGGCAATGTGCCGCGACAGGACGCGATCGACGATCGGGTGCGCGAGTCGAGCTCGGCCGGGTCGGACCTCGTACAGGCGACCGACTCCCTCGCAGCCGATATGCCCGACCTCGCCAGGTCCGATACGTGCGCGGGCGCGATCGTGGCCAGGCTGCCTGGCACCCCGGAGGGGTACCTGGCCTGGTTCCGTCGACCGTTCCTCGACACCGTCCGCTGGGGCGGCGAGGTGACCGCGACGGTCCTCGAGGACGAGTTCGGGCGGCTGCATCCGCGCGGCTCGTTCAAAGAGTTCGTCGAGAACGTCACCGATCGCAGCCGCATGTGGTCCGAGCATGATCGGATCGCGGCGGACACGCTGTATCAGGCCGTGCATTCCGGCCTGAACGAGTGGGCGTACCGGCAGCTCGCGACACTGGCCACCATCGATCCACTGACAGGCCTGGGCAACCGCCGCGCGCTCTCACTGGCGGTCGACAGCGAGATCCGATCACGCTCGGAATTGCGCCACTTTGCGCTGCTGTTCCTCGACCTGGATCGCTTCAAGCAGATCAATGACGCCTATGGACACCACAAGGGGGACCTGGTGTTGCAGGCCACCGCCGACCGGCTCGAGCGGGTGGCGTTCTATCTGGTCGGGCGGTCCGGCAGCGTGTTCCGCCTCGGGGGCGACGAGTTCGTCGTGCTGCTGCGCGCGACCACGCCTGATCTGGTTTCGCGCCTCGCCGAGGGGATCCTCGCGTCGTTCCGGGAGCCTGTGATCGTGGATGGTGCCACCAACGTGGTGACGGTCAGTATCGGGGCCGTCACCGATGGCGATACCGAAGGCGTCGTCGACGCCGCCGAACTGTTTCGGCGCGGAGATCTGGCCATGTACTCGGCCAAACGTGCCGGTGGGTCTCGTGTCGCGTACTACCAGGACGATTTCTCCTACAGGGCGGTGCGTCGGTCGATGCTGGAGCAGCAGCTCTATCAGGCGCTCGAGGCCGATGAGCTGATTCCGGCATTCCAACCCATCGTCTCGCTGCGAACCGGCCAGATCGTCGGCGCGGAGGCGCTGGCTCGCTGGCGCCAACCGGCCGGCGAAGTCCTTCTGCCGGTCGAGTTCATCCCGCTCGCCGAGGAGACGGGTCAGATCCGCCAGGTCGACCGACGGATCACCGAGCGTGCCGTGGCGAAGTGCCTCGAGCTGTTGCGCGACCGTTCGCGAGAGTTCCACCTGGCGATCAACGCCAGCGCGATGACGGTGGACGCGAAGTACGTCGACTATCTTGCTGACCTGATCGCCCACCATGCAATCCCGCCGGAGCGATTGACGATCGAGCTGACGGAGTCGGCCATGGTCCATGAAGCGGGCCGGCTACATCAGGTGCTGAGCGACATCCGGGCGCTCGGTGTGAAGGTGGCCATCGACGACTTCGGGACCGGCTACTCCTCGCTCGCCTACCTGCAGAACCTGCCGGTCGACATGGTCAAGTTGGATCGCACGTTCGTCCAGCGGCCGCGCGCCGGCGGCGACACCGACGTTGTCGCCCGCTGGGCGATCCAGCTGGTCTCGGAATTCGGAATGCGAATGATCGCCGAGGGTGTCGAGACCCGCGAGCAGGAAGAAGTACTGCTGTCACTTGGTTACGACTGGGTGCAGGGCGATCGATACGGCGCCCCGGAGTTGGCAGCACCAACGAGCGGTCCCTTCAGGGGCGCGGGTGCGCCGCCACCGGGGTGATGGTTTTGGAAGGCATATGTCAGGGGTGCGAATCCCCAAGGCTCCGCAGGTGATTCGCGCGTTACTGCGCGATGAGAACCTGGACCGGAATGCTGACCGGCTTTCCGCCGCCCTCGATGCTCACGTTGAAAACGATCACGCCCGGCTTGGGGGCCGCGATGGTGATGGGTGAGATCCAGC
This sequence comes from Mycolicibacterium sp. CR10, assembly GCF_005222675.1. Lineage (GTDB taxonomy): Bacteria > Actinomycetota > Actinomycetes > Mycobacteriales > Mycobacteriaceae > Mycobacterium. The sequence goes on along the minus strand of NZ_STGE01000019.1, from coordinate 436,399 downwards.
AACCGCCGCCCTCGGCGGGGTTGTCGAAGACGATCGAGTCCTCGGCGAGCACCTCACGGTGACCGGTGGCGTCGACGTAGTCGATCGTCAACGGGTGCGGCTTCTGATGGTCCTGCGGACCGGTCCGAACAAGGGTGACGAGAAACAGGTTCCCCGTGGCGACGTTGGAATCGCCGGTCGCGAGTTGCCTCGGCACGTACATGGTGCCGAGCAATCCGCCTTCCACATTGAGTCTTCCGTCGACGAAGGCCGCCTTCGCGGCGAGGAATGCTTCGGTGAGAATCATGGGGTGCGGCTTCCTAGGGGTAGGCGTACATCGGCGCTCTAACCGTTCATCGAGACCGGTATGACGTTAGTACCCCGACCTCGGCCGGCGGGGACGGGTACGGCCGGTGCGCTGGAATCGGTGTCACTCGGCTCAGCACTCGACGACGTTGAGCGCGAGTCCGCCCAGCGATGTCTCTTTGTACTTGTCGGCCATGTCGGCGCCGGTGTCGCGCATCGTCTTGATCGCGGTGTCCAGGCTCACGTGGTGACTACCGTCTCCGAAGAGCGCCATCCGGGCGGCGGTGATCGCCTTCACCGACGCTACGGCGTTGCGTTCGATGCACGGGATCTGGACGAGTCCCCCGACGGGGTCACACGTGAGGCCGAGGTTGTGTTCGATGCCGATCTCGGCGGCGTTCTCGACTTGCGCCGGCGTGCCGCCCATCACCGCGGCCAGGCCCGCGGCGGCCATCGAGCACGCCGAGCCCACCTCCCCTTGACAGCCGACCTCCGCGCCGGAGATCGAGGCGTTGGCTTTGAAGAGTTGCCCGATCGCCGCTGCCGTCAGCAGGAATTCGACGACCCCGTCGTCCGTGGCGCGCGGCACGAACCGCCAGTAATAGTGCAGCACAGCGGGAATGATCCCGGCGGCACCGTTGGTGGGTGCGGTCACCACCCGGCCGCCGGCCGCGTTCTCCTCGTTGACGGCGAGCGCGTAGACCGTGACCCAGTCGATCGCATAGAGCGGATCGGAGGGATCAGCCTCCAGCGCCTTGGCCAGGGCGTGCGCCCGCCGGCGCACGTGCAGTGCACCGGGGAGGGTTCCGGCGGCCTCCAGCCCGCGGTCGACGCACTCGCGCATGGCTGACCAGATGCGCAGGAGTCCGTCACGCAGGATCTCCTCGTTGCCGAGTGCGGCCTCGTTGCAAGCAACGAGATGGGCTATGCTGCAACAATTTTCGTCGGCAAGGGCCACGAGCTCGGTGCCGGTGTGAAACGGGAACGGCAACTCCGTGTCGTCGACGGCACCGGCCGCAGCCTCGTCCTCATCAACCACGAACCCGCCGCCCACGGAGTAGAACACCCGTCGACCCAGCAGCGATCCGTCACCGCGGGAGGCGGTGAACACCATGCCATTGCTGTGAAAGTCCATGGCCTTCAACGACAGAACGATGTCATTCGCCATCTCGAAGTCGATGGGTCGTCCGCCCGGCAGGAGCAGCTGGGCGTGCTCGGCGACCTCCGCCACGCGGGCGTGGGCCGCCGTGGGATCAACGGTCTCCGGCTCGTACCCCTCGAGCCCGAGCACCACCGCACCCGGAGTCCCGTGCCCTGCGCCCGTGGCACCGAGGGAACCGAAGAGTTCGACACGCAGCCGCGAGACCTCGTCCAGAAGTCCGTCGGCGGCCAGCCCGGAAACGAAACGCCCTGCCGCGCGCATCGGTCCGACCGTGTGGGAGCTCGACGGCCCGATGCCGATGGAGAACAGATCGAACACCGAGACAGCCATGACGGAGGGCGGTCGCGCTACGGCTTGGGGGTGACTTCGACGCTGGGCGGCAGCGGCGACGGCTCCGGCTGCGACGAGCGGCGGATGATCGAGAACGCCACCGCTCCCCCGGCCAGCACCGCGACACCGATGCCGGCCAGCAGCAGCGGCCGGCGACGCCCATGCGACCGGCGCGCCTTGTCGAGCGCTTCGGGAAGGTTGGCGACGACGTCCTGCGCGGCTTCCTGCGCCGCCGAGAGCTCCGCCGCGATCGCGTCCTGCGCCGCGGCCAGATCGGCCTTCAGCTGTTGGGCAACCCGTCCGCGGCGGTAACGATCGCCGACCCAGGCCGCCGAGGACCGCACCGAGTCGACCCCGACGCCGAGCGCTCCCCGGGTGACGTCGACCGGACCTACCGCCGAGTACTTCAGGCCCCGGCCGAGCCGCTGGCCCGGCGTCAATCGGTCCACGGTCTTGGAACTCATACCCCACCTCTTTCGGACGGACGGACGTCGCGCCTCCAGCCTGCCATCTGCGCGACGACAAGGTGCCCGGTTGGGCGGCGCACCCGGCGTGGCACACTGACTTCCCGTGACGAGTCCCATTCAGACAGCGACCGCGACCCTGCACACCAACCGCGGCGACATCAAGATCGCCCTCTTCGGTAACCATGCCCCCAAGACGGTGTCCAATTTCGTCGGGCTGGCGCAGGGCACCAAGGACTACACCACCGAGAATGCGTCGGGTGGATCCTCGGGCCCCTTCTACGACGGCGTGATCTTCCACCGGGTCATCGACGGATTCATGATCCAGGGCGGCGACCCCACCGGCACCGGGCGCGGCGACGCGGGCTACAAGTTCGCCGACGAGTTCCACCCCGAGCTGCAGTTCGACAAGCCCTACCTGCTGGCGATGGCCAACGCGGGTCCGGGCACCAACGGCTCGCAGTTCTTCATCACGGTGGGCAAGACGCCGCACCTGAACCGCAGGCACACGATCTTCGGCGAGGTCGTCGACCCCGAGTCGCAGAAGGTCGTCGACGCCATCGCCACCACGGCGACCGACCGCAGCGACCGCCCCACCGAGCCGGTCGTCATCGAGTCGATCACTATCTCCTAGCCCAGCGCCGGAACGGTATTCCAGCCGCTGCGCCGAAACGGCATTCCGGCAGAAAAAGTTCGAGAAGAGCCCTGCCGGAATGCCATTTCGGCGGGGCTGTTCGGCGGGTCTAGGTGCCGCGAGCGAAGCCGGCGTCGGTCAGTGCGTCGAGCACCCTGAGCGGGTCTGTGCCGAGGTCCCAGCGGCTGAGCACCAACAGTCGGTCGTCGGTGGTGTCGATCTCCAGCAGGCGCACCTTGCGGCCGATACGTCGGAACTCCGTGATCCGGATCAGCTTGATGTCGGCATGCCCCAGATGACGGGTACGCCACCAGCCGCGGAACACCAGTGCGCCGTCCGAGATTGCCAGTTTCGGGCGGGCCCGCCACGACATGATTGCAAACACCAGCAATCCCACCGCGGCAACGCCGACGAGCACGCGGCCCGGAGGGTCTGTGACCAGCGTCACAACGCCTGCGGCCATGATCAGGCCGACGACTCCGGCCGCAATAATGCCCGCGGTCGGCGGACCCCACTGTGTTTGCTGGGGAGGCATTTCACACCCTCCTACCGTGGCGTATGGGGTTATCCCCAAGTGCTATCCCCAATGGGGATGAATCACATGCGTGTGATCCGATGACGTTCAGGTTGCGCGCAGTGTAACGCGAGGCAACGAAGATGAATTCATCTCGAGGGCGCCTAGCGTCAACGCCAACGCATCGTGAGCAACAGCCCGGTGATCATAAAAGCAAAGGCAATCGCGTAGTTCCACACGTTGAGATCGGCCATCCACTGCAGGAAGCTCGGGACGTCGGGTCCGCTACCTGCCAACTGGAACACGATCAACCAGGTCAGCCCGATCAGCATCAGGCCGATGAAGAGGACCACGAACCAGGTGCTCGACGGTCCAGCCTTGACCTTGACCGGCGTCCGGCTCACCGGGTTGATGGTGAAGTCGTGTTTCTTGCGGACCTTGGACTTGGGCATGCGTACCTTCGGACGATCGGCGTCGCCAGTGCGACGATGTGTAGGGGAAAGCCTAACGCAGCCTTCTCCCGCATCTGACGAGGAGACGCAACGGATGGATGACGACAGCGGGCCTCCGCGGGCACGGTCGGCATGGCGCTTCGGCGTCCCGGCGGTGTGTGTGGCGGCCGGACTGCTGCTCGGCGTGACCCACGGCGTCTCGGGCGGCGACGAGATCCGTCGCAGTGACGCCCCCCGACTGGTCGACCTGGTCCGCGAGGCGCAGCAGTCCGTGGACCGCCTGTCCGCCGCGCGCGACTCGATGGTCAGCGAGATCGACAATCACCACGGCGGCTCCCCCGGCGCTGATGCGGCGCTGGCCGCGATCACCCGCCGAGCCGACATCCTGGCCGCGAGCGCCGGCCTGACGCCGCTGCGCGGACCCGGTCTGGTGGTGACGCTCAACGACGCACAGCGCGACGCCCAGGGCCGTTTCCCGCGCGACGCCTCCCCCGACGACCTCGTCGTACACCAGCAGGACATCCAAGGTGTCCTCAACGCCCTCTGGAGCGCGGGGGCCGAGGGCATCCAGATGCAGGACCAGAGAATCATCGCGACCTCGGCGCCGCGCTGCGTGGGCAACACGCTGCTGCTCAACGGCCGCACCTACAGCCCGCCGTACGTCATCTCCGCGATCGGTGACGCTGCCGCGATGCAGAAGGCGCTGTCAGAGGCGTCGTCGGTGTCGCTCTTCAAGCAGTACGCGGTGCGGTTCGGGCTCGGCTACAGCGAGGAGCCTCGCGAGGTCGAGCTGGCACCGTACGAGCCGCCGGTGCGGATGGAGTTCGCCCAGCCGATCGGACCGCTCGGCTACTAACCGGGCGGCCACGGCGTGCCCGGCAGCGGCGTGCGCCGGACTCTGATGGACGCGCTCGGTACGGCCTTCCCTCCGGTGCGCGAAATCGACGACGGCGGACACGCGCAAGCCGACGCGCGAAACTTCCGAGCAATGTCACCCTCCTGTAAGAGATATTGCGGCGATTGTTGCTGTCTACCGCCTGACCGCCGAGGCGACGACGGGCCGCGAATCACCGGATAGCGCAGGCTGTAGCGCTAAGACCGCGACCCTGAGTGTCGTCAACTTAACGTAATATTTGCCGCCTCGATTTGGTGATAAATTCGCTGAAGACAGCTCCAGCAAATCTGGTGACATGGTCTCGGTCGCGCCGTGGGGGCGAAAGCAAAGTAGCTGAGCCACCGTGTCGGGGGAGTCTCCCGACGAGTGACGCTCGGCTATTCGCGTGCCTCCACACGACGTCCTGAGGATCTGGATGAAACTTCACCGGCAACGCAGTCTCGCGGCGGCGTTAGTAGCGCTCGCCATGCCTTGTGCCGTCGCCCTGTCGGCGGCACCGCCGACGGTCGCGGCGACCGTCCTGGTGGCCGAGGGCACCGCCCAGCAACGCGGGAAGGCCGAGAATGCGTTCGGCAGGGCGTTCTGCCGACAAAACACGTGCCGATCGATAAGTACCGGACCGCTGGACGCGAAGACGAGTTCACGTCAGATCCAGAGTGCCGTGGACTCGACGCCAGGCGACATCATCGTGATGGGTTACTCGCTCGGCGCGGCCGGCGTGTACGACCGGATGCGTCAGTGGGAGACGAACCCCAGTCAGGCGCCTGACCCCGATCGCGTGGTCCTCATCGTCACGTACGGCAACCCGGAGAACAAGTTCGGGGGACAGTCCCGCAAGAACGCCGGTGCGGGGCTGCCCGTGGTGCAGCCCTACCCACACCTGGACGTCACCGCGCAGTACGACAGTGCCGCCGACAAGCCCACCCGCTACGGCTTCTACTCGACCATGAACATCGCGTTCTCGCCGCGGCACTTCGCGTACTTCGAAGACGAGGACATCAACGATCCGGACAACCTCGTCTACACCGAGGGCAACACCACCTACATGCTGATCAAGGCCGACGTGCTGCCGATGCTGACATGGGTGAAACCCTTTGTGTCCGAGAAGCGTCTGGCCGAACTGGACGCCAGGTACCGGCCGCTGATCGAGAAGGACTACGACCGTCCGGCGTATATCCCTCAGGGTGACGGCGCCGACTGGGGCAACGGGAACGCGCCGCCGAGCCTGACCGGAGCCGGCGCGGAAACGCAGCGCCTGTCGGCGGAATCGATAAGCCCCACAACAACTCTCGCTTCTGAGGAGCAGAGTGCGACCAGCCGCTCGTCGACCCGCAAGAACTCCGAGCAGGAACTCGGCGAGATCGACAACGCCGATGAGGAGGATGTGCGGGAGCCGTCGGCCGATGACGACACCGACAGCCTCAGCAGCGATGAACCCGAGCGCGACAGCGAGCCGGTGTCGGGGACAGCCAGCGACACCGACAGCGACACCGACAGCGGAAGCGACGAGTCGGCGGACGCCGCCTGAGAGCAGCCGGCCGAAACCGCTGGCGGTAGCCTGTCCGGGTGCAGGTCTTGGTCGTCGACAACTACGACAGCTTCGTGTTCAACCTGGTCCAGTATCTGGGCCAGCTCGGTGTGGACGCGACGGTGTGGCGCAACGACGACGAGCGCTTGGCGACCGAGGCTGACGTCGCCCGCGTGGCGCAGGAGTTCGACGGCGTCCTCCTGAGCCCGGGGCCGGGCACCCCCGAGCGTGCCGGAGCGTCCATCCCGCTCGTCCACGCGTGCGCCGCCGCACGCACGCCCCTGCTGGGGGTGTGCCTGGGGCACCAAGCCATCGGTGTGGCGTTCGGCGGCACCGTCGACCGGGCACCCGAACTGCTGCACGGCAAGACCAGCACGGTGCATCACTCCGGCGCAGGTGTGCTGAAGGGGCTCCCGGATCCGTTCACCGCGACGCGGTACCACTCGTTGACGATCCTGCCGGAGACCGTCCCCGCCGAACTCGAGGTGATCGCCCGCACCGTCCGGGGCGAGCGAAGCGACGGGATGGGTGAAGGCGGCGTCATCATGGCGGTCCGTCACGTGGAACTGCCGATCCACGGCGTGCAGTTCCATCCCGAGTCGATCCTGACCGAGGGCGGCCATCGCATGCTGGCCAACTGGCTGGCCTTCTGCGGCACCGCACCGCCCGAGGAACTCGTGCGCCGGCTGGAGGACGAGGTCGCCGGCGCCGTACAGGCCGCTACGACGCGAAGTTCAGCGTGATCCTGGCGCCGTAGTTCACGCCGGTGCCGGCAGTCGGGCTCTGAGTCACCACGGCGTTCGTCCGCTGGCCGCTGTTCTGCACGTCGCCGCCCTTGTCGAGGATCCCGGTCCACCCGAGCGCTCGCAGCCGTGGTTCTGCGTCCGTCCAGAACTGGCCGGTCAGGTCCGGCATCACGAACTGGTTGCCCCGCGACACCTGGATCTGGACCACGGTGTCCTGCGGAACGACCAGACCGGTGACCGGATCGGTGCCGAGCACCTGCCCGGCAGGCGTGGTGCTGTCGACCTCGACCGGCACGGTCTTGGTGAATCCGGACGCCGACAGGATCTGCTGGCAGACCGCGACGTCCTGGCCGACGCAGTCAGGCACCGCCGCCGTCGCCGGACCCATCCCCACCACGATGGTGATCTCGTTGGTGATGGCCGAGGTCTGGTTGGCCGGCGGCAGCGTCGACAGCACGCGGTCCTTCTGCTCCGGTAGGGACGCCGACGTCGTCTGCCGGAAGCGGCCGAACCCCACGTCGGTGAGTTTGCGCACCGCCTCGGCGTAGGTGAGGCCCGATACGTCCGGGACTTCGCGCTGCTCGGGCCCGAACGACAGGTTCAGCGTGATCTCGTCGCCCGCGCCGACGGAGGTGTTGGCTTCCGGCTCGGTGTTGATGACGTGGTCGGGCGGGACCACCGAGTCGGCCTTCTGCTGGGTGCGGATCTTGAAGCCGCGGTTCTGCAGCGTGGCGATGGCGTCGGCCGAAGGCTGGCCACTCACGTCGGGTACCTGGACGTCGCGGGTGGAACCGCCGAAGGTGTTGATCGCGATGGTGACGACGACGGTCAGCACCGCAAGGATCGCCACCGCCGCCAGCCACCGGCCGACAGAACCGCGGCGTTCGCGTTCCTGGTAGCGCGGCTGGTGGGGGCCCACCGGGTCGATGCGCTCGGTGCGGTCATGTGACGGCGTCGCCGACATGAACGACGTCCGGTCCGCGTCGGTGAGGATCTTGGGGGCGTCAGGAGTCTCGCCGCTGTGCACCTTGACGAGGTCGGCACGCATCTCGGCGGCGGTCTGGTACCGGTTGTCCGGATTCTTGGCCAGCGCCTTGAGTACCACCGCATCGAGCTCGGGGGAGATGCCGCTGTGTCGCTCCGAGGGCGGGACCGGATCCTCCCGGACATGCTGGTAGGCGACCGCGACGGGGGAGTCGCCGACGAACGGGGGCTCGCCGGTGAGCATTTCGTAGAGCACGCAGCCCAGTGAGTACACGTCGGAGCGGGCATCGACCTTCACTCCGCGCGCCTGCTCCGGGGAGAGGTACTGCGCGGTGCCGATCACCGCGGCGGTCTGCGTGACGGGGTTTCCGGCATCGGCCAGCGCGCGGGCGATGCCGAAGTCCATCACCTTCACCGCGCCGGCCTTGCTGATCATGATGTTGGCGGGCTTGACGTCGCGATGGATGATGCCGTGCTGGTGGCTGAAGTTCAGCGCCTGGCAGGCATCGGCGATGACCTCGATGGCGCGCTGGGGTGGCATCGGTCCCTCGCTGTGGACGATGTCGCGCAGCGTGACGCCATCGACGTACTCCATGACGATGTAGGGCAGTGGCCCCGTCGTCGTCTCGGCCTCACCGGTGTCGTAGACCGCCACGATCGCGGGGTGGTTCAGCGCGGCGGCGTTCTGTGCCTCCCGGCGGAACCGGAGGTAGAAGCTGGGGTCGCGGGCCAGGTCAGCGCGCAACACCTTGATCGCGACGTCGCGGTGCAACCGCAGGTCGCGAGCCAGGTGAACCTCGGACATACCGCCGAAGCCCAGGATCTCCCCGACTTCATAGCGGTCGGAAAGGTGCTGTGGGGTGGTCATTGCAACATCAGTTCGGGAGCCGTTCGGTGCAGCGTCACCGTCGCAGGTGACGCGCTGTCGGGAATTCGGGATACCCAATTTCGGTCAGGTCCAAGATCGACCGTCCCGCGTGGGGCCGCGGCGGGCGTCTCCGGCGCCTCGGGAGCTGTGGTCTGCGAGGACGGCGTCTCGGTGACCGTGGGCGGCTCGGGCGTGCGGTCCTTGCGGTCCTGCGCGTTGAGCACGATGAGGATCGCGATAACGATGGCCAGCGCGCCGAGCACACCGGCGGCCCACAACAGCGCCCGCTGACCCGACGAGAACGTGCGCCGGGCAGGCGGTGCCGAACGGTGGTGGCTTCCGGTGGCCCGGGTGCGTGCGGTGCTGGCCGGAGCGCGACCGGTGGCCTCGGCGGGCCGCGCCTGGATGGCCGGTTTCACCGCGGTGGGGGCGGCACGGCCGATCGACGGCGCGGCGTTCGGTCGGGGAGGTCGGCGGCCGGCCCGGACGGCGGCAACCGCGTCGGCGAACGGGCCGCCGGACTTGTAGCGCATGCCCGGGTTCTTGACGAGCGTGATCTCGATCAGCTCGCGCACGTTGGGCGGCAGGTCGGCCGGCAGCGGCGGAGGGTTCTCCTTGATGTGCTTCATCGCCACGGTCAGCGCCCCGTCGCCGGTGAACGGCCGCTTTCCCGACACCGACTCGTAGCCGACCACGCCGAGGGCATACACGTCGCTGGCGGCGGTGGCGTCATGGCCGAGGGCCTGCTCGGGGGCGATGTACTGCGCGGTGCCCATGACCATTCCGGTCTGGGTGACCGGTGCGGCGTCGACGGCCTTGGCGATGCCGAAGTCGGTGAGTTTCACCTGGCCGGTAGGCGTGATGAGAATGTTGCCGGGCTTCACGTCGCGGTGCACCAGCCCCGCCGAGTGGGCCACCTGCAGCGCCCGGCCGGTCTGCTCGAGCATGTCCAGCGCGTGCCGCAGTGACAGCCGCCCGGTGCGTTTGATTACCGAGTTCAGCGGCTCGCCGTTGACCAGTTCCATCACCAGGTAGGCGGTGCGACCCTCGCCGTCGATGTCGGTCTCGCCGTAGTCGTAGACCCCGGCGATCCCGGGGTGGTTGAGCATCGCGACCGTGCGCGCCTCGGCACGGAACCGCTCGACGAACTCCGAGTCGGTCGAGTACTCGGCCTTGAGCACCTTGACGGCGACGCGTCGACCCAGCCGGGAGTCCACACCCTCCCAGACCTGGCCCATGCCGCCGGTGGCGATCAGTCGTTGCAGCCGGTACCGGGCGGACAGCGTCACACCCACGCGGGGACTCATTGCTCGACTCGCTTCGCTCGTCTGCGCGGATTCACGAGACCTCCCGCAGTGCGGCGGCGATCGTGGCGCGGCCAATGGGAGCGGCCACTGCGCCGCCGGTCGCCGAAAGCCGGTCCCCGCCGTTCTCGACGAGCACCGCGACCGCGACCTTCGGTGCCTGCGCGGGCGCAAAAGCGATGTACCAGGCATGCGGGGGCGTGTTACGCGGATCCGTACCGTGCTCCGCAGTGCCGGTCTTGGATGCGATCTGCACGCCGGCGATGGCTCCCTTCTGCTGAGTCACCTGCTCGGCGGCGACCATCAAGTCCGTAAGTGTATCCGCGACCTGCTCCGTCACTGCCCGCCGCTCTTCGGTGGGCGCCGTCGTGGCGATGTTGGCGAGGTCGGGACCCTTGAGGCTGTCGACCAGATACGGGCGCATCGTGACGCCCTTGTTCGCGACGGTCGCCGCGATCATTGCGTTCTGCAGCGGCGTCAGGGCGACGTCCTTCTGTCCGATGCTCGTCATCCCCAGGGCGGCGTCGTCCGGAATGGGGCCGACCGTGGATTCGACCACCTGCAGCGGGGTGGTCGGGGGTGCGATGTCCACACCGAAGGAGCGGGCCGTACCGCGCAGCGCGTCGGCGCCGGTGTCGATGCCCAGCTGCACGAAGGCGGTGTTGCACGAGTGGGCGAAGGCGTATTCGAGGGTGGCGGTCGGGTTGCCGCCGCAGGGGGTCCCGCCGAAGTTCTGCAGCATCGCGGTGCTGTCGGGCAGCGGGATCTGCGCCTGTGCCGTCAGCTGGGTGCCGGGGGTGGCTCCGGCCTGCAGCGCCGCCGCGGTGGTCAGCACCTTGAAGGTCGATCCGGGAGGGTATGTCTCGGAAATCGCGCGGTTCAGCAGCGGTGAGTTGGGGTCGTCGCGGAGCTGCTGCCACGTGGCCGACTGTTCGCCGATGTCATGGGTAGCCAACAGATTTGGGTCATAGGACGGTGCCGACACCATCGCCAGGATCTTCCCGGTCGACGGCTCCAGAGCGACGACCGCGCCCTTGCAGGGCCCATCGCAGCCCTTCTCCATCGCATCCCACGCCGCCTGCTGCACCGGGGGATTGATCGTGGTGGACACAGTGCCGCCGCGAGGGTCGCGGCCGGTGAAGAAGTCGGCCAGCCGGCGACCGAACAGCCGCTCGTCGGAGCCGTTGAGGATGCCGTCCTCGGCACGCTCCAGGCCGGTGCTCGAGTAGCTCAGCGAGTAGAAACCGGTGACCGGCGCATAGGCCATCGGGTTCGGGTAGACCCGCAGGAACCGGAACCGGCCCTCCGTCGACACCGAATACGCCAGCAGCTGCCCGCCAGCGGAGATCTGGCCGCGCTGGCGGGAGTACTCGTCGAGCAGCACCCGCTGGTTGCGCGGATCCGACCGCAGGCCGTCCGCGGTGAACACCTGCGTCAGGGTTGCGTTGGAGAGCAGCAGCACGACCAGCGCCATGATCATGACGGAGATACGGCGAAGCGAGGTGTTCATACCTTCTCGATCACCTCGGTGCTGGCCGCCGCGATGGGGCCGGCCTGCGGCGGCGCGCTGACAAGCGGCCTGCGCGCGGAGTGCGAGATCCGGACCAGGATGGCCAGCAGCAGATAGTTCGCCACCAACGACGAACCGCCGTAGGACAACCACGGCGTCGTCAGACCAGTCAGCGGGATCAGCTTGGTGACGCCTCCCACCACGATGAACAGCTGGATCGCCAGGGTGGTCGCCAGCCCGGCAGCCAGCAGCTTGCCGAAACTGTCGCGCACCGCGATCGCGGTGCGCATACCCCGGATGATCACGATGGTGTACAGCATCAGGACGGCGGCCAGACCGACGAGCCCGAGCTCTTCGCCGATCGCGGCGATGATGAAGTCGGTGGACGCCGCCGGAACGGTGCCCGGCTGGCCGTTGCCCAGCCCGGTGCCGAAGATCCCCCCGGTGGCGAAGCTGAACAGCGACTGCACCATCTGGTAGCCGGCGCCGTCAGGGTCGGCGAACGGGTCGTTCCAGGTTTGGACCCGGACCCGGACGTGGTCGAAAAGGTAATACGCCGCAATGCTTCCCGCGGCGAACAGCGCAAGGCCGATGACCACCCAGCTGAAGCGTTCGGTGGCGATGTAGACCATCACCAGGAACGACGCGTAGAGCAGCAGCGACGTGCCGAGGTCCTTCTCGAAGATCATCACGCCGATCGACGCGATCCAGGCCGCCAGCAGGGGAGCCAGGTCACGCGGCCGCGGCACGTCCATGCCCAGGACGTGCTTGCCTGCGCTGGTGAACAGGCTCCGCTTGGACACCAGCACCGCGGCGAAGAAGATCAGCAGCAGAATCTTGGAGAACTCGGCGGGCTGAATGGAGAAGCCCGGCAACTGAATCCAGATCTTGGCGCCGTTCTGCTCGGACATCGAACGCGGCAGCAGCGCCGGTATCGCCAGCAGCACCAGACCGGTCAGCCCGCACACGTACCCGTACCGGGACAACAACCGGTGGTCGCGCAACAGGATCACCACCACGGAGAACCCCAGGACGCCGACCAGGGTCCAGAGCATCTGTTGGTTGGCGGTGCCGCCCAGGCCCTGCGAGAGGTTCTCGCCCTCGGCCAGGTCGAGGCGGTGAATCATCACCAGCCCCAAGCCATTCAGCAGCGCCACCACGGGCAGCAACAGGGGATCGGCGTAAGGGGCGAACCGTCGGACCGCAAGGTGCGCACCGGTGAACAGCGCCAGGTACGCCACGGTGTACTGCGCTAGATCCCACCGCAGGCCCTGCTCCTGGTTGGCCTCCACGAGCAGCAGCGCCACGGTGGTGATGACCGCGGCGAACCCGAGCAGGAACAACTCGGCGTTGCGGCGGTTGGGCAGCGGAGGCGTCACAGCGACGGGGGCCTGCGGCTGGGTCGTCATGTCTCGACTCCCGCTCGCTCCGGTCCTCGCTCGTGCCTCGCTGCGATCCTCACTCTCGCTCGTCTTCGGGTCGTCATGAAACTTCCCGGCAGTTCGTTCCCGGCTCAGGTGGTGGCGGCGGCAGCGCGGTGACGGTCGGCGCCGGCGTGGGGGAGGGGGTCGGTGACGGCGGCGCCGGGGAACTGGTGACAGTGCGGGGCGTCTCGGGCGCCGGACCGGGTGCACTGGTGCGTGGATCACCGCTGGGCCGTGGGGTTCCCGGCGCAGCCGAGGTAGGCGTGGAGGTCGTCGGGCGAGGGGACGACGACGGCCTCGGCGTGGTCGACGACGTCGTGGTGCGCGGTGCGCAGACCGGCAGCACCGAACTGCGGGAGAGCTCCTCGATCTGGCCGATGGCGTCGTCGAGGGTGCCCGACGGAAGACCCGCCACCACCTGGGCCCGTTCCGACGGGCGCATGTCGTCGACACCGAGAAGGCGGCAGTCCAGGTTGTCGCGCGACTGGTCCGCGCTGATGAGGGAGAGTTCGTTGCGGGCGTTCAAACAGCCGAGGAGATAGGGCTCCTGCAGGGAGACTCCGAGAAAGGAGCCCTGAACACCCCGCATGATCGACACGGTGCCGTCGTGTTCGCTCACGTAGTAGTTGTTGCGCACGATCTCGCGTCCGACGGCCAGGCTTGCCAGCACCACGAGGACCAGCACCGCGGCGGCGATGAACAAGCGGCGCCGTGACCGGGGTCGCGGCGGCGGCTCTTCAGGTTGCGGGACAACGCGTTTCGCGGCATTGCGTTTAGGGTTGAACGCCGACGCCCGGCCGGCGGCGGTGTTCGGCGGGGCGGTCTGGTCATCGTCACCTGACACCGCCCCCGCCAGGATGGGTTGGGTTTGTCCGTAGTCGTAGTCCGTCACTTCGCTGACGTCGGCGACAACCACGGTGACGTTGTCGGGACCGCCGCCGCGCAGCGCCAACTCGATGAGACGGTCGGCACTTTCGGCGACGTTGTCGATCTGGAGCGCCTCCAGGATGGTGTCGTGGCTCACCGGATCGGACAGACCGTCGGAGCACAGCAGGTACCGGTCGCCGGCGCGGGCCTCCCGCATGATCAGCGTCGGCTCCACCTCATGACCGGTCAGCGCACGCATGATCAGCGATCGCTGCGGGTGGCTGTGCGCCTCCTCCGCGGTGATCCGGCCCTCATCGACCAGGGTCTGGACGAACGTGTCGTCCTTGGTGATCTGGCTGAGCTCGCCGTCACGCAGCATGTAGCCGCGGGAGTCGCCGATGTGGACGAGGCCAAGTCGATTGCCCGCGAACAGGATTGCCGTGAGCGTGGTGCCCATGCCCTCGAGTTCGGGGTCGGCCTCCACGTGCGCGGCGATCGCTGAGTTGCCCTCGCGGACCGCCGAGTCGAGCTTGCTGAGCAGGTCGCCGCCGGGTTCGTCATCGTCGAGGTGGGCCAGCGCGGCGATCACCAGCTGGGAGGCCACCTCACCGGCCGCGTGCCCGCCCATGCCGTCGGCGAGCGCCAGCAGACGCGCACCGGCATAGACCGAGTCCTCGTTGTTGGCGCGCACCAACCCGCGGTCGCTGCGCGCGGCGTATCGAAGTACCAACGTCACGGGCGCAACTCGATCACCGTCTTGCCGATCCGCACGGGTGTGCCCATCGGAACTCGTACCGCCGTAGTCACCTTCGCCCTGTCGAGGTATGTACCGTTCGTCGATCCTAGGTCCTCTACATACCATTCCGGACCTCGTGGCGAGAGTCTGGCATGGCGGGTCGAGGCGTAATCGTCGGTCAGCACCAGTGTGGAGTCATCGGCGCGACCGATCAGCACCGGTTGCGTGCCCAGCGGGATACGAGTGCCCGTCAGAGCGCCCTCGGTAACCACCAATTGCCGGGCCACGTGTCGGCGGCCGCGGTTGGGTAGCAGCGACCCGCGCAGGGCCAAACCCCGCCGCACCATCACCGCCCCGGTGGGCGCATAGATATCGGTGCGCAAGATCCGCAGCACCGACCAGATGAACAGCCACAGCAGCAGCAGGAAGCCGACACGTGTCAGCTGCAGTACCAGCCCCTGCATCTGACGTCCTCTCCGTCCCGGTGACACTCCTCGCGCAAGCAGCTCGTCGGCGTCCTTTCGGCACCGCCACCATACTTGGGTGACGATCGACGTGAGGGTCAAGCAGAGTGCTTTTCCCCGGGCGGTCGAACCTCAGTGAACGCGAACGATGATCTCGGAGTGTCCGAGCCGGATGACGTCGCCGTCGGCCAGCTGCCACTCCTGAACCGGAGCATTGTTCACCGTGGTGCCGTTGGTGGAGTTGAGGTCTGACAATAGCGCGACCTGTCCATCCCAGCGGATCTCCAGATGCCTGCGGGACACTCCCGTGTCGGGCAGCCGGAACTGGGCGTCCTGTCCGCGACCGATCACGTTGGCGCCTTCGCGCAGCTGGTAGGTGCGGCCACTGCCGTCGTCGAGCTGCAGGGTGATCGCCGAGCCCGCCGACGGATACTCGCCCTGGCCGTACCCGCCGTAGCCACCGCCGGCCGGGGCGCCATAGCCCTGGTCGCCGTAGCCCGCGGGCTCGCCGCCGTAACCCTGATCGGCATAGCCGGCACCGGCCGGAGCCTCGCCGTAGCGTCCGTAATCAGGCTGCGCGTAGTCCTGCCGGCCGTAACCCTGGCCACCCTGAGATCCGTAGCCGCCCTGTTCCGGGTAGCCGCCCTGATCGGGGTAGCCGCCCTGGTCCGGGTAGGACGGGCGACCCGGAGGCGGGTAGCCGCCTTCGTCGGGCCTGCCCGGGGCGCGGCCGTAGTCGTAGTCATTGGAGGGAGCACCCGGGGGTGGGCCGTAGCCGGGCTGGCCGCCCTGCGGCGGGCCGTACCCTGCGGGGGCCTGGCGGTAGCCCTGGTCCGGGTAGCCGCCCTGCGGTGGGCCGTAACCGGCGGGCGGACGCTGCTCGTACGACGGCGGCGGGTAGCCGCCCTGCTCGGGATAGCCGCCCTGCTCAGGGTGCCCGCCGCGCGGAGGGTAGTTAGGCTCACCCTGCGGGGGGTAGCCGCCCTGCTCGGACGGCGGGTACTGGCCGCGCTGCTCATCGGGACGGTTGTATCGGTCGTCGTCCGGACGGGGGTAGTACTCGTCTGCGGGCCGACCCTGTCCTTGGCCGCGGTAGCTCGGATTGTCGGTCATCGGTGGTACTCCTGGTTCTGCGTTGGTCGGAAGTTCTCGAGGTGGGGCGGGATCTGTGGTCGAGTCGGGGTTGACCGCGCCACGCGCGCGAAACTGTCCGGTGTGCAGGTTGGGCGACTGCTCGAATCTGACGACCACATCACCATACGTTTGCCACCCCTGCTCATGGATGTATCCCTCCAAGTGCTTGGCGAACGTGGTCGAGGTGATGTCCGGGTCGGCACTCACCTTGCGGTAATCAGGCACACTGAGGGTAATGACGTAGTCGTTCGGGGCCAAAATGCGGCCGCCGTGTAACTCGTGTGCACCCGCGTCGGCCTCGCGGCGAAGCAAGGACTCCACTTCCTGCGGGACGATGGATCCCCGGAAAACCCTGGCGAAGGCGTCGCCGACCGAATCCTCAAGCTTGCGCTCAAAGCGGTCGACTAAGCCCATGTCCTCAATCGCCTCCCTCGATATGTACCCATTTCCTGCTCACACTGATCCGCTGCCAGCGTGTCGTCCGGCAGCAATGCTTGCATGCATGGTATCGGCCATGGCTGCCAGAGCGTGACCAACAGAACTCTGAGAATCACATCGCGGCAGGTCACGGCCCTGCGGGAACTGCTTTTGGCGATCCCGGGGGTCCGCCAGTACGTTTGGAAACCGGGGTTGCCTGCGTGATAGGCTCCCTCGGTCATTCGGGCGAGTGGCGGAATGGCAGACGCGCTGGCTTCAGGTGCCAGTGTCCTTCGGGACGTGGGGGTTCAAGTCCCCCTTCGCCCACCACGAGGAGCTCTACGTAACCGCGGCGCTTAGGTCACGATCCAGATATGGGTCGTGACCTTTGTGTTTGGTGGGTAGTGCGGGAGTGAATCGGTCGTGGCCAGGGCCACGGGACAAAGCGCTCCAAGTCCCCATCCCGATGGCAGCATGTCGCGGGGCCGCCCTGATCTAACAGGTCGATCCTCAGCGTTGTGCGTCACTTGTCGGGCGGGTCCTATATACAGTTCCGTTCAGTTCGGGACGATAACTCGAGGGGGCCTGCGCGGTGATCACCGGTGAGTTGAAGAGCAAAGTCGACCGCGTCTGGGATGCATTCTGGTCTGGCGGCATCTCCAACCCGCTAGAGGTCATCGAGCAGATCACCTACTTGTTGTTCATCCGGCGTCTCGACGACTTGGAGACTCTGGAGGAGCGCAAAGCTCGCCTCGGCGCAGCCAGTGAGCTCCGTTTCGGTTCAGACCAACAAGAGCTCCGGTGGTCGCGTTTCAAGAATCAGGAGCCTGCTGTCATGTTCGCGACGGTCGGGGAGAATGTTTTCCCTTTCCTTCGGACCCTCGGCGGCGACGGCTCGACCTATGGCGAGCACATGAAGGACGCCCGGTTCACGATCCCGACCCCGCAGCTGCTGTCCCGGGTCGTCGACCTGCTCGACGAGATCCCGATGAACGACCGCGATACCAACGGCGATCTTTACGAGTACTTACTGTCGAAGATCGCGAGCGCTGGGGTCAACGGCCAGTTCCGTACGCCACGGCACATCATCAAGTTAATGGTCGACATGATGGCGCCGAAGCCGACCGACGAGATCTGCGACCCGGCGTGCGGAACGGCTGGTTTCTTGGTGGCGGCCTCGGAGTACATCCGGGAACAACATCCCACTGTGTTGACCGACGCGGCGCAGCGGAAGCACTTTCACGCCAGCATGTTTCACGGCTACGACTTCGACAACACGATGCTCCGCATCGCGAGTATGAACATGTTGATGCATGGCATCGATTCGCCGGATATTCGCTACCGGGATTCTCTATCGGAGGGTGCTAGCGAGGATGCCGAAAAGTACACGTTGATCCTCGCGAATCCGCCGTTCGCCGGATCGTTGGATTACGAGGCGACTGCGAAGGATCTGCAGCGGGTAGTAAAGACCAAGAAGACCGAATTGCTGTTCGTGGCGCTGTTTTTGAGACTCTTGAAGCCCGGCGGGCGGGCGGCTGTTGTCGTGCCTGACGGCGTGCTGTTCGGATCATCGAAAGCACATAGGGACCTGCGTCGAACCCTGGTCGAGGATCAGAAGCTAGACGCGATCGTGAAGTTGCCGTCGGGGGTGTTCAAACCGTACTCGGGGGTGTCGACTGCAATTTTGCTGTTTACCAAGACCGACTCGGGCGGTACCGATCAGGTGTGGTTCTACGACGTAACAGCCGACGGGTTTTCGCTTGACGATAAGCGGAACCCGCTTGAAACAAACGACTTACCTGACGCGCTGAAACGCTGGACTGAACGAAGTGGCGCCGAACTTGAACGGGCACGCACCGAGCAGTCGTTCTGCGTGGCGAAGGACGATATCGTTGCGCAGGGATATGACCTGTCGCTAAACCGGTATAAGGAGATCGTTCACGACGAGGTCGAGCATCGTCCGCCGCTGGATATCATTGCCGAGATTGAGAAACTCGAGGGTGAAATTGCTTCTGGGCTTGCCGAGTTGAAAGCAATGTTCACGTGAACGACGCGTACTTGGGAGAAGTTGCCTCGTTTATTCGCGGTGTGACATTCAAGCCTGGCGA
This sequence comes from Mycolicibacterium sp. CR10, assembly GCF_005222675.1. Classification (GTDB taxonomy): domain Bacteria; phylum Actinomycetota; class Actinomycetes; order Mycobacteriales; family Mycobacteriaceae; genus Mycobacterium. The sequence goes on along the minus strand of NZ_STGE01000019.1, from coordinate 417,573 downwards.
TGTCCTGGACCGGCCAACAGAGTCATCGGTCGGAGTAATGCGTACAAAGAACGTTCAGGCGGAACTCGATACGAACGACATCCTGCAGATTCCCCGTGACATTGTGCGCCGTGCAGACCAGTACCTGCGTCACGGCGATGTGCTGATATCGAGTGCAAATAGCTGGAATCTTGTGGGCCGATGCAGTTGGGTGCCTGAATTGACCGCTCCAGCGGCTATCGGAGGCTTTGTAACCGCTCTACGGGTTACATCGGACAGACTGGATTCGAGGTACCTCTACCGATGGTTCTCGTCGGCTCGTACTCAGGCTGAGGTCCGAAACAACGCCAATCAGACAACGAACATCGCGAACTTGAACCTGAAGCGCTGCGAAGCGCTGCGTATACCGCTTCCGTCCCTCGACGAGCAGCGCCGCATCGCCGCGGTCCTCGACCATGCCGACGATCTTCGTGCTAAACGGCGCAGGGTCGACCGAAGCTGGGAGCAGCTCGTATCGGCAATCTTCGACGAGCTATTCGGGAATCCAATTGTTAACTCTAAGGGTTGGCCGGTCCACAGCTTTGGTGATCTGGCATCGTCGATGCAGTATGGCCCGCGCTTCTACAATGAGTCTTACTCGCCCGAAGGTATTCGGATCGTCCGGATAACAGATCTGGATTACAGTGGACGGCTGGACTTCGGATCAATGCCGAGGATGGCCGTAACCGAGGACGACACCGGGAAGTTCGGACTGTCCGCGGGTGACATCCTCTTTGCACGGACTGGCGCCACCGTTGGAAAGCTCGCACTGATCAAGGAGTCCGACCCGCCCTGCATCGCAGGCGCTTATTTTATTCGGATTCAACTGAAGGAATGCCTGGAGCCGACGTTTGCAGCGGCCTTCCTTCGATCTCGACCGATTCAGGCCATTATCGAGGCGGGTTCACATCAGTCTGCCCAGCAAAACTTCAGCGGGCCGGGTTTGCGTGCACTGCCCTGTCCGCTGCCGCCTATTGAGCTGCAGCAACAGTTCGGCCGACTCTTGGAGAAGCTAGAAGCGCATCGAGCCCCGAGAGACGAGGCGGGATCGGCGTTTGACGAGTTGTTCGCCTCTCTCCAATCCCGCGCATTCTCCGGTCAGCTGTGAGGCAGCGACATGTCGAACTTCGCCTTTCTGCAGACCATCGGTTGGCCAGAGATGCACGCAGACTGTGCGCGAGCTGAGAGTTACGCCACCAGCGACCCCCGATCCGCATGCTTCTACAGCCGCCGGAGTGTCGAGCTGGTGGTCGACTACTTATATGACGTTCTGGCGCTGCCGCTTCCGTACAAGAACGACTTGGCAGCCAAGATCAACGATGCGAAGTTCAAGTCGAAGGTCGGCGTCGGGATCGCGACAAAGCTGAACCTGATCCGCAAGCTCGGCAACACCGCTGTCCACGATTCGCAGCCCATCCCGCCGCGGGCCGCGTTGGACGTGCTGAGCGAACTACACCACGTGATGCTGTGGGCGGCATTCCGGTATTCGACTCAGCCGCAGGCAATTCCGATGAACGCCGCATTCGACCCAAAGATCGCCGCCAAGGCCGCGCCGCTGACGCGGCAGGAAGTCGCCCAGCTCGCCGCGAAGTTCGCCGCCCAGGATGAAGCCCACGCCAAGGCGCTGGCGGAGAAGGACGAGCTGGCCACGCAGAAGGACGCCGAGATCGCGGCCTTGCGCGAGGCTGTCAAGCAGGTCCAAGCCACAAACCAGCAGACCGACGACCGGGACTACAACGAGGCCGACACCCGAGATCGGTTCATCGACGTCATGCTCGCCGAAGCAGGCTGGCCCTTGACAAACACTAAGGACCGCGAGTACCCGGTCACCGGCATGCCCAATGGCGATGGCAAGGGGTTCGTCGACTACGTCTTGTGGGGTGCAGACGGTCTCCCGTTGGCGATCGTGGAGGCCAAACGGACGACCAAGAGCCCGCAGGTCGGCCAGCAGCAGGCCAAGCTGTACGCGGACTGCCTGGAGAAGATGACCGGCCGTCGACCGGTCGTCTTCTACACCAACGGTTTCGAGCACTGGATCTGGGATGACACCGGCGGCTACCCCCCGCGGGAGATCCAGGGTTTCTACACCCGGGACGAGTTGGAGCTTCTAATCCAGCGCCGCGACACCCGCAAACCGTTGACCGACATGCCGATCGACTCGGCCATCGTAGAACGGCACTATCAACACCGCGCGATCCGCGCGATCGACGACGCGTTCACCGGCAAGGAACGCGAAGCCCTGTTGGTGATGGCCACCGGATCGGGGAAGACCCGCACCGTCATCGCGCTGGTAAAGCAGCTGATGGAAGCCAACTGGGTCAAACGGGTCCTCTTCCTCGCCGACCGCACCGCACTGGTCAGCCAGGCCGCCAACGCGTTCAAGACCCACTTGCCCGACGCGACCACAGTGAATCTGGTGACCGAGAAGATCACCGACGGCCGGGTGTACGTCTGCACTTACCCGACGATGATGAACCTCATCAACGACACCGACTCCGGCATCAGGAAATTCGGACCCGGGTACTTCGACCTCGTCGTCATCGACGAAGCCCACCGGTCGGTTTATCAGAAGTATCGGGCCATCTTCGACTGGTACGACGCGCTGCTCGTCGGCCTGACCGCCACCCCTAAAGACGAAGTCGACCACAACACTTACCGACTGTTCCACCTCGAAGACGGCGTACCCACGGACGCCTATAGCCTTGACGACGCCGTCAAGGAGGGCTTCCTGGTACCTGCAGTCGGGATCTCCGTAGGGACCAAATTTCTGCGCCAGGGTATCCGCTACGCCGATCTCTCCGAAGAGGAGAAGGACGACTGGGACGCCCTGGACTGGGGCGAGGGTGACCCGCCGGATGAGGTGGGCGCCGAGGAGATCAACCGGTTCCTGTTCAACGAGGACACCGTCGACCAGGTGCTCGCCGAACTGATGAGCAAGGGCCACCGCGTAGCTGAAGGCGACCGGCTCGGCAAGACGATCATTTTCGCCAAGAACCAGGCGCACGCCGAGTTCATTGCCCGACGCTTCGACGTCCAATATCCGCAATACGCCGGAACATTCGCCCGCGTCATCACCCACAGCACTGCCTATGCCCAGTCGCTGATCGACGACTTATCCGTCACCGGCAAGGTTCCACACATCGCCATATCGGTCGACATGCTCGACACCGGAATCGATGTCCCCGACGTCGTCAATCTCGTCTTCTTCAAGCTGGTCCGGTCCAAGACCAAGTTCTGGCAGATGATCGGTCGCGGTACCCGCCTACGTCCCGGTCTATTCGGACCCGGCAAGGACAAGCAGAACTTCTACGTCTTCGACTTCTGCGGCAACCTCGAGTTCTTCAGCCAGGACTTGCCGGGATCGGAAGGCTCGTTCCAGAAGTCATTGAACCAGCGGCTGTTCGAAACGCGCCTCGGGTTGATCACCGCCATCGACCACGCCTGGCCGCCCTCGGAGCCAGAACCCGAGGAGGGGCAGGGCACCGAGACCGAACGAGGATTGCGGGTCGACGTCGCATGGTCGCTCCATCGGGCCGTCACGGGGATGAACCTGGACAACTTCCTGGTGCGACCACACCGCAGGCTGGTCGAGCAATACTCGCAATGGCCAGCCTGGACATCGCTGACGCCGGAGGTCGCCGGAGATGTAGCCGAACATCTCTCCGGGCTGCCGTCAGCGCATAAGGACGATGACGAGGACGCCAAGCGCTTCGACATGCTCGTCTTACGCCGTCAATTAGCTCAACTCGAAGGCGACGCTGTTTCGGCCGAACGGCTACGCGAACAGATCCAGAACGTCGCGACTGGCCTGCTGAGCCAGACAGCGATCCCGTCGGTGAAGGCACAAGAGGTGCTTCTCGAAGAGGTCGGCGGGGATGAGTGGTGGGTCGACGTCACGCTGCCAATGCTCGAATCCGTGCGGCGCAAATTGCGCGGTCTGCTCCGGTTCCTGGAGAAGGTGAAACGGAATCAGGTCTATACCGACTTCGCCGACGAACTCAGCGAAGCCACCCTCGTTGATCTGCCAGGGATCACGCCCGGCACCAACTGGGAACGCTTTCAGGCGAAGGCCCGCGCCTATCTCAGACAGCACCAGGATCACGTTGCGCTGCAACGGTTACGACGCAATAAGCCCTTGACTCCCGATGATCTCGCGTCGTTGGAGCAGATGCTCATCGAGAGCGGTACGGGAGAGCAAGCCGATATCGAGCTGGCCAAGGAGCAGTCGCATGGCCTGGGGTTGTTCGTGCGGTCACTAGTCGGGCTGGACCGCGAAGCCGCCGCTGAAGCTTTCGGCGCATACCTGGATGGCACGAAGTTCAATGCCGACCAGATCCGCTTCGTGAACCTCATAATCACCGAACTGACCGCGAACGGGTTCATGGAACCTGTGCGGCTCTACGAATCGCCGTACATCGACCACGCGCCCACGGGGCCCGACGATGTGTTCGGAGAGGCCGATGTCGACACGATCGTGGCCACCCTGAACACCGTGCGGGACAATGCCGCTCCGAAAGACGGCGCTGCGTGAGATGACGCGGGTCCGACTGACGTGAATCGATTCCAGAACATCTACTTCGTTGCTCTGCCCGACCCGATCGGCATCAAACAAAAACATCACCCTGCACTTTGTGTATGACGAACGAAGAACGCCCTATCTCGCGACACCGACGATCAATGAGCAGGTCGATGACCTTCTGCTGCGGGTAGGGGGGCCGCAAGACGTGACGATCAGCTTCACCCACGTACCAGTCGCACCCGCCGACTATCAAGTCCGCACGACCGCTGCGGTGAGGGTGATGGAGCATTTCAAGGGCGACGTGTCTGCGCTCGCGCCGGTTACTGCTTCCGAGTTCGTCAGAGATGACGAGGAATTCAAGCCCAAACGTGTCGTTACCATCGCCGAAGTAGCCGTATACGACGTGGCTTCGACGGACACCGCCCCAACGGATACGGAACTCGAGGACCTCACTGACCCATGGCTGAGGGGCCTGCACTGTCTGCAGCACTTCGTACACTCCTACAACCTGTCGGCAGACGTACCCGCGCGGGTACCGACCTACATGCGCGTGGGGCCGTCGATTCCCTTGCTGCGACGGGAGCTGACAATCGAGAAGCCAGACTGGACTGTCCATCTCCAGCCGCTGAATCACAAGAACTTTGGCGATGATCGCCCTACGAAGTTGCTTGAGACAAACGCCCTTGCGCAGGTCTTGTCAAACGTGCAGCTACTTTCTGCTGGCGATATCCGCGCCATTTATCGCCGTGCGGTCGTAGAGGCTGAGCAGACGCTCACCGTTGATGGCGACTTTGCCAACGCCATCGTAATGGCAGCGCAGGCATGCGAGATTCTCCTCGATGGAGTGCTAGGTCTGATGCTGTGGGAAGAGACCGGTGGTGCGCCCGAGTCGACGGGCGACGTCGACGCAGCGGCCGCAGTGTTGGCCGCGCCGCTAGCGTCACGCGTGAAGAAGGAGTACCACCCTCGCCTCGGAGGGCAATGGAATCCGCTTGGCACAAGCCCGGTCGGAGAGTGGTCCAGGAAGGTGGCAGGCCCGCGCAACCGGGTTGTCCACCGGGGCTTTCAACCGACGGCTGACGAAGCTGCCGATGCGCTCAATGCAATGCACGGTCTGGACGACTACGTGACCGAACTCCTAGCCGCACAGGCGCGTAAATCTCCTCGTACTGCGCTGATGTGGGTAGGTGAAGACAGATTGGCATCGCTAGGGCGATGGCCGTTGGTTAAAGCGTTTGCCCAGAAACGGCAGAAGACAGAGCCGCCATGGCGCGACAAGTACGCAGCCTGGAGGCAGAGGGTGGATTCTGATATTGCTACCGGCCGGGTGCGAGCACGTTGAGAACCTCGACCGGCGGGTCTGGGGTGCCACACTTACTGACCGCGTGGGGCCGCACCATCCAGAGGGCGACTGCGATGCGGCGGAGCAGTCTGACATCGGTGTGTGGCGCGATTCGTAGGACAGTGCGTGCCGCATCGAGATTCGAAACCGCGAAGTGGCGACGAAGCCATCGTCGTTAGGAGCCCACCTAATGGACAGAGGACAGAATCCGAACAGTGGCGCCGCCGCTCGACTTAACGAACTGGCCGAGGTGGCCGAGCAGTGCCGAATCTCCTTCTTGGCAACAGCTGATGAATCACTCTGGACGCCGCGCGAGGGATCGCCAGCTGCGAGAGCGAAAATTATTCTCTCGCAACGTGATCCGGCAGTCTCCAGTGCCGACATGTCGGCCGGCTTCGACTTAGTCTCCGAGGTGGTTGTCACGTACCTCGAGATTGCCGCTGCCCATCTGGGCGGCCTAGCGGCCCTCTATCGGGCCGAGGAGTTGATCTTCCCGCCGCTGCCAGTCGCGCGTTCTGTCGTCGAGCACAGTTCTCGTGTGTTGTGGGTTCTGGGTGATTCGCCGATTCGCTATGTCGACATCCTCGCCCGGGCCTACCTGGAGACTTTCGCTAGCGCTGAAGCCACCAAGGCGGCGGCAAGCCGGTTAGGTTCCAAACAGGATGAAAATTACCTCGCGGCGAAGTGGCGATGGACAGAGGTTCGTAGACGGGCGATTGCTACCTTCCCGGAAGCCACCGCAGAGGATCTGAGCGAGAGCGCACCCGGTCGTACGTTGGCAGGTCAGCGTTTTCTAGGACCAGAGGCGGGTGTCGAGTGGATGTTCGGGTTGCTGGCTCGGTCGGCGGGCAGTTCCTTGAGCGGGAGCCAGGCGCGCGGCGTTTACGGTCTGTTCTCAAGTGGCACGCATCCCTCCCTGGATCTTGCCCGCCAGTTCCGGGATCCGGTCAACCGCGGTGACCACGTCGAGTTCACCTTGCGCGTGAACAGCACACACCTTCAACGACTGCTCACCACGGCGGTCGCGACGTTCTACAACGCGCTGTCATACGTCGTCGACTTTTACGGCGCCGATCACAGTCCCCACGACCGGCTGACGGCCACAATCGAGAAAGCCTTGCCTGGAACCCTCACGTGAACTCGCAGACCATTGCTCTCGGCGGACCGCCGCATCGGCCGCATTTCGGATCGCAGCGCGCAGCGCTTTAGACGAGGACGTCGCTGATCGGTCCCCCGGCGGTGCCGGGTTCCAAAACGATGACCGGCGTGTAGGTCGGCCCGTCGGCGCCCTCGCTGTCCCATTCGTAGATGACGGTGCGCAACGCATTGAGGTAGCGGCCGGTGAGCGCAGCCATGGTGTACGGGCCGTGGAAGGCCAGGTGCACCTCGGCGCGGCCCCTGCTCGCCGCGAGCCCCTTGATAGCGCGCGCGACGGATGCACTCAGACGGCCGCCTTCGCGTGCGTCGATTCTGCTGTTCGGCTCGGTCGCCACGATGGCGGCGGCGGTGAACCCGTCGGTTGACTCGCGGATGAGCCGCGCGAAAGCGGTGCGGTCGGCCTCGGGAGTCAGACTGACAAACACCGCGATTCGCTCACGCCCAGCCGTGGATGACCTCTCCGGGTCGATGGGTTCGATTTGGACGTCGTTGTTGGAGAGTCTGTCGCCGGCCAAGGAGGTCCACACCTGGTCCTGGAGGTCGAGGACCTCAAGGACCCCCAATCTCGTCTCAGGCAGTGCGGCGCCCAGGGCTAGGGCTACCGATAGGTGTGCGCCGCCGGCGATTCGTACGGTTCTGGCGCCAGTGGCGTATACCGCGTCGCTGATTAGCGGCAGTGTGGTCTGAAGGAGCCTGAGCCCGCGTGGAGAGGGAAGGCGCCCGCTGGTGGCGGCGCTGAGGCGGATGTGCAAGTCGTCCTCGCCGGCATCGATAGCGGACGGTGTTGGCCTGCTTTGCACGCGAATCGTGAAAGGCCGTTGTTGTTGGCGGAGCATGGATGTCCGTTGTTCGACGCGGTGCATCAGGAGGTCGCGCGCGATCTCGACCTCGCCAGCGGGGTCGAGCATGTTGGTTTGCTTCTTGTCGGCCAGGGTGCGGGCGGGCGCCGTTTGCAGTAGCCGGTCGGGGGCCTCGAAGTCGCACCTGGAATTGTCGGGCTGTCGGGCCACGTGATTGGCAATGCAAAGGCTGAAACCTGGATCTGCGTCGAGTTGCAGCAGGCGCGGTAGTTCGCGTTCGCGGACGATCTCGCTACACACGATGTCTGGTGTCACGACAAGCACCGCTGCCGACAGGCCCTGGGTGAGGGCCTGCTCTAGCCGATCGGTTGTGGTGCCCGCGCGTAGGTCGCTGCGGTCGCGCCACACGACCAACCCCGCCGCCCTGAGTAGACCCTCAAGCGATTCAGCGGCCGCAGTTCCGTCGGACTGCCGGTAAGAAACAAACACTGGTCCGTCACCGCGGACCGCACCGTTTGGTAGCGGGCCAAGAGGTGGAAATCTGCTCTGTGGCAACAACACTGTGGCCGCTTGGGTCGAGACACGTCCCAGCCGGCCGCGCGCGGCGACGATGCCGGAAAACGCCGGGGAGCTTGACGGGATGTGAACAAGCAGAGCAATGGCGCCGTCGCTGGACTTAGCGGTGGCCCGAATCGCGTGGACGTCGGTCGGACTGGGCCCGCAGGGGGCTGGGTGGCTATGCCATTCGCCGATGTATCCGATCGGATCGTCGTCGGCGCGACCTTCGCGAAAGGCACGCAGCAGCTCGTTGGCCTTCACGTCGTCGCGCACATAGCGGTTCGCGGACGCGAGTTTCCCATCCACTACCAGGGCATGGGTGACGATGATGTCGGCGTCCTCGCGATAACCGAGCAGCACGCCTCCGGTCTCGAGTGGCAGGTGCTTAGCGGTTTCGGAGGCGATCAAGGTGTGCGCCGCGTTTTGGAGGTGAATTCGCGCCGGGGTGCGCCTCACTGCTGCGTCCTCTCGTCGAGCGTGTAGTGATGGACTTCTCCTGACGGGTGCAGCGGCCTGTCGACGAGCAAGCCGACGGCGTGCCGGACTGTCGCTGCGGCAGCTTCGATGACCGCATGAGGTGGTGTCGGCGAGATGGGGCTGCCGCATCCGGATTCGGACAGAGGTTGGTGCGCGCTGGCTTCGCCGGTATCTGAGGGTGGTAACGGGTCGGCGCCGCCGAGCGCAGGCAGCACATCGATACGGTATGTCGCGCCGTCGTTCTGCAGTGCCGCCGAGAGGATATGCGTGTTGAATGCCTCGGCGGTGAGGTGTAGCAGCGCTGTGGTGGCGAAATCCGCGGTGGCGTTGATTACGAGACTGTGGTGTTGCACAAGCTCTACGGCGGAGTCGCCAGAGGCCAGTGCGTTATTGATGACCGCGATGTCACCGCCTTGCAGTTGGCCGCGGGCGGCGATGTGGCGTCTGACCGCTTCGACCTTCGGCAGTCCCACTGTGTCGGGGCCGACGAGGTGACGGACGACGTTTCCCGGCTCAACGATGTCGTGGTCAACGAGGGTGAGGTGGCGCACGCCCGAACGGGCCAGCATATCTGCGACAAACGACCCCAAGGCGCCTACGCCGACGACCGCGACGTGATGTCGGCGGAGTTCGGGGGCTAGCAGGCCGGCCCTTGCGGAGCGGGCAGCGTCGGTGTCGGCCGCGGAACGCAGGCGCCTGGCGGCGATGCCGCCGTCTGTTGCGGGCCACACCTCCAGCGCGATGATGCCCTGGTGGGGGCCGCGTCGATACGTCAGCATCACCACGGTGACTTCGCGGCGCCGAATTCGTCTGTCTAGGTTGATGTTCGGGTCGATCCGCTCAGCGATGTCCGCCCATGTCCTCGGCGGCACTTCGACGTCTCCGACGTTCGCGACGTAGCCGAAACGGTGCTTACTGCCTTTTGCAGGCTTCGACAGTGCTGTCCCTCGCCCGATGTGCATGGTGTTGTTCCTCGCCGGGCGGAAGCGAATGAATCCGTCGCTGTATGGCGCGAGGTCGTTGTAGAGGTAGAGGCGGGTGTCGTCGGACTGGTGGAAGTACCTGTCGAGGTCGAGGTCGGGGCGGTCTTCGTGCCAGCCGGCGTGGGCTTGGTCGAACCATGCATGGACTTGGTCCAGGAACGCGGTCACTTCGGTCCACCACAGTCCAGCGTGGTCGTCCTCGGCCACCAGACACAGTGCTCCGCTCACCTCGCGATGCCAGGACCAGGGCACTGCATCATGATCGATAGGCATCACTGAAGGCGGGTGAAATGGGAATCGGTCCGGCAGCGTGATGAGAACGTTGGTGGCGCCGTTGTCGTGCGCGATGGGGCCTCGCCATCCTGCTTGTGTTTCGAAGAAGCCGCGCCGTATGAGCCCTTCCTCGAAGTGTTGTCGGGTGTAAGCGACGTAGTCGTCGTATCTGGCGAGGCTCACCCGAATGTTCTCGGCCCCGCTGGCACGACCCGGGCGCCGGGGGAGATGATCGAGGCGCGCTTGGTGCCGTCGTCGTTAAAACCGGGCGGCATCTTGAACACGGTGTCGCCGTCGCCGTTCTCGCCGAGCAGCTTTTGAAACGTCAGCGCCGCGGCGCCTTCGTCCTCGTTGTCGAGCGCATCGTGTGCGGCGGTCGCGGCATCTGCGAAGCAGGTTCGGGCGGCTTCGATCTCGTCGTCGGTCGCGCGGATCGAGATGGTGTGGCCAAGCAGTGTGGGGTCGCTCACCTCGATGCCGTAGGTGGCGAAGTTGTTGATGATCGTGCTGATCTGCTGCAGCGCTGAGACGTAGTACTCCGCTTGGTCATTGCCGCCGACGAGTCCTGAGTTGAATGCCTGGTACGCCGCGACTTCGATGAAGAATCCGCCAGGCTTCGTCCCGACGCCGAGTAGGGCGCGTCGCGTTTGGCGCAGCAACTTGACGGTCGGTACGTAGAAGCCGTCGTGGGTGGCGTTCATCGCGCTCGACAGTGTGGTCAGCGCTTCGGGGTTGGTGCGGACCCACTGGTCCTCGTCCCCCTTCTGCGGGATCTCCCACGTCTGGCCATCCACGTAGGGGCGGGCAGGTACTGCGTCGACGTAGAGGTCGTATTCCGGGAAGGAGACCTGCAGACTGCGGTCCTGGCGCTTGGTCCGGCGGTGCCCGTCGGAGTCGGCGCCGAACTCTGCATGCAGCACCTTGAAGAAGCGGTCGAGAATGTCGTGGGAGGACACCTCCGCGGACACCTTGGGAAGGCGGACAAACACGTCCACATCCTTGATCCGCTTGATTGACACGTTTCGCTTGTAGGACCCGATCAGCACCGGGCTCACGCCATATCCGGAGAGCGTGGGATCGGCTTCGAGCGCATCGCGTACCAGGTTGTGCGCCTCGGGCGCGTTGGCCTTGTCGTCGCCGGGCTCGATGGAGCTCAAGGCGTCCCTGAATTGCTGCTTAAGGTGAGCCACTTGGCCCCTCCGATCTTGTGATGCGCCGTGCGTCGCGCAGTTAGTCTGGTCCCCACCACCGACAGCCGAAGCCGGCCAGCGCGGGATTGTCGACTACTTCTTCTTCCGGCGTTTGCCGGTGCTTTCGTTGGTCGTGGTCTTCGGATGCTTCTTCACTGTCGACTGCTTCACGAAACGCCCCGTGATCGCACAACGTCCGCGCTTGCCTGACATGCCCTCGCCTCTCGGTCGGAGAATGCGCCTGTCTTCGCGCACACGATCATGATGACGCTGAGAAGATTCGCGCTAATTTATTGCGGTTCGGGCCAGCGTGTTGCCGCAACCCCGTCGGTGCTGGCCAGCATGTCTAAGCAGTTGAGCTGCGCACCTTCATGCGACAATGGGGTCGAAAACGCGCAAATTAACACACCATAGAGGGAGGCTTGAGGTTGTCCGGTGACGTCGTAGGCATTGCGAAGCGTCGAGAGGACGACGAGCGAGAGAGTCTCCAGGCCACCTGCGCCAACCCGCGATGCGACGAGCAGTTCCTTCGGACTGCCGGGCCAGGACGACGCAAGGACTTCCACAGTGAGGACTGCCGTCGCGCCGCTGAGCGGGACTACCGCCGGCTGGCGAGCCGACTTGAGCACTACGAGCGCCAAGCCGAGCAAATGCGCGCCCGCCTCGATGCGTACTTGCGCACCAACATCGAGGAGGCCGTGGCGGAGCGGACTGGACCCTCTACGGCCGAGATATCGAGGGCCCGGGAAGCGATCGCCGAAGTACGAGGAATGGCGCTGTTCCTGCCTCAGCATCAAGGCGAATTCGCTCAGCACTTGCTAAACCTGTTTGAAGCCGTTGAACCGCTTGTGCCGTCCGGCCGTAGCTAGTTCCGAGCCTCGGGCGATGCGAAAGCGCAGGGCACGACAGATGAAGACTCGCTCTGCAGTTGACAGGTCCTGCGCCCGAGGCTTCGACCCAGGGAGCGATGTCACCTAGCCGACTTGCCTTGTCGATAATTTCTTCTCTGCGACGTTGAGTAGGTCTTCGGTGGAGCAGCCTCAACACGGCCGTCGTGATTCATCTCTCCGATATCTATCGAAACTCGTCTGCGCCCGCTCAAGGGCTCGTAAGACGACCATGGAAATGGCCTTCGCCGCGCTGATTCACGTGACAAGAAGTTCAGCAGGCTGAAGTACCACATCCCCAACGATTGACGCTGGGAATCGTGCAGGATCACTTGGCCTGCAGCAGGGTGCACGATGCCTTTGTCAAGAACGCACACTCGGTTAAGCCATTCATAGGGAATCCCCGCATCTCGGCATTCTGCCAAAACCCTTCCGGCCTCGACCGATGGCCAGTTTGCAGAGGCAATGTCCGTCTCGAACGCAAGAACCGACGAGAAGAACCTAGGGAAATCGCCGTCGGTTTTGATAGGCACTTCGCGGTGGGTCTCGATGCCCCAACCATTTCCGAACGGACGCATCGAATATAGCGTCTTTACTGATCTAACTGCTTGTCGAATGTCAGCCCTGGTCAGTTTTGACTTGACTTCAACAGTCGCTAAAAGAGCTTCGGCACCGATGATTTCCGCTCCGCCCTCCCTATCGGCGGGCAGAATCGGCGCAGCCACAGATCCGTCGTAGATCACCACATCTAGTTGGGGACTCCGGCGACCTCCTTGGTCGATTACTTCTCCTGTCGTTACGGCGAAACGGCTGGGCAGTCTCTGCCTGAGAAAATCCGCTAGCGCGCTCTCGCGGTCACTGCCCTTCAGCACGCTGTGCTTGAACGATTGCGAGGTGGTGAAGCTCGTCCAAAGGCGGTTCTCAGCCTCTGCGAGAAGACTCTGGACGGTGTCGTGCGCTTCGTTCGCCATGGACTTGTTCCTACACGGTGTGGCCACTGATCTAGTAAGCCTGGGCGCCCTACTTCTCAGCTTCGGATACCGGACTCGCGCTCTAACGGTTTTCGGCACAGAACATTAGGGACGGCGCACGGCGTCTTCTTGTAGGGCTGCGCGCAGAAGTGAGTTCGGTTTGGTTGACGACGGTCACCGTGACCCCGGCCGGCGGCACGCTGGCTTACCCCGGCGTGCGCAGCGAACCGCTTGAGGTACCAGCACGGTCGATGGCCGCCTGGCGGTGGGCGCGGCCTGGTCGACCCCTTGGGGTGCGGTGCCGAGGCGCTCCTCGCTCGCCTCGCATACCTGTCACTGCTACAGGCGAGACTGTCGCGAATGACGGACACCGAACCGCAGTGGCGGCATATCTGCGAAGTGTGCGGGGTTGAGGAGATCCTGACCCCTAGCGAAGCATTCGACCTCGGATGGGACTACCCGCCGCGCATGGGCAAATTCGGCGTCGGCCCCCGATGTTGTCCTCGATGTCCGAACGTGAGAACGGTGTGGTGGGCTCTCGTGATCGATGGCTATACCGAGGACATGCTGACCGAAGCGCAGCAGGAGACTGTAAGACGGATCGGCGGCGAGCCCGAATCGATTGCGTTGTCCGACAACTAGTTTTGACATCGTTCGGTAACAACCACCATCGGTGAACGAGAGATCTGCTGCGCCCCGCCGGATGTGCCTGGTTCAAACGGCGCGGTTTTGGAGCTTGGGCGGTGCCGTGGGGCCCATTCGAGGCGGTGCGAGGTGGGTTACGAGTCAACATGTGGCGGTCGTCCCGGGGGTCATCTCACGCAGCGTTTACTGTCAGGCGGTGGATCAGCACCTCAGCATCTTCCGGCCCTACGACCGTGATCCCAAACACGAGGATCAACTCACCAGGGCCGCATTGATCGTGATGCGGCTGGTCCCCCTATGCCAAGAGGCGTTTCTCGGCTTGGCCGACTGTCCGAGGCTCTCGGCGCTCCCGCGCCCCCGATTCGATATGCAGACCGAATCGCTCGTTGCGCTTGACATCGAAGTGGAAGACCCCACGGTTGACAAGTTGGTCAGTGTCTTCCTCGGTCCGCACGAAGACCTCGTCGCGGGAACCGACGAACTCAACGTGGCTTCGGAACGACGTGCTCGTTATGACGGCGTGATCCAGTACGGCACCGCATTGGTGGTCGTCATCGAGAGCAAGCTGTACGCCAGCGCCAGTGAGCTGCAGGCTCTGGAGATCAACACGAAACAACTTGGCCATCACGCGAAACGATGGGTTCCGGTGCGGTGGCAGGACTTGCTCGACCGGTGGTGGAACCTTGTCGAACTCGGAGTGCTGGGTCCAGCGGAGGCTGCGGTCCTCAATGATTTTTTCGATAACGCCGAGATGAATTTCGGGGACCTATTGCCCTACACCGATCTAGAACGCTGCGGCGATCATGCAGGCCGCCAACTGCGACGTCTTCGCACGATCCTTGAGACGGCGACCGGGTTCACTGCCGAGGTTCGCGATGTCGGCGGGCATGCGGGTGTGAAGTTTCCACAGGATCAGGTCGTGGCTTTCGATCGGGTCAGTCTCTACATCGAAGGCGATAACGTCGTGCTCAGCGCCTGGCCGGCCGAGCTCGCCCCCCAGTACAAGCGCGTATATGCCCATCCTGATCGCGCCGAAGCGCTGATTGCGCTGACCGAGGAACCGGGCTGGCAAGTCCACGGGAACTTTCACCTCGCCTTCTGGCGCTCCAGCGGTCCGCAGCGCTGGTATCCCACGCGGCGGCTGCCTGGCTCCACCTATGTACGCCAATGGGTTGACGACTTCTCCGACGGCCGAGCCGGCCGACGACCGCGAAAAGAACTCAACGACAGTCTGTTCCGGAGATGGCTCATCCAGCGCGGATACGCAGCCGACGCCGAGATGGGCAGCCTCGGCGAGTGGTCCGACCGACTGCCTATGGAGAAGTTTGATGTCCGTCCGAGCATTCAGGTGACGCGGTCCTGGAAGTACACCGACGCCGTTACGCGCGACCGCACCGGACAACTCACCGCTGAAGTGCGCGACGCTATCAACCGCCTGCTGTCCGCGCTGGATGAACCTCAGTTGCACGACCTCACGTCCTGATCCACGGCATGAGGTGATGTCAGCATCAGTGCTGGTGCCGCCTAGGTGGTGCAATTCAGTGCACGCGCTCCCGGTGGCTGTCTTGAGCTTGGCGCGGCGCGCACCCGCCCGCGAAGATTCGTCAACAAGTCGGCATTGCGACCTTGCCATCGATGGGTGTAATATTCACCGCCACCTGGCTCACGCCGATAACGACGACCTACGTCAACTGGCACGGCGATCGTGAACCGCGCACCGCCCGCGCGGTTCGTTCGTCATGCCGGATCGGGTGGCGGCGGTGCGTGGAAGCGTCCCCGTAACCGAGGTTTTCGAGACGCTTCACCAGCCGGTTTGCCACCTGGGATTTTAAGATCTCGAACGTGTACCGAAACTGTCGGTGGCCAGTGGTAAGGATCAAGGTATGCACCGCATGCTCGGCTACGCCCGAATCTCGACGAGCGATCAGACGGTTCGCAGCCAGGTGGACGCTCTTCAGAGGGCCGGCTGTGAGCGGATCTGGACGAACACCGCCTCCGGTGCCCGCGCGGATCGACCGGCCCTAGAGGAACTCCTCACCGACATGCGCAGTGGGGAGACCCTGATGGTGACTCGGCCCGACCGGCTCGGCCGATCGCTACCGCATCTGCTGGACCTGTGGAGCAGATGGTTTTCCAGAATGTCGGGGTTGTGCTTGTTAGCGGAGCAGATCGACACCACCAGCGCATCCCTGAGCTTGTCGTGTCTCGTGCGGGATACATCCGACACCATCGCACCGTCGTCGTCGGGGTTAGGGCAACCCGGACGACACCGTAGGGAACTCGCGGGGGTGACTTGACTCAAGCTCTAGTGGACCTTCAACGGGTTGCTGATTGTTGATCCCGTTCTCAAAAGTGAAGGCAACGAGACCGGTTCGCATACCGTAGGAGGTGTTGGTATTAGCTGACAACCGCTTGAGCCGGAACCGCTGCGTCGGTTCCGGCTAGCCAGTAGCATTCGTGGCGATACCACATTGATGGAACAAAGCGTGTCGTGACAGCGTTGTAGTTTGTGCACACTAGTCTGGCTCTGACGTTAGGTCAGTGCGAGCCCAGCAAGGAGACCAAGTGTCAACTTCAAGCGATATGAGAGTCATCGAACAGAGGCACTCGGTGTCGACGCAGGCGGAGGTGGCCGAGTCGGCTTCCCTTGCCGCGATGGCTATTCATGCGCTTTTGAATGATAGCTCAATGGCGCTGGACGGCCGACTGACAGACTCTGTGCGCGCGATTCTCAAAAGAATTGACCAGTTGACGATGTTTAAAGCCGCTGGAAACCTCAGCGACTTCCTGGATACCGAACGCGTTGCGTACGAGGCGGTTGAGCCAGCTTCAGTTATGGCGCGGATTGCTTCCATGGGCAATGCGAGCGAGTCAACGCCGAGCAGTGCGTCATCCGCAGCGGCGCCAATCCGAGGGATCGATCGACTCATTTCTATGCGTGATGGAGTCCGGGTTATCGATAGTGACGGCTCGGTCAGGATCGTCAACATTGGAAAGGCTCGAAAGCTTGCTGCGGCTCTAGACGATCTTGCCGAAGGTGTTTTGACATCTGCCCGCGAAGAAGACCAAAGCAGGGTTTCTAACAACACTGTGGCATAAACTGCCTCTTTGTGACTCTAGACCTTGCAACAAGAGAATCGATTGATGGAGCGATCCGAGCCGCAAGAGCTGTAGACGCCGTACTCGAGAAGATTCATTTCGAATTGAAGCAAGGCCTTCTTCCGCAACAAGACGAACTCATTAACGCGCTATTCTTCGATAGAAGTATCGAAGACCGTGTTGCCGACTACATCTACAAGGCTTTGGTTCCGGTGGGTCGTTGGGTGCAACTGCGGCGCACCCTTCGGGCCGTGTGTTTGCAGCTTGGCACGCTTGAGGATGCATTGGTGGACTTGCGCCGCGCGGTGTCATGGTCCTCGCGTTTCTCTGCCTTTAACTGGTGGCTCCGGAGCCGGCAGAGCGAGCTTCAGCTGAGTAAATACCTAGTGATCCCAGGGCCGGGCAGCAGCAGACAATTTCATATTGAAAGAAAGTCAACCGTCGCTGAGTCATTTGCGAACGCAAATCGATCGCTCGGTATACCCGTAGAGAATATGCGGAATATCTCTCGTATCCGCATATTGACCCTTCCTCAAGAAGATGGCGCTTCTGCGAAATGGCACCCTGTCAGCTTAGGACACGAGCTAGCCCACCTCCGGTACACCGAGGATTGGATACTGCAATGGATGGCTGGACTCACAAATGCTAGAAATACCGGTGCGCAAGCAGTGGCGAAAGCACGCATGCAGCTTGCGACGGAGGATCCGGACTCTCTACCAGAGCCGTGGTTCAGTCATTTAACGCGTTGGTTGATCGAAACCGCGTGTGATGCGACTCTATTTCACTTTTATGGTGATAAAGCTCTTCCGTCTATGCGTACATTCCTTGGCGCGCATTCATATGAGTCAGATAGCCAGAAACACCCGGCTCCCGATATACGTATCGCCGCGCTGCAGGCGTCGCAACAGAGAGACATGAGGCGATTTCGGGCGGCCAACCACGAACCTTCTATTCATTTTAATCGAAAAAATGCATTCTGCGACCTTGTTTTGAAGTGCCGAGACGCCGTCAGAGCTGACTTAGCATTCATCGGACTTCGTGACGATGTTCGAAGAGACGTACATGACAAAGCCCTGACTGCGGAGTCCAAGGATGCCCCGCCTCAGTCGGTCGATTGGGAATGGCCGGCTGTGCTCGAGGACCTTTCAGCTATTGAGGCAGGAATCATTGGAAGTCTTTGGACTGGAATTGCGGAAAGCTACGACGTTGACGCAACTGCGTTAGTTGAAAGATCACGCACACTGAAACGACGCGAGCGACGGGTTGAACAAGCAGTCGACTTCCTTCAATTCGCCCACCGCTTTGAGAAGGAGCGCGTAAACCGAGCTGCTGTGCGCGACGCAAACCCACACCAATCTGAACGCAGTATCGACGAGACGCCCACAAATGTACTGTATGTGTCTCGGCGAGGAGTTTCCACCAATTCCAACGATGTAGGCTTGCCATCAACGGATGTCCGGTTGGGACGCCACTTCATCGTTTTCAAGCGTAATCAAATCGCTGTTCTTAACACGCTCGATACCAACGCTCGTAGTCGTCAAGTCCAGGAAGCAGTCGAAATTGGGTGGGGCCAATCATTTGTGCTCCACCCGCACGAGCTTGTTTTGGCTGTGACTCTGGAAACCCTTGTTGTGGACGACGACTGCACGGCGCAAGTCTTGTCCCGTTCTTCACTAGGAAGAATGGGACTGTTGTCAGCCACTGCGGTGCAGGTCCAGCCGGGTTTCAGAGGCACACTAACGTTGGAGCTGGTGAATCTGGCGTCGGTACCTTTGGGCCTCACCCCTGGGCAGCGACTAGCGCAGATCGTCCCTGCCGTGGCTTGCGGAACCGGGGGGTACGGAGGTAAATACCAGGATCAGGATTGGCGGCCGAAGTTCAGCGAGGTTTTGCGCGATGTCGAAATGCCCATCTTGGCTGCGATGAATGAATGGAAAGGTAAATCCAATGTCCAGTATTGAGATAAAGGTCGACGCAGATCATCGATACCAGCTGGAGCTGTCTGATTTAATGGCTTCGCTGGAAGGCGTAGAGTCGATTGATGAGTCGGCCGACGGTAGCCCAGATCAGTTCGGTGCCGAGACGGTCGCTCTGATTTGGCTCGTGACAGTCGCTACGGCGAGTGCTGCAGTCTTTATTGCGCGAGCAGTGCAGGAAATAAGGAAACGTTCTAGTCATGGAATAATCGTCGATCTGAGCGGTGAAAAACCAGTCATCACTAGTTTGAAGGATCATCCGGTTGCGCAAGGAACTATCGTAATTAGATCTGCTTTGGACTCGGAGGTTCGAATGGAAGAAGCTCCTAAGCTGGTTGAGATCACAGATATCATTCAACCCCTCCTGGGATCGGCTGAATAGCGCTGAAGAGGCCCGCAAATACGTAATCGGGGCAGCGCTTACGGCGCCCAGCAGCTAGGAAGTCGGCTCAGGATAGACCGAGCTTTGACGCGGCCGCTAGGCGGACTGGATTAGTTGCAAGGCGTAATGGCTTCCGCCGACAAGACGTACCCACGTTCGGTGCCACGGTCTCTTCCCGTGTCGGCGCCAGCCTGCGCGTCCGGTGGAGAGCTTCACCGCCGACGGCAAACATCTGAGCGCTGTTTGCCGCGGCAGTGCGGAGACCGTCGGTATCGACGCCAAGATGATTCGCCATCGCCCCTCCAACCAAATAAATCCTCGGTTCTTCGGACGCTACTGCAGTGACGACGTCCCCCAGAGCGCCACAGGGCCCTGCAGCGATTAGGGAGTGCTCGACGATATCGGGCGTTCGCCGCCGGAGAGGGTCTGTTGCCCGCAAGGCGGCGACCCTGCTGGAAGAAGTCTCTGGGAATGCCGCGGTACGCCGGCACTCACACCCACGCCTCAGCACAACTACGACTCCCGATCAACGCAATGACCCGCCGCACCCGACGCGTGGACGCCGAGCAACACCGAGTGCTGCATGAACCCGAGCACGGTCTGTCTGCTGGTGTCATCCTGCAGAAGTGCGCCGCAACGAGTCGCTAACCGTTCGCCAGGTCGAGGTGTTGCAGTGGATTGGCGACGGCTGCCTAGACGGGGTCTGGCGGGACTTCACCTACAAGACCACCGCGTACGCGTTGGCCTCACGCGGCTTGGTGACGGTCGATCGCCGCCGCAAGCAGTGGTCGGCGACTCTCACCGATGAGGGCCGCTTCTACCTGGCGCACGGCCACTACCCGTTGGACCGGGATCCGATCGGCAACGCGCATACCGCCGAGTCGGGTTCGGAGACAAACGATCTCGCGTCAGGCCTCCTCGCAGAACTTGTTTCCGCAGGCGGTCAGGTCATCGTAGAATCCCCGTCGGAGAAGCAACGAGCGCGGTATCGGCGGGCCATCCACCGCCTGATCACCGAGCACCGCATCCCCAAAGGTTTTGTCCTTCGCCACACCGGCCGTGATCACGGCGACCTCACCATTCGCTTCCTGCGCGAGAACGACACCCCTCGACTGCAGCCACCACCGAAGATCGCCGTGCCTCAGACAACGGGAGCAGTATCGGATGAGGTGCGGGGTTTGGCCAGCCGGGTTCGGGTGGCTGTCACCGAACCCACCATGGAGCGGACACTCCGGATCCTGCAGGCCATCACCGACGAATGCGCCATCCGGACATGGACCCTCCAGCCAGACCCCCGAGACGACCGCCGGTTCCACATCAGCACCGCTGAGTGTTCCTTCGAGTTCGGCCTGCGTGAGGAACTCGTGGACCGCGACATGCCCGACGAAGACACGCTCGCCACGTCGAAGTACACCTGGCAGCGCGTTCCCCTCCACGCGAGGAAGGTCGGGTCGGGTCGTCTGACGTTGCAGTTGGGTGAGTACTACCGCACCAGATCCTGGTCGGATCGCAGAAGTTGGACACTGGACGACAAACTTGGCGCACTGTTCGCCGAACTCGATGCCCGGGTCACGGAGGCCGCTGAGCAGAGACGTCAGCGCGAGGAAGAACTGCTACGCCGCCAACAGGCTTGGGAAGCAGCAGTACTCGCGGCTCAGCGGGCCTACGTCATCGACCTCAACCAACGCCGACTGCGGGACCAAGTGGCTGAAAAAGGCCGGGCACGGGAGTACCGCGACTACGCCGAGTCGCTGAACGGGCTCATCGACGACTGCGACGATCCCGCCATAGCCGAGTCGATCCGAACGTGGCAGCACTGGACCTCCCAGGAGGCCGAACGGATCGACCCATTGACCAACCCCGAGGTGCTTCGCTACGTCGAGCCCGACCACGTCACAGCCGAGGAGTTCGCGCCGTTCATGGCCAAGGGCATGAACGCACACCACCGACCGACCAAGTAGGTCACTCCTGTATGTGGCGCAGCATCTCCACGGGCGTGCCCAGCTGACGGGCGAGGTGCTCGGCCTGCTGCTTGCGCCCGGCCTTGCGCAGCTCTCCGATCGCGGTCTCGGCGATCTGCCCGACGCGGTGGATCTCCTTGCGTAACTCCACCAACTCGTCGTAGCGGTCGACGGCCTCCGCGCCGCACCACTGGCGCAGGATCGCCCGACGTGGCTTGCCGTGCTCGTTGTCGACCTTCATGCAGATCTCTGCTGGGATCGTGCGGTCCGAGCTTGACCCGCGGCCGCGATAGCAGTGCCCGTGGACTGCGTGATAGCGAGCTTCGCCCTCCTCGTTGTGCACCGCCTCCAAGATCGGGGCCGGGTTGCGCCGCGCGGCGGCCGTCGCGATCTGCTCGGTCACCGGCCAAGGCACCACCAAATCCGGACCCTCGGTGAACCCCTCCGGGCACTGAGTCCACACCGCGGCATCAAGGCCGGTGAGCTCGGTGAGCCGACCGGAGTCGGTGATCCGACAGGCACCGGCCTCCCGGTATTCCATCCGCGAAATATCGTCAGCGATCAACGCGGTGAAGACTTCTGTGGCGGCGCCGTCGGCGGGATCGTCGAAACCGCGGCCGAGGTCGAAGATCCGGTCCCAGCGGGCCTCGCTGGCCCGGAAGGCATCGACTGCCTCCCATTGAACCTTGAGCCGTGCCGTAGGCACCCACTCCTGGCGGCCCTCGAACCTCTCGTCGACGAAACGGACCAGCACGCGCGGGGGCCGTTGCGTCCCCAGCTTGAGGACTTCGACTTCGACCACGTCGTCGACTTGGCGGGAGCGGTATGCCCAGGACTGACCCGCTGCAAGATCGTTGTCCGTTGTGACCACACCACCAGTGTGAGTGGGTGTCGAGTTCATCTCAGCGAGGAGTTTGTCTGGCAATCGAGCGGACTCTCTGCGAAACCGTGTCCGCAGGTAGCAATGCGCCGAGCGGACCGGTATTTCTGTGACCCCATCGGCACCTGTCACGAGCGTTGCGTGGTTGCGAACCACGTGACTGCGGCAGAGAAGTGCCACGGTTCACGCGCACCACGAGGAGCTCTACGAGCTCTAGGCATAAAGGTCACGAACTCGAAAGGGTCCGTGACCTTTGTGCTTGGTGCGGCTGGTCCCCGGGGAGTGCCGCTTCAGTAGGACCTCCGCGGCGGCCCGACCGTAATAGGAGCGCTTCGCGTCGTTGAACACCATCGCCCGGCCGGCGACACCGCCGGTGAGAGTCGCCGGCTGCACGGCGAGCCCAGTTGGGATCGGCGGCGCGCAAATCGGCCAACAGGTCAGACGGTCGGTGGGTGAATTGCGCCCGTCGCCGACCTGCTCGCTGAGACGCGACTGGGTGTCGCGAATTTGATCAACCTCCTTCACCGGTCACGGCGGCGATGGCTGTGGCGCCGTCGTCAACCGTGGGCATAGTGGAACCTGGGCACGCAGAAACTAGGGCGGAGGCGCACATGTCGCGAGGTCGTGAATGCAGATGAACGGCGTCCGCGGAGCCGCGCCGTGAGCCGGCCCGAGGTGGTGCTGATCACCGGCGGCGGCGCGGGCATCGGCGCCGGTCTCGCCGCCGCCTTCCACGCACGGGGAAGCCAGGTCATCATCGCCGGGCACGGGCAAGCGCGCCTCGAAGCGGTCGCGGCGCGCCACCCCGGAATGCAGGTAGAGGTCGTCGATGTGGCCGATCCCCAACAGGTGATGGCACTTGCCGAGCGGGTTGGCCAGCGCTGGCCCCAGCTGATCACGGTGATCAACAACGCGGGCATCCAACACCTGTTCGACTTCGCCGCCCCGGGCCCGCTCGATGCAGCCGAACTGGGCCGCGAGGTGGACGTCAACCTCAAGGGCGTTGTCTACATCGCCAACGCGTTCCTGCCGCTGCTGAAAGCGCAGCCGCGGTCGCGGCTGGTCAACGTCGGCTCCGGGCTGGGTTACGTCCCGCTCGCTGCGGCACCTATCTATTCATCGACCAAGGCCGCGGTGCACAGCTTCACGATCGCCCTGCGACGCCAACTCAAGGGCTCCACTGTCCAGGTAGTTGAGTTGATCCCGCCGGTCGTTGTGACCGACCTGCATCGCAATCTGAACGAGATACCGCCGCGCGCAATGGAACTCGACGTCTTTGTCGCCAAAACAATGGCCGGCTTGGACAAGGGCCGGGATGAGATCGTGGTCGGCCTCGCCAAAGCCCTGCAGTTCTTCAGTCGGGTCGCGCCGGGACTCGGTTTGAAAGTGGTCAACCAGCAAGCGGACTAGGCGGGCGGCGCGGTCTGGCGTCGAGCCCGCGACGTCCGCAGCAAGGGGAACGCGGCGGCCATCGAGATCGATTACCCCAGCCACATCGATGGCGCACCCACCACGCGGGGTGGCTCGCCCAAGGCAGTTGGGAAGACCCCGCCGCTGTCCGACCACGTCCCCGTCGTCGTCGACCTTGCGAGCTTGGGCTGAAAGGACCGCCGCGCTCAGACCACCAGATAGCCGAGGCGTTGCGCAGCCTTCGCGATCCGAAATGCCAGGCCGGGGTGGGTCAATGGTAGCGAGAGCACAGGCCTCGGGGGCATCGCTTCTGTGGCGGGCATGAACAGCGCGACGCACGGTTCGCCGGCGAACCGGCTGTTATAGCGAAGGCCGTCCAGATCGGGGAAGGCCTCGGTGATGCGCCGCGCCCAGCGCTGCGTGATCGAGTGCGGCGCGGTCGACAACGCGAACGTGCCCCCGGCTCGAGTGGGCCATGCGCCGTCGCTGTCGGCGGCCAGGTCGAGCAACCGAAGCTCTCGGGTGAACCGCAATCCGGTGAGGTAGGGATCTCCACGAAACCGGTCGATGGTGCGCTCGGCCTGGAAAGCCTCTGCCAAGGCAGCCGTGGGCCCAGAGGCGCCGTACCAGACACCGACACCGTCGTGACGCTGCGCCGGAGGGAGCTGCGGGTCGAACCGCAAGTGCGGACCGTGTTCTCGAAAGGCGTTCCACGCCAACACGTGATCGCCAGAGGTTCGGTGTACTCGCCACCACGACTCGGCTGTCGACACGACCCGGTACTCGTCATCTCGGATACCGAGCGTGCGCAACTCAGCGGTCGGTGGCGGAGCGGGAAGGCGTGCTGTCACGCGGTTTACCAGTCGGTGTTGGCGGCAGATGCGACTGCCAGGTCGACGTCGCCCCCTCCACGGAGCCACTCCACCGGAGTCATGGGCCGCCCCTGAAACAGATCGGGTTGCGGAGTGCGCAGGAATCCGGCCACCGCCATGGGGTGCAGATCGACCGGCAGGGCCTTGAGCACCCGATCAAGGCCGCGGACCTGCCGGGTGGGACCTCCGTTGTCGCCGGTCTCGAATTGCAGCACGGGAAACACCCACGTCTGCCCGTCGGGAATGGCCCACAGCTCACCCGCAAGCCGCTTCTGCCGCACTCGCGACGCGCTGACCCCGAGTCCGGTGGCGACCTCGTCGGCCGAAAAGGCAGTGACGGCGAGGTGCGCCCGATGGCCGGCGATCTCGGTGCCGGCGGCCACGAACGCGTCGCGGTCCTCGGCGAAGTCGGCGTCGTCGAGCAGACGGGCTTCGTCCTCGGTGAGGGAGGCGGCCCACGGCCGGGATGTGGGAAGCAACTTCAGTGCGGTGACGAAGTCGGGGGTCGTGATGTCGAAACGGTCTTGGAGCAGTTGTTCTAGTTCGGGGTTCGTCGACATGGGACACCCTCCTCTAACGCAGATTAACACCAGCCTACATGCGTTAGCGCGCCAAAGGGGGGGAACCGACCAGGCGCGCTAGGCGTGGGCGGTCTTGCGGCGGGCGCGCGAACTGCGCAGGTTGGCGCGGTTGCCGCAGGTCTTCACGTCGTGCCAGACGCCGCTGTTGTTCCGTGAGTGGTCGTAGAACGCCGAGCCGCAGGCGGGTTCCCGGCAGCACTTCAGCCGCTGCCACGTCGACGCGTGCTGGCTGAGCAGGACCTCGGTCCAGGCCGCCGACGCGAGCCACTGCGCGCCGGTACCGCGCGGCACCAGCTGAACCTGGCCCGCCGCACTGAGTCCGAAGTCCGCCGTCGCGTCGGGCTGGCCGTCGCCGGTGCCGTGCTCGTCGAGGATCAGAGCGCGCAGCGCACCCCGCAAGGATCGCAGCCGTCCGGCGTCCCGGTCGGTCAGCACCATGGTCGGCGCGGGCAAGCCCGACACCTGCGACCACGCTGACACCGCGTCCGCCGCCCACGCAGACGCGGCAGCACCGTCGAGAAGCAGGTCCGGGCCGTAGTCCCCGATCGCCCGGGTGTTGATCAGGTCTTGGACGAGGGCCAGCCCCGAGGGCGCGACCCGAAGCCGGTAGCGATCGGTGGCCGGCCAGAATGGTGACATAGGTCAACAGTACTTGACTATGTCGTCGAAGAGGGCTATTTCTGACATAGACAAAACAATTTCACTTACGTCAGGAGTTCGACATGGTCAATGTTCACGGCGCCGTCGCGGTAGTCACCGGCGGCCAACGCGGCCTCGGCAAGGCCATCGTCGACGAGCTGCTCAGCCGCGGCGCGTCCAAGGTGTACGCCACCGCCCGTGCCCCCAAGCCCAGCGATGACCCGAGGGTGGTCAGCGTGGCGCTCGATGTCACCGACCCGGATTCGGTCGCCGCGTTGGCCGCGACCGCTGTCGATGCCCAGATCGTGGTCAACAACGCCGGCGCGATCGCGGGCCAGTCGCTGCTGCACGACGACTTCGCCGGCATCCGGGCCGTGTTCGAGACGAACTACTTCGGCGCGCTGCAGGTCGCCCGTGCGTTCGCGCCGGTGCTGGCCGCCAACGGTGGTGGGGCACTGGTGGATATCGCGTCCGTGCTGTCCTGGTACAGCGGATCCGGCTCCTACGGCGACAGCAAGGCGGCGCTGTGGTCGGCGACCAACTCGCTGCGGCTGGAGCTCGCCCCGCAGAACACGTTGGTTGTGGGCGCGCATCTCGGCTACACCGACACCGACATGGTCGCCGACGTCGACGCCCCGAAGAACGATCCCCGTGACGTCGCCGCAGCGATTCTCGACGGTGTCGAGCACAACGAAGTCGAGGTCCTTGCCGACGATCTGACCCGTGCGGTCAGGGCCGGGCTGTCGGCGCCAATCCCCAATCCGCTGGGCACTGCCGCCGTCTGACCGAGACGGCGACTGCTGCCAGCAGCTGCCATCCGATGATCGAGTAGATCGCCGCGCGCTCCCAGGTGCCGTCGCCGAACACCAGGGCACCAAAAGCGCTGCCGCACAGCAGAACCCCGCCACCTATCAACCCGGCGGCGCCGAGCGCCACACTGGCAGACCCCATCGCCCGGAATCGGCGACGGCGCAGAAGCCCGACTCCGGCCGTGAGGACGGCGAGGTTGCCCGCGACGATCGCCGCCGTCGCTCCCGCGACGTGCACGTGTGCGGCCGCGCCCCCGCTGGGAAATACGCCGACCACCACGGAACCGGCACCGTAGATCAGGGCGAGCCCCACGAACACGACGGCGCCTCGGCCGGTGCGCAACGCCGTCACCACCAATGCGCTCGCGAGGGCGAAGGCCACCCCCTGCGCGATGAAGGCGCCGTTCATCCACGCGGCCATCGGTGACTGCAGCGGCCTGCCCAAGTCGCTGATGTAGTCCGCCGAATAGCTGTAGCCGGGCACCTGCTGAGCCACAACGAATTCCGTCATCAGATAGAAGACGCCGGCAACGATCCAGAGCGCGGCCGCTCCGCGCAGAATCGCCGATCCGGTGGGAGTGCGCACCACCACAGGGTGCCACGGTGGCCGTTTCCCGCCGCTTCCCGCCGTTTCCCGACCGCGAGCCCGGGTTACCCTGACCTCATGGCTGGCCGGCAGATTCCCGGTGGGGTGGTACACAACTTGCCCGCGGACCTTCGTGCCGCGCTGAGCGCCAACGACGCGGCGCTCACTGCGTGGAACGACATCACGCCGTTGGCGCGCAACGAGTTCATCTGCTGGGTTGAGGATGCCAAGCAGGAGAAGACCCGGGAGCGTCGCATCCGGCGGACCCAGGAGGAACTCGAGGAGGGCATGCGCCGACCGTGCTGCTGGCCCGGGTGCAAGCACCGCGAGCGCACCGGGAAGGCGTGAACCTCAACCCAACACGACGGTGGCTCCACGCCCCGGCACCTGGGTGATCGCCCGCCGCCGCGACGGCTCGGGTTTTTCGGACGTGTGCCGCGGCGTGCAGCTGGTGAACAGTTCGCTCAACACGACCCGCATCTCGTATTCGGCGAACGCGGCTCCCAGGCATCGGCGGACGCCACCGCCGAACGGAATCCAGGTGTAGGTGCCGGCCCGCTGCTCGAGGAACCGCTCCGGCCGGAACCGCGTCGGGTCTTCATAGATGTCGGGCCGACGATGCATCAAATAGATCGAGGGCACCACCGTCACTCCGGCGGGCAACGGCACCCCGCCGAGCTCGATCGGTGCCTTGAGTTGCCGTGCGACCAGGGACAGCACCGGCCGCAGCCGCAGCGTCTCCTTGACCGTGGCATCCACGAATTCATGACCGCCCGCACGGATCTCGTCGGTGAGCCGTGCCTGATAGCCGGGATCGCGGACCAGCCGCTCAACCGCCCACGCGAGCGCGGAGGCGGTCGTCTCGTGGCCGGCGACCAGCACCGTGATCAGCTCGTCGCGGATCTCGACATCAGCGAGGGGCCGGCCGTCGCCGTGGCGGGCCTGCAGCAGCATCGACAGCACATCGCCGCGCTCGTCGAGATGGCCCGTTCGGCGGCGCTCCGCCATCTCGGCGTACAGCAGCCGGTCGATCCTGCGCAAGTACCGGCCAATGACGGGTTCCCGGACACGTTGCGGACCGAAGACAAGTGTCAGCTGGCCGATCTTCGCGATTACGCCGGTGATTGTCCGCACCAGTTCCGCACGCAGAGCGTCCAGGCGCGCCCCCTCGCTGAGGCCGAACACCGCACGCAGAATGATCTCCAGGGTCAGCAGCTGCAGCAGTGGATGCAGGCGAACCGGTTCGCCTCGTGGCCATTTCGCGATCTCGTCCTTGGCCACCGCGGCCATCGTGTCGGCGTAGGCCGCCAGGTGACTGCCCCGGAACGGCGGCATCAGGAGGCGTCGCTGCTCGCGGTGCGCGTCGTCGTCGAGCAGCAGCACGGAGTTCGCGCCGACCACCGGCAGCAGGATGCGGTTCCCCTCGCCCGCGTGCAGCACCTCGGGGGGACCGGTGAAGACTTCCTTGACCACATCGGGGTGCGACACCATCACCCACGGCTCCTGACCGATCAGCCGCAGTGTGAACATGTCGCCCAGGCGCGCCGCGCAGTAGTCCATGAACTCCCACGGGCGCAGTGTCCACGCGGCGCTCTGCGCGGCGATGGGGAGGCGCGGCCCTGGAGGAAGTACGTCGACCGTCATGTCGGTCACCTCCCGGGCGGGTCTGGTCTCGAACCTACCCAGTTCCTCGGGCGATGTCGTCGGCTTTCACCGGATCACTGTCGCCATCGAACCGGACCTTGCGCACCGACAGACACAGCACCGCGGCAACCGCGCACAGCCCGGCGGCCAGGTAGAACGCCGGGTCGTAGTCGCCGCGTAGGTCACGGATCCAGCCGGCGCCCGCGGCGGCCACCGCAGCGCCCAGCTGGTGGGCGGCGAACACCCACCCGAACACGATGGGGGCCTGCGCGCCAAAGTAGGCGCGGCACAACGCGATCGTCGGCGGCACCGTGGCCACCCAGTCCAGGCCGTAGAAGATGATGAACACCCACGTACCCGGTTCGGCCCGCGGGGACAGCAGTGCGGGCAACGCCAGCAGCGACAAGCCGCGGCCGAGGTAGTAGATGACCAGGAGCAGCCGCGGGTCGACGCGATCGGTGAGCCAGCCGGAGAACACGGTGCCCGCGACATCGAGAACGCCAACCAGCGCCAGCAGCCCGGCCGCCACCGTCGTGGGCATGCCGTGATCATTGGCCGCCGGGATGAAGTGCGTGCCGATCAGGCCGTTGGTGGTCATGCCGCAGATGGCGAAGCTTCCTGCCAGCAACCAGAATGCGGGTACCCGCGCGCCGAGTAGCAGCCCGGAGAACGCCGCGCCGAAGCTGCTTCCCGGGGGCCGCGGCATCGGGCCGGTCTCGACCCCGGCCGGGCGGCCGTAGGGCCCGATGCCCATGTCCTGCGGCCAGTTTCGCATGAACAGCAGGACGGGCGGAATCACGGCTACGGCGGCCAGGGCTACCACCAGCGACGCCCATCGCCAGCCGTGGTGTGTCGTGATGGCGGCGACGGCGGGGAGGAAGATCAGCTGGCCGGTGGCGCTGGCCGCGGTCAGGATCCCGGTGACGACGCCGCGGTTCGCCTCGAACCAGCGGGTGGCGATCGTGGCGACGAAGCCCATCGAGATGGCGCCGGTGCCGGTGCCGACCATCACCCCCCACAGCAGCACGAGCTGCCAGCTGGCGGTCATGGTGATGCTCAGCGCGCTGCCGGCGGCGATCAAGCCCAGTGCGGCTGTCAGCACCGGCCGGATCCCGAAGCGGTCCATCAGGGCCGCGGCGAACGGTGCCGTCAGCCCGAACAGCGTCATGTTCACCGACATGGCCAGCCCGACGGTGCCGTGCGACCAACCGAACTCATGGTGCAGCGGGGTCATCATCACGCCGGGCACGGCGCGGAACCCGGCGGCGCCGAGGATCGCCACGAAACTGACGGCGGCCACCACCCAGGCCCAGTGCACGCGGGTGCGCGGCGAACGCTCGGATACGGTCACCCGTCGACTATCGCCTGCGTCGCCGCGACCTGAACAGTGGCAAGACTGCCGATATTCGTCAAAAACATGCCACCATGGTCGGGTGTCAGCTCCGCACCGTGTGGCCGTTCTGTTGCTCGACCCTGTGGTGGGGTTCGACGCGGCCATCGCGCCGACGCTGTTCGGCGCGGCTACCGACGCCGACGGCCGACCGCTCTACGACGTCGTCACGTGCGGGGTGACGACGGCGCCCGTCTCGGCGACGACCGGGTTCGGGGTGCTCCCCCAGGCGGGGGCCGAGGTGTTGGCCACCGCAGATACCGTCGTCATCCCCGGAACCCGATACCGTCCGGCGCGGGTCGAGGGACGGCTGGACGCCGAGGTGGCCGACGCGTTGGCGCGCATCCCGGCGCGAACGCGGAAGATGTCGATCTGCACGGGCGCGTTCGTGCTGGCCGCCGCCGGACTGCTCGATGATCGGCCGGCCACCACGCATTGGCGCTACGCCGACGATCTGCGGGCTCTCTATCCCCGGGTGCGCGTCGACGAGAACGTGTTGTTCGTCGACGACGGTGACGTGCTCACGTCGGCGGGCTTGGCCGCAGGCCTTGATCTGTGTCTGCATGTGATCCGCCGCGACCACGGCGCGCAGGCCGCTAATGCGGTGGCACGCTACTGCGTGGTGTCGCCCTGGCGTGAGGGCGGCCAGGCGCAGTTCATCGAAAGTCGTCCGCCGACAGAGGATTTCGCGTCCACAGCGGCCACGCGGTCTTGGGCCTGCCAGAACCTGCAGGCGCCGCTGACCATTCGTGAGCTCGCACAGCACGCGGGCATGAGTTCGCGCACCTTCATCCGCCGGTTCCGGGAGGAGACGGGCCAGTCGCCGGGCGTGTGGGTGCGCAACCGGCGGATCGATCGCGCCCGCGAGTTGCTCGAGGGCCGCGACATGAGCGTCGACGAGGTGGCCCGCCAGTCCGGCCTCGGCTCCGGGGGCAACCTGCGTCACCACCTTCGCCGGGGCCTGGGGATGTCGCCGTCGAGCTACCGGAAGGTGTTCGCGGGGGAGTGACTCGTCACCGCAGAGCCGCACGACCCCTGATCCGGCCGAGCACGATCAGCGCCAGCAGTGTCACCGCCAGCAGCAGCGTGGTGCTGGCCGCGGCTTGGAACACCTGACCTCGGTCGGTGAGCCCGAAGATGGTCACCGGCAGCGTCTTCCACGTCGCCGGGTACACCATCACGGTGGCGCCGAGCTCACCCATCGACAAGGCGACCGCGAGGCCCGCGGCCGCGCCCAGCGCGGGAAGCAGCAGCGGCAGCGTGATCCGCACCAGCACCCGCAGGGGGCCGGCGCCGAGCGACTCCGCCGCCTGGCGGTAGGCGGGGTCGAGCCGGTCCAGGGCGGCGGAGACGGCGCTGAACGCGAACGCGAGCACCAGCACCGCGTGGGCGAGGATGACGATCCAGCGGGTGCCGCCCAGCAGCAGCGGCCGGGAGTTGAACGCGATGAGCAGACCCAGCCCGATCGCCACCGACGGCACCGCGATGGGCAGGTGGAACACCGCATCGGTGAACCGCCGCAACCAGATCGGTGCCTCGCGTGCCGCGAGGGCGGCCCACGTCCCCAGCACCAGGGCCAGGCCGCCGGCGACGAACGCCGTCTGCAGGCTGACCGACAGACTGGCCAGATCCTCACCCGACAATGCGTCCGCGAACCGGCCGACACCCAGGTCCGACGGCAACGGACCCGTCCACGAGCCGGCGAGGCCCGCGAGCACGACGGTGCCCAGCGGCAGCGCGAACACCACCAGGACGACCGCGGCGAAGACAGCCAGCACAATGGCTCTACTTCGTGGGCTCCACAACAGCATGGTGGCCCTCCTTCCGGGCGGCGAGCCGGGCGAAGACCAGCCGATAGAGGCAGTACAGGGCAAGCGACAGCGTCACCTGCACGGTCGCGA
This sequence comes from Mycolicibacterium sp. CR10, assembly GCF_005222675.1. Taxonomy (GTDB): domain Bacteria; phylum Actinomycetota; class Actinomycetes; order Mycobacteriales; family Mycobacteriaceae; genus Mycobacterium. The sequence continues at coordinate 385,622 of NZ_STGE01000019.1, read as the reverse complement.
TGACCGCCGCACCCGGCAGGTCGAACGTGACGATGCCGCGCGTGTAGATCAGCACGGGCAGGGTGATCACACCCTTCGCTCCGGTGAACAGCACGATGCCGAACTCGTTGAGCGTCAACAGAAGAACCAGGCTGCCGCCCGCGGCCAGGGCCGGCCAGGCCTCGGGCATGATCACGGTCCGCAGCACCAGCCAGGGAGACCCGCCGAGGCTGGCCGCAACGTCGAGCTGGGCGCGCGGAATCAGGGAGAACGCCGCAAGCAGCGGTCGCACCACGAACGGTGTGAAGAACGTGATCTCGGCGGTGATGACACCGGCCGGGGTGTACAGAAAGTCCAGCAGCGGCGAGGACGACCCGGTGATCGCCGACAGTGCGGCGTTGACCGCCCCGGCGCTGCCGTAGAGGAACGTGAACGCCAGCGTGATGAGAAACGACGGCAGTGCCAGCACGGTGTCGATCAGCCGACCCACCACGGCCGATCCGGGAAACGGGATGAACGCCAACACGATCGCCAGGAACGTGCCCAGCACCAGGCAGCCGAGCGTCGATGTCGCTGCGATCGCCACGGTGCGCCACAGCGCGTCACGGAAGATCTGCGACCCGAGAACCTCGCCCCACGAGCCCTCGGCGGACGACTCCCAGAACACCCGCACCAGCGGGTAGAGCACCACCAGCAGCACCAATGCCAGCGGAGGCAGGACCCACAGCGCCCCCAGCGAACGTTTCGCCGGAGTGGTGGGCGGCGGCGCGGCGACCGGGGTATCGAGAAGTGCTGTCACGTCGAACTTCCCGCAGACACCAGCACACCGGCCGGCTCGGGCAGCTGCAGTCCGACGGCGGCGCCGATATCGAATGGGGTGTGGCCGGGCACGTCCACGTCGACCAACGTGTCGGGCAGCCCGTCGACGTCGAGCACCAGTCTTGTCACCGCGCCCCGCCATACGGCCGCCGTCACGGTGGCCTTCAGCGCGCCCCGTTCCCGGGTGGACACCACCCGCAGCGCGTGCGGACGCACGCACAGCAGAGCCGCAGACCCCGGCCCCCAGTCGGCGCGCCCGAATTCCGGTTGCGGCGCTTCGGCATTCACGGTGCGCGGACCGACGTTGACGAGCGCGGAGCCGCCGATCACCCGGCCGACGGTGCACGGCAGCAGGTTGGCCCCGCCCAGGAACGCCGCGGTGAAGCTGGTGGGCGGGCGTTTCCACAGGCTCTCGGCGGTGTCGACGTCCATCAGCCGGGCGTTGTTCATCACGACGATCCGGTCGGCCAGGGCCAGCGCCTCCGCCTGATCGTGGGTGACGTAGAGCATCGCGGTGTCGGGCAGCGCCTCCTTGAGGCGTTGCAGCTCGGCCAGCATCGAATGACGCAGCTGCGCGTCCAGGGCGGCGAGCGGTTCGTCGAGCAGCAGCACCGCGGGCCGGATCGCCAGGGCCCGGGCGATCGCGACGCGCTGCTGCTGACCGCCGGAAAGCTCACGCGGCAACCGCTTCTGGTAGCCGGTCATGCCGACCATGTCCAGCGCCTCGGTGACGCGCGGCGTGACCTCCCGGCGCGCCACCTTGTGGGCCCGCAGCCCGAATGCCACGTTGTCGGCGACCGACATGTGCGGGAACAGCGCGTAAGACTGCAGCACCACCCCGATGCCGCGCCGGGCCGGTGGGAGGTCGGTGACGTCGCGGCCGGCGAGCCGCACCGATCCCGACGTCGGCCGGACGAAACCGGCCAGCGCGTTGAGCGCGGTCGACTTGCCGGACCCGCTGGGTCCGAGCAGTGCCACCGTCTCGCCGGGGGCGACGCGCAGGGTGAAGTCGATCAGTGCGTCGGTCGCCTTCTTGCCGCGGCCGTAGGACACGCCAACCCGATCGAAAACGATTGCCGGAGTGCCGGGTTCGGCGGCCTTTGGCTGCAGGCGCTGCCCGACCGGGGTGACGCGGGTGTCGGCCATGTCAGTTTCCGGTGGCCTGCTGGTAGGCGGCGACGTCGGCGTCGAGATCGGCGAGCACGGCGTTCCAGTCCGGGACCCAGACCTCGACCCCGTCGAGGACCGCGCCCGGGGTGTTGGGCTCGGCCGAACCGGTGTCCTTGAGCGACTGCAGAACCGGGATGCCGAGCGCGTCACTGGCGACGGTCTTCTGGTTGTCCTCGGAGATCAGGTAGGCCAGCAGCTTCTTGGCTTCCTCGGCATGCGGCGCCCCGGAGGTCACCCCCGCCACGTAGGGCAGCGAGATGCTGGTGCGGCTTCCGTCGGCACCGGCGGGGATGAAGATCTCGAACTTCGAGCCGTCGTCCTTGATCGATGCGAGGTTCATCTGCACATCGCCGTTGGCGACGAGCAGCTCACCGTTGCTCACCTTGGGCTGCAGCTTTCCCGTGGATGACGACGGCCCGACATTGTTGACCTGCAACGCTTTCAGGTAATCCAGCGCGGCGGGCTTGCCGAGCAGATGCTGCAGCAGCACCAGCACGGCGGTGCCGTCACCGGCCTGACCGGGCGTCGAGTACTGGATTTTGCCCTTGAACTCCGGCTTGAGCAGATCGTCCCAGGTGACCGGCGGCGGGTTCGCGCCGGGATTGGCGATGAAGCTCAGCGCGTTGTCGACGATCGGTACGTAGCTGCCGTCGGGCCCGACCTGGTCTGCGGCGATCCCGGAGGTGTCGGCGCCGCTGGGCTGCAACAGATTCGACTGGGCAGCCTTCTGGATGAACGGCGGAAGCGTGACCAGCAGATCGGCCTGCGGGTTGGACTGTTCCTTCTCGACCCGCGACACCACCTCGCCGGAGCCCGCCTCGACGAGGTTGACGTTGATGCCCGTCTCATCGGTGAACCGCGTGAAGGCGTCCTCGTACCAGGAGGCCAGACCGTCGGCGCTGTACACGGTCAGCGTCGTGCCGTCGCCGGAGCCGGTGGATCCGGTGCCGCCGCAGGCGGACGCGAGGATCCCGACGGTCACGGCGGTGACCGCGGCAAGGGTGGTGCGCAGTTTCATGGATCAGCCTTTCAGGAGGAGGTCGGCGAAGTCGGTGATCGAGGCGACGATGTGGGTGGCACCCGCCGCGACGAGTTGACGCTCGTCGTGGGCGCCAGTGAGAGTGCCTGCGGCGACGGCACATCCGGCCCGCAGGGCGCTCTCGACATCGCTGCTGGTGTCGCCCAGCGCGGCAACGGACTGCACGCTGTCCGCGCCGGTGCGCAGCAGGGCGGTGAGGATCAGATCGGGATAGGGGCGGCCACGCACGCCGTCGCCGGGGGCCAGCACCAGGTCGGCGAGAGCCTGCCAGCCCAGGGCGGCGACGAGCTTGGCCTGGGTGTCCGGCGAGAACCCTGTGGTCAGCGCGACCTTGATCCCGGCGGAGCGCAATCGCGCGAGCGCGTCCGCAGCACCCGGGATCGGCTCGGCGCGGCCGGCCTCGATCAGGGCGGAGTAGGCGTCCTCGAACGCGGCGTTCGCCCGTTGGGCAGCGTCCTCGTCATCGAACAGCGCGCGGAACACGGTGATCTTGGACTGGCCCATGGTGTCGAGGACGTACTGACGCGCGGAGTCCCGCTGGGGACCGTTCTCGGGGATGCCGCCCGCGGAAGCCGCCACTTCGAAGGCTTCGACCACCAGACCGTCGTCGGCGACGGTGGTGCCGGCCATGTCGATGACCGCGAGTTGAATCGTGTTGTGTCGCATGCGTTAGAGTCCGATCTCGTTGGCTGTCTGTTCACCGATCACCGGTCCGAGCGTCATGCCGCGCCCGCCGGGTCCCGTCACCACCCACACGCCGCCGCCGACCTCTTTCCGGTAGACCAGGCGCCCGGGGTCGACGCACTGGCTGTAGACCCCGGCCCATCGCTGCCGGATGGGCGGCAGCGGGCGGCCGAGCAACTCCTCGACGACGCCGGTGAGGTAGGCGTACGGGGCCTCGGTGACGTCGAAGGGGAACGGCTCGGTGTACTCGTGGGTGTCGCCGATCGTCAGGCCGCCGTGCAGGCGCTGAACGCAGAGCAGCTGCATCCGGTGTTCGTCGGCGATGGGGTCCTGGTTCTCGCTGCGCCGCAACGTGTCCAGGGCGTTGCCGGAGTACGCGGGGTAGTAGCGAAGGCTGTCGCCATCGGCGATCGCGGTGGTGAGCGGTTCGTCCAGCGGCGCTGTCTGCATCATCTGCAGGCGGACCCGGCGCACGGGGAGGTCGCCGGCGAGTTGCCGGGCCAGTCCGCCGTGGGCCGCCCCGGTGCACACGATCACGACATCGGCGTCGTGCGGGTTGCCGCGATCGTCGACCACCCGCGTGCCGACCACGACGCGCGCCTCGGTGCCGGGATGGAACGTGTACCGACCCGTGGCCTCGAGCAGCGCCCGGATCGCGGGCAGGGTCTGCCTCGATTCCACGGCACCGTCCCGCGAACAGTGAAGGGCGGCAACGTACTTGCCGCGTAGCGCCGGGTTGATCCGACGTGCCTCCTCCGGCTCGAGCAGACGGAAGCCGCGACGCCCGGCGTCCGCACGCACGCAGACCTCCTCGGCGACGGCCACCTCGGCCGGGGTACGCAGCAGTGTCAGCGAGCCGCAGCCCCGGAACCCGATGGACGGCACCTGGCTGCCGAGTTCCTCCCACAGCTCACGCGAGCGCAGGCTGGCGTCGAGTTCTCCGGAGGATCGCCCGGACACCCACACCAGGCCGAAGTTGCGGACCGTCGCGCCCCGTGCCTCGACCTCGCGCTCGAGTTGGACGACTTCGTGGCCACGGCGCACGGCCTGCCAGGCGTGCGCCATGCCGAGGATGCCACCGCCGACGATCGTGACCCGCATGGGCGCCGACATAACCGGGTGGGGGAGTCGGAACCGCAATCATCCGATGTGGATCGTCGGAACAGCCGGTGAACAATTGGTATAGACCAATTGGGCGTATGGTTGGTTCCGTGCCGAACCGAGCCGAGGAGATCCGTGCCGAGACCGCTTCTGTGCTGGCCTCGCTGCGCGGAGTGTGGGACGAAGACGCCGTCGACGAATGGGATCACGCGATGCAGGCCGCGGCGCGCGCGATGGACGACGGTGCCGACGACGAGGTGGTGCTGGCGGCGGCGCTTCACGACATCGGGCACAGCCCGCTGCTCGGCGGGCCCCACGTCGACAACCATTCGGGGCTGGCGGGGGAGTGGATCACGCCGCGGTTCGGTGAGCGCGTGGGCTGGTTGGCGGCGGCACACGTAGCGGCCAAGCAGTACCTCGCCGCCACCGAGCCGGGCTATGCCGGTGATTTGAGCGCCACGTCGGTGACGTCGCTGACCCACCAGGGTGGGGCGGGCATCGACCCGGATTTCGTTGCGCACCAATGGCATCGGGACGCCGTTCGGCTGCGCCGCTATGACGACGCCGCGAAAGATCCGGAGGCCGCGGGCGCCCCGATCGCTGTCGTGCTGGATCTCGCCGAGCGTCTCGCCCGATGAGCACGCCCAAGCCGCACCTGGTGCGCACCGGACTCGACGACATCCTCGACGGCCTCGTCGAAGGGGATGCGTTCCCGCCCGAGCGGGAGCTGGCGGTGCGGTTCGGGGTCGCGCGGGAGACGGTGCGTCAGGCCGTGCACAAGCTGCTCGTCGAGGGCCGCATCGAGCGCCGCGGCCGGGGCACGGTGGTGTCGCGGCCGAAGCTGGTTCAGCCGTTGTCACTGCGGTCCTACACCGAGGGCGCGCAACAGATGGGCCGCACCCCGGGCCGGCTGTTGGTGTCCTGGGAGAGTGTCACCGCGGAGCCGGATGTGGCTGCTGCCCTTGATGTTCCGTCGTCGGAGCGGGTGATGCACCTGGAACGGGTGCTGCTCGCCGACGGTGTGCGGATCGGACTGGAGAGCACGTACCTGCCGCTGCACCGGTTCGGCGATCTCACCCACGACTTCGACCCGACGAGCTCGCTGTACGCCGCGATCCGGGCCCGCGGGGTGGAGTTCGGGGCGGCCACCGAGCGGATCGAGACGGTGCTTCCGTCGCCGCGCGAGGCCGCCCTGCTGGAGTCGACCACCGCGATGCCGATGCTGCTGCTCAACCGCCGATCGGTCGACACCGAGGGGGTGCCGATCGAAGCGGTGCGGGCGCTCTACCGCGGTGATCGCGTGGCGTTCGAGGCGACGCTGACCGACGGTTGACGCCCGCTGGTGTCGATCGCGAACTTTGGGGTATCAAGTCGGAGGGCGAATCGCAGATCGTGCCGCCGTTGCGGCAGGGGCAGAGGCCGTCTGGGCGACAGCGGGTGCGTTACTGGGGTGGCCGGGCGACCTGTTCAGTGCCGGCGGCGACACGTTCGAGGCGACCCTGCACATCGACGATGACGCCCGCGTGCCCGGCTCGGTGCCGCTGTTGCGACCGGGCACCGTGCACCGGGCCGTCGTGCAGGTCGGCCCGGACCGTCGGGACACCGCCGCCCGGAAGCTCTGCGTGAAGATCCCGGACGCGCACGGCCGGGGGCGGGACCAGGACTTCCTGCTGGCATCGTCCGGGGACGGCGCGCCGCTGCATCACGCCGTCCTGCCGACGGATTCGGTGGCCTCGCTGTACTCGTCGCTGTGGCTGTACCTGGCCGGTTGGCAGCCGGTGCTGTTCGGGGCGAACACGTCCACCACCGGGCGCGACCTCCGGTTCGGTTCCGGGGATGTGCTGAGCTTCCAGATCAGTCCGCCGATCGGACAGTTCCGCACGATCGGGACCCTGACGCTGGCCGAATCGTACGACGGCCCCGTCCGTTTCGCCGGCCGCAACTGCGGAGGCAACATCTGGCCGCTCCCGCCGGTCAGCTTCTACTGACCGTTTGCTCGCGGCACCCTCATGACGAGGGAATCCCCCCATTGCTCGGGCGTCCCCCACGTCGTTACCGTCGGAGCACATCGTCAGGGCGTCACTGCGGCGCCGGCGAGAGGGGGCATCGTGGTTGCAGGGGTGAAGCCGTATCTGAGTGCGGGCATCGCGCTGGTAGGGGCCAGCATCATCGCGGTTTCGCCGGTCGGACCTCCGCCCGTCGAGCTGGCGGCAGCAAGCCCGGCGGTGCAGCTCGCGGCGATCCCGAGCCCGCTGCAGCTCTACCCGCGGGTGGCCGGGACCGCGCTGGACAACGTGGGCGCGCTCCTCAGCCACTACTTTGCTGATCCCTTCCCCATCACCGCTGCGACGCTCAGGAACCAGGCATCGGCTGTCGAGGACGCCTTCACCGCGTTGGCGTTCGGCAGATTCGACGAGTTCTACGCCGCGGTCGCCGACGTCTTCCTCCAGCCGTTCACCAGTGCGGCGGCCGCGTGGAACTACTTCGATCTGGCGATCCACCAGCCGCTCGTCGCCGAAGGTCTGATCACCATCCTGTGGAGCCCTGTGCTGAGCGGTATCGCCGCGACCGGCACCGCCCTGAGGGACGTCGTCGAGGCCGTGTTCACCGTCGACCTCGTCGGTCTGGTCAACGCGGTGCTCAACATCCCGGCTCGAGTGATCGACGGGGTGCTCAACGGTGGATACGGGTCCCCGCTAGGCGGCTTCTTCGACAATATCGGCGGCCTACTGTCAGCGCCTGACGAGGACAGTGAAGTCATGCCGGGCCCCATTGCCATCGCCATCGCATTCGATCAGACGATGGGGCAGGAAATCCCGCCGAGGACATCGATCTTTCCGGTCGCGCCGCCCCCCGAACTCGACGCGGCAGCACTGACCGCCGACGCGCCGTCGGAAGCCGTTGCAACTAAACAAGAGTCGGGCGCCGGCGAGGAACTCGACGCGCCAGATTTGTCCGACGGAGCTGCCCTGTCCGACGGAGCTGCCCTGGAAGAGGACGGCGGCGCGGTCGCCGGGAAACTCGATGAGTTGACGCCCGACGATGACGAGTCCACCGACTCGGGCACCGATGCGGTATCGGCGAGCGATGACGTGCCGGCGACCGAGGTGGACTCGCGGGATGACGACACACCGTCAACCTCCGCCGCCCCCGACTCCGAGGACAGCGCGGCGGACGCGCAGTAGCGCCTCGTCAGCTGGCGGCACCCTCGGTGTCGTCGAAGAACGCCCAATCTCCGTCGCCGGATTTCACTTCCATCCGCCAACCGAGCTCGGAGTTGTCGGCCTTCGAGTCGACGAACCAGGCGTGGGCGTCCTCGGCGCTCTCGATGTCCTTGGTGTCGACCACATCGCCGTGGGGATTCATTACTCGATAGGTAGCCATGTGACGCGTATTCCCGTTGCGCCGCAGTCGAAACCGAACGGCTCAGCGACCGCGGCCGGTCTGCTGCTGCAGTTCGTCGATGAGATCGGAGGCCTGCGCCTTCGTCACATCGTCGGGAACCTCCCGACCGGCCTCCTGGGCCAAAGTCTGCAGATAGCTGCGTTGCGGTCCCGTCATGGGCTCGTCGCCGGTGACCCATTGCGAGGTGTCCTTCTCGGCGGTCTCGTTCGGTGCCTGCGTGATGTCGTCGCTCATGGCGTCCGGATGCCCGTCGCAAGTATGTTCGAAACCTCGAAAAACCGGCAACCTCGAAAACCCGCAAACCCCGAACCCGGCCACCGGGCGCGCTCGCGACCTGAAAGTATCGGGGACGTGGGCAACAACGAACGCTCGAAGATCGTCATGTCCGACGACGAGATCGCCGTATTCATCGAACGCAGCCGCACCGCCACCATGGCCACCGTGCTCCCCAGCGGCAGGCCGCACCTGGTGGCGATGTGGTACGCCGTGCTCGACGGAGAAATCTGGTTCGAGACAAAGGCCAAGTCGCAGAAGGCGGTCAACCTGCGTCGTGATCCGACCATCACCGTGATGATCGAGGACGGTCAGACCTACGACACGCTGCGCGGCGTGTCAATCGACGGTCGGGCCGAGATCATCGACGACCCGGAGACCAACCTGCGCGTCGGTATCAGTGTGTGGGAGCGCTACACCGGCCCCTACACCGATGAGATGCGCCCGTACGTCGACCAGATGATGAACAACCGCATCAGCGTGCGGGTGGTGCCGTCGCGGCTACGCAGTTGGGATCACGCCAAACTCGGCATGCCGGGAATGCCGCTGTCGGGCAGCACCGCCCAGTACCTCAGCTGAGATCCGCGCGACCTCCGCTGAGATCGGCACGCGGTGGTGCGAATCCGGCGTTGACCAATGCGGTGGCGGTGGCGCTGCCGATCGGGCCCTTCTCGTCGACGATGACTGCGGTGCCGGTGGCGATCCCGTCGTGGCTGCTGTGGGTCAGGGCGGCCAGGCCGAGGTAGGGACCTTCGGGCAGGCGACTGAGCGTCAGCGTGTAGTCGGCGTTGATGAACGGCAAACCGTCCGGCCCGAAGTTGGTCAGCGAGCTCGCGACGTCCCCGGCCATGGCGGCGCGGGTGAACGCCGTTGTCGGTACGCCGTCGACCAACGGGATCAGGTCGCGTGTCCAGACGTATTTGGGCCCGTGGTGTGCCCACCCGCCGAGCCCGAGGCTGGGTGACTGCCCGTCCTTGCCGTAGGTCCAGATCAGCGTGACGGCGTCGTCCGGGATCGGGTCCGGCTCCGGCGGCAGTGCCGGCATCGGCACCGAGGTCGACCACCGCTCGCCGGGAGGTTGCTCACCGCGCCGCAGGAACAGCACCGACGCGCGGGCGACGACGGTATCCGCTTGCGTGATCGACGCTTCCACCAACTTCAGCCGACGGCCTTCGCGGGCCACGGCGGTCTCGACCCGCACCGGCGCCAGTGCGGCGGGCCGGAACAGGTCCACGGTGAGTCGCGCGGGGAGCAACTCGGGATCGCCGCAGTCGCGCTCGGCGACGTGGCCGAGGAGGCCGCCGACGTAGTTGCCGCTGATCGTCTGTCCCCACGGACCACGCGCCAACGCAGTGGGGGCGAACTGGTCGTCGTCGGAAACGAAGAATGCCCGGCTACTCATCGCGCCCGACGATAGCGGGCCGACCTGGTCAGCGCTTCGACAGCACGCGTTTGACGTCGGTGGTGACCGGGTCGACGACGTCGTCGAACTCGTGGTTCTCCTCGACGAACGCGGCGACCAAGGAACAGACGGGGACGATGCGCAGACCGTCGGCACGGGTGGCCTCCAGTGCTTCGCGCACGAGAATGGTCGCCAGGCCGCGCCCGCCGAACGCCTCGTCCACCTCGGTGTGGGGGAAGATCCGTTGGGTTCCGGAGTCGGTCTCGCGGTCGACGAACTCGGTGAAACCGGCGGTCTGCCCATCGACGGCGATGGTGAAGCGGTCAGCTTCGGCGGTGACCTCGGTGGGGGCGCCGGTCTTGTCGGTGGTCATGGGTTATCTGTACCCAGGCCGCTCGGACATCAGTCGCGGTACACCAGGTCGGCGAACTCGGGATTCTTCTCGACGAACTCGGCGACCATCCAGCACTGCGGGACGATCTTCAGACCGGCGGAGCGAGTCGCTTCGAGCGCTTCGCGCACGAGAATGGTTGCCAGGCCTCGACCCTGAAACTGCGGGTTGACCTCGGTGTGGGGAAACAGGCGGCGGCCGTCCCGGTCGAAGAAATCGGCGTAGCCGACGGTGTGGCCGTCGACGGCGATGCTGAAGCGGTCGGCTTCGGCGGTGACCTCGGTGGGGGCGCCGGTCCTATCGGTGGTCATGGATCATCTATACCCCCGGGGCGGGCCGGGGACGCAGGGTGGCGTGGGGCAGTGGCGGCGCAGGGAGTCGGGTCACCGTGCCGCGGTACCCGTCGACGGCGCCGAACCGGGCGTCGTGGTTCTGCCACTGTTCGCGGTAGGCCACGATGTCGTCGTGGCTGCGGCCCACGAAGTTCCACCACATCACGAGTTGTTCGCCGAACGGCGCCCCGCCCAGCAGCATCAGGCGCGCGGGACCGTCGCCGCGGTTGGCCAGATGCAGTGCGCTGTGCCCCGGCGCCTGATAGGCGAGGTCGGCGACCGCGAGCACCGACCCGCAGGCCTCGACCTCGCCGCGATCGAGCAGCACGCCGTGCTCGAAGGTGTCATCGATGCTCAGCGTCACCTCGGCGCCGGGGTCGAGGTCGAGTTGCGCCCCGAGCAGCGGCGTGAAGGTGTGCACCGGTGACCGTTCACCCTCGAGCTCACCCAGGAACACCTGCACGGTGGCGCCGCCCACGGTGCGGCGCGGCGGCGCGTAGTGCGCGAAATCGCGGCCGGTGTCGCGGGCCCCGTCGGGCAGCGCTACCCACAGTTGCACCCCGTGCAGCACGGTGGTGTTGCCGGTCGACACCTCCGAATGGCAGATGCCCGCACCCGCCGTCATCAGGTTCAGCTCACCCGGCCGGACCATCGCGTGCACGCCGGCGCTGTCACGGTGTTCCACCTCACCGCTGAACAGCCAGCTCACCGTCTGCAGGCCGGTGTGCGGATGCGGCGGCACGTCCATCCCCGTGCCGCCGCGAACGTCGTGGGGTCCGTAGTGGTCGGCGAAGCACCACGCCCCGATCAGAGAGCGCTCCCGCTGCGGAAGTGTGCGACGGACCCGGATGGCGCGCGGCCCGCCCAGGGGCACCTCGCGCGGATGCAGCACACCCGCGAATAGTGAAGCAACACAGGCGACTTCGGTGGGTGCGGCGTCGACATTGCTCATGGACTCACAGTAGTCTCCTCGACGCTCGGCGCGACCATCGCCGACCGGATGACCTCCAGGTCGTGGTCATCGATACGGAAGACCCCGAATCGGAACTTGTAGCCCCACCGCGACTTGTCCTCGATGAAGTCCAACTTCTCGATCAGCGGCCGGATCGGAGTCTCCACGCATTCCAGGAAGTCGACGTTGCGCCGCCACGGATGGAACTCCGGCGACACCTCCACCTGATAGGGCTCGTCGTCGGCGATGCGGCCGATCGCGGTCAGGGCCTGCAGGGCAGGACCGTCGGGGTACACCGTCCGCGGCGAGTAGAAGACGATCCAGTCACCCCTGTCCATCTTGCGCAGCAGGTGCGGCTTTCCGTGATTGGCCTGGGTGAAGCGGCCCTGCACTCCGCGCTCGACGTGGTCCCGACTCACCGTGTTGATCCAGTTGGTCACGACTGCACGCTAAGTCCGCGCACCGACAGGGCGACATACCTGTGACGCGGCCTGTGGATAAACCCGGACCGAGGGTGTGGACAACGGCGGTGGATAGAGTCTGACGCCATGGGCGACGGCGGGCTGACGGCGGAGAATCTGCGCGGCATGACGTTCGAGAAGCCGGCGTGGGGCAAGCGCGGATACGACGCGAAATCGGTGAACGACTTCCTGGCCCTGGCCGCGCGACGTCTTGACGGCAGAGGGCACCTCTCGGCGCACGACGTGCGTGCGGTCCGCTTCAACAAGCCACCGTTGGGCAAGCGCGGCTACAACGAGCGGCAGGTCGATGAGGTGCTCGTCGAAATCGCCACGGCCATAGACCATCTCGGCACATGAAGCGGCACGCTGTCTGATCCCTCACATCGCGCATGTTTCGCGGGCACCGGGGAACCCTGCCATCAGTAGGAGGTCGTCGATGAGAGACGCGCGAAGTCAACCGCATCCCGTACCCGCCAGCGACAACCCGTTGGGCGAGGTCGCACCCGTTCTGCTGTACGACGGGATATGCGGCCTGTGCAACAGCGCCGTGCAGATGATTCTCCGGTTCGATCGGCACGGCTCTCTGCAATTCGCTGCGCTCGACAGTGACGTCGCCCGCGCCGTGATCGCCCGCCACCCGCGTCTGGCCGACGTGGACTCGGTGGTGTTCGTGGATGGCCTGAACCAGCCCGATGAACGAGCAACGGTCAAGTCGGCGGCGGCACTACGCGTGCTCGACTATCTCGGCGGACCGTGGCGGGTGCTACTGGTCGCCGGCCTCATACCGGAGCGGGCACGGGACTGGCTCTACGACGGCGTCGCTCGAACGCGGTACCGCATCTTCGGAACCCACGACACCTGCCCCGTCCCGCCGCCCGAGGTGCGTGCCCGCTTCCTGGCCTGAGCGAACCCAGCCGCGGCGGACCGAAGACCGATGCGTGCGGACTCGGATTAACTTGTCCCTGCAGGCCTGTCCTCGGCGGGAACCACCTCGGCAGCACCGCTCCACCGGTCGATCGAACCGGCGTGAATCGCCGCCGCCGCTTCGGCGGACTCTCGGTCGGGATGCGGAGGTTCGATGGCCTTTCGCTCGCCGTCGACGACATGCACCACCAGCCAGCCACGATCGGAGTGCTCGACTTCAACGGTCACGTCATCGGGCCGGTCTTCGTTACTTGTCATTGGCAGGGCATACCCATGATCGAGTCGACAGAACCGTCTGCTCAGCAGTGCCGAACCCGGCGTCCCGAGACCTATGGGGGCGCTTGGCGGTGTTCGGTGTTCTGGCCGGCGCGAACCGCCGGTCCGTGGTCGGTCGGGACGATGACAAGGGTGATGATCCCGGTGCGGTCGCGAATGGTCTGACCTTGGCCGTCCTGCTGACCCGTGAACACCCAGAGCGCGTGACACACCGCGACGCCGGGCCTTGATTCGTCGATGGTCGTCGAGGCGAAGCGAAACGCACCATGAGCGAGGAAACTCTCGAACGCCTTTGCGTGGCCGTCACGGATGCTGGGTCGGCCGCTCTGCCATCCGCCCGTGAAGTCGACGAAATCACCATCGGTAGTGAAGAGTTCGGAGAATCTGTCGGCGTCGCGGGCATTCATGCAGTCCTCGAAGTCGACCAATAGTTGCTCGATTGGATTGGCCGTCAAAGAATTCCGCCGTTGGCACGGATGAGTTGCCCGGTCACCCAGCCGGCTTCCTCGGAGGCCAAGAAGGCGAATACCTCAGCAACGTCCTGTGGTTGCCCAAGGCGGCCCAGCGGCGTCTGGGCGACCAATTGATCGCGCATCGCAGCGGAGATGGTCATGCCGTCGGTTTCGGTGAGTCCAGGTGAGACCACGTTGACGGTGATCCTGCGCGGACCGAGTTCCTTGGCCAAGGCGAACGCGATGCGCTCGCCGGCGGCCTTCGAGGCTGCATACAGACCCCCGCCCGGGTGGGGCATTTCGGTGCCGCCGGTGGACGTGTGCAGTATCCGTCCGCCGTCCCGCACGTGGCGCGCGGCCGCGGCCAGCACGTAGAGCGCGCCGTGGGCGTTGACGGAGAAGACCTTCTCGTAGTCCTCGTCTGACAGGTCGACAATGGGCTTCTCGACGAAGGCGCCGGCAAGGTTGGCGGCGATGTCGACCCCGCCGAACCGGTCGATAGCGGCGTCGAAGAGTCGCGCCACATCATCTGGATCGGCGACCGACCCTTGCACGGCGACGGCGACTCCCCCTGCCGATTCGATCTCGGCGACCACGTCGTCGGCCGCTCGCTCATTGTTGGCGTAATTCACCACTACCGAGGCGCCGCGACGCCCCAGTGTCGTGGCGACCGCACGTCCGATGCCGCGGCTCGCGGCAGTGACGACGGCGACTTTTCCTTCGACTCCCGGCATCGGGCCTCCCTGTTCATCGCTGTAGACAAGTCCATCGACAGGGCCGGCGAGAGTCCCCACGAGGTGACGGTTCAAGAGTACGTCAATTTAGTCAGTAAGAGTGACAGTGTGAATAGCTGACTATTCTCGGCTGCCGGGATCGTGATCCATACTGTTCATCGATGAAGCCCCAACTCGACCCACCACATGCAGGCAAGCTCCACTCGCCGGAGTGGTCGTTGGGGTTCTTGCTGAGCCAGCTGGCCGGAACGGTGCGGGAGCGCACCGCGACGGCCCTCGCCCCACTTGGCATCGCACCGCGAGACTTGGGCCTGTTGTTGGGTCTCAGCGAAACGCCCGGCGTCAGCCAGAGCGAACTAGCGATGCGGCTCCGGGTGGACAGGACCACCATGAGCCAGCTCGTCGACACCCTCACCCAAGCCAAACTGATCACCCGACGCGTCTCCCCACAGGATCGACGAAGTCATCGGCTCGCATTGACGACGGCCGGCTCGGAACTGTTGCAGCGCGCCGCACACCTTGCCGCGGACGTGGAGAACGACATCACCGCCGGTATGACGACTCAGCAGGTAGGTGAATTGAAGCGAGCGCTGGCTGAACTGATGGAGCAGAACAGGTAGCTGGGCCCGGCCGGACGAGGTCGATCCTCACTCTGGCGGCGCTGATCCTGCTCGGCGGATCTCTCGGTGACAAGTTCGCGCCTATCCTGCAGGGATGCCGACCAGACCGCCCGCTGTCGTGACAGGGGACACGCTGCAGGAATTCGTCACGGCAATAGCGCAATTCGATGTCTGAGCCTGACGAGCCGCGCGCCGACCTGGTCGAACTGCTCCGACGTCGCGCGCTGACCGACGACGCCGCCCGACCGGACGCCGTCGAGCGCAGGCACGCCACGGGCGGCCGCACCGCGCGGGAGAACGTCGAGGACCTCGTCGACGCGGGGTCGTTCGTCGAGTACGGACGGTTCGCCATCGCACCGCAACGGTTCCGCCGCGACGTCGACGACCTGATCGCCCGCACCCCCGCCGACGGGTTGATCGCGGGCACCGCGCGCATCAACGGCGACCTCTTCGGCGACGACGACCGCAGCGCCTGCGCCGTGCTGTCCTACGACTACACCGTCCTGGCCGGCACCCAGGGAGCGCTGGGGCACCGCAAGAAGGACCGGCTCTTCGAACTGATCGACCGGATGCGGTTGCCGACGGTGTTCTTCGCCGAAGGCGGCGGCGGCCGGCCCGGCGACACCGACTACCCCGTCGTCTCCGCCCTCGACACCCGCGCGTTCGCGCTGTGGGCCAAGCTGTCCGGCGTCGTGCCGCGCATCGCGGTGGTCAGGGGCCGCTGCTTCGCCGGAAACGCCGTCATCGCAGGCACTTCCGATCTGATCGTCGCGACGGCGGACGCATCGCTGGGGATGGGCGGGCCCGCCATGATCGCCGGCGGAGGGCTGGGCGACGTGCCGCCCGACGACGTCGGGCCGATGTCGATGCAGGAACCCAACGGCAACGTCGACGTGGTGGTCGCCGATGAGGCGGCGGCCGTCGCGGTGACGAAGCGGCTGCTCGGCTACTTCCAGGGGTCGGTCGCGACGTGGACGGCGCCCGACCAGGCCACGCTGCGCACCGCGGTGCCCGAACGTGACCGCCGCGCCTACGACGTCACCCCGATCATCGAGACCCTGGCCGACGACGGCTCGGTGACCGTGCTGCGGCCACGCTTCGCCCGCGAGATGGTGACCGCACTCGCGCGCATCGAGGGCCGGGCCGTCGGGGTCATCGCCAACGACACCCGGTTCACCGCCGGTGCGATCACGGCGGCCGCCTCCGACAAGGCGGCCCGCTTCCTGCAACTGTGCGACGCGTTCGGGTTGCCCGTCATTTCGCTGATCGACTGCCCGGGGTACATGGTCGGGCCGGCGGCCGAGGCGGACTCGCTGGTGCGCCGCGCCTCCCGAATGCTGGTCGCCGGTGCGGCTATTCGGGTGCCGCTGATCGCGGTCATACTGAGGCGGGGTTACGGGTTGGGCGCCCAGGCGATGGCCGGCGGCAGCCTGCACGAACCGGTGCTGACGGTCGCGTGGCCGGGGGCGCATCTCGGACCGATGGGCCTCGAGGGCGCGGTGCGCCTCGGGCTGCGCAAGGAACTCGACGCGATCGTTGACAACGACGAGCGGGAGGAGCGGGTCCGCCAGGCCACCGCCGCGGCGCAGGAGAATGCCAAGGCGCTCAACGCCGCGATGCTGTTCGAGATCGACGACGTCATCGACCCGGCGGAGACCCGCGGCGTCATTGCCGCCACCCTGTCGGCGGCGACCAAAAAACCGGCCCCGCGCGGGGGCCGGTTCATCGATACCTGGTGACGTTGGGGACGGTGCCGGCAGTGCGCCTCTCGGCGAGTGGTCGCTCGTAGCGACGATTGGTGTGGGGCCCGGGGCATGCTCGGCACCGTCGAGACATGTAACTGCCTGGTGCTGCGGAGTATTCCAGGACGCTGGATCTGGAGTCCGAAGACGAGAGAATGACTCGTCCCGATCCCCATAGCTGGGCAGGGCTAGTCGCAGAACTCTATGCTCTGCGGCCAGGCTTGTGGCCCTGCAGGATTCCCCGGCTGCGTCCGCCTCCTTGACCAATGCAGGTTTCTCGTCGATGTGGTCGGCTGCGGCCAGGGCGCTAACAGTGGGGGTCAATATGGTTATGCCACCGCCGCCACCCTGGGTTGAGGGTCTACCCGTCGATGAACGCGGTTTCTCGGGGTAGGCGCATGCTCGGTAAATGGCAGGCCACGGTCCGGGCCATCGGTCGGGCGTTGCAGCGCGGTACGAGAAAAATGGGGAAAGGCCTCTTCGACTCTGTGGCCATGCATCCGGACAGATCTCTCCAGCCGTCGAGAGAACATCATCAGGAGATTCCAGGCCGCGGTCTGCATATGATCTCTGTACTTGGAGCAATTCCTATGGAGGGGACGATGACGCGACCCGCGATCAGGGCGCTTGTTGCTGCTTTGGCGGCTATCACGGTCGGTTGCTCATCGGGTGCTCACACCGCGGCAGAGGAAACTGCGATCTCATCAGGGCAGGCGGAGCCATCGGAGTCTGCCCCACCAGTCGCCGCTACGCCTCCGGCCGTTCCGCCGGCGACAGCGGAGCGGCGCTCCATCGATGTCAGCCGTGAAACTTGGAACGAAGGCCAGTGGCCTTTAACCGTCGATGAAGCGGTTCTCAAATGTCAGGGCGACAATCTCGTGACCGTAGTGGCTGGAGGTTTGGAGTATGCGCTCAACGCAGCCGCGTTTGCTCAGACTGACTTGCCGGATGCCGAAGAGATCTCGATACCCAACCCAGACAATTCCGGCTTGCACCTCGATGTCGGGCCTTTGATTCAGCGGGGGCTGGCGCTTTGCGATGCCGCCGGCGCGCCCACCGCGAGTGCGCCGCCCCCTGGCGGGCCAAACCGTCCAGCTGGTCTCGTGGAACGACAGTCATGGCCGGGCCGCTGGCCGTTCACCATTGACTCAGCCACCCTCTTGTGTCAAGGGGGCGCCGGCGGAGCACGAGTGACGGTCGTTGCTAATGGGGCGATGTATGCCCTCAATGGAACGGCGAAGGATGCACAGCTCTGGCCGCCTTTTGATGCCATCTGGCTCGACGACCCGAAGTTCCCCGGCGCCAAGATCAACATCGGCCCGATGATTGATCATGGGCTGTCCTTGTGTGATTGAGGGGGAGTTGCCTTCAGGGCCTGCAACGCTTCTCGACCGCCGAGCCGACGTGTGCTGCCTCGGGGGTGACTGAATTGTGAACCACGCTCAGCCAATTGCCTGCAATCCCTTGCTTCGCCGCTGCGCTTCACTTCGGGACGATGGGCAGCTGCTGCGGCTGTGCTCGACGGATCGCAGGTACGGAGCGATGGCAGCACGCCCGGGCGGGGGCCTCTCTGTGCGGGGTGTCGTGATGGCGGTGCGGCGGCAGCTGGCCGCCGGGTGGGACGCAGCAACGACCTCAGCTGCCTTCGCCGAGGCGTACCGCGTGTGCGCCGGCGACAGTCGGGCGTTGGGGCGCTGCGCCGCGTGACGGCGCTGCTGGATGGTGCTCGATTGCCGCCAACAATGCTGACGGCGATAGCCCGAACAGGGTGAGGCTGGCGGAAACGTTGGTGGACAGGCTCATTCGCTTCGCGGTATTACCGATGCGAGGTCGAGCAAGTTGGGAGCGCCGTCAACCTCTCCCCAGGCCCAACCGCAGTATGCCGCGTCTGCGTCTTGTCGGCTGGCCATTTGACTGCGGATTCTCTCGACGGCTTGCCGGTGTTCGTCGGTCATGGTGATGAAATCGGCGATGACCCATACGCGGTGGCCCGACCTTAGCGTCATACGCCCCACGTCCCCGATGATGTCGTTGACAGTCACGGCGTTGTCCGGTGACTCAGGCTCGCCCAGCAGCACGTAGAACCTGAGGTGCTCAGGCGGTAAGGGTGCCGGGAACCACAGGACGGGACGGCCATCGCTAGTCGGGGGTTCATCAAATGGTTCACGAAAAGTCGTGGACGGCGTGTAGATCACCGCAGCGAGCTGCCAGCCCGATGCGATCTGGGCGGGAACTGCCCATCGCGTCAACACGCGATCCTGGCCCGGCGCAAGATGATTGCGGGCCGCCCGGTCAGTAAGGGCCATGCGCCAGCGGCTGGGGTGGAGGCTGAGCTTCATATCACCCATCGTTGACCGGGTGCCTACGTACACGCTGCCGTCGCCGCCGCCGATCACGCTCCACGTCAACGAACGTGGCCCGTCAGGCTTCCCCGCCGCCCACCGCAGTGTGCCGGGGCCATCTAGGTATACGGGTTCAGGTGGCGTGAGCATCTCTGCCATGCCGACACCCTATTTGCCCGCGCCGACAACATGGCGGCGTGGGCGCAGATAGATCGGGTTAAGTCGCCATCGGCAGCTGGTCACGAAATTGATCGATGAACACTTCAACTTCATCGGGAAACTCTTGCGCCCAGATCGATAGGAAGGCGGTCGCCACTATGTGCCCTGCGGTGAAGTCGAGGTCTTCGCCAATTTGTTCCCAGATGACGTGGATATCGTGATTCGTCAGCTTTCGCTGGTTCACGACGCCTTTTACCTGCTCTTGCTTACTCGCGGGAAGTTGCATCGAAACAGTCAACTTGGCGGCCACGCTATCAAGTCGGCTGAACACTTGATCAAAAATGTGCTGCTCTGGGTGCCCCGTGCCCGGCAGGAGGTAAACGCTCTTGTCCGCATCTGCTTCATCTGCCTTATCGCCGTCCAGTACACATACGGACGGAAAGGTAGAGGTCGGATCGAGGTTATGCTGCTCGTTCACACTTAGTGCGGGGCTATCGCCGCCCATCTTATGGATCTTGATGGCCGACAACTCCACGCCTGTTGTGTATCGAAGAGCGGTGGTGACAAGCAGTTCGGCATAGACGTCCTCGACGAAGATTGCCAAATTGGCATCTATCTGACCGGTTATCGTCCTTAAGGCCGCTATGTCGAGCTTGCCTTGCAGGACCTCTCCGTTGTACGCCGCCCATATGGCATTTGAAGGCAGCGGGGCGAGCGCATCATTGGAATGCGTCGTAAAGATCACTTGACAGGCCTTGCGGTCAGCGACCTCGATCAGATATTCAACCATCCCTCGCGTGGCGACCGGATGCAGGCCGTTCTCGATCTCTTCGATCAGAATGAGACTGCTAGGGGCGGCCTCTTCGACCTCGCTAACGATTCGTATGACGCTAGCTTCGCCGGCGCCGAAGTGGAATTCGGAATACTCGTCACCTTTGTTGGTTCGTCCCGAATAGAGCGATACTTTTCCGGCTTTGTCCACATATAGCTTCTGAAAACCATCAAGCTCTTTACCTAGGATGCGGGATACATTCTGTTTTACGACATCCCTCAAAGCAATTTCGCGAGCCGCTGCGAATTTTCCACCCACAGCCTTAATAAGTTCACGCCTCTCCGTGGCCGGGACGGTCCGCTCAACTCCAAAGATCAGTACTTCTCGGTTGACCGCAGTACGGTTCCACTTTTGCTTGAGGTAGCTTGCCGTGCGGAACACCGGCAGCCGTTGGTTCACGTCCCGGTCGATTAGCTGGTATTCGACGCTCCAGTCCTTCATGCTGCTGTCGTACTTGCCGCTCTTAGCAAAGAAACGCCTCGGGGGAACGCCACGATAGATGAGCCCAGCGGCACCCAAAATCGTGGTCTTACCTCCGCCGTTAGGGCCGACCACCGCGGTGACGGGGAAATCGAAGGTGACCTCGCGGTCGGTAAAGCCTCTGATGCGTCTCAGGATGAGTCGACTCAAGTACTTCTTGTAGTTGTTCTTTCCGACCTTTTCTTGAAGAGCGGCAAAGGTGCTGTCTCGGATCTCGCTTCTGTACTCAGTCAATATGGAACGCCCCCCGGTATGACTCGCACTGCCCTGCTGAGCCATCACAGTACCGAGGAGTGGCAGACGCACGGGGGCGTGAGCTTAGATTCAATGTAGCGAATGTGTGGTGCAGAGACAGATACGCCCGGTAAAACCGGGCCTGAAATGCGGTAATACTGCTGCGCGATACTGGGATTGAACAAGAAGCGCGACTCTTGGACAACCGGCGTTGGTCAACCTTCAGGCGTTGCCGTGTCTAGATGGCCCGCCCTCAGCGGCGCTCGCGCACTCGATCGTCCTGAGTGGGAAAGTGCGAAGCCAGCGCCGCGCAGATCTCGACGAACCGCCGCCGGGTGGCAAGCGACATCTCGCTCGTCCGGCCGATGACACCGCCCGGACGGAGATGACTGTCGAAAGGCACCTCGACAACCAGCTGCCCTTGGCCCGAAAACTGTTGCGCAAGAATCGCTCTGGTGCGCTTGTCGGCATGACCGTCAGAATCATTGAGGACGACCACGGTGCGTTGCAGCAGACCCGTCAACCCGCGGCTCGCCAGCCAGTCCAGCGTCTGCCCGGCGGCCGCTGCGCCATCCACCCACGGTGTGGACACCACGACCATCGCATCGAGGTCCCGCAGCACCTCCTGCGTGACCGGGGTGTCCATCGTGGAGCTGCAGTCGATGATGGAGATGGTGAAATGACGATCGAGGCGAGACGTCGCCTCGCGGTAGATCGCCGGATCGAGCACCCGACGGCGCGCAGGGGTCGCTTCACCCGCCAACACGAACAGCCCGGCGGCGTTGGTGCCCACTCGATTTCGGACGTCGGCGAACGTCTCCAGGTGTTGGTCGCCGGCCAGCTCCCAGAACGACCCCTGAGCTTTCGGATCGACGCGGCTGCCGAGCTTGCCGAACGCGGTGTCGGCATCGATGGCGACGACACGGTCGTCCTGGCGCAGTTCGGCGAGCACCGAGCCGATGCACGCCGACACCGTCGTCTTGCCGGCGCCGCCCTTGCCCATCACACCGATCTTGAAATGGCCCCGCAGCGGGCGACGGATCGTGGCCTCCAGCTCGGCGAGACGGCGCTCGTCCGGCGACGGTCCGAGGTTGACCAGTCCGAAGGTGGCCTTGTAGACGACCGCCCTCCACCCGCGGCCGGGTACCGCCTTGCGAACGGGGATGAGCTCGTCGGCACGGATTCGGTCGACGTAGGACGTGGGCTGCGGTGCGGGCTGGCCGGGCCAGGGTGCTCCCGCATGCACTGGCGGAGCCGGTGGCGCAGGAGAGGCCGGCGGGCGGGCGCGAGGGGGCCACGCGGCTGGACGCTGCTGACCCCAGTTCTCGGGGCGGGGTGCAACGGGGGGCGGTCCGTGCCGGTTGGGTGCCGGGCGGAAGGCGCCACCGGGACGTTCGGGCTGCGGCGGTACCGGGTCGGCCGGCGGCTCGGCGCTTGGCTCGGGGGGATCGAAGTCGACCGGCGCTCGCGACGGCACCACCGACGCCGGCGGCGCAGCAGGGGGCGTCTCGGACATCGGCTCGAAGTGGGAATCCTCGGGTCCCGTCCACCCGAGTTCTGTCCGCAATACGTCATCGCGGTCGGTCACAACGCGTCTCCTCCGGATGGAACTCAGCCGGTCGTTCACCTTGCCGGCTTGTGCCAGGCTAGCTGGTCTGGCACCCGAGCAAACACCACCAGGACTCGCTGCAGCGCTGCAGACGGAGGACTCGGTGGCCGATCCAAAGCCTTGGGAAACTCGCCAGAACGCCCGATCTAAGGCACTGCAGACGGGGTGCGTGCCATCCCTTCAATCGTCCCGGAGGTTCGCTGTCGACGGTGAATCCGGCGGATAGAGATTTCATCCGTTGTTGCGATGAATCCCCTCCGACGACCGACCGCACCGGCAGAACCCCTGCACCGAAAGCGGCTCGCTCTGGTTTGCTTCGTTTGGGGGTGAGGTGTACGTGCATCGGAATGTTCGACGAAACTCAGAAATGAGCGAATTCCTTCACGACCTCGTCGACGGCCCCGACGAGCGTTCGCGTTCGTCGCAGAGCCCTCAGCCGACTTGCAGCGATGCTGCTGCGGCGTGCATGGTGAGAGATTGAGAGATATAGCCGGTCCGCCAAACACGCTGCAGACCGGTGACACACTGGCTCGATGACTTCCAACGATGTCTACGAACGTCTGGGCGTGCTCGAGCAGCTGGTCCAGCACCTGTATGAGAAGACCGGTGTGCCGATGCCGGATCTGCGCTCGTTGGCCGGATCCCTGGTGTCGGACCACGTGAGGCAGCTCCTCGCGGCCGGCGACAAGATGGGCGCCGTCAAGGCCTACCGCGCCCAGGCCGACGTCGACCTTCCGACCGCGATGCGGATCATCGAGTCGCTCTGACGACCGCGGCCGACCCTGCCCGCAGAGGTGCTACACCGCTTTCTTGTTGGCCTCATTGACCAGCCGCCGGAACTGCATTCCCGCGTTGCTGACTCGCACGTCTGCGCCGCGTGGAATGCAATTCCGGCAGGGGTGTTGGTCAGGCGTCGAGGTCCTGCTGGACCAGCTCGGCAACGGTGTTCAGGGCGGCCTCGTCATCGGACGCGACGGTCACCTCGGCGCCATTGCCGGCACCGAGGGTCATGATCATCAGTGCCGAGCCGGCGTCGACCGGCTCACCGCCTTCCACCGACAGCGTGACCGGCACCCCGGCGTTGACGACGGCCTCGGCGATGATGGCCGCGGGCCGGGCGTGCAGTCCGATGGACGAGCCGACAATGACGGTCTTGCTGGGCATGGGTTCTCCTCTTGGTTGGGATGGATCGGTTCGGTAGGGGTGTAGCTCAGGCGGCGACGAGTTCGCCTTCGGCCTTGGCGCCGGGCTTGATGAACTGCTTGGCAGCGACCACCGCGAAGGCGGCGACGACCGTACCGGCGACCAGCGCGACCATGAACATCAGCAGGTTGCCGATCGCGAAGAACACGAAGATGCCGCCGTGGGGTGCCCGCAGTGTCACGCCGAACGCCTGGCACAGCGCGCCGGTGACGGCACCGCCCAGCATCATCGACGGGATGACCCGCAGCGGGTCGGCCGCCGCGAACGGTATGGCGCCCTCGGAGATGAACGATGCACCGAGAAGCCAAGCAGCGCGGCCGTTCTCCTTCTCGGGCTCGCTGAACAGGCCGGGCCGGATGGTGGTGGCCAGCGCCATCGCCAGCGGCGGCACCATGCCCGCGGCCATCACGGTCGCCATGATCTCGAAGGACGCGGTGGTGGCGGCCGCCAGGCCGGCGGTGGCGAAGGCGTAGGCCGCCTTGTTGACCGGGCCGCCCAGGTCGAAGCACATCATCAGGCCGAGGATCACGCCGAGCAGGATCGCCGAGGTACCCGTCATGCCGTTGAGCCAGTTGGTCAGGCCGGTGTTGATCAACGCCAGCGGACGACCGATCAGGAAGAACATGATCAGACCGACGACCAGCGACGCCACCAGCGGGATGATCACGACCGGCATCAGGCCACGAAGCCATTTCGGGACATTGATATTGGCGATCCACAGCGCGGTGAAGCCCGCGATCACACCACCGGCGATGCCGCCGATGAAGCCGCCGCCGACGAACACCGCCAGCGCACCCGCGGTGAAGCCGGGCGCGATGCCCGGTCGGTCGGCGATCGCGAAGGAGATGTAACCGGCGAGTGCCGGCACCAGGAACCCGAACGCCAGGCCGCCGAGGGTGAACAGGATGGCGCCCAGATACTGGGTCAAACCGCCTTCAGGCAGGTTGGTCAACGAGTTGTTCAGCGCGATGTCGTTGCCGTTGTCGGTGATCTCGTAGCCGCCGAACAGGAAGCCCAGCGCGATCAGCAGACCACCCGCGGCGACGAACGGGATCATGTAGCTCACGCCGGTCAGCAGGATCTGCCGGGTCCGGGTGCCCCAGCCGACATTGCCCGACGGCGCGCCGCTCGTGTCCGCACCGGCGCCGGAGCCCTCGACCCGGGCCGCGTTCGGATTATCCGATGCGGCAACGGCTTCGGCGATCATCTTGGCGGGCTCGTTGATGGCGCGCTTCACGCCGGAGGCGACCACGGGCTTACCGGCGAACCGGCCCTTGTCCTTGACCCCGACGTCGGTGGCGAAGATGACCGCGTCGGCCTTGGCGATGGTCTCGGCCGGCAGCGGCGTGCTGCCCGATGACCCCTGGGTCTCCACGACGAACGTGATGCCGGCTTCCTTGGCCGCGGCGGCCAGCGCGTCGGCAGCCATGTAGGTGTGCGCGATGCCGGTCGGGCACGCGGTGATCGCCACGATCGACTTGGCGGCCTTGGTCTGCACAGGAGCCGAAGCAGCTGCGGCCGCCGCGGGTGCCGCCGCCGAAGCAGCAGCAGGGGCGGCGGGCGCCGGGTTGATGACGCCGTCGACGAGCGCGACCACCTCGTCGGCCGAGGACGCAGTGCGCAGCGACTCGACGAAGTCCTTACGCACCAAAGCCCTTGCCAGACTGGACAGCAGCTTCATGTGCTCCTGTCCGCCGGAGTCCGGTGCGGCGATCAGGAACGCCAGGTCGGCGGGGCCGTCTGGCGCGCCGAAGTCCACGGGGGGCCGCAACCGGGCGAACCCGATCGTCGGGGTGTCGACATACGGCGAGCGGCAGTGCGGGATCGCGATGCCTCCCGGGAGGCCGGTGGCGGACTGCTCCTCGCGCGCCATGGCGGCGCCGATCAGACCGGCGGCGTCGCTGGTGCGGCCGGCGGCGGCGAGGCTACCGGCCAGGCGGGTGATGACGGCCTGCTTGTCGCCGTCGACGTCGGTGTCGAGCAGCACCAGGTCAGTGGTGATCACCGGCGGTGAAGTGGTGGGGCTTGTCATGGCACTACTTTCGTCTGTCGTTGCTACTGGGTGGCTGGAATCGGCGAGATCGGCGACACCTGAACGGCATTCAGGTCGATCTCGGCGGGGGTGGGGAGGGTGGTCCCCGGTAGTGCGGCTGCGGCGCTGCCGTAGGCGACGGCCATCTGCAGTCGCTGCGGAGGGTCGGCGCCCCCGACGTCGGCGCGGACATACCCGGCCAGCGACGAGTCGCCGGCACCCACGGTGCTCCGCGGGACGATCGGTGGTGGCGTGGCCATCCAGGCGCCGTTGCCGTCGACCAGCACCGCGCCGGCCGCGCCGAGCGTGGCGAGCACGGCACCGATGCCCATGTCGATCAGCTGCCGTGCCGCCGAGACCACCGGCCCCGGATCGCCTTGCTCCACAGCCGCTTCCAGCGCCTGCGGGGAGTAGCCCAGGACGCCGGCGAGTTCCTCGGCGTTCGGCTTGATCAGGTCGGGGGCGCCGCGGTCCAGCGAGGCGATCAGCGCGGCCAGCGGAGCGTCGGACGTGTCCACGGCGATGCGGCAGGGGTGTGATGCCAGCAGTGCCACGACGTCGCCGTACCAGGAGGTCGGGATGCCGGGGGGCAGGGAACCGGACATCACCAGCCAGTCGGCGCCGTCGGCCGCCTCGAGCACGGCGTCGGTCAGTGCGCGCACCGTCGTCTCGTCGAGCGCGGCGCCCGGCTCGTTGAGTTTGGTGGTGGTGCCGTCCTGCTCGGTGATCGTCAGGTTGGTGCGCGCCGGTTCGGCCGTCGGCACGATCCGGTAGGACACCCCGGCGGCCTGCAGGGCGCTCACCAGCGGATCGTTGCCGGCCGCCGGGAGCACCGCGAGGGCGTCGATGCCGGCGAGCGTCAGCGCGCGGGCAACGTTGACGCCCTTGCCGCCGGCCTGGCTGGTGACCGAGGTGACGCGGTGGACGGCGCCGCGCGTCAGCGGCGTCGGCAGCGTGACGGTCCGGTCGATGCTGGGGTTGGGGGTGACGGTGACGATCACGGTTGGCCTCCTGCGCAGATGACTTCGACTCCCTGCTCGCTCAGCTCGGCGCTGTCGGCGGCACTGATCTCGGGGTCGGTGATGAGGGTGTCGACACTGGTGATGGGTGCGAAGCTGACGAAATCCTCGCGGCCGACCTTCGACGAATCGGCGGCGACGACGACATAGTTGGCGGAGCGCACCATGGCCCGCTTGACGGCGGCCTCGTCACTGTCGGGGGTGGACAGGCCGTGGCGCACGCTGATCGCGTTGGTGCCGATGAACGCGATGTCGACCCGCAGCGTGTCCAGCACCCGCAGCGTCTGCTCGCCGACGGCGGCCTGAGTGACGCCGCGGACCCGGCCGCCGAGCAACTGCAGCGAGACCGTCGGGATGGTGGCCAGCCGCGCCGCGATCGGCACCGAGTTGGTGACGACGACGAGCGGGCGATCCGTGGGCAGATGCGCGGCGATCCGCATGGTCGTGGTGCCGGCGTCCATCAGGACGGTGGCACCGCTGAGCGGGAAGAACTCCGCGGCGGCCGCGGCGATGGTGTCCTTCTGTTCGGCGCGGGTGATGTCGCGTTCGCCCACTCCGGGCTCCACGAGGTGCAGTGCCCGCACGGGGACGGCCCCGCCGTGGACCCGGCGGACGATCCCCGCTTTATCGAGAACGGCGAGGTCGCGTCGTACCGTTTCGGTGGTGACGTCGTAGGCCTGCGCCAACTCGGTGACCGACGCGCGGCCCCGCTCCATCACCAGTGAGGCGATGGCCTGCTGACGCTCCTCGGGGTACATGGCTCTCCGTGCTGACGAGGTTTTTTGTGGGTATTGGTGCGAATCAATGTTGATATGTTTGGTTTTACTCCTGAACGTGTTGACTTGTCAACGGATTCTTGTAATCTGGTTCACATGACCGCGTCGTCCTCGCTCACATCACTGTCTACCGGCACCGTTCTGCAAGGTGTCCCCGTCGTCGCCGGAGTGCAGTACGCCCCCGTGATCCGGCCCGGCAAGCTGCCCGCACTCGATGCCGATTCCGCGCCCGAGGTCGCCGAGGCGGATCGCCCGGCGGAAGGGGAGCGCTTCGTCACCGCGGCGGCCACCGTCGCGGGCCGGCTGCGCGACCGCGCCGCGCACGCCACCGGCTCGGCGTCGGAGGTGCTCGCCGCGACCGCCACCCTGGCCCAGGACAGAGCCTGGCTCGGCGCCGCCGAGAAACGCATCAAGGAGGGCACCCCCGCGGTCCGCGCCGTGGTCGGCGCGGTCGACCAATTCGTCGATCTGTTCACCCAGCTCGGCGGTCTGATGGCCGAACGCGTCACCGACCTTCGGGACATCCGCGACCGCGTCATCGCCGAGCTGCGCGGGCTGCCCGAGCCCGGTGTCCCGGTGCCCGACGTGCCGTCGATCCTGTGCGCCGAGGACCTGGCGCCCGCCGACACCGCCGGCCTGGACCCGTCCCTCGTCGTCGCCCTGGCCACCACGCTCGGCGGACCGACCAGCCACACCGCGATCATCGCGCGCCAGCTCGGGATTCCGTGCATCGTCGCCTGCCCCGGTCTCGACGACATCCCCGCCGGGACGATGGTGCTCGTCGACGGCACCCGGGGCACCGTCACCGTCACCCCCGACGAAACCGCCGCCCGCGAGGCCGTGGCCGAGGCACAGGAGGCTGCCGCGAAGGCCGCGAACTGGTCGGGCCCGGGCGCCACCGCCGACGGTCACGTCGTGGCGGTCCTGGCCAACGTGCAGGACGGCGCGGCGGCACGTTCCGCCCGGGAGACCGCCGCCGAGGGCATCGGGTTGTTCCGCACCGAACTGTGCTTCCTCAACACCGACACCGAGCCGACCGTCGACGAGCAGGCCGAGATCTACGCCGAGGTTCTCGAGGCGTTCGCCGGCCGCAAGGTCGTCGTCCGCACGCTCGACGCGGGATCGGACAAGCCACTCAAGTTCGCCGGGCATCCCGACGAGGCCAACCCGGCGCTGGGCGTGCGCGGTATCCGCATCGCCGAGAACAACCCCGCACTGCTGACCCATCAACTCGAGGGCATCGCCGCCGCCGCGGAGCGCACCGGCAACCAGCCGTGGGTGATGGCACCGATGATCGCGACCGCAGACGAAGCGGAACGCTTTGCCGCCCAAGCGCGTTCACATGGCCTCACTCCCGGCGTGATGATCGAGGTGCCCGCGGCGGCGCTGCTGGCCGACCGGATCCTCGAACACGTCGACTTCCTGTCGATCGGCACCAACGACCTGGCGCAGTACACGATGGCGGCCGATCGGATGTCGGCGGACCTCGCGACGCTCACCGATCCGTGGCAGCCCGCGGTGGTCGCGTTGGTCGCGATGACGGCACGCGCCGGGGCCGCGGCGGGCAAGCCTGTCGGTGTCTGCGGTGAGGCCGCCGCCGATCCGCTGCTGGCGTGCGTGCTCGTCGGCCTCGGGGTGACATCGCTGTCGGCGGCCGCGGCAGCCGTGCAGGGGGTCGGGGCCAAGCTCGCGCAGGTGACTTTGCAGCAGTGCCAGGACGCGGCCGAGGCGGTGCTGAAAACGGCCAGCGCCGCGCAGGCACGTGCGGCCGCACTGGAGGTGCTGGGCTGACGGCTTCAGCGCTTGGCGGCTGGAGCTCCGGCACCTAGGCGATCGACTCTCTGAACTCCAAACCCTCGTGGCCCGCCCGCACCCAGTCCGCGATGTCCACCACCGGGTAGATCTGGAATTCGTTCAGGGGAAGGAACTTACCGCAGCCATCGAGCAGGTCTGCCACATTGTCGGTCTCCATTACGACATAGCCTCCGGCGCCATCAACTCGACTCACGAATTGGTGGAATGTCGTACCAGCGGGTTGTTTCCACTTCGAAAACAGTTGCAGACCGCGTCGGGTGGTCGATTCATTCTCTTCTGCCGACCCGTTCAGGCGGGGCGTCCACGTCATTACGTACTTCATGCTGGTCCTCCTACGGTTTGCGTCGTGCGCTTTGCTGCGGTGGGCCGCTACAGGCGGTCCATCTCACGAGACATTCGTGCCGCCTCGAAATAAATGGGATCGCGACGCGGATGGTGCGGTCGTGGCTCAGGGAACCCGATGCGTAGACGGCCGATGGCAGCTCCCACCAATGCGATCAATCGTCGGCGGCGGGTCGTCGCGGGCGGTATCGAGATCGCGATTGCGGTACTGACTGCGAGCACTTGTTCTGAGAACGGATCCTGTTTCGGACTGTGCTTTTGCGGACAGCCGGTCACTGACGGGGCCGACCCGACGTCCGAGGTCGAAGTGGATCGCGATAGTAAGTAGGACATTTCGCGAATGCCTCCTCAATGTGTGGCGGCTCCCCATGGAGTCACGGCCTCGACGATTAGATGAAGGTGTAGTCCTTGATTGATGCCGACAATCTGCGCGTCCGCCACGATCGCCTCGATCAACACTTCGAAGTGAAGCGCTCTGGAATGCCCCAGACCTCATCCAAACGAATGAGATTCATCTAGTCTTTTCAGAAGGTCTTCTGCGAGAATGGTCAGCTATGCGCGCGCAAGTCGCGAAATTACGGGCCGGGCAATGGTCACCGTCTCGGAATTCTCGCGGCTAGTATCCGGCATCTACGCCGCAGCGGTCACTCCCCAGCACTGGGAGCCAGCCCTCGACGACATTAGCCGCACCCTCGGTGCGACGATCGGCACGCTCATCGAGTGCGCGAATGGAGTGTGGTCCATACAGGCCACAACTGCGCCCGCGGAGGTTGGCAAGGCCTACGCCGAGCATTATTGCCATCTCGACTATGTGCTTGCCTCGGTCGAGAAAGGACCCAGTGGTGCCATACATAGCGGAACAGAGCTCATCGCTCCGCGGACGAATACGGAGTTCTTCAACGATTGGATGCGTCCGAACGAGATCGAAGACGGCCTGTTTGTCGGCTTCACCGGTGGACAACGGCTTTCATGTCTGATCGTGGCGTCGCCTCAACGAAATGAGTCTTTCGACACGCCTGAGCGGGTCAAGCTCGTCGGCGAGTTGGTCGGACATATGCGACAGGCGGTTCGTACCCAGGACAAGTTCGCGGCTCTGGCCGACCGCGCCGTCGAGTTGGCCGGGGCGTTGGAAGTTGTCCGGCACGGAGTCGTCATCGTTGCAGGCGAACACGTGGTCATAAACCTGAATTCGGCCGCTGAAGCAATCGTGCGCGCCGAAGATGGGCTTTGCGTCCGGTCGGGACGTATCGCGGCGACCAGCACCCGCGCTGAACACGAATTGCATTGCGCAATACAGAAGGCCCTCACGGTTGATCCGTCTGCCGTTCGCACCGGCCAGTCGCTCACCTGCGTCCGGCCCTCGGGTAAAAGGCCTTACGTGGTTCATGTCTTGCCCTCGCACCGCCGCGATGCTGATTCGTCAGGTAGGCCAATGGCGTTGGTTTTGATCATAGATCCAGACGACGAACCACAACCTGCCTTAGCGCTGTTGCGGCGGCTCTACCATCTAACCGAAGCTGAAGCCCAGGTAGCGCTACGGCTGATGCATGGTGAGGATCTGAAGCGAGTTGCGGAGGAGTTATCCATCTCGCACACAACGGTCCGCACTCATCTGCAACACGTCTTCGACAAGACCGGCACCCACCGCCAAGCGCAACTCGTCCGGCTCTTGCTCGTGCTGAGCCCGTGAAGATGCCGGGGGGTGCAAGCTTGCCACATCGCCTTTTTCGAGAAGCTGATGATCACCGAGCGTGCCTGGCGCCGTCGGTTTTCAGGTCGTTGCCACCCTGGGGGTTCTGATGCGCAAGCTGCCCCTGCTGAGCCCTTCGGGGCGGCACCTTCTGCAGCGGGGGAGGACCATGTCGAGTACTTGAGCTGACCGGATCGCCGCTCAGGTGGATGTGACGCCGGGAATGCGACCGGCGCGGAACGCCTCGACGAAATGTCGATGGTCATCGCGCACCACAGACGCGTACTCCAACCCGAAAGTGCAGATGTCGGAGACGAATTCGTCTTCGTGTGCGCCGATCGCCGCCACGATGGCGTCCTCGGTCTGAAAGTCGACCAGCGATTGGTCGCTGTCTGAGTCGCTGACACAGTGCACCTTGGCGACCGCCCGGCCGAGTTGCTCGATGACCTCGGCCAGTTCGTCCGGCTCGGTCAGCTCGCTCCAGTCGAGATCGGCGTCGTACGGAGAGATCTCGCTGACCACAAAGCCGACCCCGTCGATGTCGGTGTAGCCGAGCAGTGGGTCGGCATGGGCCTGCAGGGCCCGCTGCGAGACGGCGGTGCGGTGTCCCTGGTGCGTGAAGTACCCGTGCACGTCGGCGTCGTCGACCACCCTGCTGGGTGCCGCGACATTGCCCTGCTTCAACGACAACACAGCGTCGTTGTCCAACGACTGATTGAAGCCCTCGATCAGCACGGTGTAGGCGGGCAGACCGGCACTGCCGATGCCGAACCCGGTCTTGGCGATGACATCCTTGACGTCATAAGCGATTCCGCGGAATCGCTGGGTCTGCGGGATGGTCTCCAGGTACCGGCCGAATGCCGCCACGACCTTCTCGCGTTCTTCGCCGTCGAGCCTTCTGACGCCGGGCGCGTTGCGGAAGCGGCGGTCCCAGTCGTCGACGACGGTGATGCGGTCGAGCATCTCTGCGCGGGTCGACAGCCGGGCCGACCGTAGCGCCGAGAGCACCGCTCCACGCGCGGTCACCAGATTCAGCGAGAACGCGGCGTCATCGTCGGCGTCGACGAACCATCGGACCTGTGACACATACGCGCGGACGAACGTCTCGATCAAGGTGGTGATCTGTTCGTCGGAAAGCGCCTTCTGCCAACACATCAGCGCAATGCTGGCCGCGAATCGCTGAAGATCCCAGGTGAAGTGTCCGACGTAGGCCTCGTCGAAGTCGTTCACGTCGAAGATCAGGACGCCCGCCCCGTCCATGTAGGTGCCGAAGTTCTCGGCGTGCAGATCACCCTGGATCCACACCCTCCCGGTGCGCTCGTCGGCCCACCTGTCCTCGCGCTGGGATACGTCGGCATAGAAGACGCAGGCGCTGCCGCGGTAGAAGGCGAACGGATCGGCGGCCATCTTGCGGAACTTGGTGCGGAACGCGTCCGGATCCGCCGCCATCAGGTCGGAGAAAGCGTCGACAAGCGTGGCCACGAGGAACGCCTCGCGGTCGTCGCTGGTGGTTGTGGACTCGGTCAACACGGACCTCCTACCCGGGAACGGCACGCCGTCGGCCAACATAGGGGCGACGGAGCCGACCGGCTGACGACCAACGGAACGTCATGGTGGGTACCCCACCGGGACGCAAAGCTATCCATGACCTCGAGGAGTGATCGCGTTGACTGAACCGTCGCCACCCGCATTCGCCGCCGACGTCACCCAGTGGACGGACATCCCCGGGTGGTTCCACTGGCGTGAAGGTCAGGAGG
The DNA here is from genome assembly GCF_005222675.1 of Mycolicibacterium sp. CR10. Classification (GTDB taxonomy): domain Bacteria; phylum Actinomycetota; class Actinomycetes; order Mycobacteriales; family Mycobacteriaceae; genus Mycobacterium. The sequence goes on along the minus strand of NZ_STGE01000019.1, from coordinate 352,576 downwards.
AGGCCGCCGCCACCTTCCCTGACGGCAGCACCTTTGTCGAGGTCGGTGCCTACCTGGGCCGCAGTCTGTGCTCGCTGGCCGACGTCGTGCGCAGCTCGGGACGGGACTACACGGTGATCGGCATCGACACGTGCCGCGGCAGCGGGAACGAGGGACCGGCCAACATGGATGCGCACGGTCCCGCGGTCGAATACGGCGGCGGGACCTTCGCGGGACTGTTGCACCGCAACGTCATCGCGTGCGGGTTCGCCGACACCGTCGACCTTTTCATCAGTTCGTCGCCGCGAGCCGCCGGGTTCTTCGCCGATGACTCGCTGGCGTGGGTGCACCTGGATGCCCGCCACGACTTCGACAGCGTGGCCGCCGACATCGACGCGTGGGCCCCGAAAGTGAGGTCGGGAGGCTGGCTGTCCGGAGACGATTACGACGACCGGCTATGGCCGGGGGTGGTGGCGGCGGTGCGTGAGCGGCTTCCCGATTCGTACGGTTGGCTGACGGCGCAGTGGCGCTGGGTCAAGCCCTAGGCGGAACGACGCAGAGAGTCGTCACGTTCGTGGCGCTCCGGAATGGGCGCCAATCCGATGCGTCCGTGGCCGGAGGAGATGCGCTCCCGACCGCGCTGCTGCTCGTCGAGGATGTCGGCGATTTGCAGCCCGACGAGAATGTCGACGACCCGCGTCTGAGCACTCATAGTTCGGGGATACCGCCAGACACCGAAGTCGAAACCACCGCGCACCGCCGGGAGCGTCAGGTCCGGTCGCCGCCGCGCCCCAGCATGAGGTCCACCGCCGCCGCGATGGTGTCGTCGTCGGGGAGGCTTCCGAACATGATCGACGGACAGGCGACCACGCCGGAGAGCATCGATATCGCGGCCTCGAGTTCGGCTCCGGCGAAGCGCCCCTCGAGCATCTCCCGCAGCGGGCGCTGACCTTCGCCGTTGATCGTGTCCCGGATCTGCCGCATCTCGTCAGCCGAGGCCCACTGGGCCATCCCCGACAGCACGCGATCCAAGCGGTATTCGTCGACGGCCTGGCGGAAGATCTGCAGCTCTCCGATCAGGTCCGTGCGTAGATCGCCGCTGCGTTCGAAATGGGGCAGGTCGCCGATGGTGCCGAGGGCCAGGACGATGAGGTCGAGCCGAGCCGGCCAGTGCGCGTACAGCGTGGTCTTGGAATAGCCGGCGACCTCGGCGACCCGGGCGTGGGTGACCGCGTCGGACCCCTCGCTGGTCAGCACGCCGAGCGCGGCGCGTGCCACGTCGGCGCGAGTCCGCGCTACCCGAGCATCTTCACCGGTATCGGCCGCCATCTGTGCTGTTCACCTCGTTGCCTGGTCCTTCGCCTGGGGAGCCGCTCGCAAGAAATTAGCTGATGAACGATTCAGCCGGTAACAAAAACGTCAGTCACTAATGAACGTTTAGATCAGTAGTGTACGGGGGATCTGGTATCTCAACGTCCGGCGACACCCGCCGGCGCCGCAACAACCGCCAGCCCACACAGAAGGAACTCCATGTCTGCCATCCTTTTCGGCTCGATCAGCACCCTCGCCGACACCTCTGAGCTGCAGCGCCGCGCGTTCAACGAGGCGTTCAAGGCCCACGGCCTCGACTGGAACTGGTCGCGCGACGACTACATCGCGATGCTGGGATCCAACGGCGGCGCGCAGCGGATCGCCGATTACGCACAGTCCGTCGGAGCGGACGTCGACTCCGCGGCCATTCATGCGACGAAGTCGGAGATCTTCCAGGACCTGCTGGGCAACTCGGCTCTGGAAGCGCGTCCCGGGGTGCTCGAGACCGTCCAGGAGGCCAAGCGCTCCGAGCGCAAGCTGGGCTTCGTCACGACGACCTCCCAAGGCAACATCGACGCGATTCTGGCTGCACTGCAGCCCCACATCAGCGCCAAGATGTTCGACCTCATCGTCAACCGCGACTCGGTGTCGAAGCCGAAGCCCGACGCAGCGGCGTATGCGTTCGCGCTCGAGCAACTCGGTGAGGCCCCCGGAACTGTGGTGGCGATCGAGGACAACGTGGGCGGGGTCGCCGCGGCATCCGCCGCGGGTGTCGCGTGCATCGCGTTCCCGAACGAGAACACCGCCGGAGGCGACTTCAGCGCGGCGGCCGAGACGGTCGAATCCCTCGACGCATCGCGTGTCCTCGGGCTCACCACGGCCTGATGCCCGTTCCGACAGCCCACGCCACGAACACACACGGAGGAAATCGCAGTGAGTAACCTGCAGGCGCGAGTCACCGCCAGCCCCAAGGCCTTCCACGTGGAGGGCTACGAGAAGATCGAATACGACCTTCTCTACGTCGACGGCGTCTTCTCGGTCGACAATCCCGAATTGGCCGACAGCTACCGGCCTTACGGGCGTGCGCTGATGGTCGTCGACGAAACCGTCTTCGAACTGTACGGAGACGCCGCCCGGTCCTACTTCGACCATCACAACATCGCTCTGACGGTGGTGCCGGTGCAGATCCGGGAGACCGCGAAGTCGCTGGAGACGTTCGAGAGGATCGTCGGTGAGTTCGACGCCTTCGGGCTGGTACGTACCGAACCGGTCCTGGTGGTCGGCGGTGGACTGACGACCGACGTCGCCGGATTCGCCTGCGCCAGTTACCGGCGCAACACGCCATACATCCGAATACCGACGACGCTGATCGGTTTGATCGACGCGAGTGTCTCGATCAAGGTCGCCGTCAACTACGGCAAGCACAAAAACCGGTTGGGCGCCTACCACGCGTCGCAGAAGGTGCTGCTGGACTTTGCGTTCCTCAAGACGCTGCCCGAAGACCAGGTGCGCAACGGCATGGCCGAGCTGATCAAGATCTCCGTCGTCGGCAACGCGGAGATCTTCGCCATGCTCGAGGAGCACGGATCCGAACTGTTACGGACCCGCTTCGGCCATCTCGACGGAACCCCCGAACTCCGATCTGTAGGCGACCGTCTGACCTATCAGGCGATCGCTACGATGCTGGAGCTCGAGGCCCCGAACCTGCATGAGATCGACCTCGACCGCGTGATCGCCTTCGGCCACACCTGGAGTCCGACGCTCGAATTGACGCCGCCGGACCCCTTCTTCCACGGCCACGCCATCAACATCGACATGGCACTGTCGACCACGCTCGCCGAGCAGCGCGGTCACCTGTCGGTCGCCGACCGCGATCGGGTGCTCGGCGTGATGAGTGATCTGGGGCTCGCCCTCGACAGCCACCACCTGACACCGGAACTGCTCACCGCGGCCACGGCATCGATCCTCAAGACCCGCGACGGCCTCCTTCGCGCCGCGGTTCCGGCGCCCATCGGCCAGTGCCTCTTTCTCAACGACGTGACGACCGACGAACTGGCCGACACGCTGACGTTGCACAAGAAGGTCTGTCTGGAGTATCCGCGCGGCGGCGACGGCGTCGACATGTTCACCTACACCGCCCCGGACGGCGCTCATGAGTAGTGCGGTGGCTCAGCAGGATTGGGCACCGCCGGATCCCCGGCCGGTCACGCCGTCGACCATCCTGGCCCGTGAGCTGGGCGAGATCTGCACCCAGCTGGACTCGAACCCCGACGTCGACCCAGAGGTCGTGGCCCGGCTCCGCCGAGCCCTCGTGCTCGCCCAGGGACTGGATCCCTACCTCGGGCAGTGCACCAGCCCGGAGTCGCCGGCGCTGGCCGAACTCGCCCGACGGACACACGAGACCGACTGGGAAGCACCGTCATCGGGCCTGGTGCGCCTTGAGCAGGAGATGTTGTCGGGGCATGTCGAAGGGCAGCTGCTGAAGTTCCTGGTGCACCTCGCGAACGCCCACCGCGTGCTGGAGATCGGAATGTTCACCGGGTATTCCGCGCTGGCGATGGCCGAGGCGCTGCCCGAGGACGGCGTCGTGGTGGCATGCGAGGTCGATCCGGGGGTCGCGCGGTTCGCCCAGGAGTGCTTCGAGGCGTCGCCGGCCGGTCACAAGATCGCGGTCGAAGCCGGGCCTGCCGTCGAGACGCTCCAACGCCTTTCGGCCGAGTCCGCGGATCCGTTCGACTTCGTGTTCATCGACGCCGACAAGTCGGGCTACCTCGACTACGTCGAGTTCCTGTTGGGCAGCGCGCTGCTGTCGCCCCGCGCGGTGATCGCGGTGGACAACACCCTCATGCAGGGCGACCCGTACGCCGAGCACGGCCCGGCATCGCCCAACGGCGCCGCGATCGCGGAGTTCAACGCCGCGCTCACCTACGACTCGCGCGTCGAGCAGGTGCTGATTCCGCTGCGCGACGGGATCACGCTGATCCGGCGGGCACCGCGTTGACGGCAGTACTGCCGGCGCAGGTGAGTGACCCGACCGTGTCTGCCCCCGGCGAGCAGGGCTCCACTGCCGGGCGCACGCTGTGGACCCTCGCGGGGCTGACCCTCACCCTGCCTGTCGATCTGGTCCTGGTCGCCGTCGCCCTCGTGCGCCGGCCACACCGGGCGGTGCGTCCCCCCGCCGCGGGCCGGCGCACCGTGCTGATCAGCGGCGGCAAAATGACCAAGGCACTGCAACTGGCCCGATCGTTCCACCTCGCCGGGCACCGGGTGGTGCTCGTGGAGTCGGCGAAGTACCGCTGGACCGGTCACCGGTTCTCCCGCGCGGTCGACGTGTTCTACTGCGTTCCCGAGCCCACCGCGCCCGATTACGGCGCCGCCCTTCTGGATATCGTCCGGCGCGAGGGTGTCGACGTCTTCATCCCCGTGTCGAGTCCGGCGGCCAGCGTCCACGATGCGCGGGCCCGGCACCTGCTCGACGGGGTGTGCGAGGTGATCCACGCCGACGTGGACACGGTGCGGATGCTCGACGACAAGGCCGCGTTCTCGAAAACCGCGGCCTCCCTGGGATTGCGGGTGCCCGACTGGCGTCGCATCACCGACCCCCAGCAGGTCGAGGACTTCGACTTCCCGGCGGGCCGCACCTACATCCTCAAGCGGATCGCCTACAACCCGGTGGGCCGCCTCGACCTGACCCGGCTGTCGCGGCTGACCCGGGCGGACAACGCCGCGTTCGTCAGGACCCTGCCCATCTCCGCCGACGATCCGTGGATCCTGCAGGAGTTCGTCGCGGGCCAGGAGTACTGCACGCACGGCACCGTCCGCGAGGGCCGGCTGCAGGTGTACGGCTGCTGCGAATCCTCGGCGTCCCAGCTCAACTACCAGATGGTCGACAAGCCCGAGATCCGCTCCTGGGTAGAGCGATTCGTCGGCGCTCTGGGCATCACCGGCCAGGTGTCCTTCGATTTCATCGAGGCCGGCGACGGGCACGTGTACGCCATCGAGTGCAACCCCCGCACCCACTCGGCGATCACCATGTTCCACAGTCATTCCCAGCTGGCGTCGGCGTACCTCGACGACGGGCACCCGGTGATCACGCCACGCCCGGGCGCCCGCTCGACATACTGGATCTACCACGAACTCTGGCGGCTGGTCACCCAGCGCGGCGGGCGGGCCAGCAGGCTGGCGACCATCCTGCGGGGTAAGGACGCGATCTTCACGTGGTGGGACCCGTTGCCGTACTTGATGGTTCATCATCTACAGATTCCCGCGCTACTGGTGGGCAACCTGCGTCGCCGCCGCGGCTGGACCAAGATCGACTTCAACATCGGCAAGCTCGTCGAGCCGGGCGGAGACTAGATGTCTCCGGAGCCCAGAAGGCCGATGACTGTTCTGCACCTCGTCGGGTCCGCGGTGGACGACTTCCATGCCGACCTGTCGCGGCTGTACGCCGGCGCGTGCCTCGAGGCGCTCGTCGATCCGGAGACCTACGACGTCCACCTCGCGTATGTCTCGCCCGACGGACACTGGCGGTTCCCTGTCGGACTCGGCGCGGGTGCGCTCGCGGAGGCGCCCGCGCTCACCCTTCCGGATGCCGTGGCCGTGATTCTGGGTATCGGCGTCGATGTGGTGGTGCCGCAGATGTTCTGCCTTCCCGGAATGACCACCTATCGGGCGTTGTTCGACCTGCTCGGCATCCCCTACCTCGGCAATCGGGCCGAGGTGATGGCACTCGGCGCCGACAAGGCGAAGACGCGCGCCATCGTGGCGGCGGCCGGGGTGCCGGTGCCGGCCGGGGAGGTGCTCCGTCGCGGCGATCGGTCGCACCTCGCTCTTCCCGTGGTCGTCAAGCCGGTCAACGCGGACAACTCCGTCGGGGTGTCGCTGGCCCGCACCTCGGCCGAATGCGACGCCGCCATCGAGTTGGCGTGGGAGTTCGGAGACGAGGCACTGGTCGAGTCGTACGTCCCTCTTGGCCGAGAAGTGCGGTGCGGCATCCTCGTTCGCGAGGGTGAGCTGATATGTCTTCCGTTGGAGGAGTATTCGGTCGACACGGAGCACAAGCCCATCCGGGCCAGTGACGACAAGCTCGCCCGCGACGATGACGGCGACCTGTATCTCGTCGCGAAGGACTCCACTCGGGCGTGGATCGTGCGCGACGATGAAACGCTGACCGAACGCGTGTGGGCCGCCGCGCGCCGCTGCCACGTCGCCCTCGGATGCCGGCATTACAGCCTGTTCGACTTCCGCATCGATCCCGACGGCAAGCCGTGGTTCCTGGAAGCCGGGCTCTACTGCTCCTACGCACCGAGCAGCGTCGTCGCGGTGATGGCGGGCGCGGCGGGGATGAGTGTCTCCGACGTGTTCGCAGCAGGGCTCGGCGAACTGACACGCGAGGACACGCGGTGCTCGAGTATCGCGCGCTGAGCCCCGTCGGGGCCCGGCTGACGGGGTTTCGTGTGGAGGCGCTCGACGTCCCGACGGTGACCGCGTTGCGGGCACTGCTGGCCGAACGCGGGGTGATCGTCATACCCGGCCAGGATGTCGGCGACGACGGATTCCTGGGCTTCCTGCGCAGTTTCGGACCGATGATGTTCACGGTGGGGGAGACCCCGGTGTCCGGGTACCCCGAGCTCAATGTCGTCAGCAATGTCGGCCGGACGCGGCCACCGCGCTCGACGTTTCACACCGACACCAGCTACGTGCGAAATCCCCCGGCCTACACGGCCTTACGAGCGGTCGCGGTGCCCGCGCGCGGCGGCCACACTATGTTCACCAACCAGTACCTCGCCTACTCGACGCTGCCCGCGCGGGTGCGCACCCAACTCGACGGCCGCGCCATCACGCACGTCGTCACCGGCCTCGATCTCGACGAGGACGAGGAGACGTCGGCGTCACACCCGATCTTTCAGGAGCACCCGATATCGGGGGCCACGTACCTCTACATGTCCACCCCCGCGCGGTGTGTCGACATCAGCGACATGCCGTCGAGCGTCGCCGCCGAGACCGTCGAGTACCTCTTCGATCATTCGACGCGCGCCGACAACGTCTACCGCCATGCCTGGTCGCCGGGTGACGTCGTGATGTGGGACAACCGCTGTGTCATGCACTGCGCTGACCACGCGGGCGTCGTCGGTGATCGCGTCATGCATCGAGGCATGGTGGCAGACGGTTCGTGACCGGTGCGCGACGCGATTGGACGCGCGGACTACGCGGACGTGTGGCTGTATGCCTTGGCGACCCGGCTGTCGTGGGTGGTGAGCGCGGGCGGGCGGGCGCGCCGCTGCCGGAGCGGTTGCCACCCCGACCGGCCCGTCCAGACAAGCGCGTGCCGCCACTGCGCGAGGCGGTCCAGCCGCATCAGGGCGGTGCCGAGACCGTCATCGAAAGGCAACTCGCCCTGAGGGTCGCAGACCCGGAGCAGGCGCTGCACCGGCCGGCTGCCGACGATGGCCCAGTCCACATCGCGGCGGGCGCAGTACACGCTGATGAAGAAGAGCGCGTTGAAAGCTTGCGTGCCGCTGAAGTCCACGGCTCGGAGGTCCAGCACCAGCTGTTGGGAGACCCGGGTGTGGCGTTCGACGTAGCGGCCCAGAGCGCGCCCGTTGACAGCATCGACCTCGCCGCGGACGGCGACGGCGATTCTCGTCGGGGAACAGTGGCGCAACGCAAACGTGGCCCTGCCGCATCGCTGCGATTCGTCCGACGATGCAGTCCTCGATGGATAGAGCGAGGTGGTCTTCATAGCCTTCGGTGAATCTCCCCAGTAATACCGCGCGCCGGCCGTGGTCCGGGCCGGGCGCCGTGGTGACGCGTCGGCCGGCTGGGAACTCAACCAGGGTCCAGGATAGTACGAAATCCGCACTATGTGACCTACTTCATAGAAGACGCCGCGCGGGCCTCTCTTACAGGCCTTTTCTTCTCGCGGGAGTTTGCGTGGGTCGACGGTGCCGGCCTTCGGCGGCGCTCTCGGCACGGATTCCGTCGTGAGGCTGCGCTGCCGCCGGAATTAATCGGACCACAGTCCGGTTGACGGATGCATGCCTGCCATCACTGCCGACACCCTCACCCTGCCCCGTGTCACCGGTGCCGATCCGTCTGAGACCGAGCGCCCGGTGCGCTCTGTGACGACCGGTCCGCGCGGCTACGAAGGCGAGGGATTCCCCGTCGTCCGCGCGTTCGCCGGCGTCAACGCCCGCGACCTCGACCCGTTCGTCCACATGGACCAGATGGGCGAGGTCGAGTACCAGCCCGGCGAGCCGCGAGGCACCGACTGGCATCCGCACCGCGGCTTCGAAACCGTCACGTACATGATCGACGGCCGCTTCGCGCACCAGGACTCCCACGGAGGCGGCGGTCTGATCACCGACGGCGCCACCCAGTGGATGACCGCGGGCTCGGGCATCCTGCACATCGAGACGCCGCCCGCGGAGCTCGTCGAGAGCGGCGGCACGTTCCACGGCATCCAGCTGTGGGTGAACCTGCCCAAGCGGGACAAGTTCGCCGCGCCCAGGTACCAGTCCATCGAAGGTGACCAGGCGAAGCTGCTGTCCTCCGACGACGGCGGTGCGTTGGTTCGCATCATCGCCGGTGAGATCGACGGCAAGGGCGGCCCTGGTGCGACGTACACGCCGATCACGTTGGCGCACGCCACCATTGAGCCAGGGGCGCGGCTGAATCTGCCGTGGAACCGCGATTTCAACGCCCTGGTCTATGTGCTGTCCGGCCGCGGCTCCGTCGGTCCGGTCGGCCATCCGATCCAGCAGGGGCAGCTCGCGGTGTTCGGCCCCGGCGACCGCATCACCGTCGCCGCCGAAGGCTCCCAGGACTCCCACCGTCCGGCGCTGGAGGTTCTGCTGTTGGGCGGCAAGCCGATTCGCGAGCCGGTGTTCCAGTACGGGCCGTTCGTGATGAACTCCAAATCGGAGCTCGTCCAGGCAGTGGAAGACTTCAACGCCGGCAAGTTCGGCACGATCCCGCCGAATGCGTTGATGCCGCACCGCCCCCTGCGCTGAGCGCCCGGGCGATCCGCGCGCCGCTGCGCAGACATGCCGCCGGCTACCATGCGGCGCGAGAATCCGGTAGCTGAGGCCGCGGTGATCAGCCCGGTCCGTGCGGCGTGACGCCGTTAATCAGTTGTGGGTCAGCGGTATTGATGACGTGCCAGAGGCCATCGGCTCGACGCTGACTGGGGCACCGGCGCCCGAAATCCCGGTATCCAACCGTCATCTCCCAACCGGCCCATCGACCGGCTGATTGGCTTACACTTCACAGTGAACCTGGCGGCGGCAGCTGCGGCGCCAGGCGGGAACGGCGCCACGATCGCCGATAGAGCTCACGGGCACGTGGGCGTATATCTTGCTGCGAATCTCCATCCACCGCAAGGTAGTTCAGTTGTGTGATGACGTTGACCTACCCGTAGCCGGAGGCGAACCCATGAGCTCCACCCCAACTTTGCAGAAGGCGCTCTCGCAGCGGCAGCTGACGATGATCGCCATCGGCGGCGTGATCGGCGCCGGCCTGTTCGTCGGCTCCGGCGTCGTCATCGGCAAGACCGGACCGGGCGCGTTCATCACCTACGCGCTAGCCGGTGTCCTGATCATCATGGTCATGCGGATGCTCGCCGAGATGGCGGTCGCCAACCCGTCGACCGGTTCCTTCGCCGACTACGCGCGTACCGCCATGGGCAACTGGGCGGGGTTCTCGGTGGGGTGGCTGTACTGGTACTTCTGGGTGATCGTCGTCGGCTTCGAGGCCATCGCCGGCGCGAAGATCATCCAATACTGGATAGACGTGCCGCTGTGGTTGTCCGCGCTGGTGCTGATGGTTCTGATGACCGCGACCAACCTGTTCTCCGTGTCGTCGTTCGGCGAGTTCGAGTTCTGGTTCGCCGGCATCAAGGTGGCGGCCATCATTGCGTTCATCGGCCTGGGGTCGCTGTTCGTGCTGGGCCTGTGGCCGGACAAGGGACTGGATTTCTCCAACCTGTGGACCCACGGCGGGTTCTTCCCCTTCGGCGCCATGGCCATCACCGTCGGAGTGGTGACGGTGATCTTCTCGATGGTGGGCGCCGAGATCGCCACCATCGCGGCCGCGGAATCCTCGGATCCCGAGCGGGCCGTCGCCAAGGCCGCCAACTCGGTGATCGTGCGCATCGCGGTGTTCTTCGTCGGCTCGGCATTCCTGTTGGCGACGATCCTGCCGTGGAACGACGAGGAGGCGGGCGCGTCACCCTTCGTCGCGGCGTTCACCGAGATGGGCATCCCCTACGCCGATCACATCATGAACGCCGTCGTGCTGACGGCGGTGCTGAGCTGTCTGAACTCCGGGATGTACACGGCCTCGCGCATGCTGTTCGTGCTTGCCGCGCGTCGCGAGGCGCCGGCCGCACTGGTCAACGTCACCCGGCGCGGCGTGCCCGCGATGGCGATCCTGGCCAGCTCCGTGATCGGCTTCCTGTGCGTGATCGCCGCGGCGGTGTCGCCGGACACCATCTTCGCGTTCCTGCTGAACTCCAGCGGCGCGATCATCCTGTTCGTCTACCTGCTGATCGCCATCTCACAGATCGTGCTGCGCTACCGAACGCCGGACTCCGAGCTGAAGGTCAAGATGTGGCTCTTCCCGGTGCTGTCGATCATCACGGCCACCGCGATCGTCGCCATCCTGGTGCAGATGGGCCTGCAGGCCGACGTCCGGTCGCAATTGCTGCTGAGCCTGCTGTCGTGGGCCGTGGTGATCCTGGTGTACTTCGCCAACCGGTGGTTCATCAACCGGCGGCCCGAGGCCGAAGGCGCCCTGGCGAAAGAGGCGCCGCACCGGGTGCTTGTGCTGGCCAATCAGACCGTCGAATCGCAGGAGCTGCTCGACGAGTTGCGAGGCATCGACGCCGACCAGTCCGCCACCTACTACGTGGTCGTGCCCGCCAGCCCCATCGAGGTGGGTACCGCCGCCAACGGTCCGCTGGACCTGCTGGAAGCGACCCGCAGGGAGGCCCAGCTGCGGCTCGACAACACCTTGGCCGCGCTGCGTTCCGAGAACCTCGAGGCCGACGGCGAGATCGGCGACACTCGACCGTTGCGCGCGCTGGCCAGTGCGGTCGGCGCGTTTCATCCCGACCAGATCGTCATCGCGACGCTGCCACCCGAAGAATCCATCTGGCATCGCTTCGACGTGGTGGATCGCGCCCGCGCCGAGTACGACGTGCCGGTGACGCACGTCGTCGCCGCCCCGGCCCGGGCGTGAGCTCGAGTCCATGACGATCATCGCGGGGTTCAGCTCGAGCCGCCAAAGCGCTGCACCACTGCAACTGGCCGCGCAGGTGGCCCGCTCCACGGGCGAGAAGGTCATCGCGGCGGCGATCGTCGAACGGGCCTTCCCTCCCCGAGACGACCCCGTCGAACGCGAGTACCTGCGCTACGTGTCGGCGCAGGCCCAGAAGTCCCTCGAGCGCGTCGTCGAGCAGCTCCCGGCGGATCAGGACATCCCCATCGTCGTCCACCAATCAACCTCGATCCCAACGGGGTTGATGGAGCTGGTCGAGGAGAACGGCGCAAGCTTGGCGGTCGTGGGCTCGTCGTCAGCCGGTCTGCTGGGCCGCATCGGGTTGGGCAGTGTCACCGAGCGACTCGTGCACACCGCGGCGGTGCCCGTCGCGATCGCACCGCGTGGCTATGCGCCGGGATCCGAGCCGATCAGGATGCTGACCGCAGCCTACGGCGGCGAGGCGGACGTCAATGGTCTCATCCCGGCGGCCGCCGAGTTGGCGACGGCGTGGTCGGTGCCGCTGCGGATCGTGTCGTTCACGGTAAGACCCGTCGGCGGCTCGATCGAGCCCACCGCCGAGAACCTCGTGGTGCAGCAGTGGTCGAAACGAACGTTCGACGACATCGTCACGAAGCTCAACGCCGTTCGGGAACGGCTCGCTGTTCCCGACGTCGAGGTGGTGGTTGGCAGCGGTCGCGACTGGCGCGAGGCGGTGGAGTCGGTGCCCTGGGCGTCAGGCGACATCCTGCTGATGGGTTCGGGAGCGGCCGGACCGCTCGCCAGGGTTTTCCTGGGCTCGGCCGCGTCGAAGATCGTGAGGCACGTGCCGGTGCCGGTGATGATCGTTCCGCGGCACCGGAAATGAGTCGAGCGGCCGTCCGCCGAACGCGCTAATGCCGCACCACCCCCTGCGCTGAGTCCGGCGCCGTCTGCAGCGGGTAGATCAGCTCCAACTCGCCCAGCAGCGCGGCCACCGTCAGCAACGGCAGGGCCGCCGAGATGCCGAGGATGTCCGCGCGCGCCTCGGAGCGCAGCGCGCGGACGAAGTCGTCGCTGATCGGCACCCACTGCTTCTCAGGGTCGAAACGCCCCGCCAGGCGGTCGGAGATGGCGTCGACATGTGACTCCACCACCGCGCGCACCTCGGGGTAGGCGCCGAGTGGCGGCGGGGTGGGAATGTCGGCGATCAGGTCGGCGGCGGCACGCAATCGGATGGCCCGGTTGAACGAGCGCACGATGGGCGCGCGGAAGTCCGTCTCGCCGCTGCTCTCCGAAAGATATTGGCGCACAGCGTCATCGATCACCCTGGAGGCGGCGAGCGCATCGTGGCTCAGTGTCACCAACTCGTCGGTGCGTTCTTCGGACGCGCCGCGGGTGATGCGCAGCACCGCCACCCGCAGGTAACGCGCGAAGATCACCCGGGCCGAGTCGATCGAGCGGGTCACCGACGCAGTAGCGCCACGGGGCCACAGCAACAGCGACGCCACCACCCCCACCAGCGCGCCGACGATGACGTCCTCGACGCGGATCAGCCCCACCTGCCACCCGGTCGGCACGACGAGGTTGAACGAGATCAGCACCATCATCGTGAACGCCGCCTGTGCCGCGGTGAACGACGCGATCTCGGGCACGTAGGCGGATCCGAAAACCACCAGCGGCATCAGGATCCACAGCACCGCGGGATCCACCCCGACCAGGCTGATGAGCACGGCGCCGAGCAGGAAGCCGATGCCCGTGCCGATGACCGCGCGCCAGACGCGGGTCCCGGTGGTCAGGGCGCTGCTGCGCAACACCGACAGCGCGCCCAGGACCACCCAGAAGCCGTGCTCGACCGGGAACAGATGGGTGACGGCAACGGCGGCCGCAAGACCAAGGCCGGTGCGCACGCTGTTGCGGACGGCCACCGCGCGGTTGGCCAGAAAACCCGACGTGATCTGGGCGGCCACCACGCTGGCGGGCAGCAGCCGTTCGGCGGCTCCCGTCTCCGGGAGGCGCAGGCCCATGGCGCGGGCCCAGACCGGACGGGCATCGGCGGTGGCCGCGGCGGCGATGATGCGGCCCGTCGCCCCGATGGTGGCGGCAATGGTGCGGCGCCGCAGCAACTCCCGGCCCAATTCCACGGCCTGCTCGTCGTCGGCGGCGCCGAGAATCGCGGCGAGATCCTCCCGGTACCTGCCGCGCGCAACCGTGCGCAACTCGATCAACGCCGCGTCCAGGTCGGCGCGCGCCGCGTCCCGGCGGGCCACCCGGGTGATCCGCAGCACCGAGGCCGCGTCACGCAGCACCCGCACGGCGGGGTCCTTCATGTCGGCGAGCGCCGCGCCGGCTTTCGGCCCGGTGCGATCGGTGACCCACTCCAGGTCGTCGACGACCCGCACCAGCGCGCGACTGCCCGCGGTCAAACCGACCGGCCTGAAATCGGCACCGAGGAAGTTGGCGCGCAGGGCGTCCATCGCCGCGGTGGCGTCGGCGGGGGACGCACGCCCGTCCAGCCGGTCTGCCAGCACCCGGCACGCCGTCGCGGCGTGCCGCCGTAGTTCACCATGATGGCGCGGCGGGAGCAGGAACAACGCGGCGGGCACACACACCGCCAGGGCGACGGTCCACCCGAGGAGACGCTCCCCGATCGGTCCCGGCGGCGTACATGCGGGCAGAACGAACGTCAGCAGGGTGGCGCGCTGACCCGCGGCGAACGTTTCGCTGAACACCCCGGAGAAGGTCACCACGACCCCGATGACGAACATCATCAGCACCGCGGGCACCGGATACGGGGCGACGAGCGTGCCGAGGGTGATCATGACGAACCCGTTGAGTGCCAGACCGGCGTAGGCGACGGCGCGGTTCTGCCGGTTGCCGGGGAAGTCGGAGAACACCAGCAGCGCGATCGAGCCGAAGATGGTGAACAGCGGTGTCTGGGCGTTCTCATTAGAGATGGCGAACCCCAGCGCCGCGGCCGTCGGCACCACGATCGCGGCACGCAACGCCCGACGCAGCGCGTCGTTCTCCGGGTCCCGCTGATGGACGCGTCGCACGATGCGATCCCGCAGGTCGTACGTACCGGCGGCCATCAGTGGGCGAGGGTCTTGATGCCGATGACGAGCACCCCGACGCCGGTGAGTAAGACAACCGTCACAATTTGCTGCCACCACGGCAGTCGGGTTTTGCGGACGGCAGCCAGGGCGATCACGCCGAGTTCGGCGACGAGGATCCACTTGGCGACCCACATGGCGGTATCGGTGTCGAGCAACCCGATGCCCGCCGCGGCCAATGCCGTCAGCGGAAGCAGGCTCGCGGCCAGGATCTGTCCGGACGCCTGCAGCATCCGCCAGAGTTCGGCGCCGCGCGGCGCTCTTTCGTGGATGGTCAGATGTGCGACCCAGTCCGCGAGCAGGCTTGCGGCCCACAGCCCGCCCATCGCCACGGCGACGTCGAGCATGCGGAACCAAGCGCTGGTGTCCTCGCCGGTGTAGCGGGTCAGCACCGCGAGCGTCGCCAGGCACGAGACCGCCCCGTACAGGCGCTCCCGAAGCATGGCGACCAGGTGGTCGACGGGCACCGAGGAATCCCGGCCGGCTGCATCGTCGGCACGGACGCCGCCGTCGGGGCCGTCCACGACGGGCTCACTCACGCTCGGGCACCGAGGTGAACCGCCCGGAGTCGAGCGCGTCGAGCAACTGGGCGACCAGCCAGCCCAATCCGGCGGTGTCGGGTGGGAGTGTCACCTGCTCGTAGCCGACCAACAGGTACAGCGCCCACGCGGCGAAGAGTTCCGCGTTGCGATCGCTTTCGAGGATGTCCCGCGCCGACTCGTACAACGCCGCGAAGCGCTGGCGATCCACTTCCGCCTGCACGGCGCGCACCTGCGGGTCGATGGAACTCCACACCCGGATTCCGGCTTCGGCGCCGTGCGGGAGCGTGAGGCCGGCCTCGATCAGACTGCCGATGCGCATCCGCGGATCGGGTTGAGCCCGCACAGCCTCCACGATGTTGACGGTCATTCCGTCATGCCAGTGTTCGACGAGCTGCCGGGTGTAGGCCGAC
This sequence comes from Mycolicibacterium sp. CR10, assembly GCF_005222675.1. Taxonomy (GTDB): domain Bacteria; phylum Actinomycetota; class Actinomycetes; order Mycobacteriales; family Mycobacteriaceae; genus Mycobacterium. The sequence continues at coordinate 336,985 of NZ_STGE01000019.1, read as the reverse complement.
CAGCTTGGGAAGTAGTGATAGAAGGACCCGGTCGTAACGCCCAGGCGCTGACACACCACGGCCAGCTTGAGGCCGCCGTAACCGAGATCGGAGAGGACATCGAGGCCTGTATCGAAATACGACTCTCGTGACGCGACGGCCCCCATGGTGCAAACCCTAGTTCGACTGCGCCCGCAGCTCACCTGCCGACGACCGGCGAATCCATCCCGCGCGTGGGCCGAACCGGCGCTGGAGTTTGCTGTTATGTCACATTCAGGTGGCAGGACAGGGTCGGGTAACCAACTGCCAGGTGACGTGTGGCACAATTTACCCGTGCCTTATACGGCGAGCAGAGGTCCGGGACGTCCTCCCGCAGCGAAGGCCGCTGAAACGCGGGAGCGCATCGTGCGCGCTGCTCGCGAGGTGTTCAGCGAACTCGGCTACGACGCTGCGACGTTCCAGGCCATAGCTGTGCGCGCGGACCTGACCCGTCCCGCTATCAATCACTATTTCGCCAGCAAACGTGTCCTCTGGGCCGAGGTGATCGAGCAGACGAACACCACGATTGTTAGCGCGGGCATCGCGCGGGCGCGCGAACAGGCCGGTCTTATCGACCGGCTCTCGACGTTCCTGTCGGTGACGACCCAGGCGGAGGCCGAGGACCGCTCCGCCGCGGCGTTTCTCGTGACGTCGGTTCTGGAGTCCCAGCGCCACCCGGAACTGAGCAGCGACGCACACGACTCGCTGACGAACTCGCGGGAGTTCGTCAACTGGGCGGTCACCGACGCCATCGCGCGTGGTGAGTTGAATACGGACACCGACGTCGGCCATCTGGTCGAGATGTTGGTGGCGGTGTTGTGGGGCATGGGTTTCTATGCCGGGTTCGTGGGCAGCCGCGAGGAGCTGGGCGCGGTCGTCGCGAAGCTCGAGCTGCTCTTGGCGAACCGGCTCTGGAAACTGGGCGAGTAACCAGCCCAGCCCAGCTCTGCCCTGGCTGGTGATGTCCTGTGAATTCACCGGCGGCGATGTGTCCTGTCCCACAGCGCGGCGGCAAGCGCCTCATTGTTAGATAGGCTTGCGAAGTAAACGTCGTTCGCATTGGGATATCGCTGAGACGGAGCCCGCCATGAGTTCACTACGTACCGACACCGACACCTGGGACATCGCCTCCAGCGTCGGGGTCACCGCCGTCATGGTCGCCGCCGCCCGCGCCGCGGAAACCGACCGGCCCGATCCACTGATCCGCGACCCCTTCGCCAAGATCCTGGTGGCCGACGCGGGCACCGGAGCGTGGGAGTACATGCTCAACGACGATTTCGTGTCGAAGGTCGCCGAAACCGACGGCGAGATCGCGGCCATGTTCCAGCACATGGGCAACTACCAAGCCGTGCGCACCCACTTCTTCGACGCCTTCTTCGCCGAAGCCGTCGAGGCGGGAATCCGCCAGGTCGTCATTCTGGCGTCCGGTCTCGACTCCCGGGCGTTCCGCCTGCCGTGGCCCGCCGGCACCACGGTGTTCGAGATCGACCAGCCGAAGGTGCTCGAGTACAAGGCCGAAACGTTGGCCCGCCACAACGTGAATCCGTCCGCCGATCGTCGCGAGGTCCCCATCGATCTGCGCGAGGACTGGCCGGAGGCGCTGGTGAAGGCGGGCTTCGATACCGCACAGCCGACGGTGTGGCTGGCGGAGGGGCTGCTGATGTATCTGCCGGCCGATGCCCAGGACCGCCTGTTCACCCAGATCACCGAACTCTCCGCACCCGGCAGCCGGGTGGCGGCCGAAACGATGGGCATCCACGCCGAGGATCGCCGGGAGCGGATGCGGGAACGGTTTGCCGCGATCACCGCGCAGTTCGAGGTCGAGCCCCTCGACATCACCGAGCTCACCTACGAGGACACCGACCGTGCCGATGTAGCCGAATGGCTGGCCGCGCACGGCTGGCGGTCCGGTGCGATCTCCTCCAACGACGAGATGCGTCGTCTCGGCCGGCTGGTCGAGATCGCCGACGCCGGTGAGGAGTCGTTCTCCACCTTCGTCACCGGTGAGAGGGTCTGACCTCTTTCGGGATCCCCAATACGTCCCAACGGGCGGCTGTTCACCAACCAGGCGGTTGGTTAGGATCGGGTACTCCAGGTCAGGAAGGACCCGTCATGACCACCGAATCCGCCGCTCCCGTTCAGGTGGGTGGGGCTGCAGCAGCCGCCGACATCCCAGCAGTTGTCCGCCGCCTCCGCCAGACGTTCGCCACCGGCCGCACCCGCAGCATCGAATGGCGCAAGGAACAGCTGCGCGCGTTGGAACGCCTGATCACCGACAACGAGACCGCCATCGCCGATGCCCTCGACAAGGATCTCGGCCGGTCTCCGTTCGAAGCGTGGCTGGCCGACGTCGCCAGCACCGCCGGTGAAGCCAAGTCCGCCGCGAAGAGCGTCGGCAGGTGGACGAAGCGCCGGCACCGGCTGCTGGAGATGTCGCAGCTGCCCGGCCGGGGCTGGGTCGAATACGAGCCGTACGGCACCGTCCTGATCATCGGCGCGTGGAACTTCCCGTTCGCCCTGACGCTCGGCCCCGCGGTCGGGGCGATCGCCGCGGGCAACACCGTGGTGCTCAAGCCGTCCGAGGTCGCACCGGCCTCGTCCGCGTTGATGGCCGAGTTGGTGCCGCGGTACCTCGACAACGACGCAATCGTCGTCATCGAGGGCGACGGGGCCGTCAGCCAGGAGCTCATCGCGCAGGGTTTCGACCACCTGCTGTTCACCGGCGGCACCGAGGTCGGCCGCAAGGTCTACGAGGGCGCCGCGCCGCACCTCACCCCGGTGACCCTGGAACTCGGCGGCAAGAGCCCGGTCATCGTGACGGCCGATGCTGACATCGACGTCGCCGCGAAACGCATCGCCTGGACCAAGTTGATCAACTCCGGCCAGATCTGCATCGCGCCTGACTACGCGCTCGTCGAGGCGCCCGTCCGGGACCAGCTGGTCGACAAGATCCGGGCGGCGGTGGAGACGTTCGAGGCCGAGAACACCGGCGGCAAGCGCATCGTCAACGAGCGCCACTTCAACCGGCTGGTGAGCGCGTTGGCCGCCACCAAGGGCAACGTCGTCCTCGGCGGTGGTTCGGATCCGGCGACCCTGAAGATCCAGCCGACCGTGGTGGTCGATCCCGATCCGGCCGAGCCATTGATGACCGACGAGATCTTCGGGCCTATCCTGCCGATCGTGACGGTCGGGAACCTGGACGAGGCAATCACTTTCGTCAACTCACGGCCCAAGCCGCTGGCGGCCTACCTGTTCACCAAGGCCAAAGCCGTGCGCGAACGCGTGATCAAGGAAGTGCCCGCCGGCGGCATGGTGATCAACCATCTGCTGTTCCACTTCGCCACCCACAAGCTGCCGTTCGGCGGCGTCGGCCCGTCGGGCATGGGTGCCTATCACGGCAAGTTCGGCTTCGAGGAGTTCAGCCATCGCAAGACCGTGATGACCAAGCCGACCCGACCCGACTTGGCCGCCATGATCTACCCGCCGTATACAGAGAAGGCGTGGAAGCTGGCGCGCAAGCTGTTCTGACGCCGGCTCGGACCCCTTCAAGAGAGGAACTTCAGTGCCAGGAGTGCAGGATCGTGTCATCGTCGTCACGGGCGCCGGAGGCGGACTCGGCCGCGAGTACGCGCTGACCCTTGCCCGGGAGGGCGCGAGCGTCGTCGTCAACGACCTCGGCGGCTCGCGCGACGGCACCGGTGCCGGTCACAACATGGCCGACGAGGTGGTCAAGGAGATCAAGGACGCCGGCGGCCGCGCCGTGGCCAACTATGACTCCGTCGCGGAATCCGAAGGCGCAGCCAACATCATCAAGACCGCGATCGACGAGTTCGGCAAGGTCGACGGCGTGGTCAGCAACGCGGGCATCCTGCGTGACGGCACCTTCCACAAGATGGAGTTCGGCAGCTGGGATTCCGTCATCAAGGTGCACCTCTACGGCGGCTACAACGTCATCCGCGCCGCGTGGCCGCACTTCCGGGAGAACGGATTCGGCCGCGTCGTCGTCGCCACCTCGACCAGCGGGCTGTTCGGCAACTTCGGCCAGGCCAACTACGGCGCCGCCAAGATGGGCCTCGTCGGAATGATCAACACGCTGGCCCAGGAAGGCGCCAAGTACAACATCAAGGCCAATGCCGTCGCACCGATCGCGGCCACCCGGATGACGCAGGACATCCTGCCGCCCGAGGTGTTCGAGAAGCTGACCCCGGAGTATGTGGCACCCGTAGTGGCCTATATGTGCACCGAGGAAATGCCGGAGACGGCATCGGTCTTCATCGTCGGCGGCGGCAAGGTGCAACGGGTCGCGCTGTTCCAGAACTTGGGCGTGACGTTCACCGACGTGCCGTCGGTCGACGACGTCGCCGGCAAGTGGGGCGAGATCACCGACCTGTCGGCAGCCGAGCGGGCCAACTTCAGCCTCGGCTGACGTCTGTATGAAAGCGCTTGTAGCGCAAGAGCTCTCAGGTCCATCAGGGCTTGCCTATGCCGATGTCGAGGACATCACCGGCGGCGATGCGGTCGTCGTCGACGTCGGTGCGGCCGGTGTCTGCTTCCCGGATCTGCTGATGCTCCGCGGTGATTATCAGCTCAAGATGGAGCCGCCGTTCGTACCTGGCCTCGAGGTTGCCGGAACGGTGAGGTCGGCGCCGCAGGACTCAGGATTCGTCGCCGGGCAGCGGGTCTCAGGTTTCAGCCTGCTGGGTGCCTGGGCCGAGCGGGTGGCGCTGCCGGTGCAGAGCGTGGTGCCGACTCACGCAGACCTCGACGACGGGTCGGCGGTGTGCCTGCTGGGCAACTACTACACGATGTACTTCGCGCTGCAGCGCCGCGGTGCACTGGTGGCGGGTGAGACGGTTCTGGTGCTCGGCTCCGGCGGTGGGGTCGGGACCGCCGCGGTGCAGGTGGCGAAGGCGTTGGGCGCCAAGGTCATTGCGATGGTGCACCGGCCGTCGGCGGTCGAGTTCGTCGAGTCGCTCGGCGCCGACGTGGTGCTGCCACTCACCGAAGGATGGCTCGATACGGTCAAGAAGGAGACCGGTGGGCGCGGCGTCGACGTGGTGGTGGATCCGGTCGGTGGACAGGCCTTCGACGTCGCGGTCCGGGTGCTGGCCACCGAGGGCAGGCTGCTGGTGATCGGCTTCGCCGCCGGTGGTATCCCGACCGTGAAGGTGAACCGGCTGCTGTTGCGCAATGTCAGTGTCGTCGGCGTCGGCTGGGGTGAATTCGTCAATCGCACCCCCGGCGCGCAGGCCGAGGTCGGCGCGGCATTGAGTACGCTCGTCGACGCTGGGTTGAGACCCCCTGCGCCGGTGCGGTTCCCGTTGTCCGAGGGAGCGGCCGCGCTGCAGAGCCTCGCCGACGGTGGCATCAACGGCAAGCTCGTCCTGGAGCCGTGAGCGCTTGCGCGAACAGATGGGACTGACCGTGCGCGCGTTGGCCTTCGATGTCTTCGGAACCGTCGTCGACTGGCGCACCAGCATCATCGGTGAGCTCGAAGAGTTCGGCCGCAGCCATGGTGTGGATGCCGACTGGCCGCGTTTCGCCGACGACTGGCGGGCCGGCTACGTCCCGTCAATGGACCTGGTGCGGCGTGGTGAACTTCCCTGGACTCGTCTCGACGACCTGCACCGTCGCATCCTCGACGAGCTGCTCGGCGCCGCGGGCATCACGTCGGTCGGTGACGAGGACGTCGAGCACCTCAATCGGGCGTGGCACCGCCTGGATCCGTGGCCCGACACGGTGGCCGGACTGCTCCGGCTGAAGGAGCGATTCGTCATCACCACCCTGTCCAACGGCAACATGTCGCTGCTGACGAACATGGCCAAGCGCGCGGGGCTGCCGTGGGACTGCGTCATCTCGGCCGAACTGTTCCGCCACTACAAGCCCGATCCGCAGGCCTACGTGGGCTGCGCCGATCTGCTCGGCATTGCCCCGGCAGAGCTGATGCTGGTCGCCGCGCATCCCAGCGACCTCAGGGCGGCGCGCGACGCGGGGCTGCGGACCGGCTATGTCGACCGACCGCTGGAGTACGGACCGCGAGGCAGGAACGTTCGAATGTCTGACGGCGAGTTCGACGTCACGGCAACGGACTTTCTCGATCTGGCCGACACCCTGGGGCGCGGATAGCGCCTGCACAGAATCGGGTATAGATGGCGGCATGGCCGTTCCGCTGCCCCCCGACCTCATCGACCTGTTGCGCAGGCCGAGCCCGTGCTTCGTGGCGACGCTGATGCCTGACGGTTCGCCGCAACTCACCGAGACCTGGGTGACCACCGACGGCGAGAACGTCGTCCTCAACATCGTGGGCGGCATGCAGAAGGAGCGGAACCTGAAGCGCGATCCCCGCGTGTCGGTCAACATCGTCGACCCCGACAATGTCGCCCGCTTCTACGAGGTTCGCGGGCGGGCGGTCTCGATGACGACCGACGGCGGCAAGGACAGCATCGACGAGATCTCGCAGAAGTACCTGTCCATTCCGTACCCGTACTTCAGCGGCAATCCCGACGAGGCGCGGGTCGTCGTCACGATCGAGGCCGACAAGGTCATCCCGCCCGTGGCCGGCTGATCAGCGCCGGGCTCATCGGCTACCGGCTCATCGGCACCTGCCGAACCACACCAAGCGGCCTTCGTTAGATTCGTCGTGTGAGCACACTCGGCATCGTTCTCGTGGCACTGGCCATCGCCGTCGGCCTGGCGGGAATCATCGTGCCGATCCTGCCGGGTGGGCTGCTGGTGATCGCGGCGATCGGCGTGTGGGCGTTCGTCGAGGGCACCACGGTGTCGTGGGTGACGTTCGGTGTCGCCGCGGCGGTATTCGCCGTCGCCGAGGTCATCAAGTACACCTGGCCGGTCAAACGGATGCGCACTGCCGACGTCAGAACCTCCGTTCTGGTTGTCGGGGCGGTCGCCGGCGTCATCGGCTTCTTCGTGATCCCCGTCATCGGTCTGCTGATCGGATTCGTGGCGGGCGTGTTCGGCGCTGAACTCGCGATGCGCCGCAACCTGGCCAGGGCGTGGGCCTCCACGGTGCACGCCCTCAAGGGCGTCCTGCTGTCGGTCGGGGTGGAGTTGACCGGCGCCCTGCTGGCCACGATCACGTGGGCCATCGGGGTGTACGTCATCCACGGCTAGGCGGCGGTAGGTGCCCGCGAATGTACGGTATCTGATGAAAATCAGCCAAGATCCGTCATAAACCGTACGCTCGGCGAGGTCTCGGCGAGGGGGTCGGAAGTATCGGACGGTCAGTCGTTGAGTGCGGCGCGTAGCCGGGCGACGTCGTCGTCGGTCACCCCGGCCGCCTCGAGATATCCACGCAGCGAGCCGAACTCGTCGTCGAGGGTGCGACGCGCGGCGTCGAGGTACTCCTCGCGAACGCCCAGCACCGACTCCGTCAGCCGCGCCTCGGCCATCTCGAGGATCTCCGGGGCCTCGGCGGCCCGCTCGCGCACGTTGATGAGGATGCTCTCCCGCAGCTCCGGCACCGCGATGTTGCTGCGCAGATAGTCGGCCATGATCGCGTCCCGTCCGACGCCGGCGGCCTCCAGCACCACCGCGATGGTGAACCCGGTGCGATCCTTGCCCGCAAAGCAGTGCGCCAGCACGCGGCGGTTCGACCCCAGCAGCGTGACGACCCGGTGCACGGCGGTGCGTGCCAGCGGGGCGGCCGCGATCCGCGTGTATTCCTCGGTCATGTACCGCGCCGCGGCGTCGGCGACGGACTCGTCGTCGGGCTTGTCGGTCATCATCCGCTGGAACGCATGCTCGTGCGGGGCCTCGCCGTCGGAGGCGACGGTCTCGACGAACGGCAGGTGGTGGATCTCCACCCCGGCGGGAACCAGTCCGGTGCCGTGCTTCTCGAGCTCGCGCAACGTCCGCAAATCGGCGACATCGGTGATGCCGTAGCCGGCCAGGGCGGCCCGTCCGGCGTCGTCGAGCTTGGACAGCTCACTGGCCCGGAAGAACTGGCCGGGTGCGATGCCCGTCTGCTCGGCGACGTCGCGGAAGTTCCACGCCCCGGACAGTGCCCGCGAGGTCTCTCTGTCTGCTGATGTCACGTGCGCGTCACCGCCGCGGCGAAGGCGCTCTTCTCCCGGCCCAGCTCGGCCCGGGCGATGCTGCGCATGTGCACCTCGTCCGGTCCGTCGAACAGACGCATCGCGCGGTGCCAGCCGTAGAGCCGCGCCAGCGGGGTGTCGTCGCTGACACCGGCGGCACCGTGCACCTGGATGGCGCGGTCGATCACGTTGCATGCCATTTGCGGTGCCACCGCCTTGATCATCGCCACTTCGTTGCGGGCCTCCTTGTTGCCCTTCTCGTCGATCACCCACGCGGCCTTGTGGCACAGCAGCCGGGCCTGGTCGATCTCGTTGCGCGACAGGGCAACCTGCTGCTGAACCACACCCTGCTCAGCCAACGGCTTGCCGAAGGCGATGCGGGTGTTCACCCGGTCGACCATCAGCGCCAGCGCCCGCTCGGCCACGCCGATCGCGCGCATGCAGTGGTGGATGCGGCCCGGCCCGAGGCGTGCCTGCGCGATCGCGAAGCCGCTGCCCTCTTCGTCGAGCAGATTCGACACGGGCACCCGGACGTTGTCGAAGGTGATCTCGCAGTGGCCGTGCTGATCCTGCCAACCGAACACCGGCAGCGACCGCTCGACCGACACACCCGGGGTATCGATCGGGACCAGGATCATCGACTGCTGCTGATGGCTCGCCGCGTCGGGGTTGGTGCGGCCCATGACGATCAGGATCTTGCAGCGCGGGTCGGCGGCGCCCGAGATCCACCACTTGCGGCCGTTGATGACATAGTCGCCGCCGTCGCGCAGCATCGTCGTCTCGATGTTGCGGGCATCGCTGGAGGCCACCGCCGGCTCGGTCATCGCGAAGGCGCTGCGGATCTCACCGTTGAGCAGCGGCTCGAGCCACTGCTTGCTTTGCTCCGGGGTGGCGAACAGGTGCAGCGTCTCCATGTTGCCGGTGTCGGGCGCCGCGCAGTTCAGCGCCTCGGGCGCCAGTTCCATGCTCCACCCCGACAGCTCGGCCAGCGGCGCGTACTCCAGGTTCGTCAGCCCCGACTCCGAGGGCAGGAACAGGTTCCACAGGCCCCGGTCCTTGGCGAGCTTCTTCAGCTCCTCGACCACGGGTGGCACGGTGTGATCGTTCGGTCCTGCCTCGAGCCGGTACTGCTCGTAGGACTCCTCGGCGGGAAACACGAACTCCGTCATGAAGTCGACGAGCCGATCGTGGTAGTCCTGACCTTTGGCCGACATCGCGAAGTCCATGCCCGTCACGATATGACACGCGTTGAGAACGGCCCTCCCCGGTTGTCCGGGGAGGGCCTGCGGAGGGTGGTCGGGTGTCAGCGCCGGAACGGGCTGTGGTGGTAGCTGCCGTGGCGGCGGTGGCTGCCCGCCCACTGCGGCGGCTTCGCCGTGGTCTTGGGGGTGGCCACGATGGCGGTGTGTCCGTTGGTCTGGGTGGTGCTGACCTCGGCACCGGCCGTGCCGGCGACGCCGAGGGCGACGAGGCCGATGACGGCGGCGGACAGCAGCAGCAGGCTCAGGTAGCGGGCGATGGGAATCATGATCGGGTTCCTTTGGGGCAGTAGCCATTTCGTGGCCGTAGCGGGTGCGCTCGGGCGATGACTCAAGAATGCCCCGGCGGAGCGGCCGCGTCTGTCCGTCGGCCGGTGGATGACCCGGGGGAATTCGATGTCCACCAATCGGGGGATGGCGGGTGTTTGCTGTGGAAGGCTGGCGATCGTGACCGGCGAGAAGGTGCGGGTGGTGGTCGGCGACGACCACCCGATGTTCCGCGACGGCGTCGTGCGTGCACTGCAGTCCAGCGATTCCATCGACGTGGTGGCCGAGGCCGACGACGGCCCCGCTGCGCTGGCGGCGATCCGCGAACACCACCCCCAGGTGGCGCTGCTGGACTACCGGATGCCGGGCATGGACGGCAGTGAGGTCGCCGCCGCGGTGATGCGCGACGCGTTGCCCACGCGGGTGTTGTTGATCTCCGCGCACGACGAAGCGGCGATCGTCTACAAGGCGCTGCAGGACGGAGCGGCGGGTTTCCTACCCAAGGAGTCGAGCCGCAGCGAGCTGGTCAACGCGGTCCTCGACTGCGCCAAGGGCCGCGATGTCGTGGCGCCCAGCCTGGCCGCCGGGCTGGCGGGCGAGATCCGCAGGCGCGGCGACAACGACGCACCGGTGCTGAGCCCCCGCGAACGGGAGGTGCTGGCGCTGATCGCGGCGGGCAGCAGCATCCCCGCCATGGCCAAGGACCTGTTCCTCGCCCCGTCCACCGTCAAGACCCACGTGCAGCGGCTCTACGAGAAGCTCGGTGTGAACGACAGGGCGGCCGCCGTCGCGGAGGCCATGCGGCGCAAACTGCTCGACTGACATGAGCGTCTTCCTGCAGCGACTCAGCGAGCTTCGCGACTACCTTGCGGCCGAGCCGGTCCGTGTGTCGGCCGTGCTGCGGCTGCCGCTGATCGCCCTGATCGCGATGCTGGTGTGGATCTGGGAGGTCGACCACTGGCTTCCCGAGCTCTATGCGGTGATCATCGGCCTCTACGCAGTCGCGGCAGTGGTGTGGCTGTTGGCGGTGATACGCGGACCCGTGCCGCGATGGGCGGACTGGGCGTCGACGGGCGTGGATCTGCTGGTCGTTCTCGTGCTGTGCGTGGTGTCGGGCGGCGCAACCGCGGCGCTGCTTCCGGTGTTCTTCCTCGTGCCGATCTCGGTGGCCTTCCAGGATCGCCCCGGATTGACGGCGATCATCGGGTCGGTCTCGGCGGTCGGCTATCTCACGGTGTGGATCGTCTACTCGAAGCGCGACGACAAGATGGGCCTGCCCGACATCGTTTACACCCATTTCGGATTCATCGTGTGGCTCGCGGTGGCGATGACCGCCTTGAGCTTCGTGCTGACCCGGAGGGCGCAACGACTCCGGGCGCTGCAGGAGGTGCGGGTGCAGCTGGTGTCCGAAGCCATGCAGTCCGACGAGCGCTACCACCGCGAGGTCGCCGAGCACCTGCACGACGGGCCGCTGCAGACATTGCTGGCGGCCCGCCTCGAACTCGACGAGGCCCGCGAACGTAACCCCGACCCCGCGCTGGACATGGTGTACGCCGCGCTGCAGGAGACGGCCACCGGCCTGCGCTCTACCGTCACCCAGCTGCACCCGCAGGTGCTCGCACAGCTGGGCCTCACCGCCGGTGTGCGGGAGTTGTTGCGACAGTTCCAGTCTCGCTACGACGACATCGAGGTGGTTGCCGAGCTAGAGGAGGTCGACAAGCCTCAGAGCCAATCGCTGCTGTACCGGGCGGCCCGCGAGTTGCTCACCAACATCGGTAAACACGCCCACGCCACGACGGTGCAGGTAGGCCTCATTCGCCGCGGCGACCGGGTGGTTCTGTCGATCGCCGACGACGGCTCCGGCTTCGATCCGGCGATCGTCGGGAAGTCATTGGCGGAAGGCCACATCGGGCTCGGGTCGCTGGTGGCGCGATTCGACGCCATGGGTGGGTCGCTGCGCATCGACTCGGCACCGGGATCCGGTACGACGGTGACGGCCACCTCGCCGCCCGAACCTGGTGGCTGAGGCTCAGACCCGTTCGCCGACCGAGAGCGCCGCGTTGATCGCGTCCACCCGGTCCTTCGCGTCACCGAAGAGCATCTGGGTGTTCTCCCGGAAGAACAGCGGGTTCTGCACCCCGGCGTAGCCGGAGGCCATGGACCGTTTGAACACGATGACGTGGTCGGCGTTCCACACCGTCAGCACCGGCATGCCGGCGATGGGGCTGCTCGGATCGTCCTCCGCCGCCGGGTTCACGGTGTCGTTGGCGCCGATGACCAGCACGACCGAGGTGCCGGCGAAGTCGTCGTTGATCTCGTCCATCTCGAGCACGATGTCGTAGGGCACCTTGGCCTCGGCCAGCAGCACGTTCATGTGGCCGGGCAGCCGTCCCGCGACGGGGTGGATGCCGAAGCGGACGTCGACGCCGCGGTCGCGCAGCTTGCGGGTCAGGTCGGCGACCCCGTACTGGGCCTGTGCGACGGCCATGCCGTACCCGGGGGTGATGATCACCGAGCTGGCCGAGCTGAGTAGTTCGGCGGCGCCGTCGGCGGTGATCTCGCGGTGCTCGCCGTAGTCCTTGTCCTCGGCCGGGCCGGCCTCGATTCCGAAACCGCCGGCGATGACGGAGATGAACGAGCGATTCATCGCCTTGCACATGATGTAGGACAGGTAGGCGCCGGAGGAGCCCACCAGCGCGCCGGTGATGATCAGCAGGTCGTTGCCCAGCAGGAAGCCCGACGCCGCGGCCGCCCAGCCGGAGTAGCTGTTGAGCATCGACACCACGACCGGCATGTCGCCGCCGCCGATCGAGGCCACCAGGTGCCAGCCGAGCAGCAGGGCCAGCACCGTGACCACGATGAGAAGCCACAGCTGCGGGTCGATGACGAACCAGACGGTGAGCGCGGCGAAGGCGATCAGCGCGCCGACGTTGAGGATGTTCTTGCCGGGCAGCATCATCGGCGCCGACTTGATGCGTGCCGAGAGCTTGAGGTTGGCGACGATCGAGCCGGTGAACGTGACTGCGCCGATGAAGACGCCGATGACGACCTCGGCCGAGTGGATGCCCAGCAGCCCTTCGCTGCTGAGTGCCACGGCTTCGGCACCGCCGACGTCGCCCTCGACGTGCAGGTAGCCGTTCCAGCCGACCAGCACGGCGGCCAGGCCGACGAAGCTGTGCAGCAGCGCGATCAGCTCGGGCATGCCGGTCATCTCGACCACCCGGGCGCGCCACAGACCGATCGCGGCCCCGACGATCATGGCCCCGACCAGCAGTGCCAGACCCAGCGGCTCGATGTGGCGGGCGAGCGCCAGCGCGATGGTCGCGATCAACGCGACTGCCATCCCGGCGATACCGAAAGTGTTACCGGCGCGGGAGGTTTCGTGCTTGGACAGCCCGGCGAGCGCCAGGATGAACAGCAGTGCTGCGACGACGTAGGCCGCGGTGGCGGTGGTTTCCAGTGTCAGCATGGTTCTAGCTCCTCGAGAACATGGCCAGCATGCGGCGCGTCACCGCGAAACCGCCGAAGACGTTGATGCTGGCGAGCAGGATCGCCACGAATGCCAGTGCGGTGATGATGGTGTCGCCGTGGCCGATCTGCAGCAGCGCCCCGACGACGATGATCCCGGAGATCGCGTTGGTCACCGACATCAGTGGGGTGTGCAGCGCGTGGTGCACATTGCCGATCACGTAGTAGCCGATGACGATCGCCAAGGCGAAGACCGTGAGGTGCACCTGCAGCGCGGTGGGGGACAGGGCGATCAGCGCGAACAGTGCCGCGGCGACGGCGAACGTGACGCCAAGCCGGCGTCCCATCGTCATCGGCTCTTTGGTCGGCTTTGCCGTCGTCACGGGTGCAGCGGCAGCGGCGGCTGGTGCCGCGGAGACCTGCACCGGCGGCGGCGGCCAGGTGACCTCGCCGTCGCGGACCACCGTCACCGAGCGCTGCACCACGTCGTCGAAATCGAGGGTGAGCGTCCCGTCCTTCTCCGGGGTCAGCAGCTTGAGCAGGTTCACCAGGTTGGTGCCGTACAGCTGCGAGGCCGTGGCGGGCAGCCGGCCGGCCAGGTCGGTGTAGCCGATGATCGTCACACCGTTGTCGGTGACGACCGCCTGATCCTTGACGGTGCCCTCGACGTTTCCGCCGTTGGCCGCGGCCATGTCGACGATGACGCTGCCGGACTTCATCGAGGCCACCATGTCGGCGGTGATGATCCGCGGTGCGGGCCTGCCGGGGATCAGTGCGGTCGTGACGATGATGTCGACGTCCTGGGCCTGCTCGGCGTACAGCTGCGCCTCGCGGACCTTGTAGTCGTCGCCCATCTCCTTGGCGTAGCCGGTGGCCGACACTTCCGCGGCGGCCGGGTCGACGGACAGGTACTCCCCGCCGAGAGACTTGACCTGGTCGGCGACCTCGGGCCGCGGGTCGGTGGCGCGCACGATGGCGCCCATGCTGCCTGCCGCACCGATGGCGGCCAGTCCGGCGACACCGGCGCCGACCACGAGGACCTTGGCCGGCGGCACCTTTCCGGCCGCGGTCACTTGGCCGGTGAAGAACCGGCCGAACCGGTGGGCCGCCTCGACCACAGCTCGGTACCCGGCGATGTTCGCCATCGACGACAGCACATCCATCGACTGCGCCCGCGAAATCCGCGGCACCGCGTCCATGGCCAGCACGGTGATCTTCCGCGAGGACAGTTCCTCGACGAGTTCGGGCTTCAGCGCCGGCGAGATCAGGCCGATCAGCGTCGCGCCGTCACGCAGGGACGCGATCTCGAAGCTGGAGGGGGCGTTCACCTTGAACACCACGTCCGCCGACCAGACCTGCGCGGTGGATCCGACTTCGGCACCGGCCTCGGTGAACGCCGCATCGGAGAAGCTCGACGCGGTACCCGCACCGGCCTCCACCAGCACCTGGTAGCCCAGCTTGATCAGCTGTCCGACCGTCTGCGGGGTGGCGGCAACGCGCGTCTCGCCAGGCAGCGACTCTTTCGGTATCCCGATGATCATCGATTTCGATCCGATCTAGGCTTCGGTTCTGGTGCGGTCGAATGCCCCGTGCTCTCGCTGGGCGCACTGACTCTGTCCGTCTCTGGACGGTTGGAAGATGTCAGTGTATGAGTTGCGCCCCCCACCACGCGCACTCCGTAGGGCCTGCGTGACGGATTACCGAGGCGGTGTAAAGCCCGGCCATGGCCGCTACTCTGCCCGGTCCCCGACATTTGTCGGTAAAAACGACCGGCTTTTAGCCGCAGCGACGGATCCGATCCCGCGCCGCGGGCGGAGATCACCAGTGATCTGTGCAGACAGGGCGCAGCCGCCGCTGGCCATTGACAAAGAAGCGCTCGGAGGCGATAGTCGGCAACCATCAAATGAAAACGAGGTTTTCAAAACTGCGGGTGCCCTTCGCGGGCGAAGGAAACGGAGGCGCTGTGGCCGATCCGCCGGAGCCCACCGCATGGAAGAACCCGATGGCGTGGTTGCCGCACTCCATCGCCGAGGCGGCGCTGTCGGGAGGTGGCGGTCCGGACGGTGAGTTGGCCGCGGCCTGGGCGCACCTGCAGGAGCGTCTGACCGCCGCCGAGCAACTCGTGGCGTCCACCCCGGTCAACAAGAACCGGGTCGACTACGCGTCGGGCATGCGCCACCTGTTGGTGCTGCTCGCCGTCGGCATCGATATGGCGCTGCGCGTCGATCCCGATCCCGTGCTCGCGGTGACTCGCGCCGGCATGGACGACATCGTCACGTGGGGTCTGGAGTGCCCGGACTGCGTGTACATGAACGCGAGCCTCCGGGCGGGCGAAACCTATCGGCTTTTCGGCAACCGCGGCACCGCCCGCTATGTCGGGCTGCAGACCATGGACGGCATGGCCGCCACCAGCAACTACCTGGTCGACGATCTGGAGGTCGACGCCGACGGCAACTTCGAGGCGATCTTGTCGGCCGATCACCACGACGGCAACTGGCTCGAGCTCGCCGGCGACCATCCGACCCTGACGGTGCGAAATTTCCTCTACGACTGGGACTCTGAGCAGCTGGCGTCGCTGAAGATCGAACGTGTCGGTGACGAGGTCGAGCCGGAGGATCGCTCGGTCGAGCTGGACGTATCGGTGTCGCGCCAGCTGCACGCGCTGGGTGAGTTCGTCTACGACAACCTGAAGTTCTTCCTGGACTTCGGCGCGATGCCCCCGGCGAACGGGTTCATTCCGCCCATGGACATGACGTCGATGGGGGCCGCGACCGAAAACCGCCCCGTGATCGGCCGATTCGAGCTGGAGCCCGACCAGGCGCTGATCCTCGAGGTGGAGCCGCCCAAGGGCGTCTACTGGAGCATCTCGCTGGGTAACCCGTGGCTGGAGACGATTCACTACGGGCGCCACCAGTCCAGCCTCAACGGGCACCAAGCGGTGGTGGACCCCGACGGTCTGGTGCGATTCGTTCTCTCGTCGAAAGATCCGGGGGTGGCCAACTGGCTCGACACCGCCGGCCACAGCAACGGAGCGATGCTGTTGCGTTGTGTGCGAACCGAATCCGCCCCCGTGCCGAGTTCGCGCATCGTCGCGGTCGATGACGTGGTGTCGGAGTTGCCCGCCGACACCACCATGGTCACGGCAGACGAGCGGGCCAGGGTCATCGAGGCGCGTCGCCGCGCCGTGCACGAAAGGTTCTACAGATGAGCTTCACCGCCGACGAACTGGAGGCCGGAGCACAAGCGGCGACCGGCCTCGACGACTTCGGAACGCCCTACTACCGCGAAGGTCTCGAGCGCACGGTCGACGCGTTGAACACCGAGGCAGCCCTCAACGATCTGGGCCGGGTGATGCAGCACGCGACCATCAGCAATGCGCTGATCCAGCGGCTGAAGATCGTCGACACCTACAAGCACCATCCGGAGATCGCCGACGAGTTGGTCAAAGGACCTGTCGTCATCCTAGGCCTGCCGCGCACCGGCACGACGGCGTTGGGCCAGCTGATCGCCAACGACCCGCAGTTCCGGTCGCTGCGCACCTGGGAATCGCAGGCGCCCACACCGCCGCCAGAGGCCGCGACGCAGCACACCGATCCGAGGATCGCGCAGGCCGCCGAGGGCATTTCGATGATCGAGACCATGTTTCCCGACTTCCGGACGATGTACGGCGGGGGCGCCGAGGCGGCGACCGAGTGTCAGGACCTGATGGGGATGAGTTTCCGGACCTACCACTTCGACGGTGTGGTCCGCGTCCCCAGCTACGTGAAATGGTTGTTGCAGTGCGACATGCGGGAGACCTACGAATACCACCGCAGCGTGCTCAAGCTGCTGCAGTGGCGCTGCAAACCGAACCTGTGGCATCTGCGGACCCCGGTGCACATGTTCGCGCTCGATGCCTTCGTCGAGGTGTACCCCGACGCCAGATTCCTGTGGAGTCACCGGGATCCGGCCAAGGTCCTGGGTTCGGTGTGCAGCCTGATCGCCTACATCCGCAGTTGGAGCAGTGACTACAGAGACCCGGTGGAGCTCGGCGCCGAGCAGCTTGCCTGGTGGGCCGAGGGTATGAAGCGTGCCATGGAGTTCCGCAAGAAGTTCGGTGACGACCGGTTCGTCGACGTGTCGTTCGCGGACCTGCAGACGGATTCGGTCGGCACCGTCGCGCGTAGCTACGAGCAGCTGGGGCTCGAGTTCACCGATGCTGCAAGGGCGAAGGTCATTGAGTGGGCCGGCGAGCACAAGCCGGGACAACGCGGCATGCACTCCTACGAACTCTCGGAGTACGGACTCACCCAGGAGCAGGTACGCGAGGCGTTCGGCGACTACCTGTCGACGTACGACGCGACGGCCTGACAATTCGGTATGGAGTCCTCAAGCACCGGCGGGCGCAAGAAGCTCGAGCCCGACCCTCGGATACGCATCGCGATCCTGTCGGCCGCCTCGAAGATCGTGCGTGAGGAGGGCGTCGGCGCACTCGGCATTGCGGCCGTACTGTCACGCTCACAGTTGAGCACCAGGGCGTTCTACCGGCACTTCGGTTCGAAGGACGAACTCGTGTCGGCCGTCTTCCTCGACATGGCGCGCGTCGAGAAATTGCGACTCCGGCGGCGCATGACGGCCGCATCGGACCCGGCGCGCGCCGTCGCGGCCTGGGTGGACGGCCGTCTGGATCTTGCCTTCAACGAGGAGATCCGGTCGGACCTGCGCAAGGTGTCGCTCGAGGCGCAGACGCAGATGTTCGCCGCACCCGAGCTGGTCGGCGCGGCCTACGACGAGATTCTGCGCCCGCTCGTCGAGGAACTCAGGCGTGGCAGCGAGCTGGGGCTGTTCACCGAGATCGACCCCGACAACGAAGCGCGATCCATTCACGGGGTCGTGTGGGCCAACGTCGAAAGACAGTGGGCCACCGCCGACTGTGATCTGAGCGATGTGCGCGAGCGGGTGCAGCGCTTCTGTCTGCGGGGCCTCGGGGTCTCGTCCGAAACCATCAATGCCGTGCTCGGTGAACGAGTGTCGGCAACGACAACATAAGGGAAACAATGGATCTGGGTCTGGCAGGAGCAGCAGCCGTCGTCACGGGCGGAAGTAAAGGCATGGGGTTGGCGATCGCCGAGACGCTGGCGGCCGACGGGGCCCGTGTCGCGGTGATGGCCAGGGGCCGAGAGGCCTTGGATGCCGCCACCGAGTCGTTGCTGGCGGCGGGCGCCCCCGACGCGGTCGGCATCAGCGTGGACATGACCGACCCGAATTCGATCGCGGCCGGCTTCGACGAGGTCAGGCAGCGGTGGGGCGCGCTGAACAGCCTGGTGCACACCATCGGGCCGGGAGACGGCTACTTCGAGGAGATGGACGATGCGGATTGGGACGCCGCCTTCTCGCTCGGCACCATGTCCGGGGTGCGATCGATACGCGCCGCGCTCCCGATGCTCCGCGAAGCCGACTGGGCACGCATCGTCACCCTGTCCGCGCATTCCATCCAGCGCCAGAATCCGCGGATCGTTGCCTACACGGCCTCGAAGGCGGCATTGAGCAGCATCACCAAGAACCTCTCGAAAAGTCTTGCCAAGGACGGAATCCTGGTGAACTGCGTGTGTCCGGGAACCATCGTGACGGCCAGCTTCACCGAAAACCTCAAGGACATTCTGGCTGCCGACGGGCTCGACGCGACGAACCCGGTCGACGTGATGCAGTGGATCGACGACAACTTCCACCAGCCGTGCGATCTCGGTCGCGCCGGCCTGCCCGAGGAGATCGCCTCCATCACCACGTACCTCGCGTCGAAGCGAAACGGCTACGTCACCGGCGCCACCGTGAACGTCGACGGCGGCAGCGACTTCATCTAGTGCGCTGAGACACTGGGCCGTTAGGTCGGCCCGAGGACGTACTCACCGGTGTCGGGGTGGTGAGACCATCCGGAGGACGCCTGCGTGCCGCCGTCGACGTGGATCGTCTGCCCCGTGACGTAGCTCGACATGTCCGACGCGAGAAATACGGCGGCGCCGGCCATCTCGTCGACATGTCCCGGCCTACCCATCGGGATCATCAGGCTGGCG
This sequence comes from Mycolicibacterium sp. CR10, assembly GCF_005222675.1. Lineage (GTDB taxonomy): Bacteria > Actinomycetota > Actinomycetes > Mycobacteriales > Mycobacteriaceae > Mycobacterium. Next base: position 317,869 of record NZ_STGE01000019.1, on the reverse strand, counting down.
CGCCGTTCGGTTCCTGGCGGCGAGATCGATCTGATGCCCTCGGTCATCGTGAGATCCGGAGCAAGGGCGTTCACCCGGATGCCGTGCGGAGCGAGTTCCAGCGCAGCCGTCTTCGTGTAGTTGATGACGCCGGCCTTGGCCGCAGCGTAGGTCGCATAACCCGGCGCCGCACGGACACCTTCGATCGACGTGATGCTGATGATGCTGCCCGGCAGCTTCTGTTCGACCAGGCCGCGGGCCACCCGCTGGGTGCACAGGTACACGTGGCGGAGGTTCGATGTGTAGAGCGCGTCCCAGCCGTTCTCGGTGGTGTCGAGGATCCCCGACCAGAAGACCCCGCCCGCATTGTTGACCAGGATCGTCACCGGACCGAGCGCAGCGACGGTCTGCGCGAGCGCCGCGTCCACCGCGGCGCTGTCGCGGACGTCGGTGGGAATGCCGAGCGCGCCGATCTCCTGCGCGGCGGCCGCGCATGTCTCGGCGTCCTTCTCCCAGATCGCCACCTTGGCTCCGAAGGCGGTCAGGCCCGCCGCAATGCCGCGCCCGATACCCGAGCCGCCGCCGGTCACGACCGCCACGCGATCGGTGAGAAGGATGTTTGACGGGTCGATGCTCATGCCATCGACCATAAATCAGACCGCAGTTCGAGTGTTACATTAGTTACTCTAGGTGTTGTATCTGTAATGCAACCTCGGCTGTCTCGACTGCGAGGGGGAGGGTCATGGTGTCGGGCGGGGAGTCGCGCGGTTCGGATCACGGCGATCTGACCGATCGCATCCTCGACGCCGCCGCGCGGCTCGTGTTCCGGACCGGCGCACGGAAGCTGTCCCTGTCCGACGTGGCAGCACTGGCCGGCGTCTCCCGACCCACCGTCTACCGCTACTTCGTGTCCAAAGAGGATCTGATCGACGCGTTGGGCAAGCGTGAGTACCGGCGGTTCAACGCGGCGATGGACGACGCCATCTCGGGCGTCACCGGCGTCGCGAGGCTGGAAGCGGCGGTGGACGTCGTCGCGACGTTCGTCGAGGATCAACCGCCGGGACGCCTGCTGGACCTCGAGCCCGGCTTCGCGCACCAGCAGATGGCGCAGGCGCTACCCATGATGACCGCGGGATTGGAGGCGGTCCTACTGCGGTGCGCGCGTGAAGGAGGAGTCGACCCGGCGGTCGAACCCGGCGCCCTCGCCGGTGCGATTGCGCGAACGGCGCTGAGCCACTACATGTTTCCCGACGTCGACAACACGGCAACCCGCAGGCAGCTACGTGCCGCCGCAAGTCTGCCTGCCGCCGTCGGTTCACCGCGGCGGAGGAGGGAGATCCGATGAGAGTTCCGAACGTCCACGACCCGGAGTTCTGGCAGGGCGAGCCGGATCAGGAGCTCGCCGAGCTGCGGCGCGGTTGCCCTGTCGCGCTGCTCGGCGACGCCGGGTTCTGGACCATTGCCGGCCACGACGAGATCGTGCGGATCAGCAAGGACCCCGCGACCTTCAGCTCGGCCAAGGGCGTTCTGATCGGCGACCGCAAGCGGACCGTGACCGGCACCGAGTCCATTCTCTATGTCGATCCGCCGCGCCACGTCGCGATGCGGCGAATCGTCAACCGGGGCTTCACCGTGCGCAGGGTTGCGCAGCTGACCCCGATCCTCGAGGGGATCGTCGCCGACGTCCTGGACGCGATCGACCCGGAGGAACCTGTCGACGCCGTCGACGCGATCTGCGCTCCGGTACCGATCCTGATGATCGCGCACATGCTCGGCGTGCCCGCCGAGGACCTTCCCACATTTCGCACCTGGTCGGACGCCATCGCCATCGCCGCGACCGATCCGACCGATCCGCGAGCGATGGTCGCGATCGACTTCTTCGTGTACTTCAACGCCAGACTCGATGCGCGGGCCGATGATCCGGATCCGCCCGACGACCTTCTCACGGCGATCACCGCTGATGCCGAATTGACGAGGGCCGAACAACTGGGCTTCTGTATGAGCCTGCTGGTCGCGGGCAACGAGACGACGCGACACCTGATCAGCGGCGGGCTGGTGGCACTGGCGGAACATCCCGATCAGCGCGCACAGCTGGCGCAGGACGAGTCGTTGATCCCCGGTGCGGTCGAGGAGATGCTGCGCTGGATCACCCCGATCGTCGCGATGGCGCGCACCGCGACCTGCCCGGTGACGGTCGGTGGCACCGACGTCGACGCGGGGTCTTACCTGGTGATGCTGTACGCGGCCGCCAATCGCGACGAGGCGGTCTTCGGTTCGGACGCAGACAAATTCGATGTGACCCGGTCACCCAACCCGCATCTGGCGTTCGGCATCGGCGAGCACTTCTGCCTCGGAGCCCAGCTCGCACGGTTGGAGGCCAAGGTGGTGTTCACCGAGGTGTTGCGGCGATGGCCGCACTACCGGGTGCTCGACGGCGTGAAGAGGGGTGCGTCGACCTTGCTGCGGGAGACCGCCACGCTACCGATCCTGTTGCAGCCCAGGAACTGATGTTCAGCGGATGCCGTTGCGGATCGCTTCGGCGAGGTAGTCGAGAATGGGGATGAGCTGGCCGGCGGCGTCCTCCGGGAGTGCGGCGAGCTGAGGGCGGAGCCTGCGTTCCAGAAAGTCCAGGCTGGCTTGATCATTGCGACGGATCACGTATGACCGCGCGTCGCGCAGCGTTGCCATCAGTTCCTCGGATCCATCGCAGGCAGCGGCCTGGGTGGCGAGCACCTCGACCAACTCCCAGTCGCGGTACATGGCGAGGGTGGCCTCGTAGAGGGCGACTCCCGTCACCGGCGTTCCCCGCATGGTGCCCCAATAGCGGTACGGGCCTTCCAGGTACTCGATCGGCAGCGCGTGCGCCGGTGCGGTCACCAGGGGCTCGCCCGTCAGCTCCAGGTCGAGCGCCGCCGACCTGAGGGTGTGGCGCTCCGGCAGGTATCGGGGCTTCGACGGCGGTCGCATCAGGCTGCGAACCGCGTCGGGCCAGCGCACGTAACTGGTCGTGACGACCTCGAGGTCCTCGACGCACTCGGGTGGTGTGCCGTCGGCATCCGTCGTGGTGATTCCGGTGAACGGCACCAGGGCATTTCCGTTGCGGCGGTCGAACTGTCGCCACACGCTCATGTCGACACCGTTGTCGAGGCTGATGGTGTGCCATTCGTGCGCCTGACCGCGGGGGTCGCCGCCGGTGCCGCCGCCGCCCGCGTAGTGCGGGAACCACTGGCGGTCGATGTGGCCGGAGTCTCCGGTGACGCTCTCGGCGATCACCCCATCGCCGCGGGCCCAGGTCAGTGTCCCGGCCATCTGCATGCCGGTCTGGAAGTACGAGTAGGTGTCGTCCTGCATGCACGCGATGATCTTGCCGTGGTACATCGGTCCGCCGACGGGAACCGGAGGCCGGGACGGTGTCAGATGAAGCCGCAATTCCATTGCGGCGCCGTCCCTGTCGTTGCCCACGGCCCGGTAGTCGTAGGTGTACGGAACCAGGTCGCCGGTCTCGTCTCGGCACGCTGCCCACGTGGTGGTGCCGGCGCTGCTGTCGTAGCGCACGTCCAGGTGGCCCTCGGCGCAGGTGAGTTTCGGCCGGGCGCCGGCCTCCATGTTCTTGGGCGGCATGTCGTAGTCGGTGAAGGTGCCGTAGGTTCCGTGATCGACGTCGAACAGCGCGAAGGTATGGAAGTCGGCGACCACCTCGCCGCCGGGGCGGTTTCTGTTGAAGATCGTGATGAACGCGAACCGTCGCCCGGAATCCGCGGTGAGAAACCCTGCGAGATACCAGGTGTCGGATTCGTAGTCGTGATGCATGCCCTCCGCCGCGGGGAAGTCGAGTTGCGGATCGCCAGGCACCAGACGAAAGGGGTAGCGCTGCCAATCGTTCTGCAGCCCCGCGTCAGTCGCGCCCATCTCAGTCGCCTCGCTTCAGTCGTTGACGATGACGGATCGAATCCCGGTTCCCCGGCGAAGCTCGTCGAAGGCTCCGTTCACGTCGTCAAGACCGATCCGCCCGGTGATGAGTCGTTCGAGCGGTAACCGCCCGGTCCGCCAGAGGTTCAACAACAACGGGAAGTCGCGGGCGGGGACCACCGATCCGTACTGGCATCCGACCAAGGTCTTGCCGTGCATGTACAGGTCGTACGCCGACAGGGACACCCGTTCGTCGGGTGGCGCGGCGCCGACGATGCAGGTGGTGCCGCCACGCCGAGTGGCGGCGATCGCGGTTTCGATGGTCCCTTGGCGACCGACCGCTTCGAAGACGAAGTCCGCGCCCCGGCGGCCGGTGACCGCGCGGATCTGCCTGGCGACGTCACCGTCGGCCGGGTCGACGGCGTGGGTGGCGCCGAGCGCGAGCGCCGCCTCGCGTCGCGAAGCGACAGGGTCGACCGCAATCAGCTCTGCCGCGCCCCGGACTCTCGACGCCATCAGCGACGCCAGGCCGACACCGCCCAGGCCGATGACGGCCACCGCGCTTCCGTGTTCCACCGGTGCGGTGTTCAGGGCCGCGCCGGCGCCGGTGGCCACACCGCACCCGATCAACGACGCGATCTCCAAAGGGATGTCCTCGGCGATCGGGACGACGGCGCGTGCCAGGCAGTTCGTCGCTGTCGAGAAGCTCGACACACCCATCGACGTGAACAGGGCCGCACCTTCGGAATCAGTCGCATAGGGCATCGAGTAGGTGTCCCGGATGGCGTTGCGGCACAGATGAAGTTCACCGCGCGCGCAGAACCAGCACTGACCGCATGCCGCCACCCAGGCGATCACCACGTGGGTGCCGGGCGTGAGGTGGTGGACCTCGGAGCCGACGGCTTCGATGACGCCCGCCCCCTCGTGCCCGAGCACGCACGGAGTTCCGACGGGCAGGGCGCCGGTGGCCTGCGAGAGGTCGGAGTGGCAGACGCCGCTTGCGGCGATGCGTACCCGCACCTGGTCTGGCGCCAGAGGTGCCAGCGTGATGTGCTCGATCTGCAGCGGCTCTCCTACCGTGCGCAGGATGGCACCGCGTTCGCTCATCGTTGATACCTCGTGGGGCTAGGCTATTTTCCTAAATTGTTATTATCATAAAGATACCCGCAGGCCATCATCTCAGGAGTCCGCACCATGCGCTCGACGTCCGCCGATCGGAGCGCTGATCCCGCATGACGGCCTCGCAAGGTGGCGGCGCAGCCACCGTGGCGGCACTGGTGCGGTCCCGCGCCGAGGACCACAACGTCGGTCTGGTCAGCGGCGACCGATCGTGGACCTGGGGTGAGGTGGTCGCCGAGGCGGCGACGCGGGCGGCCTGGATGCGGGCCACCCTCGACCCCGAACGTCCCCCGCACATCGGCGTGCTGCTGCCCAACGTGCCCGAGTATGTGTTCCAGATCTTCGGCGCCGCGCTGGCCGGCGCCTGCATCGTCGGGGTGAACCCCACGCGCAGGGGTGCGGAGTTGGCCCGCGACATCTCCCACACTTCCTGCCAGTTCGTCGTCTCGGACTCGACCTACGGCGACCTCGTCGAGGGGTCGGTACGTGTGGAGGATGCGCCGTGGTCAGATTTCGGCGGCGCCGCCCTGCCCGATGCCGACCCCGCACCGTCGGCACTGCTGTTCCTGCTCCTGACATCGGGCTCAACCTCCGCACCCAAGGCCGCGAAATGCAGCCAGGCCCGGCTGGCGGGGGCCGGCGGGAAGATGGGGCTCGGGGCGAAGGCCGTCCTGTATTGCCCGATGACGCTGGCGCACGGAAATGCGCTCAACGCCACGCTTTTCCCCGCGCTGGCCGGCGGATCCCGGTTGGTGCTGCGTGATCGCTTCTCCGCGGGTGCCTGGCTCGACGACGTCCGAACCCACGGCGTCACCTTCACGGCGACCGTCGGTAGGGCGCTCGGCTACATTCTCGCGACGCCGCCCACCCCGCACGACCGCGATCACCGACTCAAGGCCGTCCTCGCGCCGGAAGCGTCACCACGCGACACCGCGGACTTCGGCGAACGCTTCGGGGTGACCGTGGTGAGCGGTTACGGCTCCAGCGAGGGCGGGATCGTCCTGATGCCGTCGACGAAATCGGGATCACTCGGCCTCGCTCCCCCGGGTGCCGACATTGCCGTCGTCGACGAGTCCGGTGTGGACTGTGAGACAGCACAATTCGACTCCGCGGGACGACTGTGCAACGCCGCCGCAGCCATCGGTGAGTTGGTGCGCAGGGACGCGGCGGGCTCGTTCGAGGGCTATTGGAACAACCCGGGAGCCGAATCCGACCGGCTGCGTGGCGGCTGGTTCTGGTCGGGAGATCTGGGATACCGCGATGCCGACGGAGTGTTCTGGTTCGCCGGGCGGGTCGGTGACTGGTTGCGGGTGGACTCGGAGAACTTCGCCGTGGGTCCGGTCGAGCGGATCGTGGGACGGTTTCCCGACGCCGCGGCGGTCGCCGTGGTCGGAGTGCCCGATCCCCTTGCCGGAGACCAGATCCTTGCGGCCATCGAACCCGTCGCGGGCCGGTCCTTCGACCCCGAGGCCTTTGCCACGTTCCTGGATGCGCAGCCCGATCTCGGCACCAAATGGGCGCCCCGGTTCGTCCGCGTGATGAGCGAGCTTCCCGTCATCGGCCAGAGCAAGATCAACAAGACCCCGCTGCGCCGCGACGCCTGGATCTGCGACGACCCGGTGTGGTGGCGCCCGGCGCGATCGCAGGCGTATGTCCTGATGACCGCCGCCGACCGCGACGGGCTGCGCGACGAGTTCCTCGACCACGGCAGGATCGACGTACATCCGCAGCCGGTATCGCCGGTCTCCGAAAAGCTCTGACGATCAACCAGACCCGAGAGACAAGGAGCACCCGTGCCGGTGCATTACGAACTCGGGGCGCGCCCCGACGCGGAGCACGTCGTGCTCATCACCCTCGACCGTCCCGAGGCCAGGAACGCCTGCGATCTCGAGCACTTCCACCAATTGGCGCAGGCATGGAAGAGATTCGAGGCCGACGACGCCGCGTGGGTGGCCATCTTCACCGGGGTCGGCCGCTCCTATATGTCCGGAGCCGACCTCAAGACCTACGTCCCCGAGATCACCGCGCTGTCGAAGGAACTGCAGGCGGGAACAGCGACCTCGGTCAGCGGTTACTCGCTGTCCGACGGAACCGATGCGGTGCTGCGCGGCACCAAGATCTACAAGCCGATCATCGCCGCGATCAACGGTCCGTGCGTCGCGGGTGGCATGGAGATGCTCGGCGGCGTCGATATCCGCGTCGCGGCCGAGCACGCCACCTTCGGGGTGCTGGAACCCGCCCGGGGCCTGTTCGCCGGCGGAGGCACCACGGTTCGCCTGCCGCGCCAGATCCCGTTCGCCCACGCCATGGAGTTCCTGCTGTGCGCGGATCAGATCGACGCGCAGCAGGCCTACGGAATGGGTCTGCTCAACGCGGTGGTGCCCGAAGAGGAGCTGCTGGACCGGGCGTTCGAATACGCGGCGCGGATCACCAAGAACGCACCGCTGGCGGTCCAGGCCACCAAACGCAGTGTGCTGGAGGGACTCAAGCTCGACATGCGCGAGGCGTACCGCAATGAATCGCGGATCTCCCGGGAGGTCTTCGCCACCGAAGACGCCAAGGAGGGCCCGCGGGCCTTCGCCGAGAAGCGTCCCCCGCGATGGTCGGGCACCTGATGGGCACGACGGACGATGCCCGCCAACTGTGCGTCATCGGCGCGGCCCAGCACACCGTGCGCGACGGGGACGCGCCCGAGCCGCTGCTCAGCTGGGAGCAGCGGGCTCGCGAGGCAGCCGCCGTCGCCGGCGTGGAACACGTCCTGGCGCAAGTGGATTCACTGCAGGTGGTGTACTGCCAGAGCTGGCCGTACGACGACCCCGCCGGACGGCTCGCGACGGCGCTGGGCGCAGCGCCTCGTCACATCCTGTACTCGGGGATCGGTGGCACAACCCCGCAGGGCCTGGTGAACGACACCGCACGGTCGATGCAGCGGGGCGAGTGCGAGCTGGCGCTGGTCTGCAGTGCCGAGGCGTTGGCCACTGTCCGGGCGGCCAAGAAGAGCGGCGTGCGGTTGCCGTGGAGTCATCGCAAGTCGTCGCCGTTCCCGTGGGAGCCACCCCACCAGTCCGAGCTCGCGCACGAGGTGGTGCAGGCGTGGGAGACGTTCCCGCTGTGGGACACCGCGCGCCGCGCCAAACGTGGCACGCCGCTGGCTGACGACGCCCGCGAGGCCGCGACGATGATGGCGGCGATGAGCGTGGTCGCCGCCGGAAATCCGCACGCATGGCGGCCGCAGGCGTGGGACGCCGACGCGGTGGGCACTCCGACGCCGGACAACAGGTATGTCGGCTGGCCGTACACCAAGCGTGAGGTCGCGGTGATGGATGTCGACATGTCCGCGGCGCTGCTGCTGGCGACGCGGGAGAAGGCCGATGCGCTGGGCGTCAGCGAGGATCGCCGGCTGTACCTGAGCGGTTGGGCCCGTGCCGAGGATCCGGCGACCATCGCTGAGCGCCAGGACATGTCGCGGTCGGCCGCGATGGCGGTCGTGGGCAAGCATGCACTGGCGCGCGCCGGCATCGGCCTCGACGACATCGACGCCTTCGACCTGTATTCCTGCTTTCCCTCGTCACTGCGGCTGGCCTGCGATGCGCTGGGGCTCGCCCTCGACGACCCACGCGGGCTGACGGTCACCGGCGGCCTGCCCTACGCCGGCGGTCCGGCCAGCGGCTACATGACCCATGCGATCTCAACGGCCTTCGAGGCGCTCAACCACACCACCCGCCGCACGATGGTGACCGGTGTCGGCATGCACATGGCCAAACACGTGGCAGCCGTGTGGTCCTCGGTTCCAGGTGCGCCGCCGACCATCGGTGAACACGACACCCTGCAGGCTGAAGTCGATGCCGATCAGCCCCGCCGGCACGTGTTGACGACATGGTCCGGGCCGGCAACCGTCTGCGCGTATACGGTCGCTCACGGCCGAGACGGAGCCGCCCAGCAGGGGCTGCTCGTGCTCGACACCGAGTCGGGCCGGGCACTGGCCCGGGTGCACCGGGCCGACCTGCTCGCCGACGCCGAGGCGACCGAGCTCGTCGGTCAGGTGGTGACGGTGACGACCGACGGTCAACGCAACCAAGCGAATTGGTGACGACGGCGTGGCCGGGCAGGTCCGCTAGGCGGCATCGGCCGGACGCATCTCGCCGCCCAGCGTGAGCAGCGCGCTGTTGAACGCCTGGGCGGCGGTGATCTCCTCTTCGACAGTCGCCAGCAGCCCGGCGAGCTGCGTCTCGAGGACCTCCAGCACGGGATGATCCACATCTCCGAGACTCTCGACCGTCTCCAGCACATCGTGGATGTGGCAGGTCAACAGGTACAGCGGATCACCCGAGATGAGCGTCGACGCAACGTCGAGGCGGTGGTAGCGACCTAGCAGGGCGTTGGAGTCCAGGAAGTCGGGATCCGGCAGCGCGACCCGGTGCGCCAGTAGCCAGTCGACGGTCGCCGCGTTCGTCTCCTGGATCCGCTGCAGCAACTCAGCGGCCCGTGACCGGACCGTGCCGACGGCCTGCGGGCATGCACCGTCGGCGCCATCGAGCGTCGTGGTCGACTGAAGCAACTCGGGGAGTTCGGCGAGACGGCGGACGCGGCCGCCCCGGATCACGTAATTGCCGAGAAGCCAACGCAAGTCATCTATCCGGACGAACGTCTCTTCGGTCAGCTCAGGTTCATATCCGGCCAGTGCGATCATCCCGTAGAGGTGATCGGCCAAGGTGGCGAGCTCATCGATCTCCCGGCGCACCAGGTCGACCCAATGATCGGTGGGCGGTACCGGCGGTGTGTCGTCGACACCAGGCGCACCGCGGCCGACATCGATCCGGGGCGACGGGTCTGTCGTGGCCGCCGCGGCGTGGGCCCGAGGGCGGCTTCGGGTTCCGGCCAGGTGGACGACAGTCAGGACTGCCACCGCCACGACGAGGTTCCGCACGGCGGCGTCGGCGAGATCGGCCCACGCCCAGGGGCGATCGGCGCCGACGCACTCCACCAGTGCGGTCGCCACGGCGATCATCGAGGTGGTGATCCACAGTCGGCTGGTCATTCGCGGATCGTCTCTACCGCCCACGACGGCATGATCGGCGCGCGCAGGAACCCGTGGTCGGTCTGGCCGAGGCTGCGCAGCAGCACATGTGTCCGAAGGATGCAGCAGGCCATCCTGACGATGGAGAACATCTCGTACCACCCGAGGTCGGTGAGTTCCCTGCCGAGCATCTCCTCGTATCGACGGATCACCGTTGCGCGGCTGTCGAACCCGGGGAGTTCCGGATCGGCCCGGATTCCCTGGACCTCCAACGTCTGTCGGCGGGTGGCCAACCACCAGCCGAGGTCGGCTTCGGCCGGGCAGATGCAGGCCTGCTCCCAGTCGATGGCGGCGATGATCGTGCCGCTGTCGTCACTGATGGTGTTCGACAGTCTGGCGTCACCCCAACTGACCGCCAGCGGGGCGGCCTCGGAAGGCTGATGGCGCTCCAACCACGTGAACGCGTCCACCATGAGCTCGGGAACGTCGCCATCAGTGCCCCAGCGGACGTACTCCTGCCACCAGGCGATCTCGGGGCCGACGCCGACACCCGTCGGCCGGCGCAGCCAGGGCGCCTCCCCAATGGGAACCCGTTGCACCGCGAGAAGCGTCTCCAGAAACGAATCATGAAGTCGCCGTTGCACATCCGAACCGGCGTCATGCAGCCAGCCGCGTGTCGCATACGAGGTATCCGACGGGGTGTGTCCGGCGATGCGGGGCATGATCATGAAGCGGGACCCGATCCATGACGGGTCGGGCTCGTAGGTTACCGGGGAGGGTGTCACCACTGCGTGCTGCCGGAGCAGCTGTTGGGTACGGGTCTGGCCCTCGAGGTCGTACTCGGCGAACATCCCACCGCCGGCAGGGGGGATACGGATGACGTAGTCGCCCTGCCCGTCCAGCGGTTCTCCGGGGCCCGCCACCGAGAATGCCAGCGTCTCGCTGGACCATCCGGCGGCGCGATTGGCCGTGGACAGCTCGGACACAATGCTCCCGGCGCTGAACCGGTGCTCGATCCAGGCCTGCAGCCGCAACCGGGTCTCGGCAAGATCGCGCGGAGCGAGAGTAATCCCGGCCATGGCCGAAACTGTTACATACAACCATCGATATGTAAAGTAACGTTGTCTTACGTCAGGCTGTGCCGATGTAACACAGTTGCCGGGCAGGAAATCGAAGGAGAATGCGGTGGAAGCAGGGCCTGCGCCAGTGACGTTCGGAGCCGTCGACGACGCGGACAAACCCCTCGCGGTGCTTGTTCACGGGTTTCCAGACACCCCGAACACCTGGCGGCACCTGGGACCGCAACTGGCGGCGGCCGGCTACCGGGTGGTGGCTCCGTGGCTACCCGGCTATGCGGTGCCGGCCGCAGGCCCGGTCTCGGTCGGAACGTATGTGCGGCACATCCTGGACGTGCGCGCCGACTACCGCGGTGACGAGCGCGCCGTGCTCGTCGGGCATGACTGGGGAGCCAACGCCGGTTACGGCGCGGTCACCGTTGATCCACGGGCGTTTCGCACGTTCGTCGCGCTGGCGGTGCCGCCCGCGCCTGCGCTCGGCGCCGGGATCTTCAGCTACCCGCAACTCAAGCGATCGTTCTACATCTGGCTCATCCAGCAGGTCGGGCTGGCGGAAGGCCTGCTGTTGCAGGACGGCTTCTGGGAATCGCTGTGGGCGGACTGGTCGCCGGGGTATGCCAGCGGCGACGACATCGCCGCGTTGCGCCGCAGCGTCACCGCTGAGACCGTCGTGGGCGTCCTCAACCCGTACCGCGCGTCGTTCAACCCCGCGTTCGCCGATCCGGCGACCGAAGCCGAGGCCATCGCGTCCTTGAGTCCGCCGCCGGTTCCGACGCTCTACCTGCACGGAACCACCGACGGCGCGGTCGGTGCCGACCTGCTCACCGATGTCGGAGCGTTTCTGCCCGCCGAGGGCTCGGCGTTCGAACTCCTCGACGGCGTCGGGCACTTCCTGCACCTGGAGGAGCCCCACGCGGTCGGCCGGCGGATCGTGGCCTGGCTGATGGAATAGCCGGGATCAGCTCGCCGCGGTGCGCGGCGCCCGACGGCGATGGGGGTCGAGCCCGGCGGCGTGGCGCAGCTCGGCCAGGAACTGGTCCGGCGTGCCGCCCTGCACGAGGTAGTGGCAGACCGCGATGCGCACCACCGCCGCCGCGGCGATGTCGGCGTTGTCGGCGGGGATCACATGTCTGATGCGTTCCCGCATGATCGGCAGCACTCGGCGCATCTGCGCGAGCGAGTGCTCGGGTTCGATCTCCACGACCGACCGCGCCGTATAGGAGTCCTGGTAATCCACGATGAACTGCAGCGCGGCATCGAGCCTGTCGGCGCCCCGCAGGCCGGTCATCGCCGCGGCGATGCCGGCGTCGAAGTTGTCCTGCTCGTAGAGTGCGAAGGCCTCCAGCAAACCTTCTTTGGACCCGAAGTAGCGATAGAGCGTGGGACGTGACGCCTTGGCTTCGGCGGCCACCTCGGACAGTTGCAGGTTGCGGTGCCCGCTTCGCGACAGCACGACATGGGTGGCGTCGAGAATTCTCCGCCTGATCGACGGTTCGGCGTCCGCGGTCATCCGAGTAGCCCTCCATTGCTTTACATATGATGCCCATGGTGTCACACTGGCCGCACTCATGTCCGATGTTGGAGCACCAAGATCTGTGACATCGGGACAAGCAGATGTTAATCGAGTGACGCGGGTCTGAGGACCGGTGGCTGGCGGGTCTGCGAGAAGGGTGACAGCGGTGACCGAGTTGGTGGTCCGCAAGATCGCGTGGGAGTTCGACCGCAGTGTTCCGTTCCTGTGGCAGCCCGCCAACCCGAACTTCGGAATCTTCTGCAATGCCTTCACGTTCATCGCGGTGCCGTTCGAGAAGTACATCATCAGCTCGCTGCGCCAGGCTCAGGACAGGTTGTCCGAGGATCCCGAGGTCGCCGCGGAGGCCGAGGCCTTCCTCCGGCAGGAGGCCCAGCACGCAGCAGCCCATCGCAAGCACATGCTCGCGCTCATCGAGCGGTACCCGGCGTTGGAACAGTGCTACCAGGACACCGTCAAGTCCTACGACGATCTGATCACGAACAGGCCGGTCGAGTTCCACGCGGCGTACATCGCGAACCTCGAGGCGACGTTCACGCCGCTGTTCAAGGTCATCCTCGACAACCGTGACGCTCTGTTCGGCGGCAGCGACCAGCGGGTGGCCTCACTGATGATGTGGCACTTCGTGGAGGAGATCGAACACCGAAGCTCCGGGTTGATCCTGTACCGCCACCTGTCACCGGACCCGTGGTACCGCGTCAAGCACTTCCGACGTACATTTCGCCATGTCAGCGAAGTCGCCGCGAACATCGCCGCTGCCTTCGACCGGCACATTCCCTTCGAGGAGCGGGGCGCGTCCGCGACCGAACTGATGGCACCGGCCCTGCTGGTCGACGAATTCAGATTCCGTGGCCCCGGTGGCGCCCGAAGGCGGGCCCGGCGCCCGGGAGCGCCTACCCTCTTCAACGCCGTTCCGACTAGTCACCTGGCGAAAATGGCGTGGCGGCTTGCCCTTTCACAGATGCCTCACCACAACCCCGCCGACCAGCCGCTGCCCGAGTGGGCGGACACCTGGATGCACGAGTACGAGCAGGGCACCGACATGACGGCGTTCTTCGGAACACCACCGGCCACCGGCAACGCCCGCTGAGAGGAATACCGCCCGAATGCTGTCGACGAACTACGGGGAACTCGTCCCCGAGGACGAGATGTTGACCCACCAGATCGTGGACACGTTCGCGACGGTGAGCCAGTCCGATCCGTCCTGGACGGAGAAGATCTGGACGATCGCCCATGCCCGCGACAACTCGCTGCAGGTGGTGCTCGGCGTGGGCAAGTACACCAACCGGGGCGTCTTCGACGGCGCGGCGGGTGTATGCCGGGGCACCGAGCAGTGGACGGTCCGGGCGGGGCGGCGGCTGTCGGCGGATTCGGCGGGTACGACGGTGGGTCCGATCCACTACGAGGTGGTCGAGCCGCTCAAGTCGATCCGAGTAAGCCTGGACCCGTCCGAGCATGCCCCGATCGCCTTCGACGTGGTGATGCGCGGCGATTTCCCGCCCGCGCTGGAGGATCCGTGGCCCGACCGCAGCCCCGACGGCTATCGCGTGACCCATAACGTGCTGCGCTACCGCCAGGTCGGCGTCGCCTCCGGCTGGGTCGAGGTGGAGGGGGAACGCACCGAGTTCACGCCACAGGAGTGGATCTCGGTCCGGGACCACTCCTGGGGACTGCGCCCGGGGGTGGGTAAACCGATTCCGGGTCTGCCCCGCCGGGGACGGCACCGGATCGATCAGATGTTCATGACGTGGCTGCCGATGACGCTGACGCGCCAGGATGGCTCGACCTATTCGCTGTTCGTGTTCTACCAGGAGGAGCGCGGCGCCGGATACAGTCAAATCCGTTGTCAGGCTGAACAACAGAACGCCGACGGCAGCGCGCACCGGTTCGCCTCGGTGCAGCAGCAGCTGAACTTCCGCGACGACAACCGGCGCCTCATCGGCGGTACGATCACGCTGATCGACAGCGACGGCAGTACCCGTCCGATTACCATCACCGCAGCCGGACCCGGTGGCTTTCACCTCGGCCCGGCGGGGTACTACGGCTGGAACGACTGGGTTTACGGAGAATGGGTCGGGGAGTTGAGAGTCGAGGGCAGTCACATCACCGAGTGCGACAAGCCCGAGAACGCCCGCAAGCTGCACCAGCTTCGTGATCTGCTTGTCCGCGTGGAGGATCCGGCCGGTGGCGGTGTCGGCCTCGGCAACGCCGAGACGTTCGCACTCGGTGAGATCCCCGAACTCGGTCTGACTGCTGAGAATTCGTTCTTGTGAATCGGTCTGGAGAACCTCGATGACGACCCTGCATCACGCCGGCGTGTGTGTCCGCGACATGGACGAGTCGCTGCGGTTCTATCGGGACGGCCTGGAGCTCACCGTCCTGGCGGACAAGGTTCTGGCCGCCGACCTGGAATCGCTGCTCGGTGTGCGCACCGAGTCGGTGCGGACGGTGTTCCTCGGCGACGCCGAGCACCCTGATTCCGGGATCATCGAACTCCTTGACCTCGGTGTGGCCGAGGTGACTGACGGCCGCCCTCAGGCGGGCCTGCCGGCTCGCGGTGTCTTCCTGCTGTCGCTGCAGGTTGATGTGCCGGCGGTGTTGAACCGATTGGGGGAGATGGGGTTCGGCGGCCGGGTCCGGTCGATGCCCACCCCCGGCGGTGGGCTGGCCGCCACGGTGACAGACCCGGACGGGGTGATGGTCGAACTGCTTCCGCGGGGCAAGCTCTCGGTGATGACGTCCCAGTAGTCAGCCGCCGCGTGCCTCGACCATGGCAGACCGGTTGACCTTGGTCGCCGCTGTCCGGGGGATCTCGTCGATGAACTCGACGGTCTTGGGCACCTTGTAGGCCGCCAACCGGTCCTTGGCGTACCGGATGACGGCTTCCGCGGAGGGCGGCTGTGTGACGTCGAGCGGCTGGACCACCGCGTGCACGCGTCGTCCCCATCGCCGGTCGGCGATCCCGATCACCACGACATCGGCGATCTCGGGATGGTCGATGAGCGCCGACTCGACCTCGGCGGGAAAGACGTTGGCCCCGCCGGTGACGATCATGTCGGTGCGGCGGTCGGCGATGTAGAGGTAGCCGTCGGCGTCGAGGTGGCCGATGTCGCCGGCCGAGGTGAACCCGTCCGGCGTCGTCGGCAGTGGCGGCGCACCCCCGATGTAGCGGTACTGGTCGTTCATCGGTGCGCGCAGCGAGATCTCGCCGAGCACGCCGGGGCCCACGACTTCTCCCCGGTCGTCCACGATGCGGACGTCGGTCTCCCGGAAGCCACGTCCGACGCTGCCCGGATGCTCCAGCCACTCGTCGCCGCGCAGCGCGGTGAGGCCGAGGTTCTCGGTCATGCCGTAGGCCATCACGATCCGTTCGGGGCTGAGTAGCTCGAACCACCGTCGAAGCAGATTCTGCGGCATCACGGCGGCGCCCTGCAGGATCCATGCCACGCTCGAGAGATCACGGTCCCCGACACCGGGAATGTCGGCGACCCGCGCGAGCATCGTCGGTGTCGCGGTGAAGGTGGTGATGCGGTGGCGTTCGATGACGTCGAGAAACAGTGTGGCATCGAACTTCTCGAGCACCACCAGTTGGTCGCCGCCGAGCAGGTAGTTGAGCGTGTTGAAGCCGTTGGTGTGATACATCGGCGCGGGAACCAGGATCTTCTGGGGCAGGCTGACCGGCGCCCACTGTTCCATGAAGGGCGTCCGCAGCGCCGGGCTCCACAGCGCCGGGGCGGTGTTGAGGATGATCTTGGGCAGGCCGGTGGAGCCGGAACTGCAGATGCCGTTCAACGCGGGAGACGTGACCTCGGGCAGCGCGGTGTCGTCCTGAGCGCGGGCGGAGGCAACCAGCGCCGCCACGTTCGTCTCGCTGATCACCAGCGCGGGGGCGATGACATCGAGAAGGCGCTGCTGCTCCCAGTCCGGCAGGTCCCACCGCATCGGGATCGGGACGGCGCCCACCTTCCATGTGGCCAGCGCCGCGACAACCAGTTCCACCGAGTTCGGGATCGACAGCGCGACCATCGCACCCTCGGACACCGACGCCGCCTGTAGCGCCCGCGCCCACTGGTTGGCCGCCCGTTCCAGCTCGGACCACGTCAAGGCGGCCTCCGCGCCGTCGCGGGCGACGACGACCAGAGCGGTCCCGTCGGGATCGGCCACCGACCGTCGGGTGAGCTGGCTGCCGTAGGGCACCGATTCGTCGTCAGGCATGGCAGGGGCGTCCCATCGAGTCACGAGAACAGGGTCTCCACATGGCCGCGGCCGGCTTCGGGCACCAATCGCAACGCCAGGGCTTCGGCGCCGGCGGGCAGCCGCAGCAGAGGCTGCATGTGCCGATCGATGACGCTGATGTCGGATTCATCGCAGAAGCCGAGCGCGCCGAGCAGTTGATGACAGGTGCGCATCAGCTGCACACCTGTCTCGGCGGCCTTCATCTTGAGCATCAGCGCATCGGTCCAGCCGATGGGCGTCGGTACCGAATTCCACCGCGAGATCGTGAATTTGGCGAGCTCCGCGAGCCCCCGCAGCGCAACGCTCGCGTCGGCGACCGTGAAGCGCACCGCCTGAAACTCGGCGAGGGTCTTGCCGAACTGGGTACGCGCCCTGATGTGGTCGCGCGCGATGGTCAGGGCACGCTCGAGCGCGCCGAGCAGGCGCCAGGAGTCCAGGATGAGGTGCAGGCTGACATCGGTCTGGGGCACACTTCCCGTCGGCGACAGGTCGGAGGCAGCAACCAGGAACGGCCCGAGCTTTCCGCCGGTGCGCGTCGTCAGTGTTGCGGTGTAGGCGGTTCCGTCCAGATCGGCGAGCAGCCAGGCGCCGGGGAGGTCGCCGTGGTCGACGCGCGCGACCCGCGGGTCGACGAGCGCGAGCCGACTTCCGCCGAGGGACATGAGTTCGTCGACGACGGGGTAGGGCAGCAGTGACGCGCCCGCCGCACGGCACAGCACCGCCGCTGCGAGCGTGTCGTCGGGATCATCGCGGAGCGCCAGTTCCGCGGCGCCGATGTCGCGCAGCGCCTGCGCCGACGCCAGCCTCGGGCCGTCGTCCAGTTCGGCAGACAGGGCGGCCTGCGGACCCCCGACCCGGTCGAACCGTTCCCGGGCGACCACGCTGAATTCGTGGATGTGTTGCGGCAGCGAGGTTTCCATGTCAGCGACCTCCGAGAACATCGCGTGCGACCACCATTCGCTGCACCTCGATCGTGCCCGACGCGACCGTCGCCGCCTGTGCGTAGCGCCAGTGATCCTCGACGGCCCCGTCCAGTGCCGACCCGGGTCCGCTGTCCAGCGCACCGGCACCGAGGACGTCGAAGAGCAGCTCGGCGACCGTCTGGTCGCAGGTCGTGGTGGCGATCCGCGCCGAACTGGCGGCCGCCGGTGCCGCCGGGTCGTGCTGCAGTGACACCGCCCGGTAGGCGAGCAGCCGCGCGACCCGCAGGTCGGCGAGGGCGCGCACCCACCGGCTGCGCAGTGACTCGGGCAGTTCGTTCCAACCGTCGCCCAGAGCGGCGCGAAGCCGCTCCAGCAGCGACTCACAGCGGGCATAGCGGGCGATACCGACGCGCTCGAACGCCAGGGCCTCGCGGATCACCTGCCAGCCGCCGCCCACCTCCCCGAGTACCTCGGCATCGGACACCCGGACATTGTCGAAGAACATCTCGTTGAGGTGGTGCGGTCCCAGCATCGATCTGATCGGGCGGACCGTGATCCCGTCGCGGTCCATCGGCAGCAGGAACAGCGTGTGCTTGTTGCCGCCGGCGGCGGCCGGGTCCGTACACGTCGCGAGCACGCACCAACCGGCCATCTGCGCGTAGGACGTCCAGATCTTCTGCCCGTTGACCACCCAGCCGTCGCCGTCACGCAGTGCGCGAGTGCGCATCGACGCGAGGTCGGAGCCGGCCTCGGGTTCGGAGAATCCCTGGCACCAGATGACCTCACCGGAGGAGATGGCGGTCAGGTGCTGCTGCTTCTGCGCCGGGGTGCCGTAGCGCATGATCGCGGGGCCCACCCAGTTCACACCCATGTACTGGGCTCCCCGCGGCTCGTGGTGGGCCCACATCTCCTCGCGCAGTACGGTCTGCTGCCACACCGAACCCCCGCCGCCGCCATGCTCTTTCGGCCACGCCAGCGTCAGCAGTCCCTCGTCGGCCAGAAGCTTGCAGAACGCCTGCGTGGTGGCGAGGTCCTGCGGGTCGTTGGTGAAGGCGCCGAGGAAGCCCGGCGGCACCTGATCACGGATCAACGCCCGCAGCCGCATCCTGAGGGCACCCGCGTCTTCGCCGAGGTCGTAGTCCACGATCGTCACCCTTTCGGCAATCCGAGCAGGCGCTCGCCGATGATGTTGCGCTGAACCTCGGAGGTAGTCGTCGGCGAGCCCGCGTCGGGCCGGCCCGTCCAGCCGAGCGCCACCATGGTCTTCCACAACGGTTGCCATGCTTGATGATTGGTGTGAGTGTGCCGGTTGAGCGTGAGTGGGCACTCAGCCGCTAGCACCTCGCGCACGGCGTCACGCAGGTGGAGCTGGTCCGCAGACGGCCCGATGTGCACGCAATCCCCTTTCTTTATAAAGATAGGGAGTAGGGAGAGGCGGCGTCAAGATCGCGGATGGACGACGACGGGATCAGGGCCCGGCAGCGCGCCGCTGGGCTTCCAGAGGAACGATCGGCGGGCGCGCCGACGGGCCCCGGGTGACGGCGTTGAGCCGAACCTCCGGCAGGTCCACCGATGCTGCCACGGTGTCGAGCCACGCGACTGCGTCGGCAACGTCGGCGGCGGTGATGGCATACATCTCGAACGGAACATCCTGCAGCATTTCGGTTTCCACCGGTCCGGGCGTCACGATGTTGACGTTGATGCCGTCACGGTCGACCTCGAGCGCCAATGCCCGTGCGAAGGCGTTCATGCCGGCCTTCGACGCCGAGTAGGCGGTGCGCGCCGGCATCGGTTCGTGTGCAGCGGAGGAGGAGATGAAGATGAAGCGGGACCCGGGCCGCATCAACGGCAGAGCGGCGGCCGTCACGACGAAGCAGGAATCGAGATTGGCGGACATGGTGGCACGCCACTGATCGAAGGTCTGCTTACGGGCATAGGTGCCTCCGAGCGTTCCGGCGGCGTGCACCAGGAGATCCAGGTGCGTCAGATCGGCCAGTGCAGGCGCGAATCCGGCCGGATCCGATGCATCGGCCACCACCCATCGTGCGCCGATCTCCTCCGCCGCTGCGCGGAGCGGACCTTCGCCGCGGGCCGTGAGGACGACGTCGTAGCCGAGGTCGGCGAGTCTACGGCCGCACGCCTTGCCGATGCCTCCGCTGCCGCCGGTCACCAAGGCGTTTCGCGAACCTTCCGCACGTGAAGCCATGTGCACCTCCGTATTTCGCAGTTACCTAGAGGCGCCAGTCACTGGATGGTGTCAGGTCGTGTGTCGAGGTCGCCACGATGCGTTGCGGGGCGTTCCCGGACAGCACAGAGGTCTGGGCATCCGCGAGATGCCGCATGCGGGTGCGCCGTGCCAGCTCGGAGTCGCCCCTTTCGATGGCGGCGGTCAGCGCGGTGTGAGCCTTCAACACCGCCTTCCGGTCGGCGGTCGACGGGTAGTCGCCGCTTGCGGCGCTGTGTTCGGCCCAGCGCCGCTCGTGACTGCCCCACAATGACTCCAGGCTGCCGACGACGGCCGTCACCGTGGAATTGCCGCACCCGTGTACCAGCGCGTGGTGGAACTGCCGACCGAGATCGGTGAAGGCCGGTCCGTCGTCGAGGTGGTGAGCCATCGCGGTGTTGAGCCGTGCCAACTCCTTGACGATCGTGGTGATCCTGTCGGGGCGCTGCGCGGCAAGAGCGGCGCAGCTGGGCTCGAGCTCCCGGAGCGCGGCGCCGAGGTCATCGAGCAGCACATGCTCGCTCTGGAGCACCAGCCCCAGCATGTAGGCCGCGCTGGTCTTGGTCGGGGCGTGGACGACGGCGCCGCCCTGGTTGCCGCGCCGGACAGAGACCAGACCCTCGGTCTCGAGTATTCGCAGGGCTTCTCGAAGGGAGACCAGGCTGACGTTGAACCGCTCGACCAGAACCGCCTGCGGTGGAAGAAGGTCCCCGTCTTCGAGTTCGCCGTCCACGATCTGGCGGCGCAACTCGTCGGCGACCACCTCGGCGATCCGCGGGGATGTCAACCGTCGCCGATGGTCACGGCCCACGCCGACCGTCGTCATGCGACGCCCACTCTGCCTGGGGCTGCCACCAATTTAACTCCTATGCGCTTCAATTACCCACTTCAGACGTTACAAATGTAGTCCAAAGTGTCTTTTTTCCTATGATAGCATCAAAACACTTTTACCCGGCGTTGAAAGGTGCAGCGATGACCGCGGTATCTGCGGCGGCACGTCGCTTCCCCTTCTCGGACTATCCCAAGGGGTGGTTCCAGGTGGCATACAGCCGCGACGTCGCGGCGGGAGAGGTCACGTCGCTGCGCTACTTCGGCCGTCAATTGATCTGCTACCGGGGCGAGTCGGGCGCGGTCCATGTGCTCGATGCCTACTGCCCGCATCTGGGCGCCGACATCGCCGTGGGTGGCACGGTGCGTGATGACTGTGTGGTCTGTCCCTTCCACGGTTGGTCGTTCGACGGCCGCGGCGTCAATGTCGAGATCCCCTACACCAAGGCGCCCAACCGGGTGGCGAGGCTGCGGGCCTGGCCGACCGTGGAACGGGCGGGCATCATCTTCGTCTGGCATGCGCCCGATGGCGGGGAGCCCGAGTGGGAGCTCCCCAAGATCCCCGAGGCCGATGACGCTGCCTTCAGCTTCTACGCACCCGACGAGGCGCGATGGCGGTTCCGATCGCACCCGCAGGAAGTCTTCGAGAACACCGTCGACATCGCACATTTCGCCACGGTGCACGGGGTCTCGGCGTTCGGAAACCTGGACGTCGAGCAGGACGGCCACCAGTTTCGTGCCGTGGCCGAGGTGAACTTCGAGACCCCCCGCGGTCCGGTGTCCGGAGCGGTGGACTCCGAGTTGTTCGGCATGGGGATCGACGTCGTGCGGCACCGCGGTCTGGGCAGATCGTGCACGCTGCTGACCGTGACGCCGATCGACGGCGAATTCGTGGACGCGCGGTACACGTTCTTCGTCGCCCTCGACCCGCAGACGGGGGAGAACACGCGGATGGGGATGGGCTTCGCCCGCGACTTCTGCACGCAGATCGAGCAGGACATCCCCATCTGGGAAGCAAAGATCTACCGCGACAAGCCCGCACTGGCGCGCGGCGAGTCCGCGATCACCGAGTTCAGGAACTGGGCGCAGCAGTCCTACGCGGGAGGCCCGCGATGAACGTGCGCTCGTACGAACAGATATTCGTCGGCGGCAGGTGGCAGGACGGCGCCGGCGGCACCATCGACGTCGTCTCACCTCACACCGAGGAGATCATCGCGCACGCCGCCGCCGGATCGGCCCACGACGTGGATGCGGCGGTGCGCGCCGCGCGGGCCGCGTTCGACGACGGGCCCTGGCCGCGCATGACGCACGCGCAGCGGATCGCCGCGGTGGAGAACCTGGCCGGGGTGTATTCGACGCACCTCGATGACATGGCGGATCTGATCACCGCACAGATGGGTTCGCCCAGGAGCTTCAGCCGGCTGGGACAGGCCGCGGGCGCGGCGTCGATGATGCACCTCGCGGCGCAGGAAGCCCGGAAGTACCCGTGGGCCGAGCGACGCCACGGAATCCTCGGAGAGGTACACCTGCGCCGAGTTCCAGTGGGCGTCGTCGGGATCATCATTCCGTGGAACGTTCCGCAGAACCTGTTGATGCCCAAGCTGATTCCCGCGCTGATCGCCGGATGCACGGTGGTCGTCAAGCCCGCACCGGAAACGCCACTGGACTCGCTGTGGGTCGCCGAGATGATCGAGGAGATCGGCCTGCCAGAGGGAGTCGTGTCTGTGGTGCCCGGCGGTCGCGACGTGGGGGAGGCGCTGGTGCGGCACCCCGGCGTCGACAAGATCGCGTTCACCGGGAACTCCGCGACGGGCAGACACATCGCGTCGCGGTGCGGGGCGCAACTCAAGCGCTGCAGCCTCGAGCTCGGTGGCAAATCCGCCGCGATCGTCCTCAACGACGCCCATATCGGCAAGACGGTGGCCGGGCTCAAGATTGCCGGCCTGATGAACAACGGCCAGGCCTGTGTGGCCCAGACACGCATCCTCGTCAGCGAGAGCAGGCACGACGAATTCGTCGACGCGATGGCCGAGATGATGGCTGCCCTCGTGGTGGGCGACCCGGCCGACCCGGAGACCGACATCGGTCCACTGGTGTCGCAGCGCCAGCAGCACCGCGTGCAGGAGTACATCCGGTCTGGCAAGACCCAGGGCGCCACACTGGTTCTGGGCGGCGATGATTCACCGGTCGGCAGGGGTTGGTACGTCCGGCCGACGCTCTTCGCCGATGCGAGCAACGACATGACGATCGCGCGTGAGGAGATCTTCGGGCCGGTGCTGACCGTCATCAAGTACTCCGATGAGCGCGACGCCGTCCGGATCGCCAACGACAGTGACTACGGGCTGGCCGGGTCGGTGTGGACCAAGGACGTGGCACACGGGCTGGAGATCTCCGGTCAGGTCCGCACCGGCACCTACGGCATCAACATGTACATGCTCGACATCTCCAGTCCCTTCGGCGGATTCAAGCAATCCGGGGTCGGGCGGGAGTTCGCCGAGGAAGGCCTCGCCGAATACACCGAACTGCAGTCGGTGGTCAGTGCGGGCAAGCTGCCGGCATTGGACGGTGACTGACGCGTGACACCGGACGGCAAGCCGACCGTCGGCATCATCGGAGCCGGCCCGGGTGGCATCGCAATGGGTATCCAGTTGGCGCGTGCAGGTTACGGTTTCACGATCTTCGACCGCGGTGACGGCTTCGGCGGGACCTGGCGCAACAACACCTATCCGGGTGCGGCCTGCGATGTGCCGTCGCACTTCTATTCGTTCTCGTTCGCGCTCAACCCGTACTGGAGCAAGACCTACGCCAACCAGCCAGAGATCCTGAGCTACCTGGAAGCGGTGGCAACAGACCACGGCCTCGACGATCACCTGGTGACCGGCACCCGTATCACCACGCTGCGATGGTCCGACGAGACGCGGCGGTGGTCGGTGACGACCGCCCACGGCGTGGTCCACGAGTTCGACGTCATCGTCACCGCTGTCGGCATGCTGGACGTGCCGAACATCCCGGACATTCCGGGCGCAGAGGGCTTCCGGGGACGGGCCTTCCACTCATCGAACTGGGATCATTCGACATCGACTGCGGGCCAGCGGGTCGCCTGCATCGGCACCGGTGCCAGCGCCGTCCAGTACGTTCCGGCGATCGCCGCGGAGACCGCGCGCCTCACCGTGTTCCAACGCACCCCGATCTGGGTGGCGCCGCGCGTCGACGAGCCGTTCACCGCCGAACAGCAGGCACTCTTCGCGCGGGAACCGGGCGAAGCACGCAAGCTGCGGGACAAGGCGTTCGAGGACTACGAGGCAGCCAGTTTCGGTGTCGACTCCGAGGTGACGAAGTACCTCACGAAGGTGTCCAACGACTACCTGATGGCCAAGGTCGCCGACCCGGACCTGCGGGCCAAGCTGCTCCCCGACTATCCGGTGGGCTGCAAGCGTCCGCTGCAATCCCGCACGTGGTTCCCGACGTTCGCGCTGCCAAACGTCTCCCTGGAGACCTCTCCGATTGCGGGATTCACCGAACGCGGCCTGGTGACCGCGGACGGCACTGAGCACGAAGCCGACACCGTGATCTACGGCACCGGGTTCAAGGCCGCCGACTATCTGTGCAGCCTCGACGTGTACGGGAGCGGCGGCAGGCGACTGCGCGACGACTGGCAAGACGGTGCCGAGGCCTACCTCGGCACCGCGGTGCCGGGATACCCGAACCTGTTCACGCTCTACGGGCCGAACACCAATGGCGTCACCTCGATCATCTACATCGAGGAGGCGCAGGCGGAGTTCATCCGTCGCGTCCTCGATCACATGGTCCACCGGTCACTCGATGCGGTCGAGGTCAAGCGCGGGGTGCACGACGCCTTCAATGCCGAGATTCAGGACGCTATGCAAGGAACGGTGTGGATGGCCAACTGCAACAACTACTTCCGCCATCCCAATGGGAAGGTGGTCACACAGTTCCCGTACAGCGGACACACGTTCGCCCAACGGCTGGAGCAGGTTGAGATGGATGTCTTCGACACGGTCGAGCGCACGGTGGCACGGCAGTGATCGGAGTCCACCACACGGCGATCGTCACCGCCGACGTCGAGGAGTCCCTGCGGTTCTGGCGCGACGGCCTCGGGTTCAGCGAGTTGTTCGATTACGAGTTCACCGGGGACTGGCCGACGCTCTTCGATGCGACGACCGATGTGCTTCGCTCCATCTTTCTCGGCGACCCCGCCACACCGGACACCGGCATCGTGGAGTTGGTGGTGTTCGAGGGCGCCGGTGCGGCTTCGCCCGCTGTCCCCGGGCCGTCGCACGGGTTTTTCCTGATCTCGCTACAGCGCGATGTCGACCCCACCCTGGCTCGACTCGCCGATGTGGGCTTCACCGACGGCGTGCGGCGAATCTCGATGCCCGCCCCCGGAGGTAAGGCGGTCGAGATGGCGGTCATCACCGCACCGGACGACGTGCGGGTCGAACTGATCGGGCCGCCCTCATGAGTGCCATCGTGACCGGGGGCGGGTCCGGTATCGGCAGCGCGGTCGTCGAGCGCCTCCGCAACGCCGGCCACGAGGTTGCGGCGTGGGACCTCAAGGGCGGTGACTTCACCTGCGACATCAGCGATCCCGACTCGGTGACGGCCGCGCTGGAACAGACGGTCGCCGCGCACGGCGCACCGACCCGACTGGTTGCCTGCGCCGGCATCGGCGCGTCCGGATTACTGCTCGAGCAGGATCCAGACGAGTGGCGGCGGGTCCTGGACACCAACCTGACCGGTTCGTGGCTGACCATGCGGGCGGTGGCGCGCGCCATGGTCGAAGCCGGCAACGGCGGATCGATCGTCGCGGTCTCGAGCATCAGCGGGACCGTGGCCGACCGCGACATGGGCGCCTACTGCGTCTCCAAGGCCGGCCTGGACATGTTGGTCCGGGTCGCCGCGGTCGAATGGGGCACGCACCGGATCCGGGTCAACGCGGTGGGGCCCGGTGTCACACGCACCCCGATGCTCGCCAAGCCCGAACAGTTGCCCGGCTGGGTCGACGGACTGTCCGAACGCACCGCGCTGGGGCGCCTCGGTGAGGCCGACGACGTCGCCGAGACCATTGTCGCGGTGCTCGAGATGTCCTGGGTCACCGGACAAACGGTATTCTCCGACGGCGGCCTCGCGCTGCACAGCCCGATCGACGCCTACGGGCAGGTGCAGCGCCTGATGACCCGAAAGACCCAGGAGCGTTGACCTGATGGGGCTCGAACAGTTGCGATTCGCCGTCACGCATCCGATGCACACACACCCCTACAATCCGGACGTCGCGTCCGGTGCCGGTGTCATCGGCCTCGCGGTAGCCGCCGAGAAGGCAGGATTTCACGGGTTCGGGTTCACCGACCATCCGGCGCCGTCGGCGCGCTGGCTCGCGGCAGGCGGACACGATGCGCTCGATCCCTTCGTGGCGATGAGCTTCGCCGCCGCGCACACCACGACGCTGCGGATGATTCCCAACATCGTGGTCCTTCCGTACCGAAACCCGTTCGTGGTGGCCAAGTCCGGCGCCACGCTGGACCTGCTGTCCAACGGCAGGTTCACGCTGGCCGTCGGTGTCGGCTACATGAAGAAGGAGTTCGCAGCGCTCGGCGTCGATTTCGAGGAGCGCGCGGCGCTGTTCGATGAGGCGCTGGAGGTGATCCGCGGGATCTGGACGACCGACGACCTCGTCTTCGAGGGCAGGCATTTCGAGGCGCGCGGGATCACCGCACATCCGCGACCGGTGAGTGGGCCGTACCCGCCGATCTGGATCGGCGGCAACACCTCGGCGGCGCGGCGACGGGTCGTCGCGCACGGCGACGGGTGGTGTCCCTTCCCCGCACCTGCAGGCCTGGCCCAGACGGCCAGAACCGCGTCCATCGACTCGGTCGAGCGCCTGGCCGGTGCCATCGATGATCTGCATCGCCGCCTCGAGGGTGCCGGCCGCGACCCCGCAACGGTCGACGTGGCGTTCTCGCCGTTCTATGTCGGCGGTCCCGGTGACGCGGATTTCAACGCCGACGCCTATCTCGCCGGCCTGGAAGAACTGGCGGGCGCCGGTGTCACCTGGGTGCATGTGTCGATACCCGGCGACAGTGTCGCGCACGCCGTCGAGGCCATGGATCGATTCCGGCAGAAGGTGATCGACGCGATCTGAGCGCACCCGACTCCCGCGGGCACATTAAGTTCTCGATGAGTCGGACCGTTGTCGGCGCCATCTCCGGCGGGGTACCTCTTTGCGGTAAGAGATAGGCCGACTCGTCGTCGCTGAGAGTCGGTCGCCTCGCCAGGCCCTCAGTCCGCAGAAAGTCGCCCCGTGTCAGTGTTCGTCGACATCACCCCGCCCGACGCCGCCAGTGCGCCATCGGCTGCCGCGCCGTCCCCACCCAACGTGTGGCGGGGTCGGCTGACCCGGGCGGCGCTGCCGCTGCTGTCGGTCGTCGTGTTCGGCGCCGTGTGGCAGCTCGCCGCGGCGAGCGGTGTCTGGAACCAGACCTTCGTGCCGTACCCGGCGACCGTGTGGCAGGCGTTCATCGACGTCTCCACCACCCACGACGGGGTGCGCGGCTACGCGGGATATCTGCTGTGGGAGCACCTCTACATGACGCTGCGGCGGGTGCTCGCCGGCGTCGTCATCGGCGTCGCTCTCGGAGTGCTTCTCGGCCTCGTGATGGGATCGGTCGGCTGGGTGCGCAGCGTGCTCGAGCCATGGCTGACCTTCCTGCGGGCGCTGCCGCCGCTGGCCTACTTCTTCCTTCTGGTCATCTGGCTGGGTATCGATGAGGCACCGAAGATCACGCTGCTCGCGCTCGCCGCACTGCCCCCGGCCGCGGTCGCGACCACCGCGGCGGTGGTCGCCGCGCCGGTCGGATTACAGGAAGCGGCAAGGGCTCTCGGGGCATCGCGGCGCCAGGTCATCCGCGACGTCGTCATCCCCTCGGCGCTGCCGGAGACCTTCACCGGCATCCGGCTGGCGGTCGGTATGGCGTACTCGTCGGTGGTCGCCGCCGAACTGTTCAACGGCATCCCCGGTATCGGCGGGCTGGTCAAGGACGCCAGCAACTACAACAACACCCCCGTCGTGCTCGTCGGCATCTTCGCCATCGGGTTCTCGGGCCTGGTGATCGACGGACTACTGCGCGCTATCGAGCGTCGCGCCGTTCCCTGGAGAGGAAAGGTCTGAAAAGATATGAAACTGAAGGCTCTTGTCGTCGCGCTCGCCGCGGCCACCCTCGCGCTGGCCGGCTGCTCGGTCGACAATTCTGGGCAGGATTCGACAAAGCCCACCATTCGCATTGGCTACCAGACCTTTCCGAGTGGGGACCTGATCGTCAAGAACAACACGTGGCTCGAAGAGGCGCTGCCCGAGTTCAACATCAAGTGGATCAAGTTCGATTCGGGCGCGGACGTCAACACCGCGTTCATCGCCAAGGAGCTCGACTTCGGCGCGTTGGGTTCCAGCCCGGTGGCGCGCGGGTTGTCGGCGCCGCTGAACATCCCCTACCAGGTGGCCTTCGTGCTGGACGTCGCCGGAGACAACGAGGCGCTGGTCGCGCGCAACGGCAGCAACATCAACACCATTGCGGACCTGAAGGGCAAGCGGGTCGGTACCCCGTTCGCCTCGACCGCCCACTACAGCCTGCTGGCCGCGCTGGCACAGAATGGCCTGTCGACCAACGACGTTCAGCTGGTCGACCTGCAGCCGCAGGCGATCCTGGCGGCGTGGGAGCGCGGTGACATCGATGCCGCTTACACCTGGCTGCCGACGCTGGACCAGTTGCGCGCTTCCGGCAAAGATCTGATCACCAGCCGCCAGCTCGCCCAGGACGGTAAGCCCACCCTCGATCTCGGCGTGGTGTCCAGTGAGTTCGCCGCGGCCAACCCCGAAGTCGTTGACGTCTGGCGGCAGCAGCAAGCCCGCGCCCTCACCGTGATCAAGGACGAGCCGGACGCCGCGGCCAAGGCGATCGGCGCCGAGATCGGGCTGCCGCCCGAGGACGTGGCGGGCCAACTCGAGCAGGGCGTGTATCTGACCCCCGGCGAGGTGGCATCCGCGGAATGGCTTGGCTCCGAGGCCAGCCCGGGAAACATCGCGGTGAACCTGGAGAGCGCCTCGCAGTTCCTGGCCGAACAAAAGCAGATCCCGGCCGCGGCCCCGTTGAAGACGTTCCAGGACGCGATATACACCAAGGGACTTCCCGGTGTCATCACCCAGTGATGTGAAAGCTCCTGCATCACAACACAACAGCGGCGCGATCCGAATCGAGTCGGTGTCGCACAGCTACGGCAGGGGCCGCGACGAGGTCACCGCGCTCGGGCCTGTCGACCTGACGGTCGAGCCCGGATCGTTTCTGGTGCTCGTCGGGGCATCCGGCTGCGGGAAGAGCACTCTGCTGCGGCTGCTCGCGGGATTCGAAGAGCCGAGCCGGGGTTCGGTGCAGGTGGCCGGCGCGCCACCCACCCCCGGCGTCACCGCGGGCGTGGTGTTTCAGCAGCCCAGGCTGTTCCCGTGGCGCACGGTCGGCGGCAATGTCGACCTGGCGCTCAAGTACGCCGGGGTGCCGCGGGACAAGCGCTCCGAACGCCGGGATCAGCTGCTCGACCGGGTAGGCCTGACCGGTACCGCAGACCGGCGCATCTGGGAGATCAGCGGGGGGCAGCAGCAGCGCGTGGCGATCGCCCGCGCGCTCGCCGCGGAGACGCCGCTGTTCCTGCTCGACGAACCGTTCGCGGCGTTGGACGCCCTGACCCGTGAGCGGTTACAGGAGGACGTCCGTCAGGTCAGCGCCGAGTCCGGGCGGACGACCGTCTTCGTCACCCACAGCGCCGATGAGGCGGCGTTCCTCGGGTCGCGGATCGTGGTGCTGACGCGGCGCCCGGGGCAGGTGGCCCTGGACCTTCCGGTCGATCTGCCCCGCACCGGGGTCGATCCCGATGAGCTGCGGCGTTCACCGGAGTACGGCGAGCTGCGGGCCGAAGTCGGCCGCGCGGTGAAGGCAGCCGCCGCGTAGCGGTGAATCAAGCCGAAGCCGCGTAGCGGTGAATCAAGCCGAGTCTCGAAACGGCACCGATCGCGCATCGAGATATCTCTGCAGGTAGGCGGCGTGCCCTGTGGGCCGCACGATATCGAGTGTGAGCATGGTGGTGGAACGCGGACTCGCACGGTGCCCGCGATGCGTGTCGGTGGCGGACTACGTCTTCATCGAGACAGCGCCGGGCCGGGAATCCGGCCGGCTGCGCTACGAGGTGCACTGCCGCAAATGCGGGGAGAGCTACGGCGAAGACAGCCTGCCCCCATTGCCGCAGCCGATCGTCGTCGCCGAGCCGCCCATCGTGTGGCCACCCGATCGCGAACCGGTCGAACCGCGGGACTGGCGCCATGAGGTCCACGACAAGCTGGGCGAAGTCCGCGACATGATGTCAGCCGCGCGAAAGCGCAGCGCCCCCGCGATCGACGGCATGGTGCGACGTACTCGCACGTATGCGCCCAAACGGTGGCTGGGGCGCAAAGGTGAAGATGTGTCGGTGGATCAGACCGGCGGATAGGCGGGTGGCGGATACACCCCGCGCAGAATCCAGGCGAACCAGTTGATGCCGTACTCCAGTTCGTCGCTCGCGTCGTAATCCGGATTCGGGTCCACGTTCCACCTCTCGCCTGCATGCCGGCTGTGGGTGGAGTCTAGACCGGCTCGGCCCGCCACGACAGAGCAACCGCTTAGACTGAACCAACCAGTTAGTCGACCCCGAGATCATCAGCGCGGTCCGGGCCCTGCCTATAGTGAGTCGCCATGTCTGAATCCGTCACCAGCAATGGGATGTCCCGGCGCGAGGAGTTGTTGGCCGTCGCCACCAAGCTCTTCGCCGCGCGCGGCTATCACGGCACCCGGATGGACGACGTCGCCGACGCGGTCGGCCTGAACAAGGCGACCGTCTACCACTACTACGCCAGTAAGTCGCTGATCCTCTACGACATCTACAAGGGCGCCGCCGACTTCACGGTCGATGCGCTGCACGACGATCCGTCGGCGTCGGCGCGGGAGATGATCTACCACTTCACCCGGCGGCTGCTCGTGGGCATCGCGAGCAACATCGAGCGGGCCGCCGTGTACTTCCAGGAGGGCCCGTACATCACGGAGTGGTTCACCGAGGAGCAGGTGGCCTACATCCGGGAGAAGGAGACGCAGGTCTACGAGCACGTCCGCGACGTGATCGACCGGGGCATCGCCAGCGGCGAGTTCTACGAC
Source organism: Mycolicibacterium sp. CR10 (assembly GCF_005222675.1). GTDB lineage: Bacteria > Actinomycetota > Actinomycetes > Mycobacteriales > Mycobacteriaceae > Mycobacterium. The sequence continues at coordinate 286,780 of NZ_STGE01000019.1, read as the reverse complement.
TGCGACTCCCACGTGCTCGCCCTGGGCTACATCGGCATGACGCTCGGCTCCTACCGGTGGCTGCGGCCGCACGGCAGGCGGACCGCGCAGGAGATCGCCGTCGAGTTCAGCACCGCACTGCTGCGCGGCCTGATCCGCGATGAGGCGGTGCGGGAGGATTCCCCACTCGGCGTCGACGTTTCGGCAGCAGAAGCCGCGACGTGAATCCGGGGCAGGCGATGAGATCCACGCTGCTGTCCCGCCGGGATCTCGATTTCCTGCTCTACGAGTGGCTGCGGGTCGACGAACTGACCAAGCGCCCGCGCTTCGCCGAGCACTCCCGTGAGACCTTCGACGGCGTGCTGGAGCTCTGCGAACAGCTCGCGAACCGCTACTTCGCGACGCACAACAAGAAGAGCGACGCCCACGAGCCGACGTTCGACGGCCAGACCGTTACCGTCATCCCCGAGGTCAAGGAGGCGCTGGACGCGTTCGCGGCGGCCGACCTGCTCAGCATGGGGATGGACGCCGAACTCGGCGGTGCTCAGCTGCCGATGACCGTGGCTCAGGCCGCGTTCGGCTGGCTGTCGGCGGCCAACATGTCGACGGCCGGCTACGTGATGCTGACGATCGCCAACGCGAACCTGCTGGCACAGTTCGGCACCGACGAGCAGATCGATGCGTTCGTGCGGCCGATGCTGGCGGGCCGCTTCTCCGGCACAATGGCGCTCTCCGAGACGCAAGCCGGCTCCTCGCTCGCCGACATCACCACCCGCGCCGAGCCCCGCGACGACGGCACGTACCGGCTGTTCGGGTCCAAGATGTGGATCTCGGGCGCCGAGCACGAGATGACCGAGAACATCGTCAACCTGGTGCTGGCCAAGATCCCCGGCGGGCCTGCCGGGACCAAGGGCATCTCGCTGTTCATCGTGCCGAAGTTCCTGCCCGGTCCCGACGGTCCCGAAGAAGCGGTCGGGGAACGCAACGACATCGTGCTGGCGGGACTCAATCACAAGATGGGCCAGCGGGGCATCACCAACACCGTGCTGAACTTCGGTGAGGGCGTGCACCGGCCGGGAGGCGAACCGGGTGCGGTCGGCTTTCTCGTCGGCGAAGCGCATCGCGGCATCAGCTACATGTTCCACATGATGAACGAGGCACGGCTGGGCGTCGGAATGGGCGCGGTGTCACTGGGCTACACCGGCTATCTCAAGTCGCTGGCCTACGCGCGGGACCGGCCGCAGGGCAGGCCCGTCACCGCCAAGGACCCGTCGGCGCCGCAGATACCGATCATCGAGCATGCCGATGTCAAGCGAATGTTGTTGGCGCAGAAGTCCTATGTCGAGGGCGGGCTGGCGCTGGCGCTGTACTGCGCGAATCTTGTTGACCTGCAACGCACCGCGGAGTCTGCCGAAGAGGCCGACGTGGTCAAACTCCTCCTCGGCATGCTGACCCCGGTGGCGAAGAGCTGGCCGTCGCAGTGGTGCCTGGAGGCCAACAGCCTGGCCATCCAGGTGCTCGGCGGCTACGGGTACTCCAGGGAGTACGACGTCGAACAGCACTACCGGGACAACCGGCTCAACGCCATCCACGAAGGCACGCACGGTATCCAGAGCCTGGATCTCTTGGGACGCAAGGTCACTGAACGCAACGGCGCGGGCCTGGCGGCATTCGCCGACGCGGTATCGGTGACCGTGCGTACCGCGGAGACCGCAGGCGGTGACACCGCAGAACTCGCAGCCCGCCTGGACGAGGCGGTGCGGCGACTGGTCTCGGTGACCGCGACGATGTTCTCCTCCGGCGACATCGACGCGGCGCTGGCGAACAGCGTCGCGTATCTCGAGGCGTTCGGGCACATCGTGGTGGCGTGGATGTGGCTGCAGCAGGTGGCGGCCTGCCACGGGCGTGACGGGGACTTCTACGATGGCAAGCGTCAGGCCGCCCGCTTCTTCTTCCGCTACGAATTGCCGAAAACCGCTTCGCAACTCGATCTTCTCGAGAGTCTGGACCGCACCACGCTGGACATGAGCGACAGCTGGTTCTGACGGGCATCGCCACGGCGTCGTGATCGTGGTCGATATGCTCTGCGCATGCCGCTGGTGAGCAAGACGGTCGAAGTGGAGGCCCCCGCCGACTCGATCATGGCGATCGTCGCCGACTTCGAGAGCTACCCGCAGTGGAACGAAGAGATCAAGGGCTGCTGGGTGCTGGCCCGCTACGACGACGGGCGGCCCAGCCAGTTGCGACTCGACGTGGTCGTCCAGGGACAGGCGGGCACGTTCATCTCCGCGGTCTACTACCCCGGCGAGAACCAGATCTTCACGGTGCTGCAGCAGGGTGACCACTTCGACAAGCAGGAACAGAGATTCGCGGTGGTGGCGATGGGTCCGGTGTCGCTGTTGACCGTCGACCTCGACGTCGAGACCAAGCTGCCGATCCCCAAGCCGATGGTCAAGAAGGCCATCGGTGACACGCTGGATTACCTGGCCGACAACCTCAAAACCCGCGCAGAGCAGCTCTCCGCAACATGACGGCGACGTCGGCCCGTGAGGCTCAGCCCCACAGCCCGACCTGCTCGAGCCACGCGGTCAACCGTGCCAACCCGTCGGTGAACTGACCGCGCGTCAGATCCACCACGGCGTCGACGTCTCGGCGGCGCAGCGCAGCGATCAACTGTTCGTGGCTGTCGACGGCCGCCGCGCCCCAGGTCTCGTCTGTGGCGAACAGGTGGGGCGGAAGGTAGCGCGCGGCGTGCAACAGAAACCACGCCAGTTTGATCCGCCCGGTGGATCGGTTGAATGCCCGGTGGAAGGTGAATTCGGCCCGGGCGATCTCGTCGGGCTCCCGGTGCTCGACCGCCAGCGCCAGCCGCGCGTTCAGCCGGCTCAGCTCGTCGATCTCGTCGCCGGTGATGCGCTGCGTGGCCGTCGCCGCCAGCTCCTGGGCGATCGTCGACTGCAGCCAGAAGATGTCCTCGATGTCGGTGCGGGTGAGCGGAACCACCCGGTGACCGCGGTGTGGCTCGAGTTCGACCATGCCCTCACCGCGCAAGGTGCGCAGAGCTTCTCGTACGGGGGTGATGCTGACCCCCAGCCGCGCGGCCGTCTCGTCGAGGCGGATGAACGTGTCCGGGCGCAGTGATCCGGTCATGATGTCGACGCGCAGCCGGGCCGCCACCTCGTCCGAAAGTTGCTCGCGCCGCACCGCACCTGACCGGCGGGGTCTGGCGGGGGCGTTCATCGGCATCGGGGACCCTTCCCGCTGATGTGACGAGTGCGCAGACAGGGTTGTCTCGACGCCGCCGGGGCCATAGTGTGACCGGGGCAACACCATGTTTGATCAAATATCAACCTCCCGCAACCCTTCAGTGCGCAGAAGACGGAGTACGGAACGTTGACAGGCTCTATTGGTCCGGCAGCCGAGGGCGGCCCGATGACCGAGCAGCCCCACCTGGCTCGTCGCCAGAATTGGACCAACCAGCTGGCGAGACACGCGCTGATGCAGCCCGACAGCACCGCGCTCAGGTTCCTCGGCCGCACCACGACGTGGCGGGAGCTCGACGACAGGGTAGGTTCCCTGGCGGGTGCGCTGCACCGGCACGGCGTCGGGTTCGGCGATCGAGTACTGATCCTGATGCTCAACCGGACCGAGTTCATCGAGTCGTTCCTGGCGATCAACAAGCTCGGCGCGATCGCCGTGCCGGTCAACTTCCGGATGACGCCGTCGGAGATCGCGTTCCTGGTCTCCGACTGCCAGGCCCGCGTCGTCATCACCGAGTCGGTGCTGGCGAACGTCGCGGCCGCGGTGCGCGATCTCGACGCGACGCTGGCCACCGTCATCGTCGCCGGAGGTGACGGTGTCGACAGTGCCGATGGTGCCGCCACCCTGAACTACGAGGACCTGATGACCGAGGGCGCGGACCCGCCGCCGGTGGACATCCCGGACGATTCGCCTGCGCTGATCATGTACACCTCGGGCACCACGGGCCGCCCCAAGGGGGCGGTCCTGACCCACAACAACCTGGCCGGCCAGGCGATGACGCATCTGTTCACCAACGGCGCGGACATCAACAACGACATCGGCTTCATCGGGGTACCGCTGTTCCACATCGCCGGCATCGGCAACACCGTCTTCGGCTTGCTCCTCGGCCGGCCAACGGTGATCTACTCGGTTGGCGCCTTCGACCCCGGGGAACTGCTCGACGTGCTCGAATCCGAACAGGTCACCGGAATCTTCCTGGTACCCGCCCAGTGGCAGGCGGTCTGCGCAGCCCAGCGCGCCGCCCCGCGCACGCTCAAACTCCGAACGCTGTCCTGGGGTGCCGCGCCGGCCTCGGACACCCTACTGCGGGAGATGTCGGAGACGTTCCCCGGCGCGAAGATCCTCGCCGCCTTCGGGCAGACCGAGATGTCACCCGTCACGTGCATGCTCTTGGGCGAAGACGCGCTGCGCAAGCTGGGCTCGGTCGGCAAGGTGATCCCCACCGTCTCGGCGCGGATCGTCGACGAGGACATGAACGACGTCCCCGTCGGTCAGGTCGGCGAGATCGTGTACCGGGCGCCCACGCTGATGGCGGGCTACTGGAACAACCCGAAGGCCACCGCCGAGGCCTTCAAGGGTGGCTGGTTTCATTCGGGCGACCTCGTGCGCCAAGACGACGAGGGTTACGTCTGGGTCGTCGACCGGAAAAAGGACATGATCATCTCCGGCGGCGAGAACATCTACTGCGCCGAGGTCGAGAACGTTCTGGCCGCCCATCCCGAGATCGTCGAGGTCGCGGTGATCGGCCGCGCGCACCCGAAGTGGGGCGAGGTGCCGGTTGCTGTGGTGGTGTTGCGAAGTTCGCTGAAAGTCACGAACGAGCCGAAAAACGAACCGACGGATCTCGACGAGTTCCTCGCTGCACGGCTCGCGCGCTACAAACATCCGAAGGCGGTCGAGGTCGTCGACGCGCTCCCGCGCAACCCCGCCGGTAAGGTCCTCAAGACGGAACTGAGGGCGCAGTTCGGCGCAGAGGAATTCATTGACGCGCGCGAAAGTTCCACTCTGCCAACGGTTTCTACTGGGGCACAAGGAAATTAGTGACAGGGGTCGGTGTTTGCTAACGGTTGCGGATCCAATCCCGCAGATGCGGTACGCGGTGGCCACGCCATCGGGTACAGTCCTGTGGTCTGTCTTACTACCAACCGGTAGGGAGACGGTGCTCACGGGGACGGGGTCCAGGCTGGAAGGGGGCGTGCGACAGGTGCTGCCAGTGCGCTACACCAGTTGTGGATTCGTCGCGGGGGCGTTGCGGTGACGGCTAGTTCGAACCTGACGGGCTACGTCCGGGATCAGGTGCGGCCGGGGCTTGAGGCCGTGGGTGGCTTTGTGCGGATGTGTGTGTTGACCGCCAGGGCGTTGTTCCAGCCGCCGTTTCAGTGGCGGGAGTTCATCCTGCAGAGCTGGTTTTTGATGCGGGTGGCGTTTTTGCCGACGGTGGCGGTGTCGATCCCGTTGACGGTGCTGTTGATCTTCACGCTGAATATTTTGTTGACGGAGTTCGGTGCGGCCGACATTTCGGGTGCGGGTGCGGCCCTGGCGGCGGTGACCCAGTTGGGTCCGTTGGTGACGGTGTTGGTGGTCGCGGGTGCGGGGTCGACGGCGATCTGCGCCGATCTGGGGGCGCGCACCATCCGGGAGGAGATCGACGCCCTGGAGGTGTTGGGGATCGATCCGATCCAGCGTCTGGTGGTGCCGCGGGTGATCGCGTCGACGTTCGTGGCGATGCTGCTCAACGGTGCGGTGATCACGATCGGTTTGGTCGGTGGCTTCATATTCGGGGTGTATCTGCAGAACGTGTCGGCGGGGGCGTATGTGTCGACGTTGACGTTGGTGACGGGGCTGCCGGAGGTGTTGATCTCGTTGATCAAGGCGTTGACCTTCGGTCTGATCGCCGGGTTGGTGGGCTGCTACCGCGGCCTGACGGTGGCCGGTGGCGCCAAGGGTGTGGGCACCGCGGTCAACGAGACCCTGGTGTTGTGCGTGATCGCGTTGTTCGCGGTCAACGTGGTGTTGACCACGATCGGTGTCCGGTTCGGGACGGGGAGCTGAGGTGGCTAATACCGCTGTTCTGCGTTCGCGGTTCCCGCGTGGCGTCGCGCGGGCGGAGAAGTTGGTGGGGGCGCCGGGGCGCGGGCTGGCCTCGATCGGTCATGTGGCGTGGTTCGTGGTCACCGCGATCGGCTCGATCGGGCATGCGTTGCGGTATTACCGCAAGGAGACGTTGCGGCTGATCGCCGAGATCGGGATGGGTACCGGGGCGATGGCGGTGATCGGTGGCACCGTCGCGATCGTCGGGTTCGTGACGCTGTCAGGGTCGTCGCTGGTGGCGATTCAGGGTTTCGCGTCGCTGGGCAATATCGGGGTGGAGGCGTTCACCGGGTTCTTCGCCGCCCTGATCAATGTGCGGATCGCCGCTCCGGTGGTGGCGGGTCAGGCGTTGGCGGCCACGGTCGGGGCGGGGGCGACCGCGGAGTTGGGGGCGATGCGGATCAGCGAGGAGATCGATGCGCTGGAAGTGATGGGCATCAAGTCGATCTCGTATCTGGTGTCCACGCGCATCATGGCCGGCTTCATCGTGATCATCCCGCTCTACGCGATGGCGATCATCATGAGTTTCTTGTCGGCGCAGGTGACCACGACGCTGTTCTACGGCCAGTCGATCGGCACCTACGAGCACTACTTCCGCACGTTCCTGCGCGCTGATGATGTGGCGTGGTCGTTCGTGCAGGCGATCATCATCTCGATCATCGTGATGCTCAACCACTGCTACTACGGGTTTTTCGCCTCCGGCGGTCCGGTCGGTGTGGGTGAGGCCGTGGGCCGGTCGATGCGGGCGTCGCTGGTGGCCATCGTGGTCGTTGTTCTGTTGGCTTCGTTGGCGCTCTACGGCGTCGACCCGAACTTCAACCTGACGGTGTAACGGCGATGACAGCACCTGTGAACACCAAGCGGGAACCCCCGTACCTGCTGGCCGGTCTGATCCTGGCGTTGATCGCGATCGTCGTGGTGACGCTGGTGTTCTTCCAGTTCCGCGGCGACTTTCTGCCGCGGACCCAGCTGACGATGATGGCGGCGCGCTCGGGTCTGTCGATGGATCCCGGGGCCAAGATCACCTACAACGGGGTCGAGATCGGCCGCGTCGGCGAGGTGGAGGAAGTCAACGTCGGGGGCGAACCCAAAGCCAAGATCACCCTCGACGTCGACCCGAAGTACATCCCGCTGATCCCGCAGAACGTGGTCGCCGATGTGTCGGCGACCACGGTGTTCGGCAACAAGTACGTGTCGTTCTCCTCGCCCCCGAACCCTGCGGCACAGCGCATCTCGGCTGCCGATGTCATCGACGTGACGACGGTGACCACCGAGTTCAACACGCTGTTCGAGACGATTGTGTCGGTGGCCGGGCAGGTCGACCCGATCAAGCTGAACCAGACGTTGACCGCGACCGCCCAAGCCCTCGACGGGCTCGGTGCCCGGTTCGGGGAGTCGATCGTGGAGGGCAACCAGATCCTGGCCGAGATCAACCCGCAGATGCCCCAGATCCGGCGTGACAACCAACTGCTCGCCGACCTGGGCGAGGTGTACGCCGACGCCGGCCCCGACTTGTTCGACGGCCTGCAGAACGCGGTCACCACCGCACGCACCCTCAACGAGCAGCAGGGCAACATCGACCAGGCGCTGATGGCCGCGGTCGGGTTCGGCAACACCGGCGGCGACATCTTCGAACGCGGCGGCCCCTACCTGACCCGCGGCGCCGAGGACCTGCTGCCCACCGCAGCACTCCTCGACGAATACAGCCCCGCCCTGTTCTGCACGATCCGCAACTACCACGACGTGGAGCCGAAAATCGCCGCATCTCTTGGCGGGAACGGTTACTCGCTGCGCACCCACTCGCAGCTCCTCGGTCTCGGCACCCCCGGCAATGCCTACGTGTATCCGGACAACCTGCCCCGAATCAACGCCAAGGGTGGGCCGGAAGGCCGCCCGGGCTGCTGGCAGTCGGTCACTCGTGATCTGTGGCCGCAGCCGTACCTGGTCATGGACACGGGCGCGTCGATCGCGCCGTACAACCACATCGAGCTCGGGCAGCCGCTGTTCACCGAGTACGTCTGGGGACGCCAAGTCGGGGAGCACACGATCAACCCATGAAAATCTCCGGAACCGCCATCAAACTCGGCGCCTTCTCGCTGGTGCTGCTGTTGTTCACCGGCATCATCATCGTGGTGTTCGGTCAGATGCGCTTTGACCGCACCAACGGCTACACGGCGATCTTCTCCAATGCCAGCGGGCTGCGCGCCGGACAGTTCGTCCGCGCTTCGGGCGTGGAGGTCGGCAAGGTCTCCAGCGTCTCGCTGATCGAGAACGGCAGCAAGGTCAAGGTGGACTTCGCCATCGACCGCTCGCTGGAACTGTTCGACGAGACCACGGCCTCGGTGCGCTACCTCAACCTCATCGGCGACCGCTACATGGAGCTCAAGCGGGGCGAGAGCAACACCCGGCTGGGGCCCGGGGGAACCATCCCGGTCGAGCGCACCGAGCCGGCGCTGGACCTCGACGCGCTCATCGGCGGTTTCCGGCCGGTGTTCCAGTCGCTGGATCCCGACAAGGTCAACAACATCGCGCAGTCGATCATCACGGTCTTCCAGGGCCAGGGCGGCACCATCAACGACATCCTCGACCAAACCGCTTCGCTCACTTCGGCACTGGCCGATCGTGACCAGGCCATCGGTGAGGTGGTCAAGAACCTCAACACGGTGCTCGACACCACGGTGCGCCATCAGCAGCAGTTCGACGACACGGTCAAGAACTTCGAGGTGCTCATCACCGGGTTGAAGAACCGCGCCGACCCGATCGCCGACTCGGTCGGCGACATCAGCGACGCCGCCGGCACCATCGCCGACCTGCTCGCCGACAACCGGCCGCTGCTGCAGCAGACGATCAGCAAGCTCGAGGTCGTGCAACAGCCGCTGGTCGACCAACGGGATCAGCTCAACGACCTTCTGACCAGGCTGCCCACCGCACTGAAGATTATCGGCCGCGCGGGCGGTGTCTACGGAGACTTCTTCAACTTCTATGCCTGCGATGTGACGTTGAAGCTCAACGGATTACAGCCGGGAGGACCGGTGCGCACCGTGAAGGTCTGGAGTCAGCCCTCGGGTAGGTGCACGCCGCAATGAGAGTTCTCGAGGGTTCCAACAGGGTCCGCAACGGGATGATGGGCATCCTCATCCTGATCCTCGTCATCGGGGTGGGACAGAGCTTCGCCAGCGTGCCGATGTTGTTCGCCACGCCCACCTATTACGCCCAGTTCGCCGATACCGGTGGCATCAACACCGGCGACAAGGTCCGCATCGCCGGTGTCGACGTCGGGGCGGTGCGCTCCACCGAGATCGACGGCGACAAGGTCCTCATCGGCTACTCGTTGGACGGCACCCAGATCGGCACCGACAGTCGGGCCGCGATCCGCACCGACACGATCCTCGGACGGCGCAACGTCGAGATCGAGCCCCGCGGTTCGGATCCGCTGCGCGCCAACGGAACACTGCCGCTGGGTCAGACCACCACGCCGTACCAGATCTACGATGCGTTCTTCGACGTCAGCAACTCCGCCGCCGGCTGGGACACCAAGACGGTCAAGGAATCACTGAACGTGCTCTCCGAAACCATCGATCAGACCTACCCGCATCTGAGCGCCGCGCTCGACGGGGTGGCCCGCTTCTCCGACACCATCGGCAAGCGCGACGACCAGATCACCACGCTGCTGGCCAACGCGAACAAGGTGGCCGGGGTGCTCGGCAACCGCAGCGAACAGATCAACCAGCTCTTCGTCAACGCCCAGACCCTGCTGTCTGCGGTCAACGAACGCAACTATGCGGTGAGCCAGCTGCTCGAGCGCGTCAGCTCGTTCGGTGACCAGGTCAAGGGACTGATCGACGACAACCCCAACCTGAACCGGGTGCTCAACCAACTCAAGGTGGTCAGCGACCTGCTGGTGGAGCGCAAATACGACCTCGTCGACGTGCTGTCCACCCTGTCCAAGTTCACCGCGTCGCTCGGCGAGGCCTTGGCCTCGGGCCCGTACTTCAAGGTGATGCTGGTCAACCTGGCGCCGTACTGGATCCTGCAACCGTTCGTCGATGCGGCGTTCAAGAAGCGGGGCATCAATCCGGAGGAGTTCTGGCGTAATGCCGGGTTGCCGGCGTTCCGGTTCCCGGATCCGAACGCCGCGGGATTCCCCAACGGGGCGCCGCCGCCTGCGCCGACGCCGTTGGAGGGCACCCCGGAGAATCCGTTCCCGGCGGTGCGGCCCGGTTCGCCGTGTTCGTACACCCCACCCGCGGACGGGTTGCCGCGGCCGGGGAACCCGCTGCCGTGCGCGGATCTGTCGGTGGGACCCTACGGAGACAACCCGTACGGGCCGAACTACGGCGGTGGTGGGGCCGACAGCCCGAACGTGGCGACCTCGGCGCCCAATATCCATGGGCCGCAACCGTCTCCGGGTGTGCCCGCCGCGGCGATCCCGGGTCAGCTGTCGCCGAACGTGCCCGGGGCCACCATGCCGTTGCCGCCGGCCCCGCCCGGGGCACGGACCGTGCCGTTGGCGCCGCAGCCCTCGCCACCGGACTTCACCCCCGGCATCGCGCCGCTGCCGCCGACGTTGCCGGCGCCTGCGGTACCCGGCCCGGGCCAGCAGCTACCGCCGGCGGGTGCGCCGGTGTTGCCGGGCAATCCACCGTTCCTCCCACCGAATTCGCAAGGCTGAGGGGGGCTTAGGTAGATGTCGACAATCTTCAACGTCCGAAACGTGAAGCTGCCCGGGGTGTCGCGGGCCGCGGTGATCATCGGGATCGTGGTGGTGATCCTGGGGATCATCGCCGCGTTCATCGGGTGGAACGCCTACAAGAGGTTCACCACCAACACCGTGGTCGCCTACTTCACCCAGACGTTGGCGCTGTATCCGGGCGACAAGGTCCAGATCATGGGGGTGCGGGTCGGCACGATCGAGAAGATCGAGCCGGCGGGCGACAAGATGCGGGTGACGTTCAGCTACGACAACTCGTTCAAGGTCCCGGCCAATGCGACCGCGTCGATCCTGAATCCGAGCCTGGTGGCCTCGCGCACCATCCAGTTGGCGCCGCCCTACACGGGTGGTCCGGTGTTGGAGAACAACGCGGTGATCGACACCGACCGCACCCAGGTTCCGGTGGAGTATGACGATCTGCGGGATTCGCTGAGCCGGCTGCTGACCGATCTGGGTCCGACACCGGAGCAGCCCAAGGGCCCGTTCGGCGACATCATCGAATCCGCCGCCGATGGGTTCGCGGGCAAGGGTGAACAGCTCAACAAGACGCTCAACGGCCTCTCGGACGCGTTGTTCGCCCTCAACGAGGGTCGCGGCGATTTCTTCAGCGTGGTCAAGAGCCTGGCGTTGTTCGTCAACGCGCTGCACAAGAGCGATCAGCAGTTCGTGGCGCTCAACAACGACCTCGCGCAGTTCACCAACGCGTTCACCAACACCGACCGCGAGGTGGCCGACGCGGTTCAGGACCTCAACGAGTTGCTCGCCACCACAAGGGGTTTCATCGAGGAGAACGGCGAAGTTCTCTCTGATGACGTCAACAACCTCGCCGAGGCCACCAACGCGATCCTGCAACCCGAACCCAAGGACGGTCTTGAGACCGGTCTGCATGTGTTCCCGAACCTCGCCGCGAACATCGTGAACATCTCGTCGCCGAATGCCGGTGGCATCGTGGGTATGCCGGTGATCTCCAACTTCGCCAACCCGATGGAGTTCATCTGCAGCTCGATTCAGGCGGGCAGCCGGCTGGGCTACCAGGAGTCCGCCGAGTTGTGTGCGGAGTACCTCGGCCCGATCCTGGACGCCATCAAGTTCAACTACCTGCCGTTCGGCACGAACCAGATCGCCACGGCGATGACGCTGCCCAAGCAGATTGCCTACTCCGAGCCGCGCCTGCAGCCGCCGCCGGGCTACAAGGACACCACCGTGCCGGGCATCTTCTCGCGCGACACCCTGTTCTCGCACGGCAACCACGAGCCCGGCTGGGTCGTCGCGCCCGGCATGCAGGGCGTCGACGTGCAGCCGTTCACCCAGAACATGCTGACGCCGGAATCGTTGGCGGAGTTGATGGGCGGCCCCGACATCGTGGCCCCGCCGGCACCGCCCGCGTTCGGGACGACGCGAAACGGCAACCTGCCGGGACCGCCGAACGCGTTCGGCGAGAACAGCCCGCTGCCCCCGCCGTGGTACCCGCAGCCGGGTCCGCCGCCGGCACCGGCGCCGGGTGTCATCCCGGGTGACCCGTTGGGCGCGATCACGCCTGCGGCACCGCCCCCCGCGGCGCCTGCGCCGGCAGCGCCGGCAGGGCCGCCTCTGCCTGCCGAGATGGGAGGCTGATCGTGGCCAGGTTCAGGAAACTCGCACGCCGGGCGGTCGCTCTCGGGGCGGCGGCGGTGGTGTTGACGTCGTGTGGGTCGTGGAAGGGCATCGCGAATGTGCCGCTGCCGGGTGGTCCCGGTACCGGGCCCGACCACACCACGCTGTATGTGCAGATGCCGGATACGTTGGCGCTCAACGTCAACAGCCGGGTCCGTGTCGCTGACGTCTATGTGGGTCGGGTGCGTTCGATCGAGCTCCGCAACTGGGTCGCCACGCTGACCATCGATCTGGATCCGACGGTGAAGCTGCCCACCAACACCCTGGCCAAGATCGGGCAGACCAGTCTGTTGGGTTCCCAGCATGTTCAGCTGGATGCGCCGCCGGATCCGTCGTCGCAGCTGCTGAAGTCCGGCGACACGATTCCGTTGAAGAATGCGTCGGCGTTCCCGACCACCGAACGGGTGCTGGCCAGCATCGCCTCGATCCTCACCGGTGGTGGGGTGGCGAATCTGGAGACGATTCAGACCGAGATCAACAATGTGCTCACCGGGCGTGCCGACGACATCAGGGAGTTCCTGGGTCGGCTGGACACGTTCACCGATGAGCTCAACCAGCAGCGCGCCGACATCACCCGGGCGATCGATTCGACCAACCGGCTGCTCTCGGTCGTCGCGGAGCGCAACAACACGTTGGACGCGGTGCTCACCGAGTTCCCGCCGCTGATCCAGCATTTCGCCGATACCCGGGATCTGTTCGCCGATGCGGTCACCGCGCTGGGCCGTATCAGCGGTGCCGCCGAGGACGCGATCGCCCCGGTCAGCGACAACCTGAACACCAACCTGGCCAACCTGCAACGCCCACTGCGGGAACTGGGCAAGTCGGGTCCGTACTTGATCGGCGCGTTGAAGGTGCTACTCACGGCGCCGTTCAGCATTGAGAATGTGCCGAAGGTGGTGCGTGGCGACTACATCAACGTCTCGATCCTCGTCGACCTGACGCTGTCGGCGATCGACAACGGGTTCCTCAGCGGCACCGGTGTCTCGGGCATGTTGCGGGCGCTGGAGCAGGCGTGGGGCCGCGACCCGAACACGATGATCCCGGATATTCGGTACACCCCGAACCCGCATTCGGCGCCGGGCGGTCCGCTGGTGGAAAGGGGTGAGTGAGTAGTGCTGACACGGTTCATCAAGATTCAGCTGGTGCTGTTCACGATCCTGACGGTGCTCGCGCTTGCGGTCCTGGGGCTGTACTACCTGCGGTTGCCCAGCATGGTGGGCGTCGGGCAGTACACGCTGTATGCGGAGCTGCCGCGTTCGGGCGGGCTGTATGCGACCGGCAACGTCACCTACCGCGGCACCCAGATCGGCAAGGTGACCGCGGTCGAGCCGACCGAGAACGGCGCCAGGGCGACGATGAGTATCGGCAACGAGTTCAAGATCCCGGTGGACTCGACGGCGAATGTGCATTCGGTGTCGGCGATCGGCGAGCAGTACCTCGATCTGGTGTCCCCGGATGAGAACGCGAGCCAGTTCTTCAGCCCGGGGCAGACCATCACCAAGGGCACGGTGCCCGCCGAGGTGGGTCCGGCGTTGGATGCGGCCAACAATGGGTTGGCGGTGTTGCCGAAGGAGAAGATCGACGCGCTGCTGACCGAGACGTCGGCGGCGGTCGGCGGTCTGGGCCCGGCGCTGCAGCGGCTGGTGGAGTCGACGACGAATCTGGCCGGCGGTTTCCGGGAGAACCTGCCGCAGGTCAACGACATCATCACCAACGCGGCACCGATCCTGGACAGTCAGGTGCAGTCCGGCGACGCGATCCGGCAGTGGTCGCAGAACCTCAATGTCATCGCCTCCCAGACCGCCGAGCAGGACGCCGCACTGCGCAGCGGCCTGCAGGATGCCGCTCCCACGCTCGATCAGGTCTCGACGGTGTTCAGCAATGTGCAGGATTCCCTTCCGCAGACGCTGGCGAACCTGTCGGTGGTCATCGACATGCTCAAGCGCTACAACAAGGGCCTCGAGCAGGCGCTGGTGGTGCTGCCGCAGGGCGCCACGATCGCCCAGGCGGGCACGATCTTCGAGAACGAGGGCCTGCTGCACTTCGGTTTGTCCATCAACCAGCCGCCACCCTGCCTGACCGGCTTCGTGCCGGCCTCCGAGTGGCGGTCCCCGGCGGACACCAGCATGGCGCCGCTGCCCACAGGCACCTACTGCAAGATCCCGAAGGAGTACCAGGGCAACGTCGTTCGCGGCGCCCGTAACTATCCGTGCGCGGATGTGCCGGGCAAGCGCGCGGCAACCCCCCGGGAGTGCCTCAGCGACAAGCCGTACGTGCCGCTGGGCACCAACCCCTGGTACGGCGACCCGAACCAGATCCTGGACTGCCCGGCGCCCGGCGCCCGGTGTGACCAGCGGGTGGCCCCAGGACAAGTCGTTCCCGCCCCGACGGTGAACAACGGAACCAACCCGTTGCCCGCCGACCAGCTGCCGCCCAGGGAGACGTTGGCCCCGGTCAGCGACCCGCTGAGCCCGCCGGGATCGGGCACCGTCAGCTGCAGTGGACAACAGCCCAACCCGTGCATCTACACTCCGGCACAGGGACCACCCGGTAGCACTGCGGCCTACAGCCCCAGCAGCGGTGAGGTGATCGGTCCTGACGGAGTCAGGTACAACGTGGGCAACTCGAGCAACCCAGGAGACGACGGATGGAAGGAGATGCTGGCACCAGCCGGCTGAACCTCACGGACGAGTCGTCAGCGGCGGATCCGGACGCGGCATCCCCAGAAGAATCGACGCGCCACGTCGGCGCGACCGTCGGCGATGCCGATGATCGCGCCGATACCCGGCGGCCCTCGCGGCTCGGCAACGGCTGGGTGGCGGGCATCTGCGCGGTGCTGGTGCTGCTGGCCGCGGCTGCGATCACCGGTGGCTACTACGCGCATCGCGCCAACGAGCGCGCCGACGCCCTGGCCCGCTCCGACGAGGCGGCCCTGCAGGCCGCCAAGGAATGTGTGACCGCGACCCAGGCCCCTGACACCGCGGCGATGACCGCCAGCCAGTCGAAGATCCTCGAATGTTCCACCGGCGATTTCGGCGTTCAGGCCGGGCTCTTCAGCAGCGTGATCGCCGAAGCCTACGAGGCGGCGAACGCCACCGTCGCAGTCGACGAAATGCGGGCTGCCGTCGAGCGGCACAACGACGACGGTTCCATCAACGTGCTTGTGGCGGTACGCGTCAAGATCACCAACTCCGAGGCGGCCGACCAGCAGGTCGGGTATCGGCTGCGGGCGACGATGGCCTACGACGAGGGCCGATATCGGATCGCCAAACTGGATCAGGTCACTTCGTGACCGCGGTCCTCGACACCACGTCGCAGACATCCGCCGACGACGCGGCGGACGTGCCATTGGCATCGTGGTTGGCCCGTGCGGGCGCGTTCGCCGTCGACGTGGTGCCCGGGGTGGGGGTCGTCGCGACGATGGCGCTGCTGGCGCTGACCGCACCCGGAGACGGGCGGCTGCGCTGGGTGTTCACCGCCCTCGGCGCTGCCACGTTGTTCGCGATGGCACTGAACCGGTTGGTGTTGCCCAGCGCCACCGGGTGGACGTTGGGTCGCGCGCTGTTCGGGATCTCCGTACGGCGCAGCGGGCCGGACGGCGAGGGCGTCGGGGTCGGGCGTCTGGCGCTGCGGGAGCTGGCACACCTGCTGGACACCCTGGCGCTGTGCGTCGGCTGGCTGTGGCCGCTGTGGGACCGGCGCCGCCGGACGTTCGCCGACCTGTTGGTCGGCACCGAGGTGCACCGGGTCGGACCGCCCGAGCGCGACATGCGCCGACTCGTCGCGTTGATCCTTATCGGCGCGGCCCTACTGAGCGCCGCCGCGGCCGGCCTCGGCTACGCGGTGGTCTACCGGCATGAGCGCGCGGTGGACGAGGCGCGCATTCAGATCGCCGCGCAGGGTCCACGGATCGTCGAGCAGATGCTGAGCTACAGCGTCGACTCCCTGCCGCAGGACTTCGCACGCGCGCAGGGGCTGACCACCGACGGCTACCGGCCGCAGTTGATCGCCCAGCAGCAGGCAGTGCAGGAGGCAGGTGCCACCACCAACGAGTACTGGGCGGTGAGCACGACGGTGCTGCCCAATCCTCCTGTGACACCGGAGCATGCGTCGATGCTGATGGCGATGCAGGGTCAGCGCGGGACCAATCCCGACGACCTGAGGTTCATCACGGCGACGGTGCGGGTGGACTTCGACAAGTCAGCCGACGGGCAGTGGCGGGTCGCCAATCTGACCGTGCTGAAGAAGCCGCAGATGAATCAGGCCGGCCAGTGAGCCCGCGACGTAGGGTCGACGACTCCGTGGACACCGGGGCGGCCGACTACTTCCGGGTGGAACCCAAACCTCCCCGGCGGTGGGGTCTTCCGTTGGTTGCGGCGGTCGCCGCGGTGGTCGTCGCGGCCGCGATCACCGCCAGCACCCTGATGCTGGTGCGGCACGAGCAGGACCGCAGGGTGGCGGTCAACGACGCCGCCGCCCTGGGTTTCGCGCGTGAGTTCATGACCACGTACATGACCCTGGACCCGTTCAACGCCAACGCCTACGCCGACCGCGTCCTCGCACAGGGCACCGGTGAGTTCGCAAAGATCTTCAAGGAGAAGCAGAACGAGATCCTGGTACAGGTCGCCCGCTCGGAGCCGTCGACCGGGACGGTGCTGGAGGCAGGCGTCCAACGGTGGAACGACGACGGCAGCGCCGACGTCCTTCTCGCGACGAAGGTCACCACCTCGACCCCAGACGGCAAGTCGACGGTCGAGAGCGGAAGCCGCTGGGTCGCAACGACTATCAAGGAAGGGCAGCAGTGGAAGATCAGCAACCTGGTCCAGGTGATCTGACGACCGAGGACGACACCACTGCCGACACAGCCGAGGCCGCGGCACCGCAGCGTCGCTGGGGTAACTTCCGTCGCCGGGCTAAGCCTGCCGTGGCCGAGGAGGTCACCTCAGAGCCGGCGGATGAACCCGACCCACAGCCTGAGGTGAAGGCGAAGACGCCCGTCGGCAAGGCCGCCCGGGTCACCAAAAAAGAAGTGTCAACGCCGGATTCCGATGCGCCGGTGTCCGCCGAGGAGCCGGTGGGGGTGTCAGACGAGGCCGTGGTCGGGGACGTCGACGAGGTTGTGGAGACCGAGGAGGCGCCAGCCGAAGAGGCGCTAGCCGAAGAGGCCCCCGCCGAAGAGGTCACGCTGGTGCCGCACCGGCCCGCGGGCAGCCGGATGTTGGTGGCGGCGGTCGTCGCCGCGGTGCTGTTTGTCGGGGGCGGGGCCTTCGCCGCAGCCATGGCGCAGCCCTACCTCGCCGAACGTGCGCTCGTGGAAACGAAACTCGACATCGCCCAGACCGCTGCCGACGCGATCACCACGCTGTGGACCTACACGCCGGACGACATGGGTACGCTCGCCGACCGCGCATCGCGCTATCTCGGCGGCGACTTCGCCGAGGAGTACCGCAAGTACATCGACGCCATCGTCGAACCCAACAAGCAGGCCCAAGTCACCAACACCACCGAAGTGATGGGCGCCGCCGTCGAAAGCGTTGCGCCGCCCGGGATTCCGTCGGAAGCTACCGCGATCGTGTACACCAACTCGGTGGCGACCAGCCCGGTCACCAAGAACATCCCGTCGCTGCGGTATTTGTCCTACCGCCTGACGATGCAGCGTGACGGTTCTCAGTGGCTGATCACCCGGATGTCGACCGTGACGTCGTTCGATCTGACGCCACAGCTGTAGATCGTCGCCGTGGCCCCTCATTCGCCGGAATTGCATTCCAGCAGGGTTCTTCTCGTACTTTCCCTGCTGGAATGCAATTCCGGCGGGGTGTAGGGCCGTGGACTTCGTCAAGAGCGCGCGGGCGCCCGCCAGCTTCTTCGCCTGCGAAGCCGCCGGGCTGCGGTGGCTCGCCGACGCCGCCGACGGCGTGCCGTGCGCCCGCGTGCTCGCCGTCGATGAAGGCGCGCTGACGCTGGAGAGACTGCAAACGGCCGCGCCCAGTCGTGCGGCGGCACACGAATTCGGTGCACGGCTGGCCCGCACGCATGCCGCGGGCGCAGACGGTTACGGAGCACCCCCTGCGGGCTGGTCCGGCCCGGGTTTCTTCGGGCCCCTGCAGCAGCCGCTTCCGATGGCCTACGCGCGCGAGGAATCCTGGGGCGCGTTCTACGCCCGGTGCCGGCTGGCACCGATGGCGGCGCTGGCGGCCCGACACCTCGACACGGTCACGCGGGACGCGATTGCCGCTGTCGAAAAACGCTGCAGCGATGGTGATTTCGATGACGACGAGCCGTGTCGGATTCACGGCGACCTGTGGAGCGGCAATGTGATGTGGACGCCGAGCGAGGTGGTGCTAATCGATCCGGCTGCCCACGGCGGACACCGTGAATCCGACCTCGCGATGCTCGCGTTGTTCGGCTGTCCGCACCTCGATGCAGTCATCGACGGGTATCAGGGGCAGCACCCGCTGCGCGAGGGATGGCGGGAACGGATCGGCCTGCACCAGCTGTTTCCGCTGCTGGCCCACGTCGCGCTATTCGGTGCCGGCTACGTGTCGCAGACGCGTGCGGCGGCCCACAGCGCACTAGTCGCCCGCTGAAGACCCCCGCCGGAATTGCATTCCATGCGGAGAAACGCGAGATCACCTCGCGTGGAATGCAATTCCGGCGGGGATTGGAAGGGGGGTCAGTTGAAGCCGAGCCATGCGGGCTGGGCGCGTTCGCGCGAGTCGCACAGCACGGCCATGGTGTCGCAAGAGCCCCGTGGGGAACCGGCTCCGGCCCACATGCCGCCGGTGTCGCGGCGCAACACGATCGCCGACGACCCACCGCCGTCGAGCAGCACGGCGGTATCACTGCCCAGCCCCCGGAACAGGTCCTGGATCTGGTCGGGTGTGTAACTGCCGCCATGGAATACGTACATCTCGTCGCGATCCCGCACGTAGGCGATCGCGGTGCGGGCCGCGCTCGGGCCGGGATCGTTGAGCTGGCCCGTGTCGCCCGGCGCCAGCAACCCCATGCCGGCGACGGCGACGAACCGGGTGCCCTTGTCGATCAGACCCGTGATCACCGGTGAGGCCGCGTCGAAATCGTCGAGGGTCGTGGGCGGGACCACGAACGGCGCTCCTGCGACCGGAAGGATCATCGTCGAGAGCACCTGCCAGTTCTCGTTCCCGCCGGACAAGCCCTGCTTGCCGGCGTAGGCGAGGGTGCCCGTCACCGCGGTGTTGGTGCGTCCCAGTCCACGGGTGTTGTCGACATACGCGCCCAGCGGGGAACTGCAACCGGTCGACTTCCACGAGCCGCCCTGCTGACCGCGCACATCGAAGAAGTTCGCGTTGATGGCGATCGTCGGCTGGCCGAGCGCCTGCCACGCCTGCAACGGCGAGTAGATCTCCGAGGCCTGTAGCAGTCCTTCGCCGGTGCGTGCCCGGGGGTCACGTTCGCAGCGGGCCTGATAGCCGGTGTGCGAGTCGACCAGCAGCCGGGGCGCGAGCCGTTCGGAGGCCGCCTTGATGATCATCAAACGTCCGCCGTTGTTCATCTCGTACCAGTTGCCGCCTGCATTGAGCATCGGTGCAGGGAAGCCGCTTCCGAAGTTGTAGACGAGGTAGGAGCCGCGGGTGTTGGCGATGGCGCTCGCGAGGAGTTCGCGCGCGTTGGCCGCCGCCGCGACCGGCGCGCTCGCCACGGTCGCCAAAAGGGCGCACAGCGTCGCCGCGGCGATCTTTGTGACACCTGCCGCGACGCGGCTGAAGTTTGCGACTGGAGTCGGCACCGGCGGCTCCTATCGGACTAATGGGCGGCGAATGAACTCGGCAAGACAACAGTAATCCCAGTAGACACACTGTCAACTTTCGTCACAGCTGCATCACAGTACGATTCCAGGCAGGTCGCTGCGGCGTTTGCTGGCGCGGTGGTGACGTCAGGAAGGTCACGGGTGAGTCTCTGGCGATTGGGTAAACCACCCTCATGCCAAACGTCTCACGCACTTTCAACGTCAGCCCGTCTCCGGAAGTCGTCGTCGACTACCTGAAGGACTTCGGGAATGCCGAACAGTGGGATCCGGGGACCCAGAGCTGCGAGCGGGTCGACAGCGGGCCGGTGTCCGAGGGCGCCTACTGGCACAACGTCTCGAAGATCTTCGGGGTCACCGCCAAGCTCACCTACAAGCTGGCGGAACTCACCGACCGCAAGTTGGTGTTCGTCGGCGAGAACAAGTCCTCGACGTCGATCGACACCATCACCGTCGACGCTTCCGGTGCGGGTTCGGTGATCACGTATGAGGCCCAGCTGGAGATGCACGGTGCGGCCAAGCTGCTCAACCCGGTGATGAAGCTGGCGTTCGAGAAGCTTGCCGGTGAGACCGAGAAGCAGATGACGACCGTCCTCAATCAGCTGGCGACCAAACCGGCCTAACCCGGCGGCGCCAGCCGATAGATGGCGTCGGCGCCGTCGTCGGTGATGTAGACCGCTCCGTCAGGCCCGGCCACCGCGGCGACGGGCCTGCCCCAGCGGGACCCGTCGTCGGACTGGAAGCCGCCGACCAGGGTCTGCTGATCGCCCAGATCGCCGTCGCGCCAAGGGAAGAACGATACCTCCGGGGCCCGCGGCGGCTGCCGGTTCCACGATCCGTGAATGCCGACCAACGCCCCTTGCGCGTAGGGCGCCGGTAGTTCGCCGTCGACGAAGCTCAGGCCCAGTGGTGCCGAGTGCGCCCCCATGCTCTGTTCCACCGGGGGCAGCGCCCCGCAGTCCATCAGGTCACCGTCGGCGTTGGTCTGCACATCGCGGATGAACGGGAGATCGGCCGGACCGCCATCGGGATTGCAGTACGGCCAACCCAATTCGCGGCCGGGAGTCAACCGGGCGAGCTGCTCGGGCGGATTGTCGTCCACGTATTCGCCGATGACACGGCCGTAGTCCGGCCCGGGTTCGGGAAAGGGGACGTTGTCGCGCCCGTTGTTCGCCGTCCACACCGCACCGTCCGGGGCCACCGCGAGCCCGGTGCCGTTGCGGACGCCGGTGGCGAACGGCTCGGCAGGCCCGCCGCCCGGCGGCACCCGCATGATCGTCGCGCGCGGCGGGTTGGCGGTGCGGTCCTGTGCCGACACGTTGCCCGTCGAGCCGATGGAGAAGTACACCGCACCGTCCCGGCCGACGGCCACGCTCTTGAGGGCGTGCGAATATGCGCCCCGCAGGTCGGGGCTGCGCGCATCGGGCAGGTTGCCCGCCATGGTCCTCGGGGCGGTCGCGGCTCCGGCGGCGTAGTCGTAGGCGTCGATCTGATCGCTTTCCGCCACATACAGAGTCGAGCCGGCGAAGGCCAGGCCGTGCGGTTCGTCGAGACCGTCGAGGAGGACGGACTCCTCGGGGGCTCCGTCGGCGGTGGGTGCGAAGCGCAACACCTGCCCTGCGCTGGGGACCGACACGAGCAGAGCACCGTCGGGTGTCCAGGCTGCCAGCCGGGGCCGGTCGGTGCGCGCCCACACCGACAACGTCCACCCCTGCGGCACCACGGCCTGACGGGGCTCATCGAACGGCGCAGCTGCGCGGTCCGGGTCCACCTGGACCGGCACCGCGGTCGACCCGGCAGCGGGCGGTGCAGTCGGCGGGCTCGTGGTCGACGGGCGCGACGTCGACGGGCGGGACGTGTCAGTCCGATCCGGGGCATCGGTGCACCCGGCGAGCAGGGCTACGCCCAGCAGAAGAAATCCGGTTCGCTTATGCCGCAGCGATTCCCGCATGCATCTCCCAAACAAGTATCTCGGCAGGCTCGGTGGCCGTGACGCGTCGGCCACCCGAATTGGTGAAACGCACGGCGTCGCCCTCATGCAATGGGCCGGCGTCCTCGAGGACGACGTCGCCGCGCGGGACGAACAGATGCAGATAGGGGGCCTCGGGCAGTTCGACGCTCTGGCCGGGCTGCAGCCGCGCGCCGTGTAGGGCGGCGTAGCGGTTGTGGATCGCGATGGCGGCGGCATCGCTGTGCTCCGGCATTCCGGAGGCGATCGTCACCAGGTTGCCGCGTAGCAGTTCGTCGTCGATCTCGAGCTGCTGATACCCGGGAGTGATGCCCGACTCATCGGGGACCACCCACATCTGAACGAAATGCACCGGCTCACTGTGGGATTGCTCGCCGGTCAGTGTCCAGGAATCGTTCTTCTCCGAGTGCATGATGCCGCGGCCCGCGGACATCCGCTGCGCCAGACCCGGGTAGATGACCCCGGAGTGGCCCGTCGAATCCTGATGCACCAGCGAACCGCGGAGCACCCACGTCACGATCTCCATGTCGCGGTGCGGGTGGGTGTCAAACCCTGAGCCCGGTGTGACGACGTCGTCGTTGTTGACGAGAAGTAGTCCGTGGTGGGTGTTGTCGGGTTCGTAGTGGCTGCCGAAGGAGAAGGAGTGCTTGGAATCCAGCCAGGCGATCTTGGTCTTGGCGCGGTCGCCGGCGCGCCGGATGTCGACGATGCTCTCGGTACTGGTCATGACGATCGCTCCTCGGGAGTTCTTGCCAGCCTAGGTGGCCGACATGCCCCCGACAACATGGATGACACGTCATGTATTCCGATAGGGTGGCCAGGATGGAATGGCTCAGCGACGAGCAGCAGCGGATCTGGCGCAACTACCTCGCACTGACGGGCACGCTGCACACGGCGATGCACCGACAGCTGCAGCAGGACTGCGAGCTGTCGCTGTCCGACTACGACGTCCTCGTCGCCCTGTCGGAGCAGGGGCCGCTGCGGATCAACGAACTCGGCGAGCTCATCGGTTGGGAACAGAGCCGGGTATCCCATCAGCTTCGCCGCATGCGCGGGCGGGGTCTGGTGGGGCGTGAAGGGGACACCAACGACCGGCGGGGCGCGACCGTCGCGATCACCCACGCCGGTGTCGCCGCGCTGGAGGCCGCCGCCCCCGGACACGTGGAGCTGGTCCGAAGCGTGATGTTCGACGGACTTTCGCAGGCCCAGATGCGGGCGTTCGGCGCGGCTATCGAGACCGTGCTGACCAGGCTCCAGGGGGGACAGCCGGACTGACTGCTACAAAACGGCGGGGAGGCCGAACTTCGCGAAGAATCCGATCTCCTTGAAGGCCACCACGTGGGCGACGCCGCCCGGGCGGATATCGAGGACGTGAAGCTGGAACGCCTCGTGCGCGCCGGTGTCGCGGTTGATCATGTACAGCGCCGCTGCGGGCTGGCCATTGGCCGTCGTCGCGACGAAGCGCATGTCGCCGGGCTTCTCGGCGGGGCAGTGCTTGCGCGAGAGCGCAATGATGGCGGCGGGGCCCTGGTACCAACCGTCGAAGGGCGGCATCTCCCACACGGCGTCGGCGGTGAACAGCTGCACCAACTCGTCCATGTCGTACGCCTCGAACGCGGCGATGTACTTGGCGAGCAAGTTCGCCGCTTCGGGTGACTCCGGCGGGGCGGGATGCTCGTCGCGGCTCGGCTGCATCTCGTCGAGTTGCGCGCGGGCCCGCTGCAGCAGGCTGTTGACGGCCGCAGTGGATGCCCCGATGGCCTCGCCGACTTCGGCGGCCTTCCACTGCAACACCTCGCGCAGCACCAGCACCGCACGCTGCCGGGGGGACAGATGCTGCAGCGCCGCAATGAAGGCCAGCCGCACGGACTCGCGTGATTCGGCGATCACGGACGGATCGGAAGGATCCTCGTGCGGGGCGTCCGGCAGGGGTTCCAGCCACGCGATCTCGTGACGATCGAAGATCTCGCCGTTAGGGTCCGATGCCGGCCCGCCCAGACCCGATGGCAGCGGCCGCCGCTTGCGCCCGTCCAGCGCGGTCAGGCAGGTGTTGGTGGCGATGCGGTACAACCACGTCCGCACCGAGGATTTGCCCTGGAAGCCTTCGAACGACTTCCAGGCCCTCAGATAGGTTTCCTGAACGAGATCCTCTGCGTCGTGAAGCGATCCGGTCATCCGGTAGCAGTGGGCGAGCAGTTCCCGTCGGTACCGCTGCGCATCAGCGAGAAAAGCGTCCTGGGCACTGCTTTTAGGGGTCCCGTCAAGGGCCAAGACAGTCACAAATGCAGCCTACCCAGTGCTACCGACAAGCCCCAGGGCGAAAATGACGGGTGGCCGCCGACACCGAGGGGGACGGGCCACCAGGTGCGCCCGATAGTCTCCGTGGATGCCTGTGACCCACAGCGAACACAGTTTCGACGGCGTCGGCGGCGTTCGGATCGTCTACGACGTGTGGACGCCCGATGCGGGAACCCTCCCGCCACCCCACCCGGAGCCACGCGGAGTCGTGATCCTCGCTCACGGATACGCCGAGCATGCCCGCCGCTACGACCATGTCGCGGCGCGGTTCGGTGACGCGGGCCTGATCACCTATGCGCTGGACCACCGGGGTCACGGGCGGTCCGGCGGCAAGCGGGTGTACCTGCGGGACATGTCCGAATACACCACGGACTTCCGCACCCTCGTCGGCATCGCCAGCGCCGAGCACCCCGACCTGAAACGCATCGTGGTGGGTCACAGCATGGGCGGCGGCATCGTCTTCGCCTATGGCGTCGAGCACCCCGACGAGTACAGCGCGATGGTGCTGTCCGGGCCCGCTGTCGACGCCCAAGAGTCGGTGTCGGCGGGCATGACTCTGATCGCGAAGGTGCTGGGCAAGGTTGCACCCGGACTGCCGGTCGAGGACCTCCCCGCCGACGCGGTCTCACGCGATCCCGAGGTGGTCGCCGCCTACGAGGCCGACCCGCTCGTCTATCACGGCAAGCTGCCCGCCGGGGTGGCTCGGGCCCTGATCGGCGTCGGCGAGACCATGCCGCAGCGGGCGGCAAGCATCACCGCGCCTCTGCTGGTGGTGCACGGAGACCAGGACAAACTGATCCCGGTCGAGGGGAGCAAGCGCCTCGTCGAGTGCGTGGGATGCAGCGACGTGCACCTGAAGGTGTATCCGGGGCTCTACCACGAGGTGTTCAACGAGCCCGAAAAGGCACTGGTGCTCGACGACGTGACCTCGTGGATCGAGGCCAAGCTGTGAAAGCCGTTGCTGCTCTGGTGTTTTCACTCGTGGTATTGATCTCGGGCTGCTCGTCGGAGTCGGCGCCGCAACAGCAGTCCTGGACGGACGAGGAGGTGACGTTCGACGCCGACGGTCTGACCCTGCACGGCACCTACCGGCACCGCCCGGAGGGCCAGCCCGCTCCCGCGGCGCTGCTGATCTCCGAGAGCGGCAATACCGACCGCAATGGCGACAACCAGGTCGCGGGTCCGATCGGCAACATGCGCCAGCTCGCGGAGCTGTTGTCCGACCGTGGCGTGGCCAGCCTGCGCTACGACAAGGTCGGCACGGGGCAGACCGGCCTGGGCCCGTACCAGGACAAGCCCCAGGACGTCATCAGCGCGGTCTACACCACCGGCGCCGCCGCTGCGCTGCGGTTCCTCGCGGGCCGGCCCGCCAGCGACCCCGCGCGACTCTCGGTCTACGCGCTGGGCGAGGGCACCGTCCACGCCATGGCGCTGGCCGGCGACACCACCCCTGAAGCGCCGAAGGTGCACTCGCTGGGCCTTTTTCAGCCGCTGCCGGGCCGGTATCTCGACATCATCACCAACCGGGTGAAGGCCGACGGATCACCCGAGACGGTGGCGACGTGGGAGGCGGCGGTCCAGCAGATCCGCGCCACGGGGACGGTTCCCGCCAACCTGCCCGACGGCCTCGGATCGATCGTGAACCCAGGCAACGTCAAGGCCGTCGTCGAGGCCGACAAGATCGACCCGCTCGCACTGGCCGCGGCGGTGCCCGCGGGCACCCCGGTCCTGCTGACCTGTTCGGATGCC
Source organism: Mycolicibacterium sp. CR10 (assembly GCF_005222675.1). GTDB lineage: Bacteria > Actinomycetota > Actinomycetes > Mycobacteriales > Mycobacteriaceae > Mycobacterium. The sequence goes on along the minus strand of NZ_STGE01000019.1, from coordinate 260,506 downwards.
GACAGTCAGGCCCGCTGCCCGTCGGTGCAGCCGCTCGTCGACGCGTTGCAACACACCGCGCTGACGGTGGTCGAACTCGAGGGCGTCAGCCACGTGTTGCGCGACGATCCGACCGACAGCATCGCCAACTACGCCAAGCAGGATCCGCTGTCGCCGCAACTGGTGGCCGCGCTGGATGCCTTCGCCGGCAAGTAGTCGCACGTCGGCGGGGTTACACTCGCCGTGATGACGAGAACTGTGGTGGCCCGGGAGTACGGCGGCCCGGAAGTCCTTGCGATACAAGACATCGAGCTACCGGCTCCGGCTGACGACCAGGTGCTCGTCGATGTTTGTGCAGCGGGTGCCAACCCCGTTGACTACAAGCTGTACAGCGGCGGGATGGGCGATGATCCGGCCGCGCTGCCCATGCCGATGGGTATGGAGGTGGCCGGGGTGGTGGCGGCGGCGGGCTCCGGCGCCCGGGGATACACGGGTGCGCTGGCCGTCGGCGACGAGGTGATCGCGACCAATGTCCGCGGTGGCTACGCCGAGCAGGTTCTGGTCGCGGGCTCCGACGTCGGGCACAAGCCGGCCAACGTGAGTTTCGAGCAGGCCGCCGGGCTGATCCTGGTCGGCGGCACGGCCTGGCACCTGTTGACGAAAACGGATGTGGGGACAGGCGAGACCGTGCTGATCCACGGCGCCAGCGGTGGCGTGGGTCTGATGGCAGTGCAGCTGGCTGTCGCCCGGGGCGCGCGGGTGATCGGCACCGCCAGCATCGCCAGGCACGATCAGCTGCGCGAATACGGTGCTCACCCGGTCGCGTACGGGCCCGGGCTGGCCGATCGGGTGCGCGCCATCGCCGCGGTGGACGCGGCGCTGGACCTGGTGGGTACCGACGAAGCGCTCGACACATCGGTGGAGCTGGTGGCCGACCGTGGCCGGATCGCGACGATCGCCGGATTCGGCCGGGCCGGGGAGCTCGGTATCGCGGCGCTGACCGGCGCGGACGGTGGCCAGGCGATCCGCGATGCGGCCCGGCCCGAGCTGATCAAGCTCGCGGCCGAGGGCAGGCTGGAAGTGACGGTCGACAGGGTGTTCGCGCTCGCCGAGGCCGCCGAGGCGCACCGGTATCTGCAGACCGGCCACGCCCGCGGAAAAGTCGTACTGGTCCCCTAGCCTCGCGATCATGAGTACCGACGACAAGATGCTCGCCCGGATCGCCGCGCTGTTGCGCCAGGCCGAGGGCACCGACAACCAACATGAGGCCGACGCCTTCATGTCCGCCGCGCAACGGCTGGCCACGGCGTCGTCCATCGACCTCGCGGTGGCGCGCTCGCACGCGGACAAACGCACCAAGGCGCAGACGCCGGTGCAGCGCACCATCACCATCGGCGACCCTGGCTCGCGGGGGCTGCGCACGTATGTGCAGTTGTTCGTGGTGATTGCAGCGGCCAACGACGTCAAGTGCGACATCGCGTCCAATTCGACGTTCGTCTACGCCTACGGTTTCGCCGAGGACATCGACGCCAGCCATGCGCTCTACACCAGCCTCGTCATGCAGATGGTGCGCGCCTCCAAGGACTACATCGCCTCCGGCGCGCACCGCCCGACCCCGACGATCACCGCGCGGATCAACTTCCAGCTCGCCTTCGGAGCCAGGGTCGGCAAACGCCTCACCGAAGCCCGGGAGCAGGCGCAGCAGGAAGCGACCCGGGGGCCGACCAGTATCCCCGGCACCGCGATTGCGTTGCGCAACAAGGATCTCGAGCTCAAGGACTACTACCGGCAGACGTCCAAGGCGCGGGGATCGTGGCGCGCGACGAGTGCGACGGCGGGGTACTCGTCGGCGGCGCGCCGGGCAGGTGACCGAGCCGGCCGCCGGGCCCGGCTCGGTGGCGACTCCGAGCTGGCGGGCGCCCGCTCGGCGCTGGAGAAGTGACCCGCGACGCGCAACGCGCAAAGGTCTACGCCGCAGAGCAATTCGTGCGCACCCTGTTCGACCGGGTTGCTGAGCACGGCGACCCGGTGGTGGAATTCTTCGGTGCGCGGTTGACCCTGCCCCCGGAGGCGCGGTTCGGTTCGGCAGAGTCCGTGCAGCGCTACGCCGACGAGGTGCTGTCCCACGCCGCGGTGCGGCAGCGGTGGCCCGCGGCCACACCGGTGCGGGTGCGGCCGCGCAGGGGAGTGGCGGCCGCGCACTATGAGCGTGATGACGCCGGCGCCACTATCGCGGTGCCGGAGGGCCGAGCGGTCTGGGCGCTGCGGGAACTGGTGGTGCTGCACGAGCTCGCTCATCACCTCGACGAGGGCGATCCGCCGCACGGGCCCGCGTTCGTCGACACGTTCTGTGAACTCGCCGGCGCGGTGATGGGCCCCGAGGTCGCGCATGTGCTGAGGGTGGTCTACGCGAAAGAAGGCGTGCGCTAGCGCCGGCGCCCGGGTGGCGAAAGTACGCTTTGTGATGCGTTTCTCGAGTGCCAGCGTCAACAAGCGTGCACTCGGCGCCATCCGCCGGGCCCCCTTCACCGATGTGCCATCGGGTGCGTGATTGGGCGGTAACGTCGGGCAGGTGACTGCGCCCGATTGGATCTCACTGGACGAGCTGTTCACCCGTGTCCTGCACAGTGAGGACGACGCGCTGCGGGCGGCCAGAGAGGCCGGCGCGGCCGCAGGCATGCCCGCCATCGAGGTGTCGGCGCAGCACGCCACATTCCTGTCGCTGCTGGCGAGAATCGCCGGTGCCCGCAGGGTGCTCGAGATCGGCACGCTCGCCGGGTACAGCACCATCGCGCTGGCGCGCGCGGTCGGGCCGGAGGGCGCCGTCGTCTCGCTCGAGTTCGAGGCAGCCCACGCCGACGTGGCGCGGCGCAACCTCGAGCGCGCCGAGGTGAACGACCGGGTCGAGGTGATCGTCGGTGCCGCGCTGGACACGTTGCCGCAGTTGCAGAAGCGCGGCGAGGTGTTCGACCTGGTCTTCATCGACGCCGACAAGGAGAACAACGTCTCCTACGTCGAATGGGCCATCGAACTGGGCAAGCCCGGCACGGTCATCGTCGTGGACAACATCGCCCGCAGCGGTCGCGTGCTGGACCCGCAGCCCGACGACCAGCAGGCGCAGGCGGTGCGCGCCATGTTCGACATGATGGGCGCCAATCCGCGGCTGGACACCGCGGCGATCCAGACCGTCGGGACCAAGGGCTGGGACGGCTTCGCGGTGGCGCTCGTCAGGTAGCGGTCCCCGACTCCCACACCGGAGCCGTCGCCGCGGCGCGAAGCGCGTCGACGATCGTGGCCTCGTGCGCCAGGAACCTGTCGGTCGGTGCGGGCACGGAGATCGCCAGCACGTGACCACCCGGCAGCCGCCCGGCGATCCCAGCGGCCGAGATGCCGTCGGTGTGCTCGTCGCGGTCGTAGGCGATGCCGGTCCGGCGCGCCTCGTGGATCTCGTCGAGAAGTGCCACCGGAATCTCGTCGTCAGGTAGCAGCGCCAGCGCGGCCTTGCCATTCGCGGTGTCTCGCAACGGGAATCGACCGCCGACGGCCGATACCGCCCGCAGCCGGTGGGCGGACTCGATCTGATCGATGAACCACATCTGCCGCCCGCGCAACACCGACAGGTCCACCGTTTCGCCGGTCGCCCGCGATACCTGTTCGATCACCGGTCGCATCACGGCCGCCAGGTGTGCGCCGTCCGCGCCGGCCAGGCTGAGCAGTCGGTCGCCGAGGTGGTACCTGCCGCCGTCGTCGACTGCAGCGAATCCGGTGTCGACGAGCGCCACCAGCAGGCGACGGGCCGTGGACTTGGCCAGCCCCAGGTTCGCGCCGATGTCGACCAGGCGCAGCCGGCCCGGCGCGGTCGCGATCTCATCGAGAGCCGAGGCGGCCCGGCGAAGCACCTGCAGACCGTCGTCGCGGCTGTCGACATCGATCCGCCGATCCTCTTCCGCTCCCGCCATGCCGTCACTATATTGATCCGCTATACGGATCACAATGGTCCGATATCCGGACCTCATTGTGGAGGGCAGAACAATGTCGGAGCTCCCCGACGGACGGCACTTCTTCCGCGGCGACGACGAGTACGAGCAGGCCCGCGCCCAGACGGTATGGAACGGCCGCACCCCGCAGCGCTATCCGGAGGTCGTCGTCCAGGCCGTCGACGTCGACGACGTCGTCGCCGCGGTCCGGTACGCCCGCCGCCGGGATCTGCGGATCGGGGTCCGGTCCGGTGGACACAGCTGGGCAGGCAGCCATGTGCGCGACGGCGGCGTACTTCTCGACGTCAGCCGCCTCAACCAGTGCACGATCGACGCCGATGCCGGCGTCGCTGTGGCCGGCCCGGGGATGGGCGGCAGTGTGCTGGCGGGCCTCCTGGCCGAGCAGAACCTGTTCTTCCCCGCCGGGCACTGCAAGGGCGTGTGCATCGGGGGCTACCTGCTGCAGGGCGGATACGGCTGGAACAGCAGGGTGCTGGGCCCCGCGTGTGAGAGCGTGCTCGGCCTTGACGTCGTGACGGCCGACGGGGAGCGCCTGCACATCGACGCCGAGAATCATCCGGACCTGTACTGGGCCGCGCGCGGCTCCGGGCCGGGGTTCTTCGCGGTCGTCACGGCATTTCACCTCAAGCTCTTCCCGCGCCCGCCGATCTGCGGCACCAGCATCTACGTCTACCCGTGGGAGGCCGCCGAGGAGATCTACCCGTGGGCGCGATCGATCAGCGCGGAGGTGGATCGCCGTGTCGAGTTCCAGATGGTCGCCTCGCGCGCCGTGCCCGGCGCCGGACTCGACTCCCCGGGCATCGTGATGGCCTCCCCGGTGTTCGCCGACACCGACCAGGATGCGCTGCAGGCACTGGCGTTCCTGGAGACCTGCCCGGTCCGCGACCGGGCGATCGCCGCGATGCCCTACGCCCCTACCGATTTGGAGACCTGGTACGCCGGCGTGATGACCAACTACCCGACCGGATACCGCTACGCCACCGACAACATGTGGACATCAGCACCGGCCGATGAGCTGATGCCCGGTATCAGGCGCATCATGGAGACCATGCCGCCACACCCCGCGCACTTCCTGTGGCTGAACTGGGGTCCGTCGCCGCAGCGCCAAGACATGGCGTACAGCCTCGAGGATGAGATCTACCTCGCCCTGTACGGAGTGTGGCCGGATGCCGCCGACGACGAAAAGTACAGCGGCTGGGCACGATCCAACATGGCGTCGATGGAACACCTGCAGACCGGGGTGCAGCTTGCCGACGAGAACCTCGGCGAGCGCGCGGCCCCGTTCGCCACCCCCGACGCGATGGCCAGGCTCGACCGGGTCCGTGCCGAGTACGACCCGCAGGGCCGCTTTCACAGCTGGATGGGGCGGGTCTGATGGCCGGACGTGCGTACCTCGGCTATCGCGGCGACGACGGTGCCACCGAGTACGGCGGGTTCTTCAATCCGGAGATGGCGGCGCTGCCCACACATGTGGTCGATGCGCTGCACCACGGCCCGCAGGCAGACCAGACTCTGCTGGAATTAGATGGTGCCGCTGAGCTTCTCGATGACGGCTACCAGCAGACCGAGAACGGGTACGGCCACCTGGCCGGCGGTGGATTCCAGGTGTCGGTGCGCACCGACATGCCGGGTGTGACTCCGGGAATGTGGGCATGGTGGTTCGGCTGGCACGGCAGTGAAACCCGGCGCTACAAGCTGTGGCATCCCCGGGCACACGCGTCGGCGCGGTGGGCCGACGGCGGCGGTGACGGAAGCTACGTCGGTCGCACCTCGCTGATCGAGGAATACCTGGGCTCGGCCTACCTCAAGGGCGCGATCCGCTTCATCACCCCAGACCAGATGGGCCTGCCGCAGAGCCGGATCGGCGACTCCGTCGCGGTGTGCGCGCGCCTGGGTTCCTCGGAGGTGCCCGTCGATATCGGCTGGTTCGTCCATCACGTGCGACCCACCGCCGAGGGCGCTGAGATGCGGTCGCGGTTCTGGATGGGCGGGCCCTATGTCGGTGTCCGCCACGGAAACCTGTTGGCCAACAGCCTGGTTCGTCCGGTGGCCGCGCGCCAGCTACCTGACCCCCGTGATCTGCTGGTGCACTGCGCCCAGGAGATGAACCACCTGGCCGGGTTCCTGCCGGACCTGCACGCGAGGTTCGGATAACGCCGTTGGGGTATGCATGACGGATGTGGTCGGTGAGCAGACAGATCGGGGCATCCGCGGATGCGGTATGGCGCATCCTGGTGGATCTCGACGCGTGGCCCCAGTGGGGCCCCACTGTCGCGAGGGCCGAACTCGACGGCGACGGATTCGAGTTGGGCGCTACCGGGCGGGTGTGGACACCGATTGGCGTCCCACTGCCCTTCGTCATCTCCGACATCGACCCCGGACGCAGCTGGGGATGGCATGTCGCGGGCGTGCCGGCTACCCAGCATGGCGTCGAACCGACCGATCGTGGCTGTCGGGCCTGGATGAGCGCCCCGGTGTGGGCGCCGGCGTACCTTCCGGTGCTGGCGATCGCGCTGAGGCGAATCGACCGGATGGCGACCGGGAGCGGCTGAAGTCCGCTAGCCGTTCTGGCGGGCCGCCACCGATCCGGCAGGCATGTCGACGCCGATCTCATCGCAGATCGGCGGGATGATGATCAGCGATCCGCGCGGGCTACAGAAGGGCGTACCCGGCGGCAGCGGGGCAGGGGGCGGCGCGGGCGCGACGACAGGTACGGGCGCAGCGGGACGGGGCGCGCCTGACCACGGGTAGATGGTGTTGGTGGTGACGTCGACGATGCCGTCGGAATTCCAGTACCAGTCGTGGCACACGTTCCAGTCCCAGGACAGCACCTGAGCGCCGGGAATGGCGGGGTCGCCGGGACACCAATGGGTGCAGGTCATTCCGGAGGGGCAGTTCCCGCCCTGATAGCTGGGACCCTGTGCGGCGGCCGGGCCGGCGCCCGCCACCAGACCGGCGAGCGCCACGGCACCCGATATGCCGAACGTCGCCGCCACGCGCGGGAGTCGCTTCATGGAAGGTTCCTTTCACTCGGGGCCGGTCGGCCTCGCGTGTACTGATCAAACGACGGCGCAACGGCTACCGATCCCAATAGTGAAGCGCGAAGCCTGGCTGTGCGGGGTGCGTTTCGACGGAGAACCTGCATGTCATGGCCCGAGTCCCGACGCGTAGCTCTCCTTGACGACGTCGAGGTGGGTCCAGCTCTCCAGCGTGCGGACCCCCGGAAGCGCGCGGACCGTGTCCAGCACCTCGACAAGCTGTGCGGCAGAAAACGCGCGCACCGTCACCAGCACGTCGAAGCGCCCGAGCGTGCGGGCGACGAAGATCACCGACGGCATCGCCGTCAGCGCGGCGACGACGTCGCGGTGATCGCCGGCCAGCCGGATGCCGAACCCCAACGCGCTCTGTCGATCCTGGCCGGAGTGCCGTACCACCGCGCCGATGCGAACCACCTTGGCCGCCACCAGCCGCACCACCCGCCGACGTGCGCCTGCGGCGGACAGGCCGACCATCGCCGCCAGCTCGACATACGATCGTCGGCCGTCCTCCTGCAGTGCGGCCAGCAGTGCGAGGTCAGTGCTGTCGACCTCGGTCTGCACGTCGCCGACGGGGCCGATGACGTCGCGCATCACCTCGACATAGATCAGCGTGTCGACCCCCGAAACGCCCGGAATCGCGCGCAGTTCGGCCACCGCCCTGTCGACGTCACGGGCGGAGGCCGACCGGATCTCGGCGACAAGGGCGTGCGGGCCGCCGGTCAGCGACAGAAACGGCACGTCGTCGCGACGGGCCAGCTCGGCGGCCACCGGGGCGGCGGGACCGTCGACGAGGACGCTGACATGGGCGAGCGCGCCGCGTCCGAGGACTGCGGGATGCACTGCCCCGCGGATGACGACCTGCCCGCTGGAAATGAGCCGTTGAACCCGCGCTGCCGCCGTGGATCGGGACAGTCCGACGGCGCGCGCGATCTCGCGCTGGGTGAGTCGGCCGTCGACCTCGAGGAGTTCCACAATGGCCTCGTCGACCTCATCCATCGCAGGCTCCTGAAATTGGGTGATAGATTTTTCGACCCGGCGCTGTCGACATATCACTCGCATTATGCGCTCAACCGATCAGTTTTTGACGGATTCGCTGGTGTCTTTCAGCACATCCTGATCAGAAACATGCTCTTAACGATGGAACTGCTTGCAGCCTCCGGACCTGCGGTTCTACCGTGATCCGCACCACACCCCACCGGCAAGAGGATCGACATGGCCGCCGACACACCCGCAGCCCCACCGAAGATCACCGAAGTCGAGGCGTCGCGCATGAACGGGCACGTGGGCCCGATCGACGCGTCGAAGACGCCGCGTTTCGCCGGGCCGGCCACCTTCGCCCGGCTGCCGCGCCTGGATCAGGTGCCGCGCGCCGACATCGCGGTCGTCGGCGTGCCGTTCGATTCCGGGGTGTCCTACCGGCCGGGTGCCCGGTTCGGCCCGACCCACGTCCGCGAGGCGTCGCGTCTGCTGCGCCCGTACAACCCGGCGCTCGAGGCATCCCCGTTCGAGATCGCCCAGGTGGTCGATGCCGGCGATATCGCGGTGAACCCCTTCAACATCCACGAGGCCATCGAGACCATCGAGGCCGCGGCCGTCGACCTCACCAGAGACGGCACCAGCTTGGTGACCATCGGCGGCGACCACACCATCGCCCTTCCGCTGCTGCGCGCCGCCGCCCAGAAGCACGGGCCTGTCGCGCTGGTGCACTTCGACGCCCACCTCGACACCTGGGACACCTACTTCGGCGCCGAGTACACCCACGGCACCCCGTTCCGCCGGGCGGTCGAGGAGGGCATCCTCGACACCGAGGCGCTATCGCACATCGGGACGCGGGGTCCGCTGTACGGGAAGAAGGATCTCGAGGACGACCGCCGCTTCGGGTTCGGCATCGTCACGTCGTCGGACGTGTACTACCAGGGCGTGCGTGAGGTCGTCGACAAGCTGCGCCAGCGCCTCGGCAATCGGCCGGTCTACGTCTCCATCGACATCGATGTGCTCGATCCCGCACATGCACCGGGCACCGGGACACCCGAAGCCGGCGGCATGACGAGCCGCGAACTGCTCGAGATCCTGCGCGGATTCCGTGGACTGAACCTGATCGGCGCCGACGTCGTCGAGGTGTCGCCGGCCTACGACCATGCCGAGATCACCGGGGTCGCGGCCTCACACGTCGCCTACGACCTGGTGACGCTGCTGGCGATGCGGCACGAGGAGGCAGTGACGTGACGCGAAACGGCGGTGGCGTGACGCGAAACGGCGGCGACGTTGTCGTCGAAACCCTGACCGCACTGGGTGTTTCGCACGTCTTCGGCATCCCGGGCCAGCACGCGCTCGGGTTGTTCGATGCGATCCGGCGCAGCGACCTGACGTTCGTGAGCTCACGGGTGGAAAACAACTCGGCCTTCGGCGCCGACGGATACTCCAGGGCCACCGGCGAAGTCGGCGTGATCTTCCTGTCGACGGGCCCCGGTGCACTCACCGCGCTCGGCGCGCTGCAGGAGGCGTACGCGACGGGGGTGCCCCTGCTCGTGATCGTCAGCCAGGTGCCCCGCGCCGGGTTGGGTTTGCGCCGGGGAATGTTGCACCAACTCGACGACCAGCAGCGCAGCGCGATCAACGTCACCAAGAGCACCGCTGTGGCGCGGCGCGCCGCCGAGATCCCCAGTCTGCTCGCCGATGCGTGGTCGCTGGCCCAGGCCGCGCCTGCGGGACCGACGTGGGTCGAGATACCGCAGGACGTTCTGCTGGAACCTGCCGATGTTCCTGCGGTGTCCTCGGTGGTCACCGCCGTCGCAGAACGTCCCCCGCGAGCGGAAGTCGTCGACGCGGCCGCCGTACTGCTGAACTCCGCGCAGCGCCCGGTGATCCTGGCCGGCGGCGGCGTACGCCGCTCCCGGGGAGGACCCGAGGCGCTCGTCGCACTCGCGGAACTGCTTGACGCACCGGTGGTTTCGACCGTCGGCGGCAAAGGCGTCATCCCGTTCGATCACCCGCTGTCGGCCGCGTCCTGGATCGAGGATCGCCATACCACCGCGCTGCTGGAGGACGCCGATGTGCTGCTGGCTGTCGGCACCGCAATGGGTGAGGTGACCAGCAACTACTTCACGTTCGCGCCGAAGGGGCGGTTGATCCACGTCGATGCCGAACCCCGCGTCCTGGAAGCGAACCACCCGGGGTTGGGTATCCACGCCGACGCCGCACTCGCGCTGACCGCGATCGCGAAACAGATCACCCGCCGCGACGGGGGCGGTGGCGCCGGCGTCGCCCGCGGTCTGCGTGACGCCGTCGAGGACCGGCTCGCCGGGCAGGACGTCGCCGCGGAACTGGCGCTGATGCGCGACCTGCGGACCGCGGTTCCTGCTGCGGCGCAGACGTTCTGGGACATGACGATCGCCGGCTACTGGGCGTGGTCGGCGTGGGACCCGCAGGATGGCGCGTTCCACTCCGCGCAGGGCGCCGGGGGACTGGGCTTCGCGTTCCCCGCCGCAGTCGCCGCCGCCATCGGTTCCGGCGAGCGGACGTTCGCGGTCTCCGGTGACGGCGGCGCCATGTACTCCATCGCCGAACTCGCGACCGCCCGCCAGCACAACGCTAACGTCACCTGGCTGATCGTCGACGACGGCGGCTACGGCATCCTGCGCGAGTACATGACCGACGCCTTCGGCCAGGCCACCGCCACGGAGCTGGCCCGTCCTGACTTCGTCGCGCTGGCAAGCAGTTTCGGGGTCCCGGCCCACCTGGCCACACTCGACACCGTCGGCGAGGTAGTCGCGGGCACGTTCACGACCTGCGGCCCCGCAGTTGTCGTCCTCCCCGCACTGCTCCACATGTTTGCACCCACCCACGTCCAAGGAGCCGACCATGGGTAAGCCGCTCGATATTGCGATCATCGTCATCTATCTCGTCGCCATGCTCGCGTTCGGGTTCTGGGGCAAGTCCCGAACCAAGGACTCGGCGGACTTCCTGGTCGCCGGACGCAGACTCGGGCCCGCGCTCTACACCGGGACGATGGCCGCCGTCGTACTGGGCGGCGCGTCGACCGTCGGCGGCGTCGGCCTCGGCTACAAGTGGGGTATCTCCGGCATGTGGCTGGTGGTCGCGATCGCGGTGGGCCTGCTGGCGCTGAGCCTGCTCTTCGCGGGACGGATCCAGCGGCTGAAGGTGTACACCGTCGCGCAGATGCTGCGGCTCCGGTACGGCGTCGACGCTACGTCGGCATCCGGGATCGTCATGGCCGCTTACACATTGATGCTGTCGGTGACCTCCACGATCGCCTACGCCACTGTCTTCAACGTGCTGTTCGGGACCGACCGCACGGTGTCGGTGATCATCGGCGGCGCGATCGTCATGCTGTACTCGTCCATCGGCGGGATGTGGTCGATCACGCTGACCGACATGGTGCAGTTCATCCTCAAAACCATCGGCATCTTCTTCCTGCTGCTGCCATTCACCTGGAACAAGGCGGGTGGCCTCGACGGTATCCGGGAGCGCGCCGGTGACACGGCGTTCGACCTCGGCGCCATCGGAATGCCCACGATCATCACGTTCTTCGTGGTCTACAGCTTCGGAATGCTTATCGGACAGGATATTTGGCAGCGGGTGTTCACCGCCCGGTCGCCGGGGGTTGCCAAGTGGGGTGGCACCACCGCGGCGCTGTACTGCGTGCTGTACGGGGTTGCCGGCGCTCTGATCGGGATGGCGGCGTCGACGTTCCTGCCCGACGTCGAGGCCAGCGACGACGTCTACGCGCAGATCGCCGAGACGATCCTGCCGGTGGGCATCAGCGGCCTCGTGCTGGCCGCCGCCGTCGCCGCGATGATGTCGACGGCGTCGGGCGCACTGATCGCCACCGCCACGGTCGCCAGCACCGACGTGAAACCGTTGCTGCTCAGAATCATAGGTCGCGGGAAGTCCGCGGAGACCGACGGCGAGCGCCGCACGAATGCGGCGGATCTGCACTCCGACCGGCTCTACGTCGTGGGCCTCGGCATCGTGGTGATCGTGATCGCCGCACTGCTCAACGATGTCGTCGCGGCGCTCACCATCGCCTACGACATCCTGGTCGGCGGACTGCTGGTGGCGATCCTCGGCGGGTTCGTCTGGAAGCGGGCGACCGGCACCGGCGCGCTGTGGTCGATGGGGGTCGGCACCGTCGTCACCCTGGGGACCATGGTCATCGTCGGCGACGTGCTCGCCAACGAGCCGATCTACTACGGCCTGGGCTCAAGCCTGGTGGCCTACGTGGTCGCCAGCCTGCTGACTACGCGCACGGCCCCGGAGGTGTTGCAGGTGTGGGACGACCGGCTGGCCGGCAAGGACGAGACCGTCCGGAATAGAGAGGTCGCCGGCGATAAGGTGACCGACCGGTGATCCAGCCGTCGCCAGCGGGCGCGCATAGGAAGCTCGAGTAGACATCGTCGGTGTGAGTTCGTAGCCTGGCCCGGGGCATCGACAGCCGGACCAGGGTCGGTCCGTGAAAGAAGGATCGTGACAATCCGCGTGACCGGGCTGCGCCGCTCCCTGTGGAGAAGTGTGTGCGGTGTGGCGACTGCGGTCGTGGTGCTGGCGGCGGCGATGGCGATCGGCGACGTCAAGGCAGACCCGGCGGCCGACGCCCTGGCCAAGCTCAACGAGTTGTCCCAGCAGGCGGTGCAGAGTCGCGAGGCCGTCACGGCGGCCCAGCGCGATGCCGACGCCAAACTGGCTGAGCAGACAGCCGCCGTTGATCGCCAGCGCGCCGATATGGCGGCCCTGGACGTCGCGAACGCCCAGCTGGAGCCCTTTCAGGCCGCGGTCGACCGGATCGCGGCGATGAACTACATGAGCGGGCGCGACGGTCAGTTCGCCGCGGTGCTGACCGCAACCTCCCCGCAACACCTGATCGATCAGCTGTCGATGCAACGGACGGTCGGCGCCGGGATCGCCGATCAGTTGAAGGCCTTTCAAGCCGCCCGCCAGCGCGCGGCCGCCGCCGCCCAGGCGTCGGAGAGATCGGCCGCCAACGCCAGCGCCGCAGCCGAGGCGGCCGCCGCAGTGCGCGCCGAACTGCAGGCCAAATTGCGGGAACTGATGCGTCAGATCGCCGCCGCAGAGGCCCAGTACGCGGCGTTGACACCGCAACAGCAGGCGATCATTGATACAGCACCGCTGCCGAGTGCGCCCCCGCCGGCGATCGCCGCCATGCCCGGCGTGCCTCCCGGCGATGTTGCGCCACCGCCCCCGGCTGCTATCGCGGATATCCCGGAGGCGCTGCCTGTCGGCGTCGCGTCAGAGGCCGGGTTGCAGCCGAACGCCGTCGTGGCTGCTCGGGCCGTCAGCCGACAGTTCCCTCAGATCGCTGACATCGACGGGGTCCGGCCCGACTCGAAGCCGTGGCATCCCAGCGGCCTGGCGATCGACATCATGATTCCCAACCCCGAAAGCCCCGAGGGCATCGCGCTCGGGGACCAGATCCTCGCGTACGCGATGAGCAATGCGGGCCGATTCGGCCTCCAAGACGTGATCTGGCGAGGCACTTATTACACGCCGGCCGGTCCGCAGTCATCGGGTTACGGCCACTACGACCACGTGCACATCACCGTGACGCCACGCGGCTGAGCCGCTCAGTCCGTCCTCACGGGTGGAAGTTCCACTGGCCGCAATCCTGGGCCAGCACATCGTTGACGTCGACGCGAATCCCGCCCACGACCGGCCCCGGGTTGGACGCGGTGTCGATGATGCGCTGGTACAGGACTGCGGCGGGGTACATCTGACCGCCGGACCAGGACCGGGTCTGCCAGGCCCACACGCGGCCGGGCGACCGGGATCTCCCGATGACCCCGTCGGCCGCAGCCCACTGGCACGCCTTGATGCCCCCGTATATTCCGGTGCGCTGCGCGCCGATCACCGAGTTGATTCCGCGAAACCACGGCAGCACGACGTTGTTCCACGCCTCGCGGTCGATGTCGTCGTCGACGCTGAAGAAGACCGGTGCACTCTGACCGCCACCGGCGGCGGAGTGCAGCTGCCACGCGGTGCGCGCGTCCGCGACGCCACCGGGGTACCCGCGGGTGAAGTCCGACGGCGCGGTCCCGCCCGGCTTGCCGTACTGGTAGTTGCTGACAATCACCAGACCCGAGGCGGTCAGCGCCTTGGCGTAGGGCAGGGTGATCGGTTTGGCGCCAAAGGACGAGCCAGGTCGCGAGGTCGAGACGTAGTTGATGACGCCGGCGTGGCCGGCGGCCCGGATGTCCTGTGCCGGGATCTGGCGCATGGCGTAGTCGATCAGGGTGGGAGCGGCGGCCGCCGCCGCGGGCGCGCGGGCACCCGCCACGGCACCGAACCCGGCCAGCGCCGTCGCTGCGGTGGCGTAACGCAGCGCGTCACGCCGGGACATTGGCACCGAGCGATGTTAACAATGAGGCTGCTGTGGTTTAAGTGACGTGGGAAGCCGACACCGGTTCGATACAGCACCGTTACCGGGCCACAGTCAATCCGCGCCGAAACCATTGATGGACGCCGTCGAACGTCGTACACAATGGTGCGGGTGGACGGCGGTCATGGAACAGGCGCACATGAACCGGACTCCTACATCCGCGTATACGCATCCCGAGTGCACAACCTGAAAACCGTGGACGTTGCTGCCCCGCGCGATGCCTTCGTGGCGTTCACCGGTGTGTCCGGATCGGGCAAGTCGTCGCTGGCGTTCGGCACCATTTATGCCGAGGCGCAGCGCCGCTACTTCGAGTCGGTCGCGCCGTATGCACGTCGCCTGCTGCTGCCGCAGGACGCACCGAAGGTCGACGACATCACCGGGTTGCCGCCGGCGGTTGCGCTACAGCAGCGCCGCGGCACCGCCACGTCGCGGTCGACCGTCGGTACCGTCACCACGCTGTCGAACCTGTTGCGCATGCTGTTCTCTCGCGCCGGAACCTTTCCGCCCGGCGCCACCGTGCGGCTGGACTCCGACGCGTTCTCGCCGAACACCACCATCGGCGCATGCCCGGAATGCCACGGCCTCGGGCGTGTCCACGAGGTGACCGAGCAGACGCTGGTGCCGGACCCGTCCCTCACCATCCGCGACGGCGCCGTGGCGGCCTGGCCCGGAGCCTGGCAGGGCCAGAATCTGCGCGACATCCTCATCACGCTCGGCTATGACATCGACAGACCGTGGCGCAAACTTCCCAAGCGGCAACGGGAGTGGATCCTGTTCACCGAGGATCAGCCCACCGTCGAGATCGATCCGAGCCAGCATCTGGTCACCGCGGATTACTACTACAACGGCACCTTCTCCAGCGCCGAACGTCACGTTCGCCACACGCTGGCCAACTCGCAGAGCGCGACGATGCGGCGCCGGGTGCTGCAGTTCGTGCACAGCACCGAGTGCCCGGTCTGCGGCGGCTCCGGGCTGCGACCCGAAGCACTCGCGGTGACATTCGCCGGTCGCACCATCGCCGAGGTGGTGGCCCTACCACTCACGGTGCTCGCCGAGGTCCTGGTGCCGGCAGCGGCCAGGACGGAGTTCGCCGCGGCGTACGAATCCACCGAGTCGGGTGAATTCACTGAAGTGGCAACAATGATCGCAGCCGACCTGCTGGCCCGGATCGCGGTGCTGGTCGATTTGGGGCTCGGATACCTGAGCCTGCACCGCCGCACACCGACCGTGTCGCCCGGCGAACTGCAGCGCCTGCGGCTGGCCACCCAGCTGCGGGCCGGGCTGTTCGGCGTCCTCTACGTGCTCGACGAGCCGTCGGCAGGTCTGCATCCGGCCGACGCCGAACCGCTGCTCGACGTGCTGGACCGGCTTCGGCGCGCCGGGAATTCGCTGTTCGTGGTCGAGCACGACATGGACGTGGTGCGCCGCGCCGACTGGATCGTCGATGTCGGCGCCGGTGCCGGAGAGCTGGGCGGCGACGTGCTCTACAGCGGGCCGGTGGCCGGTCTCGCGGACATCGAACCCTCGGTCACCCGGCGATACCTGTTCGCCGACAGATCGCCCGCCCCACGAACCCCGCGCAGACCACTGGGCGTTATGCGGTTGCGCGGCATCACGTTCCACAACCTGCACGACGTCGACGTCGACATCCCGTTGGGCGCGTTCACTGCCGTCACCGGGGTGTCGGGTTCGGGCAAGTCGACGCTGGTCTGCAAGGTGCTCGGCGATGTGATGGCCAGGCAGCTCGGACACTCCGTCGAACCTGCGGACGACGCAACCGACGGTGACGCCGAACTCCTCGACATCGACATCGATTCCAGTGCGGGCGTGACCGTCGACGGCGCCACGATGATCGACCGTCTCGTCACCGTGGATCAGCGGCCGATCGGACGCACCCCGCGGTCGAACCTGGCGACCTACACCGGGCTATTCGACGCAGTCCGGAAGGCGTTCGCCGGCACCGCCGAAGCCCGTCGGCGGGGCTGGAGCGCGGGCCGATTCTCGTTCAACGTCGCCGAGGGCCGCTGCGCCACCTGTCAGGGAGAGGGCTTTGTGGCGGTCGAGCTCTTGTTCCTGCCCGGCACCTACGCCACCTGCCCAGCGTGTGGCGGCGCGCGCTACTCCGAGGAGACGCTCGAGATCACCTACCGGGACCGCACCATCGCCGATGTGCTGGCCCAGACCGTCGACGAGGCGGCCGACTTCCTGCGCGACCTCCCCGGTGCGGCAAGGAGTTTGGCCACGTTGCGTGAGGTCGGGCTCGGTTACCTGCGGCTGGGACAACCGGCGACCGAACTGTCCGGCGGTGAGGCGCAACGCATCAAGCTGGCCACAGAGTTGCAGCGCGCGAAACGCGGCCACACCCTCTATGTGCTCGACGAGCCCACTACGGGGCTGCACCCGGCCGACGTCGAGTTGCTGGAACGTCAGCTGCACCGCCTCGTCGACGCCGGTAACACCGTCGTGGTGGCCGAGCACGACATGTCGGTGGTGGCCGGGGCCGATCATGTCATCGACCTCGGACCCGGTGGCGGGGACGACGGCGGTGCGGTCGTGGTGGCCGGCACGCCGGCGGTGGTCGCTGCCGACACGGTGAGCCGTACGGCGCCGTACCTCGCCGCCCAACTCGGGGCTACACCGCAGGCGTCACGTCCGCGCCGGAACCCTTGATCGACGCCTTGGCACGCTTCTCGGCCCGCACCGCCCTGGTGCCGGGCACGAACCCGGTCGGAAGCCGACGCCGGCGCCGCCGCGGCCCTTCACCGGGATAGCGGCGACCTCGCTGACCTTCCAGCCCTGTTCGGTATCGACAGAATGGCTTCAACACCTTCTATGTTGGGACCACGCCCAGTTTCCTATCTGGCCGATCGCGAGTCGGCCGAGAGCGAGGGCGTGCGGGGTGGCGCGAGACGCCGACGTCCGGTGGCCTCGAAGGCCGCGGCAAGTGTGAGCAGCGCTGTGTCGTCGTAGGCGCGTCCGGCGAAGGTCAAACCCACCGGCATGCCGACGTCGCCCATCATCCCCATCGGTACCGTCACCGTCGGGATGCCGAGGTGGCGCAGTACGAGGTTGCCATTGGCAACCCACACACCATTTCGCCAACCGAGGTCCGCGGACGCCTCGTTGACGTCCATGTCGGCAGGGCCGATGTCGGCGACGGCGGGAAACACGACAGCGTCCAGGCCGAGGCGTTCCATCCACTTTTCGAGATCGAGGCGGCGGGTCTCTTCGAGTCCGCGTAAGCCCTCAGCGAGGTGTGGGATGTCGGTGAACCGTTCCACCGGGTGCTCGCGCCGGTGGGCCGGATATGCGGCGACGTGGTCGTAGAAGCCGTCGTACCGGTCCGGCAAGGCACCCTCAGGATGCGGAAAGATCAACTCGCCGTTCACATCGGCGAGGCGGTCGAGTTTTGGGTCGCTGTTCGCCCGGAGGAAGTCATCCCACGCCCAGGCGGAGAGGTCGACGATCTCCCGATGTAGGTACTCGGGGCTCACCAGGCCGCGCGTCACGATTGTCGGTGCGCCGGGTCTGTCGCCCTCGTAGTTGGTGACTGCGGGGAAATCGACGAGCAGGAGTTCCGCACCCGCCGCCTCAAGGTCGCTGCAGGCCGCGTCCCACAGGTGGATGATGGTCGGGCGCGTCTCGATGCGCCGCCCGGTCGGCCCGCCGATGCCCGGTCGGTCGGCGGTGCCGGCGTCTGGGTCGGCGTTCACGTACATGCGCGGTATCCCGAAACGCTTGCCGGCGAGCGCTGATTGCGCGGAGCGGGCGTCATGGGGCGCGAGTGCCGGGTACGACTCCGGGCGCACCGCGGATGCGCACGGCAGCGGGATCCAGGGCTGCGACCGCCAGAAGTCGCCACGCGCCTCGGTGTCGTCGGCGACCACCACATCGAGCACCTCGAGGAGGTCGGCCATGTTGCGCGTGTGGGGCACCACCACGTCCATTGTCGGCACCAGCGGCCAGTTGCCGCGCACCGAGATCACCCCTCGCGACGGCGTGTACGCGCACAGTCCGTTGTTCGAGGCGGGCGCCCGTCCGCTGGACCAGGTTTCCTCACCCAGGCCGAACGCCGCGAAGCTCGCAGCGGTGGCGGTGCCCGAGCCGTTGGACGAACCCGAGCCGAACGCCGACGTCAGATATTCTGCGTTATAGGGGCTTTCGGCGCGACCATACAAGCCCCGCTGCATGCCTCCGTTCGCCATCGGCGGCATATTGGTGAGACCGAGGCAGATCGCCCCCGCAGCGCGCAGCCGCTCGATCGTGAACGCATCGCGCTGTGCGATGAGATGCTCGAACGCCGGCGATCCGGCAGCTGCCGTGAGCCCGCGCACGAGGAAGCTGTTCTTGGCGGTGTACGGAATCCCGTCGAGCGGACCCAGCACCTCGCCGCGTGCCCGGCGAGCGTCGGCCCGCTCGGCCTCGGTGAGCGCTGCCGGGTTCATCACCACGAGGGAGTTGAGGCGGATACCGGTGCGGTCGTACGCCGCGATCCGCGCAAGATAGGCGGTCATCAGGCCGACGGAGCTCACGACGCCCCGCTCGAGGGCACATCGGAGCTCGGCGATGGAGGCCTCGACAACGTCAAATGTGCTCATTGGCAATCAATCCCATTGCTCATCGCCGGCGTCGCACGGCATTGCGGCGTCGCACGGCATTGCGGCGTCGCACGGAGTTGCGGCGTCCAGCCGGGGCGCGGGATGCTTTCCAGAAGCGCTGCCGTGTAGGGGTGTTGTGGATCGCGGAGCACAACGTCGGTAGGACCTCGCTCGACGATGCGCCCACTCTGCATGACGAGGGTGTGTTCGGTGACCTGCCGGACGACGGCCAAATCGTGAGTGATGAACAGGTACGAAATCCCGGACGCTTCTCGAATGTCGGCCAGCAGGTTCAGGATCTGGGCCTGGATGGATACATCAAGTGCGGCCACCGCTTCGTCGAGGACCAGGATTCGGGGTTTGGCGGCAAGCGCGCGAGCGATCGCGACCCGTTGGCGCTGGCCACCGGAAAGCCTGCCGGGAATGGAGGCCAGCAGCCGCGTGTCGAGGCCGACCATATCGGCGAGCTCGGGTAGTCGTTGTGGGCCGAGGGTCCGCGAACCGCACTGCAGGTGCAGGGCCTCGGTGAGCGTCTGCGCAACGGTGTAGCGCGGGTCGAGGCTGGTGTAGGGATCCTGGAACACGATCTGCGCCTCGCGGGCGCGGGCACGCCGGGCGCGGGTTGCCCGCGAGGGCTGGGAGCGATCGTTGCCGCAGCAGGTGATGCTGCCGGCGCTGGCGCATTCTAAGCCGACCAGCATTCGTGCGACTGTTGTTTTCCCTGAACCTGATTCGCCCACTATGCCGGTGGAAGATCCCGCTGCGAGCTCGAACGAGACACCGTCGACCGCCGTGAAGGTTCCGAAGGTCTTGGTGAGATTCTTCACCGTCAGGACCGGTTCGGTCATTCGATACCCCTTCGTCGCGATGCTGCGAGTTCGTCGGAGCGCAGGCAGCGCACCGCGTAGTCGGATGCTTCGGTGAGCGGCACCGGCCTTGATGTGCAGTGCGGCTGCCGGTGCGGGCAGCGATCCGCGAACCCACACGTCTCATCCGCCTCCCACGCACCTACGGGGCGGCCGGGAATCGCGGCGAGCCTCGGTGACGGTCGTTGCAGATCGGGGCGGGCGGCGGCAAGCGCCGCGGTGTAGGGATGGCGGGGATTCTCGTGCAGTCCATCGGATCTCTGATTTTCCACGATCTGGCCTGCATACATGACCGCGGTGCGATCACACACCGCCGCGGCAAGATCGAGGTCGTGGGTGATGAAGAGCAGGGCGACGCCGGCGGTGTGGCGCTGCTCATTGAGGATCGCCATCACCTCTGACTGGGTGGTGACATCCAGCGCCGTGGTGGGTTCGTCGGCGAGGATCAGCTTCGGATTCCCGAGCAATGCCGAGGCGATCATGACTCGCTGCAGCATGCCCCCGGACAGGTCGCCGGGATATTGCCGCATTCTGCGGGCGGTCTCGGTGATGCCGACTTCCGACAGCATCTGCTGGGCACGATGCGTTGCGTTGCGTCGATCGACCCGCGCGACGGTTCGAAGTTGTTCGGTGAGGAAGTCACCGATACGCCGCACCGGATTGATGTGGGCGCGGGGGTCCTGGAAGATGACGGCCATCTCGGTGCGGGCGCGGCGCAGTGATTCACCGCCAAGGCTCGGCAGGTCGCGACCTGCGAACCTGATAGTGCCGGTGGTGACCGCCCGTGGCGGCAGTAGCCGGGTGATCGCCCGGGCGGTCATGGACTTGCCCGCACCGGATTCGCCGACCAGTCCGAGCGCCTCGCCGCGCTGGATGCTCAGCGAAACGTCGCGCAGCACCAGACGCTTCTGGCCGGAGACGTCAAGGGTGAGGGTCAGTGCGTCGACGGCGACCAGCGGGTCCTCTGACGCCGGCGATGACGCAGCGGTCGGACTCGGCGCACGCAGGGGCTCCATCATGAGAGTTCCTTGGCCTGTCGGTCGTTGAGTCGTTCGCCGAGGACGTTGAACGCGACCACGACGATGACCAGTGCCGTGCCGGCCGCCAGTGATTCGGCGGGGTATCCCTGCAGCACGCCGGTCTGGCCTTCAGCGGCCATGACGCCCCAGTCGGCCTGGGGTGGTTGCACACCGAGCCCGACGAAGGAAATCGCGGCCAGATCGAGTGCGGCCCAGCCGAACAGGATGGTGCCTTGCGCGACAAGCATGGGGGAGACATTCGGGATGACGTGTCGGATGCTTATCGCCCAAGCGGCGCTGCCCTGAACCTCGAGCGCCTCGATGTAGGGCAGTGATCGTTCCCGCAGAGCGGCCCCTCGGACGATTCTGGCGACATATGGGGTGTACGCCAGCGCCAGCGACACAGCGGCCGCCCATTGGCTGGGGCCGAAGACGGCCGCGGCGAGCACCGCCAGCAGCAGTCCGGGGAACGCGAACACCAGGTCTGAGGCCGAAGAGATGAGACTGTCGACCCACCCGCGTCGCCACGCCGCCAGGACCGCGAGAAACGATCCGGCGGTCATCGCGAGCGCCACGACGATGAAGGCACCGAGCATCGAGGAACGTGCGCCGACCAACAGTCGAGACAGCAGATCGCGGCCTTGGGAGTCGAAACCCAATGGGTGAGCCGGAGTTCCGCCGACGAACGCCTGCACGAGATCGCTGTGATTGGGCGGGAACGGCGCGAGAAGAGGACCGAACACTGCGATGAGCACCGCCAGCGCGATGATCGCTGCGCTGAGGTGTCCGAGCCATCCGACGGCCCTCAAACCTGGAATTCCCCGGCCCAGGCTGGCGCTGGGGTCTGCGCCAGTGTTGGAAACTTGTGTGGTGGCGGCGGCTGTCATGCCGCCTCCGCGCCGAGGCTCACCCGCGAGTCGAGCAATGCATAGCAGAGGTCGACGGTGGCATTGATGACCACGAACGCCGCGACCATGAGCAGCGAGACGGCTTGGACCACAGCGAAATCTTTGTTCTGTGCGGCTTTTACCAACGTCGAACCCAGGCCGTTGAGGTTGAATGCCTGTTCGACGATCGAGACCAACACGATCAGTGCGGCGATGGTGAGACCGGTGACGGTGACGATGGGAATCGCGGCGTTACGCAGGATGTGGCGGCGCAGCACCACCGACCACGGCAACCCGCGACTGATCGCGGTCTGGACGTGTTCGCGCTTCGACTCGGCTCGAACCGACGTCCGCGTGATGCGTGCGACGAGTGCCAGCGACGAGGCGGCCAGTGCGATGGCCGGCAGCGTGAGGTGCCTGAGCTGGCCGCTGAAGCCCTCGCCTTCCCCCAGCGCCGGAAACCAGTGCAGGTTCACCGCGAACACGGTAATCAGGATCAGCGCGGCAACGAAGGAAGGCATCGCGGCGAGCAGCGTGGTCACCAGAAGTGCACAGGTGTCGACGAAACCGGGCTTCAGTGCGCTGACTACACCGACCGCGATTCCGATCACCACGATGATCAGCGATGCATAGCCCACCAGCTCGATCGTCGTCCACGCGCGCTGAGCGATCAGCGTGGATACGTCATCTCTGCTGGCGATCGAATATCCGAAATCGCCGCGCAACGCGGCGGTCAGCCAACGCCAATAGCGCTCCGGGAGGGGGTCGTCGAGGTGGTACCGATCAATCAGGACTGCTCGCGCCTCTGGCGCGACCTGGCGACCGCCGGTCAGCACCGAGATCGGGTCGCCCGGTGCCGCGTACATCGCGGCGTAGATCGCGATGCTGGCCGCGAACACTGTGCCGAGTAGCAGAGCTACCCGCCGAAGAATGAACCGCCGCAACTCAATCCGCCCTTCCGAGGCGGGCCAGCCACGGTGCCTGCATGTATGCGAACGATGACGGGGGGCCCGTCAGCTTCTTGTTGAGCACCAGGAACGAGGCCGGGTGAACCATCGGGATCCAGGGCAGCTCAGCCATAACCAGCTTGTCGGCTGCGATCGTCGCCTGGGCCCGGCGAACCGGATCCGGCTCGGTGCGCGCCCTGTCCAATGCCGCCGAGAGGTCCGCGTTGTGGTAGCCCGAGTAGTTCTGCACGCCATCGGGTTCCACATACGTGGCGATCAGCGCGGCCGGATCGGCGTAGTCGCCGTAGGTCGTGGTGCTGAACGCATCGACGTCGGCGCGAGCCTGCGGGTCGGTGAAGAAGTTGATGTAGTTCTCGGGGGACACGTTATGCAGGCTGGCGTCGAGCCCGATCGCATTGGCCGCCTCCGCCCACGCGTTGGCCGCGGTGTTGACGGTAGCCAGCCCGGTGGATGTGCCGATGACCAGAGGCTTACCGGTCGCGTCGGCCTCTGCGATGAGCTGTTTGGCTGCGTCGAGATCTCGTTGCGGTGCCGGCGCGGCATCCCACGCCGCGCGGAATGTGTCGCGGGCGTAACCCCACGTCCCGGGATTGGTGGACATGCGAGGGCTGACGGTGTTTCCACCGTAAACCGCTGCGCTGAAACTGTTCCGGTCGAATGCGAGTGACAATGCCTGCCGCACCCGGGCATCCCCGAGCACGCCGGTGAGGTTGGCCGGGATGAAAAATTCCGTCTCGAACGACGGCCCCAGGTGGACCGTGACGGTGTCCGACTGCTGCAGCTGAGCCAAACTCGACGTGTCAGTGGTCCAGGTGCCACTGATGTCGCCTGCCGCCAAACCTGTGGTCAACCCGGCGACGTCCGACACACCGCGGAAGTTGATCTCGTGGGCCATTGGCTTCAGGGTCGCGTCCCAGTAGTCGGGATTGGCCGTCACCTTCAACGTCTGGCCGGCCGTCCACTGGGTAAGCCGGTACGGACCCGTGCACATGGCACCACCGTCGGGCGTGCCGTACGTCTGGCCGCGACTGCGGACATAGTCTTCTTCGATGACGACACCCGCCATCGACGACAGTTCGCCGGGCAGCCAGTAGTCGGGGCTGCTGAGGGTGAGGGTGACGGTCATGGGATCGTCGGCGGTGATCGCGGTGATCCGGTTCAGAACGGGCCCGTAGAAGCCACCCAGTTGCGGGTCCATGTTGCGTTTCAGGCTGAACACGACGTCGGCAGACGTGAGGGGCCGACCGTCCCAGAAGCGCACACCCGGGCGGAGTTTGAATACGAGCGTGGTGGGCGAGCTGAAGTGATACTCGCTCGCCAGCCCCGGCACGATGGTGCCGTCGGATTGCTGGCGCAACAGCGACTCGCACATGGTGGAAATCACCGTGTTCTCCGGGTAGTCGAACGCGGTGGCCGGGTCGAGCGTGGTGGGAGCGCGGTACAGCGCCCACGTAGCGGTGTCGACCGTACCGTCAGCGGGTTCCGTCGTCGCGGGGAGGTTGAGGAATGCTGTGTTGTCGCTGCCGAGCACCGAGTCGGGGGCAGCCCGGCCGCCGCAGCCCGCGATAAGCACCGCGACACTCGTAATCGCCAGTAACAGTCGAACTTTCGTGACGGTCATCGTCGGCCCCTACTCTGCCGCAGCCGAGCTCGGGAGTGGGATCTGCTGGGTGATGCAGTGCACGCCGCCGCCACCGTAGGCCACGATGTTGCCGGGTACCCCGACCACCGCTCGATCCGGGAATGCCTGCTGCAGGGTCGCCAGCGCGGGTTCGTCGAGTTCGTGTGCACCGATCGGAACGATCACAGCGCCGTTGGCGAGGTAGAAGTTGGCGTAGGCCACCATCGTTGCCGTCCCGTCGGGCAGCGTGGTGACGGGGAATTCTGGCAGCTCGAGGATTTCGAGGGGCCGTCCCGCGGCGTCGGTCGACTCCCGCAGCACCTTCATGTTCGCTGCCATCCGCTCGTAGTCCGGCAATTCAGGATCGTCGCAAGTTTGGGCGACCACCACGCCGGCCCGCACATAGGTGCAGACGCCGTCGACGTGACCGTCGGTGTGGGCGTCGTCGAAGTGGCCGTAGGGCAGCCAGATCACCTTCGACACACCCAGACGCCGACGGAGTTCGCTCTCGATGTCGTCCCGCGACATGGCCGGGTTACGGTTCGGGTGCAGCAGGCACTGCTCGGTGGTGATCAGAGTGCCTTCGCCGTCGACGGTGATCGAGCCGCCCTCCAGCGTCATGTCCGACGGGATGCGCTCGATCCCGAGGACCGCCAGAACGCGCCGGCTGATCGTGGCGTCCTGGTCGTAGGGCAGGAACCGCTCACCCCAGGAGTTGAACCCGAAATCTACGGCCGAGCGTCGACCCGAGCGGTCCAGCACCACCAAAGGCCCCGAATCCCGGATCCAGGAGTCGTCGATCGCCAGCTCGACGACGTCCACCGCGTCGCTGCATGCAGCCCGGACTTCATGGGCCTGGCCGGGATTGGCGATCATCAGGACCGGCTCGAACTGGCCGATCGCGTTCGCGGTCGCGGCGTACTCGGCTTTGGCCTCCTCGAAGTATGGGCCCCAAAGGCTTTCGCGGGTGGGCCACGCCATCAAGCACCGCTCGTGGGGCGCCCATTCGGCGGGCATCTGCCATGGCTTCGAGCCCGCATCGGTGGCCAGTCGGCCTTCGGTTTCCGTCTCTGTCATGTCAGCATCATCGGCCTGCCTGATAAATTAGTCAAGAAATTGATCTTCGTCAGCGTCCAGTTGCCGACTGGACCTCCGAGTAGCCCGGGTGCGCTCTCTCCGCGCTCTCCGCGCTGCGGTGCGCCTAGGTCCCCGGCCTCGCCGCGTTGCGGAGCGTCATGAGGCGGTCGTTATCCCTGTTAAAGGGCTTCTAATAACAAGGTAGGCGATAGCCTGGGCGATGTCGGGTCGCGAAAGATGTCACGTCTCCGCTGCGTGGCTTCGAGCCGCACCGACACGGATCGCGTCGCGCAGCGCAGACTGCCGCGCCACTATTTTGCCTAATTAATTAGTCAGTTTGAGGTAGTGTTGCGCTCACCCGCGCGATGTTCAGGACGTCTCGAGGCTCCTGGCGGGCAGGTGTTTGGTTGCCATCGCGCGGTGAACCAGCGGAGGAGGTCGACATGATGGTCCGGCGAAGGTTTCTTCAATTCAGCGTGGCCGTGGTCGGCACATTGATGTCGACGGGTTGCACCGCGACCTCGGTCCAGCGTGGTGAGAGCAGCGGCAACACCCAACCACGCAGATGGCGGATGCCTGACGAGGGCGACCCGCACAAACGGACCTGGATGGCATTCGGTGCCAGCGAGGCCATCTGGGGGGCAGAGCTGCTACCCGAGGTCCGCCGCAATCTGGCCGCGATCGCACAGGCCATCGCGCAGTTCGAGCCGGTGGCGATGCTGGTCCGCTCAGAAGACCTCGACTTGGCTCGTGGGCTCGTCGGGCCATCCGTCGACCTCATCGAATCGCCGCTGGATGACCTCTGGATGCGTGATACCGGGCCCGTGTTCGTCAAAGGAGACGGCACCAAGGCCGGTGTCAACTTCAACTTCAATGGCTGGGGTGAGAGGCAGGACTTCGATCGCGACGCGGGGGTCGCGGACATCGTCACCGCCCTCGCCGGCGTCGAGTCCCTGCGCACCGAGCTGGTCATCGAAGGCGGCGGCATCGAGGTGGACGGTGAGGGAACCGCTCTCATCACCGAAAGCTGCGTGCTCAACGACAACCGCAACCCGGGATGGTCGAAAGCTGACGTCGAGGAAGAGCTGTCGCCATTGCTGGGACTCGAAAAAATCATCTGGTTGCCGGGTATCGCTGGCAAGGACATCACCGACGGCCACACCGACTTCTATGCTCGGTTCGCTCGCCCGGGCGTGGTTGTTGCCGGATTCGACCCGGATCCGCAGTCCTACGATCACGACGTGACCGTGCGCCATCTCGACATCCTCAAGTCGGCGACAGACGCCAGGGGCCGCTCGCTCGAGGTCGCCGTCCTCGAAGCGCCCGGCGGGGTCCGAGCGGAGTTCGAATCGGATGACTTCGCCGCCGGCTACATCAACTTCTATGTCTGCAACGGTGCCGTGATCGCCCCCGAATTCGGCGACCCCGAAACCGATCAGGCCGCCAAACAGCAACTGGAACGTCTCTTCCCTGATCGCCGCGTCGTGCAGATAAACATCGATGCGATCGCTGCCGGTGGCGGTGGCATTCACTGCACCACCCAACAAGAACCCGATGACTGAAGCAATGATGGAGATGGATGCTGTCAGCCGTCGGGGGACCGCGGTCCTTCACTGAAAGCGAGGTCGAGTGTCCGATCGTCAGACCATGATCCTGGCGGCCACCATCCGGGTGGTCGCTCAAAGCGGAGTGCGCGGGCTGCGGATCGAGAAAATCGCCGCCGAAGCGGGTATCTCGACCGCTTTGATCTACTACCACTTCGGAAGCCGTGCCGGGCTGATCCGGCGCGCGCTCGAATACATCAACGATCGCGCGGCCCGCTACACCGAGCAAGCCTCGGCATCGCCGAATCCGCGGGCACAGATTGAGCAGATGTTACTTCTGGAGATCCAGGGCACCCCTACGGTCCGCGAGAACAGCATCGCGTGGGGCGAACTCAGGGCGAGCGCGGTGTTCGACGACGAGCTCCGCGAGCAACTCCGCGATGCCACCGAGGCGTGGTCGTCGGATCTCGAGAACGCCATCAGAATGGCTCAGGACGGCGAATTAGCAGATCCAACAATCGATCCCGCTGCCGCCGCCGAGCGCCTCACCGCGCTGGTTGAGGGTCTCAGCGAACGCTGGCTCAGCGGATCCATCACACTCGAACGCGCGCAACACTTACTTGCGGGCGCAATCACAGCCGAGCTCGGGGCCTCAAGGTAGGCCGCAGCGCACCTGATGCCGAACGGTTGCGTGGTGATATCACCCGCTGCGCGAGGCAGTCCCCGCTACCCCGCCGGCGTCACGTCCGCGCCGGAACCCTTGATCGACGCCTTGGCACGCTTCTCGGCCCGCACCGTCCTGGTGCCGCGCACGAACCCGGTCGCCGAGACCGCCGCCGCCATCAGCGCAGCCTCGCCGTTGACGAAGGGATGGAAGCCAACGCCTGCGCCACCGCGACCCTTCACTGGGATGTCGGCGACCTCGGTGACCTTCCAGCCCTTTTCGGAGATCGACAGAATGGCCTCGCCGTTCTCACACGTCAGTGGCAGGGCGGCGATGACCTCGTCGCCGTCGCCCGCCAGCTTCACCCCGGCGACACCGTTGCCGGCCGCGCCCTGCGGGTTCACGGCGGTGGGGTCGATCCGCAGCACCTTTCCGCGCCGCGTCACCAGTGCGAGATGGGATCCGGGAGCCAGCACGCCCGAGCGCACCAGCCCGGTGATGTCGGGGGCCACCGGGATGTCGCGGATCTTGTACGGCAAGCCGCTGCCGGTGGTGAACTTGATCCGTCCGTCGGTCCACACCGCCCAGCCCAGACCCGAGGTCAGGAGGTCACCGTGGCTGTCGGAGAACACCCCACGGTCATCAAGTCGCCAGGCCGCGTTGGCCTTCCGCTCCCGCGGTCCGTCCTCATCGGCGCTGGACGTCACGGGGGTGGCGTCGAAGTCCAGCACGGTACGACGGTCGAACTCGGGCCCTTTGAACAGCTTCGCGGTCTCCACCAGCTCCTGATCGATCACCTTCCGGCGCGCGTCGGGGTTGGAGACCAGCTCGGTGAGCTCAAGAAACTCGGCGTCGAGCTTGTCGGCCTCGGCCTGCAACTCGATGACGTCGAGCTTGGTTAGCCGCCGAAGTTGAAGTGCCAGAACATAGTTGGCCTGCTCTTCGTCGATCTTGAACCGCACCTGCAGACCCTGTCGGGCATCGTCGACGGTATCGGATCCCCGAATCACCGCCACCGCGGCGTCGATGTCCAAGTGAATGGTCATCAGGCCCGCCACCAGATGTCGGCGCGCAGTGACCTTCTCCAGTCGGTACTCGCTACGGCGCAGGACTACGGAATCGCGCAGGTGCAGGAAGGCGCCGATCAGTTCCCGCACCGACCACCAGCGCGGCACCCGGTTCTCGTCGAGAGCGACCAAACTGGCCGCGAACGACGATTCCAGCGGGGTCAGGGCGAGCAGCTGGTCGCGGATCGTCTCGGCGCTGTGTCCGCGCTTGGCGGTCACCACGATGCGCAGCCCGTTGCGGCGGTCGGTCAGATCGGACATATCGGCCACACCCGACATCTCGCCGGATTCCACCAGCGCCCGGATCCGTTCCTGCACAGTGTTGCTCGCTACACCGGGCGGCAGCTCGGTGACGATGACGTTCTTCCCGTCGACCGACACCGTGCCGCGCACGGTGAACAGCCCCCGGCCAGTCGTGATGTACTCGCGCAGCCCGGCCGTGCCGACCACGGTGGCGCCGCAGCCCCAGTCGGGGCCGGGGATGAGTTTCACCAACCTGTCGTCGGTCATGTTCGGGGTCTTCAGCAGTGCCCGGCAGGCGGCCATGATCTCGCGGGGATTGTGTGCGGGCACCTTGGTGGCCCAGCCCTCGGCGATGCCCACGGCGCCGTTGCACAGCAGCACCGGCCACTGGGCGGGCAGGATCGTCGGCTCGGTCCACTCCCCGTCGAACGTCTGCACCATCGGAACCGCGTGGTCGTCGAGTTCGGCGGTCAGCGCCGCGCCCGGCGCCGACAGCCGCATCTCGGTGTAGCGGTCGGCGGCGGGAATGTCACCCTGGATGCGCGGAAAGGCACCTTGTCCGTCAATGACTTTCACGCGCTGGAACTCGGCGGCCATCAGCGCCGCGGCCCCGTACATCGACGCACCGCCGTGCGGGTGCAGGTTGCCGGTGACGGCTGAACACACCTTGGAGGACTTCTGCGGCTTGTTCCCGGGCAGCAGCCTGGACTCGTGCATCTGGTACAGCAAGCGGCGCTGGCCCGGCTTGAGGCCGTCGAAGGCAGACGGGATGGCGCGGTCGCTGACGCTGTAGAGCGCGAAGGTCAGCTGGTAGTGATTCCAGTAGTCGTCGGCGCTCTGATCGAGTACCAGATCTGGGTTCTGCTCGGGAACATCCAGGGTGGCGGTCATGCCGTTCTCCTAATCGAGGTCGAGAGCGGCGGTGTCGATGCGGGAGGCGACATCGGCCATCCACGTGCGCCGGCCTTCGGGCGGCCCGCCGAACAATGTGTGGTGCAGCTTCGGGTCGCCGTCGTCGAGATGCACCCGAATGACGGTGCGGCGCTGCGGATCGAGGACCGTGTTCCAGAAGTCGTCGGCGTCCATTTCACCAAGGCCCTTGTTCCGCTGCACTTCCACCTTGCGTTTCGAGGTCGCCTTCAGCTGCGCCACCGCAGCATCGCGCTCGGACTCGTCCTGGCAGTAGATCCGCTGTTGGCCGTCCTTGACCACGAACAGCGGCGGCAGCGTCACGAAGACCATCCCGGCCTTGACGAGCGGACGGTAGAAGTCCAGGAACATCGAGATGAGGCTGGAGTTGATGTTGCCGCCGTCGGGGTCGGCGTCGGACGCGAACAGGATCCGGTCGTACCGACACGATTCCGGGTCGCAGTTGTCACGCACGCCGCAGCCCAGGATGCGTTCGATGGAGTCGAATTCGTCCTTCACCCGCGCCTTGCTCACCGTGAACCCATAGACGTTGGGCGGCTTGCCTTTCAGCGGGAAGGCCGCCTGGAAGGTGGCGTCGCGTGCCGCCTTGATCGTGCCCAGCGCCGAGTCGCCCTCGCACAGGAACAATTCGGCACCCGAGCCGCGCCCGGTCTCTCTGCTGGGCAGCAGCTTCGGCGGCAGCGACAGGTTCGTTCCCAGTCCCTTGGCTTTGGACGCCGCCCGGGACCGGGCCTTGGCACCCTCGGCGCTGCGTCGAGCGCGGGCCGATTCCAGCGCCAACTTGGTCCACAGAGACACCGCATCGGCGTTGCCGGGGTTGGCGGCCCAGATGGTGACGCTACGTGCCACATCGGGCGCCATCGCCACGTTCAGTGAGCGCGAGGACACGGCCGTCTTGGCCTGCGAATCCCAGGACACATCGGGGGCCCGGGTGTCCACGGCGAGAGCGGTCACCGCAGCGAAATCCTGTGCTTCCGGGCCGTCTTCACCTTTGGCCAAGCCGAGGTCGCGAATGCGGGACGCGCGGTCGGCCAGCGCTTCGGACAGCCCCTTCACCGCCGCGGTCAGGTGAGATCCGCCACCGGGGGTGCGCACGGTATTGCAGAACGCGGCGACGGTGGCCGGCTCGGCGGGGCCGGCCGTCAGGGACCAGCGGAACGGCGTCGGGCCGCGCCCGGTGGTGTATTCACCGCGGCCCTCGACCACTGCGCGCACCCCCGGCACAGGAGTGCCGGCGGCGGCGCACATGAGGTCCAGCAGGGTGTCGCTGCCCCACGGTCCGTGGAACGGCTCGAGGAGTTCGGGCCGGACCTCGTCGCCGGGCCAGCCGTCATCGACGACGGTCAGGTGCACCCCCGGGGACATCCGCGCGGCGGCGTGCGCGCGCAGCAGTACCTCGTTGATGTCGACGCGGGTGTCGGGTACGACGGCTGCGTCGAACAAAATGCGCACCGTGGTGCCGTGTGCGTCAGGCTTGCGATTGCCGGTGCCGCGGAGCTTCTGCGTGTCGGCTCGGGTGAACGGGGCGTTTGGGTCGAAGTCCTTGCCGTCGAACACCCCGGGGTAGCCACCTCCGAAGCTCTGCAGATAGGTCTTCCCGGCCCGGCGCACCGTCACGTCGGTGCGCGCGGAAATGAAAACCGCTGCGGCGGCGCCTATTCCGTTCAGTCCGGCACCCGTGCTGGCAGCGTCGGTGTGTTCGGAGAACTTGCCGCCCGCCCGCGCCGTACCCAGCGTCTTGACGATGCCGTTCTTTCCGTTCACCGGGTCGGAGTCGACGGGCAGGCCGCGCCCATCGTCGGCGACGCTCACGGATCCGTCGGCGTGCAAGGTGATGGTGACGCACGACCCACCGTGTTCGGGTACGGCGACCTCTTCGATCGCGTTGTCGACGATCTCACGCAGCGCGGTGTTGAGCACGTCGAGACCGAGGTTCACCGCCGGCCGCAGGCGTGTGTGCTGGACATCGTCGAGCTCGGTGATGTCGGCGGCGGTGTAACTCACTGCTCGTCCTTTCCATCAGTGCCGGGGAGGGGCTGACCGAGACTCAGGGATCAGTCGGCGATCCATTCGGCAAGCACAGGTGTGCGCAGAAATGGTAGTCGGCCGGCCGGACATCCTTGCTTAGCCGCGGCGGTAGTGAGACGGACTCTCTCCGGGAACACGTCGGAGCCCTGCGCCACACCCGGGGCATGGGCAGGCGCAACGGCGACCGACAGACGGCAGACGCCACCGACTAGAACTGGCTGCCGCCGCCGTCGACGTAGACCTCGGACCCGGTCATGAACGTGCTCCCGCTGGACGCGAGGAAGGTGACCACACTGCCGATCTCCTCCGGGCGCGCGCGGCGCTTCATGGGCACCGAGGAGGTCAAGTCGGCGAGGCCTTCCTCGGAGCCGGAAAAGAGCTCGAGCAGGCCCGGTGTCTCCGTGACTCCGGGGGCAACCACATTGACACGAATCCGGCGGCCGACGAGCTCTGCGGCCCAGCTACGGGCCAGGGACCGGATCGCAGTCTTGGACGCGGCGTAGACGCTCATACCGGGGGACGCCTTCACGTCGCCGCTGGAACCACACAGGATGACCGACGCGCCGTCGTTGAGCAGCGGAAGGGCGGCCTGCACAGTGGAGATGATGCCGCCGACGTTGGTGTTGAACGTCGTGCTGTAGTGCTCCCAGGTGATATCACCCAGTGCCGCGCCCTGGCCGACACCAGCATTGGCGAAGAGGATGTCGAGGCGGCGTCCCGTGGCGGCGATCGTCGACGCGACGCGGTCGAGATCGGACTGATCCACGACGTCGGCTCGAATGTAACTGGCGTGATCTGCTCCGATGCCGTCGACCGCGTCTTCAAGGGCGTCCTGGCGGCGACCGACGAGGAAGACGTAGGCCCCCTCCTGTGCGAGAGCGCGCGCGGCGGCAAGGCCGATCCCTGACGTCGCTCCGGTGACGAGCGCAGTCTTTCCGGTCAAAAGTGACATGTGGTCCTCCAGTTTTGTACCAATCGGTTGCAAACCCAACGTATCAGTTTTGTACCGATCGGTAGAGATCCGACTGTTCAGTGCGCCCGCCCCGCTAGGATCGCGTCCATGGGCGCAGAGCGACGGACCGCAGGAGGCCGGCCACGCGCCTTCGACGAGGACCAAGCGCTCGATAACGCGATTGAGGTGTTCTGGCGTCTCGGGTTCGAGGGTGCGTCGATGGCAGCACTCACGCAGGCCATGGGGATCAACAAGCCGAGCCTGTACGCCGTCTTCGGCAGCAAAGAGCAACTCTTCGCTCGCGCTCTGGAGCGGTACGGCCTCGCCTACCACGAGCACCTGGATCCGGTGCTGGCGCAGCCCACCGCCTACGAAGTCATCGAGTCATATCTGCGCTCGATTGCGGAGTCGGCGACGACGGGGCGCGTGCCCGGCTGTCTGTCGATCCAGGGCGGGCTTGCCTGCGCACCGAACAACGCACACATACCGCAACTCCTCGCCGAGTATCGCCGCGGTCTCGAAGACGCTGTTGCGACGGCACTGGCCAAGACGGCGGGCACGTCCCGGCCCGCGGCAAAAATCGATACCGCAGCCCTGGCGGGCTACGCCGTGACGGTCGCCCAGGGGCTCGCGGTGCATGCCGCCGGTGGAGTGACGCAGGCGAGGCTGGACGCCATCGTCGACGTGGCACTGGCAGGGCTCACGAACATGCTTGCCCACCAGACCGCTGGGGATCGGTCGCCATCGAGCACGGCGCCGCTGGAAGACCGCGCAGCCGACTGCAAGACCCGCCGGGGGGACCTGTTGGCCAACTGAGCCGACGGAATGTGCGCCGCTCGTCAGCGGGCGCCTCAGTGCGGCCGCAGTTTTCGTCGGTCCTGTGGGAAGCAATCGTCAGGGGTCGAGGAATTCCATTGCTGCAGCGGCGAATTCGTGATGGCACTGGAAGACTCAGGTTCGCCTTCGCCTGCTGCTGCTCCCGCTGACGACAGGCGCGGAAGCAAACGCTCACGTGATCCAGTGGCGTTCAGATCTTGCCGCCCGGGAACATCGTCTTGACGGCCGCCGTGATGTTTGCGCGGGCGGCGGCGTCGCCGGTGGGGTCCAAGGAGCTGATGGCCATCACGTAGCGGCGGTCGGGTCCGATCGCGCCGGTGGACACGTGCAACTGGTTACCACCGTTCCAGCAGCAGAACCAGCCCTGCTTGACCGCGACCGGTTCGGCGTAGAGCCCGTCGGGGATGCCGAACCGCTGCGGGTACCCGTCGGCCCCGGTTGGTGTGGATTGCGCGAGGTTGCTCAGGATGATGTTGGCCTGTGCGGGTGCCAGCCCCCCGGCGCCGTCCAACAGCATGTCGTAGTAGCGGACGAGATCGCTTGCGGTGCTTTGCGTGACGTCCCAGTGGCCGTTGTAGGGCGCGGTGGTTCCGGTGAGGCCGTAGCGGGCCACGATGCGCGCGATGACGGCGTTCTGACCGCTGCGGTCCCAGAAGGTCTGGGCGGCGCCGTCTTCGGAGGAGCGCAGCATGGCATCGAGTGCAGTGCGGTCGGCAGCGGAGAGTGTCGTCTCGCCCGCCGCTACCCGCTGCAGCAGGTCGTCGGCAATGAACAGCTTGACCACGGACGCGATCGGGAAGGGCCGGTTGGCCCCGTTGGAGACGATCTGGCCGGTGGTGCGGTCCAGCACGACGGTCTCGATATCGGCCCCGGAGGCGGCCGCGTCGGCGGTGGCTTGCTGGACGCGGGCCTCGAGTCCGTCGAATCCCGGCGGGGCGGGCGGGGCTTGGGGCAGCGCGGGAAGCGGGGCCTGCGGGGCGGTGACGGGTGCCTGCGGGGTGTTCTCAGCGGCCGGCGGCGCACCCCAGACCTGTGCCGCACATCCGTTGACGAGCAGCGCTACACCGACGATCGCCATGCCCGTCATCAGACGATTCGGCAGCCGCTCACGCATAAATCTCCTCCAACCAAGAACCTGAACCACGGACGCGGGATCCACGCTGCACCTATGGGTTACCCCAGCCTAAACGGCTGACGCAGACCTTGCTGGCGGCGGCCGGCGCCGGGATCAGTCCCAGGTGGTGAGCCCCCACGGCGCCATCACCGGCGCGACCAGCGAGGCGTGAACGATGCGTCCGAACACGTCGTCGCTGTGCGCGAACAGGATCCCCACGGCAGCGACGGTCCCGTCGGCCTGGCGGGCGTATACCGGGGCGCCGGAGTCGCCGAGGTCGTCCCAGGCGCGGAAGGACACCTGTGTGTCGGTGACCGCGGTGATCGGGCCGCAGGACACCCCCGTGCGCGCACCCGACTTGCACAGCTGCGGCTGCTCGCGGCGGATGTCGTCGGCGCTCATCACACGGGACACCCGCATCGCATCCACCTGGCTCACCAGCGGGACCGAGCTGCCGGCCAGATCCACCAGACCCATGTCACGCACGCCGGGTACCACCTCCCAGCGCACGTAGCGCCCGATCATCTGGTCGCCTGTCGGCGTCCGCTGCAGCACCGTGTCGTTAACCG
Organism: Mycolicibacterium sp. CR10; assembly: GCF_005222675.1. Lineage (GTDB taxonomy): Bacteria > Actinomycetota > Actinomycetes > Mycobacteriales > Mycobacteriaceae > Mycobacterium. The sequence goes on along the minus strand of NZ_STGE01000019.1, from coordinate 225,093 downwards.
GGTCCCGGTCGCAGTGCCCGGCGGTGAGCATTCCCGGTGCTCCGCCGGCGGTGCGGACGGTGAATCCCGCCGTGCACTGGTAGGGCTGTCCGTTGCCCGCCATGGTGGTGCTCACCAGGTAGGCCCCTGGACTTGCCACGGGATACTCGCCCCAGGCGTGGGACGTCGGCATCTGAGTGCACGTGAGTGCGGCGAGCACAGCGGCTGCGCTACCGGCGATCTTGAGTCGGTTCCGCATCAACGTCCTTCGTGCCGGGGATGTTTCGTCATCGGTGCCGGCAACCCGCAGGAATCGCCGTGTGTCAACAATTCCGGAAGGGATCAATGCCTGGACCCGTTCTGCCGCGCGCTGCGCCGGTACAGGATTGCATCCGCCGGCGGTAGCTGGGTGTGGTTTGCGCAAGCCGTTCGCAATCCGTGCCGCCGGTTGCGGTCCGGTGCGTTGAGCAGAAACGCTGTCGGCGCACACCCTGCCCGGGATGGGCACGATGTGCGCCGACGCGTACTCAGCCGGGGCCCCGCTCAGTCGTCGGCTGCGTCGCCTCCGCCCCCACCGCTGCCACCCTGGCCTCCGCCGCCGCCTTGGGTGCCGGTGTTTCCGTCACCCGCGTCGCCGGGGTCGCCGGGGTCGCCGCTGTCGCCACTGCCGCCGAAGCCACCGGAGCCGCCACCGCCGCCGAACCCGCCGTCACCGCCGGAGCCCCCTTCGAGCGAGTCGCCGCCGGTGCCGCCGTCGCCGCCGTCGCCGCCAAGGCCGCCCTCGTCGAGGCTGCTGTCGCCGCCTCCGCCGCCGGGTCCGCCGGTGCCGCCGTCGCCACCGGTACCGTTCTCGCCGCCGTCGCCGCCCGTGCCGCCGTCGCCGCCGTCTCCGGCAGCGCCACCCTCGGGACCGACGCCGCCGTCGCCGCCTTCGCCGCCCTGGCCGCCGTCGCCGCCGCCGGCATTGTCGTCGAGGTCCTGGCCACCGAAGCCGCCGAGGCCGCCGCTGCCGCCCGCACCGCCGGTCGTGGTCCCTGCGCCGCCGTCACCTCCGTCGCCGCCGATACCGCCGTCGAAGCCCGATGAGCCGGAGCCGCCGGTGCCGCCATTGCCGCCCTTGCCGCCCACGTCACCTTCGCCGCCGGTGCCACCGCTGCCGCCCTGACCGCCGCCGAATCCCTCGTCGCCGAGACCACCCAAACCGCCGTCGCCGCCGTCGCCGCCAACGACACCCTGGCCGCCCTTGCCGCCGTCGGCCCCGTCCCCGCCGACGCTGCCGTCACCGGTGATGCCGTCGCCGCCGTCGCCGCCGTCGCCGCCGTCGCCACCATCGGCGTCTGCTCCGACGGGGGCGAACAATCCACCGGCGCCACCGGAGCCCCCGTCACCGCCGTCGCCACCCACCCCGGGCGGCAGTGTGGACAGCGGGTCACTGAAGCCGTCGCCGCCCTTACCGCCTTGACCGCCGGCACCGCCCGCGCCGAAGAGGAATCCGCCCGCTCCGCCGACGCCGCCCTTACCGCCGGCCTGCCCGGCCTCGCCCGGGTCGGTGCCGTTGTCTCCAGTGCCGCCGACACCCCCGGCCCCGCCGGCGCCGAAGAAGAAACCGCCCGCTCCGCCGCGGCCGCCTTCGCCGCCCGCCACGCCCTGCCCGCCGTCGCCGCCGTTACCGAAGTACAGCGCGCCGGCGCCGCCGCGGCCACCGGCGTAACCGTTGCCGCCGTTGCCGAAGAGCAGCCCGGCATTACCGCCGTTGCACGCGGCGCCCTCACATCCTTCCACCGCGCTGATGCCGTCGCCGATCAGCCACCCACCCAGGCCGAAGGGTCGAAAGAGGTTGAAGCTGTTGGGATCTGCCGCCGCACCGATCAGGGCGTTCGGAGAGAAGAGCGCGTTGGAGTTGGCCGCTGCGGAGTCATCGGACTGCTGGCTCAGCCACCACCAGTCGCCCGCGAGGGCGGACTCGGAGGACGCCAGCCGCACGGCCGGCGAGGCCTTGGTCAGCGTCGGTTCGTCGATCAGGGCGGCGGACAACAGGCTGACGCCGACGACCGCGGCGCTGCCTATTCCTGCGGCCACATAGTTTCGAGCCGACGTGCCTGTCGCGCGCCTGGACTTCCGGTTATCGGACATGAACGACCCCTTCGTCGAGCCTTGCCAGCCCGCCGCAGCGGGTTTCTGTGTGTTTGCTGACAACTGCTGGCAGTAATTTAGATCTTTGCCAACTCTGTGGTCAAGGATCCGTTATATTTCCGTCAGGCAAACAACTTGGAGGACACATTCGCTGACCATAAGCGGGAGAAAAAGGCATCAAGCAGTGTCAATACTTGATCTTGATCACGGGTTAATTGTCGCGGCGGCAAATTACGGCAATGACCAAAGAATGTGCTCGAAGAGATCGCTGGAGTTTGCTTTGTCAAAGAATGGCGCCATTGCTCAGGGGATTCATGTGTGTTCTGCCCGGGCGTCGCGACCACCGTCAGCGAGGTGACCCCGGGGCAAGCGAAGTCGGAGGAACCGTGGGTCCAGACGGCCCCGGTGAGGGGCCGGGCACCGATAAGCATCACGCCGATTGACACTCCGCCGGGCTAGGTGCGCCGTGGCGAGCGTCCCGGGCCATTGGGCCCGGAGTCTCACTCAGGCAACGGATTACGCCGACCGCGTCACTGCCCAGTTCGGTCGGCGTTCGCGTGGATGGCCTCGCGACAGTAGGCCGCGAGGCCCGGGAGCCCGAATGACTCGTCGTAGGTGGCGACGTACCTGGGGTCGCTCACGTACATGTCGCCCAGGTTGCGGTGGAAGGCCGGCGGGCAATCGTAGAACCAGCGATTCACGTGGAGCCGGTGTCGCTCTGCGGCATTCATCGCCTCGTCGGAGTGGGCCGGGAGCCCAGCGCGGAAGGCGTCGGACAGGGCCTTCTCAACAGCTTCTCCCTCGGCCTTGATCTGGACCCAGTCGTCGCGCCCGTACGACTTCGTTCGGCGCTGCGATTCCTTCCACTCTGCGGTCTCGCCCCACTTCTGCTCGGCCTCTGCCTGGTAGTCGTCGAAGCCGTCACCGAAGAGTTCGCGCATGTCGTCGTCCGTCATGGGGGTGTTCGTCATTGCTTTCTCCAATGCCTGATCGATTGCCTCGACGAGACTTTTCATCTCGTCGAGCCGGGACATGACGCGTTCGCGCTGACGAACCAGATGGCTGACCGCGTCGCCCTCATCCAGCAGGCTCGCGATCTCGTTGAGAGACAGTTCGAGCCGGCGGTACACGATGACCTGGGACAAGCGCGCCAGGTCCGCCGACGTGTACACCCGATAACCCGAGGCTGCACGCCGACTGGGCGTCAACAATCCGATGTCGTCATAGTGGTGAAGCGTCCGGACCGTGATGCCGAATCGCTCCGCGACTTCGCCCACGGTGAGTTCGTCCACCTGCATCTCCTGCGCCACGTCGACCAGGGTGGTGCCTCACGTTGCGTGAGGGTCAAGTCTGCGTGATCAGCCGCAGACGGCGCCGGTCGCCGCCGAACCGACCAGCTTGCGGTACTTCGCCAGCACCCCGGTGGGGTACTTGGGTGCGGGCGGGCTGAAACCCGCCTTACGGGAGTCGAATTCGTCGTCTGCGACGAGTAGATCCAGGGTGCCCTTGCCGACGTCGAGGCGGATGCGGTCGCCGTCGCGCACGAAGGCGATCGGTCCGGCGTCGACCGCTTCGGGCGCGACGTGGCCGACACAGAGACCGGTAGTGCCACCCGAGAACCGACCGTCGGTCATCAGCAGCACGTCCTTGCCCAGTCCGGCACCCTTGATGGCGCCGGTGATGGCCAGCATCTCGCGCATGCCGGGACCGCCCTTGGGGCCTTCGTACCGGATGACGACGACGTCTCCCGCAACGATGGTGCCGTCTTCGAGGGCGTCCATCGCGGCGCGCTCACCGTCGAAAACCCTTGCGGTGCCCTCGAACACGTCGGAGTCGAACCCCGCCGACTTCACCACGGCGCCCTCGGGAGCCAACGAACCGTGCAGGATCGTGATACCCCCGGTGGGGTGGATCGGGTTGGCCAGTGCGCGCAGCACCTTGCCGTCGGGATCGGGCGGCGCTATGTGGGCGAGGTTCTCGGCCATCGTCTGGCCGGTCACCGTCAGGCAATCGCCGTGCAGCAGACCGGCATCCAGCAGGGCCTTCATGATCACCGGCACGCCGCCGATCTTGTCGACGTCGTACATGACGTGCTTGCCGAACGGTTTGACGTCGGCCAGGTGCGGAACCTTCGCGCCCACGCGGATGAAATCGTCCAGCGTCAGCTTCACGTCGGCCTCATGGGCGATCGCGAGCAGGTGCAGCACCGCGTTGGTCGAGCCACCGAACGCCATCACCACCGCGATGGCGTTCTCGAACGCCTCCTTGGTCATGATGTCGCGGGCGGTAATGCCCCGCTTGAGCAGCTCGACGACGGCCGCACCGCTGGCCTTGGCGAACCCGTCGCGACGGCGGTCACTGGCCGGCGGTGCCGCGCTACCGGGCAGCGACATGCCGATCGCCTCGGCGGCGCTCGCCATGGTGTTGGCGGTGTACATGCCGCCGCACGCGCCTTCGCCGGGACAGATCGCCCGTTCGATCGTGTCGACGTCCTCGCGGGACATCAGGCCGCGCGAGCAGGCGCCGACGGCCTCGAACGCGTCGATGATCGTGACGTCGCGCTCGCTGCCATCCGACAGCACGGCCTTGCCGGGCATGATCGAGCCCGCGTAGAGGAACACGCTGGCCAGGTCGAGCCGGGCGGCGGCCATCAGCATGCCGGGCAGCGACTTGTCACAGCCGGCGAGCAGCACGGAACCGTCCAGGCGCTCGGCCATCATTACGGTCTCGACGCTGTCGGCGATCACTTCACGCGACACCAGCGAGAAATGCATGCCCTCGTGGCCCATCGAGATGCCGTCGGACACCGAGATGGTGCCGAACTCCATCGGGAAGCCACCCGCGGCATGGACGCCTTCCTTGACGGCCTTGGCGAGGCGGTCCAGCGACAGGTTGCACGGGGTGATCTCGTTCCACGACGACGCGACGCCGATCTGCGATTTGACCCAGTCGTCGTCGCCCATGCCTACGGCCCGGAGCATCCCACGGGCGGCGGTCTTTTCGAGACCGTCGGTGACGTCGCGGCTGCGCGGTTTGATGTCAGGACCTGAGGGCATGGGCCCAAGTATGCCCCGGGTGTTTCACCCGGCCAAACCGTTATTCATACCCCCGTGGGGTACTAGTACGCTGGGGTCATGACTTCGCTCGCCACCCGCCTGGCTGCCGCAATCGCCGCGGGACTTACCGCCGTCTCGCTCGTGGCCTGTAGCGCCCCGGCCGATACCGCCGAGAAAGCCACCGGCGATGAGCGGATTCCGGAGTCGGCGGTGATCACCGGTGAGCCGGCCGGCCACAACGCCGACGATGTCGCGTTCGCGACCGACATGGTTCCGCATCACAAGCAGGCGATCGAACTGTCGGAGCTGGTGCCCGAGCGTTCCACCAACCCCGACCTCGTCGCCCTCGCCGGCAAGATCTCCGCCGAGCAGCAGCCCGAGATCAACATCCTCAACGTCTTCCTGGTGCAGTGGAACGAGAACCCCGAAGCCGGCGTCGGCTCCGAGGGCGATCACGCCGGCCACGGCCAGCCCATGCAGGGGATGGTCGACGACGCGACAATGGCCAGGTTGGAGTCGCTGCGCGGCCCTGAGTTCGACACGCTGTGGCTTCAGTCGATGATCAGACACCACCAGGGGGCGGTCGAGATGGCGAAGGCCGAGATCGCCAACGGCGAGAACGTCGACGCCATTTCGATGGCCGAGACGATGGTCACCGCGCAGGAAGCCGACATCGCGCAGATGAAATCGATGCTGGAGGGGACACCGTGAGCGAAAATCCGCCCGAGCCCGGCGCACGCGGCTACTCCGCAGACAAGGAGAACTACGCCAAACGGTTGCGCCGCATCGAAGGGCAGGTGCGCGGCATCGCCAAGATGATCGACGAGGACAAGTACTGCATCGACGTCCTCACCCAGATCAGCGCGGTCAACAGCGCCCTGCAATCTGTCGCGCTGGGACTGCTCGACGAGCACCTCGGCCATTGCGTCACCCACGCGGTCGCCGCGGGAGGTTCCGACGCGGACGCGAAGCTGGCCGAGGCGTCGGCCGCCATCGCCCGCCTCGTCCGGTCCTGATCAGCCGCCGAGCGCGTCTTCGATGCGCTGCATCTTGGCGGTGAGCTGGCCGGTGTAGCCCGGCCGGATATCGGCCTTGAGCACCAGGCTGACGCGGGGCGCCGCCGCTGCGACCGCATCCACCGCCTGCTTCACGACGGCCATCACCTCGTCCCACTCGCCCTCGATGTTGGTGAACATCGCGTTGGTCTCGTTGGGCAGGCCGGAGGCCCGCACCACCCGAACCGCTTCGGCGACGGCGTCACCGACCCCGCCGGTGTCGTCGCCACCTGAGGGACTGATGCTGAAAGCCACGATCATGCGCCGAGGGTACGGTTTCTGACACGTTCCCCGAGTGGCGACGTCAACAACCGTACGTTCGGCGCGAGGCTCTCTACTGCGTGCTGTGGCCGGTGGGGCGGCCCGTGACGAAGTAACGTCCCGTCCTCGAGGAACGACTGACTATGCAGGTCAGTGCACCTGTCGGGGGATTCCCAGGGATCGGGCGGACACGCTCGCCAGCTGAATCCGCCGTCGCGCTGTGCCACACTGGGATGAGTCGCTGAACTGGAGGTACCCGCATGCGGCAGCGAAATAGACGTCGGCTGGTCGCCACTCTGATGGCCGTTTCGGTCGTTGCAGGGCTGACGCTGGGCGCGCCATCGGCGCTGGCACAACCCGTGCCTGCGCCGGTTCCGGCGCCCGTCGATCCGCTGGCTCCGGCCCCACCGCCGCCGCCGGCCAACCCGTTCGTCTTCCCGCCGCCCGCGCCGCCCGCAGCGGCGCCACCGGCCGACCCGCTGGCCGTGGTGCCAGGGCAGCCAGCGACCATCCCGGAGGGCACCCCGGCCGGGCAGAACCCGACGCCGTTCGTCGGGCAGCCGCCGTTTGTGCCGCCGTCGTTCAACCCGACCAACGGTTCCATCGCGGGTGCGGCCAAGCCCATCTACATCAACTTCCAGCGGCCGATCGCCAACCGGCAGATGGCCCAGGACGCGATTCACATCTCGTCGGTGCCGCCGGTGCCCGGCAGGTTCTACTGGGTCACCGACACTCAGGTCCGCTGGCGGCCGCAGGACTTCTGGCCGGCCGGCACCGTCGTCAACATCGACGCCGCGGGCACCAAGTCGAGTTTCACCGTGCCCGAACAGTTGGTGGCCACGATCGACGACGCCACCAAGACGATGACGGTCGTCCGCAACGGCGAGGTCGAGAAAACCATCCCGGTCTCCATGGGCAAGTCCGGCTACGACACCAGGAACGGCACCTACTACGTGCTGGAGAAGTTCGCCGACATCGTGATGGACTCCTCGACGTACGGGGTGCCGGTCACGGACGACGAGGGCTACAAGCTCAAGGTGCAGGATGCCGTGCGCATCGACAACAGCGGCATCTTCGTGCACAGCGCGCCGTGGTCGGTGGGCTCGCAGGGTGAGAGCAACGTCAGCCACGGCTGCATCAACATCAGCCCGGCCAACGCGCAGTGGTTCTACGACAACTTCGGCAGCGGTGATGCGGTTGTCATCAAGAACACCGACGGTGGGCTCTACGACCTGCCCGACGGCGCGTCGGATTGGCAGATGTTCTGAGCGGCTAGCCCGCTCTCGCTTTCCTGACGCGTGGCGCGCACCCCGTGCCACGATGAGGACAGGCCGATGGCCGTCCCGGCCCTCGGCACTCAACTGAGGGTGGGCCGATGCCCGGTGACGAGAAGGCGGTGGCGCGCGCGGTCGGTGTGATCGTGCTCGTCGCGTTGGCCCTCGTCGCGCTGCGGGGCTATCTCCCCGGGGCCGAACCGGAACCACGCGAACCCGCGACCCGCGGATCGGGCAGCTATGTCGCGGTCGCCGCGATGCTTGCCGTGTCGGTCACCGTCATCGCGATCGCGGTCATCGCCCAGGCGCGGCGACGCTCAGCTCCGCCGCCACGAGAACCACCGCGGGAATATCGCGGCGAGCGCGTCGAGGTGCCGTGGCGGCTGCTGGTCATCGCTGCCGCCGTCCTACTCACCTGGCTGCTGGTGGTTCTGCTGTTGATGCGGTGGGGAGCTCACCTCGGCGTCGATGACGCGACGACACTGACCGACCCGCAACCCAGCACTCCGCAGGGCGGCGGTGAAAGCGAACCGCCGCCACCGGAGGCGCCGACCGGCGGCGGCGACACGTTCGGCTACCTGGCAGCGGCCACGACCGTGCTGATCCTGCTCGCTGTCGCCGCGACCGTCATCGGCCGCACGCGCGTCAGCGGCCCGGCGGCGGTGGCCGTTCGCGCCGGCACACCCGACCCGGCCCCGCCGTCCGGACCCGACCTCGCCAGGGCGACCGAACTCGGGCTGGCCGAGATCGGCGACCGGAGCCGAGATCCGCGCGAGGCCATCATCGCGTGCTACGCGGCGATGGAACGGGAACTCGAGAAGTCACCGGGCACCGTTCCGCAGGACTCCGACACGCCCTCGGAGGTATTGGCGCGGGCCGCCCTGCGGTCCGGAAGCGCGACCGAACTGGTCGACCTGTTCGAGGAGGCGCGGTTCAGTCGCCACGTGATGAACGAGGGCCACCGCGAGGATGCGGTCCGGGCACTGCGGCTGGTGCAGAGCGAATTGCAGGGCGCCACATGAAAAAACTGGTAGTCGCCGGTGTCTGCCTGGTGGTGGCGGTGCAGGTCCTCGCCCTCACCCAGCTCGAACGCGACATCGTTGTCGCGGTCACCGGCGCCGCCCTCGCGTGCGTGCTGTTAGCCGTGAGGAGGTTCCTGACGCATCCCTTCGTCGACACCCTCGACGACGGCGCGACCGAGGATGCCGGAGCGTCGCTGCGCCGTTGGCTGCTGCGCACCGAGACGCTGATCTCGTGGTCGGAGTCGTCGCGTTCCGACTGGGATCGCCGCCTGCGCCCGATGCTGGCGCGGCAGTTCGAACTCGCGGCGGGTCAGCGGAAAGCCAAGGACCCGAAAGCGTTTCATGCCACCGGACAGATGCTGTTCGGCGAGCAGCTCTGGCAGTGGGTGGACCCGGAGAACATCTCACGGACCGGCGGCCAGGAGCCGGGTCCCGGCCGCGAGGCGCTCAACGACATCCTGCAACGTCTGGAGCGGCTATGACGGCGCGATCGGAACCGGCGGTCACCACCGCACTCTGCGAATCGGTGCTCGACGAGATCGGCAGGGTCGTCGTCGGTAAACGCGCGGCGCTCAACCTGATCCTGATCACCGTGCTCGCGCGCGGCCACGCACTCGTGGAGGATCTGCCCGGGCTCGGAAAGACGCTCATCGCAAAGTCTTTCGCGGCCGCCCTGGGGCTGGAGTTCACTCGCGTGCAGTTCACCCCCGATCTGTTGCCCGCGGATCTTCTCGGCTCGACGATCTATGACATGCAGTCGGGCCGCTTCGAGTTCCGCCGCGGCCCCGTCTTCACCAACCTGCTGCTCGGCGACGAGATCAACCGCACACCACCCAAGACTCAGGCCGCACTGCTGGAGGCGATGGCCGAACACCAGGTCAGCATCGACGGCGTGACCCACCGGCTGCCGGAGCCGTTCCTCGTTCTGGCGACGGACAATCCGATCGAGTACGAGGGCACCTATCCGCTGCCGGAGGCACAGCTCGACCGGTTCGCCATCCGGCTGGAGCTGAAGTATCTGTCCGAGGCCGAGGAGACGACGATGCTGCGGCGGCGGCTGGACCGTGGATCGGTGGCCCCGACGGTGCAGCAGGTGGTCGACGTCGGGGAACTGCTGGCCATGCAGGAGTCGGTCGAAGAGGTGACCGTGCACGATGACGTGCTGCAGTATGTGGTGTCGCTGGCCACCGCCAGCAGACAGCATCCCCAAGTCGCCGTGGGCGCCAGTCCCCGCGCCGAACTCGACCTGGTGCAGCTGTCGCGGGCCCGGGCGCTTCTACTGGGGCGCGACTATGTGATTCCCGAGGATGTGAAGGCGCTGGCGGTGCCGACGATGGCGCACCGGATCAGCCTGCGCCCGGAGATGTGGGTCCGGCGGGTGCAGGGGTCCGACGTCGTCGAGGAACTGCTGCGGCGTCTTCCCGTGCCACGGGCGCGGGGAGCGCAGTGACCGTCGAGTTACGTTGGCGTGCATCACCGTTGACCCGGGCGATCGCCACCTGCGCAGGTGTGGCCATCGTCGGCGCTCTGATCGCAGGCAGGGGGGAGCTGATCGCGTTCGCGGCGCCGTTGCTGGGGGTGTTGTGCTCCATCGGCTTTCAGCGCCGGACGCCGACGGTGGAGGTCGGTGGGCAGCCGGACCTGCAGCGGTGTTTCGAATCCGAGAGGGTGCAGATCTCTGTCGGGGCGCAGGCCGATGATGGCAGCCCCGTCGCACTGACCTGCTCGGCGCTGCCCGGCATGGACCTCGAGGTCATCTCCGAGGGATCAGGTTCCGGGCTCGGTCAGACGGTCGCCGTGCACGCCGACCGCTGGGGCAGGTACCCGATCCGGGCCAGCGTGCGAGTGCTCGGTCGCGGCGGGCTCCTCGAGGGCACCGGCACCGCGGACGCTGCTGAGGTGTGTGTGTTCCCAGTGGCCCCGCCGCAGTCCACGGCGATCCCGCGCACCGATCTGCCCGACCGGCTCGGCACTCACCTGACCCGTCACATCGGTCCCGGCGTCGAGTACGCCGACATCCGCCCCTACGTTCCCGGCGACCATCTCCGGACCGTCAACTGGCCGGTCAGTGCGCGCCGCGGCGCGCTGCACGTCACCGAGAGGCTGACCGACCGGGCCGCGGACGTGGTGGTGTTGGTCGACACCTATCCGCAGCCTCCCGGCCCGGCGACGGCCGCGACCGAGCGGACGGCGCGCGGCGCGGCCCAGGTGGTGCAGAGCGCGCTGCGCTACGGCGACCGGGCGGGCCTGGTAGCGCTCGGTAGCCGCACCACGCGGTGGCTGGGCGCCGACATCGGACAACGGCAGTTCTACCGGATTCTGGACACCATGCTCGGTGCTGCGGACTCCTTCGAGAACGCGACCGGCACCCTGGCGCCCCGGCCCGCTGTGCCGCCGGGCGCGATCGTCATCGCGTTCTCCACGATGCTCGAAACCGAATTCGCTTTGGCGCTCATCGATTTGCGAAAGCGAGGCCACGCGGTGGTCGCTGTGGATGTCCTGGAGGGCAGCCCGATCGAGGGCGAGCACGATCCGTTGGTCAACCGCATGTGGGCACTGCAGCGTTCCTTCATGTACCGCGACATGGCCACCGTCGGCGTCGACATCATCGTCTGGCCCGGCACCGCCACGCTGGATCAGGCGATGGCCTTCGTCCCCGGGCATCGGCCGAGGAGCCGCCGGTGACAGCGATTTCGGTGAAACTCCTGTTGCCCAGTGCTTTCGGTGTGCTGATGGTCGGTGCCGCGGCACAGCGGGCTACCGGAACCGCGCTGATCGTCGCCGGCGCTGCGTTGGTGGCAGTGCTGGTGGCGGTGTGGCTGCGGCCGATGGCGACCGCAGCGGTGCTGCTGGCGGTGCTGACCGTGGTGCTGGCGGCCCCTGCGCCGCTGTACACCGCGCTCGCCGGGCTGGCCGCCACCGCCTATCTGGTGCTGCGCCACGGCACGGGTAGCGCTACCGCACCGACGATGATCGCGGCCGTCGGCTTCGCCGCCATGGCGACGGTCGCCGTGGTGCTGCCGGTGGAGGTGCCCTGGCTGCCGCTGGCCGCCCCGCTTGTCCTCCTGGGCGGATACCTGTTGGCGCTCAAGCCTTTTCTCGCCAAGTCCGTTCCCCGCGCAGAGTTCGAGGGGTGAGGCGGAGGTTCCTTGGTCAGTTCGGCGCTGAAAGCCGCTACGTCAGTTCCAGATGCGCACGCGACGTTGCGGTTCGAGGTAGAGCGAGTCGGACTCGCTGACCTCGAATGCCTCGTAGAACGCGTCCATGTTGCGGATGACGCCGTTGCAGCGGAACTCCGGCGGTGAATGCGGGTCCACCGCGAGACGCCGGATCGCTTCGGCTTCACGAGATTTCGTTCGCCAAACCTGCGCCCAGCCGAAGAAGACCCGTTGCTCACCGGTGAGACCGTCGATCACCGGCGCCGGTTGGCCGTTGAGCGACAGCTTGTAGGCCAGCAGCGCGATCGACAGACCACCGAGGTCGCCGATGTTCTCACCGACGGTGAACGCCCCGTTGACACGGTGTCCTTCGTCGAGGCCGCGTGGCACAAACTCTCCGTACTGCTCAATCAATGCCTTTGTCCGGGTGCCGAACTCGGCGCGGTCCTCGTCGGTCCACCAGTCCACGAGGTTGCCGTCGCCGTCGTACTTGGCGCCCTGATCGTCGAACCCGTGCCCGATCTCGTGGCCGATGACCGCACCGATGCCGCCGTAGTTGGCGGCGTCGTCGGCCTCGGCGTCGAAGAACGGCGGCTGCAGGATCGCTGCCGGGAAGACGATCTCGTTCATCCCCGGGTTGTAGTACGCGTTCACCGTCTGCGGCGTCATGAACCACTCGTCCCGGTCCACCGGGCCGCCCAGCTTGGCGAGCTCATGGTTGTGGTCCACGGCGTGGCCGCGCAAGTAGTTGCCGTACAGGTCGTTACGGGCGATCACCAGCGCCGAGTAGTCCCGCCACGTGTTCGGATAGCCGATCTTGGGCGTGAACTTATCGAGCTTGACCAGAGCCTTCTCCCGGGTCTGCGGCGTCATCCACTCCAGCTGGTTGATGCTGACCCGGTAAGCCTCCCGCAGGTTGGCGACCAGCTCGTCCATCCGCGCCTTGGCCTGTGGCGGGAAATGGCGCTCGACGTACAGCCGGCCCAGCGCTTCACCCATCAAGCTCTCGACCAGCGAGACGCCGCGCTTCCAGCGGTCGCGGATGTCCTCGGTACCCGACAGCAGGCGCCCGTAGAACGCGAAGTCCTCGGCGATCAGCTCGTCGGTGAGCAGGAACACCCTGGCGTGGATCAGTCGCCAGCGCATCCAGTTCTTCCAGTCCTCGAGGTCCTCGTCGGCCCAGAGCGCGGCGAACGCCGTCAGGAAGTCAGGCTGGCGCACCACCACTTCGGCCGCCTGTTCGGCGGTGACGTCCAGGGCGGTCAGCCAGCGGGTCCAGTCGAAACCGGGCGCCTCGTCCGCCACCTCGGCGAAGGTTCGCAGGTTGTAGGTCAGGTCGGCGTCGCGGCGCTTGACCACATCCCAGTGCGCAGCCGCGATCTTGGTCTCGAGCGCGACGATCGCAGCGGCGGTGTCGGCGTGGTTCTCGGCGGCCCCGCCGTAGACGAGCGCGAACATCGCGGCGATGTGCTGCGGATAGGCGGCGAGGATGTCGGCGTGCTGGTCGTCCCGGTAATAGGACTCGTCGGGCAGACCGATGCCGGACTGGGTCAGATGCAGCAGGTAGCGGCTGGAGTTCTTGGAGTCGGTGTCGACGTACAAGCCGGCGCCGCCACCGACACCATTGCGTTGCTGCGTGCCCAGCGCCGCCGCCAGCGCATCCGGTGTGTCGGGGGTGTCGATGGCGGCCAGCTCGGCGAGCAGCGGCGCCAGGCCGCGCTCCTGAACGGTCCGTTCGTCCATGAAGCTCGCGTACAGATCGCCGATCCGCTGCTCGTCGGTGCCGTCGGGGGCAGCTGAGTCGGCGGCCTCGTTGATCAGATCGCGGATCTGTTCCTCGGCGCGGTCGTACAGCGTCCGGAACGCCCCGTCGGTCGCGCGGTCACCGGGGATCTGATACTCGGCGAGCCACTGGCCGTTGACGTGACCAAACAGGTCGTCCTGCGGGCGGGAGGTGGAGTCGACGTAGCGGAGGTCGATTCCGGAGGCGAGGCCGCTCGTGTCTGATGGTGTCGTTGTACGTTCTACCGTCACCCCGACATCCTTCCAGAAACGCCCGGGTACCCTCACGCGCATGCCCGACGACGAGCAGGAACCGCAGCGTGACGGCGTCTTCAGCAGCTACGGCGTCGTGTCGGCGGTAGTCGGGGTGGTCGCAGTCGCGGCGCTGGTCCTGGCCGCGATCGTGTGGACCAACCACCGCAGCGACACCGACGAGTTGAGGTACCGCACCGAGGTCTTACAGGCCGCCGCGGACTGGACAGACGTCCTGATCAACATGAACAAGGACACCGTCGAAGCCGATCTGAACACCCTGCACGAAGGCACCGTCGGACAGCTCAACGCGGACTTCGAGGCCGCCATCGAGCCGTACCGCAAACTCGTCCAGACCCTGCAGGCACGCACCACCGGACAGATCGACTCGGTGGCGCTCGAGACGATCCATCACGACCAGCCCGGTCCTCAGGCGCTCCGGTGATCCCGCAGCCGGAGATGTCGGCGTTCGCGGCCCGCACCGACACGGTCATGGTGGTGGCCACGTCGCTCAGTGAAAACGCGGGAACGGAGAAGGGGCAGACGGTGCGCTGGACATTGCGGCTGGACGTCTCGGATGTCGACGGCAAACTGCTCGTCTCGAGGCTGGAGTCCATCCGATGAGGAACCGGCTGCGCGTCCTGGCCTTCGATCTGCTCGCTCCGGTCGCGGCGGTGGCGGCGCTGATCTATGTGGGCGTGGCGCTGGGGTGGCCGCTGTGGTGGGTGTCGGTGTGCTCGGTGCTGTGCCTGCTCGTGGTCGAAGGGGTGATCTTCAACTTCCTCCTCGCGCGCCGCGACGCGGTGACCGTCGGCACCGATGACGACGGACCCGGGCTCCGGCTGGCTGTCGTCGGGACCGCGACCGCGGCGGTGGTGGCCGCCGCCATCGTCGGCTATACGCAGTGGACGGTGCCCGACCGCACGCTGCGGGACGACAGCGCCGAGGTGACGGGGATCGCCAGCAGCGTCGCCGAGGCGTCAGCGACGTTCACGCCGCAGAATCCGACGTCGTCGATCGACCGGGCGACGGGGATGATGTCGGCCGAGAGCGCCGAACGATTCAAGAGCCAATTCACCGCGGTAGCAAAGGATTTAGCGAGCCGAAACGTGTCGGCACAGGCGAGCACGGTGTCCGCGGGGGTCGAGGCGATCGGACCGAACGCGGCGAGCGTGGCGGTGATACTGCGTGGCACTCAGTCGTCGCCCGGCAAGCCGACGGACTCCGCGGTGCTGGCGTTGCGGGTCGCGCTGACCAAGAGCGACGGCCGCTGGGTGGTCGAGGACGTCTCGCCCATCCACTCCCGCTAGCCGTACCCCGCGCCCCATTCCTCGCGAGTGTGAGGTGAGGGCTGTGATTGCCGCCTAATCGCAGCCGTGGCTTCTCACTCGCGACGCAGCGGCGCCGCGTGGGGTCTTAGTCGCTCTTGCCGGGCCGGTGGTGGCGCATCTTGGCGAATCGCTCGGACAGCCGGCCCATCCGGATCATCAGCGACGCCGCAGGACTGGCGGTGCCCCGCAGGTACGTCGCGAAGTCCTCGGCGGGAACCCCGATGCGGGACGCGAACTCCTGTTCACCGAGCCCCGAACGCTCCAAGAGCAGATGCACGTGACGGGCCACCTCGGCGCATTCGTTCGCCTCGAGGTGTTCCCGGGTGCGCACCAGCACCTCCGACATCGCCCGCGATACCCCATACGGCCGAGCGGTTTCCAGAACCTCTTCAACCTGTCGCGCGGTCCTGCCGAACGGATCGCGCTTGATCGCCACGACGATGCGCTGCCAGACGCTCAGGTCGTCGTTCTCCAGCGCGGCGCGGATTGCAGCGGTCGGCCAGAATTCCACCGGCCGATCCAACGGCGGCGGGGTGGTCCGGTTCTGGGCGGAGGAATCGTCGTGGTCCGTGCCTCCCAGCACCCCCGGGATTTCAGGGGCCACCATCACCTCGCCTCCTCCAGCATTGCCACCGCCACCGACAAGCAGCGCTGCCTGACGCGGGCCCATTCAGTCTCCGCGTCGGGCCCGGAGAGTGCGAAATCGGGCTCGTCGGAGGGCTGAGGGTCGGCCAGGCGTCGCACCAACTGAGTGGCCACCCAGTGCGTGCGTGCCGCATGGCAAGCGTAATACCGGTCCATGCCGGCGAGCACTTCTGCCACGGTGTGGGTGTCCATCGAGTCGACCAGTTCGGCGAACTCGGTGTAGTCGTGCTTGGTATTGCGCTGCAGGATCAGATAACTCTTCAGGCGGACGGTCTCGGCGCCGGTCGGGATCTGCAACCGGTCGCCGGTGGGAAGGAGCACGTTCGTGGTCTCCATCGGGCTGCTACGCCGAATGGGCATGCGATCGCCCTCTGCGCCCGCTTCGGCGGCCAGCGCCTCGAGGGCGACGTCCAACCGACCGCGCCACATCGTCACCGGATGCTTAGGCAGCTTGACCGCCACCGTTTTCCCGTGTGCCCGGTTGCTGACGGCGACCGTGAGGTGTCCGTCGTTGTCCTTGAGTCGGCTGCTGCCCAACACCTTGCGCGGCTGGCAGCCACTGAACGCGAGTGGGTCGGCCACCGTAATAGCTTGAGGCGCAAGGGTTTTCAGCTTCGCTGCCGACTTCACCACGGTCCGCAGGTCCGCGCCGGACGGTGCCAGCGCCGAGATGTCGTCGGGAATGATGACGAGGTCGCCGATGTCGGCCTTGGGCAGCGGCTTCTCGAAGTCCACCGACGGCAGGATGCGGTCCAGCCAGCGGGGCAGCCACCAGTTCCACTCGTCGAACATCGCCATCAGCGCGGGAACGAGCACAAGCCGCACCACGGTGGCGTCCACGGCGATGGCCACCGCGCACGCCACCCCCAGCTGCGCGACCAGCGGCATGCCGGCGAAGGCGAACCCGATGAACACCGCGATCATGATGAGGGCGGCGCTGGTGATGGTGCGTGCGCTGGTGCTGACGCCGTAGGCGACGGCGTCGCGGGTGTTACCGGTCTGCAGGAAACGTTCTCGGATACGGGTGAGCAAAAAGATCTCGTAGTCCATCGACAGGCCGAACGTCAGCGCCAACACCAGCGGCGGGATCGTGCTGTCCAGCGACGAGATCTGCTTGAAGCCGAGGTCGGTGAACCACCCCCACTGGAAGACGACCACCAGGCTTCCGTAGGCGGCGGCCACCGACAGCACGGTCATCAGGACGCCCTTCAACGCCAGGAACACCGACCGGATGGACACCAGCAGCATGACGAACGCGATCAGCGCGACGAACCCGAAGACCAACGGCTGGGTGTGCGACACCCTGTCGTCGAAGTCCTTGATCAGCGCCGTCGGGCCTCCGACATCCACCGACGCGCTGCCGTCGGCGACGGGCGGCAGCTGCTCACGCATCCAGTCGACGGTCTCGCGGGCCGACAGATCCTCGGGGTCGACCGACAACACGGCGGACAGCAGCGCGCTGCGGTAGTCGTCGCCGAACACCGGCGGCGTGACCGACACCGTGTTGGGCGCCTGCGCCATCTTCTGCCGGATCGACTCGAGCAGCGGCTCCTTGGCGGGCGCCGAGGCCGCGTTGCCGTCGGGGAACGTCACCAGCACCCGGACCGGACCCAGCGCCCCGGGTCCCAGCGCCTCGGCCGCCGCGTTCACCCCGCCGCGGAGCTCATGGGTCGGGTCGAACTGCCGCTGCATGCTGTTGCCCAGAATCATCGAGAACGCCGGAGCCGCCAGTGTCAACAGCAGCGCCGCTGCCGCCAGCGCGGACAGCCAGGGCCTGCGCATCACCCAGCCGGTCCATCGACTCCAGAACCGGGATTGAGTCGCCTCGGTGCGCTTACCCCAGTGCAGGTACGACGATCTCCGGGCGGCCCGCCTGCCGAAGGTGGCCAGCACCGCGGGGGTCAGCGTCGTCGACGTCAGCATCGCAACCGCCACCGCGAGGATCGCGCCGGTGGCCATCGACTGCAGCACCGGGGTGTTGATCAGGTAGATGCCGGACACCGAGGCGATCACGGTCAGGCCCGACAGCACCACGGCCAGGCCGGAGGTCGCCATCGCCGCGTCCGCGGCGTCCTCGGGTTCACGGCCGGCGCGAAGTTCCTCGCGGAAGCGCATCAGGATGAACAACGAATAATCGATCGCCACCGCGATACCGAACATCGACACCGTCGACGTGACGAACACCGACATCGTCGTGTACATCGACAGGAGATAGACCAGCCCCATCGTCACCGCGACGGTGCAGATGCCCAGCAGCAGCGGCATGGCGGCGGCGGCCAGCGAGCCGAACACGGCGAGCAGGATGATCAGCACGATCGGCAGGTTCCACTTCTCGGCCTGTGCGATGTCGTGCTTGGTCGCCTCCGAGGCGGCCGCGCCCAGCGCGCCCTGCCCGATGACGTAGAGCCGGACCTTGCCGTTCTCCATCTCCCCGGGCTCTTCACCGTCGATCCCGACCTTCTGGCGCAGCTGTTTGGCAACGTCGACGGCGCCGGTGTTGTCGAAGTCCAGCTGCAGCGTGATGACGTAGGGGCGGTCGGGTTGGGGTGGGGGCTGCTGAGGATTCGGCATCACCGTGACGCTGGGAACCTCGGTGGCGAGCCGCTCCAGATGGGCGACTGCCTGGTTCATGTCGTCAAACGACGCGTCGGGGCGCGGGGCGGCGACCAGCGCCAGCGGAGAGGCTCCCTGATCGGGAAACTGTGCCTCGAGCTCGCGCTGGACGTAGAGCGATTGCGAGTCCTTGACCTCGAAGCCGCCGCCGGTGAGATGGCCGGACTGGTTCATGGCGAGGTACAACGACGGCACCAGCAGCAACAGCCAGGCTGCGAATACCGCCCAGCGATATCTGCGCAGGTTGCTGCTGATGCGCATCATGAACTGCTGGATCGGAACTCCCCACTTTCTCCCCGGCGTTTCGTAGCGAGAGCGTACAGGAGCCACCTGCACGGCGACGGTCCTCATGAAGCCTGCCAGCGATGCTTTAAGCAGCTCTAATACCCGCGCCATCGCCCGCAGGATTGGCCAGCTGGGAGGCGGCGATGGCACTATGGCCAGGAGGAGTTTCGGCGTCGGGGATCCTTTGCTACTGATCGCATCGAGTGTGCGAAGCAACGAGCCGTTCGCACATTGTTAGGAGTTCGTCATGAATTCACACAGGGGAATTGCCGCGCGCCCGTGGCGTGCGAGCCTGTCTGTCGCCTTCGCTGCTGCGGCGGCGGGCGGCATCGGGGTGGCCGTGCTGGCGGGCCCCGGCACACCGTCGGTGTCGGCAGCACCGGACCCGTGCGCGGCCAGCGAGGTCGCCAAGACCGTGGGCTCGGTGGCCACCAATACGGGCGTCTATCTGGAGGCCCATCCCGAGACGAACCAGGCGCTGACGACGATCTCGCAGCAGCAGGGTGGTCCCCAGTCGGTCGTGGCGCTGAAGGCCTACTTCGACGCCAACCCGGAGGCCGCCGCGGACATGCAGCGGCTGCAGCAGCCACTGGCGTCGCTGTCGGGGCGCTGCAAGCTGCCGGTGACCGTCCCCCAGTTGCTGGGCCTGATGCAGGCCGCCCAGCAGCAGACCCCCGCAGTGGCCGGCCGTGCGCCGTCCGCGCAGGCCGTCGGGGTGGGCTCCACGCCGGTCCCGGTCCAGCGTCCGCAGGGAACGGGGCCGCTGCCAGGCCCCGGAGCGACGTCGCCGCGGTGACTCGTGGCGGACTTTCTCACAATTGGTTAACCGCTAGGCAAGAAACCGGGCGGTCCTTCTGCTTAGCTTTCTAGGATGATCTTGGCCGGCAATCGACACTGGTTCCGGTCTACCTCTGATAAAGGAGCCTTCATGTTGTTCTCGGCCCCCACCGTCCGTCGTGCGGTCGCTGGCGCGCTGGGCGGCGGCGCGCTCACCGGCGCGGTTCTGTGTGGCGTGCTCGGCGCACCCATGGCGTCCGCCCAGCCCGTACCTCCGAACTGCACGGCGGCCGACTTCTCCGGTGTGGCGGCAGGTGTCTCGGCCTCGTCGTCGGCGTATCTGTTCACCCACCCGGAAGTGAATATGTTCTTCACCGATCTGCACGGGGATCCGCAGGAGAACATCCAGTCGGACGTGTCGGCCTACCTCGACGCCAACCCGCAGGTGAAGGCTGAGTTGACGTCGATTCGCCAGCCGCTGGTCGATCTGAAGAATCGCTGCGGCGTCATCACCACTCCCGACGCTCCCTGAGGCTGGTGCGCGACAGGGTGGTGGCTACGCCCGCTCGCGGGGGAGAGTTGTCCATCCAGGACGGGGCTGGCCGGACGGTGCTGATGGTCGACGACGATCCGGATGTCCGGACGTCGGTGGCCCGGGGCCTGAGGCATTCGGGGTTCGACGTCCGCGTCGCCGCCAACGGTAAAGAGGCGCTTCGGCTGCTGTCGAGTGAGTCGCACGACGCGCTGGTTCTCGATGTCCAGATGCCGGAACTGGACGGGGTCGCCGTGGTGACGGCGCTGCGGGCACTGGGAAACGACATACCGATCTGCGTGCTGTCGGCCAGGGACACCGTCAACGATCGGATCGCGGGCCTGGAGGCCGGCGCCGACGACTACCTCACCAAGCCGTTCGATCTCGGTGAGTTGGTCGCCCGGCTGCACGCATTGCTGCGTCGGGCCCATCACTCCGACCCGACGTCGGACTCGATGACAGTCGGGTCGCTGACCATCGACACCGCGCGGCGGTTGGTGTTCGTCGCGGGCGAGCGGGTCGAGCTGACCAAACGGGAATTCGATCTACTGGCGGCGCTCGCCGAGAATGCGGGCGTCGTACTGAGCAGGCAACGCCTGCTCGAGTTGGTGTGGGGCTACGACTTCGATGTCGACACCAATGTCGCCGACGTCTTCGTCTCCTATCTCCGACGGAAACTGGAGCGCGACGGGCTGCCTCGGGTGATCCACACGGTGCGGGGGATCGGTTACGTGCTCCGGGAGGAGCCGTAGCCGTGCCGGGTCGCTGGTGAATTCGCTGAGGCTTCCCAGATTTCTGCGGTCGGCTTCCCTGCGCACACGGGTGGCAATTGCCTCGGCGGCGGCCGCTGCGGCGGTGGTCGCGGGGTTCACCATCCTGACTTCCGTCGTTTTGGCGAACAACGATGCGGCACAACTGGATCGGCGGTTGGACGCGATCGTCGACGCCAGCGTCTTCCCCGAACAACTCACGGATCCACGTCGGGGTGTGCTGCAGACTGGCCGGTCGCGTTCGTCGGGGCAGGTGGTGTTCCAGCGGGGATTCCAGTTGCCTGCGCTGCCACCGGGAACCGAGACGGTGATGGTGAACGGAATCGAGTACCGCGTGCGGACGATCCCGGTCGACCAGGAGGGCGGGGTGCTGATGTCGGTCGGCATCCGCGCGGACAGCATCCTGTTGAACCGCGCCAGGGTGCCGACCTACATCGCGGTGGGGGTGTTGACGGTGCTCGTCGCGGGAGGCTTGGGCTGGCTGCTCGCGGGTCCGGCGATCAGGCCGCTGCGCAAGCTCACCGAGCACACCAAGCAGCTCGGGGAGGGCGCCGACGAGATCCCCGCGGTGCACGGGGTGCGGGAGGCCGAGGATCTCTCCGAGGCGATGAGCGCGATGCTGAGCAGGCTGACCGCCGCCCAGCGCGCCACCACGAATTCCCTTCAGGCTGCACAGGATTTCGCGGCCAACGCCGCCCACGAGTTGCGCACGCCGCTGACCGCGATGCGCGCCGATCTGGACACCCTGCGCATTCACGACCTTCCGGAGGAGGAACGGGCCGAGGTGGTCGCCGACCTGTCCCGTGCCCAACGCCGGGTCGAGGCCATCATCACCGCGCTGGGCCAGCTGGCTTCCGGTCAGCTGGCGCAGGCCGAGGACCGCGAGGTGATCGACGTGTCCGAGATGCTGGAGCGGGTGGCGCGCGAGAACACCCGGGTGAGCCGTGACGTCGAGATCGACATGGATGTCGCCGACGACCTCGAGACCGTTCTGGGATGGCCCGGCGGGCTGCGGTTGGCGGTCGACAACCTGGTGCGCAACGCCATCACCCACGGTGCGGCGAGCCGGATCCTGCTCACCGCCCGCCGGCGAGGCGACCTGATGACCATCGTCGTCGACGACAACGGCCGTGGACTGCCCGCCGACGAGCACGAGACCGTGCTGGGCAGGTTCTCCCGCGGAAGCAATGCCGCGCCGGGAGGTTCAGGGTTGGGCCTGGCGCTGGTGGCCCAGCAGGCGGCGCTTCACGGCGGGAAGATCGAGCTGTCCGATGGGCCGCTCGGCGGGCTCAGGGCGACGCTGACCATGTCAATGTCGCGTGAGCCCGAACAGGATTCCGACGACTGACCTCCGGTTCAGCGCCGGTTGATCAGCAGGGCCGCCGCCCGCCACCCGAGCAGCAGGACCGCGGTGGTCAACGACGCGACCACGATGAAGCTCGTCGCGGTGCCCTGGTCGGTGGCCTTTCGCAGCAGCATGCCGACCACCACGGTGGCGGCCCACACCACGATGCCGGTGGGCGCCAGCGCCATCGGGCGTTGCCAGCCGCGCGAGACCAGCCAGCCCACCACGGTTCCGGTGAGGAACGGCCACGCCGTCTCGGCAATGCCCGCGATACTGAGCCCCTCGGCGTGACTGCGGCGCCCGATCGTGCAGAACACGGCGACGCACAGTAGGTCCACGGCGAACGCCCTCACGCTGGCCGCGGCGCGGCCGCCGTCAACGGTCTGCATACGTCATCACATCGTAAACGATTGGGCTGGTGTCATTTTCGTTACGCGGAGCGAACCCGGGTGCCAGCTCCGCGGGTTTGCCCTCGAGCAGATCATCGAGCGCCTGGGGTGACTCGGCCAACCGCGAGTCCAGCCGGAACGAGCGGAACACGAACGGAAGCCCGTCGGAACGCAACGGGTCGGGCGTACTCATGATGTGGAAGTGCAGATGGGGCGCGTCGGTGTTCCCGCTGTTGCCCACCGAACCGATCACCTGCCCGGCGGTCAGTCGGTCTCCCGGCTTGACCTTCACGGCGCCGGTCTGGATGTGGGCGTAGAGCGCGTAGTTGCCGTCACCGAGGTCCTGGACGATGTGGTTGCCCGCGTACTGCTCGAGGGGCAGGCCGGTGGGCGCTGTGCCCGGAACCTGTTCGGGCAGCCCGTCCAGCGTCGCCACCACCGGACCGTCGCCGACCGCCAGGATGTCGGCGCCGAAGTACGGATAGCTCTTCACGTCGGCCTTGTCGCCGGTGAACAACCGGCCGTCGGGACCGAGTTGGACGTAGTCGATCGCGAACCGTTCGGCGGCCCAGATCTCGCCGTTGATCGGGTTGAGTGCGTTGCGGTGCGCGGTCATGTCGCAGCAACTGTTGCCGTCCAACCAGTTCGGCCCGGCCAGCGGCGGGGCGATGACGATCGGCTTGCGGGTCTGCACCGTCACCGGAGCAACGTTCTCGGTCATGGCGGCGGGAAATAGCGGAGGCATCGGCTCCGGCACCGAGATGGCGACCGCGTGCACCAGTTGGTCGGGAACTGTCTCGTCGGGGGCGAGCGCGACGTCGAGCCATACGAAGGCGGTCTGGGCGGGACCAATAACCGTTGTCGGAGTGGGGTTTCCGATGACTCGGGTCCAGTACGCCAGCCGGTCTCCCGGCAGATTGAGAAGCTCCCGATCGCCCGCGCGGACACCCACCGACGTGAGTGTCACGTCCTGGGCGAGCGTATTGGTCAACTGCAACTCGTAGGCGAGGTGTACCTTGCCGTCGGTGCCGGGCACCGGGATGGGCGCTGCCAGAACACGACCCACCAGTGGCGTCGCCACCGAGGGCCCCGACGGCGCAGCCGAGGGTGTGGACGTGACCGCGGTCGTCGGCGGAGCCGCGCTCGTCGCCACGGGCACGGTATCCCTGGCGGCGGAGCAGGCCGCGGTCAGCAGGAGCGCAGCGAGCGACGTCGCGGCGATGACGGGTCGAAAGTGCATGCGAATGGCGGTCTTTCGTTCATGGACCGGAGGTGCCCGGGGGGGATTCAGTGCTGTGGTCCGGTGGGTGGGGAGCTTCGGGGTCGGGGCTGAATTGCGTGTCGCCGCTTTCGTCGGCGCTGGCCGTTTCGTTTGCCTGCGAGTCCGGGTCGATGTCCTTCTCGGTGCGGAACATGAAGAAGAACACCACCCAGCCGATCGCGGCGATGAAGATCCAGCTCACCAGCCGGTAGATCAGCATCGCGGAGATCGCCGAGGCCAGCGACATCCCGCTGGACACCAGACCGGGGACCAGGACGGCCTCGACGACGAGCAGGCCACCGGGCATCAACGGGATCGAGCCGACGGCGCGGGCGGCCGCGTAGGCGACGATGACGCCCGCGATCGAGGGGTGCCCACCCGTGGCATAGCAGGCGAACAGCAGACACCCGACGTCGGCGATCCAGTTGAACAGCGACCAGCTGAAGGCCACCCCGAGGTCTCGCCGGCCCAGCTGCACCGACTCCAACTGGGACAGGGTTTCGCGCCACCTCGTCACGCCGGTGTCTGCGGGCTTGCCCCGCACCGAGTTGACCCACGACAGCACGCGCGCGCCGATACCGTCGATGAGTTCGGGCCTGGTGGCCACGGCCTGTGCCAGCAGCACGATCGCGAGGAAGCCACCGAGGGAGAAGATCAGCGACAACGGGTTCTTGCTGGCGCCCAGCAGGAATGCGCCGCCGAGGCCCAGCAGTGCCAGGCCGATGATCTGCAGCACGCCCGACATCACCAGCTGCCATGAGGCGACGACGGGTGAAGCGCCCCACCTGCGCTGCTGCCGGTAGATGAAGGTCGCCGACAGCACCGGCCCGCCCGGCATCGTGGTGGACAGCGCGTTTCCGGCGTAGAACGCCGCCTCGGAGCGCCATTGCCTGACATGCACTCCCGCGGAGCGCAGCAAGGTGCGCTGGATCTGCGCGAAGCTGTGCATCGACGCGATCGCCGCGACCACGGCGGCCAACACCCACCACCAGTTCGCCGAGTAGAGGCTCTTCCACGCCTTGGCGAGTTGGTCGCGCACCAGCGCCAACTCGACGGCCAGCACGACTATCGCGACCGCGATGAGCACCCAGCGCAGCCACCAGTACTTGCCGCGAGCTGTTGGCTCCGTGGGCCCCGCCCGGGTGCCGCTCGCGGGAGCGTCGTGGGACACGAAGTACAGGGTAAGCCGTGGTCGCCTCGATTCCGCAGATCCCGGGACGGGGTCTGCGGGGCCGTTACGCTACCGGAATGTCAGCCCGCGGCTCGTACCCCGCTTCTCTGGACAGCCTCGGCGATGCGTCGGTCAGTCCGCTGGTTCGTAAGGCCGCCGCCTGGTCGTGGCGACTGCTGTTGATCTTCGGTGTCGTCGTCGCGCTGCTCTGGCTGTTCTTCAAGCTCGAGATCCTGTTCGTGCCGGTGATGCTGGCGACGATCCTGGCGGCGCTGCTGATGCCTGTTGTGGACTTCCTGGACCGGCGGGG
The DNA here is from genome assembly GCF_005222675.1 of Mycolicibacterium sp. CR10. Taxonomy (GTDB): domain Bacteria; phylum Actinomycetota; class Actinomycetes; order Mycobacteriales; family Mycobacteriaceae; genus Mycobacterium. The sequence continues at coordinate 199,692 of NZ_STGE01000019.1, read as the reverse complement.
TGCACCGCGTGGCGGGGCGGTGGCGTTGGTGCTTCTCAGCGGCATCGCCGTGTTCGGGGGACTGCTGGCGTTCGTGGTCACCCAGTTCGTCGAAGGGGCACCTGCTCTCGTCGGTCAGGTCTCGACGAGCATCGAGGGGGTTGGCAGGTGGCTGACCGACGGCCCGCTGAAGGTCAGCGACCAGCAGATCAACCAGGCCCGCGATACGGCGATCGAAGCGCTCAAGACCAATCAGGAGAAGCTGACCAGCGGGGCGTTGTCGACGGCGGGCACGCTGACCGAGATCCTCACCGGTGCCCTGCTGGTGCTGTTCACGTTGATCTTCCTGCTGCACGGCGGTCGGAACATCTTCGGTTATGTCACGAAGATCTTCCCGGTCACCGTGCGGGACCGGGTGCGTGACGCCGGACGTGCCGGATTCCGGTCGCTGATCGGTTATGTGCGGGCCACGTTCCTGGTGGCGCTGGTCGACGCCCTCGGCATCGGAGTGGGCCTGGCGATCATGGGGGTGCCGCTGGCGCTTCCGCTGGCGTCGCTGGTCTTCCTCGGCGCGTTCGTCCCGCTCGTCGGCGCGGTCGTCACGGGTTTTCTCGCCGTGATCGTCGCGCTGATCGCCAAGGGCTGGATATACGCGCTCATCACCTTCGGGTTGATCATCGCCGTGCAGCAGCTCGAGGGCCACGTGCTGCAACCGCTGGTGATGGGCCGCGCGGTGTCCATCCACCCCCTGGCGATCGTGCTGGCGATCGCCGGTGGCGCGGTGCTGGCCGGCATTGTCGGCGCACTGCTGGCGGTGCCTGTCCTGGCGTTCCTCAACAGCGCCATCCGAGTTCTGGTCGCCGACGATCCCGCCGCTGAGGAGGCGGAGCTGGAGGCCGAGGACGGGCCCGTCGTCAGATCTGAACCCGACGATGTGGAGAGCCGGGACGAACCGGCGGACTCGCGGGACGGTTAGCGCGGTCTTCGAGCGCGAATCGGCATCGGAAGACACCGCTTTCGATAGGTTGGTCTCAGTGCCTGGCCGGCCGTCCCGGCCCGACCCAGACATTGAGACAAGGAGCGGTGAGACAACATGAGCACGCCTATGTACGCAGTGGTGGACCCGGCGACCGGTGAGGTCGTCAAGGAGTATCCGACCGCGACCGATGAACAGGTCGAGGCGGCGCTGTCGGCGGCCGACACGGCATACCGGGATTGGTCGAAGTCGACGACCGTCGCCCAGCGCGCGGACCTGATCCGCAAGGTCGCGGCCCTGCACAACGAGCGCAAGACCGAGCTGGCCAAGATCATCCAGCGGGAGATGGGCAAGCCGCTGGACCAGTCGGAGGGCGAGGTCGAGTTCAGCGCCGCGATCTACGACTTCTACGCCGACAACGCCGAGAAGTTCCTCGCGGACGAGCCGATCGACCTGCTCGACGGCGAGGGCAGCGCAGTCATCCGCCGCGGTCCGGTGGGCGTGCTGTTGGGCATCATGCCGTGGAACTACCCGTACTACCAGGTGGCCCGGTTCGCCGGCCCGAACCTGGTGCTGGGCAACACCATTGTGCTGAAGCACGCACCGCAGTGCCCGGAATCGGCGGCGGCCCTGGAGCAGATCTTCCTCGACGCGGGCTACCCCGAGGGCGCCTACATCAACGTCTACGCCACCAATGAACAGATCGCCGACGCCATCGCCGACCCGCGTGTGCAGGGTGTGTCGTTGACGGGATCCGAGCGCGCGGGTGCGGCCGTCGCGGAGATCGCCGGACGCAACCTCAAGAAGGTGGTCCTCGAACTGGGCGGGTCGGACCCGTTCATCCTGCTGTCCTCCGACGACCTCGACGCCACGGTCGGCGCCGCGATCGACGGCCGGTTCGAGAACACCGGGCAGGCGTGCAACGCGGCGAAGCGATTCATCGTCGCCGACAGCATCTACGACGAGTTCCTGGAGAAGTTCACCGCGAAGGTCAGGGAGAAAGCCGACGGGCTGGCGCCGCTGTCCTCCAAGGCTGCCGCCGAGCGGCTGGGCGAGCAGGTGGACCGGGCCGTGGCCGACGGTGCGACGCTGGTGTCCGAGGGCGAACGCCGGGGCGCGTACTTCCCGCCCGGCGTGCTGACCAACGTGTCACCGGATTCGGTCTCCTACAAGGAGGAGCTGTTCGGGCCGGTGGCCACCGTGTACAAGGTGGGCTCCGAAGACGAGGCCGTCGCCTTGGCCAACGACACCCCGTTCGGGCTGGGCTCGTATGTGTTCACCACCGACGCCGAGCAGGCCAAGCGTGTCGCCGACAAGATCGAAGCCGGCATGGTGTTCGTCAACGCCGTCGGTGCCGAGGGCGCCGAGTTGCCGTTCGGCGGGGTGAAGCGTTCCGGCTTCGGTCGGGAGCTCGGCCGCTTCGGCATCGACGAATTCGTCAACAAGAAGCTGATCCGCATCGTCTGAGTGCGGTGCCTGGAGCGGGGGGCGCCTGCTACTTCAGGCGTCCCTCGCGCCGCAGCAGGTCCTGCGCGCTGACACCGCTGACGCCGCGACGCTGCGGTTGATCGTCGTCGGGCCGCGTGTTGAGTTTCTCGGTCGCAGCGTCGGCATCGGACTTCCGTGCCGTCGGGATGGCCCGTGTCTCCTCGGCGGAGTCGTCATCGCCGAGGTTGCCGGGTTCACGCTGTGCCGGGATCGCGGTGGTCGGTTCGCTTCCGCCTTGTTCGGGCATCGCCCGGGTGGGCTCGGCAGACGGTCGCGGCGGTTGAGCCTGAGCGGCGGCCCCGGCCCCGGATGCGTTGCCACTACCACGCAGGTCGCCGAGCCACGATTCGATCTCACGGTCCTCGCGCGGCTTGGGGGACGTCGGCGCCGGGTTGGGCGCTGCCGGTGATGGCGGCTGCGGTGTGCGATGGGTTGCCGCGGCGGCGCTGCTGACCGCATTGCGAACCGCATTCTTGGCGATCGACAGGCGCGTCGTCTGAGGTTCGTCAGCGGGCGGGGTCGCGGGCGCGGGGGGTCGCGGCGCGCCGGGAAGACGCGTTGTACCCGCGGCCGACGGGCCGTTCACCGGAGGTGCACCGGTCCTGCCGGGCGGGACGGGGTGGCTGGGGTCGTGCCGTGGCAGCGCCCGTGCCGCGACCGCCACCGGCGGACCGCCGGCGCCGACAAGGGCCTCGGGGTGGGCCGGCTCTTCGCGCACCGCGGGGCGCTTGCGTTCGTCGGGCAGCTCGGTCTCGCCGAGGCCGAGGCGCTCCTGCAGGCGTTTCATCCACCGGGGTGCCCACCAGCAGTCGTCGCCGAGCAGCTTCATGATCGCGGGCACCAGGAACATCCGGACGATCGTCGCGTCCAGCAGCAGCGCGATGAGCAGACCGAAGGCCAGGTACTTCATCATCACCAGGTCGGAGAACACGAACGCGCCCGCGACGACGGCCAGCACCAGCGCCGCGCCGGTGATCAGGCGTCCGGTCGTCGCCGTACCGATCCTGATCGCCTCGGTGGTCGACATCCCGCGTTCTCGGGCCTCGACCATCCGGGACACGAGGAACACCTCGTAGTCGGTCGACAGACCCCAGATCACGGCGATGATCAGGCCGATCATCGGTGCCATCAGGGGCTGCGGCGTGTAGTTCATCAGTCCGGAGCCGTGCCCTTCGACGAACATCCACGTGAGGATGCCCATCGTCGAGCCGAGCGTCAGCGCGCTCATCAGCGCCGCCTTGATCGGCAGCACCACCGATCCGAACGCCAGGAACATCAGGATCGTCGTCGTCGTGATGAGCAGCACGACCATCAGCGGCAGCTTGTCGAACAGGCTGTGGATGCTGTCCTGTTCGAGCGCCGGGGTGCCGCCGACCGACACCGTCAGGCCGCGCGGTGGCGACAGGCCGCGCAGCTCCTCGATCTTCTGGGCGGCGTCGTTGCGCACCTCCAGACCGTTCTGGATCACCCGGACGGACGGGTCTTTCGACGCACCGTCGAGGTAGGGACGTTCCTGCCACATCTTCGAGGGATCGTCGTCGGGCTCGATGAACCCGGGGATCGTCATCGCCTCACTGCGGATCTCAGCGATCTGCTGGTCGGTGACCGGCTCGCCGTTGTCGCTTTCGATCACCATCGTCAGCGGTTCGGTGCGGAAGCCCGGGAAGGTCCTGTCGAACTCCTCCTGCGCGACACGCACGGAGTTGTCGGGGGGTAGGTACTTCTCGCTGATGCCGCCGAGGGACAACTGGCCCAGCGGGATGATCAACAGGATCATCCCGACCAGAATGGGTGCGGCGAAGGCGATGGGCCGCTTCATGACGACGTTGACGAGCTTGCCCCAGAAGCCCTGCTCGACCTCCGCGCGGGTCTTGGTCTTCTGGGTCTTGTCGGCCAGCCAGGTCAAGTACACCCGCATCGGCTTCCAGTTCCGGAAGAACGGCACCCGCAGCAGCGTGCGGACACCGAGCGCGTCCACGTTGGGGCCGAGGATGGCCAGTGCGGCGGCGAGCACGGTGATCGACAGGATCGCCGCCAACATGACCGAGGCGATGATCGCGTAGGTGATCGACTTCAGGAAGCCCTGCGGGAACAGCAGCAGGGGCATCGACGAGGCCACCAGGATCACCGCGGAGAACATGATGGTCCGGCCCGACGTCATGACCGTTCGGCGCACCGCGGCCTCGGTGTCGTAGCCCTCCGCGATCTCCTCGCGGAATCGGCTCACCATGAACAGTCCGTAGTCGACGGCGATGCCCAGGCCCATGAGCGTCACCACCGGCTGGGCGAAGAAGTGCACGGGGATGAACTCGGCGATCAGCCGCATGATGCCGAGCGCACCCGCGATGGTAAGGCCGCCGATGAGCCCGGGGAGTGCGGCCGCGACGACGCCGCCGAACACGAAGAACAGCACCACACAGACCAGCGGGATGGCGGCGATCTCGGCGCGCCTCTGGTCTTCGCCGATGGTGCCGGTCAACTCGCTGGCCAGGGGCTGCAGTCCGGCCTGCTGAACCTCGACACCGTCGATGTTGAGGGCGTCCTTGACCGTCGTGCCGTCCTCGCCGACGTTCTTGTTGTAGTTGTTCAGGATCACGTCGTCGTTGTCGCCCTTGAGTTGGATCGACATGAACGCATGCTTTTTGTCGGCGTCGGACATGTTCTTGAGCACGTCAGGGCTCTTGAAGTAGCCGATGGACCGCAGGATCTGGTCGGGGTGGTTCTTCTCGACCTCGGCGAGGTTGTCGAGGATCTTCTTCTGGAAGGCCGGATCGTCGACCGTCTTGCCCTCCGGGGCGGTGTAGAGCGCCACGATGTGGCCGGAAGTGTCACGGCCATACGCCTCGTCGGACGTCACCGAGGCGTGGACAGACTGGCTGCCCTCGTCGTAGAACCCACTCTGTGTGACGTGTTGTCCAAGGCTCATGCCGAAGACGCCAGCGCCCAGGCACAGTGCGACCATGACACCGATAACTATGTATCGGTACTGGTACACCGTTCGACCCCACCAGGCGAACACGTTCAGCTCCTCACAGTCTTCGTCATCTCAGATGTTCTGGTCACCGGCCTGCACACCTCAATACCTCGGCTTCAATTTTCTAGACGCGCGAGGCCAGCAGCGAGGACAGCGGCCTGAACGGCTGCAGCCAAGCGCCCTGCTCCGGCAGCGAATCAAGGCCGATTCGCGGTAGCGGTTCCCGGAAGACACCGGGGATGTCCTCCAGGTCGACAAACTCCAAGGTATCCGACGCTAACGCCCAACTGGCATGTTCGCGAAATCCGAGCACCTGGACGTCGATGCCGTCCCTGGCGATGTCCTCCAGGGGCAGTTTGAACGCCTGACCGTCGGCTGAGGCGACGATCACACCGGCCAGGCCCTCGCTGTGGCGCAAGGCGATGTGGGCGAGCATGTCGCTGTCGACGTCACTGTCGTCATCGATCTTCGGCTTGGCGAAGACCGCGAAACCCACGTTACGCAACGCCTCCACCCAGGGCCGAACGACATCCGCGCTGCCCGGAGCGATGTTGGTGAAGACGGTGGCCTCGGGCTCGAGCACCACATCGCGGCCGGTCGCGTCGAACTCGGCGGACAGGTCGGCGGTGCGGGTCAGCAGCCACCGGCCCAGCGCGTCGAATCGGGGGCGGTGCGCCGCGGTCGGGCGGCCGCCCAGGATCGAGCCCAGCCCCATGTCCAGGTTCGGCGCGTCCCACACGAGCAGCACCCGCGCGGTGGCCGTCGTTGGGGCCGCGGGTGCCGCGACGTCGGCGACCGCAGGCACCTCGCCGATCTGTGGGATGTTCTCGGTCAGGCTCATGGTCAGGTTCTCTCCCAGAGCAGTTCGGCCACGTCGGTGCCGGCGAGGGCCTTGCGCTCGTACTTCGTCACGGGTCTGGCGACGGAGATCGGTACGCGCTCGGCGTCGAGACTGATCCGGCGCAAGCGAGGCTCGGCGTCGCCGACCTCGGCGATCTGGGCGGCGTATCCCGGGTGGTCGGTGGCAGCGTGCAACACCCCGCCGGGCCGGAGTCGATCGGCGATGAGCGCGACCGTCTCCGGTTGCAGCAGGCGCCGCTTGTGGTGGCGCGCCTTGGGCCAGGGGTCGGGGAAGAACACCCGGACACCGGTCAGCGAGTCCGGTCCGAACATGTCGGTGAGGACGTCGTAGCCATCGCCGCGGATGAGCCGGATATTCGTGACCGGGGCCATTTCGGAAGCACGGTCGATGCTGCTGAGCAGTTGGGCCAGGCCGCGCCGGTAGACCTCGACGGCGACGACGTCGAGGTCGGGCTCGTCCTGCGCCATGGCCAGGGTCGACGTGCCCGTTCCGCAGCCGATCTCCAGGATCACCGGCGCGTGCCGGCCGAACCACGCGTCGGTGTCGAGTAGGCCGGGTGCGGCAGCGCCGTCACGGGCCTCTTTGCCCAGTTCGGGCCAGAGACGCTCCCAGGTGGCCTGCTGCTTGTCCGAGATGGTCGACCGGCGGGCGCGAAAGCTGGTGACGCGGCGAGGAAACAGGGGGCCGGAGTCTGCGGAGCCGTCGGACCCGGTGGCCAGTGGGCTCGCGACATCGGGGCCCGGCGCATGCATCCGTCCATCGTCGCTTATCAACGCGTTACTCCCCGCATCGTGTTACAGATTGATACCCAACAGTTGCCTTCCGCAGGTACCTACAGATACCCGTTGCTTCCGCCCCCAAAAGATCTGTTCGGAACACCTCCGTGGAGATGTCACGATTCTGTGGGGCGGGGTGTCTACCTGGCCCGGGACCGGGGGGCAGCAGATCTTCGACGACGCACTGGCTGAGTTCGCCGCGCAGGCCCGCAATCCGGCCGTGACGGCCATCGAGGCGCGGTTGCGCACCCCTGTTCGGGTGGCGGTGGTCGGTCGTTGCGGGGTCGGTCGAGGCGCGGTCGCCGCCGCGCTCGCCGGCGCCGGCGTGACGGTCGTCGCAGATGCCGGGTGCGCCGACATCCAGGTGCATGTGGTCGCCGAGGCGCTCAAGCCCGAGGAGCGGGCCGCGCTGCGGGCGGTCAGCGCGTCGGTCGCCACGCTGGTCGTACTCAACAAGGCCGACCTGACGGGCGCGGATCGCGGCGGGCCGCTGCGCTGCGCCGAGCGCCGGGCGGCGGAGATCGCGTCGACGGTCGGCCTGCGCGTCGTTCCGATGGTCGCGCACCTCGCCGACGCCCACCTCGATAACGACGAGGTGGCGGCCCTGGGCGTGCTTGCGGTCACCCCGGTGGACATGACGTCGACGGAGGCGATTGTCGGGTCGCACCATCCGCTGCCCGCCGATCTGCGCGCTCGCCTCCTGGAGAAACTGGACCGGTTCGGTATCGCCCAGTCGATACTCGCGGTCGCCGACGGGCAGGCGGCCCCCGCCGTCGTCCGGCAGCTGCGCGCCTGCAGTCGGATCGACCAGGTGCTCGAGTGCCTCGAGGCGGTCGCCGCGCCGGTGCGCTACCGGAGGCTGCAGGGGGCGCTGCGCGAATTGCGCACGCTCGCTGCACAATCCGGTGACGACGAACTGGACGCGTTCCTGAATGGCGATGAGGTCGTCATCGCGGTGATGGCGGCGGCGGTCGACGTGGTGCAGGCATCGGGCCTCGACGTGGACCGGGGCGATGACGCCGATGCGCACGCCCGTCGCGCCGTGCGCTTTCACGCCTATGCGCGAGGACCGGTCGAGGCGATCCACCACCGCTGCGCGACAGATATCGCACGCGGCTCGCTGCGGCTGCTGGGTCGGACGAGGTGAGCGCGGTGGTGCTGGTGGCGGGGCCACCCTCGGCGGGGGTCACCAGCATCGCCGGGGAGCTGCAGCGCCGGCTGCCGGAATGGCGTTTCGTGGAGACGGGTGACATCGACGTGGGCGCCGACCCCGTGGCGGTGGTGTTCGTGATGTCGGCGGTCGCGCCGGTCACAGAGTCGGACTGTGCGCTCGCGGATCTCGTCACCGCCAAGACCGACGCCGTGATCGCGGTGGTGTCCAAGGTCGACGACCATCGCGACTGGCGCGGTGTGCTCGCTGAGAACCGGGAACGGTTGGCGGGGCGGGTGCCGAGGTTCGGCAGCGTTCCGTGGATCGGTGCGGCGGCCGCCCCGAGGTTGGGCGAACCACTCGTGGATGACCTCATCGAACTACTGGAGCGCGAACTCGCCGACCCCTCGCTGGATCAACGAAACAAGTTGCGCGCGAGGGAGTTCCGAGTCCAGTCCGCGATATCGCGCCTTGAAACCGAGGCACGTGACCGGCGGTCGAGGGTGGCCGCGCTCCTTGATGCCCGCCAACAGCTGCTGCGTCACCGGCGGCTGTCCCTGTCGGAAGGGACCGCCGCGCTACGCCACCAGATTCAGCAGGCGCGCGTGGAGCTGACGTACTCCGCGCGCAGTCGGTGCGCGACGGCCCGCACCGATCTGCAGAAACAGGTGGCCGCCGCCAACCCGCGGCGGTTCGACGCCCTCGAGCGGGAGGTGCGGCGGCGGTGCGGCGACGTCATCGCCGACGTCGCCGAGGAGGTCACCGTCCGTACCCGGGAGATGGCCGACGCGCTGGGCCTGGATGGATTGCCGCAGTCAGTGCCTGCCCGGCCGATGACCCTCGAGGTCCCACCGCTGAAGTCGCGCCGGTTGGAAACCCAGCTCATGACTGTTCTCGGCGCGGGATTCGGACTTGGGGTCGCGCTGCTGGTGAGCAGACTGTTCGCCGGGATGGCACCCGATGCCGCCGTCGCCGGCTCGGCGGTGGGTGGTGTCATCGGGGTGGCCGTCACGGTGTGGGTGGTGAGCAGTCGCGGCGTCCTTCACGACCGTGCGGTGCTCGATCGCTGGGTCGGCGAGGCGACCAGCGCGGTCCGCGCCGCCGTCGAGGAGCAGGTGGCTACCGGCGTACTGGCCGCCGAAGCGGCGTTGACGTCCGCACATCTCGCCGCTGTCGAGGCGGCGCGGATGCGCAGCGGCAGGCGCATCGCCGAAATCGACGCCGAACTCCGTGAACGTGGACGTGAGATCGCCCGCGCGGACGCCGTGCGGGAGCGCGAGATGCCGGGCCTGCAGCGGGCCCTACAGACCATCCGCGATGGGCTGACGGGCGAGAGTGCGACGGATTCGGTTGTTACCGGTCGGTAGAGCCCCCGGTTGGGACAATCTGAATCGTTCCTGTGAGTGATCGGACATACTCCTGAATTACCGCGGGTATGTCACCCGCGTTAACGTAATACTCAGGGACGGCCGCGGCTGCCTTTCGTTTCGAGCCTTCGGTTTCGAATCGGGCGCCTGCGTCCTGGCAGACACTTCGCTTTCGAAGATGCAGGGAGAACAGAGCATGACCGCAGCGACCATTCCGGGACTGGATTCCGCACCGACGAAGCACGAGGGGCTGCTCGCGTGGGTCCGCGAGATCGCCGAGCTGACGCAGCCCGACCGTGTCGCGTTCGCCGATGGCTCCGAGGAGGAGTACGAACGGCTCGCCGCCCAACTGGTGGAGGCAGGCACGTTCCAGAAGCTCAACCCGGAGAAGCAGCCGAACTCCTACCTGGCGCTCTCCGATCCTTCCGACGTCGCGCGCGTCGAGTCCCGTACCTACATCTGTTCCGAGCGCGAGATCGATGCCGGCCCGACCAACAACTGGATGGACCCGGCCGAGATGCGCGGGCTCATGACCGAGCTGTACCGCGGCTCGATGCGCGGCCGCACCTTGTGGGTTGTTCCGTTCTGCATGGGTCCGCTCGACGCCGAGGATCCCAAGCTGGGTGTGGAGATCACCGATTCGGAGTACGTCGTGGTCTCGATGCGCACCATGACCCGGATGGGGCAGGCCGCGCTGGACAAAATGGGCGACGACGGGTTCTTCGTCAAGGCACTGCACTCGATCGGCGCGCCCCTTGAGCCCGGTCAGAAGGACGTGCCGTGGCCCTGCAACGACACGAAGTACATCACTCACTTTCCCGAGACCAGAGAGATCTGGAGTTACGGCTCCGGTTACGGCGGCAACGCGCTGCTGGGCAAGAAGTGCTACTCGCTGCGGATCGCGTCGGCGATGGCGCACGACGAGGGTTGGCTCGCCGAGCACATGCTGATCCTCAAGCTGATCTCGCCGGAGAACAAGTCGTACTTCATCGCCGCGGCCTTCCCGTCGGCGTGCGGCAAGACCAACCTCGCGATGCTGCAGCCCACCATCCCGGGTTGGCGCGCCGAAACCGTCGGTGACGACATCGCCTGGATGCGATTCGGCAAGGACGGCCGGCTCTACGCGGTCAACCCTGAGTTCGGCTTCTTCGGCGTCGCGCCCGGCACCAACTGGAGCAGCAACCCCAACGCGATGAAGACCATCGCCGGCGGCAACACCGTCTTCACCAACGTCGCCAAGACCGATGACGGCGACGTGTGGTGGGAGGGCCTCGAGGGCGAACCCGACCACCTGATCGACTGGAAGGGCAACGACTGGATCCTGCGCGAGACGGAAAGCAAAGCGGCGCACCCGAACTCGCGCTACTGCACGCCGATCTCGCAGTGCCCGACGCTGGCGCCGGAGTGGGACGACCCGCAGGGCGTGCCGATCTCGGCGATCCTGTTCGGCGGCCGCCGCAAGACCACCGTCCCGCTGATCACCCAGGCCCGCGACTGGCAGCACGGTGTGTTCATCGGCGCCACACTCGGTTCCGAGCAGACGGCCGCCGCCGAGGGCAAGGTCGGCACGGTGCGCCGCGACCCGATGGCGATGCTCCCGTTCATGGGCTACAACGTCGGCGACTACATGCAGCACTGGATCGACGTCGGCAAGAACTCTGACGAGTCCAAGATGCCTGCGGTGTTCTTCGTCAACTGGTTCCGCCGCGGCGCCGACGGCCGCTTCCTGTGGCCCGGGTTCGGTGAGAACAGCCGCGTGCTGAAGTGGGCCATCGAGCGCATCGAGCATCAGGCCGAGGGCAAGACCACCCCGATCGGCATCGTGCCGACGGCGGCCGACCTCGATTTGTCCGGTCTGGAAGTGGACGCCGCCGACGTGGACGAGGCACTCGCGGTGAACCCCGAGGAGTGGCGCAAGGAACTGCCGCTGATCGAGGAGTGGTTCGAGTTCGTCGGCGAGAAGCTGCCGACCGGCATCAAGGACGAGTTCGACGCGCTGAAGACCCGGCTCGCCGAAGCCGAGTAGCTTTTCCCGCGAGCGCGCGGGTCTGCACACTGACACGCCGTGGATCGTATGCATTTGTGACGTCGTCGTGCTCCAGTCGATCTCGTTGTCGCTGGACTGCTCGCGCTGACGGCACTGAACGCCGAATGTACGGTTTCTGACGGATTCCGGGCGGCGGTCTCAACCGGTGGATGCAACAGTTGGTGGGTTGACCGGGTTGGAGAGTAGTTCGTCGAGGGCTTGGGCGGGTGTTTTCCAGTTGAGTGTCTGTCGCGGTCGGCGGTTGAGCTTGGACGCGACGAAGTCGAGGTAATCAGCCGGAAATACAGATAGGTCAGTGCCTTTGGCAAACCATTGGCGAAGGAGTCCGTTGGTGTTCTCGTTGGTCCCACGCTGCCACGGCGAGTGCAGGTCGCAGAAGTAGATATCAAGGTCGGTGGCCGCGGCGATCTGGACGTGGTTGGCCATCTCCTTGCCTTGATCCCACGTCAACGTTTGGCGCAGGATCGCCGGCAGCGTCGCCATCTTGGCCACGACCGCCTCCTGGACTGCATCCGCGCCGTGCCCGTCGGGAAGGTGTAGCAGCATGGTGAACCGCGTCGTCCGCTCCACGAGTGTGCCGATCGCCGAGTTCGACGCGGTACTGCCCATGATCAGATCGCCTTCCCAATGCCCAGGCACCGCACGATCAGTCGCTTCCGGAGGGCGCTCGCTGATGTTGATCATGTGGGGAATGCGGCCTCGGCGCTCACCGGTGCGTCGGTGCGGCTTGCGCAGGGCACGTCCGGTGCGCAGACACGTGTGCAACTCGCGGCGCAGACCACCTCTGCCCTGCACGTAGATGGCCTTATAGATGGTTTCGTGGGACACCCACATCTCCGCATCGATACCGGCAGCGGTACCTACCCGCGCCCTTGCTGTTGTTCTTGATTTCCCGCGAGATCGTCGATGTCGCACGCCCCAGACGGACTGCGATCGAGTTCATCGACTCTCCGGCCGCGATCCCGAGCGCGATCTCTTCACGTTCTTCCAGGCTCAACCGCGGCCGGGTCCGTGGACCCGGCGCTACACGCTGTGGCTTCACACCGCCCACAGCAGCAAACCAGCAGTAGCCAGCAGTCTGCGACACGCCGACGGCGACACCTGCTTCGCGCGGCGACAACCCGTCACCGACCAAACGCCAAAACTCGTCCACGACTGACCTCGACGCAACAGGACGCATCACAGCTCCTAACTAGGAACTGTTGCAATCACTCCTTGAAGCCAAGGGCTTGAAACCGTCAGAAACCGTACTCTCGGCACTCAGTCAACGACTCTCGGCACATCCGGGAACGCCGAAGGTAGGCACACGGAAAGACCCGCGCAAGCTCGTGGCTAGGTGAGCCCCGTGCGGGCCAGGTCGATCTGCTCGAGGGCGTACGCCGCCCTGACGGCGTTCGTCATTGCTGCGCCGGTTCGCGCGAGAGACTCGTATCCGGCGTCTCCCAACACTTCGCGGAGGTGCGCGAGGGCGGCGCCAATTTCGGGATAGGTCGCCCTGGAGATTTGTGCGTCGGCGAACCCGCTGATAGTGGCTGCCGCTTCGAAGCGACCCAGCCGGTCCAGCAGCCCGGTCAGGATGCCGAGCGGGCCGGAGACGAACGACAAGCTGCCCGAGTCGAAATAGCTGCGGATGGATTCCGCCGTGTAATCGAGGGCTTCGATCGGATCGGCCTGATTCACGGCCATGCTGGCGAGCTGAGTGCCCAGGACCAACTCCAACTGCCGGTCCCCGTCACCTCGTGCTACGTCCAGCCCACGTTTCACCGCGCGATAGGCGGCCTCCGGCTGTGAGCCGCGGTGGCTGCTGCCCCAGGCATGGAGCGCTGACCTGACCACTGTCGGATTCGACTCGAATTCCGTTGCGGCCATTAGATCGTCGGCAGCGGCCATCGCCTCGTCGGGCACGCCGGCATACATCAGCGCGAAGACTCTGGCGGCCGCGATGTAGGGGCTCCGGATGCCGGCCCGCTCGACCGCATCGTCGACCCACGCCAGGCAGCGCTGTGCGTCTACGCACGTCAGGTAGCCGCCTGCCAGTGTGCCTTCGAGCTCGACCGGAACATCGGCGAACCGGCGGCTCCGGACAGCAGTCTGGCCCGCGTTCGCGTACCTGAGGAATGCATCGACGCGGCCGGTCATGTAGCACTGCGCCGCGGCGATGTAGAGCTGGGCCAGCCGGGGGTGGCCGGTGCGTTCCGCGGCGGCGCTGACCTCCTCAGCCCACGTTGCCGGCTCGTACTGCAGCAACCAATAGCCCAGCGTTGCCGAGTACACGGCTATCGAGGCTGCCGTATCGAGATCGTCATGTGCAGCAGCCCATTTGAACGCCGTGCGCAGATTGGGGAGCTCGACGGTGAGCCACGAATACGACTCACGTTGTAGCGGACTGTCCCACAGTGCAAGGACATCGCTCTCTCGTGCCGCGAAATACCGCGCGTGTGCGGTGCGGGCCTCGTCCAACTCCCCGTACGCGGCGAGTCGCTCCTCGGCGAACTGCCGGACCGTCTCCAACGTCGAGAACCGGGTCACCGCCGCCGTCCGGTCAGCCAGTATCAGAGACTTCCGCACCAGGGCGTGCAGCAGATCAGCCGTCGGCAGATCGTCGCCGGTCCCGGCCACCGCCGTCGCAGCGGGTAGGTCGAACCCACCCGCGAACACTGAAACCCTTGACAGCAAAACCTTTTCGTCCTCATCGAGGAGGTCGTACGACCACTGCACCGTGTGCCGTAGCGTCTGGTGTCGTTCCACGCCGCGCCGTCCGCCGACGAGCAACCGAAATCGGTCGCCGATGCGGTCACGCACCTCAGTGACCGTCATCGACTGAATGCGCGAAGCGGCCAGTTCGATGGCCAACGGGATCCCGTCGAGTCGATGACAGATCTCGACCACTGCCGTCGCGTCGTCGTCTCCGGACAACGAGAATGTCGGCGCCACCGCCCTGGCGCGCTCGATGAACAACGTGGCTGCGCTCGACGCGACACCGAGTCGAACGTCCAACGAGGGCACCGGCCAAAGTTGCTCGCCGGACAGCCCTAGCCCCTCCCGGCTTGTCGCCAACACTCGCACCGTCGCCGCATGCGCCAGGATCTCGGCTATCAGATCCGCAGCGGCATCGAGGACATGCTCGCAGTTGTCGAAGATCAAGAGTCGCGACCGCCCGTCGAGCGCCGCTGAAATGCTCTGCGTCAGACTCTGTCCAGGCTGTTGACTGATACCCAGTGCCGCAGCGGTGGCTTCCGGCACTGCCGCGGGATCGCCGACCGTAGCGAGTTCGATCAGCCAGACCCCGTCCGGAAACTCGTCGGCGAGGGAGGCGCCGACCTCCAGCGCCAGACGGGTCTTGCCGACGCCGCCCACACCCGTCAGCGTGACGAGCCGGTGCGTCTTGAGCTGTGTGTCGAGCGCCAGCAGCTCGCCGGTGCGGCCGATCAGGGGCGATGTCACTATCGGCAGGTTTCCGGGGCTGCGATCAACCGTCCGCAGAGGCGGAAACTCGGCCTGCAACCCGGCCGCCGCCGCCTGGAAAAGCTCGACGGGCTTGGCGATGTCGCGAAGCCGCCGTCGGCCCAGGGCCGTCAGGTCGACGTCGTTGAGCAGTCCGGCCGTGGCACCGTCGAGCAGTATCTGCCCGCCGTGCCCGGCGGCCATCACGCGGGCGGCACGGTTGAGCACGGCGCCGAAGTAGTCGCCGTCTCGCTGCTCGGCTTCACCGGTCGCGATGCCCATCCGGACCGGAAGTTCCAGAGACCGTTGCGCCGAGATGGCCGCATCGACCGCAGCCCCTGGGGAGCTGAAGGCCGCGCAGATCCCGTCGCCGGTGTGCTTGAACACCACGCCGCCGCAGTCGGTGACGGCGACCCGTAGCGCCTCGTCATGCCGTTCCAGTGCACTCCGCATCGCGTCCGCGTCGGCCTCCCACCGCCGCGTCGACCCTTCGATGTCGGTGAACAGGAAGGTCAGCAGCGCATACGACGTGGCCCTCGTCATCGGTGCACCTCCCCTGCCCCTGGAGGAAATGGTAGGCCGATAGCCGGTCCCGACCAGCACATCGGCACCTCTTGACACCTGTCAACTTGGGCACAGTAAAGTCGGGCCATGCAGATCCGCGACACCGCCGTTGCCACCCCTGACAAGCCCGCGATCGTGATGTACCCGTCAGGGACCGTCGTCACGTTCGGCGAGCTGGAGGCCAGGGCCAACCGCTTGGCGCACCTGTTCCGGGGGGCCGGCCTGGTCGAGGGCGACGCCGTCGCGATCCTGATGGAGAACAACGCGCACATGCACGCGGTGATGTGGGCTGCGCGCCGCGCCGGGCTCTACTACGTGCCCATCAACACACACCTGACCGCTGCCGAGGCGGCCTACATCATCGACAACAGCGCCGCCAAGGCGATCGTCGGTTTGGGCAAGCTCAAGGACACCCTCGCGGGGCTGGGCGCCGAGCTCCCGAACGGCCTACCCCCAGTGCTGATCATCGCCGACGGGACGCTCGACGGCTGGCAGAGCTATCCCGAATGTGTTGCCCGCCAGCCCGACACCCCGATCGACGACGAGATCGAAGGGGACCTGCTGCAGTACTCGTCGGGCACCACCGGCCGGCCGAAGGGCATCAAACGCGCACTGCCGCACCTCCCGCCGTCCGAGGTACCCGGCTTGATGTCGGCGCTGGTCTCCTTCTGGATGCACCCCGACGCCGTCTACCTCAGTCCCGCGCCGCTCTACCACACCGCGCCATCGGTGTGGTCGATGCAGACGCAGGCCGGGGGCATCACCACCGTGGTGATGGAGAAGTTCGACGCCGAGGGGGCGCTCGACGCCATCGCCAAGCACCGCGTCACCCACGGTCAGTTCGTCCCGGTGATGTTCACCCGAATGCTCAAACTGCCCGACGAGGTGCGGATGTCCTACGACGTATCCAGCCTCGAGCGGGTGATGCACGCGGCGGCGCCGTGCCCGGTGGAGATCAAGAAACAGATGATCGACTGGTGGGGACCGATCGTCGACGAGTACTACGCCTCTTCGGAGGCGCACGGGTCCACGTTGATCACCGCCGAAGAGTGGCTCGCTCACCCCGGGTCGGTCGGGCGGCCGCTGGCGGGCGCGCTGCACATCGTCGGCGAGGACGGCGAGGAGTTGCCTCCAGGCCAGCCGGGCGAGATCTACTTCGAGGGAGGCTTCGACTTCGAGTACCTCAACGACCCGGACAAAACGGCCTCGTCGCGCGACCCGCGCGGCTGGAAGACCGTGGGCGACATCGGCTATGTCGACGAGGAGGGTTTCCTCTACCTCACCGACCGCAGGCATCACATGATCATCTCCGGTGGGGTGAACATCTACCCGCAGGAGGCGGAGAACCTCCTCGTCACGCATCCGTTGGTGATGGACGCCGCAGTGTTCGGGATTCCCGACGACGAAATGGGCCAGAGCGTCAAGGCTGTGGTGCAGACCGTCGACCCCGCCGACGCCACCCCCGAGTTTGCCGCAGAGTTGTTGGCGTGGCTGCGAGACAGGTTGGCGCACTACAAGTGTCCGCGCTCGATCTCGTTCGAGGCCCAACTTCCCCGTA
This sequence comes from Mycolicibacterium sp. CR10, assembly GCF_005222675.1. Taxonomy (GTDB): domain Bacteria; phylum Actinomycetota; class Actinomycetes; order Mycobacteriales; family Mycobacteriaceae; genus Mycobacterium. The sequence goes on along the minus strand of NZ_STGE01000019.1, from coordinate 182,507 downwards.
CCGACACCGGCAAGCTGTACAAGCAGGAGCTGATCAAGCAGTACTCGTGAGCGCCGAGAATGTGCTGGAACTGGCCGGGGGAGTGGTCATCGCGACCGGATTCCCCTCCGATGGCGCGACTTTCACGCTGACCGAGGAACCGTCCGACGACCGTCGCACCATCACGGTGCCGTCGGTGTCGGATGCGCTCGCCGAACTGACATCGCGATGCCAGCGGTGGCCACAAGCCGCAGCAGTCTGCGACGACGTGCTGCGCGCTTTCGATCCGAACACCTCCACGTTCGCCGGAGTCATCACCGAATCGCTGGCCTACTCGACCCTGCAATCCGGCGGCGAGTTCGCCCGGTGGCTCACCGAACGCGGGCCTGCGCAGGTGCCCGCGATCGCGAATCCCGTTGAGTCGCAACGTGAGGGCGACCGGCTGCTGGTCCGATTCAACCGGCCGCAGCGGCACAACGCGTTCTCCACCGATGCCCGCGCGGCGCTGCTGGAAGCGTTGGAGGTGGCCAGGCTGGACCCGTCGATCAGCCAGGTCGTATTGGCAGGCAATGGCCCGTCGTTTTGCAGCGGTGGCGACCTTGCCGAGTTCGGCACGTTCGCAGACCCGGCCAGCGCTCACCTGGCCCGCACCCGGCACAGCCCGGCACTGGTCCTAGACGAGATCACCGCGCGCCTCGGAACCGACTGTCGCGCTGAGATTCACGGACAGGTGCAGGGCAGCGGGCTGGAGATGGCCGCGTTCTGTGGATGGGTGCGGTGCCATCCCGATGCGGTACTCGGGTTGCCGGAGTTGCGGCTCGGACTGATCCCCGGAGCCGGGGGCACGGTCAGCATCACCCGCCGGATCGGACGTTGGCGCACTGCCTATCTCGTGTTGTCGGGGCGATCGATCGACGCCGCGACCGCGTTGCAGTGGGGCCTGGTCGACGACATCAGCGAGTGACTTCGGTGCCCTGAGTTAACCCTCGCAGTCCGGAGGGGCTGGAAGTGCCGCCATCGCAGTAGCGGCGATCGCCAACAGCTCGTCAACGGTGCCGCCATCCCTGGCGGAGCCGGACATGCCACGCATTACCGCCACCAGGAAGGTTGCCAGCTGGTCGGTTGATGTGTCTGGTGGGAGGTCGCCCTCGCGGACGCCTCTGTCGAGTCGGTCCCTGATCCGACGACGTAGGTCTTCGCGCTGTTTGGTGAGTCTCGGCTCGCTCAGCATGAGACAGCCGGGTGGGGTCTGTGTGTCGGTGTGCGCTCGGGCGGTGCCATTCAGCATCTGAGCGATGGCCTCGCGGGCAGTCCGCTCGCCGGCGAAGCGATCAAGTGCTTCGCACGTGCGCTGAAAATAGTTCTGCGCGGCCTCCTCGAAGAGGCGGTTCTTGTCCCCGAACGCCGCGTAGAGGCTGGGAGGAGTCACCCCCATTGCCTTGGTGAGCATCGAGATCGTGGTTTCGGCGAAGCCCGTCCGCCAAAACTGCTCGATGGCCGCAGCCAACGCGGTGTCGCGGTCGAAGCCAAGTGGTCGTCCGGCCATGACTCCAGCATAGCGTAGCGATCGCTATGAAATATGGTACGGTCGGCTTTACATTCCATAGTGATCGATATGAAAGAGGGAGTCGTGCTACTCAAAGACGCGGTCGTGCTGGTGACCGGAGCAAATCGAGGCATCGGAGCCGCATTCGTGGCCCAGTTGAAGGAGCGCGGCGCGGCGAAGATCTACGCGGCCGCGCGCGACGCGAGGACAGTTGATGTCGACGGCGTCCAGCCGATCGAGCTGGACATCACCAACCCTGATCAGGTCCGGGCAGCCGCCGGCGCGGTCGGGGACGTTCAGGTCCTGATCAACAACGCGGGTATTTCCACGGGCACCTCCCTGATGACCGGTGACCTTACGAGCATCGAACGGGAGATGGCGACCAACTTCTACGGTCCGCTGGAGACGACTCGGGCGTTCGCTCCGATCTTGGCAGCCAACGGGGGTGGTGCGATCCTCAACGTCATCTCCGCCTTGTCCTGGTTCACAGTCCCGGGCGCTGGGGCCTACTCCGCATCGAAGGCCGCCGCATGGAGCCTCACTGACACCACCCGTATTGAGCTCAAGGCGCAGGGAACGCACGTCGTGGGCGTCCACATGGGTCTCGTCGACACCGAGATGAGCCGGGGAGTTGATGGGCCGAAGATCGCCCCGGCTGTCCTCGCCGCCGCAGGACTCGATGCGATCGAGTCTGGCCGCACCGAGGTGCTGGCCGACGAGTGGACCACGTTCGTGAAGAGCGGACTGTTGCTGGAACCGTCTGAACGCTATCAGCGGATCCTCGCGGCCTTCGGTGTGAGCTGATCCGCTCGCGATGCATCCGGGCGAATATCAACTCGGGCAGGGCTTTTGGCGCTAGGTCCAGTTGATGCTGGGGTGTCGCACGCGCACGGCTAACCGGACCGGCGCAGCGTCACCCGGTAGGTGTACTGCTCGGGCAGGAAGTGGCTGACGGAGAGTTCGACGGGATGGCCGCGATCGTCGCTGTAGAGCCTGTCCACCCGAAGCATCGGGTGCCCCGGGTTGCAGCCCACCGCGGCTGCGGTCGCCTCATCGGCCGAATCAACCGTGATCGACTGCGCCGCTTCGGCTATCGGTCTGTCCATGTGGGGCTCGAGAAGCCCGATGACGGTGTGGGTGCTGACGGCGCCCGCTGTCAGATCCGGCGACGTCAGCACGGCAGCCGCGACCTTCGGAGGAAGGTGCACGGTGGTGTGCCCGAACGGGACCCCGTCATGGAGTCGCCGGAAGACCACCGAGTACACGACGTCGCCGTCGAGGCGCAGCCGGCTGGCGGCCTCGACGTCGACTCGGCGGCGCAGCCCGTCGAGTACCTCCATCGTGGTGTCGTCGGACAGGCTCATCAGGTCGTCGATCGACCCGAGTTGGCGGAGGTAGCGCCGGCCGGTGTCGCTGGCATAGGTACCGCGGCCCGGGATTCGCACGACCACCCCCTCGGCCACCAGGTCCTGAAACGCCCGTCGGACCGTCTGCCGCGACAGCCCGTGACGATCGACCAGTTGGGACTCCGTGGGCAGACGGGTGCCGTCGGGATACGAGCCGGCGGCGATCTCGCCCCGAAGGCGTTCGCGCAGAACCTGATACGCAGGCTCTGGTTTCATCCGATCCCGCCCCTGGCGACCAACTGCGCCGCGATGACGTTGCGCTGGATCTCGTTCGTGCCCTCCCCGACGATCATCAGCGGGGCGTCGCGGAAGTAGCGCTCGACGTCGTATTCGGTCGAGTAGCCGTAACCGCCGTGGATCCGCACGGCGTTGAGTGCGATCTCCATCGCGACCTCGGAGGCGAACAGCTTGGCCATGCCGGCCTCCATGTCGGCCCGCTCCCCGCTGTCGTAGCGGTCGGCGGCGTACAGGGTGAGCTGGCGCGCGGCGGTCAACTTGGTGGCCATGTCGGCGAGGTAGTGCCCGACCGCCTGGTGCTTCCAGATCGGTTGGCCGAAGCTCTCCCGGTCCTGGGCGTAGCTCAGGGCATCCTCGAGTGCGGCCGCGGCCACGCCCAATGCGCGCGACGCCACCTGGATGCGGCCGGTCTCCAGGCCCTTCATCATCTGCCCGAAACCCCTGCCGGGTTCGTCACCGAGGATCGCCGACGCGGGCACGCTGCACCCGTCGAAAGCGAGTTCGCAGGATTCGACGCCCTTGTAGCCCAGCTTGGGCAGGTCGCGCGACACCGTGAGCCCAGGGGTCGGGTTCTCGACCAGCACCACGGAGATGCCGCGGTGCTTGGGTTCGGCGCCCGGATCGGTTTTGCACAACAGCGCGATCAACCCGGACCGTCGTGCATTGGAGATCCACGTCTTGGCGCCGTTGACGATCAGCCGGTCGCCGTCGCGTGCGGCGACGGTCGTCATCGCCTGGAGGTCCGATCCGCCGCCGGGCTCGGTGAGCGCCATCGTCGCACGCATCTCACCCGTCGCCATCGGCGGCAGGTAGCGCCGCTTCTGTTCCTCGGTGCCGAACAACGTCAGCAGCTTGGCCACCACGGTGTGGCCGCCCATCGCCCCGGCCAGGCTCATCCAGCCCCGCGCCAGCTCCTGCGTGACCAGGACGTAGCACTGTGTCGACACCGGTGTGCCGCCGTACTCGTCGGGGACCGCCAGGCCGAAGATGCCGATCTGCTTCATCTGGTCGATCCACGCCGCGGGGTACTCGTTGGCGTGCTCGACGTCGCGGACGGTGGGTTTCACGTCGCGCTCGACGAACGCCCGGACGGTGTCGACCAGCATGGTCTCTTCGGCGCTCAAATGTACGGCCATATCGACCCGATATTGACACACGAATCCGTGTGATGCCAGCATGGCCCACTGTGACTTTGTACGGCCAAATTGCCGGTGGACCCTACTTCGACGACCTGCAGGTGGGGCAGGTCTTCGACTCGTCACCGTCGATGACGCTGACCGCAGGTGTCGCCGCGACGCACCAGTCGATCATCGGTGACCGCCTGCGGCTGGCGCTGGACGCCGAGTTGTCGGCCGCCGTGACCGGTGCGGTCGCCCCCCTGGCCCACCCGGCACTGGTGTGCGACGTCGCCATCGGGCAGTCGACGCTGGCGACCCAGCGCGTGAGGGCCAACCTTTTCTACCGGGGGCTGACGTTTCACCGCTTCCCCGTTCTCGGGGACACGCTGTTCACCCGCACCGAAGTGGTCGGGCTGAAGCAGAACTCCCCCAAGCCCGGCCGTGCCCCGACCGGCCTCGCCGCGCTACGGATGACCACCATCGACGGTGTCGGCCGGCTCGTGTTGGACTTCTACCGGTGCGCGATGTTGCCATTGAGCAGTGGCAACATCGAGACCGGTCACAGCGACGACCTGTCTGCCATCGGCGCGGGCGCGGGTCCGGCCCCCGATCCCACCGCCGACTGGGACGCCGAGGCGTACCGGGCCCGGGTGCCCGGCACCCATTTCGACCCCGCGCTGGCGGGCACCGTGCTGCGCAGCACCGCCGACGTAGTGAGCAGCGCGCCCGAGCTGGCCCGTCTGTCACTGAACATTGCTGCGACACATCATGATTTGCGCCTCGCAGGCGAGCGCCTGGTATACGGCGGGCACACGATCGGGTTGGCTCTCGCTCAGGCCACCCGGCTGCTGCCCAATCTCGTCACGGTCCTGGGATGGGAGTCGTGCGACCACACCGGCCCGGTGCACGAGAACGACACCCTCTACAGCGAACTCAGCATCGATGGGGCCGACGCGATACCCGACGGACGCGGCGGCGTGGTGCGGTTGCGCTCCACGGTGTACGCCACGAACGGACCCGCCGGCGACCGCCAGGTTTTGGATTGGCGGTTCACCGGTCTGCTCTTCTAGAACGGGCGTCACCCACAATGGTCTGGTGAGTCCCGCGAACGGCCCGCTGCGCATCCCTGCCGCCGTTCTTGCGTCTGCGCACGCCACCGCCAGGGAGTTCGCAGCAGCCACCGGCGTCGATGTCGACGCCGAGCAACTGCTCGGCGGCCGCGCCGTGCTCCTCGGTCTCCGCAGTCATGGCCGCGTTTCGGCCGGCGGGGCGACGCGGTTGATGCCCGGGGGTGGCGGTTGGTGCGCACTGACGCTGTCGCGACCTGACGATGTCGACGCGGTGCCCGCGCTGGTGGAGGCCGACGGGCCGGAGGCCGATGAGGTTGCGGCCGACCCGTGGCCCGCTGTCGAACACCGGGTGCGCGACGTCGGTCCCGAGGCGTTCGTCGAGCGTGCCCGCCTGCTCGGTCTGCCCGCCGGTGTGCTGGGCGAGACCACCGCGGAAGTACCCCGGGTCCGGCGGCAGGGTGGGCGTCGAGCACCGGCTGCACTGGCGGAGCTGCTGGTGGTGGACATGTCGTCGATGTGGGCGGGGCCGCTGTGTGGCCGTCTGCTCGCGGACGCAGGCGCGACGGTGGTCAAGGTCGAGAGCCGCGCGCGGCCGGACGGTACCCGAGCAGGACCCACCGAGTTCTTCGACTGCATGAACGCCGGAAAGCTCTCGTACGAGGCGGATTTCACGCATCCCGACGGACTGCGCAGGCTGCTCGCCGCCGCGGACGTGGTGCTCGAGTCGTCACGGCCCGCCGCCCTGGAACGCCGCGGCCTCGGGCCTTCGGAACCCGGGGCTCGGGGCGGCCGGATCTGGCTGCGGATCACCGGCCACGGCACGGTGGGGGACCGCGCCGACTGGGTGGCCTTCGGCGATGACGCCGCGGTCTCGGGCGGTCTGGTGGTCGGCACCACCGACGCCCCCCGATTCTGCGGCGATGCGATCGCCGATCCGCTGACAGGTATGCAGGCGGCACTGGCGGTCCTGGAATCCCGCGCCCGCGGCGGCGGCGAGATCGTCGAGCTGTCGATGGCGGCCGTGGCCGCCCACTACGCACAGCTCCCACTCGGTGACGAAAAGTCCTGTACGGCTGTGCCATTGGTCGATACGCCTGCCGCCGGAATCGGAGCGCACAACATCGTCGTCGATCATCTGGTGGCCGAGCGGCTCGCCACCTCATGCTGATCCAGCGGGCCGTGCTGCTCGACGGCACCCGGACCGACATCCGTGTCGGCGAGCGCATCACGGACGTAGCGGACGGACTGACGGCCCTGCGCGGTGAGACGGTGTATGACGCCGCCGGTCGGACCGTGATTCCCGGGTTGCACGACCACCACGTGCACCTGCGCGCCGCCGCCGCGGCCCTGCACTCGGTCCGGGTGGGTCCCGACGAAGTCCGGAGCCGCCAGGACCTCGCCCGGCTCCTGTCCGGTGCGCTCGTCGGTGACGACGGCTGGGTTCGCGCCGTCGGCTATCACGACGCCGCGGCGGGTCCGCTGGATCGCCATGTCCTCGATGAGGTTTCGTCGACGATCCCGGTGCGCGTCCAACACCGCAGCGGGGTGCTGTGGACGCTGAACACGGCCGGGCTGACGCGGGTCGGGCTGGCCGATCACCCCGACGGACGGCTGCGCAGCGCCGACCCCAGCTGGGCGTCGACCCTGCTGCGCGCCGAGCCGAAGCTGGCAGAGATCAGTGCGCGGCTGAGCCGTTACGGCGTCACCGGTGTCACCGACGCCACCCCGGACCTCACCGCCGACGACATTGACAGCCTCGGGCGTGCTCACCGCGATGGTGAACTGCGCCAGACGGTGCACTGCCTTTCGCCGGGCAAGCGCATCCTGCACGACGAGGACCTGGATCTCGAGGAGCTCATCCGGTGGGTCGGCGACAGCCATGCCGCGGGCGTCCCGGTCGCGGTGCACTGCGTGACAGCCGCACAGTTGGTGGTCACGCTGGAGGCGCTGCGCAGCGCCGGTTCTCATCCACACGACCGCATCGAGCACGCCGCGGTGGTGCCGGACGCCGGTCTGGCCGGTCTCGTCGCCAGCGGGGCGACGGTGGTGACCCAGCCCAACTTCATCGCCGAGCGTGGTGATCAGTACCTGGCCGACGTGCCCGTTGCCGAGCACCACGAACTGTGGCGGGTGGCCTCGTTGCGCAGCGCCGGCGTGCCTGTCGCGCTGTCGACCGACTCGCCCTTCGGGGACGCAGACCCGTGGGCAGCAATGCGTGCCGCGGTGTATCGACGCACCGCGTCGGGCACGGTTCTGGGCGCCGCCGAATGTGTCTCGGCGCCTGAGGCTTTGGCGATGTTCCTGGGCGAACCCGATCGGCCCGCGGCCTCCCGGCGGGTCGTGCAGGGTGCCCGTGGTGCTCTCTGCGTCCTGACGACGGGACCGCCCGAGACGCTGCGCGAGCTGGACTCCGGCGCGGTGGCCGCCACCGTCATCGCCGGTGAGCTCGTTTTCGAGAGGTCCTGATCAGGCTGCGGAGGGCGCCAGCAGCGCCTTGAGCATCTCGCACTGGCTGGCGAAGAAGGACTTCGAGACATCGGCTTTCGGTGCGATGCCGTCGAACCCGTGAAATGCGCCGTCGACCACCAACACCTCACAGGGCACCCCGGCCACCCGCAACCGCTCCGCGTACGCGAGGTCCTCGTCGTGGAAGAGGTCGAATGTCCCGACACCGATCCACGCGGGTGGCAGCCCGCTCAGATCTGCGCGGCGCGCAGGCACTGCGACGTCGGGGTCGGCGTCACCGAGGTAGGCGCGCCAGCCGAACCGATTGCTCGACTGGTTCCACAGGCGGTGCCCGGGGTGGTCGAGGTCGGTGCGCTCCACGGTCCGGTCGTCGAGCATCGGATACACGAGAAGCTGTGCCGCGAGATCGATCTCGCCGCGGTCGCGGGCGAGCAGCGCGAGCGCTGCCGCAAGCCCACCGCCGGCGCTGGCCCCACCGATCGCGACCCGGGCGGGATCCACCGACGGCAGCCTGCGCAGCCAGCTCAACGCCGAATAGCAGTCCTCGACCGGCGCCGGGTACGGGTGCTCGGGTGCCAGACGATAGTTCACCGATACGACGGTGGCACCGAGCTCGCGGGCGAACCGCCGGCACAACACGTCATCCTGGGCCGCGTCGCCGATGACATATCCGCCGCCGTGGATCCACAGCAGCGCCGGTCCTTGACCGGATGCGTTCGGGGGCCGGTAGAGGCGAACCCCGACCCCCGAAGGCAGGGTGAGCACCTCAGCGTCTTTGGACTCTTTACTCCACAGCAGCCGGCTCGCCGCCCGGATGAACGGCAGGGTGAGGGGGGTGATCATCTCCTTGGGCAGCAGCCGGGCGCTGCGCCGCAATTCGGGATGGAATTCGATGCTGGGCACTCGACCAGTATGCGTTCGGGTAGCAGTGAGGCGGTCGCCGGGGCCAATCGGAGTCGGGTTAGTCCACCCGTTCTTGAGTGAGTTGAGCCAAGCGACCGACGATGGTGCACAAGTCCGGCAATGCCGCCGGGTTGAGGGTCTGTATCGACCACGTGATCACGTCGCCACCCGAGCCTACGTACACGCTGCACGCGTTTGCGTCAGAGGCCTGAAATCCGTTCCTTCCGCCCACCGCAATCTCTGTGACGCTGCGTCCCGCCAGCCGTTCCACGTTCAGCTCGGCGTCGACGGCGCTTCCGCGATACCACCAAGTGGAAATGCCCATTCCGGCGCCGACCGTGTCGATCAGACTGTTCTCCTGCCAGAAGCAACCGGCGTCGCTGACCAGAACCTGGGCGAACTGACCTGGACCCACGAGGCGAGCAACCTCCGCGTCGGCGACCAGGTTGCATTCTCCGCTGTCAAAGCCGTCGAGCGCCGTCGCCGGCGGTGGTTGTGCTGGTGCAGGGGCGGACACGCAGGCGGTTGTGGCGACGGCAATTCCGACAGCCGTCGCGGCACCGAGCGTTCTGGCGCACCAACGCTGTCGCCGCATCACATGTCCGCCGACAACGTCATCGACAACAGGGCCACTGCGCTGGTGCACGAATCCTGTGCCCCGCCGCCTTGGCGAAACTGAACCATCCAGCTGACCACTCCAGGATCCGTTGCCGCCGTTGCCGAGCACTCGTCGCCGCTCGCCGCTTGGTGGGCAAGGAAGGCGGGGTGTCGCGCCACCTCCTTGTCGACAATGGCGGCGTGATTGCGTTGTGCGACTTCGCGTTCGCGGGGTAGACGGCCCGAAGGAAACCAGGAGAACACCACATCGATAGATGCGTGGTCGCGCACCGAGACGTACTGACACACGGTTCCGCTGTAGATGCGGGAAATCTTGTCGGCCCCGAGAATCTGTTGGACCGAGGTGTCGACGAGCAATCCGCAGCTGTCATCCACGTAGCCGAAGCTGTGCTGTGAGCCGGCGGCTTGCGTCGCGGGCTGAGCGGTGCCGTCGATGACAGTGCTGCACGACACGCTTGCCAATGCCGCGACTGTCGTGACCGCCAGAGCTCTCCGCTGGATGCCGTTCGTTGGCCGGCCGGACCTCCGACGTTGTCGCCTCGGTGCCATACGCATGTGCCTTTACCTGCTTATCAATGGGAAGTGCGGGGCCGAGTGTTGTTGTCCGCGTGGCCCTGGGAACGCGACCGCCGCTGATCACTACGCGGGCCGGAGGAGCGGCTCGGCTCGTGTCGTGGAGGACCTGCGCTGCCGCGCGAATCACCGATAGGGCTGCATCACCGCGCAGCGTTGCGCTTGTGGTGTGGGTCAGCTGATGTCGACGAAGACGACCCGGCCGGTGGTCTGCACGACGTGGTCGCGGTGCTGGCGGTCGCTGCCCTGGCGTCCCTCGACGATCACCGATTCGGTGATCGCCGGTCCGGTGTGCACGCCGATGACGTTGGCCTCCGCGAGCGGGGTGCTGCTGTGGCGGTTGACCACCACCCGGTTGCCCTGGGCCTCGAGCTCGCTGATCGTGGTGGTGGCGTTTCCGGCTCCGGAGGGCGCGGCGCCGGCGGGGGCGGCCAGACCCAAGACCGCACCGGCGAGTCCGGTGGCGATCGCGGCGGTGATGGCGGTGGCAACGGTAGCGGTGAAAGTGGTCATGATGTCCCTGCACTTCCTGGGTTCGGATGCTTGTGATTCCTAGGTGTGCAGCACATCCCGAACCGTTACGACGCCCTCGCACCAGGGCAGCGGCGGAAAGCGCCCTGGACACCCCTGACCCGTTTTCGACACCGGGAGGCCCAGGACGGTTCATGTGGGCGACGGGTGGCGTACAACCAACCGGCGACAAACCCGGCATCCGCACGCGGAGTTGGCGTGCAAGTGGCATCGAACTGCCAGCGGCCGCTGGCGCAGGGGCGACGACGCGGCGGGCGGCGCGTGCCTCCGTCACTCTCTGTACTTTGCAGTACACAACGGTTAGACTGACTGAGTTCTCGTAGTTCGCAGTGACCAGCCGCAGCACGCCGGTGGGGTGATCACTACGACTACATTTCCTGACACGATGACGTAGGAGGTCGAAGTGCGGCTATCGTACTTTTTTGCCGTTCCCGCAATGGTTTTCGCCGGTCTTGTCTTCGGTGCACCAACGGCCGCAGCCGATTGCATGACTACCGGCAACATGACGTTCTGCTCGGCGGGGGATCTCGGCGACTCGGGCCCATATATGCCCTATATGTGTCGCATGGATCCCTTCTGCAACGAAGACTACAACTTCAGGAATCTGTTCTGATGGCGAAGCCACTCACACATGAGTCGGACTCACTCACACGGGCAGGGAAGTAATCATGGTGTCTCACAGAACGTTTGCGCGACGACTGCTGGTAGCGACGGCGGCCTCGGGTGCGGTGTTGCTCGGCACGGGCGCACCGGTGAACGCTCAGCCGCCACCGCCGAACTGCACGGCGGCGGACCTGGCGGTCACCATGTCCGGCATCACAGCCGCGACAGGGACATACTTGTTCACGCATCCACAGGTCAACGAGTTCTTCACGTCGCTCGGCGATGTCCCCGCCGAGGAGAAGCAGGGCGCGCTGAAAGCCTACATGGACTCCAACCCGCAAGTGACGGCTGAACTCAACGCCATTCAACAGCCCGCCACAGACTTCGAGAATCGCTGTGGAATCACACCGGGCTCCGTTGGTGGGGGATAGTCGCTCCCCTGAATCTCTGCCGCTGAACTAGTCTCGCGCGCTTCGCCGGGTTGCCTGCCCCTTGGTTGTCGGGGATTGACGGCGGTTTGGGATGTCGTAAGTGCGGTTGTTGCATGGTGAAGGGGCGGCCCGGTGGGGCGCCCCTTTGGTGGTGGGGTAGGTGGTCAGGCGATGTCGACGAAGACGACGCGGCCGGTGGTCTGCAAGACCTGGTCGCGGTGTTGGCGGTCGTTGCCCTGGCGTCCTTCGACGATGACCTGCTGTTGGACTTCCGGTCCGGTGCGTACCGAGACGACGTTGGCGTCCTCGAGGGGGGTACTGCTGAGGCGGTGGACGACGACGCGGTTGCCCTGGGCCTCGAGTGCGCTGATCGTGATGTCGGCGTTGCCGGTTGCGGTGGGGGCGGCCATGGCGGGAGCGGCCAGTCCGAGGAACGCGCCGGCGAGTGCGGTGGCGATCGTGGCGGAGACCGTGGTGGCGAGGGTGGCGGTGAATGTGGTCATGATGTGCCTGCACTTCCTGGGTTGGGATGCTTGTGATTGCTAGGTGTGCAGTAAGCGCGCACCCGTTACAACCACACCGCCGCGGATCCATCAGCGGCCGGTCCGAACTCGGCAATCACCTCGCCCACCGCGCGGATGTACCTGGCCCCTGTTGCGTATGAGCTGTCGGGCGGATTGACCAGGTGGTTCGGGGTGGCGCCGGCCCCACGTCAATTGTCAGCACTACGTGAGACGAGGGTGCCGCCGATGACGTCCCCCAGATCGGTCAGCAGCGGGTAGGGCCGCCTCCGCCCGCTGAGATGGCAGGAAGTTCGTCGCCCCTGGCCGTTCTGTGCCCGAGGGATGAACAATTCATGCGCTGTCGTGCTGAACTGCGCGAGCACGACGGAGTTCAAGGTAGTGTACTGGGGAGTACAGTGAATGCGACCAAGGTACTGATCGAGCATCGGTCTCGCAGGTGATACTCCTCTGAGCCGGCACCGCCCCCATGTCGCTGTGGAGGAGACGAGCACAACGATGACGCCACCCCACTCCGAACCGGGTGATTCACGAGTTTCGTCCCCTGCCGACACCAATAGCGAACCGCCACAGGCTGATTTGCCGGCCGGAAGCTCACCGGGGGTGGGCTTTCCAGCGGGACTCTGGACGACGTTGGAGAAGCACCCGCCCCCGGGTCTGGCCCGAATTCGGTGGCGCAGCCCGCTGCGTGGCCCGTGGTTGACGTCGGTGTTCGGCTTTGTGTTGCTGGTGGTATTGCCGATCGTGACGATCACCGGCCTGCTGTCTTACATCGCCTACGGTCCGGGTTTCGGGCAGGCCATTCCCCGCGACGTGGGGTGGCTGAAACTCCCGACATTCGATTGGCCGACCCGACCGTCATGGTTGTACCGGCTGACCCAGGGACTGCACGTCGGACTCGGACTGATCGTCATACCGGTGGTCCTGGCCAAGCTGTGGTCGGTGATCCCGAAGCTCTTCACCTGGCCCCCCGCCCGCTCGGTAGCCCAAGTGCTGGAGCGGATTACACTGCTCATGTTGGTGGGCGGCATTCTGTTCGAGATCGTCACCGGCGTGCTGAACATCCAGTACGACTACATCTTCGGGTTCAGCTTCTACACCGCGCACTATTTCGGAGCCTGGGTGTTCATCGCCGGGTTCGTCGCCCATGTATGTCTCAAACTGCCCACGATGATCCGTAGTCTGCGCTCCCGCAGCATGCGTAGCGTGCTGACGACCAATCGCGCGGACACGGTTCCGGAACCACGCGACGCCGACGGTCTGGTGCCTGTGGACCCGGATCCGCCGACGTTGAGTCGCCGTGGTGTTCTGGCCGTGGTGGGGGGTGGTTCGCTGCTGGTCGCGGTCCTGACGGTGGGTCAGACTCTGGGCGGGTTCGCCCGGGACGCTGCGCTGCTTCTGCCGCGCGGCCGAAGTTATGGTGAAGGCCCCAACGACTTTCAGGTCAATCGGACGGCCGCCTCGGCGCGCATCACCCCCGAGGCCACCGGCGCGAAATGGCGACTCACGCTGACGGGCGCAGGTGAGCCTGTCGTGTTGGACCGTGCCGCGCTGGAGGCGATGCCCCAGCACACCGCCGACCTGCCGATCGCCTGCGTCGAGGGCTGGTCCACGACGGAGAGGTGGACGGGCATCAGGCTTGCCGATCTTGCCGCGCTGGCAGGGCGTCCGGCACCCGGTTCAGCCTTCGTGTCATCAGTGGAACGCTACGGTGGATTCAACCGGGCGACGCTGCAGGCCAACCAGGTTCTCGATCCCGACTCGCTGCTGGCGTTGAAGGTCAACGGTGTCGACCTGTCGCCGGATCATGGGTATCCGGCGAGAATCATCGTGCCGGCGTTACCTGGTGTGCATTGCACCAAATGGGTAGCCGGCATTGAATTTCGGGAGTCCTGATGCGTGCAGTTCTCCACCGGGCTGCGCAGCTCTACGGCGACCGGCTATTTCACCTTTTCGTCGTGACTGCGGCATTGGCGTTCGGTGCCTACGCCGTGGCCACGCTGGGCATCGACAACTTGTTCAATCCGGTGACATGGTGGCAGTCCATCGCGGTCTGGTTCGCTGTGGCCGTGATTGCGCACGATCTGGTGCTGTTCCCGCTGTACTCCTTGCTTGACCGGCTCATCCCCCGAGTCGCCCATCGGCGATCCGACGGTGTCCGCGCCCCTGGCTTCCTCCGTGTTCCCGTCGTCAACTATGTGCGAATCCCGACGATGGCAGCGGGCCTGCTGTTGCTGATGTTTCTGCCCGGGATCATCCGCCAGGGTGCCTTCACCTACGAGGCCGCGACGGGCCTGACCCAGGAGCCGTTCCGGGGTCGATGGCTGCTCATCGTCGCAGCCTTCTACCTCATCAGCTTTCTGTGCTATCTCGCGGCAACCGCGGCGCAGCGTGCGCGGTGGGCCCGCTCAATGGATTCCGGCGGATCCGAACGCGCCGAGGCAGATTCGGCATGAGGACGGACGCAACGAGTCATGCCGCCGCTCCCACACCAACCCACATTCCGGGTTGGAAACTGAACTTCGCCGCCGGCTTCGTTCCACTGATCGCTGGTGTCATGACGCTGGTGACGAGTTGGCTGGCTGTCGCCCGCCCCGATGCCTTCTGGTGGACCGGCGCCGGGAGTCTCGATTTCACCTACTCATCGCTGCGGCAAGCGGGCGCCCACACACAGCCATTTGTCGAACTGACCGGCTCCGTCGGCGGCGTGAATGTCGTTGCCGCGGCGGTCGCGGTGAGCGCAGTCGCCTGGTTCGGACTGCGCACCGGGCATCGTTGGGCGTGGTGGTTTTTGGCGTTCTCGCTGGCCTGGGTAGGCGTCCACGATGCTGTGATGGCGACGCGTTTCTTCGAGGCCACCGGCAAGCCGGTGATGCTGCTCCCGTACACATACTGCGCGCTGATGCTCGCTGGACTGCTGCGATCGCGCAAGGCTGTGTTTGCGCCACCCGCCGCGTGAATCTGTCCGGCAACTTCGGCTGCCGTGACGGTAGTTCCGACTGAGTCCGCCTTTGGCGCAGCTGGATTGCACATTGCGCGCGGCGGTCACGCAGGATCGGAATACGCCGCGAGAAGCCGACTTCTCAATGCATCAAACGGTGGATTGTCATCAAGGGTGAAGACAGCGATGGTGGCACGAAACTGCGTGAGATACGCCTGGCACGGCGTGCAGTCGTCGAGATGTGCTTCAAGGCGCTGCTGCGCCGCCGCGTCGAGTGAGTCTTCGAGGTAGTCCGTAACGAGTTCGACGAGATCCTGGCAGCGCATGGCGCTGCGGCCTTGTACCGATCGTTGTCCGAACGACGCGCGATGGTCGTGTCGACACGGAACAGACCCAAATCTGATTGGGCGATATGGACGAAACATCAGCATTCCTCTCTGGGTGGGCGACGACGATCAGCCAAGCAGTCGCTTCGCCGTCGATGTCTTACCTTGTTCTCCTGATGAGGTGATCGCGCGGCCGCAGATCGTTACACACGCGACACGGTGAGGAATAGTCGCGTGACCATCTGCACACTCCGCATTTCCCAACGGGCTTCAGTGACAGGCGCGAACACCATCGACAGTGTCGGCCCTCAGAATCGGACGGACCTCCGGGACGTCGGACACACCTCGAGCCGGATTCGCGGCACGTTAGGTCGGGCTCCAGCCGTTCAGCGCGTCCAGCAGCCGATTACGGAAACCGATGTCGAGGTCATCGATGCCCAGCCCGCCCAGCGCGCGCACAGTTACCCGGAACTGTGCGAGATAGTTGCCGCACCCTTCGCAGTCGACCATGTGGCTGTCCAAGCGAGCATGGGTCTCCCAATCCAGGACGCCATCGAGGTAGTCGCTGACCAACTCGACAAACTCGTTGCAATCCATCGCGTCCCCACTCATTCTTCGGCTCCCTTGAAATAGCTTTCCAGGGCCTGGCGCACCGCCGCTCGGCCCCGGTGCAGCAGCACACGCTGGTTACCGGCGGTGATGTCCAGCACCTCAAGGACTTCGGCGGAGTCAAACCCGAGCATGTCTCGCAAGGTCACCACCATGCGCTGCGCTTCTGGAAGACGGTCGAGTTCGGCGCGTGCGACGGCCATCAGTTCACCGCTGAGAACAGACCCTTCAGGTGACTCCGGAAAGGGCGAAGGGGTCTCAGTCTCCTTCCAGTGGCCCGCCCACTGCTCTCCCTCGGCGCGGAACCGTGCGGGATCAACCGTTCCGCCGGTGAAGGCCGCTATTGCAGTATCCCGATCGCGCCGTTCGCGGAGTCCGCGCTTCTTCGCAATGTTGATCATCACAGTGAAAAGCCAACTCCTCAGGGAGGACCGGCCCTCGAAACCGGCGAGACCCTTGATGAGCGCGATCCACGTATCCTGGACGACTTCCTCGGCGATCTCGACACTTGGCACATAGCCGCGCGCCACACGCAACATCGACGGGGTATGTGCATCAACAAGATCCGCGAAAGCGCGTTGGTCGCCGTTGCGTAGCGACGCGATCAGCGCCGCCTCATTCACAGTGTGCATCGAGGCCCTTCTCGCGTACAGCCGTCACCGGAAAGCCCTCGGCTTCAACGGCTCCGATGACCCAATCAAACTGTACTGGAAAATACAGAAGGTGGCGACGTATCCGAACAGACGTCAGTTCGACCATCCCGCCGCCCGCCTCAGCAGGACGGGGACGCGTGTAACGCACCAAAGTATTCAGGGCACCACCGCATCATGAAGGAACTCCGATGGACCACCTCGCTCACCAAAGTCATGTCCACATCCATGCGACACCCTGAGGTCGCGGCCACTTTGTCGACCTTGATTCTCTTCGTCGGCTACTGGAGCGACCCGGCACGACGACCGAACGGATGGAACCCCGTTTTCAGTTGATGGCGCGACAGGGGGCACCGCGGAGCCAGACTGCGTGATCCTCGTGTGGCCAAACGACGGCGCTGCTTGGCGGCCTGATCGCCGAACCCACACCGAAACATTCGGTGCTTGCCCAGCTGGCGGACGGCGTCTGCTGCCCGTCCTAGCCGAGCCGCGAGGCCGTCCTGGTGCTCCTATTCGCTCGGCCATACCGACTGCGCTGATCCGTACCGAGGTCATCAGCCCGAAGGGCTCTCCCCCGCAACGATATGGTCATGTGATGCTCACCCCCCCGACTACCGCCCGCGGACGTGCGACCGTGAGTCGCATTGTGCTGGCAGCGTGCGATCTGTTCAGCAAACAGGGTGTCCGCGGGACCACACTCGACGAGATCGGCGCGGCAGCGGGCGTAGGCCGCGGGCAGCTCTATCACTTTTTTGCCGACAAAGCCGATCTGGTCGCCGAAGTGATTGCCCAGCAGGTGGATTGGGTTATTGCCGATATGCAGCCCGACCTTGAGGCGATGACGACCGACCTCGACTTGATTGCCTGGTGCGATGAATTGGCGGCCGACCATGCCCAGTCGAAAGATGCCATCCGTTGCCCCATCGGATCCCTGGTCTACGAGCTCTCGGAGTCCGACGTGGCGGCACGCCGGGCGCTGAAGACCGGGTTTGCACGGTGGGAAGAACTCCTTACCCAGGCGCTCCACCGAGTCGCCGAGGGCGGTTACCTCAACTCGGGCGCGGATCCCGCCCTGCTGGCCGCCGGATTGCTCGCCGCGTACCAGGGCGGCATGCTGCTGGCCAATGTCGAAGGCAGCGTCGCGCCCGTACGCAGGGCGTTAGAGGCGGTGTTGACGGCGGCGGTTCCCGCCTCGGTGGCGCCGACCCGGACCCGACGAGGCAGGTCCCAGGGTGGATCTGCGCAGCGGAGCGGCCAAACCAAGCCAAAAGTCTCGCCGAATGCGAAGGCCACGGGACGGAAGTCGACCGCAACGCCGCTACGGTGATCGAGATGCCAGCTGGGGGCTGAGCTGGTTGTTGCATGGTAAGGGGCGTCCCGGTGGGGCGCCCCTTGGTGGCGGGGTAGGTGGTCAGGCGATGTCGACGAAGACGACGTAGCCGGTGGTCTGCACGACCTGGTGGCGGTGTTGGCGATCGTTGCCCTGGCCAACCCAGAATCCTTGCAGGTCAGCCTCGCTCAAGTTCAGCGCAGCCACATCATCGCAGCAGCGGATCCCGCGGCAACCCGAGGATGCGTTCGGCGATCGTGTTGCGGGTGATCTCCGAGGTTCCCCCAGCGATGGTCATCGCGCGGTTGCCCAGGTAGCTGCCGGTCAGCTTCGGTGTCTGCCCGACCACCGCGGAGACCCCGGCCAGCTCGATGCCGAGTTCGGTGAAGCGCTGTCCGGACTCGGCGACAAGCAACTTGGTCACATTGCCCTCCGGCCCCGGCTCCGCGCCCGCGATGGCCCGGGTCGCGCGGCGCAGGTTGAGCAGCCGCAAGGTGTGCGCCTCGGCGATGACCTCGCCCGCCCGCCGCAGGTGGGTGACGCCCCCGCCGGGCGCGCCGTCCAGCAGCTTGATCAGATCGTCGGCGGTGAGGCCGCCGATCGCCCCCGACCCGCCACCGATGGAGATGCGCTCGTTACCCAGCGTGGCGCGTGCCACCAGCCAGCCCTTGTTCACATCGCCGACGACATCGGAGTCCGGAACGAACACGTCGTCAAAGAACACCTCGTTGAAATGCGCGTCACCGGTGATGCCCTTCAGCGGGTTGACCTTCACCCCTTCGGATTTCATGTCGATCGCCATCATCGTCACTCCGGCGTGCTTCTGGGCATCGGGGTCCGTGCGCACCGTCGCCAATCCCCACTGGCACATGTGGGCCAGGCTCGTCCAGACCTTCTGTCCGGTGACCCGCCAGCCGCCGTCCACCTTCTTGGCCGACGTACGGACTGCCGCCGCGTCGGATCCGGCGCCCGGTTCGGAGAACAACTGGCACCACATCACCTGCCCGCGCAGCACGGGTTCCACCCAGCGCTCCCGCTGATCGTCGGTGCCCGCCTGGGCGATCGTCAGCGCCACCCAACCGGTGATTCCCATGTCAGGACGACGGATGTCGGCGAATTCCTCCTCGATGACGAGCTGTTCGAGGACTTCGGCGCCGCGTCCCCACGGTTTCGGCCAGTGCGGGACCAGATATCCGGACTCCACGAGGAAGTCCCGCTGCTGATCGGCGGCCAGCGCCTGAACCTTGGCCGCTGCCTCCCGGGCCTGGGTGCGGTACTCCTCGGATTCCGGCGGGAGGGTGAACGACGCGCCGTGCGCCTGGCCGCTGCGCTGCCCCTCCACGACGTCGAAGAGGGGGTCGGCGCCGTCGGCCATCAGCGCCGCCAGAGTGCGGGCGCGGCGCAGGTAGAGGTGCGAATCGTGCTCCCACGTGAAGCCGATGCCGCCGTGCAGCTGAATGTTGTTCTGCGCGTTGAACACCTGGGCCCGGATGGCGAGGGCGGCGGCGACGGCGGCGGCGAACCCGGCGCTGTCGAGCTCGTCGGCGCGGGCGGCGTCCCAGGTGGCCGCGGTGGCGACCTCGGCATTGACGAGCATGTTGGCGGCGTGGTGTTTGACCGCCTGGAACGTGCCGATGGTGCGGCCGAACTGCTCGCGCACCTTGGCGTACTCGACCGCCATGTCCAGCGCAGCCCAGCTGACCCCGACCGCTTCGGCCGAGGCCAGGATCCGGAATACCGTCCTGGCGTCGCGTGCTGCACCGCGGAGGACGCGGTCGGCCGGGACGGCAACCCCGCGCAGCGCCACCGTCCCGATGCTGCGGGTGGTGTCCAACGACTCGAGGGCGCTCACGGTTACCCCCTCAGCGCCGGCGTCGATGATCACGACGTCCTCGCCGGCGATGAGCACCAGGACGTCAGCGTCCGGCGCGCCGAGCACCGCCGGGCTCTCGCCGGTGACGACGAGGTCGGAACCCACCGAGATGGGTCCCGACACACCGAGTGCCGCGACAGTCTCACCCGACGCCAGGCCGGGAAGCAGGTCGGCCCGAACGGAGTCCGGAGCGCATCTGTCGATCACTACCGATGCCGAGACGCTGGCGAGAAAAGGTCCCGGGCACACCTGGAGACCTTGTGTCTCCAGCACCACCGCAAGCTCGGCCAATCCGAAACCGGACCCGCCGAAGTCCTCGCTGATCGCCAGCCCGGTCCAGCCGAGATCGGTTGCCGCCGACCAGATATCGGATGGATGAGTGGATCCGCCCTCCAGTGTTTCCCGCGCCTTGGCCAACGCCTTCAGCCGGGTGAGCTGCCCGATGGCGGCCTCGGCGAGGTCCTGATGGTCGTCGGTGATGGCAAGCCTGGATGCGCTCACGGTCTTACTCACGGTGGAAGCCCTCTTCGCTGGAATCGACAGTCGTCAATCGAAGTTATCGTGCGGCCGCAGCCGTGCGATATGTGTGACACACATCACAGGCAGGTGACGGATGCGCGCTGAGTAGACAACTTCGCTCAGATTGTCGTTTGGGTTCGCGGCTGCGGGGTACGCTCGCGCAATGACGGAACGACCGGATATCCGGTATCCCGGCCCCACCCTGACCACGCGCTTGCAATGGTTGCTGAAAGCCGGTCCGTCCGACCACTTGCTCGCTCTGAGCGTGGCCTCTGCGTCGCTGCCGTTGATCGGGAAACACCTTGAGCCACTGGGCGCCCTGACCGCCGCGGGGATCTGGGGAGCCCGGCACGCACCCGAGATGGTCGGCGCCACGGCGAAGTCGCTGTTCACGCCCAAGGATCCCGCGAACGCGGAAATCAAGCGCCAGGAGCGGGAGAGCACCACCGCAGTCACCGAGGCGGCGCTGCGCGGCGTCGTCGCCGCCAAGGATCTCGAGATCGAGTGGCCGAGACCCGAGCGCATCCCGCCGTTCTGGAAGGCACGCGAGCACCGCCGACACGTACACCGGACGTCCGTGCGATACGGACCGCGGCCCACGCAGTTGCTCGATGTCTGGCGTCGCGACGATCTGCCTGCTGAAGCGGCACCGGTGCTGCTGTTCATCCCCGGTGGAGCCTGGGTGCACGGCAGTCGCCTGCTGCAGGGCTATGCGTTGATGTCGCACCTGGCCGAGTTGGGCTGGGTCTGTCTGTCCATCGACTACCGCGTCGCCCCCCACAATCCGTGGCCGGCGCACATCACCGATGTCAAGACCGCGATCGCCTGGGCCCGCGCCAACGTCGACAAGTTCGGCGGAGACCGCAACTTCGTGACGATCGCCGGAACCTCGGCGGGCGGCCACCTGGCGGCGCTGGCCGGCCTGACCGCCAACGACCCCGACATGCAGGGCGACCTGCCCGAAGGCTCGGACACGTCGGTGGACGCGGTGGTGGGTATCTACGGACGCTACGACTGGGAGGACAAGTCCACCGTCGAGCGGGTCCGGTTCGTCGACTTCCTCGAGCGCGTCGTCGTCCGGCGCAAGATCGCCAAGCATCCCGACGTGTTCCGCAAGGCCTCGCCCATCGCGCGGGTGCACGCCGAGGCGCCGCCGTTCCTGGTGGTGCACGGCACCGGCGACAGCGTCATCCCGGTGGCGCAGGCCCGCAGCTTCGTCGATCGGCTCAAGGAGACGTCCCGGTCGGTGGTCAGCTACGTCGAACTTCCCGGCGCGGGCCACGGTTTCGATATGATGGACGGGGCGCGAACTGGTGCGGCATCGACCGCAATTGGCTTGTTCCTGAACCACATTCACCGAAACAAGAGTCTCATCGGGGCCAAAGAGGTTATATAGACGCCTCCGGTAGGGGAGGAATGCGTTGAAGAGGCTCCGTGGGTGGGACGCTGTGCTGCTGTACAGCGAGACCCCCAACGTGCACATGCACACGCTGAAGTTGGCGGTGATCAAACTCGACGATCTCGGTGGCGCGACGTTCGGTGTCGAGGAGCTTCGCAAGGTCATCCACAGCCGGCTCTACAAGCTCGACCCGTTCCGCTACGAGTTGATCGACATCCCGTTCAAGTTCCACCATCCGATGTGGCGGGAGAACGCCGAGGTCGACCTCGAATACCACGTCCGGTCGGTACGCGCCGACGCGCCCGGCGGTCGCCGCCAACTCGACGAAGCAGTCGGCCGGATTGCGAGCACGCCGCTGGACCGCAGCCGTCCGCTGTGGGAGATGTACCTCATCGAAGGCCTGGCCGAGGGACGTATCGCGGTGCTCGGCAAGATCCACCACGCGCTCGCCGACGGCGTCGCGTCGGCGAACCTGCTGGCCCGCGGCATGGACCTGAGCGAGGGTCCCCAGGCGGACCGGGATTCTTACGCCACCGACCCGGCACCGTCCAAGGGCGAACTGGTCCGGACGGCGTTCACCGACCACCTCCGCCAGATCGGCAGGCTGCCGTCGGTGGTGCGCTACACGGCCCAGGGGGTGGGTCGGGTGCGCAGGAGCCCTCACAAGCTGTCCCCGGAACTGACCCGGCCCTTCACCCCGCCGCCGTCCTTCATGAACCACATGGTGGACGCCACCCGAAAATTCGCGACGACGACGCTGTCGCTGGACGAGGTCAAGCAGACCGGCAAGCAGTTGGGCGCCACGATCAACGACATGGTGCTCGCGATGTCCGCCGGGGCGCTGCGGCAGTTATTGCTGCGCTACGACGGTCGCGCCGACCACGCGTTGCTCGCTTCGGTTCCCGTCAGTTTCGACTTCTCGCGCGACCGGATCTCCGGCAACTACTTCACCGGGGTCCTCGTCAGCCTCCCCGTCGACGTCGAGGACCCTCTGCAACGAGTCAAGGCGGCCCACGACGCTGCCGCCGCGGGCAAGGAGAGCAACGCGCTGATCGGGCCCGAGCTCGTAAGCCGATGGTCGGCGTACTTCCCGCCGGCCCCTTCCGAGGCGATGTTCAAGTGGCTGTCGAACAAGGACGGCCAGAACAAGGTGATGAACCTGCCGATCTCCAATGTGCCAGGTCCTCGCGAACGTGCCCGTGTCGGTGGCGCTTTGGTGACCGAGATCTACTCGGTCGGTCCGTTGACAGCGGGCAGTGGGCTCAACATCACCGTCTGGAGTTACGTCGACCAGCTCAACATTTCGGTGCTGTCGGACGGTAGGACGCTTGAGGACCCGCACGAACTCACCGCCGCCATGGTCGACGCGTTCGTTGAGATCCGGGTCGCAGCAGGACTTCCCAAGGAGCTGACGGTCGTCGAGACCGCGATGGCGCCCTAGCCGGCCGGCTGGGTCGTGCCGGCCGCGAGGGTCGCGTCAGCTGCCTGCGCGTGCTCGTCGCCGAGTGTACGATTTATGACGAAATTTCGTTAAATTCCATCACTTTCCGTACATTCGGTGCGCCCTAGCCGGCGGTTGGCTGGGCCGGTACCACGGTGCGCATGACCTGCACCCAGGACAGGAACTCCTCGACGGCCTGGGCGGTGTAATGGGCCCGCGGCGAGCCGTAGTAGAAGTCGAAAGCGTGCTGGGCGTGCGGGATCTCGGCGTACACCACCGGTGACGTCGACACCTCGCGCAGCGCCTCGGCGAACTCCCTGCCTTCGGGCACCGGGATGATCGAGTCGTCCTGGCCGTGCAGGATGAAGAACGGCGGCGCGTCGGCACGCAGTCGGTGAGTCGGCGACGCGTCGATGTACTCCTGCCGATTGGTCAGCACCGGCTTCTTGACGACGAACTTCTGCAGGAAAGCGAGAAACTCCCTGCGCCCGTGCCCTTTTGTCGAGACCCAGTCGTAGCGGCCGTAGATCGGCACGGCGGCCACCACGGAGGTGTCGGCGTCCTCGAAACCTGGCTGGAACTGCGGGTCGTCGGCCGTCAGCGCCGCCAGCGCAGACAGATGCCCGCCTGCGGAACCACCGCTGATCGCCACGAAGTCAGGGTCCCCGCCGTACTCGGAGATGTGCTCCTTGATCCAGGCCAGCGCCCGTTTGACGTCCACGATGTGATCGGGCCAGGTGTTGCGCGGGCTGACCCGATAGTCGATGGACACGCAGATCCAGCCGTGGTCGGCGAGATGACTGAGTAGCGGGTACGCCTGCGGCCTACGCATTCCGATGGCCCACGCGCCTCCCGGAACCTGAAGCAGGACAGGTGCTTTACCGTCCTTGGGGAGATCCGCCCGACGCCAGATGTCGGCCATGTTGGTCCGGCCGTGCGGGCCGTACTGCACGGTGCTCGTCTTGTGGACGTAGCGGCGGCGGATCACCTCGTTGGGGAACACGCCGGTGATGCGCCGCCGGTGGGAGCGCGCCTTCTCCGCGATCGCTTGATAGTTCTCGCCGAGCGCTTCGCGCAACGGATCCTCGAAGTGTGGTTGCGACCCCACGTTGCGGCGGGCGATCACATACAGCAGCGCCCACGCGATTGCGGTGAGCAGCAGGGCGATCCGCCCGCGCCCGCCCCGGAAATCACCGCGGATGCCGCGGCGCACCGCGTCGAGCATCGAGCCGCCGAGATAGAGCGGGGACATCTCCGACGTCGGCCAGCCGAACGCGAACACCGGGATCGTCGGGTATCCGTCGCGGGCCAGCGGGCGCACCCCGTTGGCGGCGTTCGCCAACTCCAGGGCAGCGCGCAGCAGCGGTCGTGGTTTAGCCATTGCGACGCCTCAAGCCTTTCCCGACCGGTCCTGCAACTCCTTACGGGAGATCTTGCCGGTGATGCTGCGGGGGAGTTCGTCGAGAATCGTGATCTCCCTGGGTACTTTGTAGTTCGCCAGATTGTCCCGCACGTGTTGTTTGAGCGTGTCGGGGGTAGCCGCGGCGCCCGCGTTCAGAACCACGAACGCCGCCAGCCGCTGGCCGTACTGCTCGTCGTCAACGCCGATGACGGACGCCTCGGCGACGTCGGGATGCGCGGCCAGTGTTTTCTCCACCTCGATCGGGTAGACGTTCTCACCGCCGGAGACGATCATCTCGTCGTCGCGGCCCACCACGAACAGCCTGCCGGCGTCGTCGAGGTATCCCACGTCGCCCGAGGACATGAAGCCGTCGTGAAAGTCCTTGGTGCTCCCCGAGGTGTAGCCGTCGAACTGGGTCGAGTTGCGGACATAGATGCTGCCGACCTCACCGATCGGCACCTCGTTGAACTCACCGTCGAGGATGCGGATCTCGGTGCCCTCGGCGGGCTTACCCGCGGTGTCGGGCGCGGCGCGCAGGTCGCGCGGTGTCGCGGTGGCGATCATGCCGGCTTCGGTGGCGTTGTAGTTGTTGTAGATGACGTCGCCGAAGCGGTCCATGAACGCGATGACGACGTCGGGCCGCATTCGCGAACCCGATGCCGACGCGAAGCGCAGCGACCGGCCGCTGTACTTGTCGAGGGTCTCCTCCGGCAGATCCATGATGCGGTCGAACATCACCGGTACGACGCACAGTCCGGTGGCGCGGTGCCGGTCGACCAGATCCAGGGTCGCTTCCGGGTCGAACTTGCGGCGGGTGATGATCGTGCACGCCATCGACGCCGCGAAGGCGAGCTGCGAGAACCCCCACGCATGGAACATCGGCGCCACCACGACGACGGGTTGTTCTGCGCGCCAGGGTGTCCGGTCGAGGATGGACTTGAGCACGCTGGGATCTCCGCCGGAGTGGGTGGCGCCCTTGGGTGTTCCTGTGGTGCCGGAGGTCAGCAGGATCACCTTGGACTTCGCGGTGGCCCGCACGGGTTGCTGCCCCTCGTGCTCGCTGATCATCTGCTCGACGGTCAGCGATTCGGTGGCGGTGTCGGTCCACGCGAGGATGCGGGTGGTGTCGGGGCGCTCGGCCAGCGCGCGGTCCACCGTCTCGGTGAACTCCTCGTCGTAGATGACCGCGACCGATTTCCCGTGGCCCTCGCGTTCCAGCACTTCGGCGAGGGCGGGTCCGGCGAACGAGGTGTTCAGCAGCAGCACCTCGGCACCGATCCGGTTGGCCGCGATCAGTGCGTCGACGAAGCCGCGGTGGTTTCTGGCCATCAGGCCGATGACCTCGGGCTGACCTTCGGGCAAGGCCTGCAGCGCGGCGGCGAGCGCGTCGGCGCGCCGGTCGATCTGACGCCAGGTCAGGATGCCGAGTTCGTCGACGAGGCCGGCCCGGTCCGGGCAGCGCTGTGCGGCCGCGGCGAATCCTGACGTGATCGCCATGTTCTCGCGCTGCATGGCCGCGCCGATGCGCAGGTACTTGTCGGGACGCATCGGCGCGATGACGCCGGCGCGCACCATCGTCGAAAGCAGTCCCAGGGTCTGGGTGATCGGGTCGGTGATGCCCATGTTCAGCCCAGAACCGGGAGCCGGCGCTCCTTGGCCAGATCGTCGAGGGCGCGCTGCATCACATGACGGACGTGCGCATCGACCTCGTCGATGTCGGGATCCTCGCCGAACTCCTTGACGATGTCGATGGGCGGCAGTGCGCGCATGGTGATCTTCGCCGGCAGCGGCACATTGAGGGGAAGGACCGCCGAGAACCCGAACGGGAAACCGAAGGACACGGGCAGGATCTTGGTCCGGAACAGCCGTGCCACCGGTCCGAGCGCCTTGGCGATCTCGGTGCCGCGCGACAGGAACAGCTGGCTCTCCTGGCCCCCGATGCCGACCGTCGGGACGATCGGCACCCCGGCGTTGATCGCGGCCTTGACGTATCCGGTGCGGCCGTCGAAATCGATCTTGTTCGCGGTCAGCGTCGGACGGTAGACGTCGTAGTCACCGCCGGGGAACACCACGACGACTCCTCCGGAGCGCAGCGCCTCGTCGGCGTTCTTGTGGTTGGCGGGGATGAACCCGGTCTTCTTGAAGAAGGCGCCCGTCGGTCCGACCATCAGCATGTCGTGGCTGAGCGTGTACACGGGTCGGTCGAAGCCGAACTTCTCGTAGAAGCCGCTGGCGAAGACGGGCACGTCCAACGCGAACATGCCGCCGGAGTGGTTGGACACCACGAGCGCACCGCCCGCGGGGAAGTCCTCCAGGCCCCGCACCTCGGCTCGGTGATAGATGGACAGGAACGGTTTCAGGACGCTCATCACCCGCTCGGTGAGCGCCGGGTCCCACTTGGTGATCTCGGAGGGCGTGATCTCGGACGTTTCGGTACCTGTCGAGCTCACGGAGGCCCCTTCGCCGTCGGATTGAAACGTGTTCTAGTTTTGAGTGTACCCAGAGGCCACAGAGCCCAACTATGGCAAGCATCACCGGCCGTGCGCCAAGAGTCCAGTGCCGATTGGGTAACGCCGCGCACTTGACGTGAACCGCTGTTGAGGTCGCACGATGGGCCGATGGCCACCGACCTGAACGCCTACTTCGCCCGGATCGGCTACGCGGGGTCGGCCGACGCCACCGTCGCGACGTTGCGAGACATCGTCGCCGGCCACAACCGGTCCATCCCGTTCGAGAACCTCGATCCGTTGATGGGCATCCCGGTCGCGGACCTGTCGGCGGAGGCACTCACCGACAAGCTCGTGCAGCGGCGTCGCGGCGGGTACTGCTACGAACACAACGGCTTGCTGGGCTACGTGCTCGAAGAACTGGGTTTCGAGGTGCAGCGCCTCGCGGGCCGCGTGGTGTGGATGCGTCGCGACGATGCGCTGCCGGCCCAGACCCACCAGGTGTTGTCGGTGCGACTGCCCGACGGTGACGGTCCCTACCTCGTCGACGTCGGCTTCGGCGGACAGACGCTGACATCGCCGATCCGGCTTGTCGCAGGGACGGTCCAGCAGACCCGCCACGAGCCGTACCGGCTGGTGGACCACCCCGAGGGCTTCGAACTGCAGGTCGACATCCGCGGCGAATGGCAGCCGCTGTATCTGCTCAGCCCCCGCCCGCAGCCGCGGATCGATCTCGAGGTCGGAAGCTGGTACGTCTCGACCAATCCCGCGTCGCCGTTCGTCGTCGGGCTGACGGCCGCGCTGGTGACCGACGATGCGCGGTGGAACCTGCGGGGCCGCCACCTCGCGGTGCACCGCGCCGGCGGCACGGAGAAAACCACCCTCGACACCGCCGCGCAGGTGCTCGAGGTGCTGGCCGAGCGATTCGGTATCGACCTGTCGGATCTCGGTGACCGCTCCGACGTCGAGGCTCGGGTCAGCGAGGTCCTCGACAGCTGAGCCGTGCGGTGTGGGTGGTGGCCCGGCGACAGCAGGAATTGTCATGTCGCTCGTGCGGACGGCCGACCATACTCGGACAGCGTGACCGATCCACCGCGCGACCCGCTCCCCGGGCAGGGGCCCGTCGGCGGCCGCGACCGACTCCGTGAACTGCTCGACGCGGTGACCGACGCCTCCAACAGCGACGTGGGGGACATGGCCCGCAGCAGTCATGCCTCCGAGTTCCACTTCTCCCGCGAGGTCCGCCGACTGACCGGGGAGCCCCCGGCGGCCTTGCGCCGTCGCGTCATGCTGGAGCGGGCGGCCTGGCGCCTGCAGCGGGGTGAGGCAGTGTCCGCGGTGGCGGCCGACGAAGGCTGGTCGTCGGCCGAGGTGTTCTCCCGCGCGTTCCGCCGCACGTTCGGACTGCCGCCGTCGCAGGCCGCCGACGTGCACTTTCGGTTGCCCGCCCCCAACGGCCTGCACTTCCATCCGCCACAGTCCCTGTGGCTCGACAGTGCCCCGAGCGCCGGCGATGACGGCGCGCCCGACATCTCGCAGCTGATGGTCGCCCACGATCTCGACGACACCGCGCACCTGCTGGCCCGGGCGGGGGAGCTGACCCCGCATCAATGGGTCGCCGAGGTCGCGCCCGGGCAGACGGTCCTGGAATGGGACGGGCCCGAGCCCAGCGTCGGCGCGGTCCTCGGGGCACTGGTGTGGAACAAGGAGGTCTGGCTGGCCACGATCGCGGGCGAGGACTTCCCGCCGCGGTCCTCCACGCAGCCGGAATTCGTCGACGCCGAGGCGCTTGCCGCTCACCACGACGAGATCGCTAAGCGCTGGCGCGCAATGGTTTCCGAGTACTCGGCGGCAGGGCGGCTGGGCGACACCGTGATCGACGCGCTGTGCGACCCGCCGGAGTCCTTCCAGCTGTACGGAATCGTCGCGCACGTACTCACCTACTCCGCGCACCGTCGCGAACTGGCCCGCGCCATGCTCGCCGGCCACGGCGTGACCACCCGGCGCGGGGACCCATTGGACTGGATGAGAGGAACCTGACATGGCGTCCGTGTACTACACCGCGTCCAGCCTGGACGGCTACATCGTCGACGAGAACGGCAGCCTGGACTGGCTGGTATCCCGAGACATCAAGGCCGACGGGCCGTTCGCCATCGATCCGTTCATGGAAACCGTGGGCGCGTTGGTGATGGGGGCCGACACCTATCAGTGGATCGTGGACAACCATCCGGGGGACTTCATGTACTCGCAGCCGACGTGGGTGGTGACGCACCGGCCGGGGATCATCGCCGAGGGGCATGACGTCCAGACGTTCGACGGGGACGTCGTCGATCTGCATCCGACGTTGGTGTCGGCCGCCGGGGACAAGAACGTGTGGGTGGTCGGTGGCGGCAACGTCGCGGCGCAGTTCGCGACCGCGGGGCTGATCGACGAGATGATCGTGTCCTACGCCCCGTGCACGTTGGGTGGCGGTTCTCGTGTGCTGCCGATGCGGTCGGAATGGACACTGGCCGAGTCGGCGGTCAACGGCGACTTCGTGTGCGCGCGCTGGCGCAGAAACTGACGAGAGCGTCTAATAACGGTTTGCGACGTGCAATCGCTCCCGAGGCCGTAACCTTTGGCAAACTCGAACCAGCGGGTGATGACCGGAAGGCGCAGCATGGGCCACTACAGGAGCAACGTCCGCGACCTGGAGTTCAACCTGTTCGAGATGTTTGCTCTGGAGAAGGCGCTGGCAACGGGCATCTACGGCGACCTCGACAGTGAGTCGGTCCACGAGATGCTGCGCGAGGCCGCCAAGCTCGCCGAGGGACCGCTGGCGGAGGCGTTCGCGGACACCGACCGCAACCCGCCGACGTTCGACGCGGCCACCCACGCCGTCAGCATTCCCGAGCCGTTCAAGAAGTCGTTCCGGGCGTGGCAGCAGGGCGAGTGGTACCGGGTCGGCGCCGACGCGGCCGTCGGTGGGGTACCCGCGCCGTCGATGCTGGCCTGGGCGATCAACGAGTTCGCGCTCGGTGCGCAGCCGGCGGCGTTCATGTATCTCGCCAGCCCGATCTTCGCGCGGGTCATGCTCCACATCGGCGATGAGCGCCAGCGGCATTGGGGCGCGCTGGCGATCGAGCGGGGCTGGGGCGCGTCGATGGTGCTCACCGAGGCCGACGCCGGCTCGGATGTCGGCGCCGGCCGCACCAAGGCGATCCCCCAACCCGACGGGACCTGGCACCTCGACGGGGTCAAGCGGTTCATCACCAACGGCGACAGCGACGACCTGTTCGAGAACACCATGCACGTCGTGCTCGCCCGACCCGAGGGGGCCGGACCCGGCACGAAGGGGCTCAGCCTGTTCGTGGTCCCGAAACTGCATTTCGATCCGCAGACCGGAGAGCCGGGCGAGCGCAACGGCGTGTTCGTCACCGGGCTGGAACGCAAGATGGGGCTGAAGGCCTCCGCCACCTGCGAGCTTGCGTTCGGCCAGCACGGGGTACCCGCGGTCGGTTTTCTGGTCAACGACACTCACAACGGCATCGCACAGATGTTCAAGAGCATCGAGTACGCCCGAATGATGGTGGGCACCAAGGCGATTGCCACGCTGTCCACCGGCTACCTGAACGCGTTGGAGTACGCCAAGGTGCGCGTCCAGGGCGCCGATATGGCCGAGATGACGGACAAGTCCGCGCCGCGCGTCACGATCATCCACCATCCGGATGTGCGTCGGGCGCTGCTGACACAGAAGGCCTACGCCGAAGGTCTGCGCGCGCTGTACCTCTATACCGCGGCGCATCAGGACCCCGAGGTCGCTGAAATCGTCTCGGGGGCCGACGCCGAGATGGCGGCGCGGGTCAACGACCTTCTGCTCCCGATCGTGAAGGGGGTGGGCTCGGAACGTGCCTACCAGTGTCTGACCGAGTCGCTGCAGACTCTCGGCGGTTCGGGATTTCTGCAGGACCACCCGATCGAGCAGTACATCCGCGACGCCAAGATCGACTCGCTCTACGAAGGCACCACGGCCATTCAGGCGCAGGACTTCTTCTTCCGCAAGATTGCCAAGGATCAGGGCGGTGCCCTGATGCATGTGGTGGCTCAGCTCCGGCAGTTCCTCGACGACGGCGCGGCGCGCCCGGAATTGGCGACGGGACGTGCACTGTTGGCGACGGCCCTCACCGACATCGAGGACATGGTCGCCGCGATGACGACATTCCTGATGGACTCGCAACAGAGCCCGCGCGAGCTGTATCGCCTCGGGCTGGAATCGGTCCCTTTCCTGCTCGCGGTCGGCGACCTGCTCCTGGGCTGGCTGCTGCTGCAGCAGGCCGAGATCGCGTTGATCGCGATGGATGGCGACGTCGGTGAGCGCGACCGGAACTTCTACACCGGAAAAGTCGCGGCGGCACTGTTCTTCGCCAAGAACGTGCTACCGCGGCTGACTTCGCAGAGCGCGATCCTGCGGGCCGTCGACCTCACGGCCATGGAGTTGCCCGAGGGCGGCTTCTGAGCGAGGGCTCCTGACATGCGAAGGCGCCCACCAACCGCAAGACTCGCAGTTGGTGGGCGCCGGCGTTGGTGGACTAGTCGTCCCAGCCCTCTTCCCACTCCCAGTCGTCATCCATGGCGGTGACCGTCACCTCGGACTGCTCGGTGTCGGTGTCGGTGTCGAAGAAGTCGAACGGGCCGAACGCGGGAGCCTCGACCCCGCTGGGGACCGATACCGACGCCGGCGCGGCGCTGGCGGCACCCGCTCCGAAGAGGCCGAGTCCGGTCATCGCGGCTGCGACGACGGCGACCTTGCACACGGACAGTTTCTTCATGATGGTTCCTCTCGTGTTGGTGATCTTTTCGGTCTCTTGCGACCTGGAACCAGTTTTCGACGCCAAGATGAGCGTTGAGGGAGCCGTGGATGAGCGATCTCTCATCTGCAGGCGCGATGAATCGCCGAGGTGCCGGAGGTCGACACGAACATGACAGATCACGAAGCCGAGATCCGCGGGATCATCGAGAGATGGATCGCGGCGATCCAGACGTGCGATCACGTGGGCGTGCAGGCCGACCACACCGATGACCTCGTGATGTTCGACGTCCCGCCGCCCTATGACGGGGTGCGTGGGGCGGCGGCGTACCGGGACACCTGGCCACCGTTCTTCGAATACATCGACAGCGGAGCCACATTCGAGTTACTCGAGCTCGACGTCACCGCCGGTGACTCCGTCGCGTACGCGTACGGCCTGCTGCGCTGTGGGACTGCCGAGGATTTCGCCGCCAACCCCGACAACCGGCTGCGCCTCACGATGGGGCTGCGGAAAGTGGGCGGCCGCTGGCTGATCGCCCACGAACACCACTCGTTCCCGATGATCGACTGACGGGACCGCGCCTGACGGGACGCGCCTGACCCTGACGCGCCGAGAGTACGGTTTATGACGGAATTCCGTTGAATTCCATCACTTTCCGTACGCTCGGCGCGCCCCGAAGGCCAGATCTAGGCCGGCGTTTAGCCGAACGGCAGCAGCACACTCTTGGCTTGTGTGTACTGCTCGATGCCCTCGGGGCCGTTCTCACGGCCGATGCCGGAATTCTTGTAGCCGCCGAACGGTGCGCCCGGGTCGAAGGCGTACATGTTGACCGCGTAGGTGCCGGTGCGGATCTGCGACGCGATCTTCATCGCCTTGTCGTTGTCGGTCGTGTACACCGATCCCGCCAGACCGTAGGGCGAATCGTTGGCGATGCGCACCGCGTCCGCTTCGGTGTCATAGGGGATCACTGCGAGGACGGGACCGAAGATCTCCTCCTGGGCGATGGTCATCGAGTTGTCGACGTCGGCGAACACCGTCGGCTGCACGAACCAGCCGCCGTCGAGGCCTTCGGGCCTGCCGCCGCCGGTGACGATGCGCGCACCCTCGTCGACGCCCTTCTTGATGTAGCCCTCGACCCGCTCGCGCTGCTTCTCCGAGATCAGCGGCCCGATCATGGCGCCCGCGTTGTCGGGCAACCCGATCGGCATCGCGGCGACCGCAGCCGAGAGCTTTTCCACGACCTCGTCGTAGCGCGAGCGCGGTGCCAGGATGCGGGTCTGGCCGACGCAGGCCTGACCGCAGTTCATCAGGCCGGAGAACACCAGCATCGGCAGCGTCGAGTCCAGGTCGGCGTCCTCGAGGATGATCGCGGCCGACTTACCGCCCAACTCCAGCGAGCACGGCTTGAGTTTCTCGGCGGCGATCTTCGCGATCTCCTTGCCCACCGCGGACGATCCGGTGAACGTGAACTTGTCGATCTCCGGGTTGGCGGTCAGTGCGCGGCCGGTCTCCGGGCCACCCGGCACGACCGAGAGCACGCCCTCGGGCAGGCCGGCCTCGGCGAAGATCTCGGCCATCGCGAACAGCGACAGCGGGGTCTCGGCAGCCGGTTTGACGACGATGGTGCAGCCCGCCAGCAGGGCGGGACCGAGCTTGTTGGCGGCCAGGAAGAACGGCACGTTCCAGGCGGTGACGGCTGCGACGACGCCGATGGGTTCGCGCACCACCATGGTCTGGCCGTAGATGCCGTCCCGGATGTCACGCCACGTGAACTTGTCGGCGGCACCGGCGAAGTACTGGAACGACGACATTGCGGCGCCGTACTGCATCATGTCGACGATGGTCGGCGGCTGCCCGGTCTCGGCGGCCAGCAGGAACTTCAGCTCGTCACCGCGCTCTTCGAGGATCTTCACCGCGCGGCCCAGGATCTCGGCGCGCTCGGCCGGCGACATCTGCGGCCACGGGCCCTCATCGAACGCCTTGCGGGCGGACGCGCAGGCGGCGTCGACGTCGGCGGCGGACGCCAGCGGCACCTTGCCGACGAGTTCACCGGTGGCGGGGGAGTGCACCTCGATCACGTCGGAGGTGGCCGGCTCGACCCACTTGCCGCCGATGAACAATTTGTCCCACTCGGTCTTGAACGCGGTGCTCTGGGTCATTTCGCTCCTTGCGTGCGCGGTGTCATGGACGTCACATTACCGATAACGGCGCAGAACAAGAACCTGTTGCAGTTCCGGGGTTCAGGACGGCTGCAACACCAGCACCAGATTGCTCACTGTGAACTCGCGCAGTACCGGGATCTTCGTCAGGCCCCAGGCCCATCGGGGGTGGTAGCGGGGAAATGCGGCGACCAGAGCGCCGGTGCTCGCGGCCCATCTCACGCCGTCACGCGCATGCACCGCGAACAACGACGATCCGTAGTCGTTCTTCGGTCGGTGGCCGTGTTTACGGGTGTACCGGTCCGCGGCCCACTGGCCGCCGAGGTAGTGCGTCAGGCCCATCTCGTGCCCACCGAACGGGCCCAGCCACACGGTGTAGGACAGCACCGCCAGCCCGCCGGGCCGGGTGACCCGTAGCATTTCGTCGCCCAACCGCCACGGCTCGGCGACGTGTTCGGCGACGTTGGACGACAGACAGATGTCGACGCTCGAGTCGGCGAACGGCAGCGCCGTGCCCGACGCCCTGATGAACACCCCGTCGCGCCGGTGCGCACGGGGTGGCGCGGCGTGCATCTCGCGGGGATCGGGCTCCACACCGATGTAGCGGATGCCCGCGTCGGTGAACGCCGATGCGAAATAGCCGGGGCCGCCGCCGACGTCCAGCAGCGTCGCGCCCGTCGGCGAAGAACGGGTGACCGATGTCCACAGGTCGGTCACCATCGCGACGGTGTCGGCGGCGAGCGCGCCGTAGAACCGGTCCGGGTCGCTCTGCTCGAAACGGAACTCCGCGAGCAGGCGCAGCGAGCGCGACAGCGTCGCCCGCCGTGCCAGAAGGTCCGTTGCCGCCATCCCGGCCACCCTAGGGCGCGGCTACTCTGAACCCGATGTCCGACCTCCCCGATCCTCCCCCCGGGTCGCTTCGCTCCTGCCCGCCGGACCCACCTCCCGGGTCGCTGCGTTCAGTGCTGTTGCTGTGCTGGCGCGACACCGGCCACCCGCAGGGCGGCGGCAGCGAGACCTATCTCCAGCGGGTCGGCGCGCAGCTCGCCGAATCCGGCGTGCAGGTCACGCTGCGCACCGCCCGATACCCGGGGGCAGCGCGCCGAGAGACCGTCGACGGCGTCCAGATCCAACGGGTCGGTGGGCGCTACTCGGTGTACGTGTGGGCCGGGCTGGCGATGGCCGCCGCGGTCATCGGTCTGGGCCCGCTGCGCCACGTCCGCCCCGACGTGGTGGTCGATACCCAGAACGGGCTGCCGTTCATGGCGAGGCTGGTGTACGGCCGGCGCGCCGTCGTCCTGGTGCACCACTGCCACCGCGAGCAGTGGCCGGTGGCCGGGCGCGTGATGAGCCGCATCGGGTGGTTCGTCGAATCGCAGCTCTCGCCGCGCCTGCACCGGCGCAACCAGTACGTGACGGTGTCCCTGCCGTCAGCCCGGGATCTCGCCCTTCTCGGCGTGAAGCCCGACCACGTCGCTGTTGTCCGCAACGGTGTCGACACCGCGCCCGAGGCCACCCTGACAGTGCCCCGATCGACCACACCGCGGGTCGTGGTGCTGTCCCGGCTGGTGCCGCACAAGCAGATCGAGGACGCGCTCGAGGCGATCGCCCGGTTGCGCCCGCGGATACCAGGCCTGCATCTGGACGTCCTCGGCGGCGGATGGTGGTCCCAACCGCTTCTCGACCACGCCGACCGCCTGGGGATCTCGGACGCGGTGACGTTCCACGGGCACGTCGACGACGTGACCAAACATGCTGTGCTGCAACGCAGCTGGGTGCACGTTCTGCCGTCCCGCAAAGAGGGGTGGGGGCTGGCGGTCATCGAGGCCGCACAGCACGGGGTGCCCACGATCGGATACCGGTCCTCCGGCGGGTTGTCGGATTCCATCGTCGACGGCGTCACCGGGTCGCTCGTCGACGACTTCGAGGGTCTGGTCGACGGGCTGGACCGGTTGCTGTCCGACGAGGTGCTCCGCGAGCAACTGGGCGTCAAGGCTCAGGTACGCAGCGGTGAGTTCTCGTGGCAGCAGAGCGGTGACGCGATGCGGACGGTGCTGGAGTCGGTGCGTGCGGGGAACCTCACCGACGGCCTGATCTGAACCCAGGGCGTGAAGGCGCACGTCAAACGACAGACGCGATCTCGAACACCCATTAACGTGGCGGCCATGCCCAGCGTCGTGCAACGGGTCCTCGGTTACCGGATGACGATCGCAGAATGGGTCGGCACCGCACTGTTGCTTGGCGCGCCGTACCTCGTCATCGGCGTCGCCTGGTCGGCGACCCACACCGACCATCTCGCCCGCCTCGCGGGCGCAGCGAAAGTGGTCTCGTTCCTCGCGGCCATCGTGTCGTGGCCCGTGCTGCTGGTCGCCGACGTCTGCAGGACATGAGGGGGAACCGGATCAGCGTCGCGCGGCGCACCGCGCGTTGGGACACCGAAGATGCGAAAGCCGCCGACGCCATGGACTTCTGGTCGTTCGCCGCCGGTGCGGCCAACGTGGTCATGCAGCTGTCGCACCCCGGTGTCGGTTACGGCGTGGTCGAGAGCAAGGTCGACTCCGGCAGCCTGATGAAGCATCCGTGGAAGCGGGCTCGCACGACCTTCCAGTACCTGGCCGTCGCGGTGATCGGATCCGACGAGGACCGGGCCGTCTTCCGTGAAGCCGTTAACGAGTCGCACCGGTTGGTGAAGTCAGATGCGAAAAGTCCGGTGCCGTACAACGCATTCGACCGCGACCTCCAGATGTGGGTGGCGGCCTGCCTGTTTGTGGGCCTGGAGGACACCTACCAACTGTTGCGTGGCGAGATGACCCCCGAGCAGTCCGAGCAGTTCTACGTCTCGGCGTGGCCGTTGGGCACAACCCTGCAGGTCAGCCCGGACCAGTGGCCTCCCACCCGTGCGGAGTTCGACGACTACTGGGACGCGGCGTGCGAACAGATCGCCGTCGACGAGGTGGTGCGCGCCTACCTTTTCGACCTGCTCAACCTACGGATGATCAATCCGCTTCTGGCGCTTCCGTTTCGGCCATTGCTGAAGTTCCTCACTGCGGGCTTTCTGGCTCCGGTGTTCCGCGATGCGCTGGGGCTCACGTGGGGCGCCGTCCGGCAACGCCTATTCGAGCGGCTGTTCCTGTTCGTGGCCTTCGTCAACCGGTTCCTCCCGGGTTTCATCCGGCAAGGCGGCAGCCATGTGCTGCTGGCCGATTTGCGGATGCGTGCCCGCAGGCACCGCGGGCTGGTGTGACGCGGTGATGGCAAATGTCCGTGAAGCCACCCGACGAGTACTGAGCATGCGTGTCAGCGTCGCCGACGTCGTCGAGGCGGCGCTGTGGCTGACGATCCCCTATGTGCTGATCGGCCTGGTTTGGGCGTTCTTCCACGTCGAGGAGGTTCTGCAGCTGGAAGGCCTGCTGCAGAACCACGTCCCTGCAGGGGCGACCATGACTGCGTACCTGGGAGTCGCGGCTCTGTGGCCCGCCTACCTCGTCGTGCCCTTGGTGTGCGGGGTCTGAGCCGGCCGTCGACGCAGCCGCAACACCAGCATCCCGATCAAGCCAAAGCTCAACAGGCCCAACCACACCCCATGTGCGGCGAGCATGACGGCACGGTGCGGCGACGCGGGTGTGTCCCCGCCGACGGCGTAGACGGTCAGATCGGCGTCGCGGTAGGCGACCGGCAGCGCCAGAGCGGAGCCCGAACCCTCGACGACCACCCACCCCACGCCCGCGGCGGCCAGTTGTTCCCGGCCGGCCCCGGAGACCAGCAGCCGCTGCACCTCGCGGGCGCGGGCCCCTTCGCCGGGAACCGTGCGCCCGGCGATGGTCAGGTCACCGGTGCTGAGGACATCAGCACGCACCCATCGCGGCAGCGGGTCGAGGACCGGCGCGTCACCGGCCCACGCAAAGCTGCGCATGCTGTCGACGGGGAGGACGGCGACCGGTTTCGGATCGGCATTGATGACCGCGGCCACGGCGTGCCATCCCGGCGGGTACTGCACCGGTGTCACCCGGCCGCCGACGCCCCACGTCAGATCGGGCAGCGTCGCCACCACCGCCGCGCAGCACACGGCCGCGGTGGCCGCGGCGGGGACGCGTGGTCGCAGCACAACGACCGCCGCTGCTCCCGTCATCGCGTAACCGGGCATGGCCAGCGCGACCCACTTCTGGCCGTCGCGCAGCAGGCCCATGCCCGGCATCGCCCGGATCGCCGCTTCCAGAGCCGCCAGTCCCGGACCGGTCGCCATCAGTGCGGGCAGGATGACGGCGGCGGCCGCGACGATGAGCAGCGGCACGGCGATGCGGCGGCGGATCAGCAGCGGCACTCCGACCGCAACAATGGTCAGCAGCACCACCGCGGAGGCCAGCGCGAAAAGTGTTGTCCGCGAGACGGGTGCGGCGTCGGCGTTCCACATACCACCGAGGCTCGCCAGGCTGCCGAGGGTGCCCAGTCCCGGCTCCGCGCGCGCCGCGAAGGCCGTCACTCCCGGCGCGCCGGTGGTGTCCGCCCACCCACTGGCCAGCATTGACGCGACGAGCCAGGGCAGCGCGGCGGCGGTCGCCGCAGCCAGGCTCACTGCCGCGCAGAACGCCCGCGACCGGCCATCGCCCGGCGCCAGTGCCGCCGCGAGCGCGATCGTCGCGGCCAGTATCAGCCCGGTCGGCGTCAGCCCCGCCAGCGCGATCCAGAACACCAGCGCGCACACTTTCGCGCCGAAATGGCATTCCGGCAGAGCGCCACTCGCACTTTCGCTGCTGGAATGCCATTTCGGCGGGTGGGCACGCAACGCCAGGACCGTGGCCGCCACCCACGGCAGGCATCCGTAGCCCACCAGTAGACTCCAGTGGCCCTGCAGAAGACGTTCTGCGACATAGGGATTCCAGATCGCGATGGTGACGGCGACGCACTGGCCGGCGATACCGGCGTCGGGAAGCACTGCGGCGGCCAGGCGTGCCGCGCCCCAGCCGGCCAGCCACAGTCCGAGGACCAGCAACGCCTTGACCACGACGCCGCCGTCGAGCACCGACGAGGCCAGTGCCACCGCGAAGTCCTGCGGCAGCGCCCTCGGCGCGGCCTGCGAAAGCCCGAGCGCGAAATCCGACAGGTACGACCGCGGCGTGGACACCGCATCGCGCAGCAGCAGATATCCGGGTGCCAGCAGCGGCGCCGTCACCGCGAGGGTCAGTGCCAGCGCGTACCCCGGCGCCGCCAGCGAGCGCGCCCGCAGGGGCGGAAGGGACCGGGCGATCAGACCGGTCTGTCCGGCGGCAGATCGGTCGGCCGCTGCGCGGGCAGCTTCTCGGTTTTGGCTTCCGCGCCCGGCACCGGTTCACCCTCGTCGCCGCGGCCGCCGAAGAACCGTTGGCCCGTGTCGTCGAGTCCCGGGTCGATCAGCATCGACTCCGCACGCAGGCTGAACGAGCCCAGCAGGGCTCCGCCGACGAGCGCGATGAGCCCCAGTGCGGTGAAGGTGATGGGCAGGATGCGGCTCCACAGCGATACCCGGTCGCGCTCGTCCTGCGCCGCAGCCACCTGGGATTCGACGGACTCCTCGTTGGTGGTGACGGTGTAGTCGACGAACGTCACCTCGGGCTTGAGCTCATCGCGGGCGTAATAGTGGTTCGCGCGGTCGGTCTGCTTGACGATCGTGCCCGACACCGGATCGACCCAGATGGTGCGCTGGGCGGCGTAGTAGCGGGTCATCGTGATCGGTTCCTCGGGGTCGCCTTCGAGGCCCCACAGCGCGGCGCGCGCCGTCACCTGGGCGTCGGCGTCGTCGTCATAGAGCGACGCGTACTTCACCGGCTCGACCAGCTTGCCGTCGTTGTCGTACCCGACGTTCTGGGTGAATTTGTAGGTCGTCAGCCCGTTGACGTCCTCTTCGCCGGAGTAGTTGGCGTCGTACGCCTTCTGCGCGATCGGGTCGAAGAACGGGTAGGTCTTCTTCTCCGTGTCGAACGGGAAGCGGTAGGTCAAGCCCTCGTGAGGCAGCGCGATGCTGGTCGGCGGGTTCTCGTCCTCGATCGCGCGCGGCTTCTGCACGGCACCGCCGGGGTTGCTCTCGCTCGACACCGCCAACGCCGTGTTGCGGTCCAGCGTGACGGTGTCCACCATCGCCAGCAGCAGGCCCTTGTCCTGCTGCTGATCGCTGCGCTTGACCGTGCTTCCGACCTGCAGTGTCACCACGTCGGCATTGGACGGCGACTCGACGCTGATCTGCTGCTGCAGCACGATCGGCACGTCGTCGTTGATCACGAACCGTTGGGTGTTCAGCGATTCCGGATCGAAGGCGTTACCGGTTCCGTCGCTGACGATGGTGGCGTCCATGTTCAGCGGGATCTTGGCGATCTTGCCTGTGGTGTAGGTGGAAAGCAGCAGTGCGGCGATGAGCAGGGCGGCGCCGAGTCCCATGATTCCGCACGCGGCAATCCGCAGCGCAACTGCGCGGTTCAATACCGTGTCTCCCTTCGCGCACCGTCACCGACGGGCCAAAACCGGTTCGACCCTAACAGCACAAGCTAAGGCCGTCGCTTAGTACAACCTGTTCACGACGCCGCCCAAATGTGACGGGTCGGTGGCGTCCGGCTACCCGTTTTCGTGCCCACCGATCGTGCGGGCACACTGTTCGAGGTGACCGCAACCGTGACGCCGGCCCCGCGGGCGGACGCCGGCACGGTCGGGGGGACGCGGGGGTTCCTCCCCGCCGTCGAGGGGATGCGCGCCTGCGCCGCCATCGGCGTCGTCGTCACCCACGTGGCGTTTCAGACCGGACACACCGGCGGAGTCGCCGGAAGGCTGCTCGGTCGCTTCGACCTCGCGGTGGCGGTGTTCTTCGCGCTCTCCGGGTTCCTGCTGTGGCGCGGCCACGCCGCAGCGGCGCGGGGTCTGCGATCCCGACCGTCGAGCGGCCACTACCTGCGTTCGCGCATCGTGCGGATCATGCCGGGTTATCTGGTGGCGGTCGTCGTCATCCTGACCCTGCTGCCCGACGCCAAGGCTGACCTGACCGTGTGGCTGGCCAATCTCACGTTGACGCAGATCTATGTGCCGCTGACGCTGACCGCGGGCCTGACGCAGATGTGGAGCCTCTCGGTCGAGGTGGCCTTCTATGTGGCGCTGCCGTTTCTGGCGTTGCTGGTCAGGTGGGTGCCGGTGCGGGCCCGGATCGGGGTCATCGCCGCGGCCGCGGTGTTGAGCCTGGGCTGGGCGCTGCTGTGGCAGCTGATCCCCGTCGAGACACCCTTCGGCGTCAATCCACTCAACTGGCCACCGGCGTTCCTGTCCTGGTTCGCGGCGGGAATGCTGCTTGCGGAGCTGACCGTCAACCCGGTCGGGTGGGTGCACCGGCTGGCGCGGCGGCGCGTGCTGATGGCGGCGATCGCGGTGGCCGCCTTCCTGGTGGCCGCCTCACCGGTGGCCGGGCCGGAAGGTCTGACCCCGGGCACGGTGGATCAGTTCATCGTCAAGACCGCGATGGGGGCGATCGTGGCCGGGGCGCTGCTCGCCCCGCTGGTGCTGGACCGTCCCGATACTCCCCACAGGTTCCTGGGCAGCACGACGATGGTGACCCTCGGGCGCTGGTCCTACGGCCTGTTCATCTGGCACCTCGCCGCGCTGGCAATGGTGTTCCCGGTGATCGGCGAGTTCGCCTTCAACGGCCACATGCCCGTCGTGCTCGTGCTGACGGTGGTGTTCGGCTTCGCGATCGCCGCAGTCAGTTACGCGCTGGTGGAGTCACCCTGTCGAAATGCGTTGCGACACTGGGAAAGACGATTCCACCCGACACCGTTGGACAGCGCGGTCAACGAGGAGACCGAGCCTGCCGTCGCGCGATGATCTCGTCGCGCACCGCAGACCGGCGGGCCTTGCCCGCATCGTCGCGCAGGGGCCTGTCGCTGAACTCCACGGAGCGCGGCACCTTGTAGGAGGCGATCCGGGCGGCCAGGAACGCGATCACCGCCGCCTCGGTCATCTCCGCGTCCGATGCCTGCACGATCGCGTGCGGCACCTGACCAAGATCATCGTCGGGCAGCCCGACGGCCAGACAGGACAGCACCTCCGGATGCTCAGCCAGCGCCGACTCGATCTCGGCGGGGTACACGTTGCGGCCGCCGACGGTGAACATGTCGACCCTGCGGTCGTTGAGATACAGGAAGCCGTCCTGGTCGAAGTACCCGAGATCGCCGAGCGAGTCCCAGCCATCACGCGACTTCGCGGAGCTGCCGATGTACCGGTACGTGGGTCGCCCACCGGGGGATGGCCGCATGTAGATCTCCCCGGCCACCCCGGGCGGGCACTCGTTGCCGTCGTCGTCGAGCACCTTCATCTCGCCGGCGACGACCACGCCCACCGAACCCGGGCGCGCCAGCCACTGGTCACCGGAGATGAATGTCAACGCCTGTAACTCCGTGCCGCCGTACAGCTCCCAGACCACCTCTGGGGCGAGCAGTTCGATCCACGCTTTCTTGACCGCCGGCGGGCACGGTGCCGCCAGATGCCAGAACCTGCGAATCGACGAAAGGTCGTAGGCGTCCGGGTCAGCACGGTAGACGGGCAGCAGTCGCTGCATGATCGTCGGCACCGTGGCCAGAAATGTCACCCGATGCTCGGTGACCAGGCGCAGGAACTCCTCTGGTTCGAAACGCGGCATCAGCACAAGGTGATGCCCCTGCAGCAGGCCCATCGCGAACGTGGAGAAGCCGGTGTTGTGACTCAACGGCACCGACAGCAGGTTGACGTCGCCCTCCTGCGCGCCGAGCGGATAGCCGATCGCGGCGGGCACCCTGCCGTCACCTCCCGCATCGATCAGCTTCGGCCGACCGGTACTGCCACCCGACGCCATCGACTTCCACACCGGCGACACGGCTTCCGGCAGCGGCTCATCGGAGAAGCCCGGCGCGAGATCGGGTGTGGTGCTCGCGGTGACACCCGTTGGGTCTGTGCGGCCGACGAGCAGTGCGGGCCGCCGCAACTCCAGCAGCGCAGCCAATTCGGCGTCGGGCAGTCGCGCGGACAGCGGTTGGGGAACCGCGCCCAGCTTCCAGCAGGCCACCACCGAATACACCCAGTCCAGGGAGTTCGGCAGCACGATCGACACATGGTCGCCTGGCCCGACGCCCAATGAGGCGAACCGGCGGGCGACACGATTGGTGTTGGCGTCCAACTGCGCTCGCGTCACGGTGACGCCGCCGCAGGTGGCCGCGGGCGCGTCGGGGTCCTCAGCGGCCAGCACCGCGACCTGGGTGCCGATCGGGGGCACCGGGTTCGTCATGTCACTCATCCTCCGCAACCGCGCCGCGTTCGGGGTAGGGCACCGCCGACACCGCCACCGCGATGACCGACAGCAGAGCCAGGAACTGCACTCCCGCCGTGTGCCCCACGTACCCGTCGACCGAGCGCCACGGGTTCTGGCTGAGCGCCGCCCCGGCCAGGATCAGCCCGGACGCCGCTGTGCCGACCGTCATTGTGTACCAGAGGTTCTCGCGTCTGCGCAGCAGATAACGGATACCGAACGCGGCGCCGGCCACGATGACTCCCGCCAACCCGGAGATCACCGCCACCGCCGCCACCACCGCGGTGCCGCGTGCGACGG
The DNA here is from genome assembly GCF_005222675.1 of Mycolicibacterium sp. CR10. GTDB lineage: Bacteria > Actinomycetota > Actinomycetes > Mycobacteriales > Mycobacteriaceae > Mycobacterium. The sequence goes on along the minus strand of NZ_STGE01000019.1, from coordinate 139,033 downwards.
TCCTGGGGTTCCACGGCTGGGCGGTGTCGCGCGGTGCGGGTTGACGCCGGGCCGGCACGAACGCCAGGGCAAGAAGAAGGGGCAGTAGTGCAAGGCCGCCGATCAACCCGGCCCGGTAGGTGCCATTCGACGCGAAGCTCAAGGTGATCGTCCCGTCGGTTCCCTCGGGCAGTACCCACCCCTGCTGCCAGCCGTTGACGATGACGGCGGTCAGCGGCGCACCGTCGTCGGCCTGCGCGATCCATCCCGGGTTGATGCTCTCGGGAACGACGAGCACGCGGGCCGCGTCGGACGGGGGGACCTCGATGTCACGGTGGTCGCTGGTCCACCGGCCGGTGTCGACGGATTCCGTTGGGGTCGGCACTATCTCACCCGCGAGTGGCGCCGCGAGCTGGACACCGTCGACGATGAAGGCCGGCCCGGGGCTGATCAGCAACTCCTGCTGCCCGGCGGGCAGGGTGATCGGCTCGCCGCGGCACGGGCGTGCCTGCACCGGCTGATTGTCCAGCAGTGCTGCGACGGTGGTGGTCACCGAGGTCTGCACGAACTGACCGGCGACGCCGATGATCGGACCCTGCCCGCACGGCATGCTGACGGTCCGCGCACGGTTGACGTCGACGTCGGCAGCCGCGATCGGGGCACCACGAGCGTCGAGCGCCACGATCTCCGCCAGCCCCGGCGGCTTGAGTTGGTCGAAACCGAGTGCGGTGCGGTCGATGACGTTGTCCCATTCCATCAGCGACACGGTGATCGAGTCGGTGAGGCGGGGCTTGAGCTGCAGCGTCTCGGTACCTTCGGAGAGGCGCCGCACCTCAGGCCCGTCGCCGAGGTCGACGGCGATCATCGTCGGATGTGCAGGCAGCGCAGAAGAACTCGGTGTCACCCGCAGGCCCGCCACCTCCTGCGGCGCGGGCAGCTTCAGCACGAGAGTGGGGGGTGTTCGGGGTTGCACGACGCGCTGAGGCGCCGTCCACGCTGTGGCTGGATCGCCGTCGGCGGCGGCGTAGGCGGAGCCCAGAACGTCGATCGGGTCGGCGTCCCCTTCGGCCCGGGCAGTCCCCGGTTGCGCGATCAGTTGGGCGAGGTTGGGGCCCTGGCGGGCACGCACCCATACCGTCGGCGTCACCGCCGTCGGTTCGGGCACGGTCAGGGTTCGGCTCAGGTTGACCGGCTCCTCGGATGCCAATGCCATTGCGGCTGCGCACCGGATCCCGGTGGGGCTCTCGGCGCAGCCGGGCCGTCCCAGGAGTTCAGTGCCCAGATCCCATTGCGCGACAGCCGAACCCGCCGGCGGACCGGGAACCTCGACGGTGTGGCGGAGGTCGACAGGGTGGGCGAACCCGTTCGCGTCGTACTGGGTGACGGTGAAATCGGTGATGCCGAATTGCACACCGGGGGAGCCGTCGTCGGTGGCCACCGCCGTGATGCGCACCCATGGGGACTCGCCGTAGGGCAGCGCGACGGTGACGGGTTCGCCCGCCTCTTCGAAACGCACCGTGGTGGTGCCGTTGACGGTGGCCACCTCGAGCCGTCGGACCTGGGCGCCGACGGCGGTGGCGCTCGGGGTGATCGTGACCGTGGCGTTGGTCACCGGGTGGTCGAAGTCGACCTGCAGCCATTGGCCGATCGCGCTCTGCAGTGCGTTGGACACCCAGCTCGTCGACGGGTCACCATCGATGGCCGCGGGCGGTGCGGAGGCGGGTGAGACATTGGGCAGCGCAGTGGAATCCGACGCCGAACTCGACACCGAGAGTCGGCCTCCGCTCCACTGCCCGTGGATCGGCTCTATGTCGCCGGCTGGGTAGTCAGGCACCCGGTTGAACGTGTTGCGGGGATCGCCGGATGCCCGGATCGCCGACGAGTGGTCGTCCACACGGCCGTAGTCGATCTCGCGGGCCATCGGCGTGTCGGTCACCGTGACCAGGGGCGCGGGCAACCCGGCGCGCACCGCGTCCGGGGTGAGCAGCATCGGACCCAGCGGCTGCAGACCCGATAGCCGCCTGCGCTCGTCGAGTCGCAGCAGCGATTCGGGCCCACCGTCCACCCTGGCCATCGTGTCGGCGTCCGCGACATAGGGGGCCGACGTCGCCGCAGCGTTGTCGACCTTGAAGATCTCGACGGCAGGGTAGCGCGGGCGCAGCCCGCTGTCGGTGATGAACCCCTCCAGGGTGCCCGGGCCGACCGGTTCGCCGAACTGCGCCACCTTCGTCAGGCCCGGCGAACCATCGATCGTCCGGTGCACCAGGATGGGGCGCGCTGATCTCGACGTCTCGGGATCCAGATCATTGCGGAGCACGACATACGAAATACCTTGTCGAGCAAGGGTATCGGCTAGCCCCGCGGAAGGCCGGCCTGCTGCGAACAGCCGTTGCACGGAATCCAGCGCGCGGATGGTCTCCGGCGGCGTCAACGGAATGGAGTCGCGGACGCCCCACGGGCTGCTGCCCAGCACCTGCAGCGGCTCGTCGTGGCTGTTGCCCCACACCTGAGTCGCGAACGGTGCGCCGGGCACCACCAGGACACGTCCGGGTTCGGGTGTCCCGGTGTTGTTGGCATCCAGCCAATCCGCCGTGTCCTGCCAGTACTGCGGGATGGCGTCGAACGCGCCCGGCGGGGTCAGCCTGCCGGTCCAGGCCAGCGATGTGGCCGCGGTCAGCGCCGTGAGCAGCACAATGCCCACCGCGACGCGCTTGTCGCGCTCCGGGTGGGCGAACGCGGTGCGCCACACCGTCCGCGGCGCACTGCCGGGAAGCGGGATGCGGCCGAGCAGGTGGGCCAGCCCGAGCGCTAACGGCAAGCGCAGCAGCGGTTCGAGCTTGTGCAGGTTTCGCAGCGGGGTGCCGTCCGCGTCGAGGAACACCTGCACCTGATGCGCGATCGGGGAACCCAACCCACCGCTGTAACCGGCGGCCAACAGCACGATGCCGAGGGTCAGGATCGTGATCAACCGGCCCTTGGCGGGCATGGTCCGCAGCGCGAGCCCGGCCAGTCCGCCCGCGGCCACCAGCGTCGTCGCCAGCACTGCCACCGTTCCGGTGACCAGCGGTGCGCCCGCGGTGGCGGTCGGTGCCACGTACGGTGTCCAGGCGCCGGTGCCGCGCAGCATCTCGGTCAGCGACATCCAGCGGGTGGTCACCCCGGAGGATTCGATGAAGTCCAGGAATGGCGGACTGATCCGGCCGAGATGTATCAGAGCCACGACCCACCACGCCACCGCCAGCGCCACACACAGCAGCCACCACGCCGTGAAACGGCGCCAGACCCCGTTGGGTCGATGGCAGGCCAGCCATACGACCGCGCACAGGCATGCGGTGAGCGTCGCGACGGCGTTGACCGCGCCCATCGCTGCGATGGCCAGCCCCGACCTCGCAGCCAGCACCCGAATCCGGGGATCGCCCTGCAAAGCCAGGATCACCGGCAGCAGTACCCACGGCGCCAGCATCATCGGCAGCGTCTCCGACGAGATCGCCCCGATCGTGGTCAGCACCCGCGGCGAGAGCGTGAATGCGACGGCGCCGATCAGCCGGGAGCTGGTACTGCCGATGCCCAAGGCTTCGGCGACCCGCAGCACACCCCAGAACCCGACGACGAGCAGCAGAGCCCACCACAGGCGTTGCGTCACCCAGCCCGGGACGCCGAGCAGATCGCCCGCCAGGAAGAAGGTGCCGTGCGGAAACAGGTAGCCGTAGGCCTGGTTCTGCGCCTGACCGAACGGCAGGTCGCTGTTCCACAGATTGAACGCCCGTGCCAGGAAGCGCAGCGGGTTGGCGGTGAGGTCGAGCTTGGTGTCCGGTGAGATCTGTCCCGGCGACTGGGCGAACGTCAGGACCAGCGCTGCCGCCGCGACCGCCCAGAGCCAGCGCCGGGAAAGCGGCACGACCGCGACGGGGGCGACCCGGGATTTAACTTCTGTCGCCGTACTCGACCCTGTTGAGTACCGATGACGCCGGATCGCCCGCCTGCAGCGGCGGCTTGGTGTCCTGCTGAACCATCAGCGTCACCCCGAACACGGCAGCCGCGCCCAGCAACAGACCGACGACGATGCTGGCGGCGGCGGGCACGAGAAACCGATCCATGGGCCTCAAACTAGCACGCGTGGCGTCACGGCCCAGGCGGCACGATCAGCACCGGGCGGTGCCCCCTGCGCAGTACATGATCGGCCACACTGGATTGGATCAGCGACCTGAACCCCGTGGTGGCGCGGGTGCCGGTGACGATCAGGTCGGCTTCGACCTCGTCGGCGGCGTCGATGATCGTGCCCCACACCGTGTAGGTCTGTGCCACGCACAACGCCTCGGCGGGCAGCCCGGCGGTCAGCGCCAACTCCAACCCTTCGTCGTTGACGCGCCGGGCTTCGGCCAGCGCGATGTCGACCTCGTCGGTGTCCGTCGGATCGGGTGGTCCGTCGAGGTCGTAGGACACCGGGTCGGTTCCCCGGTCCAGCGGTGACCACACGGTCAGAACCACCGCACGGTCGGCGACGAGAAACCTGCCCGCATGGTGCACCGCGCGGCGTGCGGAGGGTGAGCCGTCGTAGGCGATGACGATCACGGCCTTCGTCTCCCCGGCCTCTCGACCGGGCACCGCACCCGACATCGTCGCTCCCCCTGTTCGTCGTCCACCGCTTGAGGACACCCTATTGAATGTGGCCGGCGACCAGCGAACCTGCGGATGCTCGGGCAGCTGCAGGCGACCACGGCGTGGATCGCATCTTCGGCTGGCATTAGTGTCGGGACGTATGGTTGCGCCCCGAGTTCGACGCACTGTCCCTGGAGCCCTGCTGGCGGTGGCGGCGGCCGCTGCGCTCACCGTGGGGTGCGCGTCGCCCGCGGACCACGCCGAAACGCAGTCAGCGATGGTGACGAAGGCCGCCGGCCCGGCTCCGAACAATCAGCTTCCCGCCGCACCGGCCCCGGCGCCGGCCGCGCCGGTCTGCGGTGATCCGGCCACGATGACCACCCGGGACAAGCTCGCGCAGCTCCTGATGGTCGGGGTGAGCAACGCCGCGGACGCTCGTGCGGTCGTCGACTCCCAGCACGTGGGCGGCATCATGATCGGCAGCTGGACCGACCTATCGATGTTGTCCGACGGCTCGCTGACCGACATCGCCGCCACGGCCGGTCCCCTGCCGTTGGCGGTCAGCGTCGACGAGGAGGGTGGCCGGGTCTCGCGGCTCTCCGGTCTCATCGGTTCCCAGCCCGCACCCCAGGTGCTCGCCGAGACCAGTACCCCCGAACAGGTGTACGGCATCGCACTCGACCGGGGCAGGCAGATGCGGGGCTTGGGGATCACCATCGACTTCGCGCCCGTCGTCGATGTCACCGACGCCGCGAACAGCACGGGTGTCATCGGCGACCGGTCGTTCGGTTCGGATCCGACAGCGGTCACCGACTACGCGGGTGCGTACGCCCGCGGTCTGCGCGACGCCGGGGTGCTGCCTGTGCTCAAGCACTTCCCCGGGCATGGTCGCGGATCGGGAGATTCCCATGCCGGCAGCGTCGTCACCCCGCCGCTGGCCGATCTGCAGGCCAACGACCTGGTGCCCTACCGGACGCTGACCGCCCAGGCGCCGGTGGGCGTGATGGTCGGCCACATGGAGGTGCCCGGGCTGACCGGCAGCGAACCGGCCAGCCTCAGCCCCGCGGCTTATGCGCTGCTGCGCTCCGGCGACTACGGCGGCCCGCCGTTCAACGGACCCGTGTTCACCGACGACCTGTCCAGCATGCGGGCCATCACCGACAGGTTCGGCGTCGCCGAGGCAGTGCTGCGCTCGCTTCAGGCGGGCGCTGACGTCGCATTGTGGGTCACCACCACGGAGGTTCCTGCGGTGCTCGACCGGTTGGAAAAGGCGGTCGCGGCGGGGGAGTTGTCGATGCCGGGCGTGGACGCCGCAGTGAACCGGATCGCGGCGATGAAAGGTCCGTCACCGCGCTGCTGAGGCTGAACGGCGGTCTATTGCTTACTCTGGGGTAGCGAACAGGACGTATCCCGGTGGAAAGGCTCAGCTCATGGCAGGTGGCACGAAGCGGTTACCGCGTGCCGTCCGTGAGCAACAGATGCTCGACGCTGCGGTCCAGATCTTCTCGGTGAACGGGTACCACGAGACCTCGATGGACGCGATCGCCGCCCAGGCACAGATCAGCAAGCCGATGCTCTACCTCTATTACGGGTCGAAAGAGGAGCTCTTCGGGGCGTGCCTGAACCGGGAACTCACGCGGTTCGTCGACGAGGTGCGCAACAAGATCGATTTCGACGGTAATCCGAAGGAACTGCTGCGCAGCGCCGTGCTGTCATTCCTGAACTACATCGACGCCAACCGCGCGTCGTGGATGGTGCTCTACACCCAGGCAACCAGCTCCCAGGCCTTCGCCCACACCGTGCGCGAGGGCCGCGAGCAGATCATTGAGATCGTCGGCCGCCTGCTGAGGTCGGGCACCCGCCATCCCGAACCGGACACCGACTTCGACATGATGGCCGTCGCGCTGGTGGGTGCCGGTGAAGCGATCGCCTCGCGGGTCAGCACCGGCGACACCAATGCCGACGCCGCGTCGGAGTTGCTGATCAACCTGTTCTGGCGGGGCCTGAAGGGTAAGCCCGCCGATGCGGCGGGCGGTCCGTCTGTGGACGCCGACTCGTCGGTAGCTGTGACGAATTAGTCCGTCGGAGTCGGTGACGCCCTCAGGCCGGCGTCACCGTCCCCGTCAGGTGCGGGTACCCCTTGGCCAGGTGTCGCAGCGTGAGGTCCCACCCGTCTGACGTGCGGTTCACGTACAGGCCCGCACGCGCGGGCAGCACCACGGGCTTGCCGAACCGCACCGAGTACGTCACTGCATCCGGGATCTGACCCTCGATATTCGCCAGAACCGCTGCGGCGCTGTACATCCCGTGAGCAATCACGGTCGGGAAGCCGAAAAGTTTGGCCGCGACACCGTTGGTGTGGATCGGATTGTGGTCCCCGCCCACGGACGCGTAGCGGCTGATCTGCCCCGGCGTGATGTGCAGCACGGCATTGGGTGGGCCGAGCTTGGGTTGCTTCTGCGGTGCGGCCTTGGGCTCATCCGACAGGCTGGTCCGCTGCTGATGCAGGAACGTCGTCACCTGGTGCCAGGCGGTGTCGTTGCCGACATTGATGTCGGTGATGATGTCGACGAGCAGTCCCTTGCGGTGCTCCCGCAGGTTCTCGGCGTGCACCGCGACCGAAACGGTGTCGGTGACCGCGATCGGCCGGTACTGGGTGATGTGATTCTCGACGTGCACCGAACCCATTGCGGCGAAAGGAAAGTCGAAGCCGCTCACCAGCGACATCACGGTCGGAAAGGTCAGAGCGAACGGGTAGGTCAACGGCACCGTGTCGCCGAACCGAAGCCCGGTGACGTTGGCGTAGGCCGCGACGTTTGCGGGGTCGATGCTCAGCTCGTCGACCGTCAGCGTCCGGTCCGGAACGGTGGTGCCGCGCGGCACGAACGGCAGCGCACCGACGACGGCACGCAGCATGTTCTTCACGCCAGAGGGCTGCTCGTTGCTCATGATCCTCGATTCGCTACGCTCATCAGGGTCCTCGATTCGCTCCGCAAGCTGCGCTCATGCGCCCAGCATGGCCTGGCCGCAGACTCGAATCGTGTTGCCGGTCACCGCGTTCGACGCCGGGCTGGCGAAGTAGGCGATGGCTTCGGCCACATCCACCGGCTGGCCGCCCTGGAACAGCGAGTTCAGCCGCCTGCCGACCTCGCGGGTGGCCAGCGGAATCGCGTCGGTCATCTTGGTTTCGATGAATCCCGGTGCGATGGCGTTGATGGTGATGTCCTTCTCGGCGAACTGCGGTGCCAGGGCGTCGGTGAGCCCGATCATGCCCGCCTTGGTCGCGGCGTAATTGGTCTGCCCCCGATTGCCCGCGATGCCCGCCATCGACGACAGGCCGACGATCCGGCCGCCTTCGCCGATGGTCCCGTTGGAGACAAGGCCTTCGGCAAGCCGCAGCGGCGCAAGGAGATTCACCGCGATCACCGAGTCCCAGCGGCCCTCGTCCATGTTGGCCAACAGCTTGTCGCGGGTGATGCCTGCGTTGTTGACCAGGATGTCCAGCCGGCCGTCATAGTGATCGCGCACATGCTCGGTGATGCGATCGACCGCGTCGGCGGCGGTGACGTCGAGCGTGAGCGCGGTGCCGCCGACCTTGGCGGCGGTCTCGGAAAGGGCGTCCGCTGCTTGCTCGACGTCCACCGCGAGCACCTTCGCGCCATCCCGCGCGAACACCTCGGCGATCGTCGCGCCGATCCCGCGGGCGGCGCCCGTGACGACGGCAACCTTTCCGTCCAGCGGCCTGTCCCAGTCCGCCGGTGGCGTGGCGTCGGCAGCCCCAACCCAGAACACCTGTCCGTCGACGTAGGCGGACTTCGCCGACAGCAGGAATCGCAGCGTGGACTCGAGGCCGGTCGCGGCAGGCTTGGCGTCCGGCGACAGGTAGACCAGCGCTGCGGTGGCGCCGTTGCGCAGTTCCTTGCCCAACGAGCGCGTGAATCCCTCGAGTGCGCGCTGCGACGTGCGCTCATGCACGCTGCCGGTCTCATCCGGCGTGGTGCCGATGATGACGACGCGGCCCGAGTGGCCGAGGTTGCGCAGCAGCGGCGTGAAGAACTCGTACAGGCCTTTGAGGCCCTCGGGTTCGGTGATGCCGGTGGCGTCGAACACCAGTCCGCCGAACGAGTCCGCCCATCGCCCGCCGAGGTTGTTGGCGACCACGTCGTAGTCTTCGGCCAGCGCGGCCCGCAGCGGCTCCACTACGCGGCCGTCGCCACCGATCAGCAGAGAGCCGGCGAGCGGATCCTCGCCGGGCTTGTAGCGGCGCAGCGGTTCGGGCTGCGGGACGCCGAGTTGCTTGGCCAGGAAGGAACCCGGCCCGGAGTTGACGACTTGGGAGAGGAGATCGGAAGCCACAACGCTGCCTTTCGGAGATCGACGTACATATCGCGACGGAGCGGGGGGTACCCCGAAACCGCTCTGTCGTGTCAATCACGAACTTACTCCAGAGTAAGAAGCGTGGGTAGTATGACCCTCGACACCCCAAACGACCCTCGCGACGCCGGGAGGCAGATGTGGCTGAAAGTAAGACAACCCGCCGGGTAGCGATCCTCGGTGGCAACCGGATACCGTTCGCGCGCTCGGACGGCGCCTATGCGAATGCCTCCAACCAGGACATGTTCACCGCGACGCTGGACGGGTTGGCCGATCGCTTCGACCTGAAGGGGGAGAGGCTGGACGCCGTCATCGGCGGTGCGGTGCTCAAGCACAGCCGGGACTTCAACCTGATGCGCGAGTGCGTGCTGGGGAGCTCGCTGTCGTCCTACACCCCGGCGTTCGACCTGCAGCAGGCATGCGGCACCGGCCTACAGTCGGCGATCGCCGCTGCCGACGGCATCGCGCTCGGTCGCTACGAGGTGGCCGCGGCAGGCGGCGTGGACACCGCATCCGATGCGCCCATCGCGTTCGGCGACGACCTCCGGCGCGCGCTGTTGGGACTGCGCCGCGCGAAGTCCAATGTGGATCGGCTGAAGCTGGTCGGCAAGCTGCCCGCGGTGCTCGGCGTGGAGATCCCGGTCAACAGCGAGCCGCGGACCGGGATGTCGATGGGCGAGCACGCCGCCGTCACCGCCAAGGAGATGGGCGTCAAGCGCATCGACCAGGACGATCTGGCCGCAGCCAGTCACCGCAACATGGCCGCCGCCTACGACCGCGGCTTCTTCGACGACCTGGTGACCCCGTTCCTCGGGCTCTACCGCGACAACAACCTGCGTGCCGATTCCTCGCCGGAGAAGTTGGCCAAGCTCAAGCCCGTCTTCGGGGTGCGCAACGGCGACGCGACGATGACGGCGGGCAATTCGACGCCGCTGACCGACGGCGCCTCGGTGGCGCTGCTGTCCTCAGAGGAGTGGGCGGCCGCCCGATCGATCCCGGTGCTGGCCTACTTCGTCGACGGCGAGACCGCCGCGGTGGACTACGTCAACGGTCCAGATGGACTGCTGATGGCCCCGACCTATGCGGTGCCGCGCCTGCTGGCCCGCAACGGTCTGACGCTGCAGGACTTCGACTTCTACGAGATCCACGAGGCCTTCGCCTCCGTGGTGCTGGCGACGCTGGCGGCGTGGGAGTCCGAGGAGTATTGCAAGGAACGCCTGGGACTCGATGGTGCGCTCGGCGCCATCGACCGGTCGAAGCTCAACGTCAACGGTTCGTCGTTGGCCGCGGGCCATCCGTTCGCGGCGACCGGCGGCCGGATCATCGCCCAGTTGGCCAAGCAGCTGGCCGAGAAGAAGGCGTCCACATCTGGCGACCAGGACCGCCCGGTGCGCGGCCTGATCTCCGTCTGCGCCGCTGGTGGGCAGGGTGTGACGGCCATCCTCGAGGCCTGAGGAAAAACTTTCCGGGAGGCTGTAACGCCTGCCGGTAGGGCGTCGATACATGGGATAGCTCCGTGTTGCCGTCTGACCCCCCGACCCGACGGCAACACGGGGCTCTTTATGTGCGGGGCTACATTCGGAGCATGCAGATCAGCATGTTCGGACAGCTCAGCGGCGCCGGTGACGGCTCCCCGATCGACGCGACGATCGCCAACTTCGCGCAGCTTCGTGACGAAGGCTTCCGCCGGGTGTGGATGAGCCAGATGCCCTTCGAGCCAGACCTTCTCACCATCCTCGCGGTGGTCCTGCGGGAGGTCGACACCATCGAGGCCGCCAGCGGCGTCGTCCCCATCCAGAACCAGCACCCCATGCAGATGGCGCAGCGCGCGCTGACCGTCAGCCTTGCCTCCGGTGGCCGGTTCACACTGGGCCTGGGGATGACGCACGCCGCGGTCACCGAAGGTATGTGGGGCATTCCGTGGGACAAGCCGGTCCGGCGACTCAACGAGTACCTCGACGGGCTGCTCCCACTGCTGGCCGGCGAGCCCGCCAACGCGGCCGGCGAGACCGTCACCACCCGGGGTGCGTTGATGATCCCCGGGGCGCCGCAGCCGGATGTGTACATCGCGGCTCTGGGGCCACAGATGCTGCGCCTGGCCGGCCGCCGAACGGCAGGCACCTGCACGTGGATGACCGGACCGCAGACCCTGGGCGGACACGTCGGCCCGACGTTGCGGCAGGCGGCGGCCGACGCCGGCCGTCCCGAGGCGGCGGTGCGGGTGGTGGCGTCACTGCCGGTGTCGGTCACCGACGACGTCGACGCCGCGCGCAAGCAGGCCGCCGAGCTTTTCGCGATGTACGGAACGCTGCCGTCCTACCGCGCGATGCTCGACCGCGAGGGCTACGCCGGACCTGAGGATGCCGCAATCATCGGCGATGAGGCCACGGTGTCCCAACGCCTCGACGAACTGAAATCCGTGGGTGTCGACGAGTTCGTCGGAGCGACTTTCGACAGTTCCGCCGAGGGGCGGGCCCGCACGCGCGCGCTGCTGCGGTCGAAGGAAACCTGACGGCGAACTGCGCCGATATCGCGAAAAATCACCTCTGGTGTGACGGCGATCACAAGCGTAGTGTCGGTCGCACGACGGGTTCGGGAGTGACTGGTCAAAGAGCCGACGAGGGATGAGAGTCGGCCGCGTAAACACTGAAAAACGCGCCTGCATGTCCTCCCGAACCCGCCCTTTTTTGCCAGCTGACGGCCCTGTAGACACATAGTCATGACGGTCCTGAATGTCACGCAGCTCCTGACCTTTGTGGCGTTCGTCGGTCTGACCGCCTACGCGATCTTCGCGCCCCGCGACGCCAATGCCGCGAGGCGACGTCGCACGACGCGGCTGTACTCGGGGTGGGCACTGGTCGGTGGCGCCGCCTTCATGGCGGCCAACGCCGCGGGCCGGAACGGATGGGCTGGCTACGTGTTCGCTGCGATCGCACTCGGGCTGCTTGTGAGCGCCGCGGTGGTCTTCGCGAAGAAGCGGGAGTAGTAGCCCAATGAACTTGTCCCCCAACGCAAGACGCCCCCGGGAAGAGTCCGGGGGCGTCCGTGCGGCGAAGCTTTAGAACGCTGCTTCGTCCAGTTCCATGACCTCGTTGTCGAGGTTCTCCACAATCGCGCGGGTGCTGGTGAGCATCGGCAGGAAGTTCTTCGCGAAGAACGACGCGACCGCGACCTTGCCCTCGTAGAAGGCGCGGTCGTCACCCGTGGCGCCGGCATCGAGCTTCTGGATCGCCACCGCCGCCTGCTGCTGCAGCAGCCAGCCGAGGACCAGATCGCCGACGCTCATCAGGAAGCGCACCGAGCCCAGGCCCACCTTGTAGATGGCCTGCGGGTCCTCCTGAGAAGCCATCAGGTAACCGGTCAGCGTGGCCGCCATCCCCTGCACGTCCTCCAAAGCGGTTGCCAGCAGCGCACGCTCGGCCTTGAGGCGACCGTTGCCGGTCTCGCTCTTGACGAACTGCTCGATCTGGCCGGCGACGTGTGCCAGCGCGACACCCTTGTCGCGGACGATCTTGCGGAAGAAGAAGTCCTGCGCCTGGATGGCCGTGGTGCCTTCGTAGAGCGAGTCGATCTTGGCGTCACGGATGTACTGCTCGATCGGGTAGTCCTGCAGGAAGCCGGAGCCGCCGAAGGTCTGCAGGCTCTCGGTGAGCTTGGCGTAGGCCTGCTCGGAGCCGACACCCTTGACGATCGGGAGCAGCAGGTCGTTGACCTTGACCGCCAGGTCGGCGTCGATGCCGTGCAGTGCCTTGGCCACCTCCGCGTTCTGGTGGGTCGCGGTGAACAGGTACAGCGCCCGCAGCCCCTCGGCGTAGGCCTTCTGCGTCATCAGCGAGCGACGCACGTCCGGGTGGTGCGTGATGGACACGCGCGGGGCGGTCTTGTCGGTCATCTGGGTGAGGTCGGCGCCCTGCACGCGGGTCTTGGCGTACTCCAGCGCGTTCAGGTATCCGGTGGACAGCGTGGCGATCGCCTTGGTGCCCACCATCATCCGGGCCTGCTCGATGACGTCGAACATCTGCGCGATGCCGTCGTGCACCTCGCCGACGAGCCAGCCCTTGGCGGGCACGTCGTGCTGGCCCAGCGACAGCTCGCACGTGGTCGAGATCTTGAGGCCCATCTTGTGTTCGACGTTGGTGACGAACACGCCGTTGCGCTCACCCGGCTCGCCGGTCTCGGTGTCGAAGAGGAACTTCGGCACGAAGAACAGCGACAGACCCTTGGTGCCGGGGCCGGCGCCCTCGGGGCGGGCCAGCACCAGATGCATGATGTTCTCGAACAGGTCATCGGAGTCGGCCGACGTGATGAAGCGCTTCACGCCGTCGATGTGCCAGGAGCCGTCGGCCTGCTGAACGGCCTTGGTGCGGCCCGCACCCACGTCGGAGCCGGCATCGGGCTCGGTGAGAACCATCGTGGAGCCCCAGCCACGCTCGGCGGCCAGCACTGCCCACTTCTTCTGCTCTTCGGTGCCGAGGTGGTAGAAGATGTCGGCGAATCCGGCGCCCATCGCGTACATGTAGACCGCGGGGTTGGCGCCGAGGATGTGCTCCTGCAGCGCCCACGACACCGCGCTCGGCATTGCCGCGCCACCGAGTTCCTCGGAGATGCCCAGCTTGTCCCAGCCGCCCTCGATGACGGCGCGCACAGACTTCTTGAAGGCTTCGGGCAGCTTCACCGAGTGGGTCTTGGGGTCGAACACCGGCGGGTTGCGGTCGCCTTCGGCGAACGACTCCGCCACCGGGCCCTCGGCCAGTTTGGCCATCTCGCCCAGCATCTCGGCCACGGTGTCGGCGTCGAGGTCGGCGTACTCGCCCTGACCCAGCGCCCTGTCGACTTCGAGAACCTCGAACAGGTTGAATACCTGGTCACGGACGTTGCTCTTGTAGTGGCTCACGGTGTCTCCTCGATGAGATTGTCGTCTGCGGTTGGGTACTTGGGTCTAAGTTACCCACCAGTAACTGCGACCAACTATACCGCTCGGTAACTTCAACGCAAAGCAACTGTGAGCAATTTCCATGCCCTAACCAACCCAGCAGTTGGGTGGGGACTCGAATTCGGCTGATTTCAGGGTCTGACCAGGAACTTTGCCAGCCTGTGATGATGGTCACTTCGGCGCCGTTAGGGTGTGTCCATGCAGTCGAAACTCGGGGTCGCGGTGTGGGGAACGGGCAATATGGGAACGACCTCGATCCGGTCGGTGACCGCCTTTCCGGGTCTGCGTCTGACGGGTGTCATCACCTCGTCGCAGGACAAGGCCGGCCGGGACGCGGCGACGTTCGCCGGTCTGGACTCCGACACCGGGGTGGCGGCCAGCACCGACGTGGATGCTGTGCTGGCGCGGTGCGACGCGGTCGCCTACATGGCGTCCGGCGACATCCGACCCGACGAGGCGATCGCCGACATCGAGCGGTGCCTGCGGGCGGGCAAGCACGTCGTGACGCCGTCGCTGTACTCGCTGTACGACCCCGCGTCCGCCCCGCCGGAGTGGGTCGACCGGCTCACCCGGGCCGCCGAGGAAGGCAGCGCGACGCTGCTCGTCAGCGGCGTCGACCCCGGCTGGGGCAACGACGCGTTGGCGGTGACGGCGGCGAGCCTCTGCACCCGCATCAACACCATCACCTGCCAGGAGATCTTCGACTACTCCACCTACAACCAGCCGTTCGCAGTCAAGGTGTCGTGTGGTTTCGGCGGCTCCATGGATGAGACCCCGATGATGCTGCTGCCCACCATCCCGACCATGGTGTGGGGCGGCAACATCCGGCTCATCGGCCGCGGACTCGGCCTGGAGATCGACGAGATCACCGAGGAGGTCGAGCGGCTTCCCCTCGAAGAGACCGTCGACACCGTGATGGGGCCGTTCGAGAAGGGCACCCAGGGCGCCTTCTTCCTCAAGGTCATCGGATGGTCCGGCGGCAAGCGACGCGTCGTCATCGAGCACATCACCCGCATCCATCCAAGCTGCGCGCCGCACTGGCCCCAGCCCGACGAGGGGGTGGGTGATCACCGCGTCATCGTCGACGGCGACCCGCAGCTCACCATCACGACCAGAGCCGACCTGCCGGGCGGAACCCGGGCCGACGGCGGCAACACCACCGCCGCGAACCGGCTGCTGGGCGCCCTCAACTGGCTCGCGGAGCAGAAGCCGGGCATCTATGACGGGCTGCAGGTGCCGCTGCGCTCGGTGCTGCCACCGGAGGCGGAAGTCACCCGCTGGGCGTGATGACTACTGGTGTGCGAGCCGCTTGTTGACCAGCCGGGTGAGCCACGCCGGGGAGAATCGTGCCCCCGCGGCCAGCGCCTTTGCCTGCACCCCCACGGGGAAGTGCACCTGCCGAAGTGCCTTCCGCGGCAACGCCGGATCGACCGCGGCCAGGATGTTCTCGGCGATGTCCTCGGCCGTCAGCCGGATGCCCAGTGAGTCGGTGGTGCCGGTCTTGACCCCGCGGGTCATCGCGGTGTTGACGTACAGCGGCCACATGTCGATGACCCGGATGCCGTGGCGACCCCACTCGAGGTTGAGCGCCTCGGTGATGGCGCGGACGAAGAACTTGGTGGCGCTGTAGTTGGCGAGCTCGGCCTGGCCGTAGATTGCCGACGCCGACGCGAGATTGACGACGACGGCGCCCGGCGTGGACTTCAGGAAGGGGAACGCGCGGTGCAACCCGTTGACCACACCCTTGACGTTGACCTCGATCTCGCGGCGGTGCACGTCGAGCGGGATGTCCTCGAAACGCCCGGCGTTCAACAGCCCGGCGTTGTTGATCAGCACATCGAGTCGACCGCCGGCGGCGGCGTGGAACTCGCCCAGCCGTTGCGACACCTCGTCAGCGTCGGTGACGTCGAGGTGGCCGACGACACCGCGACCGCCCACGGCCTTGATGTCGCCGTTGAGGATGTCCAGGCGGGCTTCGTCGATGTCATACGCACCGACGAAGTAGCCCTGCCTCGCGAACAGCAACGCCGTCGCCCGGCCGATGCCCGTCGCACCACCGGTGATGAACACCGATCTAGTCATTCGTCTCTCCTCAGGCGTTGAGCTGCCAGACCGCGAAATTCAGGCACAGCGCAAACGTGGTCCAGGTCAGGTAGGGCAGCAGCAACCAGCCGGCGACAGTACTGCGGCGCAGGAACAACGCGATCGTGGTGAGGAGCACCAGCCACAGCACGGTGAGTTCGGCGAACGCGAGTCCGCGCCAGCCCATGCCGAAGAACAAGGGTGTCCAGGCCGCATTGAGCACCAGTTGCACCGCGTAGGCCGTCAGCGCCGGGCGGGTCTCTGACCAGGGTCCGCTGCGCCAGACCAGCCACGCGGCGAAGGCCATCATCGCGTAGAGCAGCGTCCAGACCGGGCCGAACACCCATGACGGCGGCGCCCATGAGGGCTGTTCCAGGCGCGCATAGTCCTCGGCCGAAGTCGCTGACGCCAAGCCGCCGATCACAGAGGCCGCGACGACGGCGAGCACCGAGATCGCCAATGCGACTATGGGTTTCAGGGGTGTTCGGGATGAACTGTCGACCATGCTGGGTCAGCGTACCGGGGCACCCCGGTGTATCGGGGCTCGGACTGCCCGGACGTCCCCACAGCGTTCGACCTGAGCGACGCGGCACCGCACAGGGTCGCTTCGCTCAGTCTTGCGACTCAGGCACCGCGGGTTGCGCCTCCGCGGGCGGTGCGTCCGGCGTTTCGGCATCGGGCAGCTGACCCACCAGATACTCGGCAAGGCCTCCGATGGTCGGATAGTCGAAGACCGCGGTCGCGTTGATCGTGAACTTGCCGCCGAACTGGCTGTGCAAGCGGTTGCGGAGTTCGATCGCCATCAGCGAATCCGTACCCAGGTCCAGGAATCGACTGGAGGCGGCGGGCGGTTGTGCGAGCCGCAGGAAGTTCTGCACCTCGCGCTGAAGGAACTCGGTCACGAAACCCGCACGCTGCGGCACCGGGATCTCCTGCAGTTGCTTGAGTAACTCGCTGTCACCGGTCACTTCGCCGACGGCACTCGGCAACACGAGGTCCAGAATCGGTGGACGCGAACCGCCCAGCACCTTCGCGGCCCGCTGCCAGTTGGCCTTGATGACGGTGGCCTGGCCGGTCCCGTTGGCGACTACCTCGGCGAGGGCGCTCAGCGCTGCCGAGGGGTCCAGCGCCATCAGCCCTTGCGCAGCGATATTGGCGCGCGCGGCTTCCGAAGAGGCCATGCCGCCCTGGGCCCACGGACCGAAGTTGACGCCCGTGGCCGGCAAGCCCTGCGCTCTTCTCTGTGCGACCAAGCCGTCGAGCAGCGCGTTCGCCGTCGCGTAGTTGGACTGGCCGGGTGAGCCGAACAAGCTGGACACCGAGGAGGACACGATGAAGAAGTCCAGGTCGTCGTCCTTCGTCAGGCGGTCCAAGTGGCAGGCACCGAATGCCTTGGGCGCCAGCACATGTGTGAATCGCTCCAGGGTCAGCTGCGACAGCAGCGCATCGTCGAGCACGCCTGCCAGATGGACCACTCCGGCGAGCGGCGGGCACTCTCCGCGGATTCGTTCCAGCAGCTGCGCCACCGCGGACTCGTCGCCGACGTCGGCCGCGAAGGTGTGGATCCGGGTCTTATAGCGGTCGGCGATCTCTTCGATCACCTGTTGCGCGTCCGCGTCGGGCGCGCGCCGGCTGGTCAATACGAGGTCGCCGGCCCCGAGTTGGGCCAGATAGGCCGCCGTGTGCAGCCCGATCGCACCGAGGCCTCCCGTGATCAGATAGGTCCGATCGGCCCGTGGCTGTAGCGGGTTCGGTATCTGGCACACGATCTTGCCGATGTGGCGCGCCTGCTGCATCCGGCGAAACGCCGCCCTGGCCTCGGTGAGCGGATAGATCTCGGCGGGCAGCGGCACCCATTCGGCTGCGGCCAACCCCTCCGACACCTCGGTCAGCAAGGTCCGAATGCGCTCGGGCTCTTGAATGGTCACCGTGTCCAGCGCCACGATCTCGTACGCGATGTCGGGACGTGCGGCCGCCATCTGCTCCGGCGTCCAGATATCGCGCTTGGCGATCTCGAGGAAGCGGCCATTCTGGGCGGTCGCACGCACGGTCGCCTCGAGAAACCCCTCGCTGGTCAGGCTGTTGAGCACGACGTCCACACCCGCACCGTCGGTGTCGGCCAGGATCTGGTCGGCGAAATCCGTTGTGCGGGAGTCGTAGACGTGCTCCACGCCCATCTTCCGCAACGTCGCGCGCTTGAAGGTGCTGGCCGTGGCGAAGACCGTCGCGCCGCAATGCTGGGCCATTTGGATTGCGGCCAGCCCGACACCCCCGCTGGCGGCGTGAATGAGCACCCGGTCGCCGGGCTTGAGCTGCGCCCAGTCGAACGCGAGCCGCACCGTCAGTGCCGCTGCCGGGATCGTCGCCGCCTCGACCGCGCTCACCCCGTCGGGGATGGGAGCCAGCAGCTGAGCCGGCACGTTAAACCGGCTGGCGAACGCGCCCTGCATGAACCCGTAGACGCGTTGACCGACGTGGAGTCCGCTGGCGCCGCCGCCCAATTGGGTGACGACTCCGGCGAAGTCGCCGCCGATCGGACCGGGATCACCCGGGTAGAGGCCAAGGACGTTGAGCACGTCCCGGAAGTTGAGCCCCGCGGCCTCCACCCGGACCTGCACATAGCCCTCGTCGGGCGCCGGCACGTCCACCTCGGTCAACCTCAGGTTGTCGATCGCGCCGCGTTCGGTGGGCGCGAGGACGTAGTCGGTCGAGCGTGGGACGGTGAGATGGCCACTGCGAGCCCACGGCAACAACCGGGAGGCCAGCAGCTTCCCCTGCCGCAGCGCAAGTTCCGGCTCGTCCACCGGTGCGGCCAGCAGTGTCGCCAGTGCACGTACGGCCTCCGGTGATCCGTCGCAGTCGATCATTCGGCAGCCCAGCGCTGGTTCCTCGTTGATCGTGGTGCGCCCGAATCCCCACAGCGCGGCCTGCACCGGATCGACCGGCTCACCGGACTCGGTGGCGACAGCCTTGTCGGTGACGATCCACAGTCCGCCAGGCAGTTTCACCCCGGTGCGCTGCACGGTGTGCACGGCGCTGAGCAGGTTCGCGATCTCGGTTTCGAGCCGCGCTGCGACATCGGTGCTCGTCTCCCCTGCGGTGGGCGCCGCGCTGCGCCAGACGACGCCGGAGTACGGCACACCGCGCGCGTCAGCCTGGGCCAAGAGCTCTCCCAGCGGCTCCGTGTCGACGGTCCGGCGGAAGGGGATGCAGCCGGGCACCTGGGCGGCCAGTTCGTCGAATCCGGCGATCAGCCAGGTGCCGTGGGCACCCTCAGCGCCGTCACTCGGTGCCGGCGGCGGTACCTCGTGCCAGCCGAGGGTGTAGAGCAGCCGGGTGGTATCGCCGCCGAGGCCGCGCAGCAGGGCTTCCCGGGGTGCGCGTTTGACCGTGAACTCGCGAATCCCGCCCAGTTGTCGGCCGTCACGATCGACGAAATCGAGATCGAAGACCTGCGTCTCGGCGTCGAGGGCGCTGGTATGCCACCGCGCTCGGCAATAGAACCGCCGAGGCATCTTCTCCTTGAGCATCACCTGCCCGTACCGCAGCGGCAGAAACAGATCGTTGACGCCCTGTTCGGCCGCGAGCAGTGCCGGGAACGCCGGGAAGGCGACTCCGGTGCACAGGTCCATCAGCACCGGGTGCATCGGCTCGGATCCGAGTTGTTCGGCGAGCTCTTCGCCGACGACGATGTCGCCGATCGCCTCACCTTCGCCGAGCCACAGCGACTTCAGGGAACCCGACCAGGTCGGCCCCCACGCCAACTCCATATCGGCGAAGGTCTCGAACAACTCCTGCGGACGCATCCGCTCCAGCCGCTCGATCGCCGCGTCGACCGGGTCCGCGTGCTCGGCTTCCGGCTCGTCATCGGTGTCTGCGGAGCCGGAGCACACTGTGCCGTCGGCGTTCAGCGACCATTCGGCATCGCGGTCACCGTAGGGCCGGCTGTGCACCTGGAATGTCGACTCACCGCCGTCTCCCAGCGGATGCACCGTCAGCTGCACCTCACGGGAACTCTTCTCGGGCAGAATGATCGGCTCGTAGAAGAAGACATCTTTCACCCGCGCCGGTGGACCGACCGCCGCCAACGCCATGGCGGCATATGTCGCGCCGGGGACGACGACGGTGCCGTAGATGACATGGTCGGAGAGCCACGGCTGCGACTTGACGGACAATCTACTGGTGTACACGGTATCGCCTGAGGCGAGATCCTTTGCACTACCGAGGATTCCGGAGACAGCAGGGCCGTCCACTGAGATGTTCGACGTCTTGGGCCAGAAGCGGCGGCGCTGGAACGGATAGGTGGGCAGTTCCAGTGGGCGGCGCGGTTGCTGATGTAGCGCAGCGAAATCGGGTCGGTGGCCACTGACGTAGACCGCGGCGAGCGCTTCGGTGAGCTGGCGCCGATCACCGACACCCTTGCGAAGGGAGACGATCGCCCGCGGCGCCCCCAGATGCTCCGGCCAGACCTGCACCGCGGCCCCCGTCAGCACCGGCTGCGGACCGATCTCCATCAGCACCGAGCATCCCAGGGCCGCGACAGTGCGAACGCTTTCGGCGAACTGCACCGGCTGGCGCGAATGTCGGCGCCAGTAGTGAGCGTCGAGCGGGGTCTGTCCGGTGAGCACGGTGCCGGTGCGGTTGCAGACCAGCGGCAGGGTCGGTGCAGCGAACTCCAATTGAGCCGCGTACGACTCGAATTCACCGAGTACCGGTTCCAGTAGTTCGGAGTGGAAGGCGTGGCTGGTCTCCAGCCAGGTGCAGCGGATCCCCTCGTCACCGAACCTTGCGGTGATCTGTTCCAGATCCTCGCCCGGACCCGAGAGCACGGTGTTGGGGCCGTTGTAGGCGGCCACCGATACTCGCGGGAACTCGCCTGCGATCGCCTCGACATGGGTGGCGTCGGTGAACACCGCGACCATTCGCCCACCGTCGGGCAGGCTGCCGAACATCCGGCCGCGTTCGGCCATCAGCCGTGCACCGTCCTCGAGGCTGAACACGTCTGCCACACAAGCCGCGGCGTACTGGCCCACGCTGTGCCCCAGCACTACGTCGGGCTCGATGCCCCAGGATTGCCACAGCCGCGCCAGGCCCATCTCGACGGCGAACAGCGCCGGCTGCGCAAACGATGTGTGCCGCAGGAGATTTCCGGTCTGACGATCGGCGGCGAACAGCACCTCCAACAACGGGCGTGACACGATGTCTTTGACGGCGTCCGCGCAGCGTGTCACGGTCTCGGCGAAAACCGGCTCAGCATCGAACAACTCGCGCGCCATACCCGGGTACTGGCTACCCTGACCGGTGAACAACCAAGCCGTGGTCGGTCGCTCTGTGTGCTCGTCACGCACCACGCCTGGTCGCAAACGGTTCTCGGCCAGTTCGGCGAGGCTGTCGCGGGCACCCTGAACTGAATCGACGACCAGTGCGGCCCGATGTTCGAAATGCGAACGCCCCGTCCCGGCCGCGAAGCACACGTCGGCGATGTCCACTCCGGGATTGCCGGCCAACCAGGACTCATAGCGCCCCGCCAACGCCACCAGCGCTTCCGGGGACCGGGCGGACAGCGGCAGAATGTCGACGGTCGTATCCCGCACGTCCGACCCTGCCGCGATCCCGTCTTCCGGATCTGCCGGGCCCTCCTCGGCGGCGGGATCCGGGGGCGCCTCCTCGATCAGCACGTGTGCGTTCGTGCCGGTGAATCCGAACGAACTCACCCCGGCGCGCCGCGGTCTGCCGTCGGCCAGCCATGGGGTCGATGTGCCCACGACCCGCACCGGCAACGAATCCCACGGAATGTGTGGTGACGGGGTGTCGAAGTGCAGGCTCTGCGGCAGCACGCCGTGCTGCAGCGACAAGACGACCTTGATCAGGCCGGCGGCCCCCGAAGCCGACTCGAGGTGGCCGATGTTGGTCTTGACCGATCCCATCAGCAACGGCCGGTCCGCGTCACGCGCGGCACCGTAAACGGCTCCGGCCGCCTGGACTTCGATCGGATCACCCAGGGGGGTGCCCGTGCCGTGCGCCTCGAGATAGTCGACGTCCCCGCCTGCGAGGCCCGCTCGTGCCAACGCGGTCCTGATGAGCCGTTGTTGCGCACCGCCATTGGGAACGGTCAGACCGCTGGACGCGCCGTCCTGGTTGACCGCGCTTCCCGGGATGACGGCGCAGACCCGATCGCCATCGCGCTGGGCGTCGCTGAGCCTCTTGAGCACGAGAACTCCGCAGCCTTCACTGCGCACATAGCCATCGGCGGAGGCGTCGAAGGTCTTGCATCGCCCGACGGGCGAAAGCATCCTGGCGCGGGACGCGGCGACGGTGGTCACCGGACTCAGGAGGACGTTCACGCCACCCGCCAACGCCAGATCGCAGTCACCCGAGTGCAATGCCTGACAGGCCTGATGGACCGCCACCAGGGACGAGCTGCACGCGGTGTCGACCGCCACCGCCGGTCCTTCGAGTCCCAGCGCGAAGGCCACCCGACCGGAGATGGCGTTGAGCGCGTTGCCGGTGATGAAGTACGGCTCGATCTTGTCGATGGACTCCGAGGACAGCAGATGCGCGTACTCGTTGGCTGCCACGCCCACGAAGACGCCCGTGCGGCTGCCGCGCAGTGCCGCCGGGGACAGCCCGGCCCTTTCCAGGCCCTCCCAGACTGTTTCAAGCATCAGGCGTTGCTGTGGCTCGATCCAGACCGCCTCGCGAGGGGAGATGCCGAAGAACTCGGGATCGAATCCGTCGATCCCGTCCAGGAACCCGCCGTAGCGCGTGTAGGTCTTGCCCGGCGTCTCTGGATCGGGGTCGTAGAACTCGTCGATGTCGAAGCGATCCTCCGGTACCTCCCGGATTGCGTCGACACCGCCGGACAGCACCTCCCAGAAGGCTTCTGGATCGGGAGCGCCGGGGAACCGGCACGACACCGCGACGATCGCGATCGGCTCGTTCGTGCGTGTCGTCACTGCCGACGCGAACTGGGCCGCCGATCTGCCCGAGTCCGGTTCGCTGAGCCCGAGTACGTCGTCGAGCAGGTACTGGGAGGCATCGGACAGACGCGGGTGGTCCATCACCAGGGTGACCGGAATCTCGTGGCCGACGCCCTGTTCGATGCGGCGCCGCAATTCGACGGCCATCAACGAATCCATGCCGAGGTCGAAGAAACCCGCGTCCTCCCGGATCTCCGCGGCATCGACACGCGTCACCTCGGCCACCGCATCACGCAGATAATCGGTCAGGAGTCGTTTCCGCTGCTGCACTGGGGCGTTGGTGAGTCGCTCGACCAGCTGGGTCTTTCCGGTGAGAGTGGCCGCAGGCGCCGCGGCGGCCAGTTGGGCGGGCACCTCGCGCTCCAACTCCGACAGCAGGCCCCGCCGCCCCGCCTGCTGGTAGAGCGGCAAAAACCGGGCCCAGTCGATCCGGGCCACGATCCCTTGTGCCGGGCCCTGGGTGTCAGGGGCCGCCATGGCGTCGGCCAGACCCGCCAACGCATCGGCAGGTGACAACGTCCGGACACCTCGTTTGTCCAGTCGCGCCCGCGACTCCGCGTCGGCCATCCCCGCCGACCAGGGACCGAAATTGACGCTGAGCCCGGGGATTCCCTGCTCGCGCAGACGCCAGGCCAACCCGTCGAGGAAGGCGTTGGCCGCGCCGTACGCCGTCTGACCGTATCCGCCCCACACCGAGGCGATCGACGAGGTGCTGACGAAGAAGTCAAGGTGCAGATCGGCGATCGCTTCACTCAGATGCCAAGCGCCCCAGACCTTCCCGGCGAACACGCGATCGATCTCGGCGTCGTCGAGTTCACTCAGGGCCGTGGTGCCGATCTCACCGGCGGCATGGACGATGCCGGCCAATGCCGGTAGATCGGCCTGCACGCCTGCCAACAGCCGCGCGACATCGTGGGCATCGGCGACATCGGCAGAGACGACTCGGATTTCGCAACCGTGCTGTGCGCCGAGTGCGTCGATCCGCTGGCGCGCGGCATCGCTCGGCGGACGTCGGCTGGTTAGCACAAGATGCCCGGCACCGTGCGCGGCCAGGTATCCGGCGATCTCCAGTCCTATCGATCCCAGCCCACCGGTCACCAGATACGTTGCGTCGGAGCGCAGTTGCAGCGGCACACCGCTGGGGTGTCCCGCGCGTCGAGTCAACCGCGGAACGTAGACCTCCTGATCGCGCAGCGCGAACTGGTCCTCAACAAGAGCCGAGTCACGCGCGGTCGTGATCCGGCTGACGAACCGGGACCATTCCCCGGTGACATTTCCCGTCGCTTCGCTCGCCCCGGTGACATTTCCCGTCGCTTCGCTCGCCAGATCTGCCAGCCCGCCCCAGACGTGCGGCATCTCCAGCGCCGCGGCGCGACCGAACCCCCACAGGCAACTCTGATCCGGGGAGACGGTGTCGGCGTCGGTGACTCGTTGCGCCCCGCGGGTCACCACCCAGATCGGTCTGCGAAGTTCAGCGGTCATCGCGGCGCGAAAGAGTCGCCGTGTTCCGCTCAGGATCCGATGTTGCATGCGCAACAGCGACCGCATCGAGGGCGCAGGGTCGGAGTCGAGAGCCGCGACATGCACGATGCGTAGCGTCGAATCATCCTCTGCCGCAGCGCGCAATACGGTTGCGAGTTGTTCCTCGTCGGCGTCGGACGCCGGTAGCCCCACGACCCGGTGCCGGTGGCCGCGGGCCGTCAGCACGTCGGCCAACGGCCCGACGGCGGCGGAGTCGTCGCCGATGAGGATCCAGCTGGAGCCGTCGCCGGATTCCTCGCCGGCGATCGGCGCACTGGACTTCTCCCAGCGGATCTCGTAGCGGTCGTCTGCGATGGACTGAGTCGCGCGCTGTTGGTTGTGTTGTGCCGCAAGCTTGGTCAGCACGCCGAGGGTCTGATCGTCGCCGCTCGCACCATCGAGCAGGGTCGCGAGCTCCTCGATCCGACCGTCCTCGAGGAGGCGAACGGCCTGGGTGCGCGCGGCGTGGTGTTGGGGTGCGTGCTGGCTCTCGCCACGTTCCTTGTCTCGAAACCAGTACTGCCGGTGTTCGAACGGATAGGTGGGCAGATCGAGCTTTCGTGCGTGCTCCTGCCGGAATGCGGCGACCTGGGGTACGTGGCCCAACACGTATGCGTCGGCCATGGCTTCGATGATCTGGCGGTGGTCGGCGGTCTTTCGGCGCAGCGACGCGATGGCCCGCGGCGCGGTGGCCGGATCGGGCCATGCCCGCAGCGCCGCGGCAGTGAGCACCGGTTGCGGGCCGATCTCAAGCAACACTGTGCAGTTCAGACCCGCAAGGGTGCGCACGCTCTTGGCGAATTCCACCGGTCGGCGGGCGTGCCGACGCCAATACGCACCATCGAGCCTGATGCTCCTGCCGAGAGCGTCACCGGTGCGGTTGTCGATCAGAATCCGCTGCGGTGGTGAGAATGTGAAGCGTGCCGCGTATGACTCGAACTCGTCGAGGATCGGGTCCAGCAGCGCCGAGTGGAACGCGTGGCTGGTGTCCAGCCAGTCGCATCGGACGCCGTCAGCTGTCAGTCCCGCGACCGCCTTCTCCAAATCCTTTGCGGGTCCAGATAATACGGTATTGGCGCCGTTGTAGGCGGCGACCGACACCGCGGGGTACTGGTCGGTGAGGCTCTCGACACGCTCGGCGGCGGTGAACACCGCGACCATCCGACCGCCCGCAGGCAGACTGCCGAACAGCCGGCCGCGCTCGGCCATCAACAGCATGCCGTCCTCGAGGCTGAACACGTCTGCGACGCAGGCCGCCGAATACTGGCCGACACTGTGGCCCAGCACCACATCGGGCTCGAAGCCCCACGACTGCCAGAGGCGGGCAAGGCCCATCTCCATGGCGAACAACGCGGGCTGCGCGTAGCTGGTCTGCCGCAGCGTCTCTTCGGCGCCATCGCTGTCCACATCGAAAATGACTTCCAGCAATGGCTTTTCGAGAACATCGGCGACCACGTCCGCGCAACGGTTCAAGGTCTCGGCGAACACCGGCTCGGTGTCGAACAACTCCGCTGCCATGCCGGGGTACTGGCTGCCCTGACCGGTGAACAACCACGCCGTCTTCGGTGCGTCGTGGCATTCGCCGCGAACCAGTCCGGGCGCCGGACGGTCGTCCGCGAGCGCGCCGAGCAGTTCGACGGCGGATTCTCTCGAGTTGACCACCAACGCGGCCCGGTGCTCCAGATGTGCGCGTCCGGCCCCGGCCGTGAAGGACAGGTCTGCCAGCGTGGCCTCGGGATGGGCGCCCAGCCAGCTGCGGTACTGATCCGCGACGTGCAGCAGAGCGGCGGGCGTGCGCGCCGAGACCGGCACGACGCTGAAGCGTGCCGGAGCCGCCCCGGCGGCGACATCGGGCACCGGAGCCGCCCCGGCGGCGACATCGGGCACCGGAGCCGCCCCGGCGGCGACATCGGGCACCGGAGCCACCACCGGAGCTTCTTCGACGATGACGTGCGCGTTGGTCCCGGCGAACCCGAACGAGCTGACTCCCGCGATGCGGGGCCGATCGGTGCGCTCCCAGGGGATGGTCTCGGTGACCACCTCCACCGCAAGCCGGTCCCAGGGAATGTGCGGCGACGGGTTCTCGAAGTGGAGGTGCTTGGGCAGGGCCTCGTGTTCCAGCGACAGGATGACCTTGATGACGCCCGCGATCCCCGCGGCCGCCTCCAGGTGCCCGATGTTCGTCTTTGCCGAACCCATCAACAGCGGCCGGCCGGGTTCGCGTCCTGCGCCGTAGGCCGCGCCCGCGGCCTGAGCCTCGATCGGGTCCCCCAGGGATGTCCCGGTGCCGTGTGCTTCCAGGTATCCGACGTCGCTGGGTTCGAGTTCCGCACGCTTGAGCGCATCGGCGATAACCCTTTGCTGGGCAACGCCGTTCGGCACTGTCAAACCACCTGATGCGCCGTCCTGGTTGATCGCGCTGCCGCGGATGACGGCCCGGATCCGGTCTCCGTCTGCGATCGCGTCCTCGAGTCGCTTGACGACGATGACGCCGCAACCCTCGCCCCGCACATAGCCGTCCGCGGCCGCGTCGAAGGTCTTGCACCGGCCGTCGGGCGCCAGCATCTGCGCGTTGGAGAACGTAATCATGGTCGCGGGCGTCAGCAGGACGTTCGCCCCGCCCGCCAGCGCGAGGTCACACTCGCCCAGCTGCAGAGCCTGGCACGCCTGATGGATGGCTACCAACGACGAGCTGCACGCCGTGTCGACGGCGACCGCGGGCCCCTGCAGCCCCAGTCGGTAGCTGATCCGCCCCGCCGCTGCGGCGTTCGACGTCCCGATGGCCATGTAGGCCTCGATCTCGGGGTACGTCAGCTCGTCGGATGCCATTCCGAGGTAGTCGTGGGTGGCCAAACCCACGAACACCCCGGTGTTGGTGCCGGCCAGCGCCGACGGCGCGGTGCCCGAATGCTCCACCGCGCGCCACGCTGTTTCCAGCAGCAGCCGATGCTGCGGATCCAACATCCTGGCCTCGCGCGTCGACATTCCGAAGAACGGCGCGTCGAACCCCGTCACGTCGTCGACGAAACCCGCACGTCGGGTCACGACTTTGCCGGGTGTACCGGGCTCGGGGTCGAAGAACTCGTCGACATCCCAGCGGTCCTCGGGCACTTCCGAGATTGCATCGCACCCGTCGCGCAGCAAGTCCCAGAACTCATCGGCATCCGGGGCGCCCGGAAAACGCGCCGCATAGCCGATGACAGCAAAACGAGGGGCCGGCCTGCTCGGACCTCCGGATTCCATGTGGCTGACCTCCCCCCCGCCCAGAATCAAGCGTCGACGGCCACTATTACACGTTTGTGACAGCGCGTGCGCGGTGTCCCCATCCCCGGTTGGACCGACGCCGGGACGACGGCGGTCGAACCGAGGGTATGTTGATCCCGCCAGGGGTTATGCCGGGAACGGAGCCGGCAGATCGGGTAGGGCTCGGAAGGTGCCACATCTTGCGGATTGGAAAGATCACTGTTGGCGCACTTGATGAATGGTCGCTGAACTCAGGCGCCGTCACCTCCTGGCATCCGACGGTCGAGGCTCAGGAAATGGCGCGACGAGCGCCAGTGAGTTCGGTGCCGGTCAGCTACATGCAGCGCCAACACCTTCAGAATTATTGCGAACGGACCGCCGCGGGACTGAACTTTTCCCGGCAGATCATCGCCAGCTGTGAGATACCCGGCCAGTGCGATATCGCCGCCATGGATAACGCCGTCAACAGCTATCTTCGGCGGCACGACACATTCCGCAGTTGGTTCCACCACAATGGTGAGGGCGAGTTCATCCGGCATACCGTCGAGGATCCGGCCGACATCGAATTCGTGCCGATCGATCACGGCACCATGACCGTGGACGAAATACGCGCCCACGTCGTCGCCATCCCGAGCCCATTGGAGTGGGGTTGCTTCACTTTCGGAATAATCCAGAATGACGACCATTTCGCGTTCTTCGCCGCCATGGATCACGTCCATGGGGATGCGACGTTGATCGGTACGACCATGATGGAAGCCAACGGCATGTATTCGGCGTTGAGCGCAAGCGGCCAGACCCTGGCACTGCCCGATGCCGGTAGCTTCGACGATTTCTGTGTCCGCGAGCGCGAGTACACGCAGGCGTTGACCGTGGATTCGCCCGGAGTGCGGACCTGGATCGACTTCGCCGAGGAGAACAAGGACGGTTTTCCTGAGTTCCCGCTTCCGTTGGGGAACCCGGACGAGTCCACTCGCAGCGACATGACCTCCGAGATGCTGATGGACACGGCACAGACGGAGCGCTTCGAAGCGGCCTGCTCGGCGGCAGGTGCGCGCTTCGTGGGCGGGCTGTTCGCCTGTCTGGGCCTGGTGGAGCACGAGTTCACCGGGGCTCTGACCTATTACGGTCTCACCCCGAGGGATTCCCGCACCGCCGGCGACAATTTCATGACGCAGGGGTGGTTCACCGGCTTGATCCCGATCACCGTGCCGATAGCGGCGACGTCTTTCAGCGATGCGGCATGGGCGGCGCAGGCTTCTTTCGATTCGGGCCTGGATATGGCCAGAGTGCCGTATTACCGGGTGTTGGAGTTGGCTCCGTGGTTGAACTGGCCGCAACCGAACTTCCCGGTCTCGAATTTCCTCCACGGTGGTGCCGCTCCGCTGAATGCGATCCTCGCAGCAGCCGACATGGGCCTCGCGAACAATATCGGGATATACCCAGACGGCCGTTTCTCCTATCAACTGACGATCTACATATTCCGGTACGGCGAGGGCACGGTCATGGCGATCATGCATCCAGACAACCCGGTGGCCAGGAAATCAGTGACCCGATACTTGCAGGCGATGAAGTCGGTATCCGTACGGGTTGCTGACAGCGGGCACTGGGGACGCGTGGCATAGCAGGGGAGGCAACGATGGCTGCGAACGGACGCCGCGTCTGCGCAATCCGGGGTTGAGGTGAGGGCGATATGCGACGGCTAGCCGATGTGGTGGTGCGGTGGCCCTGGGCGGTGATCGCGGTGTGGATCGCGATGGCGGTCGCGCTACCGCTGACATTCCCGTCGCTGGGCGCGATGGCCGAGAAGCACCCGCTCGTCATCCTGCCCGGCGATGCACCGTCCAGTGTCACCGCCACGAAGATGGCCGAGGCGTTCCAGGAGCCGGGTTCGGACAATCTTCTCGTCATTGCGTTCATCAACGAGACCGGACTCAAGCCCGAAGACGAGGGTGCCTACCGCAAGCTCGTCGACGCGCTGCGCGACGACGTGGCCGATGTGGTGTCGGTGCAGGATTTCGTCAGCACACCCCAACTGCGACAGTTCCTGACGAGCCAGGACAAGACGACCTGGGTACTGCCGGTCAGCCTCGAGGGGGAGTTGGGCACACCCCGCGCGTACGAGTCCTTCAACCGCGTCGCCGACATCGTCACCCACAACGTGCCCACGGACACCGCCGGCGGCGACGGCCTGACCGTGTACATCACCGGGCCTGCGGCAACCGTCGCGGATCTCACCGTCGCGGGCCAGCAGGATCGCCTGCCCATCGAGATCGCGATCGGTGTCCTGGTCCTGTTGGTCCTGTTGTTGGTGTACCGCAACGCGGTCACGATGCTGCTGCCGTTGGTCACGATCGGCTCGTCGCTGATCATCGCGCAGGCGGTGGCGGCCGGCTACTCCCAACTGACCGGCGCGGGCGTCTCGAATCAGTCCGTCATATTTCTGTCCGCGATCATGGCCGGAGCAGGAACGGATTACGCGGTCTTCTTGATCAGCCGCTATCACGACTATCTGCGGTCCGGCGCCGAGTTCGACGAGGCGGTCAGGGCGGCAATGCTCTCGATCGGGAAGGTCATCACCGCCTCTGCCACCACCGTGGGGCTGACGTTCCTGGTGATGAGCTTCGCCGAGATGGGAGTGTTCAAAACGGTCGGGGTGTCGTCGGCGATCGGCATCGGCGTGGCATACCTGGCCGGAGTGACTCTGCTGCCGGCAATTCTGGTGCTCGCGGGGCCTCGTGGCTGGGTCAAGCCGCGGCGTGAACTGACCGCCCGGTTCTGGCGACGGTCCGGCATCCGCATCGTGCGTCGGCCCGTGCCGCATCTGGTGGCCAGCGTGCTGGTGCTGGTTTTGCTGGCCAGCGCTGCAGGGTTCGCGAACTTCAACTACGACGACCGCAAGGCGGTCGCGGCCTCTGCGCCGAGTTCGGTCGGGTACGCCGCGCTGGAACGGCATTTCCCCATCAGTCAGTCCATCCCGCAGTACGTCTTCGTCCAGTCGCCGCGTGACCTGCGCTCACCGCAGGCACTCGCGGACCTGGAGCAGATGGCGTCGCGCATCGCCCAATTGCCGGACGTATCCCTGGTCAGCGGCATCACTAGACCCCTGGGAGAGGTGCCCAAGGAGTTCCGGGCCACCTTCCAGGCGGGCATCGTCGGTGACCGGCTGGCGACGGGGGCCACCCAGATCGGTGAACGCACCGGCGACCTCAATACGCTGGCCGACGGAGCCACCACGCTGGCCGACAGCCTCGGTGACGTGCGCGCTCAGGTCAATGAGATCGCGCCGAGCCTCCAGGGCATGATCGACACGTTCTCGTCGGTGCGGACCGAGTACGGCGGCGACAAATTGGTGCGGGACGTCGCGACCGCCGCCAAGCTCGTCGACAGCGTCAACAAGCTCGGCCTCTCCATGGGAGTGAACTTTCGCGCCGTCAGGGACATGTTCGCGTGGATCGGCCCGGTGCTGACGGCACTGCAGGGCAACCGGGTGTGCGATGCGAACCCGTCGTGCGTCGACACCCGCCTCCAGTTCGAGAAGGTGATCACCGCGCGCAACGACGGGCGGCTCGATGAGATCAACCAGGCAGCCGGAGAACTGCAGGGCGTCGGGGGCCGGCAGTCCCTGACCGCCACGGTGAATCAGCTCAACGCCGCGCTCGCCACGTTGACCAAGGCGATGTCTGCCATGGGGCTGGACACGCCCAGCGGCGCACGGACCGGCCTGAACGATCTGC
Source organism: Mycolicibacterium sp. CR10 (assembly GCF_005222675.1). GTDB lineage: Bacteria > Actinomycetota > Actinomycetes > Mycobacteriales > Mycobacteriaceae > Mycobacterium. Next base: position 107,588 of record NZ_STGE01000019.1, on the reverse strand, counting down.
GGCAGGGGGCCAACCGGCTGGCCGACGGAAGCCGGCAGGTGGCCGGTGGAGTGGATCAACTGGTCGAGCAGGTCAAAGTGATCGCTGACGGGCTCAATGAGGCATCGGCGTTTCTGCTGACGATGCGCCACGACGCGGCGGGCTCGACGATGGCGGGATTCAACATTCCGGCTCAAGTGCTTGATGCCGTGGAGTTCCGGAAGGCGGCGGAGGCGTTCATCTCTCCGGACGGCCACTCGGTGCGCTACCTGGTGCAGACCAAACTCAACCCGTTCAGCTCCGAGGCGATGGATCAGGTCAATGTGATCAGTGACATCGCCCGCGGCGCGCAGCCCAACACCACACTCGCCGACGCCTCGATCTCGATGGGCGGGTTCCCCGCCGCGCTGCGGGACACTCGCGACTACTACGAGCGCGACATCCGCTTCATCATCTTCGCGACGCTGATCGTCGTGCTGCTGACCTTGACCATATTGCTGCGATCGATTGTCGCGCCCGTGTATCTCGTCGGCACCGTGGTGCTGTCGTACTTCGCGGCGATGGGCATCGGCGTGCTGACGTTCCAGGTCCTCCTCGGCCAGCAGTTGCATTGGAGCGTTCCTCCGCTGGCCTTCGTGGTCCTGGTCGCGGTGGGCGCCGACTACAACATGCTCTTCGTGTCGCGAATGCGCGACGAGTCCCCGCGCAGCATCCGGTACGGCATCATTCGCACGCTGAGTTCGACGGGCGGTGTGATCACCGCGGCGGGTCTGATCTTCGCGGCCTCGATGGCCGGTCTGCTGTTCTCCAGCATCGGCATCGTGATCCAAGGCGGGTTCGTGATCGGCGTGGGGATCCTGCTGGACACCTTCGTGGTGCGCACCATCACGGTGCCCGCCATCGCGGCGCTGGTCGGGCGCGCGAACTGGTGGCCGTCACGAGTGGGCGTCGCGCAGTCAGCGTCTTCGAGATCCCAGTCACCGGCCGAAAACGCCTAAGCCGCTGGTTAGCGCGCAACACGTGATGTATGTGAAACTACGCAACGAAGCGGGGTGGGGGTCACTAAGCTCCTCGCAGGACTCACGGGTGCCTCCCGCTCGACACGCCGTTGGCATACATCGGGGATTCCGGAGGACATGACGCCTATGTCCCAGTCGTCAGTTCTCTCGATGTTGCACGGACGCGCCAGCCTGCGGCCCGACGATGTGGCGTTCACCTTCACCGACTACCTCCACGACCCGGCGGGCGTTCCCGAGAATGTCACGTGGTCGCAGCTCCTGCATCGGACCATGACCGTCGCACGGGAGATCAGCCGTCACGGGTCGGTCGGTGACAGGGCGGTGATCCTGGCCCCGCAGGGCCTGGAGTACATCCTGGCGTTCCTGGGGTCCATGCAGGCAGGGCGCATCGCTGTGCCGCTCCCGCTGCCGCATCGCGGCGCGAGTCACGACCGGGTGGGATCGGTCTTCGCCGACACGCTGCCCTCGGTGGTTCTCACGACCTCCGCGGTCGCGGGAGATGTCGGCGACTACGTCGACCGGTCAGCCACCGACACGACGCCGACGATCATCGAGATCGACTCGCTTGATCTGGATGCCCCCGCCGAGTCGGCAGGTGGGCTCGCGGTCTCGACCACCGAATTTCCCGGCACGGCCTATCTGCAGTACAGCTCGGGTTCGACCCGCCTGCCCACCGGGGTGATGATCTCGCATCGCAACCTGCAGGCCAATTTCGAGCAGCTGATGCGCAGCTTGTTCGCCGGACGTGTCAGGACCTCATCCGACCTCACCATCGTGTCGTGGTTGCCCTTTTACCACGACATGGGTCTGGTGCTGGGCGTCTGCGCGCCCATCCTGGGCGGCTTCCATGCCGAGTTGACGAGCCCGGTGGCGTTCTTGGAAAGCCCCGCCAGGTGGATGCGAGCGCTGGCGCAGCACCCCCATGCGTTTTCCGGGGCGCCCAACTTCGCCTTCGAACTGGCTGCCCGCAAGACCAGGGACTCTGACCTCGTCGGGCTCGATCTCAGTCGGGTGCGGGGCATCATCAACGGCGCCGAACGTGTTCATCCGGCGACTTTGGAGCGCTTCGCGGACCGGTTCGCGCACTTCGGTTTCCGGGACGACATGCTGCGGCCCTGCTACGGGTTGGCGGAGGCGACGGTGTTCGTGGCCAGTGGCACCTGGAGCGAATCGTCGGGTGACGCGTCGGGGGCCGTCCGTTTCGATGTGGACGAGTTGGCCGCGGGCCGCGCTCGCCGGGGTGCGGCCGGAGCCAGCTCTGCGCTGGTGAGATACGAGCTGCCACAGGCACCCGTGGTGCGGATCGTCGACGTCGACACCCACCGGGAGTGCCCGCAGGACGTGGTCGGCGAGATCTGGGTGCACGGCGACAACGTCGCGTCTGGCTATTGGAGCAGGCCGCCGGAGGAGCAGCGGTGCTTCGGCGCCACCCTGATCGATCCTTCGGCCGGCACGCCCGACGGGCCCTGGCTGCGAACCGGCGATCTGGGCTTCCTCTCCGCGGGCGAACTGTTCGTCGTCGGCCGCATCAAGGATCTGCTGATCATCCGCGGTCGTAATCACCATCCCGAGGACATCGAGGCGACGGTCCAGGAGATCACCCGCGGACGGGTCGCGGCGATATCGGTTCCGGTGAACAGCACCGAGAACCTGGTCACCGTCATCGAGCTCAAGAAGCGCAGTGACGCCAAGCCCGATTCAGAAGGCGATGCGCTTCGGTGGCTCACCGAGGTCAAGAGCGATGTCACCTCCGCGGTCTCCAATGCCCATGGCGTCAACGTGGGGGATCTGGTCCTGGTACCTCCCGGGTCCATTCCGACGACGACCAGCGGCAAGATCCGGCGCGCCGCCTGCGTCGAGCAGTACCGGCAGGACCAATTCACCCGCTTGGACGCCTGAGGCCGGCGGGTGTGGCGGGGTAGGGTCGGGTGCACAGGCAGACGCGCGGTCGAGGGGCGGGGATGAGCATGCGGAGACAGTTCGCCTCGGTCACTGCGCTGGTAACTGTCTGTGCCACAGGATGTTTCGGCCTCGGGATCGCCACGGCGGACGAACCGCCGGCCCCGCCGGCACCGGGCATTCCGGTCGGCGGGCCGCCCCCGCTGGGAACGCCTGGTCGGGCGTACGCCCTGGGTGGCGCACACGTGCTGGGCATCCCTTACGACGAATACATCATGCGCACGGGCGCGGACTGGTTCCCGGGTCTGGACCGCCAGATCGTCGACTATCCGGCGGGCCAGGTTCAGGGCCACACGCTGGAACGCCTGTTCCCGGGTATCGGCCGACTGGACGACAACTTCCCCGGTCTGGGCATCGATGGCCCCAGCGTCGGCGAGTCGGTCGACATCGGAACCCCGAACGTCCTCGAAGCGGTCCGTGCGGGCGGCCAGGGCACCGCGATCGGCCTGTCCGAGGGTGCGATGGTGCTCAACGACGTGCAGGCCAAGCTTGCCTACGACCCGGCCGCTCCGCCGCCCGACCAGCTGAGCTTCGCCACATACGGCGACCCGGTGGCGCGGCACGCGTTCGGTGAGAGCTTCCTGACCCAGATGTTCCCCGTCGGCAGCGTGGTGCCCTCACTCGACTACCGGATCCCGCCTCCGGTGGAGAGCCAGTACGACACCTACCAGTTCGTTTCCGCCTACGACAGCATCGCCGACTGGCCGGACCGGCCGGACAACTGGATGTCGGTCGCCAATGCAATCGTCGGACTGGCGACCGGCCACACCGCGGTCGCGTTCACCGACCCGAGCATGGTGCCGCCACGGAACATCAGGACGACCGTCAACTCCCGGGGCGCGAAGACGACGACCTTCATGATTCCCGAGGAGCATCTGCCGCTGGTGATGCCCTTCAAATACCTGGGGATTCCGCAGGAGACGCTGATCGAGCTCGACGCGGTTCTGCAGCCCTACGTGGATGCGGGATATTCGCGCAACGACGACCCGTTGACGGCTCCGATCACGGTGGATCCGGTGAACGGCTACGACCCCGCGGCGGTCACCGCACCGGCGACGCAGGCCGCCTTCGGCGGCGCCGCGGATCCGCTGTCGCAGCTGTTCTCCGGCCTTCAGTACGTGTTGAACAACCCGCCGTAGCCGTCACCGCCGCTAGAGTCCGGCGAACCCCACGCCGAGCAGCACGCAGCCGATCGTGGCCAACAGCAGAGAAACCCCGCGGCGCCCCCGGGCCCGCAGCCAGTCGTACAACGCCGACAGCGTGGCGCGGGTCCGGTCCGGGGCCACCAGGTAGGACAGCAGCGGGATCTCCACGAGCGCGAACGCCACGACGTTGAACAGCATCAGTGCGCAGAACTGGACGGCCGGCGCCGCGCCCGACGCGACGATGAGCGCCAGCGCCGCGACATAGTCGACGGACGGAAGCGCGATCCCGAGGCCCGCGACGCCCGCCGCCCACAACGAACGGCCGTTGAGCAGTTGGCGGCCCCGGGCGGCGAGCGGGCCGAACAGTGGACCCGCTCGGCCTCCCTCGCCGTCGCCGCGCTGTGCCTTCGTCCGCCCGATGACTCCTGTGGCCACCAACGCAGCGTTCAGCAGCACCACCGCGCCGACCACGATCTGCACCCTGGGCAGGGTGAAGTGGGCGGACCCGAGGGCCGGCCGCAGGATGAACAGCACGATCACACCGACCGCGGTGCCCATCGCGAAACCTCCGGCGAGAAAGGCGAGCAGCTGCAGGCCGGGCCGGGGCCGGTTGATCAGCAGGACCGTCATGCCGATCCGGAAGGGCTCCAGGCTGACCGCGACGGCCATCATCAGGAGCGGGATCCACATGGTGGGCGTCACGTTACCGTCCGTGGGCAGTCTTCCCGCCGTCCCGGGACGCTCCTGAAACCGGCTTGCGTTCACGCCGATCCGGACCCTGGCCAGATCGGCCGACCGCCGCGATGATGACGTGGTGTCCGCTCTGAGCACGGCTTTACCCGTGGTCGACCTCCGCGACGATCCCGTCGACCTGCGCCCCAGGCTGCGTGAGGTGGCCCACGACGTCGGATTCTTCTATCTCACCGGGCACGGCGTCGCCGAGGCTCTCGCGCAGCGACTGCTCGATGCCGCGCGTCGGCTGTTCGCCCTGCCGCAGTCGGAGAAGGACGCTGTGGCGATGCGCAACAGCCCGCATTTCCGTGGCTACACCCGGCTCGGCGGTGAGCTGACCAGCGGACAGATCGACTGGCGCGAACAGATCGACATCGGCCCGGAACGTACGCCGTTGCCCGACCCGGGGGAGCCGTACCTGCGGTTGCAGGGCCCCAACCAGTGGCCCGCCGGATTGCCCGAGCTGCCGGGGATCGTGGCCGAATGGGATGCGGCGCTCGCAGAGGTGGGCCGAAAGTTGTTGAGGCACTGGGCGGCAGCGCTGGGCAGCGCCGGCGACATCTTCGATGCCGCCTTCGCCCGCACACCGGCGACCCTGATCAAGATCGTGCGTTACCCGCGGGACGCGCAGAGCACCCAGGGCGTCGGTGCGCACCGCGATGCCGGCGTGTTGACGCTGCTGCTCGCCGAACCGGGAAGCCGCGGCCTGCAGGTGCGTGACCCGAACTCCGGCTGGATCGATGTCGACCCGCTACCCGGGGCGTTCATCGTCAACATCGGCGAGATGCTCGAGATCGCCACCGGCGGCTATCTGCGGGCGACCGAACACCGCGTCAACCTCGCACATGCCGGGGATCGGATCTCGGTGCCGTACTTCTTCAACCCCCGGCTCGATGCGCAGCTGCCGGTGCTTCCCCTGCCCGCCGCACTCGCGGGGGACGCCCGCGGTGTCAGCGCTGATCCATCCAACGAGCAGATCTTTCCGGTGTACGGCCGCAACGCCTGGAAGAGCCGACTGCGGGCACACCCGGACGTGGCAGCCGCCCACGGATACGTGTGATGATGGTGCCGATGAGCGGTACAAGGCCTCAATCCGGGACCCACCTCAGCCCGACGACGCTGCGGGAGGCCTTCGGCCACTTCCCCTCCGGCGTCATCGCGATCGCCGCGGAGGTCGACGGCGCCCGCGTCGGCCTGGCGGCCAGCACCTTCGTCCCCGTCTCCCTGGATCCGCCGCTGGTGTCGTTCTGCGTGCAGAACACGTCGACGACCTGGCCCCGGCTCAAGGACGTCCCCTATCTGGGAATCAGCGTGCTGGGGGAGTCGCACGACGATGCCGCGCGGACGCTGGCCGCCAAAACCGGTGACCGGTTCGCGGGGCTGGAGACCGCGTCGAGCGACCGTGGTGCGGTGTTCGTCCACGGCACCAGCGTGTGGCTGGAGAGCGCCATCGAGCAGTTGATTCCTGCCGGGGATCACACCATTGTGATTTTGCGGGTCAGCGATATCACCGTGCACCCGGATGTGCCGCCAATCGTCTTCCACCGCAGCACTTTCCGCAGGCTCGGTGCCTGAGGCGGCCGACCTGGCCCGACGCTAGGGTCGGTGACCGAGCTCGTCTCGGTAGTTCCTGAGACGCTGGTCCAACTCGGCGGCATCGGCGGCGCGGCCCTGTTTGCGGGCCAACTCGGCGCGGGTGCTCAGCTCGCGGATCGCGGTGCGAATGTCGTTGACGCTTTTGGGCTCTCGAAGCGACATGGGGGCTGCCTTTCGTCGGTGATTGGCTGCTTCCTGGAGCGTACCCCCGCACAGACCCTCTACACCTGTGCTCGACCGTCGGGTTTGGTGGGAGCGCGGGCCGGCGTCACCGCGGTCAGGTTCAGGGCCGCATCTCGTAGGCGCCGTCGTAGGCCTTCACCTGTTCCCAGACCCGGTCGAAGCGTGCGGTGTCCGCGACAGGCTTACGGACGGCGGCCAGCGCCCACGCCTGCTGGGCGGCCGTGGAGCTCGGCTTGCCGTGCAGCGCGATGGCGTAACCGGAGAAGTCGCGAATCTGGATGTCGAAGATCTGGTCGACGAGATCACGATCGAGCCCGGTCAGGCCCGCCTGCTCGAGGATCAACTGGCCGTACACCACCAGCGTGAACAGGTGCCCGACGACGAGGACGAAGTCGAGGTCGGCCTGCTGATCGGCATCGGGCGCGGCGGTCGCGAGCAGCTCCTTGAGCGCCTTCGCCTGTTCGTAGAAGCGGGCGACGTTGGGGATGTCGGAGTGCTGCTCGTAGACCGGGGCCCAGTCGGCGAACTGCACTTTCGACGCGCCGCGGGCCGGTCCCTGGGACCAGAAGAAGGTGTCGTCCGCCGGGTCGTCCCGGGTTCCGATCTCCGGGTAGGCGGTCGGGTTGAACATGTAGTTCGGCATGAACTTCAGGATCTGCGCGACGTTGACGTGGACCGTGCCCTCGAGCCGAGGCAGTGCCCCGATCAGGCGCGCAACCTCGCAGAAGTAGGTGTTCTTCTCGAAACCTTTGGCGGCCAGCACGTCCCACAGCAGGGTGACGACCTTCTCGCCTTCGGAGGTGACCTTGGACTTGGTCACCGGATTGAACAGCAGGTAGCGACGATCGTCGAGGCTTGCGCTGCGGAAGTAGTCGATGGCGCGATCACTGAAGAGCTTCATCGCGACCACCCGCGAGTAGGCGTCGACGAAGCTTGCGCGGACATGCGGGAAGTCGGTGACCGGGTTGCCGTAGAGGATGCGATTGTTCGCGTGGGTGATGGCCTCATAGAACGCGTGCTCGCACATGCCGATCGAGCCGCTGCACAGGTTGAACTTGCCGACGTTGACGGTGTTGAGCGCGGCCGAGAAAGCGTCCGGGCCGGTGCACAGGATGTCCTCCTCGTACACCGGGTAGTCGTTGAGCCGGAAATTGCTGACGAACATCTGGCCGTGGACAACGTTGTCGATCAGTTCGTAGTTGTCGTGGCCGCTGTCGGCGACGAACCAGACGTACCCGTCAGCGCCTTCGACGTCGGTGCGCCGGGAGAACACCGACACCATCCCGGCCACGTTGCCGTTGCCGATGTAGTACTTCTCGCCGGAGGCGCGGAACACCACCCCTTCGGTGTCCCCTTCGGCGGGTGTCAGCAGCAGGTCGGTGTTGTAGATGTCGGCGCCGTGTTCGCGTTCGGACAGCCCGAACGCCATCACGCCTCCGGCCTCGAGCTGGGCGGCGGCCTTCTCCTTGGCCTTGACGTTGTCGCTCTGCCAGATGGGGCCCAGGCCGAGGATGGTGACCTGCTCGGCGTACCAGTACGCCAGCCCGTAGAACCCGAGGATCTCGCTGAGCACGGCGTTGCGCGAGGTGTCCCAGCGTTTGTTGGCGTCGCCGCCCGCGAACTCCGACGGCGTGAGGAAGGTGGCGAACAGCCGCTCCTGTTTGACGAAGTCCAGGAAGTCGGTCACCCACGTCGCTTCCAGATCCTCGCGAAGCAGCCTGACCTTCCCGCGCTCCTCGAACCACTCGATCAGGGCGCGCAACTGGCGCCGGGATTCGGGGTCGAGCTTCTGCGGGTCGAAGGCGTTGGGATTGAGTAACAGTCCGCTGCGGTTCGGCATGCGGTCGAATCTAGCCGTTCCCTGCGGCCGCCGTGGCTGCAGTCTCAACGCGGAGCGCGCCCACAGCCGTTGAGACTGCGCTGAGGGTGGGGTCCACTCGCACTTTGTTGCCGTGGCTGCAGTCTCAACGCGAAACTCAACGCGGAATTGGTGCACAGGGGCGTGGCACGGGTGGGATTCGGCGCGCTTTCGCAGTCCCGGCCTGAGTCAGGCGTGGACGTCGCGCAGGCCGACAGCGCCGCGCAGACCCGAGCAGTTGACGCAGCCGATGCAGCCGACACAGTCCTCGCAGTCCAGGCAGCCGATGCACGCCTTGCACCGCTTGCATGCGATACATCCCAGACAGGCCGCGCAGCCGGCGCAGGCAATGCAGAGGACGGTGAGGATGCAGCCCGCGATCGCGGCGCTTCCGGCGGTGGCAATGGACCCGGCGACCGCAGCACTGCCTGCCGTCGCGATCGCGCGCACCACGACGGCGCTGCCCGCGGTGGCGATCGAGCCGGCGACAGCCGCGCTGCCCGCCGTCGCGATGGATCCCGCGACGACAGCGCTGTCGGCCGTCGCGATGGATCCGGCGACGGCCGCGCTGTGGTTCGTGCTGATGGATCCCGCGACCCCGACGCTGTTCGTCGTCGACGTCGAGCGCACCACACCGCGCGAGTCGTCCACCACAGGCAGCCGCTCGTCGCGCATTGTTACCTGGGTACTCTGCTGTTCGCGCAAGCGCTCATGCGTACTCTGCTCTTCGCGCAAGCGCTCATCCGCACTCTGCTCTTCGCGCAAGCGCTCATCGCCGGAACAGCTTGTTGCCCAGCCACACCACCGGGTCGTACTTGCGGTCGGCGGCACGCTCTTTCATCGGGATCAACGCGTTGTCCGTGATCTTGATGTGCTCGGGGCACACCTCGGTGCAGCACTTGGTGATGTTGCAGTAGCCGAGGCCGTTCTCGTCCTGCGCCTGTTCGGAGCGGTTGGGCTGGACGTCGAGCGGGTGCATGTCCAGTTCGGCCTGCCGCATCAGAAAGCGTGGTCCCGAGAACGCGAGCTTGTTCTCCTCGTGGTCACGGTTGACGTGGCACACGTTCTGGCAGAGGAAGCACTCGATGCACTTGCGGAACTCCTGGGACCGGTTCACATCCTCCTGCTGCATCCGGTACTCGCCGGGCTGCAGATCCTTTGGTGGCGTGAAAGACGGTATCTCCCTGGCCTTCTCGTAATTAAAGGAGACGTCGGTGACGAGGTCACGCATCACCGGGAACGTCCGCATCGGCGTCACCGTGACGACTTCGTCCTCGCCGAACGTCGACATCCGCGTCATGCACAACAGGCGCGGACGGCCGTTGATCTCCGCCGAGCAGGATCCGCACTTGCCGGCCTTGCAGTTCCACCGCACGGCGAGATCGCCTGCCTGCGTGGCCTGCAGCCGGTGGATGATGTCGAGCACCACCTCGCCGTCATTGACCTCGACGGTGTAGTCCTGCAGATCGCCACCACTGGGGTCGCCGCGCCAGACCCGTAGTTTCGCGTCGTAAGCAGCCATTCTCAGCCCTTCCGCTCAGGGTGCTCGGCCAATTGATCGTCGGTGTAGTACTTCTCGAGTTCGGACAGCTCGAATGTCGCCAGCAGATCGGGCCGCATCGTCGGCTGCTGCTCCGGCTCGACAGTCACCTCCGGCACGACGGCTTCGGTGCCTGCGCCGTCGGTGACCGTCCGGCACACCAGCAGCTTGTTGCGCCAGTGCGCGTCCATCTTCGGGAAGTCGTCGCGGGTGTGTCCGCCACGGCTCTCGGTGCGCTGCATCGCCGCCTTGGCCACGCACTCGCTGACCAGGAGCATGTTGCGCAGGTCGATAGCGAGATGCCAGCCCGGGTTGAAGATGCGGCCGCCCTCGACGGTGACGTTGGCATAGCGCCGCTTGAGCTCGTCGATCTTGTCGAGCACTTCCTGCAGCTCGTTCTCCTTGCGGATGATGCCCGCAAGGTCGTTCATCGACTGCTGCAGTTCCGCATGCAGGGTGTACGGATTCTCGGGGTTGTCCTTCGGCTCGAAGGGATCCAGCGCCAGCGTTGTCGCCGCCTCGATGTGGTCGTCGGTGACCTTCGGCCGCTCGTCCGCCAGTGACCGCACATAGTCCGCGGCGCCCATCCCGGCGCGCCGGCCGAAGACCAGCAGGTCCGACAGCGAGTTGCCGCCGAGCCGGTTGGAGCCGTGCATGCCACCGGAGCACTCGCCGGCGGCGAAAAGGCCGGGTGTGGCGGCGCCGCCGCTGTCGGGATCGACCTCGATGCCACCCATCACGTAGTGACAGGTCGGGCCGACCTCCATCTCGTCCTTGGTGATGTCGACCTCGGCCAACTCGATGAACTGGTGGTACATCGACGGCAGCCGGCGCTTGATCTCCTCGGCGGGCATCCGGGAGGCGATGTCGAGGTAGACGCCGCCGTGCGGGGTGCCACGGCCGGCCTTGACCTCTTCGTTGATTGCACGGGCCACCTCGTCGCGGGGGAGCAGGTCAGGCGTGCGGCGCGCGGAGTCGTTGTCTTTGAGCCACTGGTCGGCCTCTTCCTCGGTCTCCGCGTACTGGCCTTTGAAGACGTCGGGGATGTAGTTGAACATGAACCGCTTGCCCTCGGAGTTCTTCAGCACTCCGCCGTCGCCGCGCACGCCCTCGGTGACCAGGATGCCCTTCACGGACAGCGGCCAGACCATGCCGGTCGGGTGGAACTGGATGAACTCCATGTTGATCAGGCCCGAACCGGCGCGCAGCGCGAGCGCGTGGCCGTCGCCGGTGTACTCCCACGAGTTCGACGACACCTTGAACGACTTGCCGATGCCACCGGTGGCCAGGACCACCGCGGGCGCCTCGAACAGCACGAACTTGCCGGTTTCGCGGTAGTAGCCAAAGGCACCGGCCACGCGCTTGGTGCCGTCGGCTCCCTCGTCCAAGATCAGGTCCGTGATCGAACACTCGTGGAAGACCCGGATACGGGCCTCGTAGTCGCCGAGTTCCTTCTTGTCCTCCTGCTGCAGCGAGACGATCTTCTGCTGCAGGGTGCGGATGATCTCCAGGCCGGTGCGGTCGCCGACGTGCGCCAGCCGCGGGTAGGTGTGACCGCCGAAGTTGCGCTGGCTGATCTTGCCGTCCTTGGTGCGGTCGAACAACGCCCCGTAGGTTTCCAGCTCCCACACCCGGTCGGGGGCTTCCTGCGCGTGCAGTTCGGCCATCCGCCAGTTGTTCAGGAACTTGCCGCCGCGCATGGTGTCACCGAAGTGCACCTGCCAGGAGTCCTTGGTGTTGACGTTGCGCATCGCCGCCGCGCAGCCGCCCTCGGCCATCACGGTGTGTGCCTTACCGAACAACGACTTGGTCACCACCGCGACGCGAAGGCCCCGCTCCCGGGCCTCGATCACCGCACGCAGCCCTGCACCACCGGCGCCGATCACGACGACGTCGTACTCGTGCCGTTCCAATTGCGCTTCACCCGAAGCCATCAAACCTCACTCGATCTATCGAAAAACGACTGTGAATTAACTTGCTAACCAATAAATCTCAGGTCGGAGATGGTTCCGCTGGCCACCAGCATGATGTAGAAGTCGGTCAGCATCAGGGTGCCGAGGGTGATCCAGGCGTACAGCTTGTGCCGGGTGTTGAGCTTGCTGATCTGGGTCCACATCCAGTACCGGGCCGGGTGCTTGGAGAAGTGCTTGAGCCGCCCGCCGACGATGTGCCTGCAGGAGTGGCACGACAGCGTGTAGACCCACAGCATCACGACGTTCACCACGAGTATCACGTTGCCCAAACCGAATCCGAATCCAGACGGGGAGTGGAAGGCGATGATCGCGTCGTAGGTGTTGATCACCGAGATGGCCCCGGCGATGTAGAAGAAGTACCGGTGGGTGTTCTGGATGATCAGCGGAAACCGGGTCTCCCCGGTGTATTTCGCGTGTGGCTCGGCCACGGCGCAGGCGGTCGGTGACTGCCAGACCGAACGGTAGTAGGCGCCGCGGTAGTAGTAGCAGGTGAGCCGGAACAGCAGCAGGAACGGCAGCGACAGCGCGGCGTAGGGCAGGATCGGCCAGTCCGGCAGGATCTGCGGCCAGAAGCCGCTGGCCTCCGGCGTGCACCCGGTGCTGATGCACGGCGAGTAGAACGGCGTCAGGTAGTGGTACTGCTCGACGAAGTAGTTGTTCTGCATGAACGCCCGCACCGTGGCATAGATGACGAAAGCGGCGAACCCGAGGTCGGTGAGGATCGGGGATTTCAGCCAGTTGTCTGTGCGCAGGGTGCGCTGAGCTATTTGTGCTCGGCCAGACGAAAAGACGCCGGTCGCTTTGCGGTCGGCGGTGGGTGCGCTCACGATTGCCTTTCTATGCTGTTGTACCCCCCGAACGCGTCCCGTTGTTCACGGCACGCGACGCTCATCGCGTCCCGCCGAGACCTTCGTCGTCGACGCCGCGCCAGAAGTCTGTGTCGTACTGGGTGTCCGGAATCGCGATCCGCTCGCCGATGTGGTGGTGTCCGCTGACGCCACGGGCGAGTTCCAGTTCTTCTGCGTCGATGTCGAGTCGGTCGATGTCGTTGAGGATGCGTTCGGCGTCGTTCACGATGCGACGGGTAGCTGGGCTGTTCCCGTATCGCGACGCAAGCGACGTCACGCATCGCCGAAGGCTTCCGATCAGATCGTGAAGCTCGGCGAGCTCGGTGGTGCTGGACAAGTGACCTCCTTGGGCTGAAGGGTGTCATGGATCACCGTACGCAATCGATGCTAGTCACAACACCGATGTAATGGTGAGACGGATCACTTTGAGGAGCGGAGGAAATCTATGGGTGACGATCGGTTGAGTGGGCTTGCGGAGGCGCTTCTCGCGCTGCACCGCCCCGGCGATCCGGTGATTCTGCCGACGGTGTGGGACGCGTGGTCGGCGCGGCTGGCGGTCGACGCCGGGTTCGCTGCGCTCACGGTCGGCAGCCATCCGGTGGCCGATTCCGTCGGGAAGCCCGACAACGAGGGGATGACGTTCGACGAATTGTTGACCCGGGTCTCGCAGATCACTGCCTCGGTCGACGTGCCGATCTCGGTCGATATCGAGTCGGGATACGCGGAAACGCCGGTGCGCCTGATTGAGGGGCTGCTGTCCGTCGGTGCGGTCGGCCTGAACATCGAGGACACCGTGCACAGCGAGGGCGGCCGACTGCGATCGGCCGACGAACATGCCGAACTTGTCGGGGGTCTTCGCGCGGCGGCCGACGCTTCCGGTGTGCACGTGGTGGTCAACGCCCGGACCGATCTGTTCCTGCGCCAGGACGGCGATGAAGCCGATCGGGCAGACCGCGCGATCGCCCGGCTGAAGCTGGCGGCGGAGTCAGGTGCCGATGTCCTGTATCCGGTGGGTCGTCACGACCCCGACACGATGCGGCGTCTCACCGCGGAACTCCCGCTGCCGGTCAACGCGATCGCGCTCCCCGATCAGGACGACCCCGCATCGTTCGGGCCGCTGGGCGTCGGCCGGATCAGCTTCGGGCCGTTCCTCCAGGCCGCGCTGGCGGCGCGGGCCAAGGAGTTACTCGGCCGCTGGGCCTAACCCCAGGCCCGCCGAAACGGCATTCCGGCAGGTCCTCACTCGCAAGAGTTCTGCTGGAATGCCGTTTCGGCACAGGGGGAGTTGCTGTTGACGCGCTCCTGATGCTGTCGACCGACTCGGGTGCCAGCTCGCCCACTGAAAGAACATGAGCCGAGTACGCTCAAGTTCCGGACAGGCGTTCGCCGTCAGCGCACGGACTCACAACGACGCGTCGGCGCTCGTGAGAACACCGTGATGGGCGCTTCACACAGCGCGACACAGCGGCAATATCGGCTTCCTAGCGTGTCCGCCATGGCGCCAACATCGCACGTCGTGGTCGTCGGCCACGGCATGGTCGGTCACCGGTTCGTCGAGGCACTGCGGTCCCGCGACGCCGGCGGCGTGTGGCGGGTGACCGTCCTCGCGGAGGAACTCGACGCGGCCTACGACCGCGTCGGCCTCACCGGGTACACCGAACACTGGGATCGCGCCAGACTGGCGCTGCCCGGTAACGACTATGTCGATGACCCGCTCGTCGACGTCCGACTCGGAAGCCGTGTCATCGGGCTGGACCCGACCGACAAGTCCGTGGCGACCGCCGACGGGGCGCGGATCGACTACGACGCGCTGGTACTCGCGACGGGTTCGTACGCGTTCGTGCCCCCCGTGCCCGGACACGACCTGCCCCACTGTCAGGTGTATCGCACGCTCGACGACCTCGACGCGATCCGGGCCGTCGCCGACCGCGCGGTGGCGGTAGGGCGACCCGCTGCCGGTGTGGTGATCGGCGGTGGGCTGCTGGGCCTTGAAGCCGCAAATGCCTTGCGCGGCTTCGGGATGAGCGCACATGTCGTCGAGATGGCGCCGCGCCTGATGTCCCAGCAACTCGACGAGGCGGGCGGGGCACTGCTGGCCAGGATGGTTGCCGAGCTGGGCATCGTGGTCCACGTCGGCGTCGGCACCGAGCGCATCGACTCGTCGGACACCGGAGCTGCCCAGGTCACGCTCAGCGACGGCGAGACGATCGACGCGGGAGCGGTGATCTTCGCGGCAGGGGTTCGCCCGCGGGACGAACTCGCACGTGAGGCCGGGATCGCCGTCGCCGAGCGCGGTGGTGTACTCACTGACCTAACCTGTGTCACAAGCGATTCCAGCATCTACGCGATCGGCGAGGTGGCCGCGATCGAGGGGCGGTGCTACGGCCTGGTCGGGCCGGGGTACACGAGCGCCGAGGTGGTAGCCGACCGCCTTTTGGGTGGCGAGGCCGAATTCGGCGAGGCCGACATGTCCACGAAGCTGAAACTGCTCGGCGTCGATGTCGCCAGCTTCGGCGACGCCATGGGTGTGACTCCGGACTGCCTCGAGGTCGCCGTCAACGACGCGGTCAACCAGACCTACGCCAAACTCGTGCTCTCCGACGACGCCGCCACCCTTCTCGGCGGCATCCTGGTCGGCGATGCCTCCGCCTATGGCGTGCTGCGCCCGATGGTCGGAGAGCAGCTGCCCGGAGATCCGCTCGCGCTCCTCGCTCCTGCCGGATCCGCCGGTGGCTCAGCACAACTGGGAGTTGGCGCACTGCCGGCCGCAGCACAGATCTGTTCCTGCAACAACGTCACCAAAGGCGATCTCACCGACGCGATCGCCGGCGGATGCGCGGACGTGCCCGCCTTGAAAAGCTGCACCAAGGCGGGCACGTCGTGCGGGTCCTGCATTCCGTTGCTCAAGCAGCTGCTGGAGGCCCAGGGCGTCGAGCAGTCCAAGGCGCTGTGCGAGCACTTCGGTCAATCGCGGGCGGAACTGTTCGAGATCATCAGCGCCACCGAGGTCCGGACGTTCTCGGGGCTGATCGAGCGATTCGGCAGCGGAAAGGGTTGCGACATCTGCAAACCCGTGGTGGCGTCGATCCTGGCATCGACCGGTTCGGACCATGTCCTCGACGGTGAGCAGGCCTCGCTGCAGGACTCCAACGACCACTTTCTGGCCAACATCCAGCGCAACGGCAGCTATTCGGTGGTGCCGCGGGTGCCGGGCGGCGACATCACCCCAGAGCACCTCATCCTGATCGGCGAGATCGCCCGCGATTTCGGGCTGTACACCAAGATCACCGGCGGGCAGCGCATCGACATGTTCGGGGCCCGGGTCGATCAGCTTCCCGAGATCTGGCGGCGCCTCGTCGACGGCGGTATGGAGTCGGGTCATGCGTACGGCAAGGCGCTGCGCACCGTCAAGAGTTGCGTCGGCAGTGACTGGTGCCGCTACGGCCAACAGGATTCGGTGCAGATGGCCATCAATCTGGAGTTGCGCTACCGCGGCCTGCGCGCCCCGCACAAGATCAAGATGGGGGTGTCGGGCTGCGCGCGGGAGTGTGCCGAGGCGCGCGGCAAGGATGTCGGCGTCATCGCCACCGAGACCGGCTGGAACCTCTACGTCGGCGGCAACGGCGGCATGACGCCCAGGCATGCCGAGCTGTTGGCGGGAGACCTCGACGACGACACCCTGGTGCGGTACATCGACAGGTTCCTGGTGTTCTACATCCGCACCGCCGACCGGCTGCAGCGCACGGCTCCCTGGGTCGAGGAGGTCGGGCTGGAGCACCTGCGCGAGGTCGTCTGCGAGGACTCGCTAGGGCTGGCCGACGAGTTCGAGTCGGCGATCGCCCGCCACGTCGAGAACTACGCGTGTGAATGGAAGGGTGTGCTCGACGATCCCGGCAAGCTGTCGAGGTTCGTCTCGTTCGTCAACGCGCCCGACGTCGCTGACCCCACGGTCACTTTCGCCGAGAACTCGGGCCGCATGGTGCCCACGCCCATCGGTATGCCGACAGTACGGGGGTTGATCCCGAGATGACTCTGCTCAACGACATCCAGGTCTGGACCGTGGCCTGCGCCTACGACTTCCTGCTGCCGTGCCGCGGGGTCGGCGTGCTGCTGCCCGACGGCGCCCAGGCCGCGCTGTTCCGGCTCGACGACGGCACGCTGCACGCGGTCGGCAACCTCGACCCGTTCTCCGGTGCGGCGGTGATGGCGCGGGGGATCGTGGGCGATCGCGGTGGTCGCGCCACGGTCCAGTCGCCGATGAAGAAGCAAGCATTCGCCCTCGACGATGGCACCTGCCTCGACGATCCGCGGGTGTCGCTACCGGTATATGGGACGCGGATCACACCCGAGGGCGACGTCGAGATCGGCTCCTGACCTTCCCGCCAAAATGGCATTCCAGCAGGACTCTTCTCGCACTTTCTCTGCTGGAATGCCAGTTCGGCGTGATCGGAGCGTGACGGAAATAGGGACTTTCGGCCCACGACTTCGCCGCGACCGGCAAATACCGTGGAGGCCATGACCTACGTGATCGGAAGCGCGTGCGTGGACATCGTCGACAAGTCCTGCATGCAGGAATGCCCGGCCGACTGCATCTACGAAGGCGACCGGGCCATGTACATCAACCCCAACGAGTGCGTGGACTGCGGCGCGTGCCGCATCGCATGCCGGGTGGACGCCATCTACTACGACGCCGACCTGCCCGACGAGGAGGCGCAGTTCCTCGAAGACAACGCCGCGTTCTTCACGCTCACGCTGCCCGGCCGCGACGCACCTCTGGGTGATCCGGGCGGCGCGCTGAAGCTGGGACGTGTCGGAGCCGACACCCCATTGGTCGCTGCGCTGCCGCCGTCGACAACACCACACCCCTAGAACTACCGCCGGAACTGCATTCCACGCGGCGGGGTCGCGTGGAATGCAATTCCGGCGGGCCGCTCGGCCGCGCTGAGCAGCGGCACCCTTGTCGGATGGCCTGACGTGAGCACGACGTCTCGGCCTTGCACGATCACCGTCTGGTGGGATTTCGCGGTACCTCGCATCGTGAATGTGATGGCATCCAGCTCGACGCAGACCTCGACGACGTCGCCGTGCCAGTGCAGCCGGAACCCGACACGTTCCCACCCGGGCGGGAGCCACGGGTCGAAGGCCATCACGCCGTTGCGCACCCGGAAGCCGCCGAAGCCGGACACCACCGTCTGCCATGTTCCGCCGGCGGAGGCGATGTGCATGCCCTCGGCCGTGTTTCCCTGATTGTCGTTCAGATCCACGAATGCCGACCGCGCAAAATACTGTGCGGCCCTTGTGAAGTCACCGACTTCGATGCCCATGATGGCGTGGATCGATGGGCTCAGCGACGACTTGTGCAATGTGCGCGCCTCGTAGAAATCGAAGTTCGCACGCTTTGACTCCGGCCCGTGAAGGTCGGGCAGCAGGTATTGGACCATCACCACGTCGGGCTGCTTGAGCAACGTGGTGTGTTCGCAGTTGAAGTGGTGATAGCCCTCGGGGTACTGCGGCATGTCGTTGTCGTCCCAGACGGTGATCGGGACGTCCTCCATGTCGAAGTAACCGCGGAACTGTTCGATCAGCCCGGTGTCCGGGTTCACCCGATCGACGATCCTTGCGGCGCGTGTTCGCCACTGATTGACCTCGTCTGTCGAGAGTTCCAGTGTCGCAACTAATTCAGCAAGCTCGGCGGGATACTCGGTGGCCAACATCTCATAGACCGCGACCGCCTGCTCGAGGTTGTACCGCACCAGGGCATTGGTGAACGCGTTGTCATCGACGTGAATGTGGAACTCGTCGGGTCCCATCACCATCTTGAGGCTGTAGAGGTCGGTGTCGCTGTCGTAGTCGAGCCGGTCGACCCAGTAGCGGCTGGTCTCGAAGAGGATCTCCGCGCCGTAGTCGACAAGAAATGGGATGTCGCCGGTGGCGGTGACGTAACGCATGATGCCGTAGACGACGTCCGCGCCGACGTGGACCTCTTCGTCGCGCATCCACAACCGGTCCACGCCGTCAACGGTCCACTCCGGACACTCCTCGCGGCCGGTGTCGGCCGATTCCCAGGCATAGCGTGCGCCCCGCCTGCCCTCCGACCGTGCGTTCTCCCTGGCGCCCGGCAACGTGTGATGGCGGTAACGCAACAACGCCCGGGCCGTGTCCGGCTGAGTGAAGATGAAGAACGGCAGCATGAGAATCTCGGTGTCCCAGAACACATGTCCGCGATACCCCTCGCCGGAGAGCGACTTCGCGCCTATGTTCACTGTGGGATCGTGCTCGTTCGCCGCGATCAGCAGGTGGTAGATGCCGAAGCGCACCGCCTTGCAGGCGGCGTCGGCGTCTGGGTCACCGGTGATCAGGCAGTCACAGGCCGTCCACTTGCGCTCCCATTCCGCGACGCTGTCGGCCAGAAGGGCGTCGAAGCCCGCGTCGGCGGCCGCTTCGAGCGCGCTGCGGCACCGGTCGGGTACCGGGTGCAGCGCGCAGCCGGGAGCAGCCGGGTCGCGTGAGGTCACGATCGTCACGAGCTTGTCCAGCCGCACCGGCTCGCCCTCGGCAAGCTCGAAGTCGAATCTCTCGGCCACCCGGTCGTACTCCTGAACCACTGAACGCTGCACGGGCGCAGGCGGGTACCCCCATGTCGAGGATGCCACGCCGATGGTGATATCGGTGGCGGCCGTGCGCATCTCCAGGTAGATGCTGGATTCGTCCGAGGCGTGGACCGACTCGACGAGGTGCTTGGTCTTGGCCCACTTGTCCCAGCGGGTCTCCGGTTCGAACGTTGTGCCGTGCGGGTAGGCGGGCAGTCGCTCG
This sequence comes from Mycolicibacterium sp. CR10, assembly GCF_005222675.1. Classification (GTDB taxonomy): domain Bacteria; phylum Actinomycetota; class Actinomycetes; order Mycobacteriales; family Mycobacteriaceae; genus Mycobacterium. The sequence goes on along the minus strand of NZ_STGE01000019.1, from coordinate 87,943 downwards.
AGGTTGCGTCGGTCGCCGTTGATGCCGCTGACGACCGAGATCCTCGAGCTGTGGTTCTCCGCCGTGATCTCGTATCGCAGGGCACACACCGACCGCGTGGCCATGCTCGCGAAGCGCAGCGTCTCCAGCCGGGTTCTCCTGCCCTGAGAGTCCTCGAATACGGTTCGGCGCCAGACCAACCCGCGCGCAATGTCGAGAGCGCGCTCGTGTTCGAGCACCGCGCAGGACTGAACGTCGAGCCGCACGCCCTCGACATGGATCACCAGCGACAGCCAGTCGGGCGCATTGACGAGATCGATCACCGGCGCGTCGTAGCCGTCGTAGACACCGTTGAGGTAGGTGCCCGACCATTCGCCGCGGTGGCCCTCCTCGAGCGACCCCCGCGTGCCGAGCCGACCGTTGCCCACGGTGAAGACCGTCTCGAAGAAGTTCGCCCGCGCCGGGTCATGGCCCGATTGACGCACCAGCCACGCTTCGTCGGACAGCACGTCGTCAAGCATGGCCCACCAACACACCGCCGTAGTTCTCGGTGATCTGGACCTGTGTCTCCGCCAACGAGCGGTAGACGCGCAGGTCGGAGCCGGAGCAGCGTTGTGCCCCCATAGCATTGCCGTACCGGCAGGCGGTGACGTAATCACCGTGCTCGAGGTACCCGAACGCCATTCCCGCAGCGAAGGAGTCGCCACAGCCGGTGGTGTCGACGACGTTCTCGACGTTGATGCGGCCGATGGTCTCCTCGACCAGCGCGCCCGTCTCGTCGAGGTGGTAGACCACGCAGCCCTCCTCGTCGAGCGTGATGCAGACGGCCTTGACGCCCGATCCCAGGCAGTGTGCCGCGAACGAAGGCATCTCCTGCGGCGTCATCGGCTTGCCCGTTGCCCCCGCCTCCGACCGGTCGGGAAACCAACTGCACCCCGCCTCCTCGAGGTTCATCTTGAGGATGTCGACGTGAGGCAGCCACGCATCGCGCTCCACCCAGAGCCGGTGATGCCGCTCCCCGCCGCGCACCAGCGTGTTTGTGGGGCCGTGCGCGTCGAGGAGCACCATCGCAGACGTGTGCGTCTTGATGTACTCCAGCGTCGACTGTCCCACTTCGTAATCCGTGATCGGCACGCACACAAACGCGTCGGCGTCGAGCACGAAGTCGAGATCGCCGGGCAGGATCGGACTCATGAACCCCGTCTGGCGTTCATCACGGTGGTTGTGCGTCGTGTAGGTGAGTTCGACGATGTCACCACGGTCGTTGTCGGAGCGGATCCCGGTGAGGTCCACGTTGGCGAACTGCGCGAGTTGCTCCTTTATCGGCGCCTCGTCCTGCTTGCGGACGTGGACTACCGGGCAGATTCGGTCCGTGGGCTCCATCAGCGCCGACAGCGCCGCTGCGGTGTAGAGCACGCATCCGTACTTGTCGAAGGTATCGCCCTGATGGGTGGTGATGTGGTCACGCGGGATGGGCCCGAGAATCGCGACCGTGCGTTGGCCTGCCATGAGCTACTCCTGACGTCGGTTCAGTGGGACGAGGCTGGATCGCGGACCCCGGTGTCCATGTCCTCGAGCGTGCGACCCTTGGTCTCCCTCACGAACTTCGCGACGAACACCAACGAGATGATCGCGGCGGTGGTGTAGATCCCGTATGCCAGGCCCAGCGAAACATCCTTCAGCGCTGGGAAACTCACGGTGATGACCCAGTTGGCCACCCACTGGCCGGCCGCAGCGAGCGACAGGGCGGCGGCGCGGATGCGGTTGGGGAACATCTCACCGAGCAACACCCAGACCACCGGACCCCACGACATGCCGAACGCGATGACGAACACGTTGGCCGCGACGAGGGCGATCGGACCCGCCGAACCTTCGAGGTGCGGAATTCCGTCGGCGCCGACGGACGCGCCACCGAAGATGATGGCCATGGTGCCGAGGCTCAGTGCCATTCCGGCAGAACCGATGAGCAACAGCGGCTTCCGGCCGATCTTGTCCACCAAGGCGATGGCGATCAACGTGGTGGCGATGTTCACGATCGACGTGATGACCGTGATGATGAACGAATCGCCCTCGGAGAATCCGACCGCCTCCCACAGGATGTTGGAGTAGTAGAAGATCACGTTGATACCGACGGCCTGCTGGAACACCGATAGTGCCAGACCGACCCAGACGATCGGCAGAAGCCCACCGCGGGGTCCGCGGATGTCGCGCCACGACGGCGGCTTCTCGTCGACCAACGTCGCCTCGATACGGGTGATCGTGATCTCGAGATTCTTCTCACCCAGCAGCGCCGTGAGGATCTTGCGCGCCTCCGGAATACGGTGCTTGGCAATGAGATAACGCGGTGACTCGGGGATCGTGAACGCGAGCAACCCGTACACCAGGCTGGGTACCACCATCGCGATGAACATCCACCGCCACGCCTCGAGGCCGAGCCACAGCACCTCGCTGGAACCTCCTGCCGCGGTGGCGAGGGCGTAGTCGACCGCCAGCGACAGGAAGATGCCCGACACGATGGCCAGTTGCTGCAGTGAGCCGAGTCGTCCGCGGATGCGCGGCGGCGACACCTCGGCGATGTAGGCCGGTGCGATCACCGAGGCCACGCCGACTCCGACGCCGCCGACAACGCGGAAGATGATCAGGGTCCAAATCTCCGGGGCGAGGCCGGCGCCGATCGCGCTGACGAAGAACAGGACGGCGGCGACTTTCATCACGAAGAGCCGCCCGAACCGGTCCGCGAAGCGGCCTGCGGACATCGCCCCGGCCGCTGCGCCGAGCAGAGCGGAAGCGACGGCGAATCCGAGGAAAGCGCCACCGACCTCGAATTGCCGCTCAATCGCTGCAACAGCGCCGTTGATCACCGCACTGTCGTAGCCGAACAGCAGGCCGCCGAGGGCGGCGACGGACGCGATCCGGACCACGCTGCGACCGCTCGAGGCGTCGTCGTCGTATATCGACGGTGCGTCGGGGACGGGGCCATGTTCACTCATGCGGACCTCTCTGTTTCGTGGGACCGCATCGACGTCCCAACTGCATGTGATGTAAAGCACTCGATTCGTTTGATGTGAAGCGCCTCACATCAAAACCCACATCCCGAAGATATTCAAGAGATGAACATAAAAATCGATAAATCGACTCTTTGCGGCTATGAGGCGAACGCTAGGGCGGGCGGGGTCGGCACGGGGCCGTGGCAAACGATGCGACACTTGAACCCGGTGATCGGCGAGTAGGCGAACGGGAGGCGGTCGATGGGTAGCCCCGACGATGGCTCCTCCGCAGGGTTCGGCCCCGGTTCGCAGGCCGCTCTTCGTAGCGCCAACCAGGGACGGGTGCTCGAGTTGCTCAGGTCCTCCGGCGAACTCACGCAGGCCGAAGTTGCCCGTCTGACGGGCCTGGCCCCAGCGACGGTGTCGAATATCGTTCGTGAGTTGACGTCAGCGGGGGTGATCGACGAGGCCGACTCCGGGCAACGCAGAAGGCGTCTCCGACTGGCGCGCTCAGCGGGATTGATCGCCGGCGTCGACTTCGGGCACCGGCACGTGACCGTCGCGGTGGCGAACATGAGTCGGCAGGTCATCGGCGAGCGCCGCATCCCGCTCGGTCCCGTCGAGTCGGCCCAGGCCAGCCTCGAACGGGCCCGTGAACTGCTCGACGAGTTACTGTGCGACATCGATGGCCGGTTCTCCGACATCACAACCATCGGGATGGGATTGCCGGCACCGATCGACAACGCAACAGGCAAGGTCGGGTCGGTGTCGATCCTGCCCGGCTGGGTCGGCGTGCCGGCGGCGCAGGTGGCCGGCGATCACTTCGGCTGCGCCGTGATCGTCGACAACGACGCGAACCTCGGGGTGCTCGCCGAACACACGTGGGGCGCGGGCCGCGGGTGCGACAACCTCGCGTTCCTCAAACTCGCCGACGGCGTCGGCGCCGGACTCTTCCTCGACGGACGGCTGTATCGGGGCCGCAACGGCACCGCCGGCGAGATCGGGCATACCACCTTCGACGAGTTCGGCGCGGTCTGTCGCTGTGGCAACCGCGGGTGCCTGGAGACCATCGTCGCCGCGCGCGCCGTCGTCGAACTGCTCGAACCACGCCATGGTGCAGGACTGACCATCGCCGAGGTGGTCCGGTTGGCCGGCGAAGGCGACACCGCGTGTGCCCGCGTCCTCTCCGACACCGGACGCCAGGTCGGCGTTGCCGTCGCCAACCTGTGCAATCTGTTCGACCCGCAGCGGATCCTGATCGGCGGCGAACTCGCGCAAGCAGGCGAGCTGTTGTTGGCCCCGTTGCGCGAGTCGGTGCGCCGACGCGGCATTCCGAGTTCGACCAGAGACCTGACGATCCAGCTGGCAGAGCTGGGCCCCCGCGGGCCCGTCCTCGGCGCCGTCGCCCTGGCGTCGTCTGTCGCCCCCGAGCACGCTGAGGGATGACACGACGCTCTCGTTCGCCACATGAAGCCTTCTGGGCGATGACGCAAATTTAGGTTCAAGTCTTGTAGATTTGTGGGACTTGCCGTTGGATGAGCGCGATGGAGATCCGCGACTGCGAGGCCATCCTCTTCGACCTGGACGGCGTCCTCACCGACACGGCCTCGGTGCACGAACGGGCCTGGGGGCGGTTGTTCACGGCGGTGTTCGAGTCCTACTCGGCGCGCGGGGCACCGGTGGCGCCGTACACCAGTCAGGACTACTTCGCCTTTATCGACGGGAAGCCTCGGGTGGAGGGCGTGCGGGCGGCCCTGGCGTCGCGCGGTATCGAACTGCCCGAGGGGCACGCCGACGACGAGCCCGGCGTGGAAACCGTCAACGGCCTGGGCAACCAGAAGAACGCCATGTTCCTCGCCGAACTCGACGAGCACGGCGCCCGCGCGTTTGCCGGGGCCGCTGAACTGCTCGACTGGCTTGAACTCTGCGCCATCCCGAAGGCCGTGGTCTCGAGTTCGCGCAATGCGGAGCCCGTGCTGCAGGCGGCAGACCTGAGGCACAAGGTGGACGTCGTCCTCGACGGTCGCACGTCGATGCGTCTGAACCTGCGCGGCAAGCCCGACCCCGCGACCTACCTGCATGCTGCATCGGTGGTGGGCTCCGACCCTGCACGCACCGTTGTCGTCGAAGATGCCACCTCTGGGGTAGAAGCGGGTCGCCGTGGCGGCTTCCGGGTAATCGGCATGGACCGGGGTGCGGGTCGAGATGCTCTGCTGCGCAGTGGAGCCCATTGTGTCGTCACAGATCTCGGCGCGATCTTCGCCGACGGAAGCCGTCTCGACACCACTATGTGAGGACGGGACGCCGACCTATAGAACTACCGCCGGAACTGTATTCCGGCAGCGAATCCGCCCCGAGACGGCGCCTGCTGGAATACAGTTCCGGCGGGCCGCTGCGTCGGCACCCGGGCGCGCTGGAATCTATTGGCGATCAGCCGCGCCACCCCGGGGTGTGTGCCCAGCGGATCGGTCACCAGATCGGCGCCGCTGTCCCGCAACCGATCCTGGAACAGGCCCTCCGACAACAGATATGACGCGACAACTATGCGCCTGCCCCGGCCGCGTGCAGCGGCCACCGCGTCGGCCACCCTGGGCTCACCGGTGGCGGCGAACGCCAGCTCGACCCGCGACCCCACCATCGCCGACAACCAGGTCGCCGTCGTGTGCAGATCGCGCATCGCCGCCGGGTCCGACGTTCCCGCCGCGGCGAGAATCACGGAATCAGTGGGCCGCCAACCAGATTCGATCAGGCGATCGACGAGAACCCGGATCAGTTGTGGGTCGGGGCCCAGCGCCCGGGTGACCGTGACGTCGCGGTGCCCGCTGGCCTCGACGTGTGCGGGGATGTCGCTGCTGACGTGGTAGCCGCGGGCCAGGAACGCGGGCACCAGCACGGTCGGCCGGTCCAGCGTCGCGCCGAGCAACTCACCAGGGGTGGGCCCGATGACGTCGACGAATGCCACGTGCACCGGTTGACCCAGTGCGTCGGACACCTGTGCGGCGAGGTCGCCGATCAGCGACACCCCGCGCTGCTTACGGGTGCCGTGCGCGACCAGCAGGAAACTCATGACGCGTACGCCTCGTCGACGGGCAACCGATAGCCGCGTTTGACCACAGTCGCCACCATCTTCTTGTCGCCCAACGCGGTCCGCAATCGCAGCACCGCCGTCTCGACCGCGTGGGTGTCGGTGCCACTTCCCGGAAGCGCCCGCAGCAGGTCGGTCCGCGAGACCACGGCGCCCGGGCGCAACGCCAGCGCCCGGATCGTCGCCATCGCCGCCGGGGACATCGACTTGACCGCGCCGTCGACCAGCACGCAGTTACCGCGGATCTCGAGCAGGTGCCCGGCCACGTTGACGGTGCGTGCCTGCAGCAGCGGCAACTCGTCGGTGATGTGGCGGGCCAGCGCCCCCAACCGCATCCGCTCGGGAGCAGAGGTCGGCACGCCGAGGCGTACCAGCGGCCGCGCCGTCACCGGTCCCACGCACATCGCGTGCACGCCGTTGCGCAACGCCGAGAGCACCCGGCTCTCGAGGCCCATCTCGGCGGCACGCATCAGCACCGACGCGACTGCGGGGGCGGAGGTGAAGCTCACGGCGTCGAATTTCTCCTCGGCGATGCCGGCGACCATCGCGTCGAACTCGCCGTTGCGCGGCGCCGGATGCCAGCGGTACACCCGGATCGGCACCACTTCGGCTCCAGCGGAACGCAATTCGTCAAGAAACTCGGGAAACGGGTCCCACTCCGCGGTGGCGCCGTGTAGTTGCACCGCGATGCGCGCTCCGGCGATTCCGCCCTCGACGAGATAGTGCACCACCTCGCGGGAGGACTCCGATTCCGGTGACCACTCCTCGGGCAGGCCGCCCGCCCGCAGAGCGCCGGTGGCTTTGGGGCCGCGGGAGACTATGCGTGCCTTACCCAGTGCGTGGATCAGCTCGTTGGCCAGGCCCCAGCCGTCGGCCGCCGCGATCCAGCCGCGGAAGCCGATCCCGGTGGTCGCGATCACGATGTCCGGTGGTGTGTCGATCAGCGCCTGGGTGCGCTGACGCAGCTCGTCGTCGTCGGGAAGCGGCACCATCTCGATCGCAGCAGCGCTCGTCACGGTCGCGCCGCGACGTCGCAGCATCGTGGCCAGCTCGTCGGCACGCCGCGCCGACGTCACCGCGACACGGAATCCGGTGAGCGGCGACCAGTCCGGCTCACTCATGGGGACTGTCTATTCAGCACTTGTTTCCGGGTGGTTAAGCAGCCGTTGCTTGGTGGTGTCACACCCGCTCAGGCGATGAATTTCCGCTCACTGCGGCGTGGATCCCCGTGTGAGCCGGTCACCAGACGTCGCCGCCGCGCCAGTCGCACGCGATCGCGGCGTCCGGATCGAGCGTCACGGAGGCAGGAAGCTCGCCGGGCAGGACGTACAGCGACCCGTCGTCGTCGGGCGTCGGAGTCAGCCCGTCGGGCGCCAGCACCGACGTCGGCCCCCGCCACGGCAGCCACCCCCGGGCGGCGTACAGGGGCTTGGCCAGATCGCTCGAACTCAGCGCACCCAGGTGGTAGCCGCCCCGGATGACCTGCTCGATAGCGTCCATCAGGGCGCTGCCGAGCCCTTGGCCGCGGTGGTCCTCACGGACCGCGACGCCTTCGACGTATCCGCACCGTAGCGCCATGTCGTTGTGAAGGAGCCGGCGCTGGACCACCGCAGCGTGGCCGATCAGGGCGCCGCGCTGGCAGATCACCGCATGCATGCCGCCGAGCGCGTGCTCCCAGTCGGCGTCGGTGAACTCCTCGCCGGGTACTCCGCGGAAGGCTTCGGTGACCATCGCGCGCGCATGCTCACGGGTCTCGTCGTCGAGATCGGAGGTGTGGACCAGGCGTGCGCGCACACCCCCGGTTGTACCACCGCGGCCGGGCCGCGTCTCCCATACAGCCCGCCGGGAAGCGTCAGTCCACGCCGCCGTGGAACGGGCGCCGCGGTCGTGACCAGTGCAGCCGCACCGTCTGACCGGGACGTGCCTGGGCAACCATGTCGATGTCGTCGTCGACTACGACACCGATCACCGGGTAGCCGCCGGTGACGGGATGATCGGGACCCAGAATCACCGGGAAACCGTTCGGCGGAACCTGGATGGCGCCGCGGGTGGCACCTTCGCTGGGCAGCTGGCGGTCCGGCCAGCGGTACTCCAGCGGCATCCCGACCAGACGCATCCCGACCCGGTCGCTGCGGTTGGTGACCTGCCAGTTGGTGCGCACCAGGATGTCGGGGTCGAGGAACCAGTCGTCCCGCGGCCCCGGCACCACCCGCAGCTCGAGGACGTCGTCGGCGATGGCAGCCACCGGCGCCTGGTCGAGTTCGGGGAAGTCGTCGGTGTGCTCGCCGATCGGCAGCACATCGCCCGGCCGCAGGGGCAGCGGTCCGATCGCCGACATCACGTCGTAGCTGCGGGAGCCCAGCACCGGCGCGACGTCGAAGCCACCGCGCACCGCGAGATACGAGCGCAACCCCGACTGCGGCGCGCCCAGTGAGATCACCTCGCCGTCCTGTGCGTGGTGAATGCTGTTGGTGCCGAAAGGAACTCCATTGACGGCGGGGTCGGTGTCGGCGCCGGTGACGGCGATTGCCACACCCTCTTTGCCGCCGCCGTGCACGCGCGCGGTGAAGCCACCCAGCGTCACCTCCACGGTGGCGCGGTCCCCCGGGTTGGCGACCAGCCGGTTGGCCAGGGTGTGCGAGCGCCGGTCGGCGGCGCCGGACCGGGTGACACCCAGATGGGACAGGCCGGGCCGGCCGAGGTCTTCGACCAGCGCCAGCGGGCCCGTCTGCAGGATCTCCAGCGTCACCGCGCTCATGAGCGCGACTCCCGGAACTGCACCCACATGCCCGGGGTCAGCAGTGCCGGGTTGTCGCGGTCGACATCCCACAGCACCGCCGACGTGCGTCCGATCAGCTGCCATCCGCCGGGCGACTCACGCGGGTAGATGCCGCTGAACTCACCGGCGAGGCCGACCGCGCCGACGGGCACCTTGGTACGCGGGTCCGACCTCCTGGGTACGGCAAGTCGGTCATCGCCGCCGACGAGGTAGGCGAAACCCGGTGCAAATCCGCTGAATCCGACGCGCCAGGGCTTTCCCGTGTGCGCCGCGACGACCTCCTCGGGCGTCAAGCCGGTCAGCTCGGCCACCTCATGCAGGTCCTCACCGTCGTAGGTGACGTCGACGACGAGGTCGGCGCTTCCGTCGGCGGGAGCGACGGAGTGCGCAAGGGCATCGTCGCTCAACTGCACCTGGCCCAGGCGCTGTCGGGTGGGCGCCTGGTACTGCGGACCCGAGAGCTTCACCAGAATTGTGCGGGCGGCGGGCACGATGTCCACCACACCCAACAGTTCGGCGGCACACAGGGCGTCATTCCACGCCAGAACCTCAGCTGTGCCGCCGAATTCGAGGAGAAGCGCGCGATCGCCGTAGTCCAGAATGCTGCTCGCCCCACCCGTACGCATTTGTTCCATCACACCCGCTGTCACGCTCATGTGCCAAAGCTACCGCCGAGTAGCTTGCAACGCTCGCACTCCGCCAACCTCTTTGGGCCTTGCCAGAGCCGCCTTAGCGATGGCTCAAGGAATGGCGGTCGTCAGCGGATGAAAGGCTCAGGTCACACCGCACCGTAGGTCGGTTCGCGGCGCTTGATGTAGGCGATGACTCGGTAGGTGATCGGTAGTACGACGATCTCGATGGCGGTCTTGTACAGCCAGCCCTGAGCGGTGTAGGTGAGGAAGTCACCGACGGTGGTGATGCCGATGACGCTCGCCGCGATGGCACAGAACACGACTGTGTCACCGAGTTGCCCGACGAACGTCGACCCGATCAGACGCGCCCACAGGTGCTTTTCCTTGGTGCGCTCCTTGATGCGCACCACCACCCAGGCGTTGAGGGTCTGACCGACGATGAAGCCCGCGAGCCCGGCGATGATCAGCCCGGTGTAGCCGCGCGCGATGTTCTCGAAGTGCTCCTGGTTCTCGTAGAAATCGGCGGTCGGCAGATAGATCGTGACCCACAGAGCAAGCGCGGCCAGGATGTTCATCGCAAAGCCGGTGAAGATGGCCCGCCGGGCGGCCTTGAAGCCGTACACCTCCGAGAGGACGTCGCCGATCACGTAGGTCAGCGGGAAGACGATGAAACCGCCGTCGGTGATGATGGGTCCGAACGCGACACCTTTGGTGGCGGTGAGATTGGAGACGATGACGAGCGCCGTGAACACCGCGACGAGCACCGGATAGTAGGCCGAGCCCACCTGGGCGAAGGCGGCGTGCGGCTGCGGCTCGGCGGTCTGCTCGGCTGTCACCGGGCCATTAGATCAGCCCAGCGCCGGCGCGATCATCTGCGGCAGTCGGTCGGCGATCACCGGATAGGAGAGCGTCGATGCGTAGGCGATCGCCCCGGCGAGCTCCTTTCCGGTGAACACGTTGCGTTGCCGCTTGGTCGCGGTCAGCCCCGCGAGGGTGGGGTCGGCCAGCAGCGCAGCCTGCTCCTCGTCGCTCTCGGTGGCCCAGATGAGGACATCGGCGGAGTCGAGGACGGCCGCCATCTGGTCCCGCGGGATCAGCGGCCCGTCGGTCTGCACGACGGTCAGGCCCATCTGCGTGAGGAACTCGTGGCGCCAGTCGGGGCCGGTCACCTGCACGCTGTCGCGCTGCAAGGTGCCGCCGAGCAGCAGCGCTTTCTTGCCCCCGAACTGCGGGTTGGCGTCCTTGACCGCGGTGAACTTCGCGTCGACGTCGGCGATGAGCTTCTGCATGTCGTCGTGGCGGAACACCGCCTGGCCGATGGCGGTGGCCTGGTCTCGCCACGGTTCGAAGAAGGCGTCCCGCCCGGTCTGCGGGATCGTGGGCGCGATGGCGGACAGCCGGGTGTAGGTGTCCTGGTCGAGGCCGGCGTTGGTGGCCACGATGAGGTCCGGTTTCAGTGTGGCGATCTGGTCGATCGGGACACCGTCGGTGAGGTACAGCACCGCGGGTTGCGCGCCGCCCAGTCGGGGCAGTGCCCACGGCCAGACACCGAACGGCTCCGCGCCGAACCAGTCGGTCACTGCGATCGGGACGACGCCGAGGGCCAACAGGTCGTCGGCGTCGGTCAGACCCGCGCTGACGACCCGCTTGGGCGGCGCCGGGACCTTGGTTTCTCCGAACGCGTGCGTGACGGTGACGGACCCGTCGTCGGCGACAGCGCCGGGCTTCTCCGGTCCGCAGGCGGATAGGAGCACCGCGGCTCCGGCCGTCATCGAAAGGAATCGGCGCCGGGAAACCGGTGTGGGCACCGGGCGAGCGTAGCTAACCGACTTCGAAGTTACCGAACAACACGAGGGCCAGACCGAGCGCGCCGACGATGGTCACCACCGTGGTCGCATATCCATTTCGGGACCTCAAGTCGTCACCTACGGGGAGCAGACCGACAAGAGCTCTGGTGATTGCCTTGACCCAAGCGCCTGTGAGGGCGATCACCACCGATTGGGAGCAGTGCAGATGGGATTCTTCAAGGACGCCGACGAACTCGACGAATACATCGGCGGGGTGTTCAGGGATGCCGGGGTCCATCCGGAATCAGGCCCGAAACTGCGCGCCGCCGACATCGTGATGCGGGTGCTCTACACCGACCCGGCCGCCGAGGTGACGATCGTGTTCAAGGACGACTACCGGGTGATCACCGGTGCCACCGACGTGAAACCCGACATCACTTTGCTGATGCGCGGCGATACCGCGGACCAGTTCTGGCGCGGCGAATACAACCTGGCCGTCGGGTTGGCGAAAGGACAGGTCAAGGCCAAGGGCCCGGTGAACAAGATCTTGAAGCTGGTGCCGCTGACCAAACCGCTGTTCCCGATGTACCGGGAGAAGGTCGCCAAGAAGGACGCCGAGACGACGACCGCAGGTTCCTGACCGTGACGGCCACCATGAATGCCGCGGTGCTGCGGGCGCCCCACGATCTCGTGGTGGCCCAAGTGCCTCGGCCGACGATCACCGAGCCGACCGACGTTCTGGTCCGGGTGGAACAGACCGCGATCTGCGGCACCGACCTGCATCCGTACGAGGGGCGATTGGAGATCGAAGCGGATGTGATTCTCGGCCACGAGTTCCTCGGCACGGTCGAGGCGGTCGGCGCCGCGGTCACCCAGATCTCCGAGGGCGACCGGGTGGTCGCCTCGTGTGTGGTGAGCTGCGGTGCGTGTTACCAGTGCCGTCGTCATCAGCCCGGAAACTGTGCCGGGTCAAGGATTTTCGGTCTCGGCCTGGCGCTGGGTGATCTGGCCGGCGCCCAGGCGGAGTACGTTGTGGTCCCGGTCGCCGACATCAACGCGCGCGTCATCCCCGACGCGGGCGCAGCGATCGATGAGGACATCCTATTCGCGGGCGACATCATGACCACCGGTTACGAGGCCGTGGCCCGCGCCATGCGGCCGGGGGACACCGTGGCTGTCGTGGGTGCCGGACCGGTCGGCCTGTGCGCCGCAATGGCGGCTGACGTCCTGGGCGCGGCTCAGGTCATCGTCATCGACCGGGTGAAGCAGCGGCTCAAGGGGGCCGAGAACCTCGGCGCCGTCGCGGTGGACGCCGATGACGGCGAACCCACCGATGCGGTCCTCGATCTGACCGACTGGCGCGGCGCGGATGTCGTGGTCGACGCCGTGGGTCACGAAAGCGCATTGGTGTCGGCGATCTCGCTGGTCCGCGCGGGCGGATCACTGTCGATCCCCGGTGTGTACACCGAAGAGTCGATGACGCTGCCATTCGCCGAGCTGTACCTCAAAGGCGTCACGGTCGAGATGGGTGTCTCGCACATCACCGAATACATGGATGAGGTCATTGCGCTCTCCGTTGCCGGAAAACTCAAGCCCAGCAGCATCATTTCGCACCGGATGGGGCTGTCGCAGGCCGCGGATGCCTACCGGCTGTTCGAGGCCCGCGAAGCCACCAAGATCGTCCTGGATCCGAGGAGCTGACCGACATGACCACGCAAAACCTCACCGACGTGCGGCACCACATGATGCGCATCGGTGGCCGTGACGTCGACTCCGATCGCCGGATGGCGATCATCGATCCTGCCGACGAGACGGTCGTCGCCACCGTGGCGCAGGGCGATGTCTCGCACATCGACGCCGCCGTAGCCTCGGCGAAGTCCGCGTTCGAGGCGGGGGTGTGGTCGCGCAAGACACCGCAGGAGCGGGCAGCGGTGTTGCGACGCATCGCGGCTGCCGCCAATGACGCCATCGACGAGCTCATCGAACTGGAGATGAGCAGCAACGGCGCCACCATCCGTCAGGCCACCGGATTCCATATCGGTTATGCGTTAACCCATTTCAGCTACTTCGCCGATCTGGCCGAAACATACGCCTGGCAGCGGCCGGCGCCCATCGCCACCTTCCCGACGCTGGCACAGAGCGTCGTTCATCGGGAACCGATCGGTGTCGTCGGGGCGATCGCGCCGTGGAACTTCCCACTTCTGCTGACGCTGTGGAAGGTCGGGCCCGCCCTGGCGGCCGGCAACAGCGTCGTCGTCAAACCCGACGAGCACACCCCGCTGTCGATCCTGGAGTTCGCCCGCATCGCCGAACGCAACGGTCTGCCCCCCGGCGTGCTGAACGTGGTGCCGGGTGACGGGCGCGAGGCCGGCGCGCGGCTGGCGAGCCATCCCGATGTCGGCAAGATCGCGTTCACCGGTTCCACCGCAGTCGGCCGCGAGATCATGCGACTGGCGGCGGGCACCGTCAAACAGGTGACCCTCGAACTCGGCGGGAAGGGGCCGTCGATCGTGCTCGACGACGCCGACCTGGACATGACCGCCGACGGGATCCTCTACGGCTGCTTCGTCTATTCCGGCCAGGTCTGCGAATCAGGCACTCGCGCAATCGTTCCCAGGAAGATTCATGACGAGTTCGTCGAGCGGCTGATACGACGCGCGAAAACCATCCAGCTGGGTGCGACCCACGACTGGGACACCGACATGGGACCGGTCATCGACGGCACCCAGCAGGCTCGCATCCTTGACTTCATCCGTGGCGCCGAGGCCGAGGGTGCCGCCGTCGTCCTGGGTGGTCGGGCGCTGGCCGGCCCCGGGTTCTGGATTGAGCCGACGATCGTGACCGGCGTGACGAACGACATGCAGATCGCCCGTGAAGAGGTGTTCGGCCCCGTCCTGGTGGTGATCCCCTACGACGGTGACGACGACGAAGCCGGCCAGGCCATCGCGATCGCCAACGACAGCGATTACGGTCTGGCGGCCAGCATCTGGACGACCGACAACGCGCGCGGTCTGGCTGTCGCCGAACGCATTCGGTGCGGCAGCGTGTGGATCAACGACGCCCACCAGATCAACTGCCAGGTTCCGTTCGGTGGCTACAAGCAGAGTGGCGTCGGACGCGAGCTCGGACCGGACGCCCTGGACGCCTACACCGAGGCCAAGGCCGTCCACCTGGACCTCTCTGGAGGGCGCGACGCGAAGCCTTACGACATTCTGCTCAGCCACGCCGACTAGAGGACAGCACTGATGACCACCTTCGAAGAACTCGCCCTGTCGTTCGACGACGATGATGACGACGGCGCCGATGTCGCCCCCACCAACGACGTCGCGCACACCCGCCCGTACGACGAACTCAACGTGTCCAGCGACGCGTTCTGGGCACTCGATCTGCCCCAACGTGATTCGGTGTTCGCGACGCTGCGGGAGCAGCGCCCGCTGAGCTGGCAGCCGCCGATCGAAACCGCGGTGTCTCCCGACCCGGACGACCCAGGCTTCTGGGCGGTGGTACGGCACAAGGACATCGTCGAGGTCAGCCAGCGTTCCGAGGTGTTCGTCTCCCGGTACGGGGTGATGTTCGACATGCTGCCTGCGGTGTTCCTGGAGATGGCGATGTCGTTCCTGGCGATGGACAACCCGAAGCACAGCAAGGTGCGCCGACTGGTGAGTTCGGCCTTCACGCCGCGACAGATCAAGCGCATCGACGACGACATCGCCTCGCGGGCGCGGCGGATCGTGTCCGCTGCGGCCCAGAAGGCCCGCGATGGTGCCGACGTCGACTTCGTCGAGGACGTCTCCAAGCACCTGCCGGTCGAGATGTTCGGCGACATGTTCGGCGTCCCTGAGGAACTCCGCGCCGAGGTCGCGCACTGCGCCGACGAGACGCAGGCCTGGGCCGACCCGGTGCTGCTCGGTGGGCGCGATCCGGCTGAGGTGCAGGTCGAGGGTGCACTGCGGATTCACGAGATCACCGAAGACCTGATCGCCGCGCGCCGCGAGACCCCGAAAGACGACCTGCTCACCAGCCTGGTCAACGCCGAGATCGACGGCGAGAAACTCTCCGACTTCGAGATCTGCGCGACGATGGTGCTGTGTGCGGTTGCCGGCACCGACACCACCAGGCACACCGCCAGTTTCGCGGCCAAGGCACTCACCGAATTTCCCGATCAGCGGCGATGGTTGTGGGAGGACTTCGAGGGCCGGATCGACTCGGCGATCGAGGAGTTCCTGCGCTGGGGATCGGTGGTGCAGAACTTCCGTCGCACAGCGGTGCAGGAGTACACCCTGGGGGATCAGCAGATCCTGCCCGGCGACAAGGTCGTGATGATGTACGGCTCAGGGAACCGTGACAAGACCGTATTCGGTGATCCGGACAACTTCCGACTGGATCGTCATCCCAACCCGCATATCGCCTTTGGCGGCGGCGGTACGCACTTCTGCCTGGGCAATCAACTGTCCAAGTCGATGCTGCGGTCGCTGTTTCGCGAATTGCACCGGCAGATGCCTGATTTCGTGGCCGGCGAACCCACCCTGGTGAAAACCAACTTCATCCGCGGCGTCGTCAGCATGCCGTTCGAGGCCGGTCCATCAGCCTCTCAACGGGGGACCGACTGATAGAGCCGGGAAACCGCTTCGGTGCGATTGCCCGCCCGCAGCTTGCGGAGGATGTGCTTGACGTGCTGCTTCACCGTGCCTTCCGAGATCACCAGCGTCACAGCAATATCGGCGTTGGTGCAGCCCTGAGCCATCAGTTGCAGCACGTCGAGTTCACGGTGGGTCAGGACGTCGCGCACCGAGGCCGGCGCCGGGGGAGCCACCGGCGCTGCGGAATGCTCGGAGCGGTCCGACGAGATGTCCAGCGACACGTCGTGGACGCCCGCCAGCGTCCGCTCGCTGTCGGCCGTGGCGGACTTCAACGTGTCCCCGACGGATTGCAGTTTCTCGGCCAGTGCGGCCCTGCTCAACGCGAGTCGCAGCCCGTGCGAAAAGGTCAGCAGCACCTCTCGGTCGACGATGTCGGTGTCGCGGCCCTGCAGATACCGGTCGGCGTGCAGCAGTCCGACGACCCGCTCGCGCGAAACAATGGGGGCGGCAACATACGAACGCGACAGCGACGCGTCGGCGATCGGCCGATGCACTCGGGATTCATGCTGAACGTCGGTGACGACGATCGCCTGGCGGCGACGCACCACTTCGGTTTCGAACAGCCCCGGCACCAGGGGCTGCGGCTGCTCCTGGCCGACCCGGTTGATCGCCTGCGCCCATTCCGGATTGTCGGCGATGAAGACCGCCTGCGACACCCACACACCGGCGGCGATGTGGGAGATGATCGCCCGATCGAAGCCGAGGTCCCCGATCAGTTTCGGCGCGAGACGCACCAATTCGTCGACCGAACACGGCGCTGCCTCCAGGCGGGCCAACACGTCGCCGAGACGCTCGCTGATCTCCCTCTGATCCACTTCCCGGGTCTGCACCAACGCGCGGTCGAGTGCCGCCAGTCGGTGCAGCGCCGTCAGCAACTCGGCCGTGGCGCCCTCGGGGGCCGACTCGGTCAGCACCTCGTGCAGCGCATCCCACGCGCTGTCAACGACCGCGCGCGCGTCCGACGCCCCCAGCCTGGCCTGCGGATCATCTGGGTCGAGCACGCTGCGCAGACCGTCGAGGACGGCGCGCACCCGAGCTT
Organism: Mycolicibacterium sp. CR10; assembly: GCF_005222675.1. GTDB lineage: Bacteria > Actinomycetota > Actinomycetes > Mycobacteriales > Mycobacteriaceae > Mycobacterium. Next base: position 71,015 of record NZ_STGE01000019.1, on the reverse strand, counting down.
CAGTGTGATCCACCGCACAATCCTAGAACAGGAGTGAGCAGATGTATCCCGGCACGTATGCCGTCACCTCGCCGCACAAGCCGGCGGTCGTCCAAGTCGACACCGGCGACACCCTCAGCTACGCAGAGCTCGAGGAACGCTCCACCCGCCTGGCGAGTGCGTTTCGCGACGCCGGACTGATCGCCGGTGACGTGGTGGGACTGTTGTCCACCAACCACACGGCGGTGTTCGAGGTCTACTGGGCGTGCCTGCGGTCGGGTCTCTATCTGACGCCGATCAATGTCCACCTGACAAACGACGAAGTGGGATTCATCCTCGACGACTGTGCGGCCAAGGCGCTGGTGGTTTCGGCTGAACTGGCCGAGATGGGTCGCACGGTGGCCCCTCGGGCAGCGGCGGTGCGGTTGCGGCTGGCCTTCGGATCCAAGGGCGCCGAGGTGGCCGGCTTCGACGATTACGACGCCTTCGTGGCCGGCGGCTCAGCACATCCGCCGGCAGAGCAGCCGCGCGGCGCCGACATGCTCTACAGCTCGGGCACCACGGGACGACCCAAAGGCGTCAAACCGCCATTGCCCGCTCGTCAGGTCGGCGATCCCGGCGATCCCTATGTGGCTGCGTTCGGCACCGCCTACGACATGAACTCCGACACCGTCTACTACTCGCCGGCCCCGCTCTATCATGCGGCACCGCTGCGATTCGGCATGATCACCCAATCCCTGGGCGGAACCGTGCTCACCAGCAGTAGGTTCGACGCCCAGCAGTGCCTGGCGACCATCGACGAATTCCGAGTCACCCACAGCCAATGGGTGCCAACACATTTCGTGAGAATGCTGCGCCTGCCCGACGACGTGCGGCGGTCCTACGACCTGTCGTCACAGCGATATGTGGTCCACGCCGCCGCTCCCTGTCCCGTCGAGGTGAAGAAGCAGATGTTGGACTGGTTCGGACCGGTACTGCACGAGTACTACTCCTCGACGGAGGCCAACGGGATCACGATGATCTCCCCGGCCGAGTGGCTGGAGCGTCCCGGCTCGGTCGGCACCGCGAAGCTCGGTGTGCTGCACATCTGTGACGACGAGGGCAACGAAACAGCTACCGGTCAAACGGGTCTGGTGTACTTCGAGCGCGAGGCGATGCCGTTCGCGTACCACGGTGATCCGGCCAAGACCGACGCGGCCCGGCATCCAGCCCACCCGACCTGGTCGACCTGCGGCGACATCGGCTTCGTCGACGAGGACGGGTACCTGTTCCTGCGGGACCGCAAGGCGTTCACCATCATCTCGGGCGGAGTCAACATCTACCCGCAGGAGATCGAGGACTGCCTGACACTGCACCCCGACGTGGTCGATGTTGCGGTGATCGGGGTGCCCGACAGGGAGTTCGGCGAGTCGGTGCTGGCGGTGGTGCAGCTCGACAAGGCGGTGGCTGCCGGTGCTGTCACTGCGGAACGCCTTGTTGCGCATGTGAAGTCGCAGATCGCGGGCTACAAGGTGCCACGTCGGGTCGAGTTCGTCGAATCACTTCCCCGGACCCCCACCGGCAAGCTCATCAAGGGTGTTCTTCGCGGGCAGTTCGGTTCTGACACGAGAGGGCCCCAGACACATGAGTAGCTCCCTGGACGGACTGCCGCGTACCTCCGATCGGCTCTACGACGATCTGCTGCTCCCCGACGAGACGATTGCCGTCCGCACGGAGGCGCGGGACTTCGCGACGCGCGTGCTGGCCCCACGGTCGGCGGAGCTGAACTGTGCCGAGGAGAGCAGGCACGCCTTCCCCCGGGACATCCTGTCCGCCATGGCCGATGCCGGTCTCTATCAGCTCCCGTTCGGTGCCGACGTCGGAGGCCGTGGTCTGCAGTTCCCGATGCTGGCAGCCGCGACCCTGCTCGAGGAGATGGCGTACTTCAGCCCCGGTGTCGCCTCGGCACTGTACGACGGACAGGCGCTACTGGTCGGCCGCACGCTCGATGCTGCGCCGCAGCACATCCGTGGCGAATACCTGCCGAGGCTGATTCGCGGTGAGATCGTCGGATCGTTCGCCACCAGCGAGCCCGCCGCCAGCACCGACCTGTCCGCGGAGGCGATGCTCACCACGGCTATCCGCGTGTCAGGAGGGTTGCGGCTGAGCGGCCGGAAACGCTGGATCACACACTCGTGCGCGGCGGACATCATGACCACGCTCTGCCTGGTGGACGGTCAGCACGCAATGTTGTTGGTGGACATGCACGCCGACGGTGTGGTGGTCGGTGAACCCGACAAGAAGATGGGTAACCGACTGCAGCTGACGTCCGACATCGAGCTGATCGACGTGTTCGTGCCGGACGACCATGTGATCGCCGAACCGGGCCGCGGATTGGGTGCGGCGCTGGCGAGCCTGACCCTCGGCCGGATCGGTGTGGCGGCCATGGGCGTCGGCATGGCGCAGTGCGCCTTCGATCACGCCGCCGCGCACATGCGCCGACGGAGTGCGTTCGGGTCCCAGCTCGGGGCCTTCCAGCACTGGCAATTCCGGATGGCTGAACACGCGATCGCGCTGGAAACCGCGCGCTCGCTGTATCAGAAGGCGGCACGCAAGTCCGACGCCGGAATCACGCCGGAGCCCGAAGCCGCGATGGCCAAGGTGGTCGGCAGCTGCATCGCGGTCGACGTGACCCGGGATGCCATCCAGGTGCACGGCGGCTACGGGTTCGTCCGCGAGCTGACTGCCGAAGGCACCACCAACCACCTCGAGTCGATCTGGCGGGACAGCAAGGTCGGCGAGATCTACGAAGGCGCCAACGAGGTTCAGCTGTGGAGCATCGCCCGCGTCGCACTCGGTCGTGATCTGACCGGCTGATCCCGACTCAGAGGGCGGGGGTTTCGCTTGCCCACGTCAGGGTGTCGCCACGGTTGATCTGACTCTTCTCGATGCTCGTGATCAGCACGCCCACGGTGTCGCCGGCCGAGGCTTCGTCGAGACGCTTGCGAAACATCTCGATGGCGTCGACGGGGACGGCAGGTCCGCCGTTGATCTGGACGAGGTCGCCGACACGCAGCGTGCCGCTCGCGATGCAGCCCGTCGCCACCACTCCACGATCGCGGATCGTGAAGACGTCCTCGACGGGCATGCTCATCTACGGAGTGGCGATCGGCACCATGCCCGCGGGGGGCCACACCGGAGGGGGCGCGGGTGCCGGCGCGGCGGGTGCTCCGGCCGGCGCTGCGGGCGAGACGACGCCGGGCGGGTACTCCCCGGGGGGCAGCATGGGCATCGGGCGGCCCATCCCCGGCTCATTACCCGTCGGAGCCATGGCCCCGAAGAAGTCCTGCGGGTTGCGCATGTTCCAGAGCTCTCGCAAGTAGCTGAGCTGGCCGGTGTTATTGAAGTCGCCGCCCTGGACCGGCGGGATGTAGGGCGCGCCGATAGGTGGCGGCGCCGGCGCCTGGGACGGGATTGCGCCTGGTGAACCGGGGGCCGGGGCCTCCGCGATCGGGGTGTAGGTGAAGACCTGGTTGGGCGCCGGGGCGGCCCCGGGCACCGGAGCGGCGGCGCCCGGGACGGGCGGCAGCGCGGGATCGACGGGCACCGGCTGTGCACCGGCCTGGCCGGCAGCCGCCAGCGCGCCTCCGGCGACGAGCGCGCCGAGCACGGCGATCTTGATGCGGGACGAAGAGGCCATAGTACGAAGGCTATCGGCTCAAGCGCGCAGACGTTACTTTTCGGCCGGGTCAGCTCAGTGCCAGGCCGACGCCCAGCCCGATCATCATGGCGGCGATGACCCCGTCGAGAATGCGCCACGTTCTGGGGGTGGCGAAGTACTTGCTCAGCCGTTTCGCGCCGAAACCGAGGCCGGTGAACCAAACCACGCTGGCGGTCACCGCGCCCACGCCGAACAGCCACCTGCCGTCCTGATGTTCGTTGGCCAGCGCACCCAGCAGGATGACGGTGTCGAGGTAGACGTGCGGGTTGAGAAAGGTCAGTGCCAGGCAGGTCGCCAGCACGCCGGCCAGTCGGGCGGGCGCGGCGTCCGATGGGGTGAGCATGCCTGGCTTCATCGCCCGTCTTGCGGCCAGCAGGCCGTAACCGATCAGGAATGCGGCGCCGCCGTACTTGGCGAGCACCACGACATCGGGGTGTGCGGCGATCAGCGCCCCGAAGCCCGCGATCCCCGCGAAGATCAGCACCAGGTCGGACACGGCGCACAACGCGACGACCGGCATGACGTGTTCGCCGCGGATGCCCTGACGCAGCACGAAGGCGTTCTGGGCGCCGATGGCCGCGATGAGGGCCATCGTTGTGGCGAAGCCGGTCAGCACGACCAGGTAGGCGGTGTTCACGCCTGCAACGCTAAGCACCCGGCAACCATCAGTACAGCTAAAGATTGTTCATCAGCATTATTAACGCTAATCCACTGCAGGTGTCGATGGGCTGCGGCACTTCGGGGGGTGTAGGTTGCCAAACTCCGTGTCGAATTGCCATGTGAAATGTCGAACGATGTCGAATTCGACATCGCGAATGGCAAAAGTCTGATCATTCCTTGGTAGAGGCGATTAGCCAGTCGAGGGGGCGGCGACATCCACGGCGAGGACTGGCCGGCCTGCCAAGAAGTGGGTCATGCTGGTTGTTTCTGCACATGCAATGGGTGCTGGTACCCACGGCCGGCAGGGTTGGCCTGTCATTACCGCCTACAAACAGCGGACCCGGCCCGGTCAGCTACTGGTGAGCCACAGTGTTAGGCCTGACACCGGACCGGTACGGCGAACTGCGACAGCCGTGACCTAGGGACGTGCTGACCATCATCGGGCTGGTGGTGTCGGTGCCCGAAGGATCGAACGCTCGTCCCCGAATGCTCGAACGCCTTCAGCGGCCGCCCAGATGCATAGTTTTCTTACCGTGCAAATTAGAAGCCGGCATGAACGAGGGACTGGTCGGTTTGCAACGTGCCTGCTCGGTTGTCATCCCATCCGGGGTCAGTGGGTGAGGTGCGTCGTCGTGCCTTTGCGTGGGGATGTCCAAGTCACTGGGCTGTTGCTTTGGTGGGCCACCAGCTGGCTTCGCGTAGGAGTGTGGCGATGGCGGGCACGGTGAGGGTGCGGACGAGGAAGGTGTCGAGCAACAGCCCGAAGCCGATGATGAGGCCGGCTTGGATCATGATGGCGACTGAGCCGACCATGAGGCCGAACATGCTGGCGGCGAAGATCAGGCCAGCTGAGGTGATGACGGCTCCGGTGTTTGCCACGGTGCGCAGGACTCCGACGCGGATGTTGGTCCCGGATTCTTCGCGGAGCCGTGAGACGAGCAGCATGTTGTAGTCGGCGCCGACGGCGACAAGAATGATGAAGGCCAGCAGTGGTACGGGCCAGGCGATTTCGTGGCCCATTCCCCATTGGAAGACCACAACGCCGATGCCGAGCGAGGCGAGGTAGTTGAGTACGACGGTGCCTAGTAGGTAGAGCGGCGCTAGGAGTGCCCGCAGCAGTAGGACCAGGATGAGGCCGACGATGATTATGGTGGCGATGGCCAGTTGTGCGAAGTCGGCCCATAGGAGTCGTTGGATATCGGAGTTGACGGCGGGGAAACCGGCGACGGACACGGTGGCGTCGGCGAGTGACGTGTTGGGTCTTGCGGTGTTGGCGGTGTCGGTGATGCGGCTGGCGAGGTCCATGGCTTCAACGCTGTAGGGGTCGTGGCTGCTTTCGATCATGAACCGCGCTGTCTTGCCGTCCGGTGAGAGAAATTGTTCGGCGACGTCGGTGAATTGCCGGTTCTCGAATGCCTTGACGGGCAGGTAGAAACCGCTCGAGGAGTCAGAGTCCGCCGCAGCGCGTGAGGAGTTTTGTAGTTGGGTGGCGATCTCGCTCATGCCGGACAGCATTTCGATGTTGCTGTCGGCGAGGGTGCGGACGCCGGTGGCGAGTGCTTGGGCGCCGGAGGCCAGCTGGCCGATTCCGTCCTGCAGTCGGCGGAGGTTGGCGGCCAGGTCGGCGGGGTTCCCGAGGGCTCCGAATGCCTTGTCCAGTGCGGCGACTGCGTTCTGGACGTTGGCTAGGGTGCCGCCGACGGTGGCGTTGGTGGCGGGATCGTAGCGGTCCCCGAGGTCGGCGATCTGGGTGAAGAATCCGCTGTCTCGCAGGGTGACCAGTATCTTGACCTGATCGCGGATTTGGGCGCATTGCGGGGTGGTGGCACACCAGGGTGAGGTGTTGAGGGCGCCGACGAGTGGGTCGAGCTGGGTGATCGCGTTTTGGGCTTGGTTGGCCAGCGGTCGTAGTCCTGGCCCGGATTGGATGGCCTGGTCGACGGCGGGCGCGGTGGCGGAAAGTTGTTGCAGCAGTGGGCGGAATTGGTTGACCTGAGTTCCCGCGGATTGGGCTTGGGTGAGGATTCCGGCCAGTGGTGTGAGGGCGGTGCGCACCGTGTCCTCAAGTTGGGCGAGGCCGTAGGCGAGCTGGTCGGCGCCGCCGGTGAGTTTGGCGAGGTCGTCTTTGCGTGAGTTGCCCTCGGCGACCGCGCCGGCCATTTTGTCGCCGATCTGGCCGTTCTGCCAGGCCAGTTCTGCTTGGTCGAGGCGCTCTCCGGTGGGGCGGGTGACGCCGGAAACCTTGGTGACGCCGGGGATCTGGGAGACGCGGGAGGCCATTTCGTCGAGGTCGGCCAGTCCTTTCCCGGTCCGCATGTCGGTCGGGTTTTCCACCATGAGGAATTCGCTGATGACGACGTCTTTGCGGAAGTGGCGGTCTAGAAGGTGGTAGCCCTGATTGCTGGCCGTGGTGTCTGGTTGGCCCTTGCGGTCGTCGTAGCTGATTTTGATGGTTGCGGCGGCTGCCGATAGGGCGAGCAGGATGACCAGGCTGACGATTAGTAGTGGCACGGGACGGCGGACCACGGCGACGGCGACGCTGTTCCAGTAGCGGCGGGTGCGATCGGGTTTGGGTTCACCGATGCCGCGTTTGGCGGCTAGCGACAGCACGGGTGGCAGCAGGGTGACGGTGGCCAGAAATCCGAACAGTACGGCGATGGCACACGCGGGGCCCAGGGCGGCGAAGACGCTGAGCCGAGCGAAGACCATGGCCAGGAACGCGAGTGCGACGGTGGCGGCGGAGGCGAGGATGACGCGCCCGATGCTGGCGGTGGCGTGGATGATGGCCTGATCGGCGGGTACTTGGGCGCGGCGCTGTTCGTGGTATCGGCTGATCAGAAATACGGTGTAGTCGGTTCCGGCGCCGAGCAGGATCGCCGTCATGAAGGCGACGGTGAACTGGGAGACCGGCATGCCCAACTCGCCGAGGGCGGACAGGACGCCGCGCCCGACTGCCAGGCTCAATCCGATCACCAGCAGCGGTAATAGCGCGGTGAACACCGACCGGTAGACGATCAGCAGGATCAGGGCGATCACGCCGGCGGTAGCGATTGAGATCAGCAGCAGGTCGTGCTCGGCGGAGGCGATCATGTCGCTGAAGGTCGCCGGTGGTCCAGTCACTTGGACGGTCGTGGTCGAGCCGGTGAAGACCTCGGCGGCGATGTCGCGCACCACGTTGACCGATTCGGCGGCCGTGGGGTCTCCGAGGGTGCCGGTGACACCGACGGGCAGGTACCAGGCTTTGCGGTCGGCGCTGACTGCCTGGGCTTCGGTAATCGGATCGGACAGTAGGTCCTGCACCAGCAGGACGTGGTTACCTTCGGCCTGCAACCGGCGCACGAGTTCGCCGTAGCCCTGCCGTGCAGTCGGAGTCAAGCCATTGGGGTCTTCCATGGCGACGAACACCATGGTTTTCGAGCCTTCTTCGCCGAAAGCGGCGCTCATGCGGTCAACCGTCTGTAAGGACGGCGCGTCGCGAGGGATGAGGTCCACCGACTGTTGGCGCACCACGGTTTCCAGCTGGGGGAACAGCAGCGCGAGGACCACCGCGGCGCCTAGCCATACCCCGATGACCAGCGCTTTGTGCTTGAGGGTGAATCGGGCTAGCGCTGCCAACCGTTCGCTGTACTCGCGGGTGTCGGCCGGGTCGGGGGATCCGTCGGCCCGCCGGCCACGGCGCGTGGCCAGGCTTGGGGAATCTGCAGTGCCGTCGGTCACTGGACCTCCACTGGTAGCGAATGAGAGCGATACTGTCGGTATCGCTACGCTACCGCATGTAGTGCAAGTGGTCGCGGAGTCGTCGTCGCGAGGCCGCGCAATGCGCGGCTGGCGAAGGGCACGGCCGCTATGGAGTCTGGCGCCGGCTGCCGGCTGCCGGTCACAGTCGGCAGAGGAAGGGTCGAACACTCAGTTGGCTCCTGGAAGCCAGGCCGACGGTGTTCAGTCGACGACACCGCGTCGGACGTCGTTCAGGGGTCTGCTGTGCTGGTCCCGGTTGACGTCGAGCGCACGCACCCCCCATATCGCGTAGCGGGGCCGCGGGCCGCTACCTGTGGGGTTGGGCTTCGGTTGTGACCGAGTGGCCCGTGTTCTGCAGCAGCACGTAATTGCCGAGGCTGCCCAGGAAACCTGCGCAGTGCTGAACGAGTTCGTCGGTGGTGAAATCGAGTTCTCCGTCGAGTCGGCGGCGCAAGACTTCGAATAGCCCCCCCACGCCCAAGGTCGAAGCCAGATGGGCAACCCCCACGGCGGAGTCGGCGATGTCGAGGTGAAGTCTGGCTTCGCGCAAGACGAGGTCGGTGAAACCTGCCATCAGTTCGCTGCGCAGCTCTCGGAGCAGCGGCTCGGTTGCAGATTCCACGAACAGGATCCGACCCAGCCGAGGGTCGTTGTCGATCATGCTGACCAGCCTGCGGATCGGCGCGTACGCCAGCACCTCCGGTGGCTCGCCGGCATCGGGGATCGCGTCGACTATCACCTCCTGGAAGGTGGCATAGAGCTGCTGGTAGACAGCCCGCAGGAGTGCGTCTCGGCCGGAGAAGTGCTGGTAGAAGTAGCGTGACGTGACACCTGATTCAGCGCAGATGGCAGTCACAGTGGCGGCGGCAACGCCGCGCGTGCCGATCAACTCCGTTGCGGCCTCGATGAGACGGGTACGCCGGTTCCGGTGGCGCTCCTCGGCGGACATCCCGCTATACACCCGCGCCGAAACCACGTGGATAGCTTGCCATCTAATTCTGACAAGGCTTAGAGTCAGATTGCCAGCGTGCCCTTGACGAACAGGAGAACAACATGAGCGACGATTCGTCCACACGGCCCACCACGCGGGTCGTCCCGAAGCCCCGCCGTGTTCGATTCGACATGCCTGCTGGGACCAGACGTCAGCACTTCGTCGATGGCGACTTGGTGATGAGCCACTTTGTGTCCACCTTGTCGGCCACGTTCCCCGAAGGCGAAGACTTCTTCATCCGGTCAGTCCGCGAGTACCGGGACCACATCAGCGACGCTGACCTCAGGGAGGCGGTCAAGGGATTCATCGCACAAGAGGCCACCCACCGACACCAGCATCGGCTGCTCAACGATCGGCTCCAAGCGATGGGCTATCCCACCGAGGGGATCGATCGGCATATCAAGACGTTGGTTGGCCGACTTGAGAAGCGTTTTTCTCCCAAGATGCGCCTGGCTGTGACGGCCGCCCTCGAGCACTACACGGCGACATTCGCCGAAGTCATTCTCACCAGCGACGAAGCTCAAGAATTGATCGGCGACACCGAAGTGCGGCCTATTCTGCTCTGGCACGCACTGGAAGAATGCGAGCACAAGGCCGTCGCTTTCGATGTCTACGAGACGGTCGGTGGAAGCGAACGCACCAGGGTCTGGGGGATGCGGATCGCCAGCCTCCTCTTGTTCAGCGAGTTGGTCATCCAGACCACCCGCTCTCTGGCCGGTGACCGTGCCGCCTACAACCCGGTGCGGTTGCTGCGCAGCCTTCGAGCCTTCCGTCACAACCCGCTATTCAGCCCAGCAGCAATTGAGCGCTTTCGTTCCTACACCCGCGCCGGATTTCATCCCGACGACTGGGACAGCGCAGAAATCCTCGAACGCTGGACCAAGGAACTCTTCGACGCCGATGGTGGCCAACAAGTGCGTAGTAACGTCTAGCTCGACCAGAGCCCGTCGCGGTCAAAGTCGGCCTTCAGCGAAGAACAATTCATGGGCTTCGCTCCGCGCGCAGTAAAGTCAAGCCCGGTTCTTGCTACTGGCCTCTCGATGGTGCTCGATCATGTCGCGACCTACAGGAAGCTCCGGCCGAGGAACTCGGTGACGGCGGCGCCGAAGGCGTCGTTGTCGTCGCCGGCGATCATGTGTCCGGTGCCGGATACGTCGACGGTCTCGGCGTGGGGAACCAGTTGCTTGAACTCGTCGACAGTGGCTTGGGAGACCACGTCGGACAACAGGCCCCTTACGAGAAGTGTTGGGGCGCTGACCCGTCGGGCTCCGTCGATCAGCAGGTGGCTGATTGCGTCGAATTGCTCCGTTCCCGTGGTCGATTCGTCGCGGAGGAAGTCGAAGTTGGAGTGAATGAATGCCGGGTCCCACCGCCAGATCCAGCGGCCGTCGTGACGCTGCCGTAGCACCTTGCGCAGGCCGTCGACGTTGGCCGGGCGCGAGCGATGGGGGTTGTACGCGGCGATCACCTCGGCGGCGTCGGAGAGGGTGCCAAAGCCATCGGGATGTGCGGCCATGAACGTCACCACGCGACGAGCGCCCTGGAATTCAAGCCGCGGGGTGACGTCGACCAGGACGACCGCTGCCCACGACGCCCCGGATGTCAACAGATGCGTGCCGAGCACGGTCATGCCCCCAAGGGATGCACCTACGACGGCAGGGGCGGTATCGGCGCTGAAGTGCTCACGCACGGCGAGGAGATCGGTCGCGAGTCGCTCGATGTCGTACCTGCCGGCTGGGTCCCAGTCGCTGTCGCCGTGACCGCGGGTGTCGTAGGCGACGACTGTGTATCCGCATGCGTGGAGGCGACGCGCTGAAGTGCTCCACGCGTGCCGGTTCTGGCCGCCGCCGTGCAGGAGCAGCACGACGGGACGGGAGTCCTCGTGGTCGTAGCAGTCGGCGGCCAGGGTGATCCCGTCCTGGGTTCGGACCCGATGCTGCACGGCGGAGGTCATGACACCTTCCTGGCGAGATCGGTGTCCGCCTGAAGCGTGCGACCGGCTACAAGCGCCTTCATTGTGCGTTGCCCGCGGCGTTTACGATCGTGACCGTGCCCTGGGCTACGCAGACGGCTTTGTCTCCGTTGCTGATGTCGATGCGCGCTACTCCGCTGCGCTTGCCCAGTGACACGATGTCGGTGACGGCGACACACACCCCGCTGGACACGGGTCGCAGCAGGTTCAGCTTGAATTCGGTGGTGGCGACCCATGATCCGGCCGGTATGACGGGGTAGAATACGACTCCGAGACAGTGGTCGACCATCGCCGATAGACATCCGCCGTGCAGGGTGCCGAAGGGTGTGAGCAGTTCGGCGCGGGTTTCCATCTCTGCCACCAGCCGACCGGCGGCGAGTTCGGTATGCCGAAAGTTCAGGAACGTCGACAGTCCACCCGCTGTGTTCGCCGATCTGAGCAGCTGGTCGGCGATCTGCTCATCGAAGTGCGCGAATGTCACTGCCACCACCATGCCCCTTTCTCCTACTCGGTCATGGGTTCGATCACCGTTCGAGCCTGCGAATCGTTTGAGCATGTCGCCGAATGCGCCGAGGTCGCCGTGCGCGGCGAAGTGCTCGACATCGACGGCGATGAACCTGGCCGTCGCGGTGAAGCACACGACGCGTCGTCGAAGAGGGGCACGGGCTAGACCGGTGTGGTCCAAGTGATGGGCAGCGATGTGTAGCCGCGGATCGGTCCGGACCGCAGCCGCCGCGCCGATTCAAGATCGACCTCCCAGTCAGGCACCTTGTCCAACAACGCATCCAGAGCGATGCGGGCCTCCATCCGCGCCAGCGCCGCACCCAGACAGAAGTGGATGCCGCGACCGAAGGCGACCTGGTGCTCACTGGTTCGCTCGATGTCGAACACGTCCGGATCGGGGAAGGCACGCTCGTCGCGGTTGGCCGACCCGAACAACAGCAGCACCTTCTCACCTTGACGCATCGTCGTGTCGTGCAGGATGACGTCGCGGGTCAGGGTTCGTGAAAGTCCCTGTGCCGGTGAGTCGTAGCGCAGCAACTCCTCGACTGCCGGCCCCAACAGTGTTCGATCGGCTGCCAGGCGTCGGCGGGTCTGCCGATGCTGGGCCAGCACGACCGCGGAGTTCCCCAGTAGATTGGTGGTGGTCTCGTAGCCCGCGACGAGCAGCAGCGCACAGAAGCCGAGGACTTCCTCGTCGGTCAGTCCGATCCCGTCGACTGTGGCGTTGGCCAACGCCGACATCAGGTCCTCGCGGGGGTTCTTGCGGCGGTCGGCGAGGAAGTCGGTGAAGTAGGCGTAGATCGAGGCGGCGGCGGTCAGTGCGTCGGTGGTTTGTCCGTGGTTGACGTCGACCTGGACCAGTTGGCTCGACCACACTCGGAACTGATCACGATCGGTGGCGGGAACGCCCAGCAGGTCGGCGATCACCGCGGCAGGCAGGATCGCGGCGAAGTCGGTCACGAAATCCGCCGATCCGGAGCCCTCGTCGAGGCGCTCGAACAACTCCGCGGCCATCTGTGTGATGGCGCCCTGCAGCCCGGCCACCCGCCGGGGAGTGAACGCCCGGCTCACCAGGGCACGCAACTGGTCGTGGCGCGGAGGGTCCATCACGATCATCATCGGCAGGAACGAGCCGATGAAGTCCGATCCCGGCGGGGTGGGGAAGATGCCGTCCACCGAGGAGTACGTGCCGTGATCCAGTGCTGCGGCCTGGACGTCGGCGTGCCGGCTCAACACCCAGGTATGGGATTCCTCGGCGCGGTACACCGGAGCCGTGTCACGCAACGACCGGTACGTCGGATAGGGGTCGTTGAGGATCGAGGCGTCGAACGGGTCGTAACGAATCTGCACCGAGACCACCAAGACCTCCGACCACCAAAGTAACGACGGTTTAGACTCGCAGTCTAAACCGGCCGAACGGGACAGGGGGGCAATGCGCAAGATTCCACGTCAGATCTCTGACCGGCTTCCCGCCGCGGCGGACTTGTTCGCCGAGAAGGGGCTCAACGACTCCAAGATCGAAGACGTCGCCGCGGTGACCGGTGTGCCGAAAGCGACGCTGTACTACTACTTCGCCGGCAAAGAGGACATCCTTGCCTTCCTGCTCGAAGACCTCCTCAAGGACATCTCCGATGCCGTGACCGCGATCGTGCACACCGACGGCACCGGTGCCGAACGCCTCGAACTCGTCATCCGCGCACAACTGCGGGCAATGGCGCAGCGGCCAGCGGTATGCCGTGCACTCATCGGCGAACTGGGACGAGCGGCCCGCATGCCGGCCATCGCCGAGATGATCAATACCGCCTACCAACAACCCGTCGAAACTCTGCTCGTCGAAGGGGCCCGCGACGGATCCCTCGTCGCGCAGCCCGATGCACGATCGACGTCCATTGCGCTGTTCGGCGCGGTCACCATCAATGCACTCATGTACCTGGTCACCGAGAACCACCTCGACGAGACGGTGGTCGCCAGCACCCTCAGCGCCGTCATGTTCGACGGCCTGCGCCCGCGCACAGGAGACCAGTCATGAGCACCTACGGCCTGTCGGTTCTCGGCGCGGATCTGAAGTCACTGGCCCAGACCGCCCAGGCCGCTGATGCGGCCGGGTTCGACGCCGTATGGGCCTCGGAGTTCTACTCCCGGTCCGGATCAATCTCCATGGCCGCGATGGCCAACAGCACACAGAACTGCCGGATCGGTTCCTCCATTCTCTACGGCGTCGGCCGAAGCCCCCTGGTGCTGGCCACCGAGGCACGCGATCTCGACGAACTCTCCAACGGACGACTGGTACTGGGCATCGGCAACGGCACCAAACGGATGATGAGCGACTGGCACGGCGTGCCCGACACCTCCGCACCCGCGCTGCGGATGGAAGAACTCGTGATGTTGCTGCGCCGGATATGGAACCTGCATGAAGGCCCGATCCATCACGAAGGCCGTTTCTACAGAATGAATCTCACCCCGACCGGCGACGTGGGACCCCCCAGCCGGCCGGTCCCGATCGTCACTGCCGGTGTTCGGCCCCGGATGTGCGAGGCGGCCGGGCGGGTGGCCGACGGCCTGGCCGGACATCCGCTGTTCACCACCACCTACGTCGAGGAGATCGTCCGGCCCGCTATCGCCAGGGGTGCCGCGCACACCGGCCGCGACCCCAATGACGTGGAAATCATTTCCATGGTGATGTGCGCCATCCACGACGACGCCGAAGTCGCCAGGCGCGAACTGGCGCAGCAGATTGCGTTCTACTCTTCGGTCAAATCCTACGAGACGGTACTTGATGCGAACGGCTTCGCCTGCGAAGGCCGAACCATCCGAGAGGCATTCGGCCAGCGCGATTTCCCGGCGATGTTCGCCGCGGTGTCCGAGGAGATGATCAACACCATGGGTGTCGCCGGGACGGCACACGAGGTCCGTGAACAACTGAGACGCTACGACGGCGTCCTCGACCACATCATGCTGTATTCACCCTCAGTCGGCATCGCCCCGGAACGCGTGCAGCAAAACCTCGACAGCGTCATCCGGGAATGCTCGCCCGCCTCGCTGTCGCCAGGGCGTCCTGTCCACGTCCAACCTGATCCACGTATTGCCGCCCACGACCCGTCGCCGCCTCCGCATTAGTCGGTCCGCCGCGCCGACCCCGCCGATGATTGCGTGGCGCTGTTGACGATGTTGGCGTCGTCGGTGTCGGGGAGGTCATGGCGGACCACGCGTACCCGTCCTAGAGGCAGGCAGGCCATGTAGCCGTGGCGCATGCCATACAGCTCCCACGCTGTCTGTTCAGCGTCGGGATCGACATCGATGCGGTGTCCGCGCGAGAACCCCAGGTGTAGCCCTCCATCGTCGCCGGACCAAGCCTGGGTGCACACCGCGCCGGCGAGGTTCAGCAGTGGGCGTTCGTGGGTCGCGATCCTGAGGGGGTCAATACGCACCGCCTCGATGGGGTAGGTGCCGACGGCAGGAAGGGTCAATAGCAGGGGGCAGGAGATCACGATTTCGTTGTAGTCATCGAAATCCAGAACCAGGCCTCCACGTATCGAGAGGCGTTGTACGACAAGGTTTTCGATCCATTGGGTGTACATGGCAGTCTCTTTCGACGCATCGTTGAGCCGTATTCCCAAAGAGTACGCTAGGTAGCGCTGCGATACCAGTAGTATCGTTATCGGTTCGCGGTGGGCCTAGCGGCGCTGGTCACGACGCGCCTGGTGGCTCGGTCAATGCGGTCGCGTGTGTCGGCGGCTGTCGCGCGGTGGCCGCTGAAGGCCACGAGGTTGGCCAACCAGATGTCGGAGATAACGCCAGCGACGTGCAGATCGGTGGGGGTGGGCTCGCCGCCCCTGAGTGTGCGGGCCAGCAGGATCTGGATCTCATCGGCGGCGCGGTCGAGTTCCGCGGCGGCGCGGGTGTCTGCGACGGCGAAGGCCCGTGTCATGGCTGTCGTCAGCCATGGGTCGTGCTGCCAGCGGTCATGCAGATGCGCGGTGAGCCGTTCGAGCCGTTCGAGCGGTGTGCCGTCACCGGCTGCCCAGTCTCCGGCTGAGTCGAGTCGACGGAATTCACGCGTCAGCGCTGCTACCAGCAAGTGGGTTTTCGCCGGGAAATAGCGGTAGAGCGTGCCGACGGCGATGCCGACTCGCTCGGCAACGGTCCGCATCTGGACCGCCTCGTAACCACCCGACGCAGCCACGGCCAAAGCTGCATCCAGAATCGTTTCCCGGCGCTGTGCGGAGGCGCGCGAGCGCGACGCGGTAGCGGTCCGCTTCTCTCCAGCGACCGAGTTCGCTTCTGAAAGTCGGGTTTTGCCGTGGCTGCGGGCCTGAGGGAAAGTCATGACGGCCCCGGGCTGAGACCGCCGCGGCGCGAGAACTGCTCCAGAAGATCGCCGAAAGCGCTGACATCGCCGTGTGCGGCGAAGTGCTCAGGGCTGACTACGACGAACACTGCACTGGCGGTGAAGCGGGCGATCCCATCCTCACCAGTGCCTGTGGCCGTGACATGCAGCGCCCGTCCTTCACGAGAGGTGATGTGGGCAGTAATCCGGTGGGGTCGATGCAGCGGCACCGGCCGCAAATATTCCACCGTCAGGGTGCGGGTCACCGCCGGGGTGCCGGCGATCCACAATGTGAAGCCCAGGACGTCATCACATGCGGCGGCCACCGCCCCGCCATGGGCCAGGCCCGGGGCCCCGATGTGGCGCTCGTCGAACGTCACATCGGTGTACACCGCGTCGCCGCTGCGATGCACCACCAAACGCAGTCCGTGGGGGTTGTCCGGGCCGCAACCCATGCACGTCGTGGTGTGCGAGGGCAACCGCTCCGGCGGCAACACGCTTTCGGGCACCGTCACGCTCCAATACGATCGGTTTCGCTGCGCTACCGTTAGTACCACACTGCTAGACTGCCGTGACAGCATCGCGTGAAGATCGACCGCCGAGGTGAATGAGTTGAGCGACAGTCAGTCAGTGCCAGTCCCTGACGACGACGTGGACCCTCGGCGCATCCGCTCACGCACCCGGCTGCTGGATGCTGCCGCAACGCTTCTGAGCACCGGCGGCGTGGAAGCCGTCACGATCGATGCCGTCACCAAAGCATCCAAAGTGGCCAGAACCACGCTGTACCGCCACTTCCACAGTTCGTCGCATCTGCTCGCAGCCACGTTCGAACGCCTGCTTCCACAAGTGACCACTCCGGTACCGACCAGCGGACCCCTCCGCGACCAGCTGATCGAATTGCTCAGCCGCCAAGCCGCTCTCTTCAACGACGCGCCGCTGCATGTCACGACTCTCGCGTGGCTCTCGCTAGGCCCCACCGGCTCCAATAGCGAAGCGGATGATCGCCACACATCCGGCGCGTTACGGGCTCGAGTCGTTGACCAGTACCGGCAACCGTTTGACGCCATACTCACCAGCCCGAAAGCACAAGCCGAACTTAACCGCTTCGACCGGGAACTGGCGCTCTGCCAACTAGTCGGCCCACTCGCCTTCGCCCGAATGACCGGGGTTCGCACCATCACTCACGACGACTGCGCGAACCTGGTCGATGACTTTCTCGCCGCCCATCGCAAGACCGACAGCGGCGCCAGCAAAGGGACGAAACCCGCCACCAAAAGACGGGCCGCCCCGCGCGCCTAGCTCGCTAGCCACAACAGTTCACAGTGCCCAGGCCGGCGGCTGGCCCTACGATCCTTGACAATCCATTGGGTTCTAGGATTCGACATTTGGATGGCAGAAACCGGCCGACATTTCGATGCCAATGCGACGATTGCGCCTGGTCGCGTGCTGACAGATGACACGCAGTTTGGCAACCTACAAGGGGTGGTTGTTGGTTGTTGTAAATTGCCATTCTGCGTGTCGTATTGTCACGCCAACTGTCGAACCGTAGCTCGGCCGGAGCCGCGGCGCTAGATGTCTGGCGCAGACCAGCCGCTCTGCGCCTGAACCTGTTTCGTGGGACAACCTTCTGGTTCTAGGATTCCCCGATTAGATAGCAGAAACTCGTTCGTCATCACGCACTGGTCGATATGTTCAGGTGCGCCAGTCTGCGGTGGCGGCAACCTGCATAACGGGCGTTTGGCTGGATAGCCGGCCGCTGAGGCGATCGACTGCTGTCCGCACGAGGTCTGCTGGCCATTCGTGCGGGGCGGCAAGGATGTTATCCGCCTGGGGGAATGTCATTTGGGCGAGGCGCTCCGGAGGCAGAGTCCCAGGAGGCAGGTCTGTGCGAGATCCGCGAAACTGATTGACTGGGATCTTTTTGTCCCAGATTTCGAGGAACTGTGTGAGGACGTTTGTGACTCCGGAGCCGCATCTCCACATCGAACTCAGTTCCGGTGCGATGCAACGTGCGAGCCGCGCTCTCGTTCCTTCGTTGGACAGGGGCCACAGGAGCACCGCCAACCGCGGACTCGGTTGAATTCGCTGGAGCCGTAACGCTTCGCCCATGTTGATCTCACTGGCCGCCAATGCGTGTGATCCGTAGCGCTGAAGCGCCGCCGTCATTGCGGACCAGTGGCCCGCTTCGACGGGCTCCAGGACGGCACCGAGTGAATCAACTAGCTTCTCCACCGTCGACGTTTTCGCGGTGGTAACTACATACGCAACGAATGACATCCGAGCCAAGGGGTCTGTGCATTTCGCCGCCTCGGCACTCAACCAGTCTGCGTCCGCCCTATTGGCGATAACTTGAGCGCGCCACTGCGCGACGCCTCTCCATGCAGTTCCATTCGCGAGACTCGCTGTTGCCGAACCTGTGTCGAGCGCGTGATCGGGCAAAGCGAGGACCCTCTCACGCATTGCCCAGCAGTCCTGTTCGGCGACCTCGTTTGTCGCATCGAGTAGCTGGTGCCAGGAGACAGCGTCTGTCCAATCGGTCGCTGTGTGTGCGTGTTCGAGCGCTTGAAGGGCAGCTTCGGCAGGTTTCGATGCAATGGAGCGCATGCGCTGGCGATGGCGCTTGGCGCCCGCGGGGCGCATCGAAGTGATTTGGGCGCGGCGGTGCTCGTAGAGTCGGTCGACGCTCATCAGGGCGGCGAGTCGCCTGTAGAAAGTGCTGGTGTCCTTCGTATCGGGACAATCACTGCTGCAGCGAAGTTCAGAAAGACATGCCGCAACTAAGTCGTCGTCGAGCACTTGCACACCGCTCTGTACGAGGACGGCCAATAGATTGGCATCGGACGCACTCAGCCGACTTGTCACGTTGGTAAGAACCTGCCGCTGGCTGGCTGTGGGGTTGTCCAGCGCTCCGAGATAGGCCGCTGCCTTGACCCAGGTACTCGCATCTGCGTCGATCTGATTCCAACAGGCCTCGGCGGCGGCGCGCTGCGCTCCGAGGTGCCTCAGGATCTGCGCGGTGGCCAGCTGGATGACTTCGGCTTTCTCCGATTTCAGCCGATTGAGGAGTACTTCGATGGCTTGTTTTCGGCCGCCCCGTTCCTGGAATCGAATTATGGACTCATCCTGCTGGAATACACCGTCGACGGCGAGCACCACGCCTGGGCCGTCCAGCAGGACCTTGACCATGTCGGTGACGACTAACTCAAGCTGGCCTCCGAGGACCCGATCGTCGAGCAGATGTTTGGCCGCCGTGCGTGTGACTGGATGGTGCTTGATCGCTTTGTCATGCTGAAGATCGCGGAGGGCGTAGGGGATAGCGGGGACTTCGCCCGACGAGAACTTTCCGGCGAAGAACCGCATGACGTTGGTCCAGTATGGGCGTCGGATGAGCTCGGCCAAACATGCCTGGCGATTGTTCTTCGACGTGGCGTTTGGAGACACGTCGTAGATGTGCTCGGCGGCGAAGTATTCCCGCAGCGGCTGGACCTCGAATTGGAATTCGTTTGAATCCAGTTCGCGCTGAACGAGACAGAGCACCCGGGTGGTGACGGAGTCGAATAGTTCCTCGACGAGCGCAGTCACGTATCCGCGAGGTGCGAGGTAGTCGGCGAGGAGCTTGCGCAGCTTCGTGAGGCTGATCGTGCCGTTGGACGTACCCATCTCGATGCCGGCATGGATGTGCCAGCCGAGGAGTTTGTGGAAGGCGACGATAATGTCTTTATTTGCGGCCACAAGAGCTGATTTGGACTCTCGGTCCATGAATACTTCGATGTATCTTTCGTAGAGCGCTGTTCGTCGCTCTGGAAGCACTGTTCGACGCTGCATCAGGTTCAGCAAGATCGCGAGTTGCATGGGATTGCCGGCGAGTTCGACTACATGCGGGTAGGCGATGCTCTCGACAAACGTAGCGCGAAGATCGTTCACCTCGGCCGGGGTCAGTTTGGATTGCGCTGTCCACCGGTCGAGGTATTTCATGCGGAGCGCGGGCGTCAATTCGCCAAGAAACAATGTCGAGAAGTTGATGTCCCGCCAGATCGGATTTCCCACGTTGCCTGGGCGCGTGGCAACGAGGACCATGACCTGTCGCGTGATCGACTTGATGCGGCTGTTGGTGATACGGACTTCTTGAGCAATGGCCGTTCGTTCGCTGGACTTGGCAATTTCATCGAGCCCGTCCAGCGCGATGATCATCGGGCGCGTCGCTAAGGCCAGCGCTAGGTCCTCATGCGTGAAGGAGCGTCCGGCGTCAGCGGCGACCGTTTCCGCGATGTAGTGCAGTAGCGCGACATCTGTCTCTTGTTGACTCGAACTTGGGTTCGGTGTGAAGTCGCCTTGCTGTTGTCGCCGCCAGGCGGCGTACTCGGTGAGTTCGATCTTGATCGGCGTCCGGTCGACACGCGTGACGGGTGCCAGGCCTGCGGCGATGGGCGAATATTCTTCGCGTTGGAGGCATCTCGCTCGGTGGTACTGGCAGAGGAACTGCAGCAAGGTTGTCTTTCCCTGTCCAGGCCCGCCGACGATGACGGTGCTGTCAGTCCACGACGGATGGAGCAAGGCTTGCGCCGCACCCGAGTGTGGAGCCAACTCATCTCCACCCTGCTGATGGGGGTTGATTTCCTGGATGAGACGGTCGGCAGGGCTTCCCGCGTGACTGCTAGCTGGTACGTCGACGAAGAGGCTTTCAACCGAGATCCCCGTGAGTTCGACCTGCCGAAAACGAACGTCGTTGTCCTTGCTGAATTGCACGGTCATCGCTGCTCGAAGGACGTCGTCTACGTACTTTTTGCGCTTTTCCCGGGTTTGGGCCCGCTTGCCACGTTCGGATCCGCACCATTCGTCGGCCCAAGCGTGACTGATGACAGCGGCGACCAGGTTGCGGTGTTTACGAAGCTTGCGCGATACCGTCTCAGCACCCCACGTGTCGAACGCCAGGTCACCCCGGTATTCGTCCTGCAGCGCGCTAATGCAGTCAACCAGTGCAGTGTCGTCTTCTACTTTTGCCGATGTGACCACGACAAACGTGTCGGGATGGAAGCGCCGCTCAGGAAGCTGGTCTGGCGTCTCGCGGGGAGGTCCGGCATAGGCCAAGACAGCCTCTCGCAACAGGCGACTGGTCATCCGCTCGAAGCGCTTTACCTGGTAGAGCACCCTCGTCCCGTCGAACCTCTCTTCGACGATGTCTAAGCCGTACTGCGCTTGCCCGCTGCGCCCGTAGAAATGGACTGATCGGTTCTTTTGGTTCTCTACTATCTCGGCGACCAAACGCTCGAACACCGGCGGTTCAATCGCGGTCAGCGGCAGCACATCTGAGTTGCGGTCTGCGATCGGGACCGGATTGTGGCGTCGCCGCGCTTTCAGATCGTCGAGGAATTGCTCTTCGAGGTCTTCATCGAATCGTTCATCAGCGGGCATGCTGATGCCGCGGGCGTTCACCGGCCGGACGGGACTCCGCTCAGACATATCCGTATGCGACCCTTTCCACGTTTGGTCACCTTAGCTACTCCGCGGCGTGGTGGACCTGTGCGACGCCGTCTGCCGGCCGCTTTTGGGTTAGCCGGGAAATACGGGGCCTGGAGTCTCCTGTGGCCGACCTTGTGGGTCGAGTTAACGGTTCACTGGCAGAAGTAGGAAGTGGCTCCCTAGCTGTCCTCGCCTTCCATCACCGGCTCGGGCTGCTGACCGTGCCGTCGACGCCAGAGGTTGCCGACGTCGTCGGCGAACTGGAGATCGACGCGCACCTCAACCGCCCCTGGTGTGCTGTACAGCACCTCAGCAGACTGGTCCCGCGAGATCACCTGGGGGTATTTATCGACCATCTGCTGCTGCGCGTTCCGGAGAAACGAGGAAAGACCTGGGGCAGTCATGATGTGGTCGGTGAACATTCCGCCGTACGCACCGAGGTTCGCTGGCATCCCGGCTACCATCCCGGGCGGGTACATCGACTGGGCGCGGGAGCCGATAGCATCGAGAGTTCCGCTCATCCCGCCCGACAGAATCTCGCGGAAGAGCTCCTGCACCGAGATCTTCCCCTTCGCCGGGTGACACGCGTCCTCCAGCCGATTGCCGTCCCCGTCGACGCCGTACACGTCGACTTCGAGGTCGGTGATCGGACCGGAACTCGCGTTGGTCACGGTCACGGTCCACAGTCCCTGACCGATGGGCACGGGTTTCACGGAGGCGGTCACCGCGCGGATTCGGCCACCACTGTTCCCGGTCTCCGTGGCGCCGATAGAGAAGTAGGTGTTGTTGTCACGCCCTACGAGCACGTTCTTCTGCGTGGTGCTGAGGGATGGCGCGGAAGCAGACGAATCGTCTACTGCTCCCGCGCCTGGGGAGGGTGGGGCGGCGCCTGGGGGGCACGCGCAGCGACTCGGCTGATCCGAAGATCGCCGCCAGCTGCGACGTCCTCCGCTGCAACACCGGTTCCGCCGTCGACGGCCACGTCTTCGACCTCGATGTTGCCTCCGATCGCGGCGCGGCGGATCACCACGCCGATGGTGGCTGGGAGGTCAGGGGCCTGCTCCTCGACGGCCGACAGGAGAGCCTGCGCGAGTCCGTACAGCTCCACGTCGTCGCCGGCCCCGGCTTGGGTGAGCTTCTTCTCAAGCAGCGCGCGGCGAAGCCCTTCCTCCGGCTCCTGCTCCAGCCCCTCGACATCTGCGCTGACCGAGGCGTAGCGCTTTGTGACCAGGTTTTTAACCGCGGAGTAGGCGTCACCGATCGCATGCTTCGCGGTGTCGCGGACGCCGTCGGACGCGCCAAGGGCGAGCGCCGCGACGATCACGGTTATGGGATCCATCTGCAACCTCCAGCTCCGGCCCGACACAGCTGCGCAGGGCGTCATCTAAATCTAGGCGTCGGTTCCGACAGACACGGCGGGCCTTGGAGAGGGCCGGGATCCCACCTGCGGTCCTTGCAGGAACGACTCCTCGCGAGATGTCAGCGGTTGACGCCGTGCGATTTCATGGACGACCGTTCGGCTCTAGGATTCGACATTTAGATGGCAAAACCCGGCCGACATTTCAAAGGCAATGCCACGGTTGTACCTGGTCGACGCCCGGACAAATGACACGCAGTTTGGCAACCTACAGGGGTTGTAGATTGCCAATCTCCGTGTCGGATTGCCATATGAAATGTCGAACGATGTCGAATTCGACATCGTAGATGGCAAAAAGTCTGATCATTGCCTGGTAGAGCCGAGGCCAGTCCGGCTCGGACGACCTCATATGCATGGTTAGAAACGCCAAAGCGATCCCGGGGCAGTGAACTATCGATATCTCCGCGGCCGGCTATTGCTTCTGGACCTTGGCAGGCACATGCTCAGAGGACATCACAAGCTGGGTGGAGTTGCTTAGGTGTGGTACCGGTAAAGCGCTTTTCAATCCCAACGGTCCACCTAGGTTGGCCGTTGGCGGAGGCGCTTCGGTTTAGATTGGCGCGGTATGGACTGCGCAGCCGTATGCCGCGCGACCGGTTGTGTGCCACTTGCTTGTTGATAGAGCGCCCGGGTTGGCAGGGCCGCGGAATCTTGGCGCGCGGGCTTACTTGTGAGTGGCCGACGTGACCGGTGATGTCCAAGTGGATCTAGCCACCGTTGTCATTGAGCGCCGGCTGGGCTGCGGTGAGGCTGAAGCGCGGTCCGCGGGCCAGGTCTCGGATACGGCCCTCTTGGAGGCGGCTCCTTGGCGTACTTTTCGTTTCTATCAGGGTCAGCGCCATTACTCCGGAAAGTATTGGGCCGCTACCGAACGCGGCCACGTGATCTACGAGTCGCGCTTGGAGCTTTCCTCGCTGTTGTTGGCTGACTTCGATCCCGCGGTTACCCGCATTGTGGCGCAGCCGTTCCAGCTGACTGCGGTAGTGAACGGTCGGCTTCGGCGCCATATTCCAGACTATCTGTGGGAGAGCGGGTCTGGGCTCACCATCATCGATGTGGTGCGCGCGCAGCGACTTGCCGAGAACCCGAAGATTCAGATTCTGTGCGACTGGACGCGTGAAGTGCTCGAGGCTCTGGGGTGGGAATATCGGGTGCTGAGCGAGCAGCCACCCATCCTGCTCGGGAACGTTCGCTTTCTTGCCGGTTATCGCCGCGAGCAATATGTCGACCAGAAATCCCTCGACCGCATTCGTTGTGCGATAGACAGTTTGGGCGGGCTGCGCCTGGACACCGCGGAGCGTCGAGTCGCTGGCGCAGGTCCGCCTTTACGGATGCGCAACGCTCTCATGCATCTGCTGTGGAAACAGGAGATCGTGGTCGACCTCGACAAACCGCTGCGGCCCTCGAGCGTATTGGAGGTACGGTGATGACAAATGCCGCAGTGCCCGTCGGTGTGGGGTCCCACATCATCTACGAGGGCGAAGCGTTAGAGATCGTCGAGATGCACGTGACGGCCTCTTCCCTAGAAGTGTTGTCGAAGACCCTGCGCGGAAACGTGCTTCGGAGACTCTCCATGAGCGAGTTGCTGATGTCTGATCGCACTCGGGTGCTTAGCCCTGATCAGGGTCCCGCTTCCGATGATCCTGGCGAGGTCGCCGCGGTGACATTGTCTGCAGTCTCCGCAGCCGCCCGGAAACAAGCGCTGGAACGGGCGGGGCATGTGCGAGAAGTGTTGACAGGCTACCGCTCCGGATGCCGGGAGACCGCGCTGCCGTATGAACCGCGCACTGCGTATCGTCCCGAGCTGCCGGTGATGGAGCGTTATGCCGCCAAGGCGAAGGAGTTGGGTGTGCAGTCCCGCACGGTCGAGCGGTGGGTTGCGCAGTACCAGGTGCACGGGGAGGTGGGCTTGATCTCGCAGCGGGCGGTGCAGCCCGGTATTGGTGGGCGGCAGGATCCGCGGTGGCAGGAGACGGCCCTGGAAGTGATGGGCGAGTACACGGATATGTCGAAGCCCAACGAGGACTTGGTGATTCGACGCACGCATGCGCGTTTGGATGCGCGGTTCGGCGCCGGTGCGGTGAAGGTGCCGTCGCAGCGCACGGCGTATCGGATCCTGGCCGAGCTCGAGGACCAGCGACCGCTGTTTAAGCAGAGCACGAAACGCAACCGCGACATCGCTTCTCGGTCGAACGAGGTGTACGGCAAGCTGCATCCGATGCGGCCGGGGGAGTACCTGCTGATGGACACCACCCGCCTGGATGTGTTCGCGATGGATCCCTACACGTTGACGTGGGTGAACGCCGAGCTGACGGTGGCGATGGACTGGTACAGCCGCTGCGTCACCGGGTTGCGGCTGACCCCGGTGTCGACGAAATCCATTGACGCGGCGGCGGTGTTGTACGAGACGTTTCGGCCGCGACCGGCGGGGCGGGACTGGCCGGCCGAAGCGATGTGGCCCCCACGCGGAATCCCGCGCTCGGTGCTCGTCGAACAGGACGTCCTGGACACAAACAGCGTCCTAGCGGCCACACCGGCCGTTGTGCCCGACACGTTGATCGTCGATCACGGCAAAATCTATGTCAGCGCGCACCTCAACAGCGTGTGTCAGCGGATGGGGATCTCAATCCAGCCGGCCCGGTTGCGCCAACCCCGCGACAAGGGGCCGGTGGAGCGGTTCTTCTCCACACTGCGGGTAGGTCTGCTGCAGGAGCTGCCCGGCTATAAGGGGCAGGACATTTTCGCGCGCGGGGTATCGCCAGAACAGGATGCCTGGTTCTACCTCGACGAGCTGGAAGCCATCATCCGGGAGTGGATCGCTGTCATCTATCACCACAGCGCCCACGTCAGTCTGACCGGGCTAGGGGTGCCGGGGCTGACAATGACCCCGGCAGAGATGTTCGCCCACGGGGTGGCACGCGCCGGTTACCTCGAGGTGCCGCGCGATCCGGATCTAGCCTACGAGTTTCTACCGGTGGTGTGGCGCGTCATCCAGCACTACGGCATCGACGTGGGAACGCGCCGCTACAAAGGAGACATTGTCGCCGGACGCGCCAAGGAGAAAAGCCCCTACCCGAACCAGAAGTGGCCGATTGCCTACAACGTCGACGACATCACCAAGGTGTACTTTCGCGATGATCGCACCCGCCACTGGCATCCGTTGGTGTGGGAGCACGCCGACATGCTTGACGCCCCGATGAGCGAGGAAATCTTGCGTTTCGAGCGCACCTTGGCCAAAGCCCAGAACCGGTATGTCGATGACCCGCTGGCCATCGTCAGCTTCCTGGAACGCCGCAAACTCAGCGTCGCGAACTCGATGGCCGAGCGTCGCCGGGCACTGCGGGTGGCCCGCGAACAGTCCAGCCTCATCGGTGATCTAAACCCGCCACCAAACAGCGCCGAATTGCGCTCGGTCGCTAAAGCATTGGATCGCGAACCCGGCGAGCGGGCTCACGGCGCCGGCGCTGATGCGTTCGTTGATGACCTCGATGAGGAACCCGGCGAACTCGATGACGCCGACGAGCCGCCGCTGGAGCATGGCGGCTTCTACGACGGTGTGTTGGAGGTGGAATGACTTCCCCGAAGTCCTCAGCACCGAAGCGGAGACCTGCCAGGCCGTCGCGGGGCAAATCGGACATCAGAAACCCTCGCGAGTATCTGGACAATCTCACCCTCGCCCGCAAGGAAGGGTG
This sequence comes from Mycolicibacterium sp. CR10, assembly GCF_005222675.1. Classification (GTDB taxonomy): domain Bacteria; phylum Actinomycetota; class Actinomycetes; order Mycobacteriales; family Mycobacteriaceae; genus Mycobacterium. The sequence goes on along the minus strand of NZ_STGE01000019.1, from coordinate 44,575 downwards.
GCGCGACATGGTCGACGCACCGACCCTGGACCGACCGGAAGCGCTGTCCCACAAACAACTACGTCATCTGGGTGCGGCTGCCGGCGAGGACTACAATGATCAGCGCCGCCGCTGGCACGCCCAAATGGGCACGGTGATGACCGCCGAATGCCAATCCGTGCTGGAGCAACTCGAAGACTTCGTGGCCTGCAACTGCCAGACCGGTGAGGACACCAAACCGATGATTGCGCTCAGCGGACTGCCCGGGCTGGGTAAGAGCACCGTCTCGCGGGTGTTCGGAAAACGCCTGCACCGCAGACATATCGAGCGTTACGGGACAACTACACGCGCCGGAGATGAACGGTGGCCGGTGTGCCGGATCGGAATGACCGCCTCCACCGGCACCCGCGAGTTCAACGCGGCATTATGCGACTTCTATGCCCACCCGGGAGGGCAGCGGGCCAGCGCGCAACAACTGCTGCGGTTCGCTCTTGATGATGTGTCCTCCTGTGAGACAAGGCTGCTCATCATCGATGACCTGCACTTCTTGCGCGGCCGCCGGGAACGCATGACCGATCTGAGTAACCAGTTCAAATACATCGCCAACGAGTTTCCCCTGACCGTGCTGCTCATCGGGATCGGCCTGCACGAACGCAACGCGCTCCTCGATGACTGCAACGCCTACCGCGATCATGAAATGGAACAGCTGCTGCGCTGCACCACGCCAGTGGACATGTCACCGTTCAAGGTCGACACCGAAAAGCAACGACAGCGCTGGCGAGATTTACTGCTCACCCTCGAACAACGGCTGCTGCTGACCCAGAAGTATCCGGGCATGCTCGCCGATGACCTCTCCGATCAGTTATTCGTGCGCAGCACCGGCCACATCGGCTCATTGATGGCGCTGATCCGATTAGCCAGCCAGAAAGCCATGCGCACCGGCACCGAGAAACTCACCGCCGAGCTCCTCGACACTTGCCGCATCGACAGCGCCGCTGAACTCGGCCGCCGTGAACTACACGCCGCGTTTCGCACCGGCAAGAAAACCACGCGGCTGCGCGCCTCGCCCAACCCGCCATGACCACCGTCCGCGCGCTACCCCTAATCACAAGACCCGCGCCGGGAGAAGCGCTGGATTCCTGGTTACACGCCATCGCGGTGCGCCACAACACGTCGCTCAAGGCGCTCTACCTTCACATGGGCGTAGACACCGTTGGCGATGTACGCACCCGCGTCACCGCTGCCACGGTGAGCGAGGACGACGCGCAACGGATCGCCGCCGCAACAGGACTCACACCGACACAGGTGCACGCGATGACCTTGGCGCACTACCTAGCGAACGTGTCCTGGGCCCAGGAAGCGACACCGGATCTGACCGCAACCACGCCGCGCCACCACGGCGGGTGGCGGTTCTGTCCGCACTGCCTCGGCGCCAGCGGGGGAACGTGGCTGCTGCAGTGGCGGTTGATGTGGAGCTTCGCCTGCGTGCAGCATCGATGCCTGCTGGCCGAGCAATGCCCGCGCTGCGGCCGGCGCCAACGCGCGCCTCAGCCCGTCAACGCCGCCCCGCCGCGTCCGGTGCACTGTGCGCATCCCAGCCCCACGGCTGCCGGCAGAAACCGGCCCCGCTGCGACGCCGACCTGGCCGACACCCCAGTCACCATGCTGGAGGCTGATCATCCCACTCTGCTAGCCCAACAGGTGCTGGTCGAGCTGCTCGCCGCCGACAGTGGACGATTTGGGCTCTACGCGCAGCATCCGACGCCAGTTCGGGACGTGCTGGCCGATATCCGCATCCTTGGCCGCGGCATCCTGTCGGCCACCGCGGGCCGCCACCTCGACGACCTGCTGCCCGCCGAGCTGGCCGCACAATATCGACGCCAGCGGCAGTCGGCCACCGCGCCGATGTCGACGTCGGTCCTGACGTGCGCCGCGGCGATCACCGCGGCCGTCACCGTACTCAGCAGGCCCGACCTCGAGTCGGCCGCCGCGCCGCTGGCAGCGCTGCCTGAAGAGGTGAGCCGTTACGTGCTGCATCAATGGACCTATCTCGACCTGCCGGCCGGGCCGTCGGCTAGCCCGGTGCTGCAGGCCCTGCATCTCACCGCACTCGGTGACCGCCTGAGCCCCGCCGCGCAGTTGCAGTGCCGCCTCGGCAGTTCCTTCCCAAGGCTGCACGCCACCGACGCGCAGCGGCAGCAGCAGCTGGTTCGGGCGCTGCCCACAGCCTTATGGCCGGGCTGGGCGTTGCGGTTGAGCCCTCCGGCGTTAGCCCATTCCAGCTCGCGCGCGGTGCTGGCTGCCGCAGTGCTGCTGGTCGGCAGCGACCTGGACATCGCTGAGGCCGCCGCGCAACTCGGCGGCGACCTGGGCCGCCTCAACGCCATCTACCTGCTATGGCGGCTTAAAGAATCGCCGCACTGGCCCGCGATCCGCGACGCCCTCGCTGCCGTATCGGACTACCTCAGCGATGAGAGTGCACCCATCGACTACGCGCGGCGACGCGACCTGGACTACCGCGGCCTGCTCGCCCAGGACGAGTGGGACCGCATCTGCGGAAGCCTCGGCCACCAAAGATGCTCGGCAGCCCACCCACGCAGCTACCTGCAGCACCAGCTCCGCGGCACCACCAAACCCCGCACCGGCCCTGACGGCGCCGACACCGAGCTCAGAGAATTCCCGTGCCGCCTCACCCCGCAGCTCAGCCGCGCCCTGCACCGTCACGCAACGAGGTTCCTTGCAACCCACGGCATTCAGGACGAGCCGGTGGTGTGGGAACCCCCGACGAGTGTCGTCGCCGGCCTGTCGTTACCCGGTGTCGAACTCGGCGATATCGAGATCGCGGAGCTACACCGACTCATCCGGGTTGACCGCCGCACCATCGCCGCCACCAGCCAGCAGTTGGGAGTCAGCGCGGACCTCATTCGCTATGCACTCGAACAGCATCCCGCCCCGGCGCTGCCACGGCCCCCGCGTACACCGCGGATCGGCGCGCGGCGGCCTGGGAGGGTGTATCAGCAAGCCGCCGAAGCGCTCCCGCGGGAACGCCTCGTCACCCTGTACAGCCAGGAGCAACGCAGCCTCGCCGACATCGCCGCCCTGACCGGGTTCGACAAGAGCACGATCTCCCGCCTAGTGCACGACTACACGATTGCCCTACGGCCGTCGGGGCCGCGACCGTCCAAACCTGTCGATCCCGACTGGCTCTACACCGAATGCATCGTCCACCAACGCTCGTGTGCAGACCTCGCGCGAGAACTCCACACCCGCAGCGAAACTGTAGCCGCCGAGGCCACCATGCTCGGAATACCGGTGCGCACCGTGGCCCGACACACCGACGCCGAACTGCGCGACAACCCGAACGTCCCCGCCATCCTCATCCCGGCCCTCATCGGCCACGGCGGCTGGGAACGGCTACAGCGCTTCGCCGTGATCACCCAGTTCCAAACCCTCACCGACGCCGGGAAACACCTCGGCAGGGGAGTGGCCGTCACCGGACACCACATCTCACGCCTGGAAAAAGACTTCCGCGCCCGGCTTCTCATCCAGAAACCGCTGCGCTGCACCGACTTCGGCGAAGAAGTGCTCGCGGCGGTGCACCACCTGGCCAAGCACGGCGGACCCTGACGCACGTACTGGACTACCGCTGCGCGGTAGCAGCCGGATCGTCGACCACGATCTCGCTCACCGACACCCCGAGCGCCTCGGCAATGTCATACACCCGCTCGATCAACACCCCACGGCGGCCATGCTCCATCTGAATCAACTGATTCCGCGCCACCCCCGACTCCAGCGCCAGACTCTCCTGCGACAACCCCCGCTCCAGCCGCAACGCGCGGATCCGTGACCCCACCAACGCGCGGCGACGCTGCCACTGCAGGGCACGGTCGGGATCGTCCTCAGGAAGTCGTGTCGGCACCCCCCAAGTACGCACCGGCAGTACACGAAAGTCAGCTCACCAAAAAGTACATAAATTGCTGTATCGCTAGCAGTACATTGAGGTATGGCCGAGGCGCGAGGAGATGGTCGGTCGATACCGGCCCTGCCAGTTCGCGCGTCCCCGAGCCGTCGTGCCATGTCCGTGGTGTCAGGGAGGGACCGTAGCTTTCCGCTGCGGGTAGCGCCGATTGAGGGCGAGGCGCTGGACTCCTGGCTCGACGCGATCGCTCACCGGCATCACGTGCCACGCCGTGCTGTTATCGAGCGATGCGCCATCGCACCCATTTCGTTCTACGGGGCCTGGATACGCCTACTCACCCCCGCCGATATCGACGGAATCGCTCAGGCAACCGGCTACGGCCGCGATGTTGTCGATGCGTTGGTGTTGCCGCGCAGCGGAAGTGGTGTGGGCCCGCTCGATGGTGCACGAACGCTGCTGTCCTCGACTTGGGACTGGCGCACCTCCTCACGTTGGTGCCCACAGTGCCTGACCGATTCCGAAGGCCGCTGGCTGCTCGCATGGCGACTCAACTGGATCTTCGCCTGTCCTACCCACAATTGCCTGCTGCAGGACGGTTGCCCGAATTGCGCTGCGCCGCAACGCTACCGCTCACCCACCTACACGATCCCCGAGTTGAACCGATGTGCTCAACCGACCCTCGACCTCCTCGGGCAGCGCCGGCCTTGCGGCGCCGACCTGACCCGCGTTCAGCAAGCCGATCAACCCCTGAGCCTCTCGATGGCGCGGACCCAGCGGCTCATCAACGCGCTGCTCGCGGGAAAACCAAGGCGGCTCCGCGTATACGGCACACATCAACCGACACCACACGACATGCTCACGGACGTGAAAACCCTTTCTCGTTACGTCTTCACACTTCTCGGCGGCGCCGCGGACTTAACGCTGCCCTCCGACACCGCTGTTACCTCCAGCCCAGACCGCAGCAGCGCAGGACGAACCACGGCCCGACCCACGATGCCCTCCGCCGCGCACACCGCAAATGCCAGCACCCTTGCCGCCGCGGTACTGGACGCGCACGACCCGACCGCCGCGCAGCACCTGCTCGCTAAGGTCATCCTCGCTGACGGCAAGTTCGAATCCCATGACGTCTACCACGACGAAGCGCTCACACCGCTCGCCCGTCTCATCTGCCAACTCGGACGCGAAGACGCCCGAGTAACGCTCAAGCTCCGACGCCGCTTCGACATCACCGCCGCCAACTCAGCACAAAGTCGCAAGAAGAACCGTCTGGCCCGCGCCGCTGCTCGCATCGACTCGATGTCACACAGCTCCGGGACGCGGTGGTCTCGGTGACGCCCACCGCAACCCGCCGGCCGCGCTGCGTGGCGCGGATCCGACATGTTGCGACCCCTGATGATTGACCCCTCGCTGCCGCGGATCGGTATGACCGAACTACGGCGGCAGTTCGGCCGAATACTCGGTCAAGTCGCACAAGGACAGACCTTCGTCATCACTCGACGCGGGCGCGAAATCGCAGTGCTCCTCCCGGTTGAGGAATACCGCCGCGTCAACTTGATTGACTGACTGCGCGAGACCATGGCGGCATCCTTGCGCCTACATCAACACGCACAGCGGCGGCGGTTCATCCCCGGCTGGGATCCCAGGGTTCCATGGACTTTAACGTGGTTGGCCAACGCCCGGATTGGATCAGCCGCGCGGTTTCCTCGTGGAGCGTGTCGCCCTCGGCGGCGACGAGACTCACCGGGAAGGTCCAGCGCCACGGTCGCTGCGACACCCAGGTGCTGTGTCAGCGGTGGATCGAGCATTGGGGCCACATATTCGGCCATCGGTGATTTCGCGGGAACACGGCGAGGCGGGGAGTACGCCGTAAACCAGTCCCGATGGGGGAGCGCGGGATCACCAGTGGCAGCGCGACGAGATTTGCGAAGATCAGCGACCCAGACGCTTCGGGGCCGCCCAGATCGCCTGGCTCCACCTGATAATTGTGCTTCTGTCAGCGTTGTCGTCGGCACTCGACGAATTACTCGCACAACAGGGACTCAGCTTGGGCGATGCGCGTCCGCAGGCTGTGCTGGAACTTCTCGTCTTTAGCCCCACTCGTCAGCCGTGTGGCTAGAGGCGCGTTACGAGTTGGTCATCGCTGTGTTTATCGCTTCGCCACAGGCCCGGACCCGTGCTGCGGTGGAGATGAGTTTTTCGGACTGGGTAACAGGGATGGCGATCAGTTCCTCCAGAGTGCGCAGGATGTACCCGAGTCCGTGGGTGAGCGGGACGCCGAGGTGCTCGTTCTCAAGAGGCATGCCGATCAACTCGTCGATGCGCTGCAGTGCGATATCGATGTGTCGTCGGTGGAGTGCGACGACGACTTCGACGCAGCTGACGGTGACCGCATCGTAACTATGGGCGTGGTCGCTGAGCGTGGCGATCAGCGAGTCGACCGAGTCGAGGTCGCGCGCCTCGATGAGGTCCCAGATTCTGTCCATCACGACGTTCGGCCTTATCTCGTCGCTCGGATCGCGAGTGATTATCTGATCGATGGCTCTGATCGCCCTGCCGATGAGCGCGTCGTCGCGGTACTCGGGACGCTTGTTAAGAAAGGAGCGTACGAGGTAGGCGCGGTCGAAGGCAGTGCGAGCGGCGCTGCCGCCGAACGACTCACAACTGATGAGTGTGCGCACGGCGAGCATCGCGAAGGGCGCCACCGAGCTAGGCGGCATCGCGGCGGTGCTGAGGTCGACCACGATCGATGACACTGCGACCAGGGCCATCACGTCCCGCAGCCGATCGCGCGGCATCTCGGCCAAATCGAGCACGACGCCGCGGGCGAGGTTGACAGAGGAGTTGAAGTCACCGCGGCTCATCCGGCAGGTCGCCAGCTCAAGCTGCAACATCAGCCTGGTGACCTGGAAAAATTTCACCTCGTCCTGGTTGTAGAACTCGAATCGGGAGACCTTGACGATCACGGCCAACAACGCCTCGGCATGTGCTGCCAGCTGGTCAACGGCGAAAAAGGCGTTGCGCTTTCGCATTTCGGTTAGCCAGCCGAGTAGCTCGTGCAGCATCATCGACAGCTGCTCGCCCAGGCGTCCCGGCGGGATGTCCCGGAGGAAGATGTCGCGCAGTACCTCGTGCACAAGGGGGTGGATCCGAATGGTCTCGGCGGCTTCGTTGTTCGCGTTGAAGTTGTCGACGAGGACGACCCGCTGGGCGAGCGACTGTGTACGGAAGATGCTGATGTATCGGCGTTGTGCGGCTGGTGCGGCCTCAGTGGGCATCGGAAGTTCACCAAGCCGCAGCACGACCGACTCGGGGAACGCGGCGATGAGGAAGTTCAGCGGGATCTTCTCGGGTGCGATTAGCGCGGCGCGGTAGATCAGTGCTTGTGCGAACCGCATCTCGTCGGGCGAGTTAGATCCGAGTCCGTCACCGAGGTGGGCGACGGCGTGTCGAATGGCCGCGTAAAGCGTGGCGTTGCTGACTCCGGGTGGTACGGCGCCCTCGTCTTCAAGGGCATCCAATTCGGCGAAGTACGCCGAGGACAGTTCGGCGACCGTTCCGTCGGCGTTGCCGAAGTACATTCCAGCCATGCTGACCGCCAGCGGGATCGACCCGAGGCGATCCACGACAGCCCGCACTCCCGGATAGTCGGTGGACGGGTCCAAGTCGGCGTGGGTGGCAAAGCACCTCATAGCCTCTTCAGGACTGAACGTCGGAATCTGGATCTTCGGGACCGTGGGCCACCAGGCCGTTTCGTTCGGGGTGGTGATCACGATTTTGCCGTTCCCGTGCTTGGGAATCAGGGACTCGATGGCCTGGCGGGACGGGGCTCCGTCGAACACGAGCAGCCATGGTCCACGGTGTCGGGCGAGAGCGTCGAGGAAAATGCCTGTGGGGTCGGTCTTATGGCCCAGACGTGTCCTGGTGAGCTGCTCTGAATAGCGCCGCGCATCGGCCAACATCGTGTCGCTATCGCGGCAATCGATCCAGCACATAAATTCGAAGGCGTTGTAGTGAAGGTGGCAATAGTCAGCCGCTAACGCCGACTTCCCGTAGCCGGTGGTACCGGTTAGGATCGCTGCGCGGGGCTGGCGGCCATTTACGTTGCGAGACAGGGCGGCGGAGATCTCATCCAGTTGCTCGACGCGCGGAACGGTCGAATTGAAGGTCGGGATGCCGCCGATCGGAACGCCCCAGTCGAAACTCCCCAGCGCGTGTGCAACGGCGTCGTCTGGCGTCTTCAGAAGCGTGAGAATTTCGGAGGCGGTGAATCGTTCCGTCGTCGTGCCGGCCGCCGATCGAAAGATGTGGTGCAGCAGGACTATGGACACCATCCGGGCAGTGGGTTCGCCTTGGCTAAGCACCCGATCTGCGCGGGCCGAGCGGACGTGTCCGGCGACCGAGCCGGCGAGGTCGTCCACTGATCTGTTGTCCACCAGAATGAACCGGCTGGCCGGTGGCGTGTCGGGATCCGGGTCCTGATAGGCGTATCGGTCGAACGAGGACCCGTCGCGCTCCGTGAGCGTGCACCGCTCGGCAAGTCCGCTCGACAACTGTCTGTTGGTGAGCAGATGGTTCACGCCGGCGGTGCCCAACCGGCGCATCACATCGCCGGCCTCGCCGGGGTGCAGCTTGTTTTTGGACGGGTCGCTGGAGCCCTTGACCTGCACCCGGTCGACGACAACGTCGCGGTACTCGATCGCGAAGTCCACGATGTCCGGATCCTCGCCGGTTCCTCCTGTCGTGAGGGCGGTGGGTTCGATCAACAGAGCGACGTCGGCGGCGTCAACGCCGCCGGTGTTGAGGTAGCTCAGGAAGTAATCGGCGGTTGCCAGGTATTGGTATAGGAACCCGTACGCCGAACTTCGTCCGCCGCTCATCGGGCACTCCTGGACTGGGCGGACCGTCCCCCCGATCCTCAATGTTAGTACATACGTTCGAGATTGACCGCTGCGGAGAGCGGTCTAGGACTCCCAGCTGGAGGCTGGATGTTTCCGCTCCAGAGGCTGCGGCAGAGTATGACCGGATCGCCGCAGTCGCGGTTCCTTGGTGCGATGAGGAACAGCCGCCGACGATCGCGCGGATTCAACGCGGTGACGACGCCTTTGTGGTGACTCTTGGCCAGGGTGACGGCCGGCGGTGGGCTGCCGCCCAGAGCCGTGGCGTCGCACTAATCTCGACCCGCGAAGCAGTGTCACCATGCGCGCTGCTCAGCCAGGTATTGCTTAACGGCGGCCAGCGGTGCTGGTGCTTGGGAGGTTCTCCGAGTCCTCATCCACACCATGTCTAGCCGCACCGGCTCGCTTAACGGTTGCATCCGGTTTTGAACTCGCCCAATACGTCTGACGGCTGTGCCCGCTCGCGGTGCTTACCCTCGTCGGGTGACCGCTTCGCCGCCGCCGCTCGCAGACCGCTTGACCCCGCCGGAGTTCGACGGTTTCGCCGATGTGGTGATGCGCTTTGTGGACGCAGCTGAGGGTCTCCTGCACGGCGAGCTGTCGCACCCGTTCAACATCGGAAGCGAAGCACTGCGGGACAGTGCCGCGCATGTCGACTACCCGGGGACAGTGTCCAAGCAGACCCTGTTAACGCTGGTAACGCAACAGGTAGCCGTCGGCCTGGAGCAGTGTGACCTTCTCCGCGGCGTCGCGGCCGTATTGCGCACCGACCTGGTCGTGTTCGCGCCCTTTCCGCTGGCACGCACTTCCGTTGTCATCGCGGCTAAGGGGTGGCACGTCCTCACCGCCGAGTCCCGGGAGGAACGGTTACGGCGCTACCTGAACGAGGAGCTTGCCGCGCTCTACGGCATGCCGTTTCCGTCGAACGACCAAGAGGCGGTGACCTTCCGCGCCGATCGGACCGCCGACTACCTCGCGGTCGGGGCTAACGCGGACCTCACACCGATCTACCGAAAGAACCCCCGGCCGTGGGATGCTCCATTCCTCGCCCGCGAAGGCCGAGGTAAAGCTGATGCGCCGCGGTCGGAGACGCAGCTAGTAAAGGATCTCTACCGGGCGTCGGGTCTGCATGAGGACGATATGGCGGGGCTGCCTTACTCGCTGTTGTCGGCGGCTACGCACGGACGCTTCCGCCACGGCGGGCTCGTCGGGTACGCGTCAGCCGGCCCCTCCGTAGGAGGTGTATCTACAGCAGCGATGCATGTGACTCTTGACGTTACGGCGCAGTCGACCCTGTACGCGGCGTTCGCCGCCCGGACCTACCTGTGTGCCCTGGCCCGGTACACCGACGTCCCTGAAGCGGTGGTGCTGGAGCGACTGCGCGAGCCGGTTGCGGAATGGTTGGCGATCGTGCATCACGGGGCGGGTTCCTGAGGCGCCGCGCAGCTCGCAGGCACGGTCTTGTGCGGTTCCTGTCGGTCGGTCATCTGTCTGTACCTCGCGCACGATCTTCATGTCCTGGACGCGGACCAGCGAATCTCCCGGCGTCCGCGCCGGCTGAACAGCGGGCCGCGACCCCTAAACGATTCGTACGTACAGCCTGGGGCGCGTTCCCTAGGAGCTCGGCGGCCACGGTCACGGACAGCCGATCGGTGTGAACGGATTTTGAACGAAACCGTCCGCAACGGAGCCGACTGCTTCGAGACAGCGTGTCGGCTCTCGGCGTACGCAACCCGAGCCGGCAGCGACCTAGTGGCGCCATCGAGCGGCGGTCTCGCCAGCCAGTTCCTGGACGCCTTGTGTGTCACCGTGCCGAAGTGCCTGTGCGGGAGTCCGGTCGCGCAACTGCTCGATTGGCGTGTTCAGCCAGAGAGCCACCTGCCAGCGATCTGACGTGCCTTCGGCCATCGTTCCGACCACCTGGGGCAGCCCGGCCACACTGCTGCCGTCAGGGTTGAACTGCGACACGGGAAACACGAGTGCTCCTTCGCCTGTTGGGCATCCGAGGAGTTTGTTGGTGTCGGTCAGTTCCGCGACGTCGGCGGGGGACAGGCCGGAGCGGCGCGCCACGCCGTCGGCATCGTAGAAAGGTCCCACGATGTCGTCAAAGGGGTGGCTGGACGTGAGGGCGCTGGCAAGCCATTCGGCGACATCTGCTGGCGTTCCCAAGGATTCGAGGTCGATATCGGCGGCTGCGATGGCGCCCAGGCGCGCGCCGAGGATCGTTCTGAGGGCCCCCAGCACCAAGTTGGCATACTGCTCGACCCCTGGTGACGACGAATTGGCTCTTTGAGCGTCTCGGCCGTTTTGGGCTCCAGGCGCGACGCGGCCGGCGCGGTGAGTCCTAGTGATGGTCGGCGATGATGCAGAGTATCCGTACTTGTCGACGACGTCGCGAATGGCTGACTTGTCGCGGTGGCGGCGCTGAGTCACCGTTCCGGAGTTGCCGTACCTCACTCGGATACGACGGCCCGTCGCGGTCTCAGACTTCGCCCGAACGTATCGCCCAGTCGCCGCACTGCGCTCAGTGGTTGAACGGCTCGTCGAACCCTGGCCAACTTCTTCGGGCATGGTTCTCCTTCTGCGCCGTTCTCTTCGAGCACTTACTTTAGTCGCGCGGTTCAGCGTCGCGAGGCTCCGAAGTGCATCCGCTGCCGGTGGGACTTCGGTGCCGGCGCCGAATCCTCTTGCACCGAAGACCGATATGTAGCGGTGACGAAAATGGACCGAGCAGCCACACTCAGACTGTCGGCTACTACTGCTGCCGACGAGCGGAACGACTCGCACCATCGGTGCACGGCGAGGTTCGACTCCTCAAGAAACCCGGTACCGACGGTTCCGGTATGTTTCGTCTTCACGAAGTACGGCGACAGTACGTAGGCGTCGGAAAAGATCGAGTCGCGACGGCCGCGCGGGTGCTGTCGAAGGGTGGCGTCGAAGGGAGTGTCGCTGATGTTCAGGGCGATTGGCGGCGAACCGTGGTGATGGACTTCCTCGCAAGCGAATCTGGCCCGGGCGCGAATCCTCCGGCGATCTCCTACCTCGCCACCGACGTCGGACTATGGATGTCGCTTCCAGCGTTCGCGCCCGCACTAGTCATCGTCGGTGTCGTCTTTTTCATTGCCCGTCGGAACCGACGTCGCGAACCAGGAGGCGACGCGGGTCCCACCCCGAGCCCCGTCGTCGAGAGGAACGAGAACCCATGATCGCGAAAACATTCTCGCTTTGCGCCGTCGTTGCCGCTGCGGCGACGCTAGCTGCCTTAGTCGGCTGCGGATCCACGACAACGGATTCCACATCGTCAACTAGCGAGGCTGCCTCGACAGCCGCCATGACGACCTCCGCGGAGCCGCCTCGGACCGATCAAGCGCAACCGGCTACTGATGGCACCGTCGTCGAGGTCTCGATCGCTGGGGGGACGGTCACTCCGACGAACGGCCAAGCACAAGGCACCGTCGGAAAGCCGATTGTGCTGCAGGTGACCAGCGATGTCGCCGATCAACTGCACGTCCACTCCACACCAGAGCACACATTCAACATCGAACCGCGCCCAGATCAGACTTTCGAGTTCACCGTGGACGTGCCCGGTCAAGTCGACATCGAGCTGCACGACCTCAACCGCACCGTGGTCACCATCCAAGTTCGGCCGTGACTCCGCACGTCGAGATCTTCGCGCACGGCGTCGGCGGTTCTACCGACCTCCCTGTGCCGCTGTCCTTCGCCCTCATCGGTGCTGCTTGGGCCCTGACGGCGACTTTCGCGATCGTTGCTCTCGCTTGGAAGAACCCGCGCTTCGACCCGGCGAAGCCCGGCCGCGAACTACCTGCCTGGGTGAGCCGTGCCGTCGACTCTCCGACGACACGCTGGATCATCGCGTTGACGGCACTGTTGTTTGCGCTTTGGGTCCTGGCGGCCGCCATATGGGGCCCCGACGGAAGCGACAACGCTCTGCCCGGCGCGTTCTACGTCCTACTTTGGGTCGGGCTGGTTGCTCTGTCAGTCTGCGTGGGCCCGGTCTGGCGGCTGTTGTCGCCGGCCCGCACCGTCTATCGCATCTGCGGCATTGTTCGGCGGAAGGGACGGGAAGCCTCGGGCCGCTCCTACCCGCAAGGGTGGGGTTACTGGCCGGCGGCCTTCGGGTTGTTCGCGTTCGTCTGGCTTGAGTTGGCCAGCCCTGACCCAGGTTCGCTGGCTGCCATCAAAGCGTGGCTACTGATCTACGTATTAGTCATGGGGATCGGCGCGTGGGTTTTCGGCGCTCGGTGGTTCGCACGAGCAGACCCGTTCGAGGTCTACAGCATGGCGGTATCTCGGTTATCGCCGTTTCGGCGTGCGCCAGGTTCGGGACAAATAGAACTCGTCAATCCCCTCGATCATCTGCCGACGTTGCCGGTGCGTCCCGGAACCGTCGCTGTTCTGGCGGTGCTGCTGGGCTCCACCGCTTTCGACAGTTTCTCCCAGGCTCCGGCATTCCGAAATTTTGTTGATCGCACCGCTGCAGTGGTTCCGTTCTTCGGAGAAGCCGACGGTGCGACAGTGCTGCGGACAACGGCATTGATCGTGTTCGCCTCCGTTGTCGGTGCGTCTTTCTGGGGTGCGGCACGAGCAACCGGCGGCATCAGTTCCGAAGAGCGCCAACAACTTCCCGGCCAATTGGCGCACTCACTGATACCCATCGTGGTCGGGTACATATTCGCCCACTACTTGTCTTACCTCGTCGAACGCGGACAAGAAACTGTGGTGCGCTTAGCTGACCCATTCGGCCTGGGTTGGCGACTGTTCGGATTGGCACCGGATGACGTCAGTTATGTCTTGTCTCAACACCCGTCGGTGCTCTGGACGATCAAGGTCGCGTGTGTGGTTGTAGGGCACATCGTGGCGGTGGTCTCTGCGCACGATCGCGCTTTGCGGTTGCTGCCGCGACAGCATCAGATCACCGGTCAGGTGGCGATGATGCTGACAATGGTCGGCTACACGTTCACCGGTCTCTACCTTCTGTTCGGAGGCTGATAACCAGCGTCGCGCAGATTCCTCAACGTCCTACTGAGTCGCACAGTAGATCGTGGACCTGTTAAGTCGGTGCGCCGAGCGGGCTGCCGAAGCGGCCGTCCGCTTGGCGTCGTCAGAGTTTGAAAGTATTAAAGCGATGGACGCCGTCTCTGTGCGTAACGCGCATGTCGCCGACATCGTTGGTCGGCCGCTGTGGATCGGAGCGCCCGCCCCACCGGCTGCCTCGCACCGCCGGAACGACGGTTGGTCGCGCCACCAACTACTATGTGGGTACGTAATAGCAGGAGCGCGACCCGACGGATTGTTGTGATGAAAGTGTTGACTGGACGCCGACAGGTAGCGGCGCTGAGCGTGTTCTCGGCTGTCGCGGTACTCGTGACTGCATCGCAGACGAGTGCGCTCAAATCTCGGCTGTCGAATACCGTGACTGCGCCCGGTGCTGTAGAGGTTGAGCAGACGCCGCAGGCCGCACCCAAGCCTCCCGTAATCGAGATCCTCCCCCGCACAGGCGCGAGCGATGTGGTCCCTGTCGGAGCAGTGAAGGTGACCGCGACTGTTGGGACCCTGACCGATGTGCGTATGCAGAACGAACAGGGCAGGGTCGTTGCCGGTCGAATGGTGGGGGGCGGACGCGCCTGGGAGCCCGCCGAGCCACTCGGATACGGACGGTCCTACAAGCTCAGCGCGACGGGCCGGGGCGCTGACGCCCGCACCGTCACGTCCGTTTCGGAGTTTTCTACCGTCGCGCCGCAATCCCAGGTCGGGGTCCGGCTGGGCATGACTAACGGAGCGTCGCTGTCGGAGGGCGGCGTCTACGGTGTCGGAACCGTGATCGTGGCAACCTTCGACGCCGACATCCCGGACCGAGCTGCGGCCGAATCGCGCCTCCAGGTCAAAACGTCGCCCCACGTAGCCGGTTCCTGGATGTGGGTCAACGATCGCAAGGCGCACTGGCGGCCCCGTGAATATTTTCCTTCCGGTACTGAGGTAACGGTCAAAGCCGATCTCTACGGCGCTGATCTCGGTGATGGATTATTCGGAGAACAGGACAAGCAGGTCAGTTTCCGGATCGGACCGTCTCGTGTCGCCGTCGCCGATGACATGACCAAACAGGTCAGTGTGTACGAAAACGGCCGTTTGGTCCGCACGATGCCGACATCGATGGGCCGGGGCGGGACGCAGGCTGTCGGAGGCAAGACGATTGCCTTTTGGACCCAGCCTGGCGTTTACACGGTGATGGAGAAACAGAATCCCGTCTTGATGGACTCCTCGACCTACGGATTGCCCGTCGATTCGGCGTCGGGGTACAAGATCAGCGTCCCGCATGCGGTGCGGATCAGTCCCGACGGCATCTACCTGCATGAGCGCGAGGCGACGGTGTGGGCGCAGGGAAACACCAACGTGTCGGCGGGCTGTTTAAATCTGAGCGCGGAAAACGCCGAGTGGTATTACGAGTTCGCAAATCCGGGCGATGTTGTCGAGGTCCGCAATACCGGCGGCGCACCGCTGGAACAGTGGCAGAACGGAGATTGGTCTGTGCCCTGGGACGAATGGGTAAATGGCAGCGCTTTGCGTCCCTGATCAGTGTTCGATCGAGGCCGAGCATGACAAGTCACTCGCCGCTCTGTCGACGGTAGGGATCGAGAAGCTGATCGACGGGAGCGTAGTCGTCTGTCAGAACTCGCGCGTCGCCGATCCACTTGCGGAGATCTTCGCCGGCAGTGATCGTCCACCCGGTCTTGCGGGTGTTCAGAACGCGCTGAAGCGCGCCCGGGTCAACTGGTCGATCGGAAGCGAGCACGACCAGGTTGCCACCATCGGGTGTCGCCGCGGTATCGACGCCGACGTCGCCGGCCTCGGCGGCGACTATGACGTAGTCGAAAACCTTTGTGAGTGTTGAGACTTCGGCACGCGCGAACGCCAGCTCGCCGTAATCGATGAGATTAGCAACGTACACACCGTCCTTTTTGAGGACTCGACGTATGTCTGTCAGCGACTCCACAGTCGTCAGATGCCACGGCACGCTCACGCCGCCAAAGGCGTCGCCGACGATCAGATCACGGCTGTCGTCATCGAGCCGCGCAAGGCCCAGTCTGCCGTCCTCGACGCGTACCTCAATGCCAGCCTCGGAAGCCGATCCGAGTTCGTCTCGGTCTATGCGCACCACGCCACCGTCGATTTCGGACACCACGTTGTGGCTTCCTGGCCGCGTCGCAGCAAGGTACCGCGGGAAGGTGAGGCCGCCCCCACCAAGGTGGTACGCCTCCAAAGCCTTCTTGGAGGGGAAGGATGCGTCGACGACGGAAGCGAAGGCGCGCACGTAGATGAATTGCAGGAGAGCCGGATCTTGGAGGTCTATGTACGAGTGGCGCGCGCCATCGAGCATGAGGGTTCGGCCGCTGTCTCGCTCCGGGTCGGCGATGACGCGGGCGCAATGGTATTTGGTTTCCACGTCGCAGCCGCCGGGTGCGACATAGCCAGCGAGGCCCGCGCCGACGGTTGCAAGCGTTATTACGATGGCGCTTAAGGTGTTCCGTCGGCGCATGCGCGACTCCACAACGATGCCGCCGAGTACCAGTATCGATCCGAGGCCGATGAGTATCACGCTGACTGGCATCCGCGATACGAAGACAAATCCGGTAAGCACGGTGCCGGCGATGGCACCCATGGTGCCTACGCCAGACAGCTGACCGACAATGGTGCCGGTCTGGGCGAGCTTGATCAGGCGCAGCTTGGTCACCATCGGTGTCACCGCCGATAGCAGCGCTCCGGGTGCCAGAATCGTGAGCGTCGCGACTATCAACAGCGTCGCAGGTGCCCATTCGGCCGCCGCGCGGACGGCGGAAGGCGTGAACGCCACGACTACACCTGATACCCCCAGCGATGTTCCCAGCCAGCGGCGCGGATCATCGCGGTCGGCAAGCCGGCCGCCCGCCCAGGACCCAAGGGCAATTGCGGCCAAGGCGATTCCGATGACCAGGGTGCTGGTCTCCAGGGTCAGCCCGAGGTAGGGCGCAAGCAACCGCAGCGCGGTGATTTCCACCACCAGCACCGCCGCCGAGGAGGTGAACACAAGGATCGCGGCGGTGCCGGCTCCAACTCCGGGCAGCGGTTGAGATGACGGATGATCTTCGGGTACAGGAGGGGTGCCGGTCACAGTCTCAATCCTGGCAGCACGTCGCCAGTGTCTGCGGACAGCAACTGAGAAGGGGGGTGTACCAGTGCCAGCGGTAGCGGCGAGCCGCGGCGAGAGGGAAGGAGTGCAGCAGACATCGACGGGCGAAGGCGGAGCACTGATGTCGACGCGATGCCACGCAGAGGATCTTTTGCTGCCGACGTCAAGCCGGGCAGCAACCGAGTCAGCGGGCTTCGAATCATGTTGAGAAGTAACAAGAGTCGGCGCAATCCGGTTTGGCGTAGCGAACCGTGGCCGTGGAATGATCTACGCCGACCTGGCCTCCCGGCGGCAAAACCCGCCCGGCAGCGACGGACGCTTGCATAACCCATATGACCCGGCTCGTTACACGCGGTCACCAGAAGATACCTGTATACCTGACGAAACCGGCTCAGGGGATAGGGCTGGATGCCCACCGAGGCGGGGTATCGGGCGTCACAGTTCGCTGCTCGTTTTTTGGCGCTCCGCGACTAGCCGCGACATCATCGCGCCGAGCACGAGGCCGATCGTCGTATAAATGACAACCTGGGTGCCGAGCGCGTAAAGCCGGAAATAGTAGAGGACATCGGCGGGAAAGCCCTCATAGACGATCGCGCCTGTAGCGTCGCGCAGCGGTGCCGGTGTTTCGTTGATGGTTGGCAGCGCGAACATGACGATTGCCATCGTCGTTGCATAGGCGCCGGCGGCGGCCAACGCGCCATTAAAGGCACCCAACTTGGCCACCCATCGGCGAGCCAGTACCACCGCGCCGATCAGGAGCGCCCCCGACAGCACCACCATCAACACATACAGCAGCGTGCGCTCACGGACGGTCTGGTCGAGACTCAACGCTGGCGGGTTGGCGGGATATTTTAGGTTGGGTACGACGTACAAGCTCAACAGCATGCCGCCCGCGATGTAGAGCGACAGCAGTCGTGCCGACACATCGCCGACACGACCATAGGCTACGGCGAACACCACCGCGAACAAGGCGCCAATGGCGACGCTGAACGCGAGTAGGCCGAGTCCCATGCCGATGTTCATCTGCACTGTGCGGGTAAACAGGTCGACATTCTCGCCGTGGCCGGCGTGTCCCCCCGGCGAATCCATTGCCTCCCGGGCGGCTCGCACGCCATCTTCGTACTCGATTGCGCGTGCGGTCTGGGGCGCAGCGAATATCCGCGCGAACCCGAATGCCAGTACCCCTGCGGCGGCGCCAGCCAACAGGCCGCGCCAGATGATCTGCTTCTCCATCTCGTTAGTCCCTTTCGGTTTCGGCATAACAAGGAAACGTCGGCAGAGTGGGTCAAACTAGCGGTTCAGTCCACCGACTGGATCGTACGAATGCCTCATCAGATGGCACTCCGATCCTATGCGCGACCCGTCGCCGCCATACATCTATGCGTCGAGAATGCGCGCGAGCGCATCGATTCGGCGCCCTCGGGCTGCTACAGAGAGTGGCCGGCGGCATAGGCTGTAGCCCAGTCTCGCACGCTGCGGGCGTACGGATCGGACTGGTTGTAAGCCCGCAGCGCTTTCATCCACCCCTTTGGCGTCGCCAGGTCGCCACCGCGATTGCACAGATAGCCGGCGGCCGACAGCGCAGCATCGTCGACATTGTCGGGACTGACGATGCCGTCGTTGTTGGCGTCGACCCCATACAGCCGCCAGGTCTCCGGGATGAACTGCATAGGCCCCATTGCCTGAGCGAATCCGGGCTCACCGGGGGGCGTACCGCCGCCGCTGTCGATGATGCGCATATTGCCGTTCGAGCCATCAAGGCGCACACCACGAATCGGAGGAGTGACATCCCCGTTCGGGGCGATGGTGGCGCCGCGAAAGGTGCCGTTGCGGCTCTCGACCATGCCGATCCCCGCCAGCGTCGTCCAGGCCAGCTGGCAGTCGGGGTTCTCGACGTGCGCGACCCTGGCCGCATAGGCATATGCCTCCAACGCGGTGGTTGGCATATTCAGCGCCGGAGCCCGTCGTGCAGCCCAGATACGCAACTGGTCGGCGGGTCTGCCGCGGGCAGGATAGTCAATGTAGGGAACCGGCGCGCCCGCGGGCGGTGGAATGCCTTCGGGCATCGAAGTGCCGATCTGGCACGAACAGCTGGACGTCATCAGCACCGCGGTCGCGCCCACAACAGCGACAGTCCGGACACGCACCAGCGACACTGGACTCCCTCAAGCTACTTGTCGACGCCATTGTGCCACGGGGCTTGAGCCTTGGGTTCACCTTGCGCGACGTTGGCGCAGACGTCAGAGCGGTGGCAGAGCCCATCGACCGCTCGACCTCAAGCAGGTAACCCACGATTCTTGAGTACTAGAGCCCGCAGCTCGACGGTGTGATGTCTAGTCCCGCGCGATCGCGCTGGCGCGATCGATCGGGGCTACGCAGCGGGAGATCACGACCATGCAAGGCCTTCCTGCAGTCCTCTGAGCCGACGCGGTCCTTCGAGCTCGTGTCCACATCAGGACGCCAATGTTATTGAGCGGCAACGGCTACGTAGGCAATGAGCCCGTCGGCTCGGATCGGTATTGATGGCGACCTCGGCCCGTCTAGACCGCGGCAGCGTGACGGTGGAGGCCTCGCCGGTGCCCTTCATCACCGCCGGCGGTGAAGGATCTGCCGTGGGGTTTCACCATGGCGTTTGGTGATTGCCAGCCCTGGGCCGGGGCCCGAGGCCCGCGCTGCCGGTGGTCGGTCTGGGCTGGGGTCCCAGGAGGGTGTTGCAGGTGAACTTAGTACAGCCAGTTCAGTCGATCCGCGACCAGGGCATAGCCGACGTAGGCCACCGTGTTGATGACCCCGTGGGCGATGATCAGTGGCCACAGCCGACCGGTGCGCTGCCACGTGTAGCCGAATACAAGACCCATCACGACGTTGCCCAGCCCGGCGCTGAAGCCTTGATACAGGTGGTAGGTGCCGCGTAAAAGGCTTGACAGCACCAGCGCGGTGACCGGGCGGACCCGCAGTTGGTGCAGCCGGGTGAGCAGAAAACCCACCACGATGATCTCTTCGGCCCAGGCGTTGGCGAACGACACCAAAATGAGGATGGGGATGCGCCACCACGTGTCGTTCAGTTCCGAGGGCACTACCGATGCGCTCAGACCCAATGCGCGGGCGGTGACGTACAGCGCCAGGCCGGGCAGCCCGATGAGGGCCGCGAGCCCGATGCCACCGAGCAGGTCGAGCCGGTACCGTGGTCGGCCCAACCCGATTGCTCCCGGGCCAAATCCACTGCGCCACAATAGGTATACCGCGAGAAAGCCCCAAGCGACCAATTGGAACACGGTCGCAAGATTAAGGCCGAGATCGATGAGGTCGAACGAGGAGCGGCGCGGGTTGAGCGCTACGGTCTGCCCCGCCAGGCCAAGCAACACCGCGTCGATCAGATCCAGGATCGCGGTATAGGCGCTCAGAGCGAACGTCACCATCAACACAACGACGATCTCGATCTGCAGCGGCCGCCGCTGGTCGTCCGTTAGGGCGTCGGGGGCATTCACTGAAGCCACGGTAGCCTTCCGGGTCCAGACCTGCTTGTCGCATAACCTGTCGAGCAAGGGCAGCGGTCAGCGCCCGGATCGTCTGGGGCGCCTCGTTTCTTGATTGCGCGTACCCGTATCAGGACATCACTGGCGCGGTGTCAGGTTCGTGCCGACGGTTCACGGGTCTGTTGGCTTCTCCTGGGCGGCTGGTGTTTATGCGGCCACCGCCCCAGGTGATTCCGGCGAGATCACGCTACCGTGCAGGCCAGGACGATCAGGCAACCGATAAGCCAGAGCGACTGCGGGATGTCGGGGCTGCGCTCGCGTTGGAGGATGGTGATCTCAGCGAGGATTGGGCGAGTGAACTCCGCCTCGGCGAGGATTTCCTGGGCGCCGATTCCGGGGTCGCCCGCCAGATAGATGAGTACGGCGGTGAGGTTTCACCGTCGTGCACACGCAGCCGGCTATTCCAGTCGCCGGCCACGGGGATCGGCTTGGTGGGACACGTAGTGGCCGGCGCCTCTTTTGTCGAGATCGTCGACGATCTGCCCGCGGTCGTTGTCCAGCTCGACTTTACGAGGTCAGTCTCTCCGATCGGACGGAGGCGATGTGTCTTGCCCTCTAAGTGAGGACCCAGGTTCAGATCCGGGGTGTTCTGCTGCGTTCTTCCGGCGGTGTCGCCTACTTTGCCAGAACGTGATCAGACCTCCGAGCGCCAGACCGGCGCCGGCTGCTGTGAGTACAGACGCCTTGGTGTCTGAACCTGCTTTCGCCGCGGGCGCCGGGGGAGAGGGCTCAGCGGTGCTGGGTGCTGCACGGGCTGGCGCGGTTGTGGGTGAAGGCTGTTCGGGGACGCCGGCGATGGTGAAGGTGTATGACCCGGAGACGGGGTGGCCATCTGCTGAGACCACGCGGTAGCTGACGGTGTATAGGCCGTTTGTGAGTCGTTCGGGCCCGACGGCGAGCGTGAGGCGCGGCCCTTCGACGCTTGCCGAGCCCGACACCCAGTTACGACCATCGGCGCTGGTGACGGCGACGTCAGCGAACGCTGGATTGATCTCCTCGGAGAAGTTCAGCACGACGGCGGTCAATGGGGACGCTACGCTCGCGTCCTTGGCCGGGTCAGAACCAACGAGTGAGGTGTGCGCGGCAGCAACCCCGACTCCGGACAGCCAGAAGGCCAGCGCCATGAGTGTGGTCATGACGGCGCGCGTGGCCAGTCTCACAGTCCTCCTTGAGCTTCGCGTCCGCCGCGCCAACACGCCACCCTGTCCGGTACCGACGGACTCGGCGACTGGAACATTCCCTGCAAACCGTGGAAAGCGGGCAACGCTACGGTAGCTGGCTAGTAGCGGCGCACGTTGTAGATCGGCGCCGACGAGATCGGCGCCACCTTCACCGGAGTGCCGTACGTCGAGGCGTGCACCATGTTCCCATCGCCGATGTAGATACCCGCGTGTGAGGCGTCCGAGTAGAAGGTCACTATGTCGCCGGGCTGTACCTCGGTCGTCGCCACGGGTTGTCCGCCCGCCGCGAGCGCCTGACTCGACCGCGGGAGCGATTTGCCGTTCTGCAGAAAGGCCCACTTGATGAGCCCCGAGCAGTCGAAGGCATCTGGTCCTGTCGCACCCCACGAATAGGGCGCACCCACACGGGTCAACGCCGCCTGCACGACCGCGGCCCCCTCGGGTGAGCTGGACGGACCGGGCCCCACCGGCGGTATCGCCTCGGGCATCGCCATGATGGCCGGGTTGGCCGCTGGCGGGACCGGCGGCGCGGGCGGCACCGGCCCAGGATCGGCAAGCGCTGCACGTTGATCGGGAGTCAGTGCGCGATATAGCGCCTCTACTTCGGCGATCTGTGTTCGCAGCCGACTCTGCTTCGATTGCAGGCTTGCGCGGACCGCTGACGCCTGCTCCGCGGCAGTACGAGCTGCCAGCGCCGACGACTGCGCGGCGCGCGCTGCGTCGTCGGCACGGGTCGACGCGGCGCGAAAGGCCTTGATGCGGTCCGACATCTGAGTGGCCATCACCCTGCTCGACGAGAGTTCGTCGAGCAGGCGTTGCGGAGACTCCGCGGTCAGCGCCGCGCTGATCGTGCTGGTCGAACCACCCATGTACGACGCGGCCGCCACCTGGTTCACAGCTGCCTGATACTCGCCGAGGTCGGCTCGCGCCGCGGTCATCGCCTCGAGTTCGGCGCGTTGACGATCCTCGGCCCTGCGCTGCGCCGCGAGTTTCGCCTCGAGGTCCAGCTCGGCTGAATACACCGCTTCCGTGGTCTGCTCGGCCTCTCGAGAGAGCTCCGTCAATCGAGCCAAGGCGTCGGCAGCCGGGTCGGCCCACCCAATGCCCGCCGAGTTGCCGAGAGTCAGTGCCAGCACGATCGCCACGACGAGAGCACCCGCAGATCGGCATACCGCGGCAGGGCGGTTCATCCTCAAAACACAGTCCTTACACCGCAGGGACATCTATGGTCTAGCTACGTAGGTCACGGAAAGATTACGAGTAACCGCGGTCAATGTCCACGCCCACGGCGATGCTCATCGGCCTTACGCGCCCCTCGCGCGTGCTCCGTCGCACCAGGCGCGGCTCAAAAACGCACTCCCGCTGAATGTTCCGGTCGAATCGCACCACGGCACCCAACGCCGAAACTATCGTGCAACTACTATGTGAGATAGTAGGTAGCGACTCAGTAGACCGTCTGCGGACTTGGCTTGACGAGGGACGACATGACAAGTGGCACCGCCATCACGGCACGGGTTCATTCCCTGAATCGGCCCAACATGGTCGCCGTGGGGACAATCGTGTGGTTGTCCAGTGAGTTGATGTTCTTCGCCGGTCTGTTCGCGATGTACTTCACCGCTCGTGCCCAGGCCGACGAGTGGCCGCCGCCGCCCACCGAGCTGAACCTCGCGCTCGCGGTGCCGGTGACCTTGGTCCTCATCGCGTCGTCGTTCACTTGCCAGATGGGTGTCTTCGCCGCCGAACGCGGCGACGTGTTCGGCCTGCGCCGGTGGTACGTCGTCACCTTCGTCATGGGATTGTTCTTCGTGCTCGGCCAGGGATACGAGTACCTCAGCCTGGTGCGTGAGGGAACCACGATCGCCGGCAGCGCGTACGGGTCGGTCTTCTACCTCACCACGGGTTTCCACGGGTTGCACGTGATCGGCGGTCTCGTCGCCTTCATCCTGCTGCTCATCCGCACGCGCATGAGTAAGTTCACCCCTGCCCAAGCGACGGCCGCCATCGTGGTGTCCTATTACTGGCACTTCGTCGATATCGTGTGGATCGCGCTCTTTGCCACTATCTACTTCGTGAGATGAACGGGGGCACGCCGCGCAGGTGGTGTCGACGACCCCCGCAGGCCGGAAGGTGGCTCGCGCAGGCGGCCGTTGTCGTCGCAGTCGTGGCTACCGTCGTGGGACTCGCCTCGACCGTCGCCTCGACTGTCGCCGCGGGGCCGACGTCTGCGCAGGCCACCTCGACAGCCCCACCACGCCCCGCCGGCCCGACGCCCACCAAACACTCCTACGACGACACGCACACCGGCCAACAACCCGAAGTCGCGAACCCGGCGCTGTGGATCCTGGCGGGCGCCGTCGCGGGATTGATCGCGATCGCCGCCGCCATGTTGAGAGCGGGCAAACCCGTACGCCATCACCTCAGCCGGGGCCCGTGAACTGCACGGCGAGTGGCGCCTCATCGATGTCGTCCCGTTTCCGCGGTTACGTCGTTGCGCTACATTCTACGTAGTCTCTACGTAGAACGTGCCGTGCGGACCCGGCTCTCTGGCTGCAGGGCCGCCGCCATTGCTCGCCCGAGCAGCCGCGGCGCCGGCGCCGAACGTCCAGTCAAGGAGGTCGTCGGGTCGATGCCACAGGTCACGCAATACGTCGCGCGTCTTCAAGCCGGCGTTGGGTACCGCAGAAAGCTCCGGGTAAGTGGCACTTGAAATGACTCTTCGACTCACCGATGCGCCCCGAACGTCGCCGGCGAGGCTGGACATGGGCATTGAGCGTTGGCGACGGCGGCGACCCCGACACGTTGGTCACTGGTGATACGGCGTGGCATCGCCGCGGGTCTGAGCGCGGTACTGTTCGGCGCCGCGGTGTCTGGGTGCTCCAGCGGAGATGACGCCGTCGCGCAGGGTGGCACGTTCGAGTTCATATCGCCGGGCGGGCAGGTCGACATCTTCTACGATCCGCCGCAGAGTCGTGGTCGCCCGGGGCCGATACGCGGACCCGACCTGATGGACCCCAACCGCACGTTGTCACTTGATGACTTCGCCGAGCAGGTGGTGGTGATCAACGTGTGGGGTCAGTGGTGCGGCCCCTGTCGCACCGAGATGCCGGAATTGCAAAGGGTGTACGACGCGACCCGGAATGAGGGAGTCGCCTTCCTGGGCATCGACGTTCGCGATAACAATCGCCAAGCTGCGGTTGACTTCATCGTCGATCGCAAGGTCACCTTCCCGTCGATCTACGACCCACCGATGCGCACGATGATCGCCTTGGGCGCGAGGTATCCCACCACCGTTATCCCGTCCACCATCGTCTTGGACCGCTCGCATCGCGTCGCCGCGGTGTTCCTGCGGGCGCTGCTCGCCGAGGATCTCGAACCGGTGGTCCGTCGCCTTGCCGCCGAGACCGCAACCGGCTCAGGCCCCCCGCGATGAATGGCGACCCCGCCCCGGCTGCACGTCGCCGCGGGGCGCGGCCGACACTCGGGCGCAACGCTGCGACGCGATGGTGGGCTGCCCCGTGATCGGTCAGGTGGTGCTCCCCACCTCACCGCCGTCGCTATGGGCGATGCTCGGTTGGTTACCGCCACCGGTTCCGATACTGCCGGTATTGGCAATTGTTTTGGCGGTGTGGTATCTGCTCGCCGTTCGAGTCGTCAGATCCCGTGGCCGCCAGTGGGCCTGGACGCGCACGGCGAGCTTCCTGGCCGGCTGTATCGCCTTGGCGGCGGTGACGGGCCTGGCCATCGACGGCTACGGCTACCGACTGTTCAGTGCCTTCATGTTCCAGCATCTCACGCTGTCGATTCTTGTTCCGCCGCTGCTCGTGCTGGGTGCTCCCGGCCGGCTGCTACTCAGGTCCACGCCCCATCGTGGACTCGGACGCTACGTCGTGATCTCGGCGCTGGGCGGACTGCGCTGCCGGGCGAGCAGGATCGTGCTGCACCCCGGCTTCACCATTCCGGTGTTCCTGTTGAGCTACTACGGCCTGTACCTTTCCGATCTCTTCGACGCGGCGGCGGCCAGCGTGGCCGGACACGTCACGCTGCAGGTGTTCTTCCTCGCCAGCGGCCTATTGTTCATCCTGCCGATCCTGTCGACCGGTCCCTTGCCGGTCCGGCAGAGCAACCTGGGCCGCTTCTTCGACATCTTCGTCGAAATGCCGTTGCATGTCTTCATCGGCGTCATCTTGATGATGGCACCGCGGACGCTCACCGAGACCTTCTCCCAACCTCCGCCGGACTGGAACGTCGACCCCGTCGCCGACCAGGGGGTCGCCGGCGCCTTGGCGTGGTCCTACGGCGAGCCCGTCGCGCTGCTGACTACAGTGATCTTCGCCATCCGGTGGCGCCGTGACGAGGAGTCGGAGTCGAAGAAAAGGGAGGCCGACGTCGAACGCGACGACGCGGAACTGGCTGCCTACAACGCGTTTCTGCGCGGACTGCACCAACAGCGGCGACCACCTACTGACTTGCCGAGCACCGCCAACGAGCACGACTGACGCCGTGGTGACAACGCGCCAGCCATCATCCCGGCGCCATGACCGAGGTTGTCGCAGCGACACTCGTCAGCGCTGCAGGGTCTCCATGACGGAAATCTCGAATTGCTGGCTTTCGATGAGCGACCGGGCGATCGCGATCGCCCCAGGATTCGACCCTGACTGAAGTTCATCACGCGCGACCGAGATGGTGAAACGGTGCTGCCTGATCATCAGTTCGAGATACACGCCCGCCGCACCCACCCCGGTCGCGTTGGTCAAGCGACCGACGTCGGCATCGACCGCGAGGGGATGTTCACCCGGCCCAACGGCGACGCTGGGTGCGGCTGCCGGAGGACGGGACCCGACGGTCATGGGGGCGAATCCCCAATCCAGCAGAAGCGCCTGCAGCTCATTGACATGGGTGGTGCTGTTCGCGCTGATTCGTCTGGCGATGTCGCTGATTTCGGTTGGGACGCCCTGTTTGCCGATGGTCTGGTTGCTCAGTGCAACAGCCTGAGCGCTGTGATCGATGATGTCGCGGGCGAACAACACGTCGAACCGAGTGTGCGCCTGTTCGGTGATGGCAACCGCGCCGCTGGATAGACCCGGCGACGAACCACGTTCGGCATCGCCGCATCCCGCGAGGGGAATCGTGATTACAACTCCGAGTACCGCACATACTCCGCGAACCCGGCGGCCGGTGGCGGTAGTGAGATCGGCGCGCACGCAGCCTATCTCAGCGTCGCCGCATCTCCGGGAAGGCGACGATCGTTCCCGTAGGCGCGTGCTGGGAGGCCCGCCTGCACCGTGTTCGTGAACCATCGCCGCACCTCGTATCGGGTGACCGTGAACGGATGGTCACATACGTATTGACATAGTAGATTGGTGGCGTGAAGAGCGCACTGGCCGTGTCCTGCCACGGACCGCGGGCGAGTTGGAACCAGGAGCGCCGGGCGCCGCTGAGGGGTCGACTGGCTCGCCGATGTATCGTGACGGCGCTACTGCTGGCCCTGGGGTTGGCGGTGTTGGCCTTGCTGGTGGCCGACCCGGCGGCCGCTCACCTCGCGGGCCTGGCCGGCCTCCCGCATTTCTAGCCAGCCGCGGGAGCACCACGACCCTGCCGTAGCCGCATTTCCGGCGCAATGGTGCCGTGCAGCACTGTATTTGGGATGGGCCAAGAATGTCGGGAAGTCGTTGAGCTCGGTGAGCAGCTCACGCGAAGCAGATCAGTACGCCCGATAGCGACAGAGTGACGATCGCCAAGGGTGTGGCGGCCATCGCCGCTACTGCGCCGCTGAGCGTGACTTGGGTCTGGATGCGGGCGAAGCGTCGTGGTGGCTTCGATAACCGCTGTGCACGGGCGAGCACCGCGATACCGGCGGCGGCCAGACCGTGAGCCGGGGTGGTGGCGCCCGAGAGGGTTAACAAGCCCGCGAGCAGCGGCTGACGGCCGTGGTGACGAGCGGCCGCATCGTCGGCGCACATCTCCAACAGAGAACTGATGTGGCTGGCGGCGCTCGCGAAGAGCCCGCATGTGGGCAGCGCGGTGGTCAGGCCGCGCGCCGCGGCGACGATGTAGGCGTGCCGCCCGTCGAGGTGAGCACGCTCGTGGGCGACGACGGCCGCCAATTGGTTTTCATTGAGCGCGGCCATAGCCGCGGTCGTCACCACGATCGCCGGTGGGCGCCCCGCCACGCAATACGCCGCAGGCTCGGATGCCTCGATGACCACAACGTCGCTGCCGTACGACCTGCCCACCAGGCGCACGGCGTCGGCGTGCGCGAAGGTGTGGGTGCGCATGCGGCCCAGAGCGCGGCCGATTCGAAAGACGACGGCGATCAGACTGCCGACTGCAATGGCCACTGCGACGGTCGCGACGATTCGGGCCGGCCACCCGGCGTGGCCGACGAGAATGGCGCGCAGACGTTCTAGGCACGTGACGAGCAGCGCGTCGGGGCTGTCCCAATGCCCAGCGGCCTCGATGAGCAGCAGCGCGACGGCGGCAACCGAGCAGCCGAGCACCGTCACGACGGCGGTGATCCACGCGGCTATCGCCAGGCGCGGAGCCCCGCCGTCGGCGGTGATATGAACCAGCAGCTTCGGTCCGATCGCCAGGACCGCCGCTACGTACAGCAGTAAAGCCGCCGCGACGGTCATCGGCGCGACTTGCGGGCCAGGCGCCGCAGCGCAGCACGCAGGTCAGCGGATTCCTCCGCGTCTATTTGCGCCACGAAATGACTCAGGACGGCCTCGGATCGACCGCCGCCGCTCAGTGCCTCCAGCATGAGTCGTGCACTGTGCTCCTCGCGAGTCAGGGTTGGCCGGTAGCGATACGCCTTGCCGTCGCGTTCACGCGACAGCCAACCCTTGCCGTGCAAGTTGTCCATCGTCGACATCACTGTGGTGTACGCGATGTGCCGTTCGGTGTTCAACTCGTCGAAGATGTCCCTGACCGTGGTGTCGGCGTCGGGGTCACGATTCCAGAGGCGATCCATGATCGACGCCTCGAGTTCTCCGAAGCCACGCACCCGCGCCATGATCGAACCTCCTGGATTGGTCAGTAGGTAGCTTACGGTGTCGATCGGTGTGCCGGTGCTGGAGTCGGACGCACTGCGCCGACTGCGATCGCGTAGCGGCCAGCCGGCCTCGGCCATGTACTGAGGACGTCAGTAGCTGACTGTGCTCGCATTGTGGCGCCGGTCGGGCAGCGGCCCTAGTCGTTGGGGACGCCCCGTTCCCCCAACCACGCCATCGGGTCGATCTTGTCAGTTCCATTGAGATGCACCTCGAAGTGCAGGTGCGGTCCGGTCGAGTTGCCTCGGTTGCCCATGGTGGCGATCTGGTCGCCTGCCATCACACGCTGGCCCGTTTGCACCATGGTGGTGTCGATGTGACCGTAGAGGGTAACCGTGCCGTCCGCGGCGCGGATTTTGACCCACATGCCGAAACCCGGTGTCGGACCGGAGGCTATGACCTCGCCGTCGGATGCGGCGTAGATCGGAGTGCCGACGGCGTTGGCGATGTCGAGTCCGGCGTGCAGGGTGCCCCACCGGGCTCCAAAGCCCGAAGTCAAAATGCCTCGGGCGGGAAAGGTGAACTGTGGGCGCCGAAGCCGCGCCTCGCGCTGTGCCCGCTCCTGCGCGTAGGCCGTGCCGTTGGCCAGTTCCTGTCGATGGATCCCGGCATCAAAGCTGTTCGCCACTGGGACGATCTGCATCCCCGAGGGGCCGGGGAGGGCGGCCGGGGACGCCGCAGTGTCGGCGACCAAAACCGGCTGCTGCGCCTCGGTGGCGTCGTCTGCTGCGTTCGCTGCGGCGGCGACCGCGCCGACGGCGATGGCCGTGATGACCAGCCTGCTGTGCGCCGCGCCGGCGGCCTGAGGGGTCTTTCGATGCGCCCCGCCAGAGGCGCGGACGTTACTACCCGATAGCGCCCGGCGAGACGGCCGTGGGCATTCCCGAAGATGTGCCCCGCCGACGTGAATCGGCACGGTCGGCGGCGCTGTGTTCGTCGAACCTGTCGGTGCGAGCAGCAGCCGGGGCGACTCATCAGCCAAATCGTTGAGGTCGTCGAGTTCAGGTGCGCTCAACACCTCGAAGTCGATGGCGAACGGATCGCTGCGACAACTGGCCATATCCATCAACGCGCCGAACTCGCCGAAGGCGATGATCTCGGTGACGTCGGTGGCCCCACGATCGGCCGCCGCATCTGGTCGCGCGATCCGGTGATGCACCAATTCGAGACGATCCTTTGCCGTTACCGATTCGTTATCTGGTTGGCGAGACGCTAACCGAACGCCCGCGATTGGGCAAGCCGTCGACCGTCGATGAACGCCCAGCCCAGCAACGCGTTTCGCGGATTAGGTTGGTACACAATCGGTGTGATCACCGAACCTGCAACAACGTGAACGGTCTGTCGACTCGGTACGTACGTAGTAGAACGTAATGTGAGGGCCACCGGGCCGGGCGTCGTTCGGTGACCACCTCGAAACAGCTACCACGCCGCCGCGAGACCCGGCAGCGCCTGACGCACCGGGGGTGGCCCCAAGAGTGCTGAGCCGGAGCGGGTGCGAGTGCTCGGCACCCGCCCCGGCGGGGCACCCGCGTCACCGGGCGATGTGGCTCATTGATGGGTCCGGAATTCCCAGCTACGCAAGTTAGTACTAAGCTACGCAGTACGATAACCTACGTATCTAGTCAGTAGATAATGGGAACGCGGTCCGAGCCCCGTGGCGGGAGGAGTTTCATGGTCGCCGATGCGCCACCAGTCGGGGAACTGGAGGCACGCCGCCCTTTCCCCGCCCGGATGGGCCCGAAGGGCAATCTGATCTACAAGCTGATCACGACCACTGATCACAAGTTGATCGGCATGATGTATTGCGTCGCGTGTTTCGCTTTCTTCCTCATCGGTGGGTTGATGGCGTTGTTTATTCGCACCGAATTGGCGGTGCCCGGCCTGCAGTTCCTGTCTAATGAGCAGTACAACCAGCTGTTCACGATGCACGGCACGGTGATGCTGTTGTTCTACGCGACACCCATCGTGTTCGGGTTCGCCAATCTGGTGCTGCCGCTGCAGATCGGCGCTCCCGACGTGGCGTTCCCGCGGCTGAATGCGTTCTCGTTCTGGCTGTTCCTGTTCGGCGCGCTGATCGCCACTGCCGGCTTCATCACCCCCGGTGGTGCAGCCGATTTCGGTTGGAC
This sequence comes from Mycolicibacterium sp. CR10, assembly GCF_005222675.1. Classification (GTDB taxonomy): domain Bacteria; phylum Actinomycetota; class Actinomycetes; order Mycobacteriales; family Mycobacteriaceae; genus Mycobacterium. The sequence continues at coordinate 13,705 of NZ_STGE01000019.1, read as the reverse complement.
CGCCTACACGCCCTTGTCGAGTGCTATTTATTCACCAGGCGCCGGCGCCGACCTCTGGATTCTCGGCCTGATCGTCGGCGGGCTGGGCACAATCTTGGGCGCGGTCAACATGATTACCACTGTGGTGTGTATGCGTGCGCCCGGCATGACGATGTTCCGGATGCCGATCTTCACCTGGAACATCCTGGTGACGTCAATCCTGGTGCTGCTGGCCTTCCCGCTCCTGACCGCGGCACTGTTCGCGTTGGCCGCCGACCGCCACCTCGGTGCGCACGTCTACGACCCGGCCAACGGCGGAGTCCTGTTGTGGCAGCACTTGTTCTGGTTCTTCGGTCACCCCGAGGTGTACATCATCGCGTTGCCGTTCTTCGGGATCGTGAGTGAGATCTTCCCGGTGTTCAGCCGCAAGCCGATCTTCGGGTACACCACCCTGATCTACGCGACGCTCGGTATCGCGGCGCTGTCGGTGGCGGTGTGGGCGCACCACATGTACGCCACCGGCGCGGTGCTTTTGCCGTTCTTCTCGTTTATGACCTTCCTGATCGCGGTACCGACGGGCATCAAGTTCTTCAACTGGATAGGCACCATGTGGAAAGGCCAGTTGACGTTCGAGACCCCGATGCTGTTCTCCATCGGCTTCATCGTCACCTTCCTTCTCGGCGGACTCTCGGGTGTGCTGCTGGCCAGCCCGCCGATCGACTTCCAGGTCACCGACAGCTATTTCGTCATCGCGCACTTCCACTACGTGCTCTTCGGCACCATCGTGTTCGCCACCTACGCGGGCATCTACTTCTGGTTCCCGAAGATGACCGGCCGCCTGCTCGACGAACGCCTCGGCAAGGTCCACTTCTGGCTGACGTTCATCGGCTTCCACACCACGTTCCTGGTGCAACACTGGCTGGGCAACGAGGGCATGCCGCGGCGCTACGCGGACTACCTGCCCACCGACGGCTTCACGACGCTGAACATCATCTCGACGATCGGCGCCTTCATCCTCGGCGCGTCGACGCTGCCGTTCCTGTGGAACGTCTTCAAGAGCTGGCGTTACGGCGAAGTCGTCACCGTCGACGATCCGTGGGGTTACGGCAACTCGCTGGAGTGGGCCACCAGCTGCCCGCCGCCGCGGCACAACTTCACCGAACTGCCCCGGATCCGTTCGGAGCGTCCGGCGTTCGAACTGCACTACCCGCACATGGTCGACCGGATGCGCCGCGAAGCGCACGTCGGCCGTGCGCACGGTCCCGAGGACGGCGACGTCACCCGGCTCGACGACGCTCAAGTGCGCACCTAAACCGGCTCCGCCACGATGCTGATATGCAAAAGTTCGCGCTATTGCTGGCTGATGCGCTGTCACTGCCGAGGCGCCCCCATGTCGCAGATGCAGCCGCTGTTGAGGCCTCGGCGGGTCGGTGAATCACCTAGGCGGTCTACATGATTCGGGGAGATTTCGAGATGGCCGAGGTGATGTGGGAGGCCGCCGAACCCTGCCTTTCGGAAGCGCAGCGTTTGGCGGCGCTCACGGCGCTACACGTTGGTGAGCCAAGCCGGGCCATACTGGTGGTGGTCACAGCCTTGTCCCGCAGCGGTTATCCACTGCCGTATGAGCTGCACGAGGAGTTCCATGAGTGGTTGCGGCAGCGTCCAGGTGCAGGGTCGCACGCCGAGTGGTCGCTGCTCGAACTTCGCGTGATGGCGGCCGACGTGAAGGCAACTGCCGACGTGGGCATGATCGACGGGCGTTACGGCGACGCAACCCTCTGCTACTTCGTTCTCGACGACGCTGGCGTGGCGGATGCCGCCCCGGAGCAACAAGCTGGCGCGCTGAGGGCATGGCTATCAGCTAATCGACCGAGTCCATCGCTGCGAACGGATATGCGGCTCAATGGATTCGGATATCTCCTCGACACTCCCGAACCTCCGCCATGCGATGGGCTGGGCACGCCGTGAACGTTTGCGGGTCGCGGCAGCCGACCGCACACCGGGTCGAATACCGTAGATCGACATCGCACTCGCCGAGACGATCGCAGGGAGGCGAGGCGAGCGGAGGCGGACGAGCGAGGTTGTGGTCGGCCTCCGTGACGCCGATAATCCTCAACGTCAGCGTGAGAACTCAGACGTGAACGTAGTTGGCACACGGGAATCCCTGGCGCTCTATTCGGACTGGGCGTACGCATCAGCGGTGGGCGTGCTGACGCTTGCGTTGGTGCTTCTTGCGGCGACTTTCGCGATCGGTCGGACTCGGACACTCGAGAGGTCTACGGCGCCTGTGGGGGTTGCGCTCGACAGCGCAAGCCCGGGTGTCGTCACCGAGATGCCACACCGATCGCGGGCAGAACGTATGGAGCGTGCTGGAATAGCCGTCGTCTTCGTGGGTGCGGTCTTACTGCTGATGTGCATCGTGCTGCGCGGCCTGGCCACCTCGCGTGCCCCCTGGGGCAACATGTACGAGTTCATCAACTTGACCTGCTTGTGCGGCCTCGTCGCGGCGGCAGTCGTGTTGCGCCGCCCGCAGTTTCGCGCGCTGTGGGTGTTCGTCCTGATCCCTGTGTTGATTCTGCTCGCGGTGTCGGGCAAGTGGCTGTATGCCGACGCCGCGCCCGTGATGCCTGCGTTGCAGTCGTATTGGTTGCCTATTCATGTGTCGGTGGTGAGCCTCGGCTCCGGTGTGTTCCTCGTCGCCGGAGTGGCGAGCATTCTGTTCCTGGTCAAGACGTCGACCCATGGTGAGCAGCGGGCCGACGGGAGGAACGGGTACGTCGCGGGCATCATGTCCAGGTTGCCCGATGCGCAGGTTCTGGACAGGATCGCCTACCGCACCACGATCTTTGCGTTCCCGACCTTCGGATTCGGCGTCATCTTCGGCGCGATCTGGGCCGAGGAGACGTGGGGACGCTTTTGGGGTTGGGACCCCAAGGAGACGGTGTCGTTCATCGCGTGGGTTGCCTACGCGGCCTACTTGCATGCCCGGTCCACCGCGGGGTGGCGTGACAGGAAGGCTGCATGGATCAACGTGGCTGGCTTCGTGGCGATGGTCTTCAACCTCTTTTTCATCAATCTGGTGATTGCTGGGTTGCACTCCTACGCCGGGGTGGGCTGACGTCGAGGCCGAAGCGTGCGCACGTACCGGACACACCAGTTTCGTCTCGCTACGTCATGACCGCGGCTGAACTCAAGACTCCCGCGGTGTCGTCTCGACGACCATGCTGACCTCCGCCCCGCCCCGGACGGCGCCGCGTACCGATTCCGGGTGCCCCGCCCCTGCCTCGACGGGTACCGGGGCTTCTGGGTTCTACCGCCACGACCTCGACGGCCTGCGCGGTATCGCCATCGCGCTGGTCGCGGTGTTCCACGTGTGGTTCGGCCGGGTCTCCGGTGGCGTCGACGTGTTCCTCGCGCTGTCCGGCTTCTTCTTCGGCGGCCGGCTGCTGCGCGCCGCCCTCACCTCGACTGCCTCCCTGGCGCCCGTGCCCGAGGTCCGGCGTCTGATCCGGCGCCTGTTGCCCGCACTGGTGGTGGTCCTCGCGGCCTGCGCGGGGTTGACGATCCTCGTCCAGCCCGAGACTCGGTGGGAAACGTTCGCCGATCAGAGCCTCGCGAGCCTCGGCTATTACCAGAACTGGGAACTGTCGAGCACGGCATCGAACTACCTGCGCGCGGGCGAGGCGGTCAGCCCGCTGCAGCACATTTGGTCGATGTCGGTGCAGGGGCAGTTCTACATTGCGTTCTTGCTGCTGGTGTTCGGCATGGGCTTCCTGCTGCGCCGTTTCCTCTTGGGCAGGCACCTGCGGGTCCTCTTGATCGTCCTGCTGTCGGCGTTCACCACCGCCTCATTCGTGTACGCGATCGTCGCGCACCAGGCCGACCAGACCACTGCCTACTACAGCAGCTTCGCCCGGGCCTGGGAGTTACTGCTCGGGGCGCTGGCGGGCGCGCTGGTGCAGCACGTCCGGTGGTCGATGTGGCTGAGGACCCTCGTGTCGGTGGTCGCACTGGCCGCGATCCTGTCCTGTGGCGCGTTCATCGACGGTGTCGCGGAGTTCCCCGGACCGTGGGCGCTGGTTCCAGTCGGGGCGACCATCCTGCTCATTCTGAGCGCCTCTAACCGTGCCGCCGATCCGCACCTCGCCAGCGCCAACGGCCGGATGCCCCTGCCGAACCGCCTCCTGGCCACCAAGCCGTTCGTCTCCCTCGGCGCGATGGCCTACTCGCTGTACCTGTGGCACTGGCCGCTGCTGATTTTCTGGCTCGCCTACAGCGGACATACACAGGCCAACCTGGCCGAGGGGGCGGGCGTCCTGCTGGTGTCCGGGGTGCTGGCCTGGCTGACCACCCGCTACGTCGAGGACCCGCTGCGGCTGCGTGCGACCAGGTCGGCGAAGACGGCGAAGGCCGCCGTACCGCTGCGCACGCGCCTGCGCAGGCCCACCATCGTGCTGGGCTCGGTGGTGACGCTGTTGGGCGTGGCGCTGGCGGCGGCGTCGTTCACCTGGCGCGAGCACATGGCGGTCCTGCGCGCCGACGGCGAGGAGCTGGCCGGGCTGTCGCCCCGCGACTACCCCGGTGCACGCGCGCTGATCGACCATGCCAAGTTCCCGATGCTGCCGATGCGGCCGACGGTCCTGGAGGCCAAGGACGACCTGCCGCAGAGCACCACCGACAACTGCATCAGCGATTTCGCGGACCCGAGTCTGCGCGAGTGCGCTTTTGGTTCCAAAACCGCGACCCGCACCATCGCGGTGGCGGGCGGTTCGCACGCCGAGCACTGGATCACCGCGTTGGACCTGCTCGGCCGGCTGTACGGCTTCAAGGTCGTGACCTATCTCAAGATGGGCTGCCCCCTATCAGCAGAGCGAGCGCCCCGTATTCCGGGGTCGGGAGAGCTATACCCGCAGTGCTTCGATTGGGTTCAAGCCGCCATGCGCGAGATCGTCGCCGACCGACCAGATTTCGTGTTCACCACCGTGACACGACCACGAGATAGGCAACCCGGTGACGTCATGCCAGACGTGTACCTGCCGATCTGGCAGGCGTTCGCAGACAGCGGGGTGAAGGTGCTTGGCATGCGTGATACACCGTGGCTGGTCCGCAACGGCGAACCTTTCTTCCCTAGCGACTGTCTGGCCGACGGTGGCGACGCGACGACGTGTGGCATGCCACGAGCGCTGGTCCTCGACGACGTCAATCCCGCTGCAAATCTCACGAAACGTTTCCCGCTGATGAGAGTGATCGACATGAGTAATGCGCTGTGTCGCGACGATTATTGCCGAGCCGCCGAAGGGAATATCCTGATCTACCGAGATTCTCATCACTTGTCGGCGACGTACGTGCGGTCCATGGCGCCAGAACTCGGGCGCAGGATTGGTGCTTTGACGGGATGGTGGCCCTAGCTCGTGTCGTGATGCGCGCACTCGGGGCCGGCAGCCTCAGCACTGCATCGTCGTGCAGGCCGATGATTCAAAAAACTGAACGGCTGACCTCCGAGCCCGACGGCCCGCGATAACCATCAAGACGAGCGCACCATGGGGCGCTCTGACGTGGGGCGGTTGGGGCTGTCTCGGTTGCCGTCGTTTCTCCAGAGCGGGTTCACGTACTCCATCGCATTTCAGCCATTACGAAGCCGCCAGCATCTACTATGGAGGTACGTAGGTAGTCCGACGGCGAGGGGAGCCCCTCAGGGTTCCGTTGCCGCCACGCAACACGAGAGGAAGCGGCCTCGCCGTTGGGCAGGCCCAAGGGCTGAGCATGGCATACAGAACCGAGCCACGGGGCAGGGTGAAATCAACCCGACGCGCCACCGGTAACGGCGAGGTCGTCGCTGCTCTCGTGCAGTGGGCTGTGTGTCGAGGGTGGACCGCGCGGACCAGTCCCGATGGGTGCTGTCACTTCTACGACCCCCAGGGTGAGTACGTCGCGTACTGGCCGTCGAATATGTCCTCAGGCCCTGGTCACCGTTGGTAGGCAGACAGCTCCGTCCGTTCGTCGATGTCCCGGCAGCGCCTTGCAACGCCGGCAGCAATATTCGTGTCGTCGATGAGTCGGGGTGCGCTGGCAGCGTTGCAGCCCAAATGGCGCCGTCGATATCCAACGCGGCGATTTGAGTGAGGCGCGGGAGTCTTCGCAACACATTGGTTGCGGAGCAACAACTCTCGGGTAGGTCACTCCGTCTACACGGGGTTCTCGCGGAGCCGTTGGCGGCGCGCAGGCGTTCTGCCACACGGCGGTTCCCTTGGTGGGCCGTCGGCGAGGGTCTCTCGGCGGCGCCGCGCTCACCATTGAATCTGTCGGCTCGAATCCGTGTCGTCGACGTCGGCGTGGTGACGCATCCCGCCGACGCGCGGGTTCGCAAACTAGGGTTGACGGGTCATGTGCATACATGCGTATTATTGCATGTATGGCAGATCGCAACGGCGAGACGGTGAGCCGCCCCGGCGCCGACGGAACGCCCACGAATAGGACCTTGGCACTCGACCTGACAGACCTGCTTCCCGGTAGCGACGAGCGCTGCGCTGACCGCCTGACGCGCGGCCTGGTGGATGACGGGATCATCGAACAGGCCCACGTCATCGATGGCGACACGACCAAACCCCGCCTGTGTGTGCACTACGACGCCGAGGCTGCGTCCGCAAGAGAAGTGCAGCGGCGGGCTCTGCAGGCGGCCGACACGATCACGTCGACGTACGGGCACCTTCGCTGGTTGACCACAGGCACTCATGACGACGAGGCGATACGAACTGCGCTCGCCGACACGCTCTCGACGATGCCTGGCGTCATCGCCGCAGTAGCGACACCCGATTCGATCGAGCTGGAGTTCGAGCGGGCGACGGTGACCGCCCAAGAGCTCGTAGACGTCATCGCTGCGCAGGTGGCGCCGTCGAGGAGTGCCACCCCGGTTGAAGCCGCCGTCGCGCACGAGAGAGACGGCGCCGACCATCAACATGGTCACGGCGGGATCTTCGGCGAGCGCACCGAACTGGTCTTCGCGGGACTGGCGGGCGCGCTACTACTCACGGGCTGGTTACTGGCCGCCTTCGCCGATACGCCGCGCTCGGCCGAGGTGGTGGTCTACGGCCTGGCGTTCTTCTTCGGCGCGTTCTTCACCGTGCAGGAAGCCTTCGCCAGTGTGCGGCAGGGCCGGTTTGAGATCGACTTCCTCATGCTCGTCTCCGCTGCGGGTGCGGCCGCGCTCGGCGAAATCGCCGAAGGCGCGCTCCTGCTGTTCCTCTTCAGCGTCGGACACGCACTCGAGGGCTATGCGATGGGCCGGGCTCGCCGGGCGATCGAAGCGCTCGCCGAACTCGCCCCGAAGACGGCGCTGGTGCGGCGCGGCGGCACGGGCGACACCGTCGAAGTGTCCGTTGCGGACCTGCGCGTTGGGGACATCGTCGTCGTGCGCCCCAACATGCGTCTGGCCGCAGACGGCTTCGTCGTGGCAGGCAGCAGCAGCATCGATCAAGCCCCGGTGACCGGGGAGAGCGTCCCCGTCGACAAGAATCCGGTCCCGGACGTGGCGGCAGCCGCCGCCTCACCCGAGCTCATCGACGCGGCATCGCGGGTGTTCGCCGGCACCATCAACGGCGCCGGCGCCATCGAGGTTCAGGTGACCCGGCTCGCGGGTGACTCCACCCTGGCCCGCGTGGTGCGTCTGGTGGCCGAGGCGCAAACCAAGACCACCTCCACGCAGCGCTTCACCGACCGGTTCCAGCGCGTTTTCGTGCCCGTGATCCTGGTCGGTGTGGTCCTGCTGCTCTTCGCCGGGTTCGTGGTCGACGAGCCGTTCACTGACACGGTGTACCGGGCGCTTGCCGTTCTGGTGGCGGCCAGTCCGTGTGCGCTGGCGATCGCCACGCCCAGCGCGGTGTTGTCGGCGGTGGCGCGGGCGGCGCGGGCCGGCATCCTGATGAAGGGCGGTGCCGCGCTGGAGGAACTTGGCCGGGTCGATGTGCTGGCCTTTGATAAGACCGGCACCCTCACCGAGGGGCGGCCCAGGATTGCCGATGTCTGCGCCACCGCAGACAGCGACGACGCCGAACTGCTGAGGATCGCCGTGGCGGTTGAGGAGCAAAGCGACCATCCGCTGGCCCGCGCCATCGTCCGCGACGGCCGCCAGCGCCTGGCCGGAGCGGCGATACCCCGCGCGACCGATGTTCGTGCCGTGATCGGCCGCGGCATCGTCGCGTCCGTCGATGGGGTCGAGGTCTGCATCGGCAAGACCGAACTGTTCACCGACGCCGCCCAGCCCCCACCGGCCGAGCTGGCGGCCGAGGTGGAGCGTCTCGAACAGACGGGCCGCACGACGATGCTCGTCCGCGCAGGCGAACGCTGGTTGGGTGCGATCGGATTGATGGACCTTCCTCGGCCGGAGGCGTCGGCGGTCATCGCACGTCTTGCCGAGCTCGGTGTGAAGAACACCGTGATGCTGTCGGGGGACAACCAGCGGGTGGCCGACGCCGTCGCCGCCGAAGTCGGTGTCGCCTACGCCCGTGGCGATCTGATGCCCGAGGACAAGGTGGCCCAGATCGCCGCCCTCCGGGAACGCCACGGCCGCGTCGGGATGGTCGGTGACGGTGTCAACGATGCGCCCGCCATGGCCGGCGCGAGTGTGGGTATTGCGATGGGGGCGGCGGGCTCCGACGTGGCGTTGGAGACCGCTGACGTTGCGCTGATGGCCGACGACCTGCGCGCGTTGCCGTTTGCAGTGAGCCTGAGCCGCCGCTGCTCGCGCGTCATCAAGCAGAATCTGTGGGCCAGTCTCGGAATCGTCGCGGTCCTCATCCCGGCGACGGTCTTCGGTCTGGGCATCGGTCCCGCCGTGCTCATCCACGAAGGCTCGACTCTCATCGTCGTTGCCAATGCGTTGCGACTCCTCGGGATGCCGATGCAGTCGATTAACCCCGCAGCGCCGCGCGTTGAGCGTGCAGAAGAGACGCCATGACGATCGACCCGTTCAGCGCTGCAGATGAATTCGAGCATGCCGACGTGGACAGTGTGGTCGTCTTCGTGGACATCGCTGGGTTCACGGCGTTCACCGAGGCCCACGGTGATCATCGTGCTGCCGAACTGGCGGACCGGTTCGCCACCATAGCCGCGAGGGTTCTCGGGCCCGGCGACGAGATGATCAAGACCCTCGGCGACGCCGTGATGATCACCAGCTCCGACCCCACGGCGGCGCTAGCCTTCCTCCGGCGACTCCACGAACAGACCCGTCGCATCGACGGCTTTCCGTTGTTGCGCGCAGGCATCTGTGCTGGGGCGGTGGTGAAGCGGCGCGGAGACGTCTTCGGCTCGACGGTCAACACCGCAGCCAGACTGGCCGCCGTCGCCCGGCCAGGCCAAATCGTCGGCAACGCCGACGCCGCTTCCGCGCTTCGGGGAACGGATCTTCTCGCGACGACGTCGTTGGGCTCGCTTCGGTTGCGGAATGTCGGTGCGCTGGTGGAAGCGTTCGCCCTCGACGTCGGAACCCGCCACCAGGAGCACGTCGATCCGATATGTCGGATGCACGTCTCGACAGATGCACAATCGCTGACGATCACGCATGAGGAGGACACTTACCGGTTCTACTTCTGTTCGACGGCCTGTCTACGCCAATTCGCAGACCGCGTTGGCGATGTGAGCACATCGTCTGGTGACGGGGATTCGCAGTCCATTCAGTCGTTCTTGGGTGAGGTCGCGGCCCCTTTGGGCACGCTGAGGTCCCCGACGAGCGGGCGGGGGGCTGCACCGATGTCGACTCGTTCAACCTCCTGCTAAGGGCCGAAGTTCACCACATGCTCCCGAATGGTGTTCACGATCAATACTATTCGCGCGAGACGAGACCGGTCGGGCCGTCGCAAGTACCGGATGCCTTACCTATCAACATCTATCGACGCAGAAACGTAAAGTCCCGGTTAGGAGCGGACATGACCGACGAGCACCTTCACGAGCTTCTGCACGACGACCGCAGCTTCTCGACGTTCTGTACCACTAACTGACTAACTAACTAGTGGAGGGACTGAGTACGGGGAAGTGTCCACATCGCGCGCTGACTGGTCGGGGGCGCGCTGGCGGGCCCGGCGTCCCCCGCGTACGCCTGGCTGTTCTTGACGCCGGGAATCGGCTGCGCTGGCCTGGGAGGAGGGCCGCAACGAGGCGGCGGAGGAGCCCGGACACGGTGTGTAAGTGTTCACCCGCGGGGGGAGGCCAGTATCGTGTACGAGCCTTGGCTTGCTCCCGTTCAGTGCCGCTAAACGGGTGACCACACTCATACGGGCGCTGATAGCGATGGACTCCTGCGTCTTGCGGGCGCTTTGGGACGCTTAACTGGACTGTCAAGGTTTGTTTGGGGGGAGCCGCAGTAAGGCTGCTACCCAGGCCGGCGTGGACATGCCTGTCGTGCCGTCGGTAACCACGCTGTGCCGTGCTGCGGCGACTACCAGTGCCTGTGGCGGATCCGTCTCTGATGGGTGTGCGTGCTTCGGTTCAGCGGCCCGGTCCCATCATGCCGTGACCCATGCCGGGACCCATCATTCCGTGACCCATGCCAGGTCCCATCATCCCGCCGTCCATCATTCCGCTCATCATCGCCGGCATCCCTTCGACGACGAATCCGGTGACTTCGCGGGCATGTTCGCGAATGGCGCTGGTCAGCTCGGGGTCGCTGGAGGTTTCGACCACCACCACGCCGCTGGCTGTGAGCGTGATCTGACGTTGATAATCGGCAGCACGGCGGAACAGGGTGGGCAGGCTTGAACTCATGCAGGTGACTTCACTGCCCTGATCGAGGTGGGTATACATCGACGAGACGTGGGCCTGCAGTTCGGCGACGAGGTCGGCGGCGTCGGATTCGGTGGTGGTGCGCACCCCGCCGGGAATCTCTTCGACGGTGCGTCGAAGCTCCTGATGCCGCATGAACATGTTCATGTAAGCGCGCATATCCATACCGGTCGCGCCACCCATCCCGGGTTGGGCACGGCTGACAGGTATGTCGATAATGTTGCGCAAGACATACCCCAGGCCGAAGAGGGCCCCACCGGTGGCCAGCATTCTCAGCGCCGCTCGCCTGCTCATTCCGGTCATATCCGATGATCTCCTCGTGCTCTACATGTCGTGGGAATTCGCGTTGTCGGCGAACGCTTGGTGCAGGTTGCTTCCGTCTTAAGGCATTGGCGGCTTCGTGCCCGACGATCGCCGACTCAACGAGACAGTCTGAGATTGCGCCTACCGCAGCGTGAATCGGCTCTTGTGCGCTACGGACGGGGTGTAGTCGGCGTGGTTGTCGGCGGCTGCCACTGGCCTGGACCCCAAGGGCCTGAAGGCCCCATGTTCCCCGGTGACCACGAGCCTTGCGGTCCCATCATGCCCGGGCCCATCATGCCGGGCCCCATCATGCCGGGCGTTCCTTGACATTGCCCCCGATTACCGCCGAAACCGTCGGTGGCCCTGCCGATGAAGAACCCGGAAAAGAACACCACTGCAACGATGAACACTGCGGCGGCGGCGATGCCACTCCACGCCAAGGCGTGGTTCACCCCTCTGCGCTCTCCGGCCACGGCCATTCGTTCGCTTGTGGATTCAGGTGTATCAGTCATGCTTCCAATCTCCTTCGCTGTATCCAATTCTTGGGGTGCTCGGTCGACCGATACCGCACGATCAGCCGGCGGTGAGCCCGCGCCACTTGAGTCATCGTGATTCCTGGTGTTCGCGCAGCAGCGTCAATCGCCGCCGAAACTCATCCTCGTCGATGTCGCCGCGCGCAAACCGTTGTGCCAGAGCATCTTCGGACTTGGATGAGGACGCTGAATCAGCGCGGTTGCGCTGTGCATTGCTATCGGTGAGATACCGGACGGCTAGCACGACCGCGGTGATCAGGGCGGCCGACGACAGCACCATCACCGCGCCCATGAGGATCCAGCCGCTCCACCCCCAACCGCCCCACATGCAGCCGTCTGTGCCGTACATCATGGTTGCAAAGCCCTTTCACTTGACTGGCCGGGAAATGTCTTACCTGGCACCACGATGTACTGGCAGGGTGCCCCGACGGTAGGGCCGATGTGCCTCAACAACCCCGCAAAAAGTGCGGAAACCGTGAATTGCCTGTCTCCGTGGAACGGCATCGCCCGACGATCATTTTCCCTGCAGGTCGTGTCTCGGGCCCTCCCCTTCGGTGAGGCGCTGCAGGATCGCCAACTGGGCGGGATCGGACAGGCCGCGAAACAGCGCTGCCGCCGGCGCCATGCATTCCCCGGCGCTCGGGATCGACGAGGCAGATCGACTCGCCATTCGGACGGCTGGAGGTGTCGCGGGCGCCGACGCGGAGGTGTCTCAGGCCTCCCTAGAGTCCAGGCCGGGGACGATGTCGCCGAGCCTGAAGGCAATTGGCTGTTCGAATGGAGCATATTTGCACGAGCGTGGGTCGCGGATGAGCTACCAGCGGTTGGATTGGGTGGTGGGGCGGAAGCGTTGCCCTTCCATATCGTCGTCGGACCTCGACCACCCGGTCGGGTCGCAGCGACACGAACGACAGATCGTTGCGGCGTTCCAGTGGGAGGTCTCGTTCTTGCGTGGGGTGCGTTCACCGGCTTCGTGGGCGGCCCAGTCCCACGAGTGGTCATCGAACGATCTACCAGCGGCTACATTTCGGCAGACAACTGACGCCTCTTGGCCATCGGGAACGCCCCGATCACGCCGACCGAGGGGGAGGGTGCAGTCATGGCCGTAGAGCCGGAGCAGCATGGCGCGGATCGCGTCCTTACTGGAACTGTGCATACAGCGACCGGCGACGACACAGTCGGCGGTCCGCTGATACTTGATCTTGAACTCGACCAGCTTGTCGGATTGATGGGTGACCGTCGAGTGATTTCCTCGCAAGAGTGACGTGAACCCAGGCGGCCGGAGTCGGTCAAGGCCTTGACAAGTGCGACGCGACGATGGACGTCGCCCCAAGATGCTCGGCGTCTGGGAAGATCGCCCGCCAATGGCAACCCGAATCGGCGCCAACTCCACTCGCCCAACACCACCACAGCACGATCTCCGTCCACGGACCTGCTCCCATTTGAGAGGCTCGACGAAGTTCGGGCAACTGACTGTCGGCGCCCTTGGCCGGCCGTTTGCCTGACTGCCGGGATGTTCCTGTCGCTGTACCTCCTGGTAGAGGCGTTGAACTTCCCGAAGAACCGCCAGCGGTATGGTAGGAGGGGACCCTCAGCAGTGCACACTGTTTTCGTGCTGATGGTGGTGTTCTTTGTCCGTTGTGGGGGTCTCGACGGTGTGGTTGGTCCTCGGATGTCACCACGCTTGGGCAACTGGATGCAGCGCTCAACGCTGCGGGACCGTATGTCGTGGCGATTCGCGCGCGTCGTGTTGGTGCTGCCGACGTTCGCCGAAACACCGAATTCTCTGTGCGACGACCGGCTCGATGGTCTAGCCGCGATTCCCCGCGGAACACCCCTTATACGAGTTCTGGTTGCATTCGCCTACACGTCAGATCTGCCAGTCCTGGGCTCCGTCGTTTTCGTCGTAGATGCCGATGGAGTTCTTGACGACGACCGGGTCCCCGCTGCCGAAGTTGTCGTAGAACCACTGCGCGTTGGCTGGACTCAAATTGGGGCATCCGTGGCTGACATTGCGCTTGCCTTGATCAGCGACTGACCAGGGCGCGCCGTGAACGAAGATGCCGGCGTTGTTGATGCGCACCGCGTCTTGGACCTTGAGCTTGTAACCTTCGGCT
>NZ_STGE01000018.1 GCF_005222675.1 Mycolicibacterium sp. CR10 | reverse complement strand
GACCGGCACACCATAGGTGGAGGAGTCCATCACCATGTCGGCGAACTTCTCGAGCACGTAGTAGGTGCCGTTGGGTGTGTCGTATCCCGGCTTTCCCAAAGACACCGGCATGGTCTTCTCGAGTGTGCCGTTGCGCATGACCTCCATTTGGAGGGTGGCGTTGTCGATGGTCGCCACCAACGAGTCGCCGGTGCGGAAGCTCGATTTTGTGCCGCTGGCATCGATGGTGACCGTGGTGTTGGCGGGCCAGAAGTCGAGGGGCCGCCATCTGAGTTGGGTCGTGCTCATCCAGTAGAACTTCCCGGGGACCGCGGGGGTGGAGGAGATGTGGACGGCTTGTTCAGCCAGCGCGCGGTCGGCGATGGGCCGTTGGAAGTTGATGATGATGGGTTTGGCGACGCCGACCGTCGAGCCGTTCGTCGGGTTGAACGTGGGGGGAGCGAAGACCGGTGGGCCGAGGTACGGCGCCGGGTTCTGGCCGGCGGGTGTCTGCTCGGCAGCCGTTGACGACGGGCCGGGAAATGGGCCGGATAGCGGAGGGAGGAAGGGGTTCGGCGCTGTCGAGTCGGGGACCGTGAGGGGGTCGCCGGGTGTGGGCACGGGTATTTGTGGCTCGGCGGAGGCCGACGGCACGGTCAGCACGGTCACAGCTGCTAGTGCGGCCGTCATCATGGCCATGAATGGCGTGGGTCGCAGGCACCGCATGCGGGCCTTCTCCCTTCGATGTGGTCACCGTGCGGCACTCGCGCGGCCGGCGACGATTTGTTACTACGTAGTTTCATAGTAGATGATGTGGCGTCGGCTGCGGCTGTACGGCTGTGGACCTGCGTGGTAGTTAAATGGGGTTCGGACCGGTGGATGCGGAGGGGTGTCTGACTTCGTGGATGATGTCACCGCGATCGCTACGTCTGAACACGTGCTCCTCGCGGCCTTCGTGTCGGCGTTGGCCGGGTTGGTGTCGTTCGCATCGCCGTCACAATCGTGATGGGCCTGGTGTTCATGGGTTTTCTCTGCGCTGCAACGCGACGTGCGGTTTACGCCCACGTCGTTGTCCACGCTATGGGGTGCGCCGGTACTTGGGGCGGTGTTCGGGCTGGGCTGGACCCCGTGTTTGGGCCCGACGCTGACGGGTGTCATCGCTGTGGCATCTGCCACCGAAGGACCCGACGTCGCGCGCGGCATCGTGCTCGTCGTTGCTTACTGTATGGGTCTAGGCGCTCCGTTCGTGGTGTTCGCGTTGGCATCCGGACGGGCAGTGGGGGCACTGGGCTGGCTGCGGCGGAACACCCGGCGAATCCAGCTGTTCGGCGGTGTGCTCCTCGTCGCGGTCGGCCTCGCACTGCTGACTGGGCTGTGGAACAAGGTGGTGTCGTGGGCGCGCGATGCGTTCGTCAGCAACACCACACTCCCAGTATGAGGCAGTCGCGTTCGAGCGCACCGCGCCGTCGCGCATTCCGGGGACACAGGGTGTTGATCGTGAACCGCCGGAGCCGTGACGGTGAAAACATCGCGAGATCGGAGTGGGGGCGGTGATGGCGACGTCTGCCGCTCCGCGACGCTGGGTGGTGCGGGCTGTGTTGCTCGGTGTTGCAACGATTTCGGGCGTTACCGCCGCGGCGATCGGCGCTTTAGCGTTGCCTGAGGTGCTTGCGGTGACCGGGCTGAGCGATCCGGGGCCCTTCACTACCTACGGGCTGTCGTTCGTGCGCGCCGCCGGAGAGATCGCTGCGGTGGTGGCGATCGGACACTTCTTGTTCGCGGCGTTCCTCGTGCCGCCGCAGCCCAGTGGAGTGCTCGACGTCGACGGTTACCGGGCGCTTAGGGTGGGCGGTGCCGCTTGTGCGGTATGGGCTGTGTGCGCTGCGCTGTTGGTGGCGCTGACGATCTCCGACGTGTCGGGGGTACCGCTGACCGAGCTCACACCGCTGGACATATGGTCGGCGGCCGACCTCGTCGAAACCAGCGCGGCATGGCGCACCACCTCGCTTCTGGCGGCGTTTGTCGCCGTAGCGAGCCTGACGGTGCTGCGCTGGTCGTGGACTCCCGCACTACTGGCGGGCGGCCTGATCACGTTGATGCCGCTGGCCGTGACGGGGCACTCCTCATCGGGCGGCTCACACGACATCGCGACCAACAGTCTGATCATTCACCTGGTTGCCGGCACGTTGTGGGCGGGCGGATTGCTGGCGCTGCTCGTGCACACGCTGCGAGATGGCAGCCACACCGACGTAGCCGCCCGGCGGTTCTCGGGTCTGGCGCTGTGGTGCTTCGCGGCGATGCCCGTGAGCGGAATCGTCAACGCGGCGGTCCGGATCGACGTGTCGACCGTGCTGGACAGCAGCTACGGGCTCCTCGTCGTGGGGAAGGTGACGGCGCTGGTCGGCCTCGGTGTGATCGGCTGGCGACAGCGACAGACGTCGATCGTTGCGCTGCAGCGTGATCCGACGTCGCGCCGACCCCTTCTTCGGCTCGCACTCACAGAAGCCGCCCTGTTTGGCGTCGCAATTGGAGTGGCGGTCGGGTTGGGTCGCACGCCACCGCCGCCCGCGACGCGCGAACCGCTTCCGGCTGAGGCCGCGCTCGGCTTCGATCTCGCCGAGCCGCCGACGATCGCCCGGGTGTTCTTCGAATGGCGATTCGACCTGATCTTCGGCACGGCGGCGTTCGTCATCGCCGGCATCTACCTTCTTGCGGTGTATCGGCTGTCTCGCCGCGGCGCCCCGTGGTCAACGCGGCGCACCGTGTCGTGGCTGATCGGTTGCCTCGCTTTGCTGTTCGCCACTTCGTCAGGACTCGGCATGTACATGGCGGCGATGTTCAGCATGCACGCCGTTGCTCAATTGATGCTCACGATAGTGGTGCCGGTGTTGCTCGTGCAGGGCGCACCGGTGACCCTCGCGCTGAAGGCATTGCGGGCGGCCGATCCTCACGGGGTGCCTGGACCACGCGAATGGCTTGTCAGCGCGCTGAATTCATCATTGTTGCGTTTCATCGCTCATCCGTGGACGGCGCTGGCACTTCTCGTGGTGGGCGTCTATGGGCTTTGCTTCGAGGTCGTCTTCGATGCCGCCGTGAGCGAACACGCCCCACACATGCTGATGATCGGGTACTTCTTAGTCAGCGGTTCGTTGTTCTTCGCCGCCGTCAGCGGCGTCGAGCCGGTGGTGCCACGGCCGATGCCCAGGCGGGGCCGGATCGCGATGCTGTTGTTCGCGCTGTCGCAGTTCGTCATTGCTGGGGTCGTGGTGATGAACATGCGCGAGGTTCTCGGTGGCGCCTTCTACCGCTCCTTGAAACTGAGCTGGCATGCAAACTTGCTGAGCGACCAGCGGTTGGGAGGCCAAGTCATCGCTGCCGGCGGGCTTGTGGCGGTGCTGGCGGTGATCGCGGTGCAGATCGTGCAGCGCTGCCGCTCGACTGCGATCGAGCAGATGACGACCACGGCTAGCCTCGGCTCATGACGAGGTACCGCACCGTCGGCATAACGGCCTGCATCGCCCTGGTCCTGGGGCTGAGCGCGTGCAGTGACACCGCCCCTGTATCGGGGCGTGACATCGCCGTCACTCACAACGACGCCGATGTCGCCTTTCTCCAGCAGATGATTCCTCACCATGCCCAGGCCATCGAGATGTCCGATCTCCTGGTGACGAAGTCAGACGCCGACCCACAGGTCGCCGCTCAAGCCGTGTCCATCAGCAGCCGGCAGGCATCCGAGATCGAGATGATGCGGGGCTGGCTGGCGCTGTGGGGTGTGGGCCCGGCCGCCGCGCAGCAGCATCATCCGAACCAGTGCGGCATGGTCTCGTCCGCGGATCTCACGGTGTTGCAGAACGCCGGCGATGCCGCAGCCAACCGCCTGTATCTGGAACTGATGATCGCGCACCACGCAGGGGCGATCAAGATGGCGCGTACCGAGGTCGATGCGGGACATAGCCGGTACGCAACCGACTTCGCACAGGGAATCATTTCCTCGCAGCAACGCGAGATCGACGTGATGCGGTCGATGTCGACCCCCGGCATCGCCGTCGACGAGGCGGCGCCGGCATGTTAGCGCCGATGGCGCCATCCACGTGCCGAGGTGTCGAACCGCTGCGCCCTGGGGCCGCCATCAATCACCGCGGCTATCCGTTCAAGGCCTGTTCGACTGCGGTCTTCAAGTCGTCGTAGCTCCTGAACTCCACTTCGGTTCCGTCGAGGAAGAAGGTCGGTGTGCCCTGGACACCGAGGGCCTTACCATCAGCCACATCGACATTGACACGATCGAGTGTGGCGGGGTCGTTGTAGGCAGCGTCGAACGCCGCCATGTCCAGCCCAAGTTCGGCGGCGAACCCGCGGAATCGGGAGTCCGCCGGAGTTTGCTGTTCGCCCCACTCACTTTGCGTCTCATACATCTTCTTGTACATGGGCTCGAACTTGTCCTGCTGAGCGGCCGCCTCGACCGCACGCGCCGCCCGCTCTGCATTGAAGTGCGACTGAATGGGGAAGTAGCGGATGACGAAGTTGACGCGGTCCCCGTACTCGGCGCGCAGCTGTTCGACCATCGGGAAGGCCGCGCGGCACGCTTCGCATTCGAAGTCGAGGAACTCGACCAAGGTGACATCGCTATTTGGCACGTTGGTGAGGCGGCGACTGTTTTCCCGGACCAGCTGACCGACGTCTCCACCCTGGGCTTGCGCGGAGCCGGGTGTGTCCTTGTCCTGTGCCGAGAGGTAGACGCCAACCCCGATGATCATGGTGATGACCGCGAAGACGGTCAGCAGAATGCGTGTGAGAGGTGCCATTGGAATGCGTCCTTCTTGAGTTTCACCGAACGTCTATGATGCGCCGGAGCAGCCGTCTACCGCAGCTCCGACTCGGACCGTGCCCGCGGTTGAGCATCGCGTGTCCGACTATATACGGAGGAAGACCGTAGATCTGTTATGCCCTCGGTTGGCGGTGCAAGGCTCTGTGGGCGGCGAGGCTCTGGCCTGCCGGTCTCATTACTCGGTTCTAGTTCTCTTCTGATGATGCCCCCACCCTCCCTGTTTCAAGCAGGCACGCCGTCAACAACCTGTCAGGTCACGACACCCAGCCCGTGACGGCACACTTGCCATGCATGTACGTAGGCGGATAGTAGGAGCCGGTGCTTCCCCGGCGTGCCGTCGGCCCTGATGTCCGTGGGGCTGACAAGCTACGCACGTGAAAGCCGTCGTCTCCGGACTTGTCGCTATGACCGTCTTGCTCTTCGCGCCGACGCCCATGGCCGCCGCTGAGATCGGACAGCGCGTCGCGCAGGCAGACGCCTACCTCGCCACCCGTCCCGGCGTAGTGGGCTATGTGCTTCGCGACCGGACGACCGGAGAGACTCACCGCAACGAGGTGGCCAACACGATGATGTGGACCGCATCCACCATCAAGCTGGCGATGGTGGTCGATCTGTTGACTAGGGCACGCGCCGGCCAGATCACCTTGACCCCGGCCGACCGCCAACTCATGGCCGACATGATGCACTCATCGGACAGCGGCGCTGCCGATACGCTTTGGAAACGCTATAGCGGACCGGACAATATGGCGTTCAACCGCAATTTCGCGACGTACGGACTCACAAGCCTGCAACCGCAGCCTGGGTTCAGCAGCACGCACCCGTACTGGGGCTTTCAGAAGGCCACGAGCGAGGACCTCGACCGGCTGATGAACTACACCCTCACGAGCTTGCCTGCGGCCGAAACCGCGGCCATCGTGTCGGAGATGCGACACCTCGATGCCAACCAACAGTGGGGAGTCTGGGGAGCGGGCGCGGCCATGGCCCCCGGCAACAAGAACGGGTGGTCTCAAGAGCAGGGCGGCTGGGTCGTCAATAGCGTCGGTTTCGCCGGCCCACGACAGCGCTACACGTTGGCAATCATGAACTCGCTCAACGGAGAAGGCGGCTACGACGATGGTGTGGAAACGACGACGCACTTGGCACAGATTCTGCTGGCCCCCGCTTAGCGGGATTGATATATATCGCAAGGTCTGCAACTAGCACGATGCGGTGGACACTCGCCAGGCCCGGCGCTCTCTCTCGATGACGCCAGTCGCGCAGGGCGTCATGATCCTCGTTCAAATGGGTGAAGCTTTTTACGCGCATCATTGGCACATGAATGTGGAGATCGTTTATTTCGACGGGTGCCCGAATTGGCAGGAAGTCGGTGCCCGTGTGAGCGCGGCAGCAGCCGGGCTGGTCGACGTCAAGATCACGTATCGGAGAGTCACCACCGATGATGAGGCGGCGGCCCTGCCATTCGCAGGCTCTCCAACGATTCTTATCGATGGCATAGACGCATTCGACGATGCGGTGCCGGGGCGGGAGTTGGTGTGCCGGCTATATCAAACCGATGCCGGTTTGGCGGGTCTGCCGACCCTCACCCAGCTTTCCGAGGCGCTGCGGCGGCGGCTGCCGATCGACTGATCGCGGCTTGGGATAAGTGCGACCAAGACATCACGTGAAGTGTTCCCGGCGTTCGAGGACTCCGGCGATTGGCGGCGAAGTTGCGCGGTCGCGCGGTGTGGTGTGGTGTGGTGTCAGGCAAGGCGTCGGTGAGGGTGGTGTGCAAACGGTGGGCGTCTGGCGCTAAACCGCTGACGTCGTGGGCCGCCTGGTGGAGGTCCATCTCGCGTCAGACGTGATGAATTGCTGTATGGGGGCTACGTCGGGCGGAGACGAGTCCAAGATTGGCTGCGCACTATGGCTGTGATCGATCGCGGTGGCGCTCTCGGGGCGTTCGACGCACACGCCGTGGGCCGATATCCCGGTCAGACTGCGGCGTGATCTCGCGGAGCGTCACGCCCGAGACCTTCCGGTCGGCGCCCGCCGTACTGAAGGATCAGGGAGACGTCTTCATCAAATCTTCATCGGAACACGAGCCGACCCATATGCGGATTCTTGAAGCTGGACTGAGGCGGCGAGAGCGCATGCCGCGTAGATGCCTGCGGTGACGAAGATGTACGAGAAAGGATGTGCGATGCAGCACAAGCGATTCGGAATTGGGCTTGCGGCGTTAGCGGCGTCGGCCCTGTGCATCAGCGCCTGTTCGAATGCGACAACTGACTCTCAGCCATCGACTAGCAGCACCTCGGCGGCCGCATCGGCGTCGCCGACCGCCGCGAGCAGCGACGCTACCCACAACGACGCTGATGTGACGTTCGCCCAAGGCATGATTCCTCATCACCAGCAGGCAATCGAGATGAGCGACATGCTTGTTGGCAAGCAGGGCATCGATCCCGAGGTCATCTCACTGGCGAACGAGATCAAGAACGCTCAAGGCCCTGAGATCGAGAAGATGCGGGGCTGGCTTCAGGAGTGGGGATCGTCGTCCTCGCCTGCCCCCGCGCCGACCAGCACCGCAATGCCTGGCCACAATATGCCGGGTCACCAGATGCCTAGCGGTGACATGGGCGACACGCCCGGTATGGGCGGCGGCCACGGCATGATGTCGGAAGCCGACATGGCCGCGCTGCAGAACGCGCAGGGCGCGGCGGCGAGCCGACTCTTTCTGACGCAGATGATTGAGCACCACAAGGGCGCAATCATGATGGCGCAGCAAGAGATTGACAACGGCCGATTCCCCTCGGCAGTCGAGATGGCGCGCAACATCGTGTCTACTCAGCAAGCAGAGATCGACACGATGCAAGGGATGCTCGACAAGTAGCGAGCCGAGGGCTCACCCGTCAGGGCCGTGCTGAGGCAGTCGTAATAGGGAACTCGTCGGCGTATCCCTGAGCGACGGGTAAGTCGACGGTGAATGTTGCACCGGCGCCAAGTCCAGCGCTCGCTACGTAAATGGACCCCCCCTGTGCCTCGACCAACGCTTTGGCGATGGCGAGCCCTAAACCCGCGCCACCGTGCTCGCGATCACGGGCGGCGTCGGCTCGATAAAATCGCTCGAACACTCGGGTGAGGTGCTCGGGGGCAATCCCTTCACCGGTGTCAGCGACGGCGATCCTCAACCGGTCGCCGTCGCGAACACACTTGACTTCGACCGAGCCGCCGGAAGGTGTGTGCCGCAGCGCATTCTCCAGCAGATTGCCCAGGACTTGGGAAAGGCGTTGCTCGTCGGCCCAGAAGGGGGGTAGCGCCTGCTGGAGGCGTACACGCAGTGCAACGCCTTTGATGTCGTAGCGTTCCTGTGCCGCGGCGACGCTTTGGCGCGTCAGGCGGTCGATGTCAATAATGGCGTAGGACATGGACACCGAGCTCTCCTCGGCTTTGGCGAGGGCGGCGACGTCATCAGAGAACCGCACCAGCCGGCGGGTTTGGTCGCGCAGCATCGCCGCCGTCTCTGGCGTCAAAGTGCGCACCCCGTCTTCGAGCGCCTCGAGATAGGCCTCCAGCACCGCGACCGGTGTGCGGATCTCGTGGGCTAAGTCGCCGAATAATCGCTGTCGTGTCGAATCCACCTGTTGGAGACGGGAAGCCATCTGATTGAAGGCGGTGGCGAGCGCGTCGAAGTCGTCGCCGAGGTCCGGCGGTGACACCCGTATCTCGTAATTCCCTTGGGCGACATCGGTGGCAGCGGAGGCAACCTCGGTGATGGACCGTTGGAGCCGTCGACTGACGTAGAAGCTGACGACAAGCGCGGCAACCGCCGACACCCCTAGGGCGCCTCCGATGGACATCACCGTCGCGTAGCCGTAGGCCTCCTCGGCATGCATTTCCTCCGGTGAGTCCATTGGTACCCCTGCGAGGTGAAGATGCTCACGGAACAGCGGAGGGCCGACGACGGCGGCCACCACCGCTGTCGTCACGGCCCCAGCGATCAACACAATGGCTTGGGCTGCCAGCAGCCGCAGGCCGATACCGGGCCGCTTCCACCGTCGACGTCGGCGAGCTGTGGCCGCCGGCACGGGAGTCACTGTCCCGATCCCATCCGGTATCCGACACCCCGCACCGTGGCGACGTAGCGGGGAGAGGCTGCGTCGTCGCCCAGTTTGCGCCGCAGATGACCGATGTGGACGTCGACGAGATGCTCGTTGCCGACCCAGGGTCCCTCGCGCACGATTTCAAGTAGTTGTCGCCGGCTCAGTACATTTCCTGGCCGGCCTGAAAGGGCTTCCAGTATGTCAAACTCGGTGCGGGTCAACAAAATTTGTTCGTCGTCGATGCGTACCTCACGGGCGGCGACGTCGATCCTCAGCGCGCCGAAGCGACGCGGCGGGACCACGGCGATTTCGGCGGGTGCGGTAGCTGATTGCAGGACGCGGGGCCGACGCAGCATGGCGCGAATGCGGGCCACGAGTTCGCGTGGGCTGAAGGGTTTGGTGATGTAGTCGTCGGCGCCGACGGTGAGGCCCAGGACTGTGTCGATCTCGGTGTCGCGAGCGGTGAGCATGACGATGTAGGCGTCGGAGAACGTGCGCAATTGTCTGCAGACTTCCAATCCATCGATGCCGGGCAGACCGATGTCCAGGATGACGACATCGGGATCGAGGTCGCGCGCGACGGCAATGGCGTCGACGCCGTTGGCTGCCACGACCGCCTCGAATTGCTCGCGTTCTAAATAGCTGGCCACCACTTCGGCCAGGGGCAGTTCATCATCGACGACCAGCGCGCGGTATCCCTTCGCCTGCTCCGGTGAGGTCCCCGGGTGGTGCTCCATGGTGAACATGGTGCCCGCTGATTCGGACGCGGCGGCGCGCGACTGCCGGAACGGCGCGATCTTCAGCAGATCTTTATAGAAGTCATATCAATTACGTCCTGCGGCGGGGAGACGCTCACTGTGAGGGAGGGCCTGACATGCGCTGGCTGATGGATGTGTGCCCGAACAGTCTCGGGTGGCAAACGTGGCTGATCCTGTGCGCCGTCATTGTCGTGCTGTGGGCCGCCGCCATCGCCGCCGCTACGGCCCTGTTCCACGCTTCTGGGCGGCCATTCCGCAAGAAGCGGCGTCAGGGGCGGGAGGAGCCTGTTCGCAGCTGGCCGGGTCAGAGCGGAGTGATGGTCAGCGACGCGGCTGACGTAGCGCTCGCCGCGAGGTGTCAGTACTCGATCAAGCGCGTGACGTAGGGCGTCATGCCGGAGCTGCGTACGGGTGAGATTTTGACCACCGACCCGGTGTAGGGAGCTTCGAGCATCATGCCGTCGCCGAGGTACATGGCTTCGTGCTGGCTGGCGTTGGGGCCGTAGAAGATGAGATCACCGCGCTGCATCTGCGATGACGGGACCTTGCGGCCGGCGTTGTACTGAGATCCGGAGTAGTGATCGAGCTTGATGCCCACGCCGGCGAAGGCGTAGAGCATGAGGCCGGAACAGTCGAAGCCGATGGTGTTGGCTCCTTGATCGATGCCCCGGGAGGGCCCATTGGCGTTGCCACCGCCCCAAGAGTAGGGAACACCGAGTTGTGACATGGCTCTTCGGATCACGAACTCCGAGGCTTGGCGGCCGTACAGGCGGGGGATGCGTCCATTGGTGATGCCGGGATCTGCGGCGGCGGCCGCCGGGGAGAGGATGCCCAGTTTGATGAGGAAGTTCCGGCCCATGTCGGCGGTGAGTTGCAGCGAGGTCGCCATGATCTTGAGGACGGCATTGATGATCGCTATCGGGTCGCCGGCCACATTGGCGCTGGGCACCATCGGCAGCGTGGTGTCCCACTCGCCGGTGCCCGCGCTGCCTGCCGGTGCGGAGCTGGCGCGGTCCCACTGGCCGCTCGGCGGCACTGTGGCGCCGGGGTGCGCGGCCGTGGGCTGGTGCGCTGTAGCTGCTACCGGTCGGGCAGTAGTGAGTCGGGTTTGTGCAGAGTCTCGTTCGGCGGCCAACCGGGTGAGGTCGGACTGTTGGTTGGTGAATGCGCGTTGCGCGTCAACGAGTTCGGTGACTGCGTCGTCCTGTCGTCGTTGCGCTTCGGCAGCTGCTGCATCGGCATCCAGGCGGGCTTGCTTGGCGGCGGAGAGTCGGTTGGCGCGTTCGGTTTGGCTTCGGCGAAGATCGTCTTTGACCTTGCTGAAGGCAATGAGGTAGGTCTGCTGCGTCGAGGCTGCTGTCAGGATGTCGTCGGGGCTACCTGCCAGCGGCAGTGAGCGGGAGGGACCGTTCATGTAGGTCGAGGCGGCGAATTCGTCGAAGCGTTGCTGCGTGGCGTCGATGGCGGTCTGGCTGTCGGCGAGTGCTTTGTCGCTCTCGGCGACTCTGCGATGCGCTCCGGAGGCCGCCTCGCGGGCAGTGGCAAGCTCCACCAGGACCCGATTGACGCTCTCCTGTTTGTGTTGGATGTCCGCGCCGATATCGGCCAGGTGCTGGTTAGCCTCGGCGACGGCGGCGACAAGTCCTGCGACCGTTTCGATGTCGCCATTTGATTCACTTCCGTGGCCGGCCGATGCGATGCCCGAGGGATGAAGCACCAGCATTGCCGCAAGCACCCCGGCGGTGAGAAGTGAAGTGAGGCGCCGCATCAGTTCTCCTGAGGGGGTTGCTAGCCGTTGTCCGCGCGTCGAAAGGGCAGTGCGCCGACCTGAAATCTTCACTACCTACTGCAGCGCTACGTACGTAGATAACCAGGACGTAGTGAGAACGTACATCACTGCAGCATCATGAGAACCGTCTGTCACAGTCTCAACTCCGTAACACCTGACGGACCGGGGGCGAGCGCGTCGGCTCGATAGGCCAGCGCCTTCACCGGAACTTGCTTGTGCGCCGCTCTGCGGCAGGGGTGGCGTAGCGGCGGTGAGGTTCCCGGCTTTGGGGCTGTTGGCGGTTACATTAGGAGGCTGCAGGCTGCCGGGCTATGCGAATCGGGCACCTCGTCAGAGCGAGCAGGAGGTGCGGATGGAACGGCGGCGGGTCGGCGATCTCGAAGCGGTGATCATGGACTGGGCGCGGGATCACCGGGATCCTGTCAACGAGCGGAACGTGTTCGAGCGCGGGTCCCAGCTGCGGCCCATGGTGTGGCCGCCAATGCACAAGCGCAATCGCAGGCGGTGGCGCAACCGTCTGCTCAACGGCAGGGCCGTTGTCTACCGGGCAGTGATGAGTCGTGAGGAACGGTCAGCGCCCAGGTGAAGGCGACGCTATTTAAGGAGCGCCGATCGTGACGACGGCCGTGTGGCTGGTGCTTTACGGCGCAGCGTTGGCGTGGCTTGCGCCACCGGTACTGCGGCGCCTCACTCGTGGTGGCATCAGCCCGTCCATGGGAGTCGCCGCCTGGCTGGCCACTGTTGCCGCCGTCCTCGTCGCGTGGTTGGTGGCAGTGGTGCTGGCGGTCAACGCAACGTCGTACAGCATCGTCGACGGTTCTGTGGTGACCCTGTGCCTGGAACTTTTCGGGTTTTCCGATCACACGCCGCTAGCGGGACGCCTCGGGTCTATTGCTCTTATCGGCGGGGGGCTATTGACCTCGACAGTCGTGGCGCTTCGATTGGGGCGCAGCATGATTAAGCTACGCACTCGAACCCACGAGCACGCCGAAGCCGCCCGGATGGTGGGTCGGCCCACCGACCATCCCCACGTTGTTGTCGTTGAGGCCGACCTTCCAGCTGCGTACTGCGTCATTGGTCGCCCCCATGCCATCGTCGTCACCTCGGCTGCGGTGAGATCTTTAAACCGAGCGCAGCTGAAAGCGGTTCTCGCCCACGAGGATGCCCATTTAGCGGGGCACCATCACCACATTCTGATGGTGCTGCGTGCCCTCGCCTCCACCCTTCCTCGTCTACCGCTGTTCGCCCGCGCGCATCAGGCTGTGGCGGAACTGTTGGAGATGTGCGCCGACGACAAAGCGGCCCGTCGCGTCGGCACCCTTCCCTTACTCACAGGGCTGCTAGCGCTCGCCGGTCACCGACCTCCGGTAGCCGAAGGTATGGCCGCGGCGGCAACGGCGGTCTTTGCCCGCGCCGAGCGACTAGTCACCCCGACGCGTCGACAGGTGAGGTGGCGTCACCGGGCTCTCCTGGTTACCGCCATCGCCACGATGCTTGCAGCCCCGGCATTCATACAAGTGCTCTGCCATCACTAAGTATTCGTCGGGATTCCAGATTCGGGAGCCGGTCGCGGCTTCGCGCGTACTTTAGGAATCGGACTGCAAAAGCCGTCGCAAGGAACGCCGTCCGCACGAAGGGTAAATGGCCCAGGTAGCAGCGTCATCAACCGATTGCAGGGCCGCGAAGGTCGAGTGGTGCGCCGCGGAAATTCAACATCGCCCACGGGTCACAATCGACACACGGGACAGCGTACCTACGTACTTACTACGTAAATGCCGGTAGGCTATGGGCGGACAGCGCACGGAAGAAAATGCGCCAGCATAGATTCGCTATCAGGCTAGGAGAGTCCCACGACGATCGAGTCGCACCATCTGGTCGCTGGGTCCGTACTCCAGGTAGCGGCCGCAGGCCGCATCCGTGTGCTACTCGTGGAGTCGCGCCGCATCTATGCGGCGACGTTGGCGCGACACTTAATTGCCGGCGATTTCGCGGTGGAGGTGGCCTACTCACCGCGTGCGGCACTCACAGCACTGCGCGATGGTGATCCCGATGTGGTCGTGGTGTGTGTGGGCAATCAGGGGCTCGGCAACGCGATGCTTGATGTGATCCGTCAGGAAGCTCAAGTCGGCGTGGTTGCTCTCATTGACGGCGATCTCATGCCGCTGGTCCGAAGCATGGGGGTCGTCTGCGTGGGCGACGTCGAGGCTCTGAACGTGCGAATCCGATTAGCCCTCAGGCACTCTCGGCTGGGCAGCAAACGGCGTGGTGGCGGCTACGGTGAGCAGATGCATCGCCATGAGATCGGAGATCTCCTTATCGATGCGGTCGCGCGTCGAGCGTTTCTTCGCGGCGAGGCGTTGGCACTGACTCGGACGGAGTTCGCGATCCTGTGCACGCTGGCGGAGAACCCAGGCGAGCCGGTGACGTGTCGACAAGTGCAGCTGAGCCTGTGGGGGGAGGCGTCTGACGGCGGTCGCTCCACTCTGGGGGTGCATGTGGGTAACCTTCGTCGCAAGCTGGGCGACAATCCCTATTCACCGCGGTACCTGCGTACGGTGCGCGGGACCGGCTACTGTCTCACAGGCGGAATGGAGCAGCGGGCCCCCGGTGCGTCGCCGTGACGTATCGCGGCGAAGGTCAGCTTTCGATGATACGAACGACATAGGGCGTCATACCTGACGTCCGTACCGGGGAGATCTTGATCGGGACGCCGGTTTGCTGTGCTTCAATCATCTTCCCGCCGCCCAGATAAATGGCTTCATGCTGGCTCCCGCCTGGCCCCCAGAACAGCAGGTCGCCTCTCTTTGCTTGGGAGGGTGGCACTTTGCGGCCGGCGTCGTATTGGGCGCCAGACCATCGCGGGAGCAGCACTCCGACGCCGGCGAACGCGAACCGTGTCAGGCCTGAACAATCAAAACCCACAGTGCCTGAGCCCTGGTCGACGCCGCGGCTCGGACCATTGAGGCTTCCGCCACCCCAGGAGTAGGGAACACCGATTTGCGTTCCTGCCCTGCGTATTACGTACTCGATCGCTTGCGCACCGTTGACCCGATTACCTCGCACGCTGGTCGACGGATCGGCAGTGGGATTGACAATTCCCAGGCTGCTGAGAAAGTTGCGCCCCAAATTCATGGCCGTCTGCGTCGCCATGGCTGTTGCCTGAAGAGAGGCATTCGCGATAGCAACCGGATCGCCGGGGGCACCTGCGCTCGGTACTTTCGGCAGAAGTGGGTCCCAGGGGCCGGAGGCAGGTTGGGCCGCCGTTGCCGGCGCGCACGCGAGGAAAAGCAGGACGACAAGGGCTATGACACCGGGGAGCCGTCGAACTCGGCTGGCACTAAGGATTGCCGGGTCGAGGCAAACAGCGCCGATAACTGCCGGACCCGTGCTTCGGGCGTGTGGTCTCATTGTTCTCCTCGGTGCGTCGTGCAGTGCGCCAATTTCACGCACTAACGACGGGACTGAATCGCCACGTACGGCGCAGCAACGAAATACGCAGCTTCTACGTAGGAGCTTAGTACACATTAGCCCCACCAGTAACAGCAGCCACATAACTACAACGATGAAATTCGATGCGGCAGTTGGCATCCAGGGACCGAGCGGTGGACTGGAACGGTTGAAAGCACAGGGCTATGTATGTGAAGTAACGCGCGGATCAACGCGGATGTGCGTGTTTCTCCGAACCAGCCTTTTTGGCCGTCGACGATTCTGCCCCGAACGGCTTATATGAAGCCTCGTCGTCGTAAACGCGGTGCCGCCGGCAATTGCGCATTCGGCAGCGGCGTCTAAAACAGCGACCCCGAACATCTTGTTACGAAACGTGTTTCAGAGATGCTCAGCGCCGACTCCATGTCGGCTCCGCGTCAAGCACTGCGGAGGCTCAGAGGTTGGCGTTTCCGGCCCTCCATTGGTCCCATGGGATGTTCCAGTCGCCGAGGCCGTCGGTTCCGGACAGTGTGGGGCCAGTCGTGTTGATGACTTCGACGATGTCGCCGCGTCGGGTGTTGTCGTAAAACCAGCGAGCATTGGCTGGATTGACGTTGAGGCATCCGTGGCTGACGTTGGCAACGCCTTGGCTACCCACCGACCACGGGGCAGGGTGCACGTAGATGCCGCTGTAGGACATTTGCGTGGCCCACTCGACCTCGGTGCGGTACCCGTCGGGAGAATTGACGGGGACTCCGTAGGTGGACGAATCCATCACCAGGAATGAGTGGCGGTCGCCGATGATGTAGGCGCCGTTGTCGGTGGGCGTTTTGGCTTTGCCCATGGACATGGGCATGGTTTTGACGACTTCACCGTTGCGCCGCACGGTCATGGTCTTGGTGGCGTCATCGGCGGTGGCGATGATTTGGTCGCCGATTGTGAGGCGCGTGGTGGCGTCATCCTGGCCGAAGAGTCCGTCGCCGAAGTCGACGCCATAAGCCTTGACCGACACCTCAACATCCGTTCCGGGCTTCCAGTAATCGGCAGGGCGCCAGCGGACTTCACGATTGCTGAGCCAGTAGAAGGCGCCCTCGACCGGTGGGTTCGTGGTCACGGTGATCGCCTGCTGCGCGGCAACTCGGTTCGTGATGTTCTCGTCAAAACGAATCGCAATGGGTTGACCGACTCCCACTGTTTCGCCGTCATTGGGCAAGACGTAGGGCATCGTCAGGTTTTCGGGGGAATGGGTTTCGAATGTTGCGCTGGTGCTTGTCGTTCCGCCGAGCCCTTGTGCTTGCGCCTGCAGGGTGTATTTCTTGTTGTAGCCCAGCGGTTCCGCCGATGACCATGTCACGCCGTCGGGGCCCAGCTGGCCCTCGACAAGCTCGCCTGCCTCGTTGGTCAGCGACACTTGGCCGAGTACACCGTCGCCGGCGGTAACGGTCACGGGGGTATCGACAGCGACGCCGATGGCACCATCAGTCACGGACGCTTCGAGTTTCGGCACGAGCAGGTCTGCGTACGGGGTGCCCTTGTCCGTGATGACTTCGGGAGTGGGCGCCGCTGTTGGTGATGAGGTGCAGGCGGTTGCGATCAGCACCGCCACCGCTGAGACAGTCGTGCGCAGCCACTGCTTCTTCGCTGGAAGCGTTGGTGGACAGTCTGTCTGCGCCATGACTGGGAGCCTCCGTATCGCATTTTCGGCATCGCTCAACGGGCGCGGCGCCCTCCGGTGCGCCGCGGGGCCGGTCGCGGGCGACGGTGCACCGTTTCACAGGTATGCCTTTGATTGTTCTCGTCAGTAGTTTGGCTTTGTTAGTCCTTCGATGAAGATTCGATAAAGGCGGCGCGAAGAGCCTGGCCCCCCGGGTGACCGCGGACCGGGCGACCTGGCGGTGTTGGAGGCATGTGCGCAAGGCGATCGTGCCGCCCAGGCCGGCGCCGACAGGGTGGGTGGACGTGGCCTCGAGCGCGTGCATGATCGTGGTGGTGCCGGTGACTACTAATCCGGCGGTGCAACGTCGGATCGGGGCATCGCGATGCTCCATATCCTCGAATGTCCGGCAGTGCAACGCGGTACCGGCCAGCAAGGCGGTCGGCAAGCGGCCGCATGCTGTAGTGATCGGGCCCACCGCCGTGCAGCATGATGACGAGCTCGCCGCGGCCGACGACCCTCGCCCATGAGCGGCCAGCCGTCATCCCCGACGTGCAACGTGTGCATCACCATTTGTCTCTCCTTTCGTCGGAGACACCTCGGCCAGCGTCGACGCGGCATCAGTTAGAACCCACTCGTTGCAACATACCCTCTGGGGGTATACATTGATGTACACATACCCGGTAGGGGTATGCCCGTGTTGAAGATGGGAGTTCGGTCATGAGCACGATCACGTACGCCGTCACAGGAATGACCTGCGGGCACTGCGAGCTTTCGGTGCGGGAAGAAGTCAGCGAGGTCGCCGGTGTTCAAGACGTCGAGGTCAGTGCTACGACGGGCACTCTGATCGTGACCTCCAACGGTCCCGTCGATCACGCCCAGATCTTGCGTGCGGTCGACGAGGCCGGCTATTCGGCGGTGCGTGTCGCATGAACGTCGCGGGACGGTTGGCCGCTTTCGGTGCCGGACTGGCGGTGGCGTTCACGGCTGCGTACGTCACCGCCGCGGCGGTCGCCCCCGACGTCGCGGTGACCCCTTCTCAGCACGTTGGTGCTGAGTCGGCCGCTGGCCACAACGTGCCGACCGGGCAGGCGTTGCCGGTGTCGCCCCTGTCCGCTGATCCGCCTGGGTTGTCGCTAGCCCAAGACGGATACGCGCTCAGCGCGGTACGGGCACCCGGAGCCGCCAACGATCGGGCCACGCTGAGTTTCACCGTTGCTGGTCCCAGCGGCACGCCGCTGCTGGATTACGCGACAGTGCACGACAAGCCGCTGCATCTCATCGTCGTCCGTTCCGATGGTCAGCATTTCGCGCACGTGCACCCGGTCCTGGACCAGGCAACCGGCATGTGGTCGATGCCTTGGATGTGGAAGTCCGCCGGCACCTACCGCGTGTTCGCGGATTTCCAGCCCGCCCAGGCCAGCGGCGCCAAACTCACGCTCACCCGCACGGTCGACGTGGCCGGCGAGGTGGCCCCGGCGCCCCCGCTGACCACACGCACCATGGATGAAATTGCCGGGTACACCGTGGAACTCGACGGTGCGCTCACGGCGGGCGTCTCGAAGCAGCTCACAATAACGGTCACCCGTGATGGCGTGCCGGTGACGACATTGCAGCCCTACCTGGGGGCATACGGGCACCTCGTCGCGCTGCGTGAAGGTGATCTGGCGTATCTGCACGTGCACCCTGAGGGCGCTGAGCCGGTGGGGGACCGCACCGGGGGGCCTGCGGTGTCGTTCGCAGCGACCGCACCCACCGCCGGTCGCTACCTGCTCTACCTCGACTTCAAAATCGACGACGCCGTGCACACCGCCACATTCGTCGTCGACGCCGCCCGCGACGACACCAATCAACCAGTGCCAGAGCCGTCGCGCGACGCCGGCCATGCCGGCGGGCACTGACGACCTCCGTCCGACCCAGACGAACTGAAAGGCAGTGGCACTCATGACGACAGCGACACCCGTGTCCGGCCCGAGCATTGAGTTACGCATCGGAGGGATGACCTGCGCCTCGTGCGCCAACCGCATCGAACGCAAGCTCAACAAGATCGATGGTGTCGTGGCCACGGTAAATTACGCGACCGAGAAGGCCACCGTCACGGTGCCTGACGGATACGATCCCGCGCTGCTGATCGCCGAGGTGGAAAACGCCGGCTACAGCGCCGCGCTACCCACACTGGGGAAACCCGCCCCGTCTGGGGAGGCAGGGGAGACCGACGACCCTGACATGGTGTCGCTGCGCCACCGGCTGACCGGTTCGGTGCTGCTGTCGGTGCCAGTCATCGCGATGGCGATGATCCCTGCGCTGCAGTTCACCTACTGGCAGTGGGCGTCGCTGGTGCTCGCTGCGCCGGTGATCGTCTGGGCGGCGTGGCCGTTTCACCGCGCCGCCTGGGCCAACCTGCGCCACGCCACGGCGGCGATGGACACGCTCATCTCCTTGGGCACCTTATCGGCCTTCCTGTGGTCGCTGTACGCGCTGTTCCTCGGGACCGCCGGCACCCCAGGAATGAAGCATCCGTTCGAACTGACACTCGCACCGTCTCACGGCGCCGCCAACATCTACCTCGAAGTCGCCGCTGGCGTAACGACATTCATCCTTGCGGGGCGCTACTTCGAGAAACGGTCCAAACGGCAGGCCGGTGCGGCGCTGCGCGCCCTCCTGGAGATGGGCGCCAAGGAGGTGTCCGTGCTGCGCGACGGCGCGGAATCGAAGATCGCCGTCGAGGACCTGTTGGTGGGCGACGAGTTCGTCGTGCGCCCGGGAGAGAAGATCGCCACCGACGGGGTGGTGGTATCGGGAACATCGGCGGTCGATGCCTCGATGCTGACCGGCGAATCGGTCCCCGTGGAGGTTGGTCCGGGTGACACCGTGGTTGGTGCGACGGTCAACGCCGGCGGGCGGCTGGTGGTGCGCGCCGCCCGCGTCGGTTCCGACACCCAGTTGGCGCAGATGGCCCAGCTGGTGGAGAACGCCCAAACGGGCAAGGCTCAGGTCCAGCGTCTGGCCGATCGCATCTCCGGCGTCTTCGTGCCGATCGTCCTCGCGATCGCGGTGATCACCCTCGGCGCATGGCTGGGCGCGGGTTTCCCGGTTGCGGCGGCCTTCACCGCCGCGGTGGCGGTCCTGGTGATCGCCTGCCCCTGCGCGCTCGGTTTGGCCACGCCGACGGCACTTTTGGTGGGCACCGGTCGTGGCGCGCAAATGGGCGTGTTGATCAAGGGCCCGGAGGTGCTGGAGTCCACCCGCAAGGTCGACACCGTGGTGCTGGACAAGACAGGCACCGTCACCACCGGCAAGATGACTCTGGTCGAGGTCATCACTGCCGCAGGAACCGAACGCGCAGACCTGCTCCGGCTAGCCGGAGCATTGGAGAACGCATCGGAACACCCGATCGCCCAAGCCATCGCCATGGCCGCGACCGAAGAACTCGGGACGCTACCCACCCCTGAGGATTTCGCCAATGCCGAAGGCCAAGGTGTGCAGGGCCTCGTCGACGGCCACGCCGTCGTCGTGGGGCGCGAATCGCTGCTCGCCGACTGGTCCCAACACCTGAGCCCAGAGTTGGTGCAGGCGAAAGAAGCGGCCGAAGCGCGGGGCAAGACGGTGGTCGCTGTCGGCTGGGACGGCCAGGCCCGCGGCGTACTCGTCGTCGCAGATACCGTGAAACCGACGAGTGCGCAAGCGATCTCACAGATGCGTGAGCTTGGCATGACGCCTGTGCTGCTCACCGGCGACAACGAAGCCGTCGCCCGCCAGATCGCCGCCGAGGTCGGTATCGACACCGTGATCGCCGAGGTCATGCCCAAGGACAAGGTCGACGTCATTGTCCGGCTGCAAGCCGAGGGTAAAACGGTGGCGATGGTCGGCGATGGCGTCAACGATACGCCCGCTCTCGCTCAAGCCGACCTCGGCCTGGCTATGGGTACCGGAACCGACGTCGCGATCGAAGCCTCCGACATCACCCTGGTCCGCGGCGACCTGCGCAGCGCCGTCGACGCGATCCGGCTGTCCCGCAAAACACTATCGACGATCAAGACAAACATGTTCTGGGCGTTCGCCTACAACGTCGCCGCCATACCGGTCGCTGCACTGGGCATGCTCAACCCGATGCTCGCCGGCGCGGCCATGGCGTTCTCCAGCGTCTTCGTCGTGGGCAACAGCCTCCGACTGCGCGGCTTCAAATCCACATCCACATCCTCTGCCCCTACCCACTGAACCCCTACTGCATCAAGGAGAACTCATGTCCGACAACAAGAACCTGACGTCAAGCTGCTGCTGCAGCGGCTCAACACGAGACAGTGACGCGACGGTCATCAATCCTGGGACCACGAACCTCCTCGACCCCGTAACGGACGAGACAACCTGCCCGGTGATGCCCGGCACGCCCGTGGACAAGTCGGCCGCCGAAGCCGCGGGCCTGTTCCGCGACTACCGCGGCCGACGGTACTGGTTCTGCTGCAAAGGATGCGGCCCGCAATTCGACCGAGACCCCGACAAGTACGCCAGCGCGGCATGACTGACCTCCCGGACGCAGGCGCCCCCAACCCACAGACCGAAGGAGTCGCCATGACTCACGTCGACGACGCTGACCACTGCCCGGCATCGGGTTCGGTCCACCACGGCTACATCACCGATAAGGACAAATACCTCAAACGCTTGAGACGCATTGAGGGCCAAGCCCGCGGCATCAGCCGGATGATCGAGGACGAACGCTACTGCATCGACATCCTCACCCAAGCTGACGCACTGACCAAAGCCCTGCAAAGCGTCTCGCTGGCACTACTCGACGACCATCTCCGACACTGCGTGCGAGACGCTGCTGCCGCCGGGGGGCCGGCCGCTGAGGCCAAACTCACCGAAGCATCCGAAGCCATCGCCCGACTCGTGCGGTCATGACCCGCACCGGCGGTGCACCACCACCGCCGCCGCGCTGCTACACACCCGCGCGGAACGACACGTGAGACTCCTCAAAGGAGAGCGCAACATGACAAACCACGATGAGCACGCCACAACGACAGCGCACACAGGCGTTCACGCCAGCCACGACGGCCACGGCGAGCACACCGTTCACGACGACCATGCTGACCACGGGGGTCACCCCGGGCACGGCGCCGATCACGTCGCTGTGTTCCGGAAGCTGTTCTGGATCAACCTGATCATCGCCGTCCCGGTCATCGCGTTCTCGACCATGTTCGCGATGCTTCTCGGCTACGAAGTGCCCGATGTCCCCGGCGCCCGCTGGATCGCGCCACTGCTGGGCACGGTCATGTACGTCGTCGGCGGTCGCCCCTTCCTCACCGGCGCCGTCAGCGAAATCCGCGCCCGCAAACCAGGAATGATGCTGCTCATCGGGCTGGCCATCACCGTCGCATTCTTCGCTTCCTGGGGTGCGAGCCTGGGCCTGCTCCACCACGAACTGGAGTTCTGGTGGGAACTGGCGCTGCTGATCGTCATCATGCTGCTCGGCCACTGGGTCGAGATGCGCTCCCTGGCACAGACCACCTCCGCACTGGACTCCCTGGCCGCCTTGCTTCCCGACGAGGCCGAGAAGGTCGACGGTGACCGCATCATCACCGTCTCACCCGCCGACCTCCAGGTCGGGGATCTGGTGGTCGTGCGACCCGGCGGCAGCGTCCCCGCCGACGGCAGAATCGTCGACGGGCGAGCGGACATGGACGAATCGATGGTGACCGGTGAATCGCGGCCGGTGAACCGCAGCATCGGAGATGCGGTGACAGCCGGAACGGTCGCCACCGATTCCGGGTTGCGGGTCGAAATCACCGCCACCGGCGATGACACCGCCTTCGCGGGAATCCAGCGCCTGGTCACCGAAGCGCAGAACTCGTCCTCGCGAGCCCAGCGCCTCGCCGACCGGGCGGCGGGCTGGCTCTTCTGGTTTGCCCTTGGGACCGCCGCCATCACCGCCGTGGCGTGGTCGATTGTCGGAGACCCCGATGCCTCCGTCATCCGGGCCATCACCGTGCTCGTCATCGCCTGCCCCCATGCGTTGGGATTGGCGATACCACTGGTGGTGTCCATCGCCACCGAACGAGCCGCGCGAGGAGGCGTGCTGATCAAGGACCGCTTGGCCCTTGAAGGCATGCGCACCGTCGACGCCGTGCTCTTCGACAAAACCGGCACCCTGACCAAGGGCGAACCAACGGTGACCGCGATCGAGGTCCGCGGTGACCTCGACGACGACACCGTGCTCGCCCTGGCTGCGGCCGCCGAGGCCGACAGTGAACACCCCCTGGCGCGGGCCATCGTGAAAGCCGCCGAGGAGCGGGGACTCAGTCTGCAGCGCGCCAGCGGCTTCTCGTCCTCTCCAGCGGTTGGTGTGACCGCCACGGTCGACGGACACGAGATCCGCGTGGGTGGCCCGCGCCTGCTCCAAGAGATCGGCGCGAAGGAAGTGGGCGCTGCTGCGGCTTGGCGCGACGAGGGCGCAATCATCCTGCACGTCATCCGTGACGGATCCGTGGTCGGCGGTCTCCGCCTGGCCGACGAGATCCGCCCTGAGTCCCGCGACGCCGTCGATGCCTTGCACAAGCTCGGCGTCGAGGTGGTCATGATCACCGGCGACGCCGACGCGGTCGCGCAGGCGGTAGGTCACGAACTCGGCATCGATCGGGTGTTCGCCGGAGTACGCCCACAAGACAAGGCGTCGAAAGTTGCTGCGCTGCAACAGGAGGGCAAAAAGGTCGCCATGGTCGGCGATGGTGTCAACGATGCGCCTGCGTTGGCACAAGCCGACGTCGGCATCGCGATCGGCGCCGGCACCGACGTCGCGATCGCGTCTGCCGGCGTCATCCTGGCCAGTTCGGACCCGCGCTCTGTGCTGTCGGTCATCGAACTTTCGCGTGCCAGCTACCGAAAGATGAAGCAGAACCTCTGGTGGGGTGCCGGATACAACCTCATCGCAGTGCCGCTGGCTGCCGGTGTGCTCGCACCGATCGGATTCGTCTTACCGATGTCAGTCGGCGCCATCCTGATGTCACTGTCGACCATCGTCGTGGCGCTCAACGCGCAACTGTTGCGACGCCTCGACCTGAGCCCTGAAGCCAGCACACGCGCAGTCCTCGATCGCTGACCCTGCGTGAATCGTGGACCGGTGTGGCCAGTCTCCGCGCCGAAAGAGCCACGCGCAGGATGCAATTGAAGCGTCATCCGCCGTGATCGTGATCGCCTTGACCGTCGTGCGAGGGAACCGTAGATGGCGCATGGGCCGCCGGCGGTGCAGGCGCCGTCAGTTCGTCAGCAGGCGCGATCACCGCCGGTGGAATGACTGACTCTGAGTGGCCAACATCGTGGCTGCCCACCGGCTCGGTTTCCGCGCCGGGGTTGCTGTCCTCCGCCGGCTCCGCGGCAGTGCCGTGGTGATCACCGTCGGCACCCTCGTCCGCCGTCCCATGGTGGTCGGCGTCTGCGCTAGCGGGGGCGTGATGGCCGTGCCGCAACCCCGAAGCAACTCCGACGGTGGACGCCAGCGCCACGACACCGGCTGCGCCCAAGAGGACTACCGCGCTGACGAAGCTTGGTACGTGCTCGCCTTGCAGACCTCGATACCACACCCACCCGGCACCCATCACGACATAGATCTGCAACAGGAGTGCGCAAAGGTCAGCGGCTTGGACCAATTCCGGCTGCCCTGCGTTCGGGCCGAACGGGGCTCCAGCAGTCCTCGACAAGGCCCATAGCGCGATCGCTCCGACGTTAAGCAGTATGCCGGCAGCGAGCACCGGAGCTGTAGTTCGAGTGAGCACCACCCGTGCCCAAATCAGTTGAAACAACGCGATCGAAGCGAAGAACAACCCGGCAAGCATCCACTCTCGCCAATGGTTCGGCACGACGGCGAAGTGGATCACCGAAGCGCCGAGCGAGGCCAGCGCGGCAAGTCGAGCCGCCAGCCTGCTGTCCGTCTTTGTTGCTGTTCTGGGCGCCACTCGTCCGATGATGACAGCACTGTATGGGCCGACAACTATGCGACATCACATCTCAACCCGACCGAGATTCTTCCGTCACCCTTCCGACCAGCGCCGCCAACATCCGTTACGGCCTAGCGGCGGCTAGCGGATTCCCATAATTACCAGGGGTTTCAGCAGGTTAGCGTGAGTCGGCAGCGATGAGCTTCAGCCGCCATCTACTATCCAACTACATAGATCGCGGCTAGGCTTCGGAGGCACGCCCTTGGCCGCTTTCTCAACTCGCCCTGAAGGACATTTCGACATGCGGTTCCGCGTCAACCTGGCTGCGTTCGTCGGCGCAGCGCTCCTGGCTGCTTCTGCTACCTTCACACCGACCGTCGGTGCTGCAATGTCCTGCGAGCATAAGTTCGGTTCCTCTCAAGAACTGACTGATGCTGGAGGCGCGGTCGTCCATGAGTGGATGGTCACCGATCTTCGAAAATTGGCTGCCGCCCTGCCCGGCTATGTAGCTCGTGGTCACGTGTGGGAAGCGACCGCTACTGTCCGAGCAGCAATCGGCACGGTGACCCCGATCATTCCGAACTTGTATGCGGTCACCGCAGACGGACAGCGTTATCCCGTCCTCTGGCAGATCGCCAGCCCACAGGGACTTCCGGCCAGCACCCTCAGCCAAGGGCAATCCTCCAGTGGGGCAATCTATTTCGATGTGACTGGGCCAGAGCCCATGGCGGTTGTGTTCGATAGCGATGCCACGCAATTGATTTGGTGTTGCAGTGGCTCCATGACGATGCCCATGGAGAACTGTCCGATGTGCGCTGACATGCAATGCGCCTGCCCCCACTGCCGCGGCGAGATGTAATACGTTTGGTTCTGCCTGCTGCCGTGAGGAACACTCCTGGGTCGTCCGGCAATGAGGCTGGCATCCTGGTATTCGGCAGATAGCCTAAATACTCTCAGTGCGTCGGGTTTCAGCTCAGCTGCCGCATGACAGGTGGATTCGTGGTGGTCGGCCGGCACGGCACCGTCGATCGCATTCGCCTCGACCAATGCGACGGTCAAGAGCTGGGCGCACAGGTACCCCCACCATCTTCCTCGACGGTGGTCAGTCCTGAGGACCTGCGAAATGCCATCGAACAAGCGCTCGGGTAACCCGGCACCCCCGTAGGTCTGTGTTTGGCTCCGTCGGGGCGGCAGTTACATATAGACACATGCGCATATCACTATGTATTATGATCTCATGAAGCAAGCGGCGACAACGACGACGGTCACTGCGCCAAGCCGCACGGGCCGGCCTGCAAGTCCGCGGACGGCGACACAGCTCCAGGCGGTGACGGCCAAGGCAAGTGCTGAAACGACTCTCGACCATGTCGACACCAATGCGGCCATCGTGTTCGTCGACATGTCTGGCTACACCGCACTCACCGAGATTCATGGCGATCACGTCGCTGCCCAGTTCGCCGAGGACTTCGCAGGCATGGCAGGCGAAGCGCTGGGGCCCGGCGACGAGCTGATCAAGACGACGGCTGATGCCGTCATGGTCACCAGCGCGGACGCACCTGCGGCGCTGGCCTTCCTGCGCCGCTTGGGCGTTGCGGCCAGGCATGCCGAGGGCTTTCCGATGCTTCGTGCGGGGGTCAGCGCGGGAACGGTGGTGAGACGGCGCGGCGATGTATTCGGGACGATTGTGAACGCCGCGGCGCGGTTGGCAGCACTCGCTGCACCTGGGCGAATCGTATTCGGCCGCGACGTCGCCGCGGCCGCCGCCGATCTCGGCCTTCCCATCGAAGCGCTCAGGCTGGTCGGCATCAGAAACATGGCTAACCGGATGGAACTGTTCGCAGTGGACATCGGCGAGGAACACCAGCTGCACGTCGACCCGGTGTGCCGGCTACATGTGACCGCCGCGTCCGCCGCGATCCCCCGAAGCCGTGGTGACCGAACCTACCGCTTCTGCTCGGCGGCTTGCGCCGACCGATTCGACACACGGGCCCGATCTGCAAGCGACTCTTCGGTCGCGGAGTAGTCGCTCGTGCGCACAACAATTACGAATTGAATGGAGGGGCCACGATGGCAACGGCAGCACTAGTGCTCTACGGGGTATTTATCGTTTTGGGGTTCGGGTGGCGTAGCTATCGGCAGTGGCGCCGCACGGGGTCTACGGGTATGCGTGGCTTTCACGGACGGCCGGGGTCGTTAGAGTGGCTTGCCGGTGCTGGCTTCGTGGTGGCGATTGTGGCGGGCGCGCTCGCGCCGATCCTCCAGTTAGCCGGCCTGCTGTCGCCTGTCGCCCCGCTCAAGGGCCCCGTATTCGCGGTGCTCGGAACGGTGGCGGCGGTAATGGGTATCGTTGCGACACTGTGGGCGCAGGAGTC
Source organism: Mycolicibacterium sp. CR10 (assembly GCF_005222675.1). GTDB lineage: Bacteria > Actinomycetota > Actinomycetes > Mycobacteriales > Mycobacteriaceae > Mycobacterium. Next base: position 84,446 of record NZ_STGE01000018.1, on the reverse strand, counting down.
GATGGGCGACTCGTGGCGCATCGGCGTCGACGTCGGCGAAACCACCCAACTCGTCGAGCGCGGAATGTTTGGCTGGGTCCGCAACCCCATCTTCACCGCCATGCTGGTTTTCGGCGCCGGCGTAGCGCTGATGGCGCCAAATCCATTGGCGCTCATCGGCTTCGTCCTGTTGCTGACGTCGATCGAGCTGCAGGTCCGCTTCGTGGAGGAACCGTATCTGCACCGCACGCACAGCGAGCGCTACCGCGATTACGTGAGCCGCGTCGGACGCTTCGTGCCGCGCATCGGACGGTCACCTGTCAGGGGGCCGTCGGCTTGATGGCGCTCACGCCCGTTCGAGCCCTGCCAGTACATACGTATGGAATCGTCCGGGGCACGACGATTTTCAACCCAGGCGCCAGGTGCCGTCACCTGTTGAGCTCTATCAGGGCTCCACGTACGATTGAGTGCATACAGGCCGGTGTGACGTGTAGTGCGTGCCCGGTTAAAGCCAGGAAGAGCCCGGTATTCGGTCCTAGCGACCGACCCGGGCTCTTTGCTTTCTACAGCGTTGCCCGCGGCCCCATGTCGTGAGGCCATGATGCGCCTCCGCTCCGGACGGCCACCGTCAGCGGCCCCCGCATGCGCACACCCCGCTGGCTTCCTGCCTCGCAGCCGTCGAACCCTCGATGTCGACGCCTTTTTCATGCCCGCACTTGGATCGGGAGATTTGCCGTGCGGCGGGCGTTCTGGCGCGTGGATGCCAGGCCTGCTCGTCGAGGCGGGCGTGGGCGGCGGCGATGGTATCGACCGTGTGGACCTGGGGGGTAGGAGTGATCAACTTTTGTCCCCTTTCGATGGGGCAGCGTGACGGTCGGTGCGGAGGCGCCCCAGTCCGGGTAGGAAGCGGCCAACTGTGGCGGTGTAGCGGTCGTAGGGTTCTCCGTGGATGCGGTGCAGGTGGGGCTCTTCGATGCGGCGCACTTGGGTTTCGATGCCGGTGAGGGCAAGGACCCAGCCGATGAGTGCGACGAGGTTGGGGACCATGAGCGTCAGGCCGAGGAGCGTGATTAGCACCGCGGTGAAGATGGGGTTGCGCACCCAACCGAACGGGCCGCTGGTGACCAGTGCGGTGCGTTCACTTTGGTCGACCCCGATTCGCCAGGACGCGCCCAACGCCATCTGCGCACCGAAGGCGGCCAGGATGCCCAGAACCGCCAGGACCACGCCGAGCACGTGAATGGGAGGGTACTGAAGCACGCTCACCGGCGCTAGCCCCAGCCAGTGCGCCAAGGGGCCGCCGACACCCACCATGAGGTAGCCGATGTCGGTGGCGGTGAGTGCCAACCAGCCCAGCGAGCCGCGCGGTGACAGCGTGCGCCGGTTGCCGCTGTCACCGGTGCGGTGCCACTGGATGAGGGTGCGCAGCGCCCCGGCGAGCAGCATCATGACCACAAACAGGGCCAGCGCGGCCGCGGCCATCACCGCCTACCGCCCGCAGTGAGTGGCTTGGCGGCGACGCCGAGCAGATAGTCGCCCTGGATGCGGGTCGCCGATCCGAGAATGACCAGGCCGTGCCGGCCCAACTCGTCGAGGAAGTCCTCGGCGGTGAACCGGTCCTCGGTGGGGTGGTCGAACAGCCACCGGTAGGTGGGGCGGCTCAGGGCGTGGGCGGTGACTTCTTCGAAGTAGAACCGCCCGCCGGGGATGAGCGCCCTGGCGGCCTCGGCGACCGCGGCGCGCCAGTCGGGGATGTGATGAATGATTCCGAAGTCGAAAACCGCGTCGTAGCTGCCGTCATCAGCGTTGAGCGCCTGACGCAGATCGGTGGCGCTCCCGGTAGCCAGATGTACCCGGTCGCCGTAGGGGGCGAGCCGGGCTCGTGCCCGCTCGATCATTGCCGGGTCCAGGTCGATCGCGTCGATCCGCTCGGCGCCGAAGCGCTGCAGCACCAGCTGCGAGCCGTAGCCCGACCCACAGCCAATTTCGAGGGCGCTGCTGCCCGGGGGAAGCCGACCCCCGAAGCGCAGCAGCACCGGTACCTCATAGAGGCGCTGCAGCCAGCGCCGCGGCGGCGAGTTGATCAGAGCTGTTTCTGCCCGGTTCATCAACACCGCAGACTCCTTCCACTCAGTAGCGGTTGCCACGACGTCCGAATGATCGGCCTTCGTCGGTGGCATCGGCCTTTAACGATCTATAATAGACGCTATCATCGTCTAGTGACGATGAATAGGTCTGGCGGTGATGCAGCTGCCGGACCGCGCTGGGGCGGCGCGGCGCTGCTTCGGCCGGGGGTGCTGGCCTTCACCGGATCGATCGGCCCCACTGACTCCCATGCCCACCATGCCGTTCAGATCATCACCGCCACAACGGCGTTGACGGTCCTCGACGGGCACGGCACGCGACACCGCGGCACGAAGGTGGTCGTGCCCGCCGATGCGCCACACCGGATCGAGGTCGGCGCCCAGGAGGGCACGGTGGTGTTCCTGGAACCGGAGTCCGCGCCGGGAGAGGCCGCACACTCGCGCGCCGTCCGCTCCGGCTGGACTGTCACCCCAGTGCTGAGTTCTTCCCGTCGACGAGCGCTGGCGACCGTGGTCGACGAGCTGATCGCGCACCTGGCGCCCACCACTGCCGATTACGGCGCCGCGGCGCGGCATCCCGCCATCGAGGACGCGTTGCGGCTGCTGCCTAATCTGGTGGCGGCGGGCACGGTCAGCGGCACGGAACTAGCTGCCCAGCTTGGTCTTTCGACGAGCCGGTTGACCCATCTGTTCACCGAGCAGGTCGGCATCCCGCTACGGCGCTATGTGTTGTGGACGCGCTTACGCATCGCGATCACCCGCGTGCAGGCCGGTGATGACCTGACCGGCGCCGCGCATGGGGCGGGGTTCGCCGACAGCGCCCACCTGACCCGCACCACCCGCGAGATGTTCGGCCTACCACCCTCGGTGCTCAGCCGGCACGTGTCCTGGGACCTCGACAGCGGGTAGCCGAATCATTCAAGCGTGACCAGGTCCATGACCGCGACGATCTAGGGCATGAGCACAATTCTTCCGACCTCGACGAGGGTGATCACCGCGGTTCAGGTGATGGCTCGCTACGGCTATGTGCCGTTCATGCTGGTCGTACTCAACGGCGTGGGTATCGCGGTGGCTGCCGCCGGCGCCCCGAAGTACTGGCTGCTGATCATCTTGGCGGTGGCGATCGGGACGGCGTTCCTGGTGGAGCGGATCATCCCGTACGACTCAGAGTGGAACCACGATCGCGCCGACGGCACCCGCGACCGCATCCACGTCGCGGTCAACGAAACCCTCATCCTGGCCAGCGTCGCCGCCATCCCGCTGCTCGCCGCGATCGTGCCCGCGCCCCAGTTATGGCCACACAACTGGCCGTTCCTCGCGCAGGTGCTGGCCGCAATCCTGGTCGCCGATTTCGGCATCACCGTCGTACATCTGGCCAGCCACAAGATCGGCGTGCTGTGGCGCTTCCACGCGGTGCACCACAGCATCACCCGCTTCTACGGCCTCAACGGCCTGATGAAACACCCGCTGCACCAAACCGTCGAGATGGCCGCCGGTGTCGCACCACTGATCCTGATCGGGCTGCCCGTCGACGTGGCCTCCGCGCTGGCCCTAGCGGTGGCGATCCAGCTGCTGCTGCAGCACTCCAACGCCGACTACCGCATTGGCCCCGCCAAATACGTCCTGGCCCTCAACGAAGGCCACCGCTTCCACCACCTCAAATGGGCCGGCATCGGCGACGTCAACTTCGGGCTGTTCACCCTGGTGTGGGACCACCTCATGCGCACCTACTCCTACGACCCCGCTAGGCGATTCGACTCCACCCAGCTGGGCATGGCCGCCAAACCCGACTACCCCAACGGCTACCTGCGCCAGATGATCTACCCCTTCACCCCTGCCGGCGGCTGCACCCTCGCACCCGTTGCCGACACCTCCATGGGAAAGACGCGGCCACCGGGATCCGACTCAGCCTCGAACTAGGCCGGTTTCGTTGCACGACGGCTGTCGTGACATGGACCTATTCACAACTGGCGCTATCATCGTCGCGGATCAGGCCAGTGCCAAAAACAGCTTCTCCAGCTCGGCCTCGGTCATGGGTTGTTGGCCCTCGGTGGCCTCGCCGGTCAGGCATTCGCGTAAGCCGGTGGCGACGATCTTGAAGCCGGCCTTGTCCAGGGCGCGGGACACCGCGGCCAATTGGGTGACGACGTCTTTGCAGTCGCGACCCTGTTCGATCATCGAGATCACCCCGGCGAGCTGCCCTTGGGCTCGACGCAACCTATTGAGTACTGCGGCAATTGCGTCTTCGTCGCCGACCATGGATGTAGTTCCTCTCGACAGCTGGGGAGCCCCCACTTTACCCGCGGGGGTATTTGTGGGGCAGTTCTCAGGTGGCGGTGCGTACCGGGACGAGGCGGCGCAGCGGGCAGTGGACGTACCGGGCACACGCGAATGTCATGGCGGCCGCAACGGCGGTGAGTGTCGCGGCGGCGATTCCCACGCCGAGGTGGATCTCTTGAGACACGATGACCGCGGACATCGCGAGTACGAACCAGCCGAACGACTTTCGCAAGCGGTCGGGGTTGACCATGGCGGTCAGGCGGGCGCCGACGAGGGCGCCCAGTGCCGTCGCGGTGGTCACCGCCAACGCCACCGTCCAATTGATCTGGACGTTGGAGAGGTAGCCGACCAGGCCCGCGAACGACTTCATCGAAATCACGATCAAGGAGGTGCCGACCGCGATCGGCATCGGCAGCCCACCGAGCAAGGCGAGGGCTGGCACGACCAGGAATCCGCCGCCCGCGCCGACCAAGCCGGTTACCAGACCGACCGCCAGGCCCTCGACGAGGATCTTCGGGACGGGCAGATGATGCGGTGCGTCAGCGGGGGCGGTCACCGCGGCCGTGCGTCCGCGCAGCATCGCAACCGCCGTGGCGGCCATCATCACGGCGAAGCCGATCAGCAAGACCGTGCCTGGAATGAACCGGGCCAGGAGTCCGCCGCCGTAGGCGCCTGCCATCCCCGCTGCGCCGAAGACTAGGCCCGTGCGCCATTGCACCCGGCCGGCTCGTGCGTGGGAGATCGCGCCGATCGTGCTGGTAGCGCCGACGACCAGCAGCGAGGTGGCGATGGCTTGTTTGGCGTCCATGCCTGCGACGTAGGCGAGCAGCGGCACCATCAGGATGGAGCCACCGCCGCCAAGTAATCCCAGCACGATGCCGACTAGCACGGCCAGGCCGACGGTGAGCGCGATCATGGTCATTCACCGCCGCCCTGCGTGGACTTGGGCTCACCGGTTCGTCGAACGTCGACCAGCTCGGAGGGGGTCGGCGTTGCTGACCCCTTGATGGGGTGGGAATCAACGACGGTGGGTCCGGTCATCACAGCGAATCCTTCCTACGAAAAATACCTGGGGGGGTATTAGTGTAAGATGTTGTCATACCCCCGGGGGTACCTGCAACCTGTATCTCGAGAAGCATGTACGGCCGCCGGGCCCCGCCGGTGACGTTCGCCGCCGCAAACGAAAGGACTCCTCGCACCATGAAATTCATCCAGTACTACTTGGACTGTCTGTCCCACGCGTCGTATCTGATTGCAGACGAGACCACCGGCCGCGCAGTCGTCGTCGATCCACAGCGTGATGTCGCGGAGTATCTGTCGGACGCCGAAAAGCTGGGCTGCCGAATCGAACTCGTCATCGAGACGCACTTCCACGCCGATTTCGTGTCCGGTCACCTGGAGCTAGCCAAGGCCACAGGCGCCACGATCGTGTACTCCTCGGTCGCGGAGACCGAATTCGCGTCGATGGGCGTCGCTGATGGCCAACGCTATTGCCTGGGTGAGGTCACGCTGGAGTTCCGCCACACGCCAGGTCACACGCCGGAGTCGCTGAGCATCGTGGTCGAACGCCGCGGCGACGAGGGCCCTTACGGCGTCCTGACCGGCGATACTTTGTTCATCGGTGATGTCGGCAGGCCTGACCTGCTCGCCTCCGTCGGGTTCACTCGTGAACAGCTGGCCGACATGCTGTACGAGTCACTGCATACCAAGCTGATGACGTTGCCTGATGCCACTCGGGTGTACCCGGCGCACGGCGCGGGTTCGGCCTGCGGCAAGAACCTCTCCACCGACCTGTGGTCGACCATCGGCGAGCAGAAGCAGACCAACTACGCCGTGCGCGCCGCCGACAAGGCCACGTTCATGGATGTGGTCACTCAAGGGCAAGCGCCCGCACCCAGCTACTTCGTGTATGACGCCATCCTCAACCGCCAGGACCGCGAGCTGCTCGATGAGACCAAGATGCCGGCCGCGATGACCTACACCGAGGTTCTCGACGCGCTTGACGGCGGCGCACTCTTGGTCGACGGCCGTAGCCCCGATCAATTCGCGTTGAGCCACCTTCGTCGCGCAATCAACATCGGACTCGAAGGCCGCTACGCCGAGTTCGCCGGGTCGGTGCTGCCCTCCGATGTCGATATCGTGTTGTTCAGCGAACCTGGCCTGGAATTGGAAGGCAAGAATCGTCTCGCTCGTATCGGCTTCGACCGCGTCATCGGGTATCTCGACCGCCCGTGGGAGGTCATGTTCGAACACCGAGATGACGTGCAGATCGCTCCCCGGTTGACGGCACAGTCGTTCGATCAGCGCACCTCCGAGTTCGCCGACGTGCAGGTCGTCGACGTGCGCAACCCGGGTGAGGTCGCGGCGGGAAGTATCCCGAATGCCATTGCCATCCCCGTGGGTCAGCTGCCCAGCCGGTGCGGCGAGCTGGATCCAGGTAAGCCGACGGTCGTGTACTGCGCCGGAGGTTATCGATCCTCGGTAGCCGCGAGTCTGTTGCGCCAGCGCGGGTTTCGGGATGTGAGCGACATCGTGGGCGGCTTCGGCGCGTGGGAAGCCGCCCAGCAGAGTGTCTAGATAAGTATGCGGGACCTGGCGGCGCCCATGCGGGCCGTCTTCCTGCACCGCCACCCCCACTCGGATTATCGCCGATGCCCGGCTATCATCGCCCCATGGCGATGAATAAGGCGGATGGCTGCCTCACCGGAACCACCTCGGGAAGTTCGAATCTGGATGTCGCGGTGGCGCTGTTTCACAGTCTCTCCGATTCGGCGCGGTTGGCGATCGTGCGCCGCCTGGCTGACGGGGAGGCCCGCGTGGTCGACCTGATCGGCGAGCTGGGCCTGGCGCAGTCCACCGTGTCGGCGCACGTGGCGTGCCTGCGGGATTGCGGCCTGGTCACCGGCCGCCCCGAGGGTCGGCAGGTGTTCTACTCGCTGGCCCGCCCCGAACTGCTCGACCTGCTGGCCTCGGCCGAGATGCTGTTGGCCGCCACCGGCAACGCCGTCGCGCTGTGCCCCACCTACGGATCCCGCTCCGGCACCGTCGCGACGGCGGGGACGCAGGAGGCTCACCGATGAGCGATGCATGCGGCTGCGGCAACGACGAACCCCGCGGCGCCGAGGAGCAGGAGCGTGAGCCCGAGCGGCTCTGGCAGATCAAGGAACTGCAGTTCGCCGCCCTCTCGGGGGTGTTCCTGCTCGCAGCGGTGATCGCCGGGTTACTCGACGCCGCTGAGCCGGTCGTCCTGGTTCTGGAAGCGGTAGCGCTGCTGGCCGGCGCCTACACCTTCGTGCCGTCCACCCTCACGCGGTTGGTGAAGGGCAAGATCGGGGTCGGCACGCTGATGACCATCGCCGCGGTGGGCGCGGTGATCCTCGGCGAGGTGGGTGAGGCCGCGATGCTGGCCTTCCTGTTCTCCATCAGCGAGGGACTGGAGGAGTACTCGCTGGCCCGCACCCGCCGCGGGCTGCGCGCGCTGTTGTCGCTGGTCCCCGACGAGGCGACCGTGCTGCGCGACGGCGCCGAAAGGACCGTCGCGCCTGCGGATTTGCGGATCGGCGACCGGATGCTGGTCAAGCCCGGTGAGCGTGTCGCGACCGACGGCATCGTCCGCCACGGCCGCACCGCGCTCGATGTCTCGGCCATCACCGGCGAGTCGGTTCCCGTGGAGGCCGGGCCCGGTGATGAGGTGTTCGCCGGGTCGATCAATGGCACCGGGGCACTCGAGGTGGAGGTCAGCACCACCGCCGAGGACAACTCGCTGGCCCGCATCGTGCGCATCGTGGAGGCCGAGCAGTCCCGCAAGGGCGCCTCCCAGCGCTTGGCCGACCGGATCGCCAAACCCCTGGTGCCCGGAATCATGATCGTCGCCGGGCTGATCGCGGTGATCGGCAGCCTGCTCGGGGACTCGGCCACCTGGATCGAACGTGCCCTGGTCGTGCTGGTCGCCGCCTCACCGTGCGCCCTGGCGATCTCGGTGCCAGTGACGGTGGTGGCCGCCATCGGCGCCGCCAGCAAGCTCGGCGCGCTGGTCAAGGGCGGCGCCGCACTGGAAGGGCTGGGCAAGATCCGCGGCGTGGCACTGGACAAGACCGGCACACTCACCGCGAACCGGCCCGCCGTCATCGACGTGGCCACCACCAACGGTGCGACCCGCGAGCAGGTACTTGATGTGGCAGCGGCTCTGGAAGCGCGCAGCGAGCACCCGCTGGCCGCGGCGATCCTCGCCGCAACTGATGACGTCATCCCTGCCACCGACGTCGAAGCCGTCACCGGCGCCGGACTCACCGGGCGTCGCGACGGACACACGCTTCGCCTCGGCCGCCCCGGCTGGCTAGACCCCGGCCCACTCGCCGGCGACATCACCCGGATGCAGCAGGCAGGGGCCACCGCGGTCCTCGTCGAAGACAACGGCCAGGTGATCGGTGCCATCGCCGTGCGCGACGAGTTGCGCCCCGAGGCCGCCGAAGTCATCGCGCAGTTGCGCCGCGACGGCTACCACGTGGCGATGCTCACCGGCGACAACCACGCCACCGCCGCAGCGCTGGCCCGCGACGTCGGAATCGAAGCCGTGCACGCCGAGTTGCGCCCCGAAGACAAGGCGCGGCTGATCGAACAGCTGCGGGCCCAACGCCCCACGGCGATGGTCGGCGACGGCGTCAACGACGCTCCTGCGCTGGCCACCGCCGACGTGGGCATCGCGATGGGCGCGATGGGCACCGACGTGGCCATCGAAACCGCCGACGTCGCCCTGATGGGCGAAGACCTGCGCCACCTGCCCCAAACGTTCCGCCATGCCCGCCGGGCACGGCGGATCATGCTGCAAAACGTCGGCCTGTCCCTGGGCCTGATCATCGCCTTGGTGCCGCTGGCACTGTTCGGCGTGCTCGGGCTGGCCGCGGTGGTACTGGTCCACGAACTCGCCGAGATCGTGGTCATCGCCAACGGCGTGCGAGCCGGACGCACCACACCGCTGGCCGCCGCGCCGATCGATCCGGCAGCCAGCCATACCCGCGCGGCGCCAGTGGGCGCGCCGTCGTGACCGCCGGCCACACCGGCACCCGGGTCGGGGTGACGCGGGCGCGGATCACCCTGACCACCACGGCGGTCCTCCTCGCAGCACTGGACCTGGGAATGAAGAACTGGGCCAGCCGCACGCTAAATGACGGCAGCTCAACAGATCTCGGGCCGCTCAACTTGCGGCTGGCGTTCAACCCGGGGGTGGCATTCAGTCTCGGCGACACCCTTCCCCCAGCGGCCCTGCTCGGCGCCGCGGGGGTCATCGTGGTCGCCTTGGCGGTGTTCGCAGTCCACCTCACCCGCGCCCCCACGCTGCCCGTTGTGCTGGCACTGGCTGCGATGCTGGGCGGCGCGGTGGCCAACGTCATCGACCGCGCCGGTGACGGGCTGGTCACCGACTACCTGCACACCGGCTGGTTTCCCACCTTCAACCTCGCTGACGTCTTCGTCGTCACCGGGGCAGCCGTACTCGTCGTGGCCAGCTGGCGGGCAAGTGACACCGAAAAAAGGGAAACGGGGGCAAACCAATGATCCTGTCGTCAGTGGTGCCCGCAATCGGGCTATTCATCGTCACCAACATCGACGACATCATCGTGCTCTCGCTGTTCTTCGCCCGCGGCGCAGGCCAACGCGGAACAACCGCCCGGATCACCGCAGGCCAATACTTGGGATTCGCGGGTATCCTCGGCGCGGCTGTGCTGGTGACCCTGGGTGCCGGAGCGTTCCTTCCCCCGGAACTCATCCCGTATTTCGGGCTCATACCCCTGGCCCTGGGACTGTGGGCGGCATGGCAAGCCTGGCGCGGCAACGATGACGACGACGATGACGACGACGACGGCAAAGTCGCCGGCAAGAACGTCGGCATCTTGACCGTCGCAGCAGTCACCTTCGCCAACGGCGGCGACAACATCGGCGTCTACGTTCCGGTCTTCTTGAGCGTAGGCCCGGCTGCCGTGGTGGCCTACTGCGTTGTCTTCCTCGTGCTCGTCGCGGTGCTGGTCGTCGCCGCCCGATTTGTCGCCACCCGCCGGCCGATCGCCGACGTCCTCGAACGCTGGGAACACGTGCTGTTCCCGATCGTCCTGATCGCCCTGGGCATCGTCATCCTGGTCAGCGGCCTCGCCTTCGACAACTAGGCAGCCACGAAACCCGCTGTGACGGTGGAGGTGACATCCGCATAACGTGATCGCCGAGAGGATTCCTCATGACTCGCCTCAGGCGAATCGTCGCCGGCGCGGCAGCCCTTATCCTCGCTGCCTCGGTCGCCGGCTGCACCACCGGCGAGGATGCCGTCGCCCAAGGCGGCACCTTTAACTTCGTCTCACCCGGCGGTAAGACCGCGATCTTCTACGACCCACCCTCGACACGCGGCACCATCGGCGATCTCACCGGACCCGATCTGTTCACCGACGAACCGATCCGGTTGTCGGACTTCACCGGCAAGGTGGTCCTCATCAACGTGTGGGGCTCCTGGTGCGGGCCATGCCGCACCGAAACTCCAGAACTCGAAACGGTGTACGCCGAATACCGTGACCGCGGCGTTCAGTTCCTGGGTATCGACGTCCGCGACAACCGCGACACCGCACGCGATTTCGTCACCGACCGCAACGTGCAATACCCCTCCATCTTCGACCCAGCAATGCGCAGCCTGATCACGCTGGGACGCACCTATCCGACCAGCGTGGTGCCTACCACGATGGTCCTGGACCGCCAGCACAGAGTCGCCGCGGTGTACCTCATGGCACTACTGGCCGAAGACCTGCGGCCGCTACTCGATCGGCTGACCACCGAGCGTTGACACCGACACCACGTTGGGCGGCAGACCCCGGAATTTCCACCTGCGCGGCCTGCAATTGGGGAGTTGTGAATTTGTGAGACGCACTCGCATCGACGTGGCCTGCCGCCAGGCGAAACCATGCGGGGGTGTGTGAAATGTCCGCGGTGGTCGGGGTTCTCACCAGCGCGCTGCTGGGTGACGGCGCCGGGGCATGATGACCACCCTGACATCTGAGTGATGGCGAGCGGCGCGTCTGGGCGTAGGCCCTGAGGTTGATTAACGTGCTCGGCCTCCCGGCGACCCCTGGCATCTAACGTGCCTGACTTTGGGATCCGATTCCACTGTTGGGGTCAACGCCTCGATCTACATAACTCCGACGCAAGCACTACCGCAGGGCACGGGGCCGTCTCGTCGAGATGTCGCTGTCCGACGGATCGGTGCTGATCGGTCGCATCGGGGCGCTGCGCGACGGGCTGGACTTGGTCGAATCCACGTCGCTAAATACACGCCATCCCCGGCTGGGCGATCATCAACGCGACCGTGAGGACCGGCCCGAGGAGGGCCGTACCGGTCGCCGTGATGAGACCGATCCGGGCCGTGATTGCGTTGGGCGGGAACAGGAGTCGCTCGACGCGTTGGGTGACGGCCAGTCCGGCGGCGCTTAGTGCCGCTGCTGGTATGGCTGGCGTGATGGTGGGGGCCGGAAGGCTGAGGGCAAGCAGTGCGTCGACGACGGCGTCGGGGCCGTGGCGGCGAGCGGCGACGTCATCGGCGCGCATCTCCAGGAGACGCGCGACGTCGCCAGCCCCTTGGGTGAACAGCCGGACGCGGGGGAGCAGCCTGCTGAGTGCGCCGGTGAAGGCCAGGACCTGGTGGTGGCGCCCCCTCAGGTGCGCGTGTTCGTGGGCGAGCACCGCGGCCAACTGGACACCGTCGAGGGCGTCGAGGGCGCCGCGGGTGATGACGATGGTGTGCGGGCGCCCAGCCAAGCAGTACACCCCTCGGCGGTCACTGTCGATGACGAACGTGCCTCCGGGACCCGGTGGGGTGTCCCCGGTGGCGATCCGGACGGCGCGGCCGTGGTCGTGACTGCCCCGACGCATTCGACGTAAAGCCAGCGCGGCGCGAGTGCCGAGCGTGATCACCGCCAGGGTGCTCATCGCCGCCAAGACCAGGACGCCGAACTGCACCAGTTGGCCATGCCCGCCGCGGGCGATCATTCCCAGACCGGCCACGCACCCGGTCAACACCGGACCGATCCGACCCCAGGAGGCGACGGTCTGGGACACGAACAGCGCCACCGCGGCCACCGCGGCCACCAGGACACTTGCCATCACTGCCAGCCAGGCACCGATGCCCCATCGTGGCGCGGCACCGACACGAGTGACCCGCGACAACACGGCCGGCCCGAACACCGTCAGGGACAACGCGTAGGCGAGCAGGCAGACGGCCAGGTTCATCGCTTGGTAGCTCCCCGGCCGCGGCGTCGGATGACGTCTTTGAGCCCGGCGAGTTCCTCGGGGCTCATCTCGTCGACGAAGTGCATCAAAACCGCGGCGGTTTGCTCCTCACCGTCGCTCAAGGCCTCGCGCATCAAGCCGGCGATGTGTTGGGCGTGGCTGAGCACGGTGCGGTAGCGGAAGGCCTTGCCCTCGCGTTCCCGACGTAGATGGCCCTTGCGGTACAGGTTCTCCATCGTCGACAGCACGGTCGTATAGGCGATGTCACGATCAGCGCGTAACTGGTCGACCACCTCCCGGACTGTGCCCTGTCCGTCGGTGGCCCACAGCTGGGCCATCACCACGGTTTCCAATTCACCGAACACCCGCACCGATACCACCCACTCCGTTCACTGCGCCGTGCACGCTCTCGCCGCGTCCGGCCTGACCCCGGTGGCGTTCCCACTCGCCGACACCGGCGCGTATGCCGGCGCGTGCCGAGTACTATCTCGGTACCGAGATAGTACTCATTGCATGGCGTGAATGGACGCACCGGCAGGTAACAGCTGAACCTCACGGCGAATCCGCTACATCACCCTCAGGCAGCCTTGAAGGACGCCACTGCTACTTTCCGCGGCTTGGGGGTGGGCCGACCGCGGACCGGTGTCATCGACGCGGTGGGGAGCCCGGCTCCGTCATCGGGTTGCCCATCATCCCCTCCATCATCGCGGGCATGCCGTCAGTGACGAACCCAGTGACTTCTCGTGCGTGCGCGCGGATGGCGTGGGTCAGGTCGGGATCGGATGCGGTTTCCACCGCGACGACGCCCTTGGCGGTGAAGGTGATGTGGCGCTGATAGTCGGGGGCGCGCCGGAACAGCGTCGGCAGGCTGGCACTCATGCAGGTGACTTCGGCGCCCTGGTCCAGATGGGTGTACATCGTGGCGACGTGCCCTTGCAGTTGGGCAACGAGATCCTCGACGTCGGACTCGGTGGTGGTGCGCACGCCGCCGGGAATGTCCTCGACACGGCGCCGTATCTCCATGTGTCGGGCGAACATGTCCATGTACGTACTCATGTCCATGCTCGACGCGGCGCCCATCATCGGTGGACCCCCAGGGCCGCCCAGCGCTGGCGCGCCCGCGGTGTCGGCGAGCCCCGGTGTCGGACCGCTCATCGGGGCGCCGAGGACACCCCGCAGGGCGTACGCCACGCCGACGAGTCCGCCGCCGGTGCCGAGCGCCGCGAGCGCCGCCCGCCTGGTCATCTTCACCATCGTCGATCTCCTGTCTCGCTCATTCACCAGGGCCTAGGTTGCCGCGGTGGTTCCCACGGCGCAGCGCCGGATGTGCGCGGTCCGCCGCTTCGGTCGTTTGATGGGAAGTTGGGATAACCCTTGGCCCAGCTCGTCATCGCCGATCAACGCCTGGGCGTACCGGGTGATGAAGCACCTTCGACGGCGGTCGGCGCGGCTGCCGAAGGAGCTTGGCGGCCGAGATAATCGGGCCGCCCGACCGCACCTGTCAGCCACGCCGCGCCGAGCAGTACGAGCGTCAGCGCCCCGATCAGCAGCGTTAGACCAGTAATCATCATTCCCCAGCCCATTGCCGACGTCATCATCGTGAAGCCTCCTCGGTTGTCCGATTCGCGCTGTTTCCACTACTGGTACCGACATCGGCGGTGACCGCACCGCAGCAGATAATCCGATCTACTATGTCGGTACCGAGATAGTAGATGAAGGTGCGGCCAGTGCCGCCGCCCCGAACATGGAGGAACGTTGATGCACGATTGGCTGTTGACACTGGCGCGACTGGCCTGTCCGGTCGTGATGGGCGTGATGATGTGGATGATGATGCGCGGTCACCGGCGTGACGTGTCTCTCGCCGCCGCACCAGGTGATCTCGGGGCGATGGGGGCCACGTCGGGCGCCGAACCTGGCCGACTCGCTCCCATCCCAGGAGCCCCTGATGTCAGGGTGGTGACGGGTTCCCCAGTCCCGCAGAGAATCTCATGAGTATGAAGAGATACACCTCGGACACCGCGGGCACACGCGGACCTCTGAAGGGTCGACGTCGCGGGGCCTCCGCGGCCTCCGCGCTGCGCCGCGGTATCGGACCCAGCCGGTGGCTACTCGTCGCCGGCATCGTGGTGGTCGTCGCCTTCGCCGCGATCATGGTCCTGGTGATCACCGGGCAGCGCCCCGCTCGCCCGAACGTCGCCGGCGGGCTCCCAGTCGCACCGCTAACCTCGGCCACCGGCAGTGACATTGCACCGCCCTGGCCCGCCCCGGCCGACGTTCCCGCCGCTGTGGGGCAGTCCGGGCTGCCCCTGTTGCGTTCGGAGGGCTCGGTGCTCCACCTTCATGCTCACCTCGACGTGTTCGTCGATGGTAAGGCCGTGGCGGTTCCCGCCGGCATCGGGATCGACCAGCGCGGCGGCGCGATCAGTCCGCTGCACACCCACGACACTAGCGGCGTCATCCATATCGAGTCACCGACAAGAGCACGTTCAGCCTCGCCCAGTTCTTCTCCGAATGGAACGTCACGTTGACCGCATCGCAGCTCGGGAACCAAACCGCCACCACTGATTCCCCGCTGCGCGCCTACGTCAACGGCCAACAAGTGACCGGCAGCCCTGGCGCTCTGACCTTCCACGGCCACGACGAGGTCGCCCTGATCTACGGGACGGCCCCCGCCCAGATCCCCAGCGGTTACGCCTTCGGCGAGCTGTAGCCAGCTGCCTGCGAGCCGGGCGCGAAGAGACTGGACGGGCGCGGTGGCCCAGAACGGCACGTTTTAACTTGGTCTCCATGGGAGAGCCGACATCGCCGGTGAACCGCCAGCAGGGGCGCACCAGTCCGGCGGCCTGCCACAGTGGTTGCGCTGCGGCGCTGTCTCTGCCCTACATCTTTCCCGCACAGCACGGGCATGGTTCCATCATGTCGGCGCAACACGTGCACCCGTCCATCGGCATCGCCATCATCGCCTCGCCGCAGCACCACATCAGCGGCTTCGCGCCACCAGCGGTGTAGGTGACCGCCATGGGATCCCCACCGGTGACGTCGAAGTAGATCTCGCCGGTCGACGTCTGACCTTGAGCCAACGGGGCAGCAGAAATGCCCTGCGGACTCGCCACTTGCCACAGCACCGGGTAGCTGCCGCCGTCAGATTTTGCGGTGAAGTTGGGGATCACTGGCGTCGACGTCCCCGAAATCGCCGTCACCGTGGCCGTCGCCTCCCACAGTTGCCCAGCCACCGGAAAACCAGGCGCCACGTCACTGCTCCTCTTCAGATCCGTGACCGACCAGTCCTGCACGCCGCCACCATCTCCCACCTGCTGATGGGACCCGAATCTATGCGCACAGTCCTGCGCCGCCGACGCCACGCCGGCGACACTCACACCCACCATCGCCACCATCGCCATCAACACCGTCACCAGATAAAACCTGCGCATACCTGCTCCTCTTCCTCGAGCCCCGGTCACATACCGGCCGGGATCTACTATGTTCGTACCGAGATAGTAGATGATGCTTGACGTCGATCGACGTGCCCCCTGCCCAGGACCGATGAGAAGGATGAAAACAATCGTTAAATCTACGAACGGTGACCGCATGCTGGCCGCCACAATGCCATCCGACGAAACCCGTTCGCTCCAAACAGAAGTCGCGCCGATACGCGATTCCGAAAGGCCGACCTATTGCGGACCTCGAATAGAACTCCTGGTGACCCCAGATTGTCCCTACGCGACGCTCGCCAAGGCGTTGATCACCGTGACCCTCACCGAATTGGGCCTATCGCACACGCCGGTGCGCACCACGGTGATCGACACCACCGCCGAGGCGATCCATCGTCGTTTTACCGGCTCACCCAGCATCATCATCAACGGCGTCGACCCGTGGGCGCACCCCGACGCGAAACCCGCCATGGCCTGCCGTGTCCAGCCGTCCCCGGCCGGACTTCCCACCCCGCACAGTCTCGCCCAAGCTTTATGTGTAGCCGTGCTCGATGACCATCACGCCCTCCGCTGAACACAGGTGGGACGACCGATCCACAGCAGTTCCCGTGCCACGCGTGGCGGCCCTCCCTATTCACAACCTCGCCGACTCGGCCCAGCTGGCGAACGTGCGTCGCTCAGTCTGACGGGAAGCCCGCGTCGACCTAATCGACGAACTGAAGTTCGCCTGCATCCGCTGGTGTCGGCGTAGGCGAAACTGCGGCCCGGTCCCGGCCGCCCGCACCTGGTGGATGTTGCCCGCTGATCCGCCTTGAAGGCATCACCGCAGACAGCACCCAATTCATTGGCGTCCTGACCGGCGCCGAGAACCGGTGTCATGACGGTGCACCTTTGCCCGCGGTTGGCTTAGCAGCCGCACACCGATTAAGAAGAGCGCGTAGGCAGCCGTCAGCGCAGCTGCTGCGTAAAGGTCTATCTCCAAATCGGCGGCACTGTCGGGGCTGAATAAGTCCAGGTCGACGATACGGACCAGCCATCCCCCCATCGCCAGGACCACGGCGACCGTGAGCGCACGAAGTTCGTGCGCTCGCCAGAGCAGCAGCCGCCAGGTGGCGTCGCCGCGGGAACTGTCTCGTCGTCGACGGCCCGCGAGCAACATCGATCGTGATCGTTGCACCTCAGCCTCCCGTCGTCGGCGCGGAGGCCGCTCACTTGAAGCCCGTGATCTACCTCGCCGCCTAGGCTACCGTGGAGGCATCTTTCTGGCGTCGTCGTGGTCGTGGCACTCACCGCTGGTTCACCTCCTAGCGGGGTTTGCTGTCGCCGCTGGGATCGCCACGCTTATGTGGTTGCTCCGCGGTCGAGACAGGGCAAGCCGTCCGTCGGCGCAACGTCGGCCTGTGACGGGACTGAATCAAGATCAGCGGCGCTGGGCCCAGCTGCTGTCGATAACCCTGCTCGGGGTTGTGTTGTGGCTGCCGATTCAAGGCGTGATTCCGCATCCGACGTGCAGGCTCGATGGCGCATTGCTCCTGCTGGCCGCAGGATTGGCGGTCGTCTCCGTCGCTGCGCTGTGGTCGGTTGTGGCCGCTGCACTCATGCCGGGTCGCGGTCATGTTCGGCGATGGTTGACGTCGACGGGCTCGATCGCCTTGAGGTGGTCGACACTTGCCGCGGCGATCGTCATTGTCGACACCCTCGTCGAGGGGCGTTGAATCGTCGTTGACGAGCGGCAATGAAGACCTCCGGCCACGGTGCTTTAAAAAAGGGCTGCACTGCCGCACCGCGGCGACTCTGTGCTGGCGGTCCAGGACCATCGTGGCGGGTACCTCACGGCACTACTAGCCGAAGACCTACGGCCGCTACTCGATCGGCTGACCACCGAGCGCTGACACCCCCGGCGGGCGGACAATTTAACGTCGAGGTTTGTTCGTGGCGGACGCGCGTTGCAGATCCCGGGGATCGTTGCAGCCACGCTGGCGCAGGAGGGCTCATCGCCGAGCGGGAGCGGCCTGAGTGGCCTGCCGTCGATTGAGCGGGATCGGCGAGCGCCGGCGAAGCCATCCACGCGTGACGGTGACCAGCTGGGTCAGCAGGATGCCGACGACGATCGCGGCCAGCACGCCAATGAACCTGTATCCGCCGAACAGCGGATACACCTGGTAGTGGGTCAGGTAGATGAACAGTGACGCCTCGGCGATCACGCCGGCGGTGAAGGTGAACGCCGATGGGCAGCGGATGGCAGGCAGCCAGATCAGCAGCGCCAAGCCGATGAACACCAGGGCCTCGCGGTTGGGCTGGCCGAAGTACCCGACGATGCCGACGGCAAGGACCGCGGTCACGGCGAGCCGCTGCCACACCGTCGACGACTTCGAGGCGGCCCAGCCGATCGCGAAGAACCAGAACGCCAGCATGGTGAACCACGCGGCCTTGCTCAGCCCGATGCCGAAGACGTCCCACCGCAACGCCATGCCGAGGGCGAGGAATGCCGCGGCGACGCCGAACGGCCACCGGCGCTCGGCGCGGTCGCCCCACCGCGTCGCGCACAGTAGCGCCAACCCGATAAGGACCCACACCAAGACTTCGACGAACCACAACCGTCCGGCGGTCATGCTGTCCTCGGGACCGAGGAACTTGTTGGCCAGCAGCAGATTCGAGGCCACGTAGTCGTCGGTGACGATCAGCGCGAACGCCACCCACACGATGGCGGGCACGGCGATCCAGCCGATGGTGCTGACCAGGTGGCGCACCCGGGTGGCGCGCGGCACGGGCGTGAGGCAGAAGCGGCCGAAGTTGTATCCGGCGACGCCCAGCAGGATGTGTGCGCCGCCCCACAGCACCCACAGTTCGGCGTGCGATCCCGCGACCAAGACGATCGCCGCCGCACGCAGCGCCACGCTGGTCTCGAGCGTCGTTCCCCACCACCGGCGGGTCTTGCGGGCGGACTCCAACTCGCTCAGCGGAAGTCGCTGCCAGTCCGCGGGCAGGTGCCCGAGAGCGCGTTCGAGCCGCACCGACATGGCGACGTAGGACAACGAGTTGCCGCCGAGGTCGACGAAGCTGCTGCGGGGGTCGATGTCGGCCGCTTCGATCTGCAGCACGTCGGCGAACAGACCACGCAGGTCCAGCCGGGCGTCGTCGGTCGTCCGCTCGGCGGCGCGCTCACGCAGGGTGCGGTAGTCCGGCTTGCCGGTGGGCAGCCGTGGGATCTCGTCGACGTCGACGACCCGGACTGCCGCCCGGGGAAGTCCGGACGCGTCGGCCGCCGCGGCTGCGACGTCGCAGTCCCGTGGACGGTCGGCGGCGCCGACGATCAGGAGGCCGTCGCCGTCGGTGCAGATCGCGGTGACGCCGTCTGCGTGCAGGGCCGACTCGACGCGTTGCAGGTCGATGCGCAGGCCGTACAGCTTGA
Source organism: Mycolicibacterium sp. CR10 (assembly GCF_005222675.1). Lineage (GTDB taxonomy): Bacteria > Actinomycetota > Actinomycetes > Mycobacteriales > Mycobacteriaceae > Mycobacterium. Next base: position 65,001 of record NZ_STGE01000018.1, on the reverse strand, counting down.
CGAATCGGTCACTGCGGCCGACCACTTCGTAGAGGCCGTCGGGGCGTCGGCGGGCGACGTCACCCGTGCGCAGTTCATCCACACCGGCACCGACGGCGAGGTCGGCGGCGGCGTGGGCGTATCCCATCATCACGTTCGGTCCGCGGTAGAAGAGTTCGCCCGTGCCGTCGGGCATGCCGTCGACCGGTTGGATGCGGAACGAGCCGCCGGGGATCGGAACGCCGATCGACGCGGGATGGTCGTGGGCGAGTTCCGGCGGCAGGTAGGCCATGCGCGCGGTCGCCTCGGTGGCGCCGTACATGACGAAGAACTGCCAGCCCGCCCGCCCGCCGGTATCGGCGAGCCGCCGCACGCGGTCCGGGTCGAGCCGTCCGCCCGCCTGGGTGACGTAGCGCAGGCTCGGCAGCCACATCGCCTCGAAGCCAACCCGGTCGAGCAATTCGAAGGTATGCGGGACGCCCGCGAACGACGTTGCGCCGTGCGCACGAAACTCTGTCCAAAAGTCGTCGTCGACGACAGATTTTTCGGTGAGCAAGAGCCCGGCTCCACGCAGGAGGTGACTGTGGATGACCGACAGCCCGTAGCAGTACGACATCGGCAGAGTCGTTGCAGCCCTATCGGTTCGAGTGATGTCGAGGTAGGTGGCGATCGACTCTGCGTTGGCGGCGAGATTCAACCGGGACAACCGCACCAGCTTCGGCGAGCCTGTGCTGCCGGACGTCGAGAGCAGCAAGGCCAGGTCCGGGTGCAGTTCCGTTGCGGGACGGCGGCGTGGTCCCTCGGTGATGACGCCGTCGGCGACGATGACGTCCGGGTGGTAGGTCTCCACGACCGCCCGGTGGTCACCGCCCACCGGGACGGGCAGCACGACGTGGTGGACGGCGAGCGCGCCGAGGTAGGCCACCAGCGTGGGTAGGTCGTTGCGGGTCTCGAGCAGGACGAGCTTGCGCCGCGCGCCCAGTTCGGCGGCCCGAGCGGCGACCAGGGTCGCGAGTTCGGCGTAGGTGACGGTCTTCTCGGCCGTGATCACTGCGATGTCGTCGCCGTGGCAGGCGAGGTGGTCGACGAGCCGTTCGAACATCATGACGCTGTCATCGGCCGTCGCGCGAGCGGTCACCGAACACGACGGCGGCACCGCTGACGTGGATTCGGACCTTCGCGTCGACCGCTGGCGGCGCGACGCTGTGCTGGCGCACGGTGATTGGCGCGGAGTCGCCCCCGAGGTCCACGGTGAGGATGACGTCGTGGCCGCGGAACTCCGACGCCAGGACCGTCGCCATGCCGTCGCCGAGGTCGTCGTCGGAGACGGCCGTCGCCTCCAGCTGCTCTGGACGAAGCATCAGCGTGCCGCCGCCGTCGGGTACAGAGCCACGAACCGGCAGGTGGCCCAATGCGGAGGTGGCGATCCCGCCGGCCACGGTGCACGGCAGCAGCACGCAGTCGCCGAGGAATTCTGCCGTGAAGCGGTCGTTGGGGTCGCGGTAGACCTCTTGCGGCGTACCGACTTTGGTGAACCGCCCGTCGCGCATGACCGCCACTTGGTCGGCGATCGACAGCGCTTCTTCCTGGTCGTGGGTGACGATCAGCGTGGTGACACCGGCGCCGGAGAGCAGTGCGGCGACAGCCCTGCGAGTCGACGCGCGCAGCCCGGTGTCGAGGGCGCTGAACGGTTCGTCGAGGAGCATGAGCGCGGGTTGGCGAGCGAGAGCGCGGGCGAGGGCCACGCGCTGCTGCTGCCCGCCGGAGAGTTCGTGGGGGCGGCGCGAGGCGTAGGACTCGTCGAGCGAGACCGTCCGGAGTAGTTCGGCGACGCGCTGCTTGGCATTGCGGCGGCCGGACAACCCGTAGGCGATGTTCTGACCCACGGTCAGGTGCGGGAACAGCGCACCGTCCTGCGCGACATAACCCACGTCGCGGCGGTGCGCGGGGGTGCTGCGTTCGGCAGCGGCCACCTGGCGTCCGGCGATGGAAATCGTTCCACCGTCCGGGTTCTCGAATCCTGCGACGAGGCGGAGCAGCGTGGTCTTGCCGCAGCCGGAGGCGCCGACGACGGCGGTGATGGTGCCCGCGGTCACGCCGAGGTCGATGCCGTGCAACACGGTCTGGCTACCGAAGGACTTAACAAGGCCGCTGACGTCGAGCGCGTTCGTCATAGCGCGGCCGCCCTGCTCGACTGTTGGAACAGTACGACGGTGACCGGGACCGCGAGCACGACGAGCAGCAACGCATACGGTGCGGCGCCGGCGTAGGCCAGCTCGCTCGACAGCGACCAGAACCGCATTGCCAGGGTGTTGGTGCCCGTCGGTGCCAGCAGCAGGGTGGCGGTCAGCTCGGTTGCCACGGCGACGAACACCAGCGAGGCGCCGGCGGCGGCCGCAGGTGCGGTGAGCCGCAACGTGACTCGCAGCAGCGTGCGGGTGGGCGATACGCCGAGCGAGCGCGACGCCTCCTCCAGCGTCGGCGGCACCTGCGCCAGACCCGACCGAAGGTTCACCATCGCGCGGGGCATGAACATCAGCACGTAGGCCGCGAGCACCAGCGTCGCCGTCTGGTACAGCGGCGGCGCGAAGCGGATCGCCACGGTGACAAGCGCGAGCGCGGTAACGATGCCCGGCATCGAACTCGTCACGAAGTTCGAGCCCTCGACGAAGCGGGCGAAGAACCCGCGGTGCCGCACCGCGATCCAGGCGAAGGGGAAAGCCAGCACCGTCGTCAGCGCCGCCGCCCCGGCTGCCAGCCCCACGGTCTGCACCGTAGACGGCACGATCTCGCCGAGCGCCCACACGTCGCTCCCGCCGATCCACAGCCAGCGCACGATCGTCCACACCGGAACCCCGAGCGACAGGACGCCGAGTGCCGCGAGGGCCACTAGCGCGGGCAGCTTCATGCCACCCAAGCGGTGGGGCAGCGACGTGCGCTGAGCGCCCGAACCGAGCCGGGCATAGCGGGCGTTGCCGCGGACCCCCGCCTCGCCGACGAGCAGCACCAGACACAGCAGCATGAGGACGCCGGCAAGTGTGCTGCCCGCCGCGCCGTTGAACGTGGCCTGGAACTGCTCGAAGATCGCGGTGGTGAACGTCGAGAAGCGGAGCATCGCGAATGCGCCGTACTCGGCCAGCAGGTGCACGCCGATGAGCAGTCCGCCGCCCAGGACGGCGAGGCGCAGCTGCGGCAGGACCACGCGCCGGAACGCTGCTACCGGGCTGGAACCGAGCGTGCGGGCGGATTCCTCGATCGCCGGGTCGAGGCGACGCAGCGTGGCAGCGGCAGGCACGTAGACAAACGGGAAGTACGACAGCGAGGCGACGAGGATGCCCGCCCAGAAGCCGTGCAGGGTGGGCACGACGCTGACCCAGGCGTAGCTGTTGATGAACGCGGGCACCGCAAGGGGAGCGACGAACAGCGGCCGCCAGATCGCGCGGCCGGGGACGTCGGAGCGCTCCACCAGCCACGCTGCGCCGACGCCGAGCACGATGCAGATCGGGACCGTGACGACGACGAGACCCACGGTGTTGACGAACAATTCGAGCACGCGCGGCCGCGCGAGCAGTTCCCACACCCGCGCGGGACCGAGCGACACCACCGACCAGGCAACGTACCCGATCGGCACGAACGTCGCGACCACCAGCAGCACCACACCGGTGGTCAGGACCGGCCCCGGTCGCGGGGCTGCGGCCCGGCCGGGCATCTCCGCCGGCGCTATGGCGTAGGTCAGGGCCGCGTCGACGGCCGTCGCGGTGGGGGTGACCATGTCAGCCACCCATCTAGAGCAGGCCCGCCTTCGTCATCAGGTCGGTGACCTTCTGCGCGTCGAGGTTCGATGGGTTCACGGTGGGTGCTTGCAGGTCGACGAGGGGCACCAGCGCAGGGTTGGCCGGGACGCCGCTGGCCACGGGGTACTCGAACGAGGTGCCCTTCTCCAGTACTTCCTGGCCGGCTTTGCTGGTGATGAAGGTGAGGAGCTTCTGGGCGTCTTCCTTCTTCTTGCTGGAGTTCAGGATGCCGCCACCGGAGATTGAGACGAAGGCGCCGGGATCCTGGTTGCGGAAGTAGTGCAGCGCGGTGTTGCCCGAGATTTCCTTGGTCTGCGACTGATCGCGGAACCAGTAGTAGTGGTAGATGATCCCGCCCTCGACCTGGCCGTCGTTGACGGCGCGCAGGGTGGCGATGTTGTCGGAGTAGATCTCGGCACCCGACTTCATGCCGGCCAGCCACTGGCTGGTGGCCTGCTCACCGGTGAGTTCGAGCATCGCCGCGACGATGGCCTGGAAGTCCGGCTTGACCGGCGGCGCGCCCCAGCGGCCCTTCCACTCGGGCTTCTCGAGATCCATGATCGACCCCGGCAGCTGGGCCTCGGTGAGCTTGGTCTTGTTGTAGGCGAACACCGTTGTGCGCGCGGCGACGCCGGTCCACTTGTTGGTGGCGGGGCGGAACTGCGGCGGCACCTGGGAGATGGTGGCCTGGTCGACGTCGGTGAACAGACCGTTCTTCTCGACGGCGGCCATGGCGGGCGAGTTCTCGGTAAGGAACACATCGGCGGGCGACGAGTCGCCCTCGGCGATCAACTGATTGCCCAGTTCGGTATCGCCGCCCTGTCGGTAGGTGACCTTGATGCCCGTCTCCTTGGTGAAGGCCTCGATCCACTCCTTGGTCAGCGACTCGTGCTGAGCGTTGTAAACCAGCAGACCGTCCTGCTCCTCCGACGATGAGCAGGCAGTGAGGCCCGTTGCCAGCGCGACGGCGGCCCCTAGTGCGGTGATGCGACTCCAACGACTACGACGTGCTGACATCAACCGGCCTTTCTGCAAGGTGAGGTTTGCCTAACGCGAACATACCCTTCGGCCCTCGCGTGATTTCGAAGCATCTGAACCTGGTCTCGCCGGCGGCTGTTGCGGCGGCTAGAGCTTCAACCGGCCTCTATGACAATCTGCCTCCGGAGCGGATCGGCGACTCGTCGGCCCTTGGGCCTGCCCTTAGCGACGTAATGACTTCCCGATCCGTGGGTCACGGGAGCCCTCCCCACGGGCCAGGCGATGCAGAATTGTCACCTGGTCAGGTCGGCCCGGAGCCTGGTTAGGTATAGGTGGCATCAACAGAACGCCGGCATCGGCCGGGTTGCCCGTATCCCTTCCCTGCTCATATCAACATACTTTAGTATATGAATATGACTGAACCGGTGGATTCCTGCGATCTCCTCTGTTTGGACCTGCCCTACGCGGAGTCAATCCGGGCCACGGTGCCTGATAGCGCCACCATCCAAGTCGCCGCCGCTGCGGCACGCGGCCTGAGCGATGCGACCCGGTTATCCATCGCGGCTGCGCTCACGGCCGGTGACGAATTGTGCGTTTGCGACATGGCCTGGGTGGTCGGACTGCCTCAGGGCCTGGTGTCTCACCATCTTCGCCAACTCAAGAACGCGTCACTGGTGTCCTCACGGCGCGACGGCAAGTTGGTGATGTACCAGCTGACCGAGCGCGGGCGCCAGTTGACCGACTCGGTACTGACCGGTACGGCCGCACCCGCAGGAAGGGAAGCCGATCGTGTCTGATGCATGCTGCGGGCCAAGCGACGACGCCGAACTCGACGCAGGTCCCGAGAAGCTCTGGCAAGTAAAGGAGTTGCAGTTCGCGGTGCTCGCTGCGGTCCTATTGAGCGTGGGCTGGATGGTGGGGCGGTTCGGCGGCTACGAGGGTGTCGCGGAAGCCGTCGAGCTGGCTGCGGTGGCTGCCGGTGCGATCACGTTCGTGCCCGACGCGGTCCGCAATCTGCGGCACGGTCGCATCGGGGTGGGCACGTTGATGACGATCGCCGCGATCGGTGCGGTGGCCTTGGGCCAGTTCGCTGAGGCCGCCCTGCTGGGCATCTTGTTCTCGATCGCCGAAGGCCTGGAGCACTACGCAGTGAGCCGCACCCGCCGTGGGCTGCGCTCCCTGTTGTCTCTGGTGCCGCCGAAAGCCTCGGTACTACGGGATGGCACCGAAACGACCGTGGCCCCAGGCGAACTCGTCGTCGGCGACGTCATGGTGATCCGACCCGGCGAACGGGCCGCCACCGATGGCACCATCCGAACCGGTCAGACGAGCCTGGACTTATCGGCGATCACCGGCGAGTCAGTGCCCGTGGAAGCCGGACCGGGCAGCGACGTGTTCGCCGGTGCCATCAATGGCGGAGGAGCGATCGAGGTCGAGGTCACCGCCTTGGCGACTGACAGCTCCTTGGCGCGGATTGTGCACATCGTCGAACAAGCCCAGGAGCGCAAGGGCGCCGGTCAACGACTGGCCGATCGGATCGCCCGACCGCTGGTGCCGGCGATCATGGCGTTGGCCGCGGTAATCGCGGCGGTGGGCGCAGTTTTCGGTGACCCGATACTGTGGCTAGAGCGGGCACTGGTGGTGCTGGTGGCCGCCTCACCCTGCGCGCTGGCGATCGCCGTCCCGCTCACCGTGGTCGCGGCCATCGGGGCGGCCAGCCGCCACGGCGCGCTGATCAAAGGCGGCGCCGCAGTCGAAGAACTCGGCCGCATCAAAGTCGTCGCCCTCGACAAGACCGGCACGCTCACGCGCAACAAGCCCCGCGTCATCGACGTCATCACCACCGACGACTTCAGCCACGATGACGCCCTGAGGTGGGCAGCGGCATTAGAGGTGCGCAGCGAACACCCACTCGCGCAAGCGATTCTGACTGCCGCAGGTGACCCGCCGACCGCCAGCGGCGTGACCGCAGTGCCCGGCCACGGCCTGCATGGTGACCTTGACGGCTACCGGCTGCGCCTGGGGAAGCCCTCTTGGGTGGCGCCTGGACCACTCGCCGGCGACGTCGAGCGATTGCAGGCCGCCGGAGCCACCGTGGTGGTGCTGGTCCGCGACGAGCAGCCCGTTGCCGCAATAGCGGTGCGCGATGAACTTCGGCCCGAAGCAGCCGACACAGTAGGGCTACTGAAACGCCTTGGCCTCACGGTGGCGATGCTTACCGGTGACAACGCCCGCACCGCCGAAGCAGTGGCCACCGAGGCCGGCATCACGAACGTGCACTCCGAGCTGCTTCCCGAGGACAAAGCAGCTCTACTGCAAACCATTGCACAAGGCCGCCCCATCGCCATGGTCGGCGACGGCATCAACGACGCCCCCGCGCTGGCCACCGCCGACATCGGCATCGCCATGGGCGCCATGGGCACCGACGTCGCCATCGAAACCGCCGACGTCGCCCTGATGGGTGAAGACCTTCGCCACCTCCCCCAGGTACTGGCCCACTCGCGGCGTGCCCGGCGAATCATGTTGCAGAACATCGCATTCTCGCTGGCCATTATCGCCGTCCTGATACCGCTAGCCGCATTCGGCGTCCTGGGCTTAGCCACCGTGGTCCTGATCCACGAAACCGCCGAAGTCTTCGTCATCCTCAACGCCATCCGCGCCGCCCGCATCACCGCCCTGCCCGGCGTGACAACGTCGTCGCCACGATCAACGACTCATGCCATCGACATCGGCCCGGCACCCATCCTCTACGACCCCTGTTGTGGTCCACAATCGACGCAGTCCTCAGCCGTCAAACTCAATCTCCCATTGGTCGCGGCAGATGCTGCATCAAACGACCACGGATGTGATTGCTGCGCTCCCACTGGACCTCCACCGGCCGACGACCCGACCGCATCCACAGAGGCCAACCACCGATAGCCCACCGTTCTCCGTGCGACAGGAGTCAGCTCGATGCCACGAATTACCGAGCGTGCCCGGCGGGTCTATCGAGATGAGATGACCGCTGCGAAATATGCGACCGACCCCGCGGCCAGGTGGCGACATCTGGAGCGCGCACACATTGTCTCGCAACCGGATCCGTGGCTACACACCTGCAACCACGCCGCGATGCTGAGGTTGGCGCTACGCCAGCACGACCGCCGCGAAGCCATCGGCCAAGTCCTGCGCCTGATGGTCGCCGCCCCTGGCTCACTGACCGGCCGCTATCCCGTCGGCAACACCGGCCGCGTCACGGCGGGCCTCATGACACCCATGCCCATTCCCGACGACCTCGCCGCCCTCACCAACAGATGAAACCGGCGACGCCCCTTACGAGACGCCTGGCGGAACGACCCCGCTGGGCTGTCGCGGCCGCAACGGGGATCACCGCAGTGACGCTGGGCCTGGGATGGTGGGCCTTCGACCTGCTGACAATGACGATCTTCACCGCCGGATTTGCCGGCGGCCTCCTGCTGTGGCTGTTCTTCCCCGCCGGCGGGCTCTGGGCAGATATCCGAATGCCATTCTGGATTGCGTTGAGCCTCTTCCTACTTCACCGCGTCGAAGAAAAGCAGATGGAGTTCTTCGCGTTTCTGGCGACGGTTACCGGAACCTCCAAACCCTCCCCGACATCCCTGCCAGTCCTGCTGCTCGTCGCGGTGTCGGTTGGCGCTTGGCTGCTGACACCCATCCTGATGCGCCGCAACCACCCCCTGGGTCGTTACCTGGCCTGGACATTCTTCGCCTCCATGGGTCTGACCGAACTCGCGCACTTCGCCGTCTTCCCCTGGCTCAACCCCAGCGGGATAACTGCCTACGTCCCTGGAATGTGGACCGTCCTCGCTCTTGCCCCCGTCGCATGGTGGGGCATGTGGCGACTTGTTCGCGGCTAACGGACGGGCGTCTCGACAACCCGAAAACGACATATCGAGGCTCGCGCCTCCGCGTCGCGCTTTTCCGGGCAGTGGCCCCGATAAATGGAAAACCCCGGCTGGGAGTCACTGCTGAACAGGAGAGGCACACTGCCGGGGAATACCACCCAAGGTTACATGACCCGGGCAACATAGTCTGCGTGGATGCCTTCGCACGCATGCTGCGACAAGAGCGCGGCACTCCCGCCTGAACTAGACGCCTATATCTCAGCTCCCAGGTTGAAGATGTATCTCGACGCAGCCGCAAACGACCTGGTTGTCGCTCGGGCGCTGTACGTGTGGAACCGTGATCTTTCGGCGGCATTTATCGCAGACATCGCGACCGTAGAGATCGCCATGCGCAACGCGATGGCTAAGACCCTAGCGGCGCGTTGGGGCGATCGCTGGTACGCAGACGGCCCCGTACTCGACGCGCGTAGCGCCAAGCAGTTGGAGCAGGCATGGGAGCGCATCCCGGGCGCCCAGCGGGAGACCTTCGAACCAACCGAGCTGTGACTGGGCGTTTGTGGTCGCAAATTGTATGTTCGGGTTCTGGGCGAACCTGCTCGACCAAGGTGGAACGACTAGGCTACCTGCGCCACGCGATCAGGCTGACTATTAGGTGTTGTGGGAGCAGGCGCTGCGGAAGGCGTTCAAAGGCGGTCGCGCAGAAGCACACTCGATGGGGTCGGGGTTCGAGCGGCATTGGGTACACACCCAGGTGAAGGAAGCAAACGACCTCCGAAACCGCGTCGCTCACCACGAATCGCTTGTCAATGGGTACCCGTTGACCGGCCAAGGCGGTATTCGGCGCACCGCAGCTGAAGGCCATGAAGCGTGTCTTCGGCTGGCTCGAATGATTGACCGTGAGCTGGCCGCCTGGATCGTCAGCAGTTCGAAGGTCGTTAATCTTCTCCAACTGCAGCCAACGATCGATCTGCCGGACCGGCCAGCGCCGTGCCTCACCACGGAAGGTGCGTCGGATCGCTCAACATCTACAGCCACACCGCAACCGCATTCGACGCTGAACTCATGCGCCTTTACAGCATTGCCGCCGGTTAAGCGATCAGCAATGCGAGCCGTTGGCAGAAAGCGCGAGAGACCGTGTCCCAGCTTGGAGCAGCGCTGACCTCTCGATCCGACATCGACATGGCCAAGGGCGCTCTCATTGCGCTTCATGGCTGTAGCCCGGAGGAGGCGTTCGACATGCTTGTGGCCGAATCCCAAAGGCGCAACATCAAACCGCGTGTAGTCGGTCGCGAAATGTTGGACCGGATGCAGACCGCGTCCTAACTACCGCCCAACCTTCGCATCTCTAGTCACCGAGCCGGGGATCGTCGAGCCACGCGTTGAACCGTCCCACTTCTAAAGAATCGAGATCGATCAGATCTTGTCTAGCGTGATGGCCAGGATTTCGGCACTGCGGCCTGGGCTAACTGTGAACCGGTGGCACCGGTGTGAGTCGGGGGATGAGGCGCACGTAAATGATCATGCCGACGAGTTCGACGAGGGTCTGGGTGACGACGATGACGGCGGTGATCGCGTACGCGTCGGGCAGGGCGAGCGCCAACGGGAGCACGACCAGCGAGTTGCGTGTCGCGCCGCTGAAGATCAAGGCCCGCGATCGTGGCGGGTCCAGGCGCAGCAGCTTCGCCGCGCCGAGACCGATCAGAGCCATGATGACCAGGAACGCGGCGTAGATCGGCACGACCCGTAGAACCTGGTCGGTTTGGTCGGTGATCTTCGGGAATTGGCTGGCGACGACCACGAATAGCGTGGCGGTCATCAGCGGCACCATCGCGGTGGTCATCGTCGAGGAGATGGCTTCGCCGCTGCGGTGCCGGTGGGATAGGGCTTCGGTGGCCCAGGCCAGGGTCAGGGGCAGCACGATGAGGATGAGGAACGCTTCGACGAACGGGCCGATCTCCACGATGTCGGCGAGGTCGGGACCGACGAACAGCCAGAGGAATAGCGGGAGTGCGGCCATTTGGGCCAGCATCAGCAGCGGGGCGGCTGCCAGGAGGCGTTGGCTGTCCCCACCGGCGAGGCCGCTGAAGACGATCACGTAGTCGATGCAGGGCGTCAGCAAGGTGAGCAGCACTCCGAGCAGGACGGCCTGTTGCAGTGAGACCACCAGCGTCAGGGCGGCCACCACCAGCGGCACGACGACGAAGTTGACCAGCAGGACTGCGCCGAGGAATCGGCCGTCGCGGAACGCGGCGGTCAGTTTGGTGAACGGCACCTGCAGAAACGTGGCGTAGAGCAGGGCACCGAGGACGGGGTAGATGGCCGCTTCCCAGGTCGGTCCGCCAGCCGGCCACGCCAACCCCGCGGCGGCGCCGGCAGCGAGCCCGCCGAGGTAGATGGCGATCTGGTGGCGTTCCAGTGTCTCGGTGATCGACGAGTTCGGCATGGGTCCTTTCGGGTTTCGCGCATGTCGACGCATGGTTAGGCGATCACGTAGGTCACCGCGCGATCCCTGGCGCATCGGGGATCAGTGACGGCTCTGGAGACTGCAGGAAGGTGCACCGCGCGTCACACGGGGCGTTCCGGTCAGGCAGCGCATCCAGGCGCGACAACGCCGACTGCAACGATTCGGCGAAGCGTTGCAGGTCAGCGATACGGGCAGTGACGTCATCGAGTCGAGCTGACATCATCGGGCGCATCCGCTGGCGCACGTCGACACAGGCCCCGTGGTGCCACACCTGCAGGAGTTCGCGGATCTCGTCGAGTGGCAGTCCGACCTGCTTGGCGGCCCGGATGAACGCCAACCGCTCTAGGGCAGGTTCTTCGTACACGCGGTACCCCGACGGAGTGCGATCGGCAACCAGCAGGCCCGCCGACTCGTAGTACCGCAGCGTGGTCGCCGGCACGCCAGAGCGTTCGGCGAGCTGGGAGATCCGCATTCCGCTCATGCCTGCGAACCTTAAACCTTCGACCTAGCTCGAAGGTCAAGTCCGGTCCGTCTGCATGCTTGCCGTTCGCCGGAGCGACACTTTAACCTGGTGGATGAAAGGCGTTAGTGGACAGTCGAACTCGTCGGATCGACACGTGGTTCAGGGTTCGGCGGGGCGCAGGTGCAGGACTTTTCCTTGCCGTGGTCGGCGCGACCGCTTCCCGCCCGGCGGCGGGCCCGAACGCGGGAGACCACCACGCCGATCAGCCCGACCGCGATCAGGCCGACACCAATGGGCTCCAACCATCCGACCCCGATCATCAAGGCCCCGCTACCGGCAAGTCCCACCGCAGCAAGCAGCGGCAGCGCCGCACAGCAGCCCACACAGGCAACCACCCCGATACCGAGCGTGGTCCACCAGCGTCTATCTGACCGAATTGCAGCCACAGCTGTCTCCTGCCGTTCCGGTCACTGATGCAGCTTTGTCGAAAGGTAAAGGGCAGCAGGGAGTCTCGGCGCACACCAGCAAGTCTTGACACCCCGCGTCCAGGGCTGCTCGCAGTGTGTCCCGCACCTCGGTCAGCTCCACCAGCTTCTGGTCGACCTCGGCTAGCTTCTCTGCTGTCCGGTCACGTAACCCCGAGTCAGAACGCCCACCCAGCCTGGTCGCCGCCAGCAGGTCGGCGACCTCCTCCAGCGTGAATCCCACCCGTTGGGCGGCTTTGATCATCCGCATGGTCGTGACGACCTCAGGCGGGTAGAGGCGGTGCCCGCCGAGCGACCGGTCGGGTTCGCGCAGCAGGCCACGGCGCTCGTAGTAGCGCAGCGTCTCGATGTTCACCCCCGCCGCCGCAGCGACCTGGCCGCTACGGAGTCCCGTTGCAGTGGTCATAGTCCACTCTCACCGCAGGCGGCCGCCACCCGTGCAGTCACGGCGTCAAGCACCGCAACCTGAGATGCGGGCACTTCGATAGCCATCACCACCCCCGAAACGGACGACTCGAAGGTGAAGGTGAAGAAGGAACAGCATCCGCTCTCCCGCGCGGCGAGATCGGATGCAGCTGCCCACGCTTGGGCTGCCAGCGTCAACTCCAACCGGGTCCTGCTTATCCGCGTCCACCGCAACACCGATTCCCGAAACAACACGTCGAACTCAGCGACCCGCAACGGCCGCTCCGCACTGGGCAACGAACACGACTCCGGCGCCCAATTTGCAGCTTCACCGATCCTCATACACCGACGATAAGCCCGTACCTAAGTACGGGATGCAACCCCGAAACCAGTCTCGCCTATCAGTCAGACCCTCAGTCTCGAATCTAGAGAAACGAGAAAGCCCCAACGCGGCCTACGTTGCGGTCGCATAACGCCGGGGCGCGGTGTCTCATTTCTTGTCTCACACCGCGCATCTCAGATCCACGGCGTCGGAGGGCAACGAGACCGGTAGCGTACGGCAGTGGGCGGGTAAGCGCGCTGGGCTAGAACCTCGATGCGGACCTTCCCGCGCTCACCTCCGCAGACGCCAAGTCCGCGCTCTAGCGAGCAGGCCACCGGGCGCGTCCGCCCAAACCGGTCCAATCGTACGGTTTAGGATTCGCCATCTGGATGGCAAAAGTCCGTTCGACATCTCAATGGCAGAATCGGAAACCCGCAGTTCGAGCTATCGGCGAATGTCACGGAGATTGGCAATTCTTCAGCAAGATCACTGCAGCACACAACACAGCAGCTGCAGCAAGAACGCCGCGAGGGCCACGCCAGCTGTCGCATGTAGCCAAAGCCGCGCCTCTATTGAAATCTTGGTAGGCACGGTGGGTCAATCGGAACCTTGAGCACGTCGCTTTGTTCACCTGCCGTTGGCTTGGCCACGGCTTCGATGCCTGTCAATATCGATGTATGTCGAATCAACACGGTGAGGCGGCCGACGTCTGCTGCCTCAGGCCGCCACTGCTGAGCGAGCCACTGTCTGAACCGGCAGCGGTGGAGATGGCCAAGAAGTTGAAGGCGCTGGCTGACCCGGTGCGGTTGCGGCTCTTCAGCGCGATTGCCAGCCATTCCGGCGGCGAGGCGTGTGTCTGTGACATCTCCGGCGGGATCGATGTCTCGCAGCCCACGGTGTCGCATCACCTCAAGGTGCTGCGCGACGCCGGCCTGCTCACTTCTGAGCGGCGGGCGTCGTGGGTGTACTACGCCGTGGTTCCCGAAGCGCTGCAGGGGATCTCGACGCTGCTCAATCTCAACACTGCAGCGCTGGCAGGGGTGACGGCATGACCGACACGGTGGCGAGTACCTCAACGCCCGTGGTGGGCAAGCTGTCCACGTTGGACCGGTTCCTGCCGGTGTGGATTGGCGTCGCCATGGTCGCCGGCCTCCTGCTGGGGCGGGGGATCCCGGGATTGAATACCGCGCTGGATGGCGTTCAGGTCGACGGTATCTCGCTGCCCATCGCCCTCGGTCTGCTGATCATGATGTACCCGGTGCTGGCCAAGGTCCGCTACGACCGGCTCGATACCGTGACCGGCGACCGCAGGCTGTTGCTCAGCTCGTTGTTCTTGAATTGGGCGTTCGGTCCGGCGCTGATGTTCGCGCTGGCCTGGCTGATGCTGCCGGATCTGCCCGAGTACCGGACTGGACTCATCATCGTGGGCCTGGCCCGCTGCATCGCCATGGTCATCATCTGGAACGACCTGGCCTGCGGTGACCGCGAGGCCGCCGCCGTGCTGGTCGCGCTCAACTCGATCTTCCAGGTCATCATGTTCGCCGTCCTGGGCTGGTTCTACCTGTCAGTCCTGCCCGGCTGGCTTGGCTTAGAACAGACCACCATTGACACCTCACCCTGGCAGATCGCCAAGTCGGTGCTGATCTTCCTCGGCATCCCCCTTCTGGCCGGCTACCTGTCGCGGCGACTCGGTGAGAAGGCCAAGGGCCGCGACTGGTACGAATCGAAATTCCTGCCCCGAATCGGACCGTGGGCCCTATACGGCCTGCTGTTCACCATCGTCATTCTCTTTGCGCTGCAAGGTGAACAGATCACAAGCCAGCCGCTGGACGTGGTGCGGATCGCGCTTCCGTTGCTCGCGTACTTCGCGATCATGTGGGGTGGGGGTTACCTGCTCGGCGCCGGAATCGGTCTGGGCTACCAACGCACCACCACGCTGGCCTTCACCGCGGCGGGCAACAACTTCGAGCTGGCCATCGCGGTGGCGATCGCCACCTACGGCGCCACGTCCGGGCAAGCCCTGGCCGGTGTGGTCGGACCGCTGATCGAGGTTCCAGTTCTGGTGGCGCTGGTCTACGTCTCGCTGGCCTTGCGACGCCGCTTCCGAGACCAAACCACCGCACCCTCAGCAGTCCAGCCCTCTACGACACAGGAGTCGTAACACCATGTCTGACAGCAGCCCCGCCGCCCTGCGCCCACACCGAGACCTGTCCATCGACCAACGCCACGCACTCACCACCGCGGCCACCAGGTTGGAACGCGATTTCGGCGACAGCTTCGGCGTCGAGACCATCGAACGGTTCCTGCACACCTCCTATGACCAGTTCGCCGGCCGCGCCACCGTCCCCAACTTCCTGCCCCTGCTGGCCGAACGGTTCGCCCGCCAACGCCTGCTCGCCCTAGCCCGGGTGGAAGGCAAGATCAGCGACGGCAAGCCCACGGTGCTGTTCCTGTGCACCCACAACGCCGGCCGGTCCCAGATGGCCTTGGGTTTCTTCACCCACCTCGCCGGCGAGCACGCGGTGGCCTGGTCGGGCGGCTCCGAACCCGGCGATGCCATCAACCCAGCCGCGGTCACGGCGATGGCCGAAGTCGGGATCGACATCACCGGCGAGTTCCCCAAGCCCTGGACCGACGAGATCGTCCAGGCCGCCGACGTCGTGATCACCATGGGCTGCGGCGACGCCTGCCCGATCTTCCCCGGCAAACGCTACGAGAACTGGGACCTGCCCGACCCGGAAGGCCAGGACGTCGATGCGGTCCGACCGATCCGCGACGACCTCGAAGAACGCGTCCGCCGGCTGCTGGCCGAACTCCACGTCACCGCGCGCCAAGCCTGACTCATGGCCGAATCCATCACCAAGCCCTCAGTACTGTTCGTCTGCGTCAAGAACGGCGGTAAATCGCAGATGGCGGCCGGACTCATGCGCCAGCTCGCCGGCGACACCGTGACCGTGTACTCGGCCGGGACCAAACCCGGTGACGCGGTGAACGATCTGTCCGCCCAAGCCCTGCTAGAGGTGGGCGTCGACATCACCGATGAGCAGCCCACGCCGGTGGACTACGAGCTGGCCCGCCACGT
Organism: Mycolicibacterium sp. CR10; assembly: GCF_005222675.1. Taxonomy (GTDB): domain Bacteria; phylum Actinomycetota; class Actinomycetes; order Mycobacteriales; family Mycobacteriaceae; genus Mycobacterium. Next base: position 49,169 of record NZ_STGE01000018.1, on the reverse strand, counting down.
CGACCTGGTGGTCACCCTGGGCCGTGAAGCCCAGCTCGATCCGCTGCCGGGAACCCGAGTTGAGAACTGGGACACCGACGAACCCTCCGAACGCGGCATCGACGGCCTCGAACGCATGCGCCTGGTCCGCGACGACATCACCGCCCGCGTGCAACGCCTGCACACCGCGCTCACCGACGCCTGACAGCCACCCCTGCTCTCACGCTGCAGCTCAGCAGCACCCTCCCCGAACCACCCAATCTCCCGAGGAGACTTTGTCATGCCCGCACGCCATATCGTCGCTATCGGCGGCAGCGACGCCGGAATCAGCGCCGCCCTGCGCATCCGTGAACTCGACCCCAGCACTGAGGTCACCGTCGTCGTCGCCGACGACTACCCCAACTTCTCCATCTGCGGCATCCCGTACTACGTCTCCGGGGAAGTCACGCACTGGACCCACCTGGCCCATCGCACCGCCGACGACCTGGCCGCTACCGGCATGCGCGTGCTCACCGACACCCGCGCCACCAGAATCAACGTCGCCGAACACACCCTCGACGTCCTCGACCTCAGCGGAACCCCCACCGAACTGCCGTATGACGCCCTGATCGTGGGCACCGGCGCCGTCAGCGCCCGCCCACCCATCACCGGCCTCACCGGCCCCGACGCTCTCGGCCCCGAAGACGGTGTCCACCTGCTGCATTCGATGGGCGACACCTTCGCCGTCATGGAGTCGCTGGAGCAGCGCGACCCCAAGACCGCGGTCATCATCGGCGCCGGCTACATCGGCCTGGAGATGGCCGAAGGCCTCACCACCCGCGGGATCGCCGTCACCCAAATCGAAGCGCTACCCGAAGTGCTGCCGACCGTCGACCCCGAGCTGGGCGCCCTCGTCCACGACGAACTGGAACGCCACGGCGTGCAGGTCCTCACCCACACCACCGTCTCCGCCGTCACCCGCACCGACACCGGCGCCCTCACCGTGACCGCCCACCGCGACAGCGAAACACTCGAAACGACAGTCGATTTCGTTCTCGTCGTGGTCGGCGTGCGACCCGACGCGGAGCTGGCCGCCGACGCCGGCGCCGACCTCGGCATCAAGGGCGCGATCGCCGTGGACGAGGCGATGCGCACCACCTTGGCGGATGTGTTCGCCGCCGGGGACTGCGTGCACACCCACCACCGCCTCCTGGGTCTGACGTGGCTGCCGCTGGGCACCACCGCCCACAAGCAAGGCCGCGTCGCCGGAGAGAACGCTTTGGGCGGTTCCGCGCGCTTCGCCGGCAGCCTCGGCACCCAGGTGGTCAAGGTCTTCGACCTAGTGGCCGCCCGAACCGGATTGCGCGACCACGAGGTGCTGGCAGCAGACCGCGGGTCGACCCCGGTCACACCTCGGCCACCCCGGATGACCACAAGGCCTACTACCCAGGCGCCACCCCCATCCACATTCGGATCACCGGCGACGGACACACCGGGCGGCTGCTCGGGGCGCAGCAGGTCGGGCACCGCAGCGCAGAGGTGTCCAAGCGGGTCGACACCTACGCCGCCGCCCTGTTCCACGACATGACCGTCGAAGGCCTTTCTGAGTTGGATCTGTCGTACACCCCGCCGCTCGGATCACCCTGGGATGCAACGCAGATGGCTGCCCAAGCCTGGTCACGTCAGCTACGCGTCGGTGCGGTCGGCTGATTTGAGGCCTACCGCCGCGGGTTCAAGCGCCGCTGGCCGTGGTGGGTCACCACCCGGGCTGGGCGCGGCCTCAGAAGGGTGGCTCGTCGGTGTCTAAGGCCCAAGGGTCGGTCGCCGGCGGGAGCGCTGCGGCTGGAAGCGGCAGGTTGGTGACGACGTAGAGATTCAGGATGTCGTTGCGATCGATGAACATGATTTGGCTGCGCTTGGAGGCGTCGAGGTTTTCGGCCAACCAGTTTCGGGCGGCTTTGGTGATCTCGCCGCCCGCGACGATGAACGCGTGGTCGACGAGGACTCGTTTGTTGTGTTCGGGGTCGAAGATCACGTGGTTGAGCATCATCAGCGCCTGGTTGTGAATCTCGGCGATGTTGGCATTGCCAGCCCTGGTGACACCCGAAGCGTCGAGCTTCCCCTTCTTGGCTTGGATGCCGAAGTACAGCCGGTGTTGGGTAGGTAGCGTGTAGCGCATCCAGATGTCCTTGCCGTACTCCAGAGCCTTGTCCTTGTGCCCGGCGGCGGTGATGCGGTGAAACCCCAACTGGCGGAACAGCGGTAGCAGCACGTCCTCGATGAGATCGTCTTCACTACACGTGTCGAGGTAGGTGTTGAGCAGGGCGCGACGTTCGACCTCGGCCGGGCTAAGTGGCCGGTGCGGGTTGGCCTGCAAGGTGCTGACGGCACCGCTGCCGATGTGGCGCAGATAGCAGTGTCGGTCCTCTCTGTAGAACGCCTCGTATCCCTCTCGTCCCAGCACCTGGTTGAGCAGGGCCAGTGCCGCGGGGCGGTCAGCGCCCTCGTTGAGCGCTTCACGAGGGTCCATCAGTTGGTCGACGAGTCGGCAGAACAGCTCGGGTGGTGTCGTGGGGTTGGACTGGGGGCCCTCGAGAATGGTGTCGATGACATCGGCGACCCAGCGGTGGCGGGTGCTGCCGTCGTGGCGCCACTCGGTTTCCAGTTCGATGAAGAACTCGTCGATGTAGAAGCTCGACCGGTAGGGGAAAAACCGCGGTTGCTCCTCCGGGCCGGGTTGGTCGGATCCCAGGTTGCCGCAGACCAGGTCTGCTAGGTCTTCGCAATTTCGGCGTTTGAACTTCATCGCGTCCCTCGTCATGGTGTTCGTCGCAGTCGTCGGCTCGCCGAACCCCTTCCACCTTGGCGTCGTATCGGCAAGGTGGAATGAACCTCCGGCACTCCTAGTGTGGTCGGTTCCGGTGACACCACCACACAACGTTCCACCGAGTTGCAGCTCGCACGCGTGGATCAGACTTCTGCCGGGGACGGTGGTGCAGGCGCTCGCACTCGGGGCCGGGTCGCCAGTGCGACCAGCGCTCCGGCCCCGGCGATCACCCCGAGAGCGACGAACATGGCGGCGTAGCTACCAAGACGGCTGGCTAGGGCCGCGCCGACGAACGGGCCGACGGCGGTCGCGATCATGATCGGTGCGGTCAGGATTCCGCTGAGATGGCCGTAATGCGTTGCACCCCAACGCTCGGTGACCGCGGTGGCTTGCAGCAGCGTCATGATGCCGCGCATCACGCCGGCGCCGATGGCCACCGCCACCAATGCGGCATAGGCGGTGAACAGCCCCAGCAGTGCGGTGGTGGCCGCGACTCCGGCCATGATGATCACCGTGCGGGGCACGACGCCGACGTGGCGCACGAGGGTCTGGTAGCCGAGACGGCCCAGGACTTGCCCGGCTCCGCCCAGGCCCAGTGCGATGGCGGCGGCACCGGTGCCAATCCCGCGTTGGCTCATCAACGGCACCAGGTTGGCGATCACCGCATACGAGGCGAGCCCGGCGAGCGCGAACGCCGCGATCAGGGCGAGGAACGGCCCGCTGCGCGCGGTGCGGCTCGGTGCCTCGACGTGGTGCTGGGTGGTCACCGGCGGCCAGGGGCGCCGCAATCCGAAGACGTGCGCCGGGATCGTGATCACGGCCATGATCGCCGCCAGGACGAGATAGGTGTGGCGCCAACTCATCTGGGCTGACAGCGCTGCGGTCAGCGGTGCGAATACAGTGCTGGCGAACCCGGCCACCAACGTCAGCACCGTCAGTGCGCGTACCGCGTCGGTGCCGAAGAACCGGGTCAACGCCGCGAAGGCGGGTGCGTAGAACACCGCGCTCATCGCCACCCCGGCCAGCACCCACGCCACGACGAAAGCGCCGTAGTTCGGTGCCGTGACCACTGCCACCACCGACAGCGTGCCAAGTATCGATCCGGCGGTCATGATCCAGCGCGGACCCACCCGGTCCAGCCACCGCCCGACCGGGATGCCCACCGCTGCCGAGGTCACCAGCCCGGCGGAGAACGCGGCGGTCACCGCCGGGGCCGACCACCCGGTATCCGTGCTGATCTGCTCCGAGAGCACGGTGAACGCGTAGTACAACACGCCCCAGCTGGTGATTTCGGTGACGCACAACGTCAACAGCACCCAGCGCAACCCATGCTGGGCTGCGCTGGGTGCCGCCGAAGGAGCACTCTGTGTCATCCGCCAATGAGGTTGAGCGACAACGGGGACGATTGCAGCGACACCGGCTGCGATGCCGGGGCCGGCCCGCAGCATCCGCCGCCAGCATTCTCGCCCTGCGGGTCGTCGAACAAGCCTGCTCCGTTGCACACCCCGGTGTCGGGCAGCGTCAGCTCGACCCGTCGTGCAGCCTCGTGGTCGCCGACCAGTTCGGCGGCGATGCTGCGGACCTGTTCGTAGCCGGTCATCGCCAGGAACGTCGGGGCGCGCCCGTAGGACTTCATGCCCACGATGTACAGGTTCGGTTCCGGGTGCGCCAACTCGGCGGCACCGTGCGGCAGCACGCTGCCGCAGGAGTGCATGTTTGGATCGATCGAGCCAGCCAAGTTGACCGGGGCCTGCAGGATCGTGTCCAGTTCGATGCGCATCTCCGACAAGAACGACAGATCCGGCCGGAACCCGGTCAGCACCACCACGTGATCCGCCGGCGACAAACCACGGCCGTCCTCCGCGGTGAGCACCGCACGCCCGTCGACCAGATCGACACGCTCGCTACGGAACCCGGTCGACAACGACACCCGCCCCGCCTCGACCGCTTCCTTGGATCGCACACCCAGAGCACCGCGCTGGGGCAATTCATCGGCAGCACCACCGCCGAAGGTGTCCTCGGAAACCCCGCGGCGCAGCACCCACGTCACCGACGTCGACGGATCCTTGCGCACCACCTCGCCGAGCTGGATCACCGCGGTCATCGCCGAATGCCCGCTGCCGACCACCACCACGTGCTTGCCCGCTAACGCCGAGGCCTGCGCGAGCGTCGGCGGAATGTAGGTCAGCACGCCCGAGGCCGCTGCGGCACGTTCGCCGATCGCCGGAACCCCGTCCGCGCCAGCAGGGTTGGGCTGACCCCAGGTGCCCGAGGCGTCGACGACCGCCCGGGCCTGCACGCGACACTCGGTGCCGTCAGCGTTGGTCACGTGCACCACGAACGGCGTCTCAGCGCGGCCCGGGCTGACCAGCCGGTCCCGACCGAGCCGAGATACCGCCTCCACTCGCGCGCCGTACTGCACCCGCGTGCCCAAGACGCCCGCCAACGGTGCCAGGTAGCCGTCGATCCACTCCCGACCGGTCGGGAACCCCAACTCGTGGGCGGTCCACCCGGTCGGCTCGAGCAGCCGGGCAGCCGCGGGGTCGACCAATTCGGGCCACGGGGAGAACGTGCGGACGTGTTCCCACTGCTCAACCGCCGCAGCGGGACTCGACCCGGCCTCCAGCACCAGTGGTGTGAGTCCACGCTCGAGCAGGTGCGCGGCCGCCGCCAAACCCAACGGTCCGGCCCCGATCACTACGACGGGCAGTTCCGACATCCTCGACTCCTCTCATCGACATTCTTCGATGGATTCGATCGTGCTCGACGCATCGATGTTTGTCAATGCGTGTGGCATCATGGGTGCCATGCCCACCACGATCGCACCGTTGACCCGCAGCGACGTGGCTGCCTGCTGTTCACCGCTGACTGGCGGCGTGCTGGACAACCCTGCCGCCGAACGCCTCGCGTCGGTGTTCAAAGCGCTCGCCGATCCGGCACGGGTAAAGCTGGTATCCCTCATCGCTGCATCTGACGGTGGAGAAGCCTGTATCTGCGACCTGACCGAACCACTGGGACTGAGCCAACCCACCGTCTCGCACCATATGAAGCTGCTCGTCGACAGCGGCCTCGTCAGCCGCGACCAACGCGGCAAATGGGCCTATTACCGCGTGAATACCGACGCCCTCGACCGCATCTCCGCCGCAGTATCGACACAACCGGGCTAACGACCCAAACCACATTCGGCACTGTCTCGTTACCGCGCAGCGCGGACGCTAACGATGTTGGGGCAGCGACCAAGCAATTCGGCGTGGAAATGAGACAGTCTCGGAACGCTGGGTCAGCATCGAGCGCCGATGAAGGCGAGGGGGAGAACCCACAGCTAGATGTCTGCCTCAGACCGGCCGCTCTGCGCTTCCACGTGTTTCGTGGACAACCGTCTGGTTCTAGGATTCGACATTTAGATGGCAAGAACTCGTTCGTCATCTCCGTGGCAAGACAGGAAACCCGCAGCCAGAGCCATCGTCGTATGACACGGAGTTTGGCAACCTACAGGGGGGGGGGGACAACCTCAACCACCGCCTGCTGGGCAGGACCGATTGCGGTTAATGCGGAGCCTCGATGGCGGACATCACCAGCTGTAGATAGGGGCGGTACAGATCCTGGCCGTCGATATGGCTGTCGAGAGTGATGCCGTCGTTGGCGGCCAGGACCACACGGGCCAGCGTCTCGGCATCGATTGTCAGTGCACCTCCGATTCGCGCAACGTTCTTGCTGATGAATTCGCCCAGGGCGCGGATGGTTTCGAGCCGTTGGGTGGCTACTCGGTCCCGCGCGTCGGGGTTGCGTAGCAGGAACAACGTCAGCTCGTATCCCAGTGCCGCACGGTCTGTCCCGCTGCTCAGGTCGCGCCATCGTTGCGCAAGTTGGTCGAGGTCGACGTCACTGCGGCGATGAAAGGACATCATCACCTCGGCGAACCCGTCCAAGAACCGCTGACGTTGTCGATCGACGACCGCCAGAAAGAGCTTCTCCTTCGCGCCGAACTGGGAGTAAATGATGCCGCGGCTGAATCCCGCGGCGTCGGCGATCTCTTCGAGCGCCGCACCGGTGAGACCTTTTCGGGCGAAGACTTCCTCAGCGGCGTCGAGCAGAATTTGGCGGGTGTGTTCGATCCGACGCTCTTTGGTCCATCGTTCAGCCATGGGGGGATCCTCCCACCACTTTTGCCGGGGGGGCATGAGTGCGCGCGACAACGGCGTTCCACGATTCGGCGTCTTTCAACCTCTGCTCTGCGAGTCGGAAATGCCCGAACGGGGTCTGGTCGAGGATGTTGCTCGCCCAGAACTCCTCCCAGGGCTCGACGAGACCGTCGAGGTCGGCGCAGCGGAGCGCTTCTTCCTTGAATCTCCTTGCTGCCGAGCTGATTCCGTACCGCACAGGGTGTAGGAGGCTCGTGAGCTCACTGTCCACGTGCCGCCCCCAGAGGAGAAGTTCCGCTGGCGGCTCGGTCTTCATGCTCCCCGCCACAAGGGATCGGCGGTTGCCAGTGAACTGATCGACCGGTAGGAGCAGGGTGCGAACCACTCGATCCGGCTGGGACTGCGCGTCCGCGAGATGTGCCGGCGGTTCGGCACGGGCGCCGAGGATGCGCAGCGCTCGACCATGAGCCCTGTCGTCGGTGACGACTCTTACTTTCCACCCCGCCAGGGCACGGTCGAACATCAGTCCGCCTGCGCGGCGAACCGCCTCCGCAACCCCAGCGGTGACGACGTCGAGTCGATAAGCCACGGCAGGCCCTCTCTAGTTGCCGATATGTGACGCTGCACACTTTTATACACCCTTGCATCGGCGATTCACTCATGTATACCGTGAGTCGGATCACATCGTCCCGAGATCGAGATGCGCCGTTCGGCTGGGCTCGACCGGACGGCTCTCGTCGGGACGCACCCGCTCGACTCCGTGACTACCGTCGACTGAGGAGAACTCCATTGATGCCAGCGTCAACCCGACCCGGAGAATGGGTCGACCCCGCTTCGGGTCAAGGCCTGGGCTTGGATGACGTCCAGTCCGGGACGTTCAACATGACGATCCCCACCGACCGCTACACCTGCCCGGAGTACGCCGCGCGCGAGCGGGAAGCGATCTGGAAGCGGACGTGGCAGATCGTGGGTCGGGTCGAGGACCTACCCAAACCCGGTGACTGGAAGAAATACGAGATCCTCGACCAGTCCTTCATCATCGTCCGCGGAAAAGACGACGTCCTCCGAGGTTTCGTCAACGCCTGCCGACATCGCGGCAACGCGCTGTGCACGACCGAGACCGGCAACGCCAAGCGCGGATTCCTCTGCCAGTACCACCTGTGGTCCTACGACCTCGACGGCAGATTGAAGGGAATGCTGCGCGAGAACCTCGCCGGCCCGATCGACAAGACCGAGAACTCGCTCATCCAGGCCTCGGTCGATACTTTCGCGGGCTTCATCTTCCTCAACCCGGACCCTGAAGCGTCGACCCTGCGGGACTACCTCGGTGAGGAGGTCGTCACCCTTCTCGAGCCCTACAACATCGAGACGTTCACCACGGTCATGGATGTCACCGAGGCCATTGAGTGCAACTGGAAAGTCGTCATGGACGCCTTCGAAGAGGGCTACCACATCAACGGCATCCATCCGCAACTGCTGCAGGTGCTGCACATCAACCCTCAGACCGCCCGGTACCGGTTCTTCGAAAAGCACAGCGCCGCAATGGCTCCGTTCGAGGTGGTGGGTGCCGGCGTGCAGGATCAGGTCGCGGGGATCCTGGCGCTGCCTGAGACCTTCCCCGGGACCGTTGCGGTCATTCCGCGTTTCCAGGAACTGATCGCGCCGTATCAGGACGCGGACGGGAACGTAACGTTCTCCGACGGCGTCACCGCCCGGACCCTGCTGCAACAAGCGACCCGTGAGGTGCTGACCGGCATGGAGCTCGATGTCAGCGGCCTGACCGACAGTCAGATGGTCGACAACCAGGGCTGGGTGCTCTTCCCCAACTACTTCATGACCGTGCGGGCAGGCGAATGCCACGTCATCATGGCGCGGCCGCATCCCGACGGTGACCCGAACCGCTGTATCTGGCATGTGGCCAGCTACATGTATCTGCCGCAGGAGTTTCGGGACGCAGTCCGGGCAGTGGCGATCGTGGTGGATACGCCGGGAAGCCACAAGTATTTCGAGGCGCTCCAACAGGATTACGAGCAGATGCCTCGTCAGCAGAAGGGCCTGCGCAACGACGGGCTCGACCACATGACGCTGGTCAAGGAGGAAGTCGTCATCGCGCACTTCCACTCGGTCGTCGACCGATACATGTCCGACGCCGCACACCGCTGAAATCCCAACCATCCCCTTGTCGGCACTGGAAGAAGGACCGAATGAATCTCGAACAACGCCTTGCCCATCACGTCCGGATGGCCGAGGCGTATCGCGACGCCTATCTGCGCCAAGGCGTGCAGGACGGCGAAGCCTTCGCTGACGCATGGAAATTCGCCGACGACGGCGTCTACGTGTCGCCGTACTTCACCGGAGACCAGGTATTTCCCTTCAGCGAGTTTCCCACCGACACCGCCAAGGCTTCCACCATGGAGGCCAAGGCGTACTCACTGAAGTTCCCGGACTGGAAGCCTGCCGGCTTCGACTACTGGCCGGCGTCGAACGGCCTTATGATGAAGACACGTTGGGAAGGGCACACCGAAGAGGGTGTGAAGATGGGCTTCTACTCGTACAGCTTCGTGCAGACGAACGACGAGGGTGAGCTCACGCGGTGGGAGACCCACGTCAATGACGAGTACAACGCCTTCCTCGATGTCGCGATCGGTGTGCACGGCCCGTTCCATGGCACCGGCGAGTACGTCGAGGCCTTGGAGCGGACACTGGCCGCCGCGGGGGTGACGGTGTGACGACTATCGACAATGTCATCGGCGAGACGAGCGGACGGTCACGGGTGGTGCTGGACTACAGCCAAACGATGAGCCGACTGGTGAAGAAGGCGAAAGATCCCGGCTTCTCGGTCGACAGTTGGGCGCCGTTAGTCGAGTTGATCGCGGTCGAGGGGTTCGTTCGCATCGGCCCGTTCAAAGAGGTGATGAACTGGGACGAGTACGCGGCATTCCTGACGAACTGGGCAGTGTCAGCGGACTGGGACTGCTCGTTCCAACGGATCACCGAGACAGCGGATTTAGTGTTCCTTGAACTGGAGGAACGAAGTTGCATGGGCGACTTCAACAGCGTGGTCAACACCGTGTCGGTCTACGAGTTCAACGCCGACGACAAACTTCGGAGAATCGCGGTCTATCTGCAGATGGAATTGCCCAACACGGTCAGCGTGCCGAACTTCGAAAGCGCCGGGGCCGCAGAGTGACCCAGCCGCACACATCCACCCTCAGCGGAACGGACCCGGACGCCGTGGACTTCTTCACCGACAATCGGCTCCTGCACGACCCGTACGACTACCTCGCGGCGCTGCGTGAACAGTGTCCGGTGCGCCGGGAACCTCATCACGACGTCGTGATGATCACCGGTTACGAGGAAGCCGTGGCCGTCTACAACGACAACGTGCGATTCTCCTCGTGCACCGCGGTCACCGGACCGTTCCCTGGCTTTCCGGTTCCCCTTGAGGGCGAGGACATCTCCGACCTCATCGCCGCACACCGCGACGAGTTGCCGTTCAACGATCAATTGCCGACCCTGGATCCGCCGCTGCACACGGACCACCGGGCACTGCTGTCGAAGATGATCACGCCGAAGCGCCTCAAGGAGAATGAGGAGTTCATGTGGTGCCTCGCCGACCGCCAATTCGACGAAGCGCTCGCGGGCGGAGGTTGCGAGTTCGTCGCTGATTTCGGCAATCCGTTTGCGATGCTGGTCATCGCCGATCTGCTCGGAGTGCCCGAATCCGACCACAACGACTTCAAGGATCAGCTCCTTACCTCCACCGGCACCATCGGCAGCAGTGACGGCGACGCGATGCACCACTCACCGTTGGAGTATCTCTACGGGAAGTTCACCGACTACATCACCGAACGCCGTGAGCGCCCGCGCGACGATGTGCTGACCGGCCTCGCGGCAGCGCTGTTCCCGGACGGGCGCATCCCGCCCGTGAACGATGTGGTGTGCGTGGCGGCCAATTTGTTCGCGGCCGGGCAGGAGACCACGGTGCGCCTGCTCAGCACCGCGGTGATGATGATCGCCGAAGATTCTGCGTTACAGGCGAAGTTGCGTGTTGACCGCAATCTGATTCCGGGCTTCGTCGAGGAGGCGCTGCGGGTCGAGAGTCCGATCCGAGGCGACTTCCGGCTGGCCAAGGTGCCGGTCGACGTCGGCGGGGTGGAGCTGCCTGCGGGCACGACGGTGATGCTGAACAATGCCGCAGCCAACCGGGATCCTCGAAGGTTCACCGATCCCGACACGTTCGACCTCGCCCGGTCAAACGCCCGGCAGCACATCGCCTTCGGGCGAGGCCCGCACAGTTGTCCCGGTGCCCCACTCGCCCGTGCCGAGGCGAAGGTCAGCCTCAACCGCCTGCTGGACCGAACCTCCGACATCTGGATCGACGAGGACGAACACGGACCACCTGGGGCCCGGCACTACCGATACCTGCCCACGTTCATCCTGCGCGGACTCACCCGCCTGCACATCGAGTTCTCGTAGGAGTTCTGCAGCAATGCCTTTCGAGAACACCACCGCCATCGTCACAGGGGGTGCGCAGGGCCTGGGCCTCGCGATCGCCGAGGCGCTCGCCGCCCGCGGCACCAAGGTCGCCATCTTCGATCTCGCCACCGACCAGACCACGGCTGAGGTCGATCGATTGCGCAGTCGGGGTGGCACCGTCACCGGTTACACCGTCGACGTCTCTGACCGCAGCCAGGTGAAGGCAGCAGTCGACCGGGTGCGGGTGGACCTGGGTCCGGTGCTCATCCTGATCAACAACGCCGGGATCGAGCAGTTCGGCAAGTTCACCGAGATCACCGATGAGCAGTGGGATCGGGTGATGGCGATCAACCTGAGGGGGCCGTTCATCTGCACTCAGGAGGTGCTGTCCGACATGGTGGACGCGCATTGGGGCCGCATCGTCAACATCTCGTCGTCGAGCGCTCAGGGTGGACAATCCCGGATGGCCGCGTACGTCAGCTCGAAGGCCGGGGTCATCGGCTTCACCAAGAGCCTCGCCCTCGAATTGGGTCCGAAGGGGATCACCGTCAACACCATTCCTCCCGGCATGGTCGTCACCCCGATGTTGGAGAAGGCGATCGACGAAGGCCGGTTCACGGCGTCACTGGAGCATTTCGCCAAGATCACCCCCGTGCGTCGCGCGGGCCGGCCGGAGGACATCGCCAATGCCGCCATCTTCCTGTGCCAGGACGAATCCTCCTACGTGACAGGGCAAGTCATCGGTGTGAATGGAGGGCGCAGGACATGACCGGTGCGCAAAGCGACGGGCCGCTTCTGGCACCGCTGACCGCCGACGAATGGGGCGAGGACGAGTACTCCGCATTCGGCGCGCTGCTGGGTCTGCAGGGGGAGAAGGTGCCCAGGGCGGGCTCGGGCCATCGGGCCGACCCCCTCAACTTCGACATCATCGGACTTCTCGCACGCCACCCGAAGATGGCCCGAAAGTTCCTGATATACAACGGCTGGCTGCTGCAGCGTGGCGAACTGGCGCTGCGTCTGCGCGAACTGGCCGTGCTGCGGGTCGCGCATACCCGCCGATCCGCTTTCTTCTGGGGCGAGCACACCAGGGTCGCGATCGAGGGTGGCGTACCCGAGCACGATATCTCCCGCCTTGCCGAGGGTAACGACGGTTTCACCGGTATAGACAGGCTGGTACTGGAGGCGGTCGACGAACTGTTGGCAGACGGTCGTGCCGACGCGTCGACATGGCAACGCCTCAACGAGGAACTCGGCACACATCAAGCGATGGAACTCATCTTCGTCGTCGGTACCTACGCCATGCTGGCGATGGCGTTCGACACGTGGCGCCTGAACGTGCCCGCCGGCAGTGCATCCCTACCCGAACCAGCCCCACACCCCACCACCAACAGGAGTGAGCCACAGTGACAAGCGTGCAGGACGACACCGGCGTGTTGGCCGGTGATGAGCGGATGCTCATCGATGGTGAACTGCAATTGACCGGTAGCGGAGCCACATTCGACGTGATCCATCCGGCCAGTGAGCAGGTGGCCGGCCAGGCCACCGATGGCACCGTCGAGGACATGGCACGTGCGGTGGGGGCGGCGCGGCGGGCGTTCGATGAGACCGACTGGTCGCGCGATCTCGAGTTCCGTTATCACTGCATGATCCAGCTTCACGAAGCGCTGGAGCGCAACAAGGAGCATCTGCGCCGGGTGTTGATCACCGAGGTCGGCTGTCCGGTGTCGGTGTCCGGCAGCCAGATCGAGAGCCCGATCGAAGAGGTCAAGCACTGGGCTGAGCACGGCAAGAACTTCCAGTATCTGGCCGACAACGGGGTGCACGAGACACCGCTGGGTCCGGCGCGGCGCAAGATCCATTACGAGCCCGTCGGCGTGGTCGGTGCGATCACGCCGTGGAACGTGCCGTTCTATCTGAATATCGCCGAGACGGTGCCGGCGCTGATGGCGGGTAACACCGTGGTCCTCAAGCCGGCGCAGCTGACGCCGTGGTCGGGCAGTGAGTACGGCCGGATCGTGGCCGAGGAGACCGATATCCCGGCCGGGGTGTTCAACGTCGTGGTGTCCAATGCCAACGAGGTGGGCGCGGCGTTGTCGGCGGATCCGCGGGTGGACATGATCACGTTCACCGGGTCGACCGCGACCGGGCGGGCGATCCTGGCTGCGGGCGCGTCGACGGTGAAGAAGACGCTGTTGGAGCTGGGCGGCAAAAGCGCCCACATCGTGCTCGATGACGCCGATTTCAACTCCGCGTTGCCGATGGCGGCGATGATGGCGTGTGTGATGAGCGGCCAATCCTGCATCATGCCGAGTCGGATCCTGTTGCCGCGCAGCCGTTATGACGAGGGCGTCGAGATCCTGAAGAACATGATGGCCGGTTTCCCGGTTGGTGACCCGTGGACGCCGGGCAACATGCAGGGCCCGCAGATCAGCGAAGGACAGCGCGCCAAGGTGCTGGGGTTGATCAAGTCCGGCATCGACTCCGGCGCCCGGCTGATCACCGGTGGTGGGATCCCGGAGAACCTGCCGGTGGGGTACTACACGCAGCCGACGCTGCTGGCCGATGTCGATCCGGATTCTCAGATCGCGCAGGAGGAGATTTTCGGACCGGTGCTGACCGTGACCCCCTACGGCAGCGACGACGAGGCGGTCGCGATCGCGAACAACAGCATTTACGGGCTCTCCGGCGAGGTCAGTGGCGGCGATGTGGAGCGGGCGTTCGCGGTCGCGACTCGGATGCGCACCGGCAATGTGACCATCAACGGCAAGAGCCACTTCGGCATCGGTAGCCCGTTCGGCGGCACCAAGCAGAGCGGGCTGGGATACCGCAACGGCGAAGAGGGCTACAAGGAGTACCTGGGCGCCAAGACCATCGGCATGCCCGATCCGGCGGCGCCATGACCCAACCGGCGTTGCTGGATGCGCAACGCCTCAGCGATCAACTCGAAATCAGCGCGCTACTCAACAGGTACGCACGCGCCGTCGACACCAAGGACTGGGACCTGTACCGCTCAGTGTTCACCGACGATGCCTTCCTCGACTACTCCTCGGCGGGAATCCCGGTCGGCTCGCGCGACCAGATCGCCGAGATGTTCAGTCAGGCGTTCACCACAATCCCGTGGACCATGCACTACATCACCAATATCGAAATCGAGTTCGACGACGGACGGGGTGACACTGCACGGGTGCGGGCGATGTTCTTCAACCCGATGCTGTTGCCGGGCATGGTCGAGCAGAGTTCCTGCGGCGGCTACTACTTGCACGATCTGGTCCGCACAGAGGTGGGCTGGCGTAGCCGACATCTGCGCGAGGACAACGTTTGGTTCGTCAACCGCCCCCACGTCAATCCGCCAACGTCAGGACGTTGATGCAAATCTGGACACCGCGTTCATGCACACCGCCGAAGCCGTACCCGTAGCACGCATGCACGACGAAAGGGGGACCCCGACGGGATCCCCCTTTCGTCGGGCGGTGCTCAGACAGCCAGGAGTCGGTCGAAGAAGTCGCGGTAGCGCTTCAACGCGAGGCGGAGGTCTTCGGTGGACGCTTCCTCGCCGCGCGACCACTGCTCCTCGAGCCGGGACCGGGTCTGCGCGAAGTTCGCGGTCAGCTGTTCGACCGCCGACGACACCAGCCCGTCCGCCCGCTGCACGCATTCGCGGGGATCATCGACGAAACCCGCCTGCACGTCGTTCCACCGGTTGCGAAGGTCGGCCAGATCGTGCTCAGCGAAAAGTCCGTCGCCACGGTCTGATTCGTCACCGCTGCGCGGAGTGGACGATGCCGGCGAGGCCGCGGCGTCGGTGACGGCAGTGGACGGGGCGAGCTGCTGTGCCGACGTGTCGGTCCGCTGGGCAGCGGGGGCGAACTGTTGTCCGGACGGGTCGAGGTGCTGTCCGGAGGTGTCGAACCGCTGTCCGGAGGGATCGAGGTGCTGCGCAGCAGGGTCGCGTTGCCCGGTGGTGGCGTACTCCTCGGTCTGCCGCATTTCGTGCTGCTGTATGCCGTGCTCCGGCGGGTTCAGATTCGGGTCGGTCGCGTCGGTGTATTGGCGCGGTGTGGTCATGCTCGTGCCTCCTTTGGCGTTTCCTGCTCGGTTCCCAGCAGCTTTTCGAACAGCGCGCGGTAATGAACGAATGCCTCGCGCTGAGCCTCGGTGCCGATCTGGCCGTTCTGCTGTGTCAGATAGATGCCGTGGGCGACACGGTAGTTCTCCACGACCGCGGGGTGGTCAACGGAAATGTCGGCGGCGCGTTGTTCGAAATCGTCGATCGGGTAGCCGCGCTCGCGCATGACCTGGTTGACCAGCAGGTCGGCGTCCTTGACGGCTGTCGTGGGGTTGTCCACGAAGCCGGTCTGCACCAAGCGCCATTGCTGGCTGTACATCTCCTTGGCTTGCGGAGACAGCATCACGATGTCGAGCTTCTTCAACTTGCGTTCACGCGCGACCAGCTCCGCTTCTGCAGCGCGTTGATCGCCGGTCTGCTCGACGGCCCGGTCGTACTCCGGGCCGTAGTGTTGCCGAAGCCGTTCGGTTTTCCTGCCGCCGCGCGAGCGTGCTGCGACGAGGGCAAGCACCACCACAGCGGCGACCACCAGCAGCGCGATCACAATCCAGACCCAACTGGGCATATGTCGTCCTCCTTGTCTGCAAAAGAGGGCATACCCGCCGAACGCCTTCGGAAACGTCAATTTCTGCGGCCACTTATCGAGAACGCTGACCGGACCTCCACATCGGCGCGAGGGCGATCGCGTGATCCCCTGTAGCGGAGGGTCTTTGGGACGCTTCAGCTGAGGGCAAACTACAGCGGCAGGCCGGCGTCCAGAAAGTCCAGGCCCTGGAAGATCGCGCCGGGGGCCATCGGAGTGCCGTGGAGTGCGGCCATGAAGACGCCGGTCATCGCACCGGCGGTGATGCGGAGTTCGGGGTCGGTGGCCGGTCGCTTGAGACGAACAGCCAGGGCCTCGGTGATCAACTCGATGGTGTGGATGTACTCGTTGTAGAGGGCACCACCGGCCTCGGGCAATGTGTACAGCAGTTGTTGGCGGGCCATCTCCGCACCCCACTCCTCGCCGGCCAATCCACTGAAGACCTGCTCGAGGGCATGCTTGTAGGCGACGATCGGCCGCATCTCCGCCGGTGCGTCGAGAAAAAACTGGATGATCGGCTCCATCAGCTGGTCCGGAATCAGCAGGGCAGCTTTGTTGGGGAAGTAGCGGAAGAACGTCCGCGGCGAGACGTCGGCGAGCTCGGAAATCTGTTCGATGGTGGTGTCGGGGTACCCGTGCTTCTGGAAGAGGTCGAACGCCGCGAGACGCACAGCTTCGCGGGTCCGGCGCTTCTTGCGTTCCCGGAGGCCCAACTCGGCATCGGCGTTCATACCAGCGATTGTTCCGCATCATTGCCATCAACCGGGCTGTTTGCCAGGTGGCGCGGCCTTCTGTCGACTTGGAGACAGAAGACGATACCGTTGTATTGTGCCTCTACGCAGCGGAATTGGCTCGCGAGGGCGGACAACGACGCCGTGACGCGATCAGGATGGCCTGTGCATGAGCAGGTTAGGAATGGCCGGGCCAGCCGATCAGTCGTACTTCCGATGTGGAATATCTGGCCGTTCCCCATGCGTGCGTCGTCTGCCCGCAGCGATGACATGCGCGTGGGAACATGCCCGATGCGTTGCCCGCGGCGTCGTTCGTTCACGTGCACCCAAGGGTGGCGCCGAGGAACACATGCGCAAGAGGCGATTTCGTCGGTGGCATTCTGTGAAAGGCCTCGTCGGATCGAGATCGTATGCGCTGCTTCGCTTTCCGGCAGCGAAGGGTCAGGACGGGATTCCCCCAACAGCGGTCCGGCCCCTGACCACATCGATACTGGGGACGCCCCCGCTGAGGGTCGTCGGTGGCGAGCGCGACACCCGTGGTGATCAAGTCGATGCCCTGGTTCTGGATGGGCAGCGTCCGCGCCCCATGCCCCCTATGGCACCGCCATTGCGCACGGCCTACTGACGCTGTCGGTCATCCCGGATCTGAGCAAGCAGTGCTTGGTCGTCGAAAACGCCAGATTGGGAATCAACTGCGGGTTCGACAAGGTGCGCTTCATCGGGCCGTCCACCGATCCTCATGGCGATGAACCGGTCCCGCCGTCGAGGGTCCCGCCCCCACCGCACCTGGATCGGCGATACCAGCAAACCAGCCGGGTGGGTGTCCAGGTGGCCGAGTGACTCCGAAGGGGCATGTTTATCCCCCATAGTGGCGCTGTCACGCTGCGGCCCGCGTCGATAGCGTCTTTCCTTATGACAAGCGTCGAGGGTGACCGCCTGCGCGCCGGGAACGACGCTGCCTTCGCATCCGCAGTGCGGGTCCGTCGCCCTCGACGGGTGACCGGCCCCAGGGGTGCGCAGTCGTGACGCTGGCAATCTCCGCCAGCAAGCCACTGCGGGGTGTCGGCGAGTTCTTCGCCATGTCGCTGGACACCCTCATTCAGATGTTCAAGCCGCCGTTTGCATGGCGCGAGTACGTGCTGCAGTCGTGGTTCGTGGCGCGCGTGTCCATGCTGCCGGCGCTGATGCTGACGATGCCGTACTCAGTGCTGCTGGTCTTCACGTTCAACATCCTGCTCACCGAATTCGGGGCCGCGGACTTCTCCGGCACGGGCGCCGCGATCGGCACCGTGAATCAGATCGGGCCGATCGTCACCGTGCTGGTGGTCTCCGGCGCGGGCGCCACCGCCATGTGTGCCGATCTCGGCGCGCGGACCATCAGAGAAGAACTCGACGCGATGCGGGTGATGGGTATCAACCCGATCCAGGCGCTTGTCGTTCCGCGGGTACTGGCAGCAACGACGGTGGCCCTGGCGCTCTCCGCGACGGTGATCCTGGTGGGCCTGGTGGGCGCGTTCTTCTTCACGGTGTTCATCCAGAACGTCTCGGCGGGTGCGTTTACCGCGGGACTGACGCTACTCACCGGGGTCTCCGACGTCATCGTGTCGCTGGTGAAAGCCACACTCTTCGGGATGTCTGCAGGCCTGATCGCCTGCTACAAGGGAATCTCGGTCGGCGGTGGTCCCGCTGGCGTCGGCAACGCGGTCAACGAAACCGTGGTGTTCACCTTCATGGTGCTGTTCGCGATCAACGTCATCGTGACCGCGGTCGGTATCCAGTTCACGGTGCAGTGAGATAGCGCCATGACAGCGGTCCCGAGCAAGCCCAGTCCGCGGCTTCACCGCGCATCCCAGAGCCTTTCGGGCGGCTGGAATCAAATCGGTGAGCAGGCGTACTTCTACGCCAAGACGGTATCGGCGATTCCCGATGCGGTCGTCAACTACCGCACCGAGCTCTACCGGCTGATCGCGCAAATGGGTTTGGGCGCTGGGGCACTCGCGATCGTGGGTGGCACCGTGGCGATCGTGGGCTTTCTCACCATCACCACTGGAGCCCTGGTTGCGGTGCAGGGGTACAACCAGTTGGCATCCGTCGGTTTCGAAGCCCTGACCGGCTTCGCGTCTGCGTTCTTCAACGTCCGGCTCATCGTGCCGGGAACCACGGCGGTGGCGCTGTCGGCGACCATAGGTGCCGGTGCCACAGCGCAATTGGGTGCGATGCGCATCAACGAGGAGATCGACGCGCTCGAGGTGATCGGCATTCGTAGCGTGACCTATCTCGCGTCCACCCGCGTCATCGCCGGCGTGATCGTGGTCATCCCGCTGTATTGCGTGGCGGTCATGATGGCCTTCCTGGCGGCCCGCACCGGCACCACCGTCATATACGGCCAGGGATCCGGCGTCTATGACCACTACTTCAACACCTTCCTCAATCCCACCGATCTGATCTGGTCGTTCTTTCAGGTGGTGGCGATCGCCGTGGTGATCATGCTCGTGCACACCTACTACGGTTACACCGCTACCGGCGGGCCGGCCGGGGTGGGCGAGGCGGTGGGACGGGCCGTGCGGACCTCGATGGTGGTCGCCGCGATCGAAATCATCTTCATCTCGCTGGCCGTGTACGGCCAGTCCGGCAATTTCAATCTGGCGGGCTAGCGGCATGGACACCCGTGAACGACGCTTCCACCCCGGCTGGTGGGCACTGATGCTGTGCGCGGCCACGGTGGTGTTCATCGTCGTCACCTCAGCGATTTTTGCCGGCACCTTCGCGTCTTCGGTGCCGGTGACGGTGACCGCCGAACGATCCGGTCTCATCATGGAGACCAACGCGAAGGTCAAGATGCGCGGTGTGCAGGTCGGTCGGGTGAGCCGCATCGGTACGGGCCAGGGCGGCGCCCGGTTGATGCTGGAGATCGATCCCGATCAGATCCAGTACATCCCGGCCAACGTCGAGGCGGAGATCAACGTGACGACCGCGTTCGGCGCCAAGTTCGTCGAGCGGGTCGCGCCGAAAGATCCGAGCACCGAGCGGCTGGCGGCAGGTGCGGTCGTGCAGAGCAGGAACGTCACCACAGAGGTGAACACGGTGTTCGAGAACGTCGCCGACCTGCTTGAGATGATCGATCCGGCGAAGCTGAACGCGGTGCTCTCCGCGGTGGCCGACGCGGTGCGTGGGCAAGGTGAGCGGATGGGTCAGGCCACCACCGACCTCAACCAGGTGTTGACGGAGCTCAACGACCGCAGCGAGATCATTCGTCAGGACTGGCGCGCATTCAGGAGTTTCAACGACACCTATGCGGCCGCGGCCGACGACATTCTCACCGTCCTCGACGCCGCCAGCACCACCAGCAGCACTCTCGTGAATCATTCGGCCTCACTGGACAGCTTGCTGCTCAACGTCCTTGGGTTCGCGGACTCCGGGACCAACCTGCTCGCCAGCACCAAGGACAACCTGGTCACCTCCGCCAACCTCCTCGCGCCCACCGCGGAGTTGCTGAACAAATACAGCCCCACCTATGCCTGCATGCTGCAGGGCCAGCAGTTCAACCTGGAAAACGGCGGGTATTCGGCGTTCGGCGGGGCCGACGGCCGAACGCTGCAGTTCGACGTCGCCCTGTTGCTCGGCAACGACCCCTACTCGTATCCGGAACATCTGCCGATCGTCGGGGCCAAGGGCGGACCCGGCGGGAAGCCGGGCTGCGGATCACTGCCCGACGTCGCGAAGAACTTTCCGGTGCGCCAGCTGGTCACCAACACCGGATGGGGCAGGGGCGTGGACATTCGACCCAACCCCGGCATCGGCCATCCCTGTTATGCCAACTGGCTCCCGACGACTCGCGCGGTCCCGGAGGCACCCAGCTTCCGTGAGTGCATCCCGGGGCCGGCGATCGGACCGGTCCCGTATCCGGGAGCGCCGCCCTATGGTGCGCCGCTTTACGGTCCCGGTGGCGTGCCGCTGTGGCCGGGGGTCGCGCCGGCGCAGCCGAACCCGGGGCCGGCCAGACCCGCCACGAACGGGCAGACGCCACCGTGAGCGCCGACGAACAACAGACTCGGGAGATTGCGTTGTGAAGGAACTGAAGGGCGCTGCGGTGCGCCTGGGAATCTTCCTGACGGTGTGCGCCATGGGCGCGTTTCTCTTGGTGGCCGTATTCGGACAGGTCCGGTTCGGGGAAGGCAAGAACTATCTCGCCCAGTTCGTCAACGTCTCCGGCCTGCGCGAGGGTGACCTCGTCAGGATCGCCGGCGTCGAGGTCGGCAAAGTCCAGACGATCACGGTCAACCGGGACGCGACCGTCACGGTCGAGTTCTCGGCCGACGAAACCGTCTCTCTCACTGAGGGTTCCCGGGCCGCGATTCGCTACGACGACCTGATCGGCAACCGTTTCCTCGCCCTGTTGGAGGGCGCCGGGCCGCTTCAGGCACTCAAGCCAGGTGGCACGATTCCGCTCGCCCGTACCGAGTCCGCCTTGGATCTGGATATGTTGATCGGCGGATTTCGCCCGCTTTTCCGGGCGTTGGACCCCGACCAGGTCAACGAGTTGACCGCACAGTTGATCGAGGCGTTCCAGGGACAGGGGCCGACGATCGGCTCGTTCCTGAACCAGGCCGCCGCGGTGACCAACACCCTGGCTGACCGCGATGTTCTGATCGGGGAGGTCGTCGACAACCTCAACGTCGTGCTGGGCTCGCTGGGTGGCCAGAGCGAGAGGTTCGACAAGGCGGTGACGTCGTTGTCGGAACTGGTGCAGGGTCTTTCGGACCGGAGGAACGACCTGTCCGACGCGGTGGCCTTCGTCGACGCCGGTGCCGGGTCGTTCGCCGATCTGATGTCGCAAGCCCGGGAGCCGTTTCACAAGGTGGTTCGGGAACTCGACCGGGCGGCGGGGATCGCGGTGGCCGACCACGAATACCTGGACCGTTTCATCAATGAGCTGCCGGACAAGTACCGGGCACTGAACCGTCAGGCGATGTACGGCGACTTCTTCAGCTTCTACCTGTGCGACTTGGTGCTCAAGCTCAACGGGAAAGGGGGCCAGCCGGT
This sequence comes from Mycolicibacterium sp. CR10, assembly GCF_005222675.1. Classification (GTDB taxonomy): domain Bacteria; phylum Actinomycetota; class Actinomycetes; order Mycobacteriales; family Mycobacteriaceae; genus Mycobacterium. The sequence continues at coordinate 27,340 of NZ_STGE01000018.1, read as the reverse complement.
GTACATCAAGGTTGCCGGCCAGAGCACAGGGAGATGCGCACCGAAATGAAGACGTTCTCCGAACGCAGCCCGGTGCTCATCGGGATCATCGGCATCGCCATCGTGGCCACGATCACGATGGCCGCCCTGAACTATCAGAAGCTGCCGTTCTTCAGCCAGGGAACCGATTACTCGGCCGAATTCGCCGACGCCGGAGGGCTGTTCACCGGCGCTGCCGTCGAGGTCTCCGGTTATCCCTCCGGAAAAGTCAAGAGCATCGAACTCGACGGCCAACAGGTACGAGTGACGTTCTGGGTGGCCAACAACATCCACATCGGGGAACGCTCCGAGGCCCGGATCATCGCCAAGAGCCTTCTGGGCACCAAGGTGCTCGAGGTGCTTCCTCGGGGTGACAACCCACTCGTCGAGACCATCCCGATGGCCCGGACGACGTCGCCCTACCAGCTGCCCGACGCGGTCGGCGACCTTGCGACGACGATCGGCGGCCTGAACACCGTCCAGCTGTCGGACTCGTTGACCACCCTGGCGCAGACATTCTCCGACACACCGGAAGAGTTGAGGTCCGCGGTTCAAGGTGTGGCGCGCTTCGCGCAGACTCTCAACGAACGCGACGCTAATCTCCGCAAGCTGCTCGAGAACGCCGCCAAGGCGACGGGTGTGCTCGCCAAGCGGACCGACCAGGTGATCAGCCTGGTGCGGGAGACCAACGCACTGCTTGCCGAGTTGCGTACGCAGAGCGCAGCACTCGACAACATTTGGTACAGCCTCTCCGCGGCCGCGCAGCAACTCAAGGGGTTCATCGACGAGAACCGGGCGGAGTTGCGGCCTGCCCTGGACAAACTCAACGGGGTCCTGACGATTCTCGACAATCGCAAGGAACGCCTGCAACTGGCGGTGAAAGGCCTCAACACCTACGCCATGTCTCTTGGCGAGTCGATCTCCTCGGGGCCGTTTTTCAAGGCGTATGTCGTCAATCTGCTGCCGGGTCAGTTCGTCCAGCCGTTCATCGATGTCGCGTTCTCAGACCTCGGACTCGACCCGAATGTGCTGCTGCCCTCGGAGTTGACCGACCCGCCGACCGGCCAGGCCGGCACCCCGGCGCTGCCGATGCCGTTCCCGCGAACGGGTCAGGGAGGCGAGCCGCACCTGACCCTGCCCGACGCGATCACCGGCAACGCCGACCCCAACCTGCCTGTTCAGTCACCGGGCCGGTATCCATATCGAGAGCCGCTGCCGGCACCACCGCCGGGCGGCCCACCGCCAGGGGCGCCCGCCCCCGCCCCGCCGGGGCTCGAGTCGGTACCGGAACCGACGCCCGCACCGGTCTACGTACCGGCACCCGGCGAGGTCCCCGCCGCGTCAGGAGCCCAGCCGTGATCGCCGGTGTGTTGTCCCGCAAGTTTCTGACCGTTGCCCTGGTTCTGGTGCTCATCGGCGGAGTGATCACCGCAGTGCGGGCCTCCGGTCACAACGCCCGAACCCTGGTGGTCGGATACTTCGACAACAGCACCGCGCTGTTCCCCGGCGACGACGTCCGCATCCTCGGCGTGCCGGTGGGGAAAGTGGACAGGATCGAGCCGCAGCCCGACCGGGTCAAGATCTGGTTCTGGTTCGACAGCGACGTCAAGGTCCCGGCCGAGGTCAACGCGGTCATCATGTCGCCGCAGCTGGTGACCGGTCGGGCGATCCAACTGACTCCCGCGTACGCCGACGGTCCCACGCTGCAGGACGGCGCGGAGATCCCGCAGTCCCGTACCGCGGTGCCGGTCGAGTGGGATGACGTACGCGAACAACTTCAGCGGGTGAACGAACTGCTGCAGCCCACGGAGCCGGGCGGGGTGAGCACGTTGGGCGAGTTCATCACCACCGCCGCCAACAATCTGCGCGGGCAGGGCCCGACCATCCGCGACACCATCATCAAGCTGTCGCAGACGCTGTCCGCGCTCGGAGACCACAGTCAAGACCTCTTCGCAACATTCAAGAATCTGTCGACGTTGGTGACCGCGCTGGAGGACAGCGCCGGTCTGCTCGAGCAACTCAACGGAAACCTCGCCGCGGCAACGGCGTTGGTGGCCGACGACCCCAACAAGGTCGGGCAGACGGTCGAAGACCTCAACGCGGTCGTCGGTGATCTGCAGAGCTTTGCCGCGGACAACCGCGAGGCACTCGGCACCACCTCGGACAAGCTGGGATCGATCACCACGGCGATGGTCGACAGCCTCGACGACATCGAGCAGACCCTGCACCTTGCGCCCGCCGCATTTCAGAACTTCAGCAACATCTTTGAGCCGGCCAACGGTTCCTTCACGGGCGCGCTGGCGGTCAACAACTTCGCCAACCCGATCGGCTTCCTGTGCGGAGCGGTCCAGGCCGCATCCCGCCTGGACGCCGAGCAATCGTCGAAACTGTGTGCCCAGTATCTGGCGCCGATCATGAAGAACCGACAGTTCAACTTCCCGCCCTTGGGATTTGACCTGTTCGTCGGGGCGCAGGCGAGACCCAACGAGGTCACCTTCAGCGAGGAGTGGATGCGGCCCGACTTTGTTCCGCCGGCCGCACCGGCCGCACCGGCCGCACCGGGTGCTCCCGCTGCAGCCGAGGCGCCGCCCCCACCGGGGCCACTGGCCGCAGAGGCGCCACCGCTCAATGCTTCTGTGCCAGACACGGTTTCGACAGATCCCAGTGCCGGTCTGACCGGCTTGATGGTTCCTCCTGGAGGTGGCTGATGAGACGCACCCGCGACCGTATTGCCGCGATCCTGATCATGATCGTGGTGTTGGGAGTTTCCGGCTGCGGTGACTGGCGCGGGCTCAATTCGCTACCGATGCCTGGCACGCAGGGCACGGGACCGGGCTCCTTCATCGTCCAGGCGCAGATGCCCGATGTGAACAATCTGCAGCAGAACTCGCGAGTGCGGGTTGCTGATGTCACGGTCGGCACTGTCACCAACATCGAGCGCCAGGGTTGGCATGCGTTGGTGACCATGTCGCTCAGTGGCGACGTCGACCTGCCCGCCAATTCCACCGCCAAGCTCGGACAGACCAGCTTGCTGGGTTCGCAGCACATCGAACTTGCTCCCCCGACTGGCACGGCACCACAAGGCAGGCTGCGCGACAAGTCGGTGATTCCGCTACAGAACAGCGGGCTCTACCCGACCACGGAGCAGACGCTGGCGGCGCTGTCGGTGGTGCTGAACGGCGGTGGAATCGGTCAACTTCAAGACATCACCACGGCATTCAGCACAGCGTTCCGGGGCCGCGAGAAAGACGTGCGGAGTCTGATCCAGCAACTCGACCGGTTCACCGCCTACCTCGACGATCAATCCGGCGACATCATCGCGGCAACCGAGAGCCTGAACCGCCTCGTCGGCAAGCTGGCGCGGCAGCAGCCAGTACTGGATCGAGCGCTCGAAACCATCCCCGATGCGCTGGCGGTGCTCAACGATGAGCGTCAGGCCCTCGTCGACGCGGCCGATCGGCTGGGCGAATTCGGTGCCATGGTCACCGATACGGTCAATCAATCCACAGAAGACATCGTCAGGATATTGACGGAGTCCGGACCGGTGCTGGAATCTCTGGCGAACGCAGGCCCGAGCCTGACCCGCGCGCTGAGCGGAATTCTGACCTTCCCCTTTCCGAACGAGACCATCGAGACGTGGCAGCGGGGCGACTATGCCAACCTGACCGCCATCGTCGATCTCACCTTCAGCCGTCTCGATGCGTCACTGTTCACCGGTACCCGGTGGGAATGCGATCTGACGTGGCTGGAACTGCAGTGGGGGCGCACCATCGGCCAGTACCCCAGCCCCTGCACCGGGGGCGGACCGAACACCCCGGGTAACCCGCTGATCGCTCCGTACCGCTGGGACCAGGGGCCGTAATGCATCTGCACCGTTTGGCCAGAATCCAGTTGGTGATCTTCTCGGTCATCGCCCTCGTCGCGATGGCGTTCATGACGCTGCAATTCATGAAGTTGCCGTCCCGGCTCTTCGGTGTCGGCCAGTACACGGTGACGGTGCAGCTCCCGAAAGCCGCCGGGCTCTACGCCAGTGGCAACGTCACGTATCGGGGCGTCGAAGTGGGTCGGGTGAAATCCGTGTCCTTGAACGACACGGGTGTGACGGCCGTGCTGTCACTGAGATCCGACATCGCCATTCCGTCTGATCTCGAAGCCGAGGTGCACAGCCAATCGGCGATCGGCGAGCAGTACGTGCTGTTGCTGCCCCGCGATGGCAGCTCGCCCCCGCTCCGGGACGGCGACGTGATCGCCCTCGCCAACACCAGCGTGCCGCCCGACATCAACACCATCCTCGGCGAGGTCGTCAGTGGGCTGCAGGCAATACCCAAGGACGACCTCAGGACGGCCATCGACGAGTCGTATACGGCGGTGGGCGGGCTGGGGCCGGAACTGACCCGAATTGTCCACAACTCCATCGACCTGTCGATCGAGGCGCGGGAGAATCTCGACCCGCTCATCGCCTTGATCGAGCAGTCGCAGCCGGTGCTCGATTCGCAGACCAACACCTCCGATTCGATTCAGGCCTGGGCGTCGAACCTGGCCACCGTGACCAGCGAACTGCGAACACATGATGAGGACATCGCCGGTCTGCTGGACAACGGCGGCCCCGCGTTCGGCGAAGCCCGTCAGCTGATCGACCGTCTGCAACCCACTTTGCCGATCCTGCTGGCGAATCTGGTCAGCGTCGGCGAAGTCGCGCTGACGTATCAGGACAATCTCGAGCAAGTTCTGGTGCTGCTCCCTCAAGTCACCGCTGAGGCAGGGGCAACGTTCCTGGCCAACCGGGACACCAAGCAGGACTACCAGGGCGAGTATCTCAGCTTCAACCTGAACCTCAATCTGCCGCCGCCGTGCACCACCGGGTTCCTGCCGGCCAGCCAGCGGCGGGTGCCCACGTTCGAGGATCACCCGGAACGCCCGCCGGGCGACCTCTACTGCAGAACGCCGCAGGACTCGTTGTTCAATGTGCGCGGCGCCAAGAACACGCCATGCGTCACCCGACCCGGCAAGCGTGCGCCGACGGTGAAGCTGTGCGAGAGCGATGAACAGTATGTTCCGCTGAACGACGGCCTCAACTGGAAGGGCGACCCCAACGCGACGCTGTCTGGCGAGGCGATCCCCGACCTGGGGGCCGGCGCACCGGCCGCCCCACCGCCTGCCGCTCCCGCACCACCGCCGCTGGCGGTCGCCGGCTACGACCCGGCCACCGGCAGTTACATCGGCCCCGACGGGCAGCAGTATCGCCAGTCCGATCTCGCCCAGTCCGCACCGGGTGAGCAGACCTGGCAGACGATGCTGTTGCCTCCGCAGTAACGGGCCTGACTGCATGAAGCTGGTTCTGCGGCTGGGGTATTGGGGCGCCGCGCGCGTTCTGAGATAGCCGGCAGCCGGGTCTGTCAGGACGGATTTCCCCAGCAGCGGTCGAGCCCCGCGGCGACGTCGATGCTGGGGACGCCCGGCTGGGGGTCGTCGGTGACCAGCGCGACACCCGTGGTGATCAAGTCGATGCCCTGGTTGGGGATGGGGAGCGTCCCATCCTTGAGATAGGCGGCGATGGCGTCCATACCCTGGGCGGCCATCTCGAGCGGATACTGCTGCGACGTCGCACCGATGATGCCGGCCTGCACCATCGCGATCCCGGGTTCGCAACCGCCATCGACGGAAACAACGGTGGCGGTGTTGCCTGCCGCCCGCAGCGCCTCGACGGCACCGCTCGCGGCGGGCTCGTTGATCGTGTAGACGAGATTGACGTCAGGATTCGCGGCAAGGCACCTGGCCATCGCGGCTCGGCCCTCCTCCGTCGCCCCCAAAGTGATTTCGCGGCAAGCGATGCGATACGTTCCGCCGCTGTAGTCGCCGACGGGCGCCTCGTCACCCTTGTACTCCGGATCGCCCACGGGGATACCCATGCCCGTGAGGAAGCCCTGATTTCGGCCGGAGTCGGACTCCACTCCGCGATTGCCGAATAGGTCGAGCATCGCAATGACCACGGGCTGACCGGCCATCTTCTCTGCCGCCCACGCCCCGATCAATCGACCCGCCTCGAAATTGTCAGTCGCAAAGGTGATGTCGGCGGCGTCGGGGTCACCAGGCTTGGTGTCCAGCGCCACGACGAAGATGCCGGCCTCGCGTGCCCGCTTGAGCGCCCCGTCGACTCCCGGCCCGCTGGGGGTGATCAGGATGGCCTTGTCTTGACGTTCGATAGCGGCGTCGACCGCGGCGATCTGGCTGTCGACGTCGCCGTCTTCCTTTCCCGCCGCCACAGACAGTTCGAGTCCGTCTTCGGTGGCGCGCTCCTGTGCGCCGTCCTGGATCGCCACAAAGAACGGATTCGTCGATGTCTTGATGATCAACGCAACGCCTGCGGGGCCGTCGGCGTTTTCCTCAGTCTTCGCGCAGGCCGACGCTCCCGTGACAAGCACGGTCAATGTCAATGCGAGGCACGCAAGCCTGAAGGCGAACCGCCGGTGTGGCCGCGCGTGCGTGACGATTCTTCTATCCCCTCGACCACATCGAACATGTTGGTACCGACGCTGACGCGTGCGAGTTTAGCGTCCGTCGCGGGCTGGCGAAGGGACTTCGGGCACGACGTGCGGCTAGCTGTACTAATCGAACCTGTTGCACGCAAGCCGTTTCCGACTCTTCTACGACGTCCGACTCTTCTACGACGTTGGCGGTGTGGCGGTGACGGCGGTGGAACTCGACAAGCTGGGCTCCTCGGTGCGCCGCATCGATGCGCGGCGCCTCAGTGTCAGCAGCGCCACTGCGCCGACGGTGACACCTCCGATCACGACCGCGGGCCAGAAGAGGACTTGGACCAACGCGATTCGGCGTTGCGCCTTTGCCACCTGCCGAGTCGTCGAACGAGTTCTACTGGTAATGCTCACGAACTTCCTTCCTGTGGTGTTTCCCGGCCCTGCTCGTCAAAGGTCACTTCGACACGTTGAAACCCCTTGGCGCGCTGGGCTTCGGCCTGTCCTGTGTACATCCTGCGGTCCGCGGGGGTGAGATCCACGTTGTCGGTGAACGGCGTCAGCAACGCCCGGGGATGGAGTCGGTCCACCCGCACTGCGTTGATCTCTGCACACACGAGCAGTGACGTGGACACCAGGTAGAGAAACGCCAGAAGTCCCAGGACGATGGCGAACACACTGTTCGTCACGCTTGCTGACGCCGCGACACGGGCGACGTATGCCGCACCGAACCACTGCAGCATCTGCCAGAGCGCCGCCGCGAGAAGCGCGCCGGGCAGCACCTGTCCGTAGGTCAGCGACCGCATGGTCGTGACGCGGAAGGCGACGACGCATACCGCGGTGTTCAATGCCAGGGAGGCGACGACGACGCCACCGGTTCCGAGGATGCCCAGACTGCTCGACATCCGGCCCAGCCCGGTCAGCAATGTCGTGGCGATCAGGGCCGAGCCCAAGACGATCAGCAGCAGCAGGCTGCGGACACGGGACTTGATCGGGTCGGGTCGCACGTTGCGGGGCACCGCCCACACGGTGTCCATGGCGTTCTGCAGGGCCTGGCCCACCCCCAGGCCGCCGTAGAGGGCGCCGATGACGCCGATCAACACCGCGGTGGTGCCGCCGCTGAGCGCGCCCGGTTGGCTGATTTGGTCGCCGATGACGGGGAACTGCTGGATGGCTGATTCGACGATCTCCTCGCGCCACTGCGGTCGGCCGGCGAGCACGAACTCGAGCACCGTGGTGAGCAGCAGCAGCAGGGGGAACAACGAGACGAACGCGTAATAGGTGATCAGCGCCGCCAGATAGTTGGCCTGGTCGTCGACGTATTTATAGATGACGGCGATGACGAAGCCGATGGCCGGACTTCTCTGTTGCAGACAATCCAGCCAGCCGACCATCGCGACCTCCGCACCATCACGCGGCCCGGTGCCGCCGCTCCTATATACCCCGTTCACCGGGGATTTCACGCGTAGCGGCATGGCCTTTACGTCACTTGTACGATAAGTTGGCAATCTCATCATACAAGTTAAGGAGTGCCCGTCGTGGCCGACAAGATCAAGCATCTGACCCTTTCCCACGTGGTGCTGCCACTGGACAATCCGGTCAGCGACGCGAAGGTCCTCACCGGCCGGCAGAAACCCCTGACGGAGACGGTGCTGCTGTTCGCCGAGGTCTCCACTGAGGATGGCTTCGAGGGAATGGGGTTCAGCTACTCCAAGCGCGCCGGAGGGCCCGCCCAGTACGCGCACCTCTGCGAGGTCGCCGACACCGTCATCGGTCAGGATCCCTCGGACATCGACAGGATCTACCAGTCTCTTCTGTGGGCCGGTGCCTCCGTCGGCAGGTCGGGTACGGCGACCCAGGCGATCGCGGCACTCGACGTCGCCCTGTGGGACCTCAAGGCGCGCCGCGCGGCTCTCCCGCTGGCGAAACTGCTCGGCGCGCACCGCGATTCCTGCCGGGTGTACAACACCTCCGGCGGCTTTCTCCAGGCCTCGATCGAAGAGATCAAGGAGAAGGCCACCACGTCCGTGGAGTCCGGCATCGGCGGTATCAAAATCAAAGTGGGACAACCGGATTGGCAGACTGACCTGAAGCGGGTCGCCGCGATGCGCGAGCACCTGGGCGACATCCCGTTCATGGTTGACGCCAACCAGCAGTGGGACCGGGCCCGGGCCCGCCGGATGTGCCGCGCACTCGAACAGTACGACCTGATCTGGATCGAGGAGCCCCTCGACGCGTGGGACGCCGTCGGGCACGCCGACCTCAGCCACACCTTCGACACCCCGATCGCCACCGGCGAGATGCTGACCTCGGTGACCGAACATATGGCGCTGATCGACGCCGGGTACCGCGGCATCGTGCAACCCGACGCACCCCGCATCGGCGGCATCACCCCGTTCCTGCGGTTTGCGACGCTGGCCGCGCACGCCGGACTCGCGTTGGCACCGCACTATGCGATGGAGATCCACCTGCACCTCGCGGCGGCGTATCCGACCGAGCCGTGGGTCGAGCATTTCGAGTGGCTCAACCCATTGTTCAACGAGCGCATCGACATTCACGACGGCAGGATGTGGCTGCCCGAGCGCGCAGGCCTCGGATTCACGCTCAGCGAGCGGATGCGGGCGCTCACCGTCGCCAGCGCCGAGTTCGGTAAGTCGTGATGAGCGCTCGCGCGAAGAACCGATAGACGATGATCTGACGGTGGAGAAGTCACTGGCGCAGCGCGTGGTCTCGGGACTCAAGGACAAGATCTTCGCCGGCGACCTCCGGCCCGGCCAGAAGCTGCCGTCGGAGACCGAGCTGATCGAGGAGTTCGGGGTCTCGCGCACCGTCGTTCGCGAGGCGGTCACCCGGCTGCGCGCCGAAGGTCTGATCGAAACCTTCCAGGGCCGCGGATCATTCGTGCTCGCGGTGCCCCAGCCCTCCTCGTTCATGGTGGAAGCCGCGGCGCTGCGGACCCACCGCGACGTGCTCGACATGATTGATTTCCGGCTGGGCGTGGAGAGCGAGACCGCTGCGCTGGCCGCCGCCCGCATCGATGACGCGGGCCGCGCGACGATCCGCACGGCCCTCGACGCATTCGTTGCCGCCGTTCCGGAGGATGCGGTCGAGGCCGACTACCTGTTCCACCGTGCCGTCGCGACGGTCAGCGGTAACCGGTTCTGTCTTGAACTGCTCGACTCGTTGGGGCCGATGATGATCATGCTTCCCCGGACCCGGCTGGGCGACGAGTACTCCATGACCGACGCGGCGCACGCCGCGCGCGTGCAGCGTGAGCACGACGACATCGCGGCCGCGGTGCTGGCCGGGGATCCCGACACTGCCCGCGCCGCGATGCGCGTCCATCTGGGCAACACCCGCAGGCGCCTCGACGCCGGCCGGTAATCGCTACACGCCAACTTTTGTTTCGGCGTAGGCATTTTCGGCCTGCTTGTCCCTGCGGGCTTTGAGCAGATGTCGCACCAGGGGTAGCAGGATGAGCAGCACGAAGATCGCGAGGATGGTGCCCGAGATCGGTCGGGTGACGAAGCCGGTCGGGTCGCCGCCGAAGATCAGCAGCGAGCGTCGCGTGCTCGACTCGATGATGGATCCGAGAACGAAGGCCAGCACCATCGGGCCGGGATCGAAGCCCGCCTTCTTCATCAGGTAGCCGATGACGCCGAACACGACCATCAGGAAGATGTCGAAGGTCGAGTTGTTGATCGTGTAGACGCCGAGGATCGTGATGAGCGCGGTGATCGGCGCCAGGATCGATGGGCGCACCCGCAGGATGCGGACGAACAACCCCACCAACGGCACGGACAGAATGAGCAGCAGGATGTTGCCGATGTACATCGAGTTGATGACGCCCCAGAACACGTCGGGGTGCTCATTGACCAGCTGCGGTCCCGGCGAGACACCCAGGATCAACAGGGCGCCGAACAGCATCGCCATCGTCGCGTTGGCCGGCAGCCCGATCGTCAGCAGCGGGATGAACGACGACGTCGCCGCCGCATTGTTCGCAGTCTCGGGTGCCGCGACCCCCTCGACGGCACCGCGGCCGAACCGCTCCGGCGTCTTGGACCGGCGCTTCTCCACGGCATAGGCCACGATCGACGACAGCACTGCGCCACCGCCGGGAAGAACCCCGAGGACGAAGCCGATGACTGAGCCGCGGCCGATCGCGCCCGAGGACTGCTTCAGATCCTTGCGCGACGGCCACACGTTGCCGACCTTGGCCGGTGGCTGGATCTTGCGGTGCCGCTGTTCGAGGTTGTACAGGATTTCGCCGACACCGAACAGGCCCATCGCCACGACGACGAAGTCGATACCGTCGGCGAGTTGCAGGCTGTCGAACGTGAAACGCGAAGCGCCACTGAAGCTGTCACGACCGACGGTGGCCAACTGCAGCCCGATCAATCCCGCGATCAGCGCCTTGAGTTTGTTGCCGCTGCCGATCGTCGCGACGAGCAGCACGCCGAGCAGCGCCAGCGCGGCGTACTCCGGCGGCCCGAAGTCCAGCGCGATGCTGGCCACGATGGGCGCCAGCAGCGTCAGCCCGATGATCGAGATCGTCGCGCCGACAAAGGATCCGATGGCCGCAATACCGAGAGCCGTTCCGGCCCTGCCCTGTTTGGCCAGCGCGAAGCCATCGAACACGGTGACCACCGACGACGCCTCGCCGGGCAGTCGCAGCAGCACCGAGGTGATCGTGCCGCCATACTGGGCCCCGTAGTAGATGCCGGCGAGCATGATGATCGCCGACACCGGGTCGATGGTGTAGGTGATCGGCAGCAGGATCGCGATAGTGGCCGCCGGCCCGAGTCCCGGCAGCACGCCGATGACCATGCCGATCAGAACCCCGACAAGGCAGTAGAGCAGGTTCTGTGGCTCGACGACGAGGGCGAACCCGTCGAGAAACGCGTTGAAGTCCATGATCCGAGTCGATTCAGAGCTTGATCAGATGCGGCAGTGGAATCCGCAGCCCGTAGAGGAAGAGGAAGTAGAACGCCGCGACGGTCACTACGCTGATGATCGCGGTGTTGCGCCAGGTTTCACCGCCGAGGAACTTCAGCCAGATCACCGCGAGCACCAGCGCCGGAATCTCGAAGCCCACCAACGGCATCAGGAGCCCGAACGCGACGAAGGTGATCACACCGACGACCGGCAGCAGGCTACTGCGGGTGAACGCCTCGCTGTCGGTCAGTCCGCGGCCGGTGATGAGCAGCACCGCCGACAGCCCCGCGATGAGAACGCTGACGGTGAACGGCCACAGCCCCGGACCGGGCTCGGTGAGCGACCCGAGGCCGTAGCCCCATGCGAGGCCCGCGCCGGCGACGCCGATCGCGATCCCGACCACGGAACCGACCACCTGATAGAGGGGGCCGCCCGCCGGTGGGCGCTCCTCCTCCATTTCGTGGGCGACCTCAGCTTCGAGCTCGGCGAGGATGTCGGCCGTATGCGCATGCGGCGCCGGCTCGACGGGGTCGGCGCTCTTCTTCTCGACGTCGTTCACGGTTCTTGTCAGCCTTCGTTGCGCAGGCTGATGCCGTACTGCGCGACCAGATCGGCGTAGCGCTGCTTGTCCTCCTGCAGTTGTGCGACAACCTCTTCGCCAGACAACTCCATCGGGGTCAGGCTGTTCTGCTTGTTGAACTCCTTGTAGCCGTCGGTGGCGAAGGTGGTCTTCATGCCCTCGACGAGCCGGTCCTTGACCTCCTGGGGGGTGCCCTTCGGGACGGTCATGAAGCGGTATTGCGTGACCTCGACGTCGAGGCCCTGCTCTTTGGCGGTGGGCACCTCGGGCAGGTACTCGATGCGGTCGGGGCCGAAGACCGCGAGGGGAGTCAGCTTGCCGGACTGGATGTTCTCGATCGCCTCACCGACCTGGATGCTGGCCACGTCGACTTGGTTGCCGAGCACCGCGGCCAGGGCAGGTGCGCCCCCGTCGAACGGCACCGCCTGCGCGTTGACATTGCTGGTCTTGAACAGCAGCGCGGCGGACAGTTGTGCGCCGGTGCCGACGCCGGTGGTCCCGTAGCGGACGACGCGGGTGGCGTTCTTGATGTCGTCGAGATTGCGGTAGCCGCTGGCCGGGTTGGTCACCAGGACGTAGTCGTCGCGGGAGACACCCTGCACGACGTCGAAGTCGTCGAGGTTGGTCACCTCGTCCGGTGCGACGGCCATCGGGGTGATCGTGAACAGCGAGGCGTTCTGGATCGCGATCGTGGAGCCGTCCGGCGTGGCGTTGGCGACCTCTGCGGCCGCCAGCGCGCCGTTGGCGCCCTCACGGTTGATGACGGGGAAGGAGGCGCCGAGGTTGTCCGACAGGCCCTTGGACACCGCACGGCTGATGAGGTCGCTGGAGCCGCCGGCGGAGGCGCCGACGTACATCTCGACGGTCCCGGACGGGTACTGGCCGCCGCCACCTCCTCCGGTGGAACTCTCGACCCCGCCGCATCCGGTCAGGACCAGGCCCGCCGCAGCTGTCGCGGCGAGCCCGGCGCGGAGTCCTGGGCGGTGCAGGATGGTTGAAGTGGACATGTCATCACTCCTCGTGTGATCTGGGCGGCCGCCAATCGGGCGTTGTGGCCGTCGTCACCCACTACGGTAGGAATGTCCGGTGATACCTGTCCAAGCCCGATTTAACATCGACTAATACCTTTGATGCATCGGGGAGTGTAGGCGCTGGTCCGCGGCGAATTCGCGACGCCCAACCGTCTGAACAGCACACCGGCCGTCGCGGCGCGGTCGTTGCACGGTGAAGGATTGCTGCCGTGCTGGAAGTTCTCGAGGCGTTCGCCGTCATATCTGTGGTCGTCGCCGTCGGCGCGCTCGTCGGACGTACCGGGGTGCTCGGCGACAACGCCAGGACGGTGCTCAACCGGGTGGCGTTCCACATCGGCGTGCCGGCGCTGTTGCTGCTCAATCTCTCCCAGGCCACGCTGCCACAGATCTTCTCGTTGTCACTGCTGGTGTCGGCACTGGCCGCGCTGATCGCTCTGACCCTCGGGTTTCTCGTCTTCACTGCGGTGCGGAAGCGCGACCGCGGCGACGCGGTCATCGCGGCTTGGACCTCCTCCTACGTGAATGCGGGAAACCTCGGAATACCGTTGAGCGCGTATGTCTTCGGCAGCACAACCGAGATCTCGGCCCTCATCCTGTTCCAGGCGGCCGTAATGGCGCCGATGGGCATCGCGATTCTGAATTCCGCGACGACGCCGCGGCCCTCGCCTGCGCGGCAGGTGGTCGCGCTGGTGACCAACCCGATCATCGCGGCCAGCGTGCTGGGCCTGATCTTCGCTGCCGTCGGACTGAAGATCGAGGGGCCGATCGCAGATCCGCTCGAATTGCTCGCCGACCTGGCGATCCCCACCGTGCTGCTGGCTTTCGGCATCTCGTTGACCAGCGGTATCGGCAATGCGCCGCCGACCAACCGCGTCGACCTCGCGATCACGGTGTTGCTCAAGACCCTCCTGATGCCCGTCACGGCCTTCGCGATCGCGCGATGGGGCTTCGGCGCCGACCCCGAGCACGTGCTGTTGGTGACGGTGCTCGCGGCACTGCCGTCGGCGCAGAACATCAACACCTACGCCGCGGTCTATCGGCGTAACGAATCCCTGGCCCGCGATGCCACGCTCATCTCGACCGCGGTGTCGGTGCCGGTCATCGTCTCGATCGTCGGCATCCTCCGCTAGCTCTTCCTCTTTACGCCGAAATGGCATTCCAGCAGCGAAAGTTCGAGAGAAGGCCTGCCGGAATGCCAGTTCGAGCTGCGAAGGAATTTCTGCAGACGGTTCAGAGGTTCACACCAATGTTGCCGCAGCAGCCCTGACCGAGGAGACCCGCCATGTCCGACCGCCACACCGTTCGACGAGCACTGGTCATGGCCGGTGTGGGCGGCGTGGCCGCCGCCGGCCTGATCGGACCCGGCGCGGCGAGCGCCGAGGCCGCGGAGTCATGTTCCGACGTGGAAGTGGTGTTCGCCCGCGGCACCGCCGAACCCGCGGGATTGGGCCGCGTCGGCCAGGCGTTCGTCAACGAGCTGCAGAACGACCTCGGCGGGCGGACCGTCAGTGTCTACGCGGTGAATTACCCAGCGTCATATGACTTTCTGCAGTCTGCGCCGCTGGGCGCCGCAGACGCGAGCGGTCACATCCAGGCCACCGTCGCCTCCTGCCCCGCCACCAGCATCGTGCTCGGCGGCTACTCCCAGGGCGCGGCCGTCGTCGACCTCATCACCGCAGACCCGGGCGCGACATTCGGATTCGGTCAGCCGATGCCGCCGGCCGTGGCCGGTCACGTAGCCGCCATCGCGGTCCTCGGTAACCCGTCGGCCAAGATCGGCAGTCCCTTGACCGCGATCAGCCCGCTGTACGGGGCCAAGACCATCGACCTGTGCAACGGTGCGGACCCGGTGTGCTCCGATGGCGACGACCGCCCGGCCCACAGCCAGTACGTGGAGACCGGACTGGCCACACAGGCAGCAGGTTTCGTATCAGGAAAGGTGTCCGGGCACGCTCCATCCGACGTGATGGTCAACGCGTCGACCACTGTCGGCTGACGTCGAATCTGCACATTCGCAGCGACTCCCGTGCGACAGTGCGCAGGTGACGTCGAATGTGGCGGTGATCGGAGCCGGACCGGGTGGCTTGGTCACCGCGCGGTGGCTTCTCGCCCAGGGGTTCGAGCCGACGATCTTCGAACAGGGGCCCATGCTCGGTGGGCAGTGGACCGGGGTGCGCGACATCAGCGGTGTCTGGCCGGCCATGCACACCAACACCAGCCGGGTGCTGACCGCGTTCAGCGACCTGCGTCACCCGGGCGATCAGACGTTCCTGCCGAACCGCGACGTTCTCAACTACCTGCATCGATATGCCACGATGTTCGACCTCAGTTCGCGAATTCGCCTGGGCACGAAAGTGACTCGGCTACGACGTGACGAAGATGGAGTGGAGCCCGGCTGGGTGGTCGAACACGACGGGATCGCCGAGAGCTTCGCCAAGGTGGTGGTGGCCAGCGGCCGATTCCGGGCGCCCGTGATCCCGGCGGTGCCAGGCCTCGACACGTTCGCCGGCTCCGAGGGCGCGATCTCCACCTTCTCCTACCGCGGACCCGAGCGCTATCGAGGCAGACGCGTCCTCGTCGCGGGCTGCGCCGTGAGCGCTCTGGAAATCGCCTCCGAACTCGCGGAGTCCGGCGCCGCCCACGTCGCGGTGACGCAGCGGCGACAGCGCTATGTGCTGCCCAAGTTCGCGGCCGGAGTGCCATCGGACCATCGCATCTTCACGCGATACGGCGTGCTGGCCCACGAAACGCTGCCGCAGGCCGAGGTCGACCGCCAGCTGAAGGAGATCGTCGTGGAAGCCGGCGGCAGCCCCGAGCAGTACGGCGCGCCACCGCCGGATCCGTCGCTGTTCACCGCCGGCGTGACCCTCAGCCAGCAGTATCTTCCGTTGGTCGCGGAGGGGCGGATTGTCGTAAAGCCCTGGCTGACATCGGTTTCCGGCCTGGACGTGACCTTCGACGACGGCGATACCGAGGCGTTCGACGGCATTCTTTTCGGGACCGGGTTCGAGATGCACCTGCCGTTTCTCAGCGACGAGATCACGACGACGATCGACCTCGATGCGGTGCACCTGGACGCCGATCGCCACACGTTCCATCCCGGCCTTCCCGGGCTGGCTTTCGTGGGGATGTGGGATCAATCGGGCGGATACTTCGTCCCGCTGGAACTGCAGGCGAGATGGATCGCCTACACCTGGGGCGGGGTGATCCCGCCGTCGAGCACGGCCCAGCAACGGTCCGCGATCGACGCGTACCGGACACGGCGCGGTCTATCTCAGAAGACCCGGATGAACCTGGCAGCGCTGACCTTCGCGCGGGCCGCGGGATGCGAGCCGCAGCTGTCGAACTGGCCAGAGCTGCACCGCGCCCTGCTTTTCGGGCCGTTGGCGCCCAGCTGCTTCCGGCTCGAGGGGCCCGATGCGCTTGCGGACGCGGCGGCGACGTTCAGATCCGAGGCGGCGGCATTCGGCGCCATCACCTCGAGTGAGCTCACTCCGCGCGAGGACGCATACTGGAATCTGGTGCAAGGAAGGCAGGCGGCGTCGTGACGGCGCAACCACGACCCATTCGACCGGGCGACAGAGTCGACAGTGGTCAGTTGGCGGCGCTGTCGGCGGTGGTCGAGTTCGGCAGCTTCGACGCTGCCGCCGAGTACCTTCACGTCACCCCGTCCGCGATCAGTCAACGCATCAAGGCACTCGAGCAGCGGGTCGGGCAGGTCCTGGTTCTGCGGGAAAAGCCCTGTGTGGCAACGACAGCAGGTATTCCGCTGCTACGGTTGGCGGCGCAGACATCGCTGCTGGAGACCGAGGCGCTGGCCGAGATGAGCGGCGGTTCCGCCGACCGCCCGCGAATTGCACTGGCGGTCAACGCTGATTCGATGGCGACCTGGTTCACCGGCGTCTTCTCTCGGCTGTCGGACGTGCTGTTCGACGTCCGGATCGAGGACCAGGACCATTCCGCCCGCCTGCTGCGCGAGGGGGTGGTGATGGGCGCGGTCACCACCGAGCGTGCCCCTGTCGGAGGCTGTCGTGTGGAGGCGCTCGGAGTGATGCGCTACCGCCCGGTCGCGACCCGCGAGTACCTGAACCGTCACCTGCCCGACGGTTTCACCGCTGAAGCCGTCGCCATGGCGCCCTCATTGGCGTGGAACCGTGACGATGCTCTTCAGGATCAGTTGGTGCGCAAGGTGTTCCGCAAGGCTATCCGGCGACCCGTGCACTACACCCCCACCGCGGAAGGCTTCGGTGCCGCCGTTCGCACCGGTCTGGGCTGGGGGATGTACCCCGAGCAGCTCATCGACACTCCGTTCGCCCCGATCACCGATCAACACCTCGATGTCCCGCTGTACTGGCAGTGCTGGAAGCTGAACAGCGCGACGGTCACGCAGGTCACCGAGGCCGTCCGGGCGGCGGCGACGGGCTTGCGCCGCGGCCGATGACGAGCCGAAGCTAGGATCGCGCGGGTGAAGGTCCGCATCCTTGGCGTCGGTATGGGCCCGCAGCACGTCACCCCCGAGGTCGCCGAGGCCATCCGGACCGCCGACTACGTCGTGGCCGCCGAGAAGGCCGACGATGATCGGCTGCTCGCGTTGCGGCGCGAGATTCTGCGGGCGCACCCCGGCCCGGACGGCCCGGTCGAGATCGTCACCGTGCGCGATCCCCAACGCGATCGTTCCGAGGCGCTCACCACCGAGGGCTACCGATCCGCCGTGACCGACTGGCACGACGCCCGCGCGGCGGAGTATGCCGCACTGCTGCAGCACCGTGGCGGCACGGCGGCGTTCCTGACCTGGGGGGATCCGTCGCTGTACGACTCGACGATCCGGATCGTCGAGAAGGTCCGCGACCTGGGCGTCGACCTGGATTACGACGTCCTGCCCGGCATCAGCGCACCCCAGCTGCTCGCCGCCCGGCACCGCATCGTGCTGCACGAGGTCGGCCGGCCGGTGCACGTCACCGCCGGCCGCCGGCTCCAGGAAGCGGTCGCAGCCGGACTCGACAACATCGTCGCAATGCTGAACCCGCCGCCGGACCGGCTCGACTTCACCGGCCTGGACGACTGGACGATGTGGTGGGGTGCCAACCTCGGGGCGACGGGGGAGCGGGTGGTCACCGGCCGCGTCGGCGACGTCCTGCCTGCGATCGCCGACGCCCGCGCCGCCGCCGAGGCCCGGGACGGTTGGGTGATGGATGTGTTCCTGGTGAGGAAGACCTGATGGCCGGCCTTCTGGTTGCAGGCACCACGAGCGACGCCGGCAAGAGCGTGGTCACCACCGGTCTGTGCCGCGCGCTGGCGCGCCGCGGGGTCAAGGTGGCGCCGTACAAGGCGCAGAACATGTCGAACAACTCGATGGTGTGCGGTACCGGCGGTGCCGAGGCGGAGATCGGGCGGGCTCAGTGGGTGCAGGCGCAGGCGGCCCGGGCGACGCCGGAAGCCGCGATGAACCCCGTCCTGCTCAAGCCGGGCAGCGACCGTCGCAGCCACGTCGTGCTGATGGGGCAGCCGTGGGGCGAGGTGTCCTCGTCGGACTGGTTGGACGGCCGCCGCGCGTTGGCGGCGGCAGCGCACACGGCCTATGACGATCTGGCGTCCCGCTACGAGGTCGTCGTCGCCGAGGGTGCCGGGAGCCCCGCTGAAATCAATCTCCGCGCAGGCGATTACGTCAACCTCGGACTGGCCCGTCATGCGGATTTGCCGACAGTGGTGGTGGGGGACATCGATCGCGGTGGGGTGTTCGCGGCGTTCCTGGGCACCGTGGCGCTGCTGTCGCCCGAGGATCAGGCGCTGATCGCCGGCTTCGTGGTGAACAAGTTCCGCGGTGACCTGGACCTGCTCGGGCCCGGCCTGCGTGACCTGGAGCGGGTCACCGGCAGAACGGTTTTCGGCACTCTGCCGTGGCGTCCCGACATCTGGCTGGACTCCGAGGACGCTCTCGACCTTCAGGGCCGGCGCTCACCGCGCCCCGCCGCCCGCCGCGTCGCGGTCGTGCGACTGCCCCGGATCAGTAACTTCACCGACGTCGACGCGCTGGGCCTGGAACCCGAACTTGACGTCGTATTCGTCTCCCGCCCAGTCGATCTCGTCGACGCCGATCTGGTGGTGCTACCGGGAACGCGGTCGACGATCGCCGACCTGGCCTGGCTGCGATCACGGGGCCTCGACCGTGCAGTGGTCGACCACGCCGCCGCCGGACGGCCGGTCCTTGGCATCTGTGGCGGCTTCCAGATGCTGGGTCGCCGCGTTCGTGATCCTCTGGGGATCGAAGGTGCCGCCGCCGAGGTCGAGGGCCTGGGACTTCTCGATGCGCAGACGAATTTCGTTGCGGCCAAGGCTCTTCGACTCCCCGAGGGGCAGTGGATGGGCATCCCCGCCTCCGGATACGAGATCCATCACGGCGCGATCACCTGCGGACCCGATGCCGAGGAGTTCCTCGGCGGGGCCCGGGCCGGCCAGGTGTTCGGCACGATGTGGCACGGCGCGCTCGAAGGCGATGCGCTGCGCGCACAGTTCCTGCGCGAGACCCTCGGCCTCGAACCCTCCGGCGTCTCCTTCCCCGGCGCCCGGGAAGCGCGCCTTGACCTGCTGGGCGACCTCATCGAGGAACACCTCGACGTCGACGGCGTGTGGGAACTCATCCGGCACGGCGCGCCGGCGTCGCTGCCGTTCCTGCCCCCGGGTGCCCCGTGAGGGTCCTCATTCTCGGCGGCACAGCGGAGGCCCGGGCGCTGGCCGAACTCCTCGTCGCCGCGGGCATCGAGGTGACGACGTCGCTGGCCGGCCGGGTCGCCGACCCGCGACTGCCCGTCGGGGGTGTGCGCGTCGGCGGCTTCGGGGGCGTGGCCGGTCTGCGGTCGGCGCTCACCGACTACGACGCGGTCGTCGACGCGACGCACCCGTTCGCCAAGAACATCTCGGCCAACGCCGCCGCGGCGTGCTTGACCGGGCACTCCGGCAGGCCGTTGCTCCGGCTGGAGCGGCCCGGGTGGGCCGCGCGTTCCGGCGAGTCGTGGCACTGGGTGGACTCCCATGAAGACGCGGCCGCCGCGGCCTCCTCTCTGGGTGGCCGTCCCTTCCTGACCGTCGGGCGTCAGGAACTCGCCCGGTTCGTCCCCGATCTGCGCGACCATGCGGTCCTGGCGCGCGTCGTGGACATTCCGGAGCTGCCGCTGCCGTCGGCGTGGCGGCTGGTGACCAGCCGCGGTCCTTACGGTCTGCCCGGTGAACTCGCGCTGATGCGCGAACACCGCGCCGACGTCCTCATCACGAAGGATTCCGGTGGCGAGCACACCTGGCCGAAGATGGTTGCCGCCGAGCAACTTCGCATCCCGGTCGTCATCGTGCGCCGCCCGCCACGAGCGCCCGACGTGCCGACGGTTCATGGCGTGGGTGACGCGCTGGCGTGGGTGCAGGCCCTCACTACGATGTCCCGGTGAGAATCCTCGTCACCGGCGGTGTCCGGTCCGGCAAGTCCCGCCACGCCGAGGGGCTGTTGAGCAGCGCCGCCGTCGTGGCCTACGTCGCGCCGGGCCGCCCCGCCGACGGCACCGATCCGGACTGGGACGCGCGGGTGGCGCGGCACCGCGCCGACCGCCCGGCGCACTGGACCACCGTGGAGACCGCCGACGTCGCCGCGGCGATGGACGAGGCCCGTGGCGCGGTGCTCGTCGACTGCCTCGGTACCTGGCTGGCCGCGGTCATGGACGGTGACCGGCTGTGGGATGCGCCCTACAGCGACGTGGACGCGGCGGTCGGTGCCCGCATCGACACACTGTGCGCGGCCCTCGCCAGCACACCCGACGCGGTGGTGGTGACCAACGAGGTCGGGTTGGGCGTGGTGCCCTCACACCGTTCGGGGGTGCTCTTTCGCGATCTGCTCGGCACCCTCAACCAACGGGTCGCGGCGCTGTGCGACGAAGTGCACCTGGTGATCGCGGGCCGGGTCCTCAAGATCTGACGAACCCTTCGGCCGGTAGCGCTCCTCGTGCAGCACGGTGTCCAGGGAGGTGCGTCGGCGCCAGCCGTGCCGTTCGAGGTCGGGCGTGTCGGGAAGGTCGGCGACGGGGCCCACGCAGAGCCACGCGAGGGGCCGCACATGCGGGGGCATGCCCACCAGGTCGCGCAGGAAGTCTTCGTGGTAGAACGACACCCAGCCGACGCCGAGCCCCTCGAAAGTTGCTGCGAGCCAGAGGTTTTGGATGGCGCAGACGACCGAGTACAGGCCGGCGTCGGGAATGGCGTGCCGGCCCAGGACCTGCGGCCCGCCGCGTGACGGGTCGTAGCCGACCACGATCCCGAGGCCGGATTCGCAGATGCCCTCGATCTTGATCCGCGAGAACGTGTCGGCGCGCTCGTCCGACAACGCAGCGGCGAACACCTCACGCTCGCGCGCCACGTGGTCACGGAACGTTCGTCGTGTCTCCGGCGATCGCACCAGGATGAAGTCCCACGGCTGAGACATGCCGACCGACGGTGCGGCATGGGCTGCCAGCAACACCCGCTCGAGAACGTCCGGGGCAATCGGCTCGCCGGTGAACTCGGCGCGGGTGTCGCGACGGCGGTTGATGACGTCGTAGAGCCCGCTGGTCACTGCGACCGGTCCCGGGCCGCGTCGTAGAGGTGACTTTCCCCGGCGTCGGGGTCCGGCTTCCCCGCCAGCGCGCGACCGACCATGATCACTGCGGCGCGCCGCAGGTCGGCGGCTTCCACGGTGTCGGCGATGTCGGCGATGGTGCCCTGCAGCACACGTTCCTGCGGTTGGGACGCCCGGTACACCACCACCACCGGGCAGTCGGGACCGTAGTCGGCGGCGAGCTCCGCCATCAGGTCGCGGATCCGGGTGATCGCGAGGTGGAGCACCAGCGTCGAACGGGTCGCGGCGAAGGCCTTCAGGGATTCCGTCTCCGGCATGGCCGTCGAGCGCTGCTGGGTGCGGGTGAGCACCACCGACTGCGCGATCAGCGGGACGGTCAGTTCCCGGCCGACGCGCGCGGCGGCCGCGGCGTAGGCGGGCACCCCGGGCGTCACGGACCACGGCACGCCGGCCGCGTCGAGCCGGCGCGTCTGCTCGGACACCGCCGAGTACACCGACGGGTCTCCCGACACCAGCCGCACGACCCGTCGGCCGGCGCGGTGTGCGTCGATGAGTCGGGCGACGATGGCGTCCAGGTCCAGATGTTCGGTATCGATCAGCTCCGCGTCCGGTGAGACGTTCGCGAGGACGTCGGCGTTGAGGTAGGTGCCGGGGTAGAGGACGGTGTCGGCATCGCCGAGCATCCGGGCGGCACGGACCGTTAGCAGGTCGGCGGCCCCTGGGCCTGCGCCGACGAACTGAATGACACGGTCGTCCATCATCGATCCGCAGTGTAGGCGAGCGGATCTGATCGGCCGCCGAGCGTACGGATTGTGACGGATCTCAGCCGATTTTCATCAGAAACCGTACATTCGCGAAGGCACGTGAAGCGTCAGGCCTTGGCGAGCTCCAGAGGGGTCCGGCAGTGCATCGCTCCAGAGGATGCCTTACGGACGGCCCCGTTTCCTGGGCCTTTCACCCGGCGCAGCCTCGACGAGTCCGGCCGCCACCTCGAGGTCGCGCAGTGCGGGCTCGATGTGGTCAGCGAGATCCGCGATGTCGGCCGCGACCTCCGGAGTGGTGATGAAGCCGAAGTCGACCGAACCGCAGTAGCTGAAGCAGGTCACATTCAGTGCCACGTCGAACAACAACGGTCCGACGGGCACCAGGTGCTCGACCCGCGCGCCGCCGAGGTACAACGGGAAGTCCGGTCCGGGGACATTGCTGATGACCAGGTTCATCGGCGCCACGCTGCTGCCGATCCCGCTGGCCGCATAGGCCCGCGAGGCGAGGGCGAGCAGCCCGGGTGGCGTCGTCTCGGTGTATCCCATGATCTGGTGAGCGGTAAGGGCTTTGGTCATCTCCTTGGCGCCTTGGGTGTAGGCGTAGATCGCCTTGATCCGCTCGGCCGGATCGGCGACGTCGGTCGCCAACACGACAGTCATCGCGCTCACCTGGTTGCCGACCGTGCCGTCGGTCTCGGAGCGGGTGGACACCGGAACTTGCGAGACAAGGGACTTGTCCGGCAACTCGCCCCGGTCCTTGAGGTAGGCACGCAGCGCACCGGATACCAACGCCAGAACGACATCGTTGATCTTGACGTCGAAAGCACGTTTGACCGCCTTGACGCGGTCCAGGGGGACGCTCGAACCCGCGACTCTGCGTTGCGCCGAGATATGGCCATTGAAGCGAACTTGCGGGGCATCGAAGTAGCGGGGCGGCTTGTTGTCGATGTCGCGAACGGCGATCTGCTGGCGCACCGTCTGCTCCACCAGTCGTGCGATGCGGTAGGGCGTCTTGATCCAGACGTTGATCAGGCCGTTGAGGGCCTGCAGTTCCCGCCTCGGAGGCTTCATCCCTACGAGCGATCGGTCCACGTCGACTGCGGGCGGTCGTGGCTCGGGTGTGACGTCGAGGAGAATCTCACTGATTCCGGCACCGGAAACGCCGTCGACGATCGCGTGGTGCATCTTGGTCACGATCGCGACTCTGCCGTTCTCGAGACCTTCGATGAACCACAGCTCCCACAGCGGCTTGGACCTGTCCAGCTTGTACGACATCAGTCGACCGACGAGTTCGTCGAACTCTTTGCGGCCGCCCGGTGACGGAACCCCGATGCGGCGAATGTGGAAGTCGACGTCGATGTCCTCGTCTTCGACGAAATACGGTCGGTCGAGTCCCAGCGGGGCGCCCTCGACGCGCCACCGCAACTGGGGAAGCTCGGGCAACCGGCTGATGATCAGCTCGCGCACCCGATCGAAACTGAAGTCCGGCGCGCCGGTGGGGTCGCAGATGGCCACCGCGCCGATGTGCATGTGCCATTTGAGGTTTTCAGCAAACCAGAAGGCGGCATCGACGCTGGATAGCCGATTCATCAACAGCAGCGTACGGACAGCCGGGCTCGTGCGGTGTGGAATGGGTGTTTGCGGTTCAGTCGCGCGGCGGTCCGGTCGTCCCGCGGACGATCAGCCTCGGTTCCAGGATCACATCCGCCGCGCGCGATGGACCCTCGACGAGCATGTTCACCGCGAGTTCGACGGCACTGCGCGCGATCTGCGGCGCGTCTTGATGAATGGTGGTCAGGTCGATGCGGGGATTGTCCGACAGGAGGCTGTCGTCGTAGCCGATCAGTGAGACCTGGCCGGGGATGTCCACACCCGCCCGGGTGAAAACGTCGAGAATGCCCAGCGCACAACGGTCGTTGCTCGCCAGCACCGCGGTGGGCAGCGCGGGCGCGGCCAGCATGATGCGTGCCGCGGCGGCGCCGGCGTCCTCGTTGTGTGCGCCCGGAATGACCGTGATCTCATCGGCAAGGCCATGGGCGCGCATCGCGGCTCGATAGGCGCGCTGCCGGTCGGCTGACCCGGGGTCGGCCCCGCCGTCGACATGGTGGATCGCGCGATGGCCGAGCTGGACCAGATAGTCGATCGCCTGCCGAATCCCTTTCGGGTCATTGGTTCTCACGGTGGACAGCATCGCCTCGGTGCTCACGCCGGGTAGCCGGCGGCAGGCGACCACCACCGGAACCCGTTCCACCAACTGCTGGAAGAACTCCGGCTCGGCGAAGGGGCCCAGCAGAATCAGCGCCCCGCACCGGTGGCTCAGCAATGAGTCGACGACGGTGGCCTCGGTCCGGTCGGGCAGATTCGCCGACAACAACACCTCATAACCCAATTGCTCTGCAGCAGGGTAGATGTGGGTGACCAGCTCGGCCTGGAACAGCTGCCGGACGTCGGTCATCACCCCCAGGGTGCGGCTGCGCCCCTGCGCTAGGAGGCGCGCCGCCGAGTCGGGACGGTAGCCGATCTCCTCGGCGATCGCGAGCACGCGCTGCCGGGTGTCCTCGCTGGCTCCCGGCTTGCCGTCGAGGATGAACGACACCAACGTGCGCGATACCCCGGCACGCTGCGCGACGTCGGCCATGGTCGGACGACGCGACGCGACGGCAGGCCGGCGTCGACGGGGTGTGCTCACGGTGCAGTTCCCTTCCTCAACGTGACGGTTGACACATTGATGGAGCCGGGTCCATAGTAGACCTCACGCGCGTTACTAACGCGCGTTAGTAGAAGAGATGAGGTCACCGATGCCTGAACAGGACGCTCCCGCCGCCGGGGGCCGCTCCCCGGCGAAGCTGACCGTCATCGGCTCCCAAGAACGTCATGCTGTTCGTCCGCGCATGAATGAAAGGACTCCTGTATGAGCACAATTCGCGTCGGATCCGCGCCCGACTCCTGGGGCGTCTGGTTTCCGGACGACCCGCAGCAGACCCCCTACACCCGCTTCCTCGACGAGGTCGCGGCGTCCGGTTACGCGTGGATCGAGCTCGGCCCGTTCGGTTACCTGCCGACCGATTCGCAGAAGCTGTCGGACGAACTGAACCAACGAGGCCTGAAGCTTTCCGCCGGAACAGTTTTCGAACATCTGCACCAGGACGACTCGTGGGATGCGGTGTGGACGCAGATCGAGGACGTCGCCAAGCTGACCGCCGCGGTCGGCGGCAAGCACGTCGTCGTCATCCCCGAGATGTGGCGTGATCCGGCCACCGGCGCCGTCCTCGAGGACCGCAACCTCACCCCCGAGCAGTGGCGCAAGAAGACCGACGGAATGGACGAACTCGGCAAGGCCATGTTCGAGAAGTACGGCGTGCGTGCGCAATACCACCCGCACGCCGACAGTCATGTCGACACCGAGGAGAACGTCTACCGCTTTCTCGACGGCACCGACGGCGAGTTCGTCAATCTGTGCCTGGACACCGGCCACATCAGTTACTGCGGCGGTGACAACATCGCGATCATCCGCCGCGCCCCCGAGCGCATCGGGTACCTGCACCTCAAGCAGGTCGATCCCGAGGTGCGCGCCAAGGTCGAGGCCGAGGACCTGCCATTCGGTGAGGCCGTCAAGCTCGGCGCGATGACCGAGCCGCCGCTGGGCATCCCGGAGATGCCGCCGCTGCTCGCCGAGATCGAGAAGCTCGGCATCGACGTGTTCGCGATCGTCGAGCAGGACATGTACCCCTGCGAGGTCGACGCGCCTCTGCCCATCGCCAAGCGGACACAGCAGTACCTGGGGTCCTGCGGCATTCCGTCCGTCACCTTCAGCTAGTAGGACGCGTTTCAGAGGAGAAGAAAGCCATGTCCGACTTGAGAATTGCCGTTCTTGGCGTTGGCATGATGGGCGCCGACCACGTCGCCCGCATCCAGTCGCGGATCTCCGGCGCCAGGGTTGCCGTCGTCAACGACTACGTGACCGAGAAGGCCGAGGAGATCGCGGCGGGCATCGACGGATGCCGTGCCATCGCCGACCCGCTGGACGCGATCGCGGATCCGGACGTCGACGCCGTGGTGCTCGCCACGCCGGGGCCCACCCACGAGAAGCAGCTGCTGGCCTGCCTCGAGCATGGGAAGCCGGTGCTGTGCGAGAAGCCGCTGACCACCGACGTCGAGACCGCACTCGGGGTCGTCACGCGTGAAGCCGAGTTGGGCAGGCGACTGATCCAAGTCGGCTTCATGCGGCGCTTCGACCACGAGTACGCCGGCCTGAAGACGCTGCTCGACTCCGGCGACCTGGGGCGGGCGCTGGTTCTGCACTGCGCGCACCGCAACCCGGCCGTCCCGCCGTCCTTCGACAGCGCGATGATCGTACGGGACTCGCTGGTCCACGAAGTCGACGTCACGCGATTCCTGTTCGACGAGGAGATTGCCTCCATTCAGATCGTCACACCGTCGGCGAATCCCGCTGCGCCACAGGGGCTTGCGGATCCACAGATCGCCATCCTCCGGACCGCCTCGGGCAGGCATGTCGATGTCGAACTGTTCGTCACCACCGGCGTCGCGTACGAGGTGCGGACGGAGGTTGTCGCCGAGAAGGGCAGCGCGATGATCGGACTCGACGTCGGACTGGTGCGCAAGACCGCCCCCGGTAGCTGGGGTGGCGCCATCACGCCGAGCTTCAAGGAGCGCTTCGGCCAGGCCTACGACACCGAGATCCAGCGGTGGGTGGACGCGGTTGTCGCAGGTGTCAATGTCGACGGGCCGGGCGCGTGGGATGGTTACGCCGCCGCCGCGGTGTGCGAGGCCGGCGTCGAGTCCCTCAACACCGGACTGCCCGTCGACGTGACCATGGTCGACCGCGCCTCCATCAAAGGGGCATGACCATGAAGGTTGCGTTGGATCCGACGCCGTTTCATCATGAGTACTCGTTGTTGGAGTTGCCGGGTGTGGTGGCGGAGTTG
>NZ_STGE01000017.1 GCF_005222675.1 Mycolicibacterium sp. CR10 | reverse complement strand
CGATCCGCGCACGCTGGCCCAGCGCCGTGCCGATGCGGTGGGCGCGGTGGGGGCGGGGTCGTTGGTGTTGGCGTGTGGTTGCGACAACCCGGACTGCGCCGCGCGCGGCGTCGATGATGGGCGGGCTTCGAGTGTGTCGATCCATGTGTTCGCCGAACGGGGGTCGGTGGACGGGCCGCCCGATCCCGGGCTGCACGGCCAGGAACCGCCCACCACCGCCCACCCATGGACCAGGCCCCAGCCCGCACCCGAAACCCGGCCCGCGCCCGGGACCCAGCCTGAGCCCGAGGCGGCGCCAGCGCACACGCCTGAGCCTGTCCCTGAGTCCGCGACCGCGCCCGAGTCCGCGACCGCGCCCGAGTCCGCCACCGCGGCTGAGACCGCGCCTGCCCCCGCGACCGGGCCCGCCTCCGCGCCGGCCCCCGCGGCTAAGCCTGCTCCCGTGACCGCCCAGCCGCGGACGGCGGGGGTGATCCCGGGGATGGGTAATGCGATCGTGCCCGCGGCGTTGTTGGCTGATCTGGTCGCTCGCGGCGCGAAGGTCCGCTTTGTCGGGGGTCCCGAGGACGTGGCGGCCGTCGAGGGGTATCGGCCCTCGGCGGCCCTGGACCGGTTCGTGCGGGCTCGGGATCTGACCTGCCGGATGCCCGGCTGTGACCGACCCGCGATGCACGCCGATATCGACCACACCCGGCCCTACCCGTACGGGCCCACTCATCCGTCGAACACCAAGTGTTACTGCAGGTTTCATCATTTGTTGAAGACTTTTTGGCCGGGCTGGACCGATCGCCAGGAACCCGACGGCACCGTGCATGTCATCACCCCGACCGGGCGGACCTACACCACCAAACCGTTCTCGGCGCTGCTGTTTCCCGGCTGGAACACCACCACCGCACCCTTGCAGGACGCGCCGCTACCGCCGCCGCCCACTGCGGGACGCGGCGCCAAGATGCCCACCCGCACCCGCAGCCGCGAGCAGTCCCGCGAGTACCGCATCACCCAGCAGCGGCGCCTCAACGCGATCCAACGCGAACTCGACCACGCCGCCGCCCAAGCCGCCGCCGCCGAACGCGCCGCCAAACGAGCACAGAAACAGAACCCGACGCAGGAACAACAGACCAGCCACGACGATGACCGGTACTACCCAGTGCGCCCACCCGGATACCAACCCGACTACGGCAACGACCCCCCACCCTTCTGAGGTGCGGATGAAGGTGCGGATGACTTCGATCACCGCCGCAACCAAATCACCCCCGTCGGAATGTGGTGCGGTGACTTGCGTTAGACATTGAGGTGATGTCCGTGCCAGCCGTGGGGGATCTGCGTTTCTTGGCGGTCGGCCAGGATGACCCCCTGGCTGCGCCGCTGATCGATGAACTCGCCGTCGAGTACGCCACTCGGTACGGCGGTACCCGGGACCGGGTCCATGCGTGGTTGCGTGGCTACCCGGGAGCGGAGTTCGAGGCTCCCGAGGGTGGCCTGCTGATCGGACTGATCGACGGCGTTCCCGTCACCGGCGGTGCGTTCCGCCGGTTCGACGATGTCACGGCCGAACTCAAACGCATCTGGACCGACAGCCGCCACCGTCGCCGCGGCCATGCGCGGGCTCTGGTGAACCAGCTGGAATCTGAGATCGCGGCGCGCGGCTACTCGCGGATCTACCTGACTACCGGAGATCGCCAACCCGAAGCCGAAGCGCTGTACCTGTCAATGGGATACACGCGCCTCGCCGAGCCGTTGCCGGCCGAGGGCGAGGTCTATCCGATCGCCTTTGCAAAGGTGCTGGCATGACTTTGCAAGACCACCTAGGACTCAACGCGCTATAGGCTTGCCGATGTGTCGCAGGCGACCATTGGATGGCTGATGCTGGCCGCCGCCGCACTGACATTCGTGTTCGGCGCGGTGTCGCGCCTGGTCGTCGGCCGCCGCCGAGAATCCAAAGCGATCCGCCGCCTCGTGCACGCCTTCCGGCGCACCGGAATCGCGCGGGTGCTTTTCGGGCGGTTCGAGGACGATGTGCTCGACGACGACGAACTCGACACGATGATCCTGATGCCCGCCATCGTCGTCGCGTGCGGCCTGTGCCTGACGGCACTGTTCCTACTCGGCTACAACACCTTGGCCTGATTCACGGCTCCCCCATGGTGGCCTGAGCGACCGCATCACGCAACGAACCTCGCCACACCGGCCCGTGACCGGGCAGCAGCACCTCGGCATCGAGCGCGCCCAACGTGGCCAGGCTGCGCCTACAGGCGTCCTCATCGTGGTTGAACATCGACGGGAGCAGCTGCGGCCCCTCGCGAGATGCCACCGGATGACCGGTCACCAGTGCGTCACCGCTGACCAGGACGCCGTCGACGAGGTATGAACAGTGCCCGCCGGTGTGACCCGGCGTCGGAATCGGTGTCGGCGTCCCCGGCAGCCGCGCCGCGACATCCTCGGTCAGCGGCTGCGTGGTCGGGATGCCGTCGTGGGTCAGGGCGCCCTTGCGCATGATCGCCACCGACCACTTCAGGAACTTCGGCTGCCAGGCGCGGGCTGCGACATCCAGAGGTGACGCCTGCTCGAGGTACTCGCGCCGGGAATGGGCGACCTCGGCGGTGTGGCAGTACACCGGGGTGCCGTGGCTCTGGGCGAACCAGATCGCCGTGCCGAAGTGGTCGATGTGCGCGTGGGTCAACAGGATTGCCCGGACGTCCGGCACCCCGAAGCCGAGCCGGCGCAGTGAGTCGAGCACGTCAGAGCGGTTGCCGGGAAAGCCCGCATCGATCAGGATCACGCCGTCGTCGCCGGCGACCACGGTCCAGTTGACCAGGTCGGTCTGCACGAAGTGGACGCGGTCGGTGATGGCCGTCAGGACCGGTGCCATCAGGCGAGTGTAGAAAGAACTCATGGCTGAACTGAAACTGGGCTACAAGGCGTCGGCGGAGCAGTTCGCGCCCCGCGAACTCGTCGAACTCGCGGTCGAGGCCGAGGCGCACGGCATGGACAGTGCGACGGTCAGCGACCACTTCCAGCCGTGGCGCCACGAGGGCGGCCACGCACCGTTCTCGCTCGCCTGGATGACCGCGGTGGGTGAACGGACGAAACGCCTCGTCCTCGGCACCTCGGTGATGACGCCGACGTTCCGCTACAACCCGGCGGTCATCGCCCAGGCGTTCGCCACGATGGGCTGCCTGTACCCCGACCGGATCTTCCTCGGCGTCGGCACCGGTGAGGCGCTCAACGAGATCGCCACCGGGTACGAGGGCGAGTGGCCGGAGTTCAAGGAGCGCTACGCACGGCTGCGCGAAGCGGTGCGGTTGATGCGCGAGTTGTGGCTCGGTGACCGCGTCGACTTCGACGGCGAGTACTACAAGACGAAGGGCGCCTCGATCTACGACGTACCCGAGGGCGGCATCCCGATCTACATCGCCGCGGGCGGCCCGCAGGTCGCCAAGTACGCCGGCCGGGCGGGCGACGGCTTCATCTGCACGTCGGGCAAGGGCGAGGAGCTGTACAAGGACAAGCTGATCCCGGCGATGCGGGAAGGTGCGGAAGCGGCGGGCAAGAACCCCGACGACATCGACCGGATGATCGAGATCAAGATCTCCTACGACACCGACCCCGAACTCGCGCTGGAGAACACCCGGTTCTGGGCCCCGCTGTCGCTGACCGCCGAGCAGAAGCACAGTATCGACGACCCCATCGAGATGGAGAAGGCCGCCGACGCGCTGCCCATCGAGCAGGTCGCCAAGCGCTGGATCGTGGCGTCCGACCCCGACGAGGCCGTCGCCAAGGTCAAGGACTACGTCGACTGGGGTCTGAACCACCTGGTGTTCCACGCTCCCGGCCACGACCAGCGACGGTTCCTGGAGCTCTTCCAGCGGGATCTGGAGCCCCGGCTGCGCAAGCTCGGCTGAGCTCCGCGGTCACGGCGAGATGATCCGGATTCTCGCGACGGTTCTGGGTCTGCTGTCCCTGGCCGCCGCGGCGGTCGCGCTGGGCGGCCGCTACCTGCCGATCTCCGGGCATCCCACCCTGATCGTCGCGGCGGTGGCGCCGTACCTGGCGATCGCCGCCCCGGTGGCGGTCCTGCTGCTGATCATCGGCCGACGCTGGCTGCTGACCCTGGTCGCGCTGGCGGTGACGGCGTCGCTGGTGTGGGTGTACCTGCCGCGGTACCAGGTGCCGCCGGCCCCGGACGCGGCCGATCCCGCCACGGTCGACGTTCGCGTGCTGACCGCCAACCTCGGTATGGGACAAGCGGATCCACCGGCGTTCGTGGCCCTGGCCCGCGACATCGCCGACATCGTGGCCGTCCAGGAGATGACACCCGAGGCCGCCGACGGACTGTCGGAGGCCGGGATGGACGCGGTGTTCCCCTACCGGGTCGTGGTACCCGCGCCGATGGCTTCCGGCATCGGGATCTGGAGCCGTCACCCCATCGTGGACTCGGGCCGCATCGACGGGTACTCCCTGCCGATGCTGGGCGCCAGGGTCCGTATCCCCGGCGTGGTCGTCGACACCACGGTGCTGTCCGTGCATCTGGCGGCGCCGTGGCCACAACCGATCGGGCTCTGGCAGAGGGACATCGAGAAATTGCCGGACACGCTGCGTGAGGTGGGCCGCACCGCCGGTGCGGGCGCGGTGATCGTCGCTGGAGACTTCAACGCCACGGCCGACATGGCACCGTTCCGGCGACTCCTCGAGCAGGGGTACTCCGATGCCGGCGAGCACGGCGCAGCAGGGCTCGCGCGCACCTATCCCGGCCGCGGTAGCAAGCCTCCGCTGCTGGGCATCGACCACGTTCTGGTCAAGAACGGTTCCGCGGCGACCGCCGCAACGGTGGTGGTCCCCGGCTCCGATCACCGGGGACTACTCACCACACTGCGGGTGCCGGTGGACATGACAGCCAGTTAGCAGGCAGGCTTTAAACCGTGCCTGAAGCCCCGAGGTCGCCGATATCTGCCATCTACGTTGCGTCGCCTGAGGGGGACACCGGGAAGTCGACCATCGCGCTGGGGATCCTGCACCGGCTTGCCGCGACGGTCGCCAAGGTCGGGGTCTTCCGGCCCATCACCCGGGCTGCCTGGGCGCAGGAGCGAAGCGACTCGGGCCACGTCCAGGGTGAGCAGCGTGACTACATCCTCGAACTGCTGCTCGACCACAGCACCGCGGGCCTGCCCTACGAGGACTGTGTCGGGGTCAGCTACCAGCAGTTGCACGATGACCCCGACACCGCGCTCGGGGACATCGTCGACCGGTTCCACCGCGTCGCCGGTCAGTGTGACGCGGTCCTGATCGTCGGCAGCGACTACACCGACGTCGCGGCACCCAGCGAGTTGTCGATGAACGCCCGCATCGCGGCCAACCTCAGCGCACCGATCGTCCTTGCCGTCAAAGCCAAGGACCGCACGCCCGATCAGGTCGCCCAGGTGGTCGAGGTCTGCATGGACGAGATCACGGCCCAGCACGCGTATACGGCGGCGGTGGTGGTCAACCGGTGTGACCCGGCGAGCATGGCCGACGTCGCCGCCGCGTTGGCGAAATTCGAACCCAGAAGCTATGTGATGCCCGAGGAACCGCTGCTGGTCGCGCCGTCGGTCGCCGAGCTGCAGACCGCCGTCGAGGGCACGATCTTGCGGGGTGATCCCGCACTGCTGACCCGCGAGGTGCTGGACGTGCTGGTGGCAGGCATGACCGCCGACCACGTGTTGGAGCGGCTGACCGAGGGGGTCGCTGTCGTCACTCCCGGCGACCGTTCCGACGTCGTGCTCGCGGTGCTCAGTGCCCATGCCGCAGAAGGCTTTCCGTCATTGTCCTGCGTGATCCTCAACGGTGGCCTGCCGCTTCATCCGTCAATCGAGGCGCTGGTGTCGGGGCTGGGCCTGCGGCTGCCGATCGTCGAGACGAGATTCGGCACCTTCGAGACGGCGAGCAGGGTGGCCGGCACGCGCGGCCGGGTGACGACGCAATCGCAACGCAAGGTCGATACCGCACTTGCGTTGATGGACGCCCATGTCGACACCGCCGACCTGCTGGCACAGCTGGCCATTCCGATCCCGTCCGTGGTGACGCCGCAGATGTTCACCTACCGGTTGCTCGACCGGGCCCGGTCGGACCGCAGGCGCATCGTTCTGCCGGAGGGCAACGACGACCGCATCCTCAAGGCGGCGGGCAGGCTGCTGCAGCGCAACGTCGCCGATCTGACGATTCTGGGTGACGAATCCGAGATACGTTCTCGTGCCGCTGAACTCGGCGTCGACCTGTCAAGTGCGGCCGTCCTGGACCCGCAGACCAGCGAGCTGTGCGATCAGTTCGCGGAGCAGTACGCGACGTTGCGGCGCCATAAGGGCGTCACCGTCGAGCAGGCCCACGAGATCATCCGTGACGTCTCCTACTTCGGCACCATGCTGGTGCACAACGACATGGTCGACGGGATGGTGTCGGGCGCCAGACACACCACCGCGCACACGGTGCGCCCCGCGTTCGAGATCATCAAGACCCAACCCGACGTCTCGACGGTGTCCAGCATTTTCCTGATGTGTCTTGCCGACGAGGTGCTGGCCTACGGCGACTGTGCCATCGTTCCGGACCCGACCGCCGAGCAGCTCGCCGACATAGCGATCTCGTCAGCGCGCACCGCGGCGCAGTTCGGCATCGAACCCAGAGTGGCGATGCTGTCGTACTCCACGGGCACTTCGGGAACCGGTGCCGAGGTCGACAAGGTCAGGAAGGCAACCGAATTGGTGCGGACGCGCGAACCACAGTTGCTGGTCGAGGGGCCGATCCAGTACGACGCCGCGGTCGAGCCGTCGGTGGCGGCGACGAAGATGCCCGAGTCGAAGGTCGCGGGCCACGCCACGGTGCTGATCTTCCCTGACCTCAACACCGGCAACAACACCTACAAGGCCGTGCAGCGCAGCGCCGGCGCGATCGCGATCGGGCCCGTGCTGCAAGGGCTGAACAAGCCCGTCAACGACCTGTCGCGCGGCGCTCTGGTCGAGGACATCGTCAACACCGTCGCGATCACCGCGATCCAGGCGCAGGGAACCCCACGATGACACGTTCGGTGCTCGTCCTGAACTCGGGCTCGTCGTCGCTGAAATACTCGGTGATTCAACCGGACTCGGGTGCGCTGGTGGCCGATGGCATCGTGGAGCGCATCGGTGAGGACGGCGGTGTCGCCGACCACGCCGCGGCGCTGCAGGTGGCGTTCGACGCGCTCGCCGACGAAGGACATTCGCTCGACGATCTCGGGCTAGCGGCGGTCGGGCACCGGGTGGTGCACGGCGGCCCCGACCTGTACCGGCCCACAGTGGTCGATGACGCGCTGATCGCGCGCCTCGAGGAGCTTTCTCCGCTTGCGCCGCTTCACAATCCGCCGGCGATACTGGGCATCGAAGTCGCGCGGCACGCCCTGCCTGACGTGCCGCACATCGCGGTGTTCGACACCGCGTTCTTCCATGATCTGCCGCCCGCCGCCGCGACATACGCCATCGACCACGAGATCGCCGCCCAGTGGCACATCAGGCGGTACGGATTCCACGGCACATCGCATCAGTACGTCAGCGAGGAGGCGGCGGCGTTCCTCGGCGCACCGCTGGAGTCACTCAGCCAGATCGTGCTGCACCTCGGCAACGGTGCGTCGGCCTCGGCCATCGTCGGCGGCAGGCCGGTGGAGACGTCGATGGGACTCACGCCCATGGAGGGCTTGGTGATGGGTACACGCTCCGGGGACATCGATCCCGGGGTGATCACGTACCTGTGGCGAGAAGCCGGTATGAGTGTGGAGGACATCGAGACGATGCTCAACCGGCGGTCGGGAGTGCGCGGTCTCGGCGGTGAGATCGATTTCCGGACTCTTCGCCGGCGCATCGAATCCGGTGATGCGGCAGCGCAGTTGGCCTATGACGTCTACATCCACAGACTGCGCAAGTACATCGGCGCCTACATGGCGGTCCTGGGGACGGTCGGGGTCATCACGTTCACGGCGGGCGTCGGGGAGAACGACGCCGCGGTTCGTCGTGATGCGCTGTCCGGCCTGGCGGCGTTCGGATTGGAACTCGACGAGCACCTCAACGACAGCCCGGCCCGGGGGCCCAGGCGCATCTCCGCCGACGGATCACCGACGACGGTGCTAGTGATCCCCACCAATGAGGAGCTTGCGATTGCTCGGGCGTGTGCGCAGGTACTTGCCGGCTGAGCCGTCCCGCGCGACCGGAAGCTCGCGGCTCGGGTCGCAGATCTGCAACAGCCGCCACACGTGGGGGCCGGCCAGCAGTGACCACTGGACGTCGGTGCGGGCGCAATTGATGTTGATGTTCGACAATGCGGCAAACCCGGAGGCGGCGAAGAATTCGACGGTCTGCAGATCGAGGACCAGTCGCTGGGCGCCGGCGATTCGACGTTCGACGTAGCGAGCGAGCGCAGCGCTGTTGGTTGCATCGATCTCGCCGTGGATCGTCACGAGGACCTTGGAGGGCGGCAGCTGGCAGGCGGAGAACGTCGCCCGGTGGTGCTCCTCCCGCAGGTCGAACGACCGCGGGTCCGGGCGGTACACCCGCTGTGTGCTTGGAGCCGGCACTGGTTCAGATATGGACACGTAGGCCTCCGTCATACGAAATCTCTGAATTCGTACTATGGTCTGCCGTCAGGGGGATCAGGCCCTTGATTCTCAAAGCCACCGCGATAGGCGCTTACGCGTCGGCCGCGCCGATGACGTCATCATGTGTTCTGGCTGGACCCTTAACCAGATTGATCACGATACTACGGAATCAGTGGCTTGACCAGAAATTTCGTGGAACCAGATCAAGAGGTCCTCACCTGCATATTTGCTGGTTGACGGCGTGTGCCCGCAGCAAAGTCACCTTGCTGTTCCGTCAAAATTGACGATCAGCAACGGATTCCGCAATTGCTGAATCCCTGGGCAGAAAACATTAAGCATGTAATTATTTGGGCATGACGGACGAACTCGACGGCAAAGTCGCCATCGTCACCGGAACCAGCAGAGGCGTCGGTCTCGGCATCGCCCACGAACTGCTGCGGGCCGGCGCCACCGTGATCGGGTGCTCGCGCTCGCCGCTCGACGCGATCCCCGGCACCGGCGACGAACCCGAATGGGCCCGCCGGTCCGCCCAGATGGTCTGTGACCAAGGCGATTACCGCGCGATCGACGCCATGGTCACGCAGGTGGTCGAGACGTACGGGCGGGTGGACATTCTGGTGAACAACGCCGGCGGCACGGTGCCTGCGCCGCACGCAGAGGACATCCCGTCGCTGGTCTCCCGCATCCAAGGCGCCCCGCCGTCCGAGGACGACTTCGAACGTACGGTGCTGTTCCACGCATTCGCGATACAGATGAACCTGATCAGCCCGCTGTGGTTTGCGATCCGCGTGTATCGGCAGATGCAACGCCAGGACGGCACCGGCTGCATCATCAACGTCTCCAGCGGCGCCGGGCATCCAGCAGGGTCGCCCACACTGGTGTCCTACGGCGCGGCGAAGTCCGGCCTGAACCACCTGACCAGGTCACTGGCTGAGGAATGGGGTCCGCGAGCGCGGGTGAACTGCGTCGCGCTCGGGCCGACGATCACGGACAACTTCCGCTCGTTCGTGTTGCCCAAGGACGACCCCACCGGCTCGACCTACTTCAGCGCGCTGCCCCTCAAGCGCGGCGGCGAGCCGGCCGAAGTCGGCCGGACATGCGTGTTTCTCGCCTCTGGCGCAGCCGATTTCATCAACGGCACCACCATCGAGATCGATGGTGGGATGCTGCCGGGCGTGCTCTACGAGGCAGGCCTGAAGACCATTACCGACCTGTTGTGAGGAGTCCGATGATGCGTCGGGTCATACAGTTTTCCACCGGGAATGTCGGAGTTCACGCGCTGCGCAGCATCATCGAACGCCCGGATCTCGAGCTGGTCGGTGTCCATGCGAACAGCGCCGCCAAGATCGGGTGTGACGCCGCCGACCTGTGCGGGCTGCCCGCACCGACCGGGATCGTGGCCACCGACGACATCGACGCGTTGGTCGCACTCGGCGCGGACTGCGTGGTCTACACCTCCCAGGCAGAGACCCGGCCGACACAGGCGATCGACGAAATCAGTCGATTCCTGCGCGCAGGCACCAATGTGGTCGGGACCTCGTTCGTCTGGCTCGTCGCCCCCGACCAGGCGGACAGCTGGCTGCGCGACCCCCTCGCCGCCGCGTGCGCCGACGGCGATACCACGTTGTACATCAACGGGATCGACCCCGGGTTCTCCGGTGACACGCTGGTGTATGCGGCGCTGAGCCTGGCCGTGCGTGCCACCGCGGTGATTGTTCAGGAGATTTTCGACTACGGGTCCTACGACGACGCGGAGTTCACCGGAGTGAGCTTTGGCTTCGGTGCCCGGCCCGACCACACGCCGATCCTGTTCTCGCCCGGCGTGCTTACGTCGATGTGGGGTGCCCAGGTGCGCAGCCTGGCAGCCGATCTCGGTATCGAACTCGACGAGATCCGCGAACGGCATGCGAACTGGGTGACCCCGGACCCGATCGACTGCACGATGATGCGCGTCGAACCCGGTCACGTCGGCGCGGTCAAGTTCGGCGTCGACGGTCTGCGCGACGGATGCGCCGTCATCACCATGGAGCATGTCAACCGGCTCACCGAGGCCGCGGCTCCCGACTGGCCCTTCCCGCCCGACGGCCATCCGGGGGTGCACCGGGTGGTCGTCGACGGCAGTCCGGGGATCGAGATCAACACCCACGTCGGGATTTCGGGCATCGACCACAACCAGGGCGGGGTGATCGCCACGGCCGCACGGGCGGTCAACGTCATCGAGGCGGTGTGCGGCGCGCCGAGCGGACTGCTGGCTGCCCGTGATCTCCGCGCCGCCGACCATGTCAGGGGTGTCATGTGGTGACTCGGAGAGCATGACCGCGCCGCGCCGACCCCCGACAGGCGGACAGGCACGCGCCGAGCGCACCCGCGCCGCCGTGATCGGCGAGACGGTCCGGTGCATCCTCGAAGAGGGCTTCGCCCCGCCCAGTGTCCGACACATCACCGACCGCGCGGGCGTGACCTGGGGGGTGGTCCAGTATCACTTCGGCGACCTCGACGGAATCCTGATGGCGGTGGTAGATCAGGGATTCGGCGAGCTCATCGACGCGCTCGCCGGATTGTCGCCCGAGGCGGCGCAGCTCGAAGCGCAGGAGCGGGTGGGGTTCGTTGTTGAGGCCGTGTGGCGGGCCTTCTCGAGCGCGACATCGCGGGCCGCGCTGGAGATCCTGATCGCGACGCGGGGCATCCGGGGCGCCGCGGTGAACACCCACCTGGCCCAGCTGATGGCCGAGCTCACCGATCTGGGTCGTCAGCTGGGCGAAGGCCTGTCGGCTCCGGACGCCACGCATATCGGCAACCTCATCTGGAACACGTTGCGCGGCATCGTCGTTGCCCAGATGACCTGGCCCGAGCCGGTCGACCAGTCCCGCGACCTGGAGACGTTGGTCGAGGTCGTGAGCACCTACATCGAGCTCAGAACGTAGACATGGGCCGCACACTGTTGGCCAGATCGATCAACGCATAACGGTGGGCCTGGGTGGGGGCGACCCTGGCAAGGCTGCGCAGCGACGCCTCGACACCGAGTTGAAGGCCGTGCTCGGTGAACGGAAACCCGAGGATGTGGTTGGTGCTCGCGGTGTTGTCCGCGAGCCAGTCCATCGCGGTGCCCAGCACCAGAGCCCGGATCTGCAGCACCCGAGGCTCGGTGTCGGGCAGTGCTTCCACCCGCCGGGCGGCATTGCGGATGTGTTGCTCGGTGACCTCGCTGGTCGACCGGCCGGACAGCAGCGTCACCGCGCTCGTCAATCGTGCGGTCGTGAAATGCCTTGACGTGGCGGGCACTTCGTCGAGGGTGCGGACCGCGGCATCGCGTTCCCCCTCGGCCGACTGGGCACGTGCGAGGCCGAAGCCCGCGGAGATGACGCCGCGGTCGGTGGACCACACGGTGTTGTAGAACTTGCGCTCATCAGAGTTGCCGGCCAACTCTGCGGTGGCCGCGAGCGCCAGCTTGGGCGCCAGCTCACCGGGCAGAGTGTCGAGCACCTCGGTGAAATGCTTTGTCGCCGAATCATAGTCCGCGGTGAGTAGTTCGGAGACGGCGCGGAACCACACCAACCGCCAGCGCCAGCCTGCCCGCTCGGCGAGGTCGTCGAGCTTGCGCGTGGCTTTGGCGACATCACCGAGGTCCAGCAGTGCGCGAACCTCCATCAGCGGAAGTTCGATCGACTGCGTCAGGTCGATGCCCTCGGACTCCAGTGCCCCGTGCCGCGCGGCCCGCAACGAATCCAGCGTCTGCACAGGCTGGCTCAGCACCGTCGCCGACAACACGGTCGCGCCGACGTCGCTCGGGTCCATCAGAGGAACCTGCAGGGCCTTGATGATCTCCTGCGCAGTGAGCTTCTCCGAGTGCACCTGACCGTCCAGGTAGACATCGGTGTGTGCCACCAGCAGGTCCACCCCGAACGTCGATCGCGACGGGCTGAACGCCGTCGACAGGCCGGGCCGCGGCACTCCGGTGTCCTGCGCCACGACTTCGCGCAGCACGCCCATCAACTGACTGGTCATCTCTTCGGCGCTCTGGAAGCGCCGCCGCGGGTCGGGGTCGATCGCCCGGCGAAGCAGCCTGGCGAACGAGTCGTACTGGGCCAGAACGGGATCGTCCTCGGGAAGGCCATCGACGTAACGGCCCTTGCGGAGCCGTAGGTGCAATGTCAGCGCCGCCAGGGTGCGCCCGACGGTGTAGATGTCGCTCGCGACGGTGGGACCGGTGCGCACGATCTCGGGAGCCTGGTAGCCGGGGGTGCCGTACAGGTAGCCGAACGAGTTGACGGGCGACACCGCGCCGAGGTCGATCAGCTTCAGCTGATCCTCGGTCACCATGATGTTCTCGGGTTTGAGGTCGTTGTAGACCAGCCCGTTGGCGTGCAGATAACTCAGTGCAGGAAGGATTTCGAGCGTGAACCCGATGGCCTCGGCCACCGGCAGCCGCGTGTGCTCGGTCTTCTTGCGGCGGGTGGCCTGCTTGAGTGACGAACCGCCGACGTACTCCATGACGATGTAGCCGACCGGGTTGCCGTGCTTGTCGTCGTGCTCGACGAAGTTGTAGATCTTGACGATCCCGGGGTGGGTCACCTCGGCGAGGAACTGACGCTCGGCCATCGCGATCGCCTGAGCCTCGGCATCACCGGAGTGCACCAGGCCCTTGAGGACCACCGGGCGGTCGTTGACGTTCTTGTCGAACGCCAGGTACACCCAGCCCAGGCCACCGTGCGCGATGCAGCCCTTGATCTCGTACTGATCGGCGACGATATCGCCGACGTTCAGCTGTGGCAGAAACGAATACGCGCTGCCGCAGTGCGGGCACCAGCCCTCCGACTGGGCCTTGCCGTCTTTCGAGGACCGGCCGACGGGGCGTCCACAGTTCCAGCAGAAGCGTTTCGACTCCGCGACGACCGGGTTGGTCATCAACGCGGCGAGAGGGTCGACGGCAGGCACCCGCGGGATCTCCACCAAGCCGCCGCCGAGCCTGCGGGTAGGCGAGATCGTGCGCGTCATCGTCGTCGCGTGATCCTGCGGCTCGGTATCGCCGGACTGCAACGAGTCGTCGTCGTCATCGTCGTCGAAGTTGGGGCGGAACACCGCCTGCGTGGCCATCGGCCGCATCGTCGACACCGAGTCATCGGCAAGTTCGGAGAAGCTGGCGGGCTGGGTGCCCGGGTCGTCCAGCTCGTTGGTGGGCTCGCGCTCTTCGGCCATCAGTCCGAATACCTCGCCACCGGCGGGGCCGGCGCAGGCCCCAGCACCGTCAACCACTTGCGGTACAACGTGTTCCACGTGCCATCGCGGCGGATGCGTTCCAGCGTCCCGTTGACGAACCGCACCAGGCCGGTGTTCTCCAGGTTGATCCCGATCCCGTAGGGCTCCTGGTTGAGCGACGATCCCACGATGTGCAGGTAGGGGTCCTGAGACACCAGCCCCGCCAGGATCGAGTCGTCGGTGCTGACCGCGTCGACCTGCCGCTGCTGCAGCGCGACCAGGCAGTCGGCCCACGTCACCACCCCGACGATGAGCGGCGGCGGGGTGATCTGCTGAATG
This sequence comes from Mycolicibacterium sp. CR10, assembly GCF_005222675.1. GTDB lineage: Bacteria > Actinomycetota > Actinomycetes > Mycobacteriales > Mycobacteriaceae > Mycobacterium. Next base: position 159,420 of record NZ_STGE01000017.1, on the reverse strand, counting down.
CGCTGCAGCGACGTCGTGCCCTTCGCGACGCATACCCGCTTGCCCGACAGATCGGCAGCCTCCCTGATCGTCGAGTCCCGCGGCGCCAGGATCCGCTGGTTGGCCGTCAGGTACACCGTGGAGAAGTTCACCAGCTTCTTGCGCTCGCAGGTGATCGTCATGGTCTTGACCACCACGTCGACCTGCTTGTTCTGCAACGCCGCAATGCGATCCGCCGATGACAGGATCCGGTACTCCACCTGAGACGGGGTGCCGAAGATGTCGCGGGCGATCTCGCCGGCGATGTCCACGTCGAAGCCGGTGATCTCGCCGCTGATCGGGTCGCGAAAGCTGAACAGGTTGCTGCCGATGTCGAGGCCGACCAGTAGCCGGCCCCGGTTCCTGATGTTGGCGACCGCATCGTCGGCCTCGGCCTTGGTGTCGAAGGGGCGCAGGCTCGCCGTGCGGTCGCAGTCGTCATCGGCGGTGGTCGGTGGGCGGGCCGGCTCCGGCGGCAACTCCTCCATGCCGGCCGGTGTCGGTGGCACCAGCGTGACGGCGGGGGACGGCACCACCGGCGCCGCCTGCGCGCAACCGCTCAGCAGCGCCACCACCGCCAGGATCGCCCCGAGTTTCTTCATCACCTGTACTCGCTCAATCTGGGCCAGATCCCCAACGCCACCGCCACCGCCGCCGCGAAACTGAGCAGGGCGGCGCCGGCGGTCGCACCGGAGAGCACCCGGCGGGCGTTGACGATGTCGTTGCGCAGTTGGCTGCGGCTCTGCTCGATGCCCTTGGTCAAGGCCTCGTCCAACTTGTCGAACGCCGGCGTGGCGTCGTCCTCACCAACACCCAACGCCACCTGTGTCGCGGCCTGGTAGTTGCCGACCGCGATGTAGGCGGTGATCCGGTCGTCGGCGGCACGCCACCGCTCGAGCAACTGCTCCGCATCGGCCAGATCCGTCTTGTCGATCGAATCGTCCCGCGCCAGATATCGGGCCAGCTGTTCCTGCATCATGTCGATCCGCTGGTAGTAGGACTGCTTGCGGACGTTCTCGTCGCCGCGGCGGATCAGGGACAGTGTTTCGTCCGCCCGCGCCTGCTGGGCGGTGATCGCCAGCGTGGTGACCGTCTTGAGCGATTCGGCTGCGGTGTCTTTGGCGCTGCGACTGTCGGCGGTCGAGATCACCAGCGCCGTGCCGACCCACATCAGCATGATCAACACCGCCAGCCCGCCGGCCACAAATCCGATGTTGACCCGCCGTCGGGTGCGCTTGGCCAACCAGCGATTCGCGAACGCCCCGAACAGCAGCGTCGCCAGCACCACCAGGATCACCGGGCCAGGAATCCTGGTCGACGCGGTGGTCTCGACGTCCACCCGCCTCGAGGTCTCCTCGTAGAGCCGCTGCGCGTCCGGCAGGATCTGCTGCTGCATCAGCGATGACGCCTCGGACAGGTAGGACGAACCGACGGGATTGCCCGCCCTGTTGTTGGTGCGCGCGGTCTCGATCAGCCCGGTGTACACCGCCAGCCGGGCATTGATGCGCCCCAGCAGTTGCACCATCGGTTCGTCGGTCAGGCCGCTGGACGCGCGGGTGACTGCGACGGCGGCATCGGTGATCGCCTGCTCGTAGCGCTGCCGCACCGGACGTGGCTCGGCGCCCGCGATGAACGCGGTCGCCGCGGCGGCATCGGCAACCGAGAGCGTGGTGTAGAGCTGACCCGCCGCGAACGACAGCGGCTCCGTGTGGTTGAGGACGGTGGTCAGGGCTTGCTGGCGGTCGTTGATCGTCGTGGATGTCGCGAACGCACTGGCGACCACCAGCGCCGCCAGGACGAACCCGATGCCCAGAATGCGACCGGGCGTCGTCCACATGAACCACCAACGCGGATGCGCCGGCGTCGTCGGTGACCGGGACGCCAGGGGTTCGGTCGAGGGATGCGCCAACTCCACAGTCACGTGTGCGCGGACCTCATTTTGGTCTCGATCTCTCCGGCTGTCATTCCGACTGAACCCAACTCTAGCTAGGCCATTCTATGAGGGAAGTCTAAGAGCTGCCTGCCCGACGCGGGTGGATTCACGGGCGGCGATTGGCGGCGCCGCCCCCGATGTCGATGTCTGTTCCCTATCCTGAACGCGTGCGCGGCGATGGTGACGGTTGGGTGGTGTCGGCCAGCGGTGCCGCCTACTGGGGCAGGCACGGCGCCGCGGGACTGCTGTTGCGGGCACTTCGGCCCGACGGATCGGCCGCGGTGCTCCTTCAGCACCGGGCGGCGTGGAGTCATCAGGGCGGGACCTGGGGACTTCCCGGCGGCGCTCGCGACAGCCACGAGACGCCGGAGCAGGCCGCGATGCGCGAAGCGCACGAGGAGGCCGGGCTGCCCGCCCATCAGCTGACCGTGCGCACCACCATCGTCACCGCCGAGGTGTCCGGGTGGACCTACACCACCGTCATCGCCGACGCCGAGGAACTGCTGGACACCGTCCCCAACCGGGAGAGCGCCGAACTGCGCTGGGTCGCCGAGGACGAGGTGACCGACCTGCCGCTGCATCCCGGCTTCGCCGCGAGCTGGGAGCGGCTGCGCACTGTGGCCGCGTCGATCCCGCTGAGCATCAACCCCGAGAGCTGAGGAGCGCGGTCAGCTGCTCGGCCGCCGCCTTCGGATCGTCTGCGGCGGTGATCGCCCGCACCACCACGATGCGGCGGGCACCGGCGGCGACTACGTCGGGCACCCGGTGGGCGTCGATGCCGCCGATGGCGAACCACGGTTTGCCGACACCGGTGGCGTCGTCGATGTCGCGAGCCGCGCGGACCAGGTCGAGACCGGGCGCCGGGCGGCCAGGTTTCGTCGGTGTGGGCCAGCACGGTCCGACGCAGAAGTAGTCGACCGGTTCGGCGATCGCCGCCTTGACCTGGTCGAGATCGTGGGTGGAGCGGCCGAGGAGGACGCGGTTCCCGACAATCTTCCGCGCGACCGGAAGGGGCAGGTCATCCTGGCCGAGGTGCAGCACGTCGGCGTCGACCGCCGAGGCGATGTCGGCGCGGTCGTTGACGGCCAGCAACGCGCCGTGCCTGCGGGCCGCGTCGCCGATCGTCGCCAATGCCTCAATTTCCTGGCGGGCTTCCAGCGGGCCGAATTGCTGCTCGCCGGCCGATCCCTTGTCCCTGAGCTGGATGATGTCCACGCCACCGGCCAGCGCCGCCTCGGCGAATTCGGCCAGGTCACCGCGCTCCCGGCGGGCGTCGGTGCACAGGTACAGCGTGGCCGTGCGCAATCTCGCGGACGGCCCGGGCACTGGGTCACTCACACCGCGAACGCTAACCCCGCGCCGTCGTAGGCTGGTAACCGACCACACGGGAGTCCCGGGCACGGGGACTGAGAGTGAGCGCGCCGCTCGTACCGTCACACCTGATCCGGGTCATGCCGGCGAAGGGAGCGACGATGCCGGACTCCGGCGGTGCCGGACGGCACCTTGCCGTCATCGGCGGCGGTGTCATCGGGTTGGCCGTCGCGCGTCGCGCCGCGCAGGACGGCTGGGCGGTGCGGGTGCACCGCACGCCGGAGCGAGGTGCGTCGTGGGTGGCCGGCGGCATGCTTGCCCCGCACAGCGAGGGCTGGCCCGGCGAGGAACGCCTGCTGCGGCTGGGGCTCGAGTCGCTGCAGCTGTGGCACCGGGGATTCCTCGACGGCCTGCCACCCGAGGTGGTGACCGCCCGACAGTCGTTGGTGGTCGCGGTCGACCGTGCCGACGTCGCAGATCTGACGACCGTCGGTGAGTGGCTGAGCGCCCAAGGCCATCCCGTGACGCCGACGACATCTGCCCGTGATATCGAACCTCTTCTCGCCCAAGGTATTCGGCACGGGTTCATCGCCGTGACCGAGCTTGCGGTGGACAACCGCGCGGTCGTCGAGGCGCTGGCCGCGCACTGCGAACGGCTAGGGGTCGTCTGGGCGCCACCGGTCGGTAACCTTGCCGAGGTCAGTGCCGCGGACTCCGTCGTGATCGCCAACGGAATCGACGCGCCCGGGCTGTGGCCCGGCCTGGCGGTCCGGCCGGTCAAGGGGGAAGTGCTGAGGCTGCGGTGGCGGCGCGGGTGTATGCCTGTGCCCCAGCGCGTGATTCGTGCGCGCGTGCACGGCAGGCAGGTGTATCTGGTCCCGAGGGTCGACGGGGTGGTGGTCGGCGCGACCCAGTACGAACACGGCAGGGACACCGCCCCCGCGGTCACCGGGGTGCGCGAACTGCTCGACGATGCCTGTGCGGTCCTGCCCGCGCTGGGGGAGTACGAGTTCGCCGAGTGCGCCGCGGGCCTGCGGCCGATGACCCCCGACAACCTCCCGATCGTCGGCAGACTCGACGAGCGCACACTGGTGGCCACCGGCCACGGTCGTTCCGGTTTCCTGCTGGCCCCGTGGACCGCCGAGACGATCGCCGCCGAGCTGAGAGGTGTGATGAGCGTGGGTTCTACGACGAAAGTGGCTCTATGAAAGTGATCGTCAACGACGAAGCGGTGGAGGTCGACGAACCGATGACCGTCGCCGGTCTGCTGCAGCGGCTCGGATTCCCGGAGAAGGGCATCGCCGTCGCGGTGGACTGGTCGGTGATCCCACGTTCGCAGTGGCACAAGGCAATTGCGGACGGGGCGAAGGTCGAAGTGGTCACGGCGGTGCAGGGTGGCTGATCTGACCGTCACCGATCTGGTGGGTGAAAAACTGCACATCGCGGGCCGGGAGTTCAGTTCGCGGTTGATCCTCGGTACCGGTGGGGCCGCCAATCTGGCCGTGCTGGAAGCGGCGTTGATCGCTTCGGAGACCGAGCTCACCACTGTCGCGATGCGTCGTGTCGACACCGAGGGCGGTACCGGTGTGCTCGAGCTGCTGGCCCGGATCGGCATCACACCGCTGCCTAACACGGCAGGCTGCCGCGGTGCGGCCGAAGCCGTGATGACCGCGCAACTGGCTCGTGAAGCCCTGCATACGAACTGGGTCAAGCTCGAGGTCATCGCCGACGAACGGACCCTGTTGCCCGATGCCGTCGAATTGGTGACGGCCGCAGAGCAACTGGTCGACGACGGGTTCGTCGTGCTGCCCTACACCAACGACGACCCGGTGCTGGCCCGTCGCCTCGAGGCCATCGGCTGTGCCGCGGTGATGCCGCTGGGGTCGCCGATCGGCACCGGTCTGGGCATCGCCAACCCGCACAACATCGAGATGATCGTCGAACAGGCCTCTGTGCCGGTGATTCTCGACGCGGGCATCGGGACCGCGAGCGACGCCGCGCTGGCCATGGAACTCGGTTGCGACGCCGTGCTTCTCGCCAGCGCCGTCACCCGGGCCGCCGACCCCGCGATGATGGCGGCAGCGATGGCCGCCGCGGTCAAGGGCGGATACCTGGCCCGGTGGGCGGGCCGGATACCGAAGCGGTTCTGGGCTCAGGCCTCCAGCCCGGCCCGGTGACCGCCCCGGTGAAACGGTATGTCGCGCTGGGCAGTTCGATGGCGGCCGGGCCGGGAATACGGCCGCGGGTGGCGGGTTCGCCAAGGGCGGCAGGACGATCCGCCCGCAACTATCCCCATCTGGTCGCCGAAGCGCTCGGCTTCGACCTCGTCGACGTCACCTTCTCCGGCGCGACCACGGCGAACGTCCTCACCGAATCCCAGCGCGGCGCAACGCCTCAAGCCGAGGCACTCGACGGAACCGAGACGCTGGTGACGGTGACGATCGGCGGCAACGACGTCGGCTACGTGCCGATGCTGTTCGCCGCCGGTCTGCCCCGAGCCACACGGGCGGTGCCGTTTCTCGGCGCCAGGCTGCGCGAGATGCTCGACCCCGCCGCGCGGCAGGATGCGCTCGCCGCCGTCGGCGAATCACTGGTCGAGGTGGGGCGGACGCTTCGCCGCCGCGCACCGCGTGCGACCGTGCTGTTCGTGGATTACCTCACGTTCCTGCCGCCCCCCGGTGTCCCGGCGCCCCCGGTGGGCGACGAGGACGTCGCGCTCGGACGGCGTGTCGCGGCCGACCTGGAACGCCTGACCGCCGAGGCCGCCGCGGCCACCGGGTGCGGTGTGGTGCGCGCCGCCGAGGCGAGTCGCGACCACCATTCATGGTCGGCACAACCCTGGACCAGGGGGGTCGGCTGGCCGCTGCCGGGCCGGCCGGCGCCCCTGCACCCCAACGCCGAGGGGATGCGCGCCGTCGCAGACCTGGTGATCGCGGCGGTCACCGAGTGATCGAACTCAACTCTCTGACAAAGGCATTCGGATCGAATCGGGCCGTCGACGGCTTGACGTGCACGATCGAGCCCGGCATGGTCACGGGTTTCCTCGGCCCCAACGGGGCGGGCAAGACCACCACGATGCGGATGATCCTGGGCCTCGACCGACCGACATCGGGCACCGCCACCATCGACGGCAAGGCGTACCGGAAACTGGCGAATCCGCTGCGCACCGTCGGAGCATTACTGGACGCCCGGCAGGTCCACCCCAACAGGTCCGTCCGCGGCCACCTGCGGTGGATCGCCGCGTCCAACCGCATTCCGGCCGGACGCGTCGACGAGGTCCTCGCGATGGTCGGGCTCACCACGGTTGCGGGCGCCAGGGCGGGCACGCTGTCACTGGGGATGAGCCAGCGGCTCGGCATCGCCGTCGCGATGATCGGCGATCCGCCGGTGCTGCTGTTCGACGAACCGGTCAACGGGCTGGACCCCGAGGGCATTCACTGGGTCCGCACGCTGATGCGGACGCTGGCGGGCGAGGGACGCACCGTCCTGGTCTCCAGCCACCTGCTCTCCGAGATGGCCAACACCGCCGACCGCCTGGTCGTCATCGGCAAAGGCAAGCTGATCGCCTCGACCACGGTGAGCGAGTTCATCAGCCGTTCCGGTGCGGCCACCGTGCGGGTGCGCAGCCCGCAGCTGGACACGCTGCGTGAGGTCCTCACGGCCGCCGGGCTGACCGTGCGTGACGTGCCCGACGCCCTGACGGTGCACGACTCCACCATCGAGGCGGTGGGCGAGTTGGCGGCGCGACACTCCCTCGTGCTGCACGAGCTGAGTGCCCAGCAGGTCTCGTTGGAACAGGCGTACCTGTCGTCGACGGACGACGCGACCGAGTACCGCGGCGGCCGGGGATGACGGCGATGACTCGGCTGACCCAGGCGGGCGTGGTGATCAACGCCGAGCGGATCAAGCTGACGACGATTCGGTCCCCGCTCTGGTCGACCGTCGCGGCTGCGGTGTTGAGTCTCGGCATCGCCGCACTACAGGCGGCGTCGGCGTCCGAGTACAACCCGCTGACGGCGCCGGACGCCGCGCTCGGGGTCGCGGTCTTCGGGGTACCCGTGCTGATGGTCGTGGCCGCGATGACGGTGACCGGGGAGTACCGCACGGCGATGATCCGCACCACGTTCACGGCGAGCCCGGACCGCACCCTGGTGATCGGCGCCAAAGCCGTTGTCGCGGCGGTGTTCTCCGGTGCTGTCGCGGTACTCATGGTGGTCGGCTCGATGCTCGTGGGAGGGGTCGGGTTCGGGCCCGACGGTGGGCGCACCACGGCCGCGATGGCGGTCTACGCGGCGCTGGCCGCCGTGCTCGGTGTCGGTGTCGCCGCGCTACTGCGCCACACCGCGGGTGCGGTCACCGTGCTGCTGCTGTGGCCGCTGCTCGTCGAACCGCTACTGGCCAACCTGCCGGGCCGCGGCGCGCAGATCGGTCCCTACCTGCCGTTCGCCAACATGTTCCGGTTCCTCGAGGTCGAGTGGCTGTTCCCGGGGTTTGCACCCCCGTGGGGCGTTCTCGGGTCACTCGGTTACTTCGCGGCGATCGTGCTCGCTGTGTTCGTGGCGGCCGGCGTGGTGGTGAATCGCCGGGACGCCTAGTACCTGGCCTACACCGGCGAAGGTGTGCCGTTGGCCCCGGTGGTGCCCTGGATAGCGGTGGCCGCGGTGGCCGTGCCGCCGGCCCCGCCGAAGCCGCCCTTACCGCCGCCGGTGGAGTTGCCACCGTTGGCCCCGTTTCCGGCGGTGGCGACAGTCACGGCGGTCGCAGCACCGCCGCCACCGCCGTTGCCGCCGTTGCCGGTAACGCCGTCGCCGCCAGCGCCGCCGTCACCAGCGTGGACTTCGGCGGTGTTGATGGCGGTCGCCACCGCGGCGCCGCCGTTGCCGCCGGCACCGCCGGCACCACCGCCGGCACCACCGACGCCGCCCCCACCGGCGGAACTGACTCCGCCAGGCGAAATACCGAACAAGTTGGCGGCACCGCCGGCACCGCCGGCACCGCCGTTGGCGTTGGTCGAAGCACCGCCCTTACCCACATCGGGTTCCAGGTAAAAGGCCCCACCGGCGAAGGCGTTGAGGGGCTGAGTGCTCGCGGCGGTCAGCGCCGTCGCCGTCGCGTTACCGGAGGTACCGCCGGCGCCGCCGTTCCCGGTCGTGCCGGCGCCGCCGATGCCGCCTTTACCGCCGAATGACCCGGTGTAGAAGTACGTCTTCGAGTCGCCGACCATGGTGGCATTGCCACCGCTACCGGCCGCACCACCGCTACCGCCGGCGCCGCCGTTACCGCCGTTGCCGCCCCCGGCGACCGCGTCAGTCCCGGTCGCCGACGCCGCACCACCGCTACCGCCGGCACCACCCGCCACCGCACCGGCGCCCCCGGCGCCACCGTCGCCGGCCGTCGCCTTGTGGCTACTGCCACCAGCGCCTGTGACGAGATTTCCGACCAGCGTGGCGCTGCCGCCGGCGCCGGCGTTACCGCCGCTCGCCTGATTGGATAGGCCACCGTCGCCGCCCTTTCCGCCAAACGCTGTTGAATCGTCTCCGGTCGATGTCGCATTGCCTCCGGCACCGCCGTTGCCGCCGTTGCCGATGGAACCGTTGCCGCCTTGACCACCGCGACCGGCGGAGGACGAGGTTATTGCGCCGGTGGCGGTCGCGTCGCCGCCTCTACCGCCGTTTCCGGCCACCAGGCCGCCGAGGCCGGCGTCGCCACCGGCACCACCGCTGCCGGCTCCGGCGACGTCGTTCAGCCCCGTGGCGCTGCCGCCGGCGCCACCGTTGGCGCCGTTACCGCCGATTCCGTTGGCCGCGCCGGTTCCGCCGACCCCGCGATCGCCACCGCCGCCGCCCGCCCCGCCGTTGAAACCACCGAGGCCGTAGCCGGATCCGGCGTCGCCGCCGAGGCCACCGTCCCCACCGGCACCACCGGTGCCCGCGGCACCGGTGGTGCCCGCCGCGCCCGTCCGGGCGAAGAGGAACAGCAACCGACCGGTGCCCGCGCTGCCCGCGGTGCCACCGTCGGCGCCTGCGCCGCCGTTGCCGCCTTGGGCACCCGCGCCTCCGGCGCCACCCTGACCAGTCAGCAGTGCCGAGTAACCGGCACCGCCGGCACCGCCATCACCGCCGTCGCCACCGGAACCACCAGTGCCGCCGGAACCGGCGGCTCCGCCCTGGCCCCAGATCCAACTGCCATTTCCGCCGTCACCACCGTTGCCGGCCGCGTCGCCCGCCGTGCCGTTGCCGCCCACCGTGCCGTCGCCGCCACCCTTGGACGCAGAGGTGCCGTCCGCGCCTGCGGGGCCGTCCCCGCCGTCCGTGCCGTTCGTGCCGCTCCCGCCTCGGCCGCCCGCACCGCCGTTTCCGAATCCCGAGAACAGACCGGCACCCCCGCCGTCACCGCCGTTGGCGCCGACGCCACCCATGCCGCCGTCGCCGCCGCTGCCCGCGATCAGGCCACCACGGCCGCCATTGCCGCCGTCGATGCCGGAGGACATCCCGGCGCCGCCGTCACCACCTCTGCCGACCCAGCCTGCCGAGCCGCCGTCACCGCCGTTGTAGCCGGCACCGCCGCTTCCAATCAGGCCGCCGTTGCCGCCCGTGCAGGTCGTCGGACAGGTCTGCGCGGTCCAGCTGTAGCCGTTGCCGAGCAGAATGCCGCCGTTGGGGTTGGACGCAGTGCCGTCGCCGACGAAGATCCGGAGGAAGCTGCCGGGTTGCCAGGCTCCGACAACAGTGGTGGCCGCCACCGGCATGACGTTCCTGGAATCAGTGCCCAATTCGCGACGGGCGACCGCCAGCGTGGTCCACATCAGAGTTGCGGCCGCTGGGGTGTCATCGGAGGAGTCCGAGGCCAGGCGGTACTGCGGGCCGCCGCCTCCGACGTCGGCGTTCTTTACCGCCACCGTCACCACCGCCGGGGTCGAGGGCTCGACAGGAGCCGCCGCGCCAGTGGACGTCGACACGGCCTCCGGCGCGGGGTCGTCCGAGGCCGTCTCGCTGCTGCCGGCAGCCGACGTTGAGGAGGTCGAGGCCGCGGGCTTGGCGTCGTGGCGACGCGGCGTCCTGCCGGCCGCGGAGGTGGAGTCGCTGCTCGTGGGGTCCGGTGCCACGCTGTCATCGGAGTCCGAGGTGCTGTCGGTGTGGGTGCCCCGCCCGGAGCGCCGAGCCGGCTCGCTCGGCTCGGCCGACGACGCCGTCGAGGCCGGGGAATCTGAGGTGGCCGAGGAATCTGAGGCGTCGGTCGAGTCTGTCGAGTCTGTCGAGTCAGAGGTGTCTGAGGAGTTCGAGGAGGCCGAAGAGTCCGAAGAATTCGAGGTTGTCGAACTCTGGGAACCGGTCGTATCAGCGAACGCCATAGGCAGCGCGGCGATGCCCGAGCCCACACCGAGCGCGACTGCCAGCGCACCCACACGACCTACGTAACGCGCGTAACTGACCATCGGTCTATCCCCCCAGATTGGAAAAAATGCCGTGCAGGATGTGCACGGGCATTGCGGCCCCACCGGATCCTTTGCGATCCCGAATGTGCCCGAAACCTTGCCATTCGTCGATGGCATTTAGTCCCTAATTTCGCACGGGTGGAAACTCCACCCTCGGAATGGAAGGTTGCCGGCGCTCGTTCTGAGAAGATCGATGTGATGGACACAATGACAAGGCCTTCAGGAGTCTCGTCGCGAATTACTCGCGCCGAGGGACCTCGTCATCCATGGACCACCGGCGACGTGACGATCGATCTGCCCGTGATCGTCGACTGGGTCACGACGGACCCCTCGACGGGTGACCAGAAGGTGAAAATCGAAGCGCGAGTGGACCTCATCGACGGCCAGCCCGAGATCGTGGAGATGTCGCTTGTTGCGCCGGCCGGCCTCGACCTGGTGAAGCTTCAGCGGGACTTCCGCTGGGCATCGCCCCTTTCAGTGGTGACCGGAATCATGCCCCAGCTCATCGCAGCCGGATTAGACCCCTTCGCCACTGCCATTCCGGTCACCGGGTTCCCGGATGTTGCTGTCCAACTCGTCCGCCAGCGCGGGAATCTCAGCGATGAGTTCCTGACTGCCATCGCGCGCGAGTACCTCCTGAGGGGTCGTGGCTATGCCGCCAGCATGGCGCGGGAGTACTTCGTGACGCCACGCACGGCAGTCAGCTGGGTCGAAAAGGCCCGCACGCGTGGACTGCTCAGCGCGCCACCCACTCGCGGCGTCCATGGTGGACACCTGATAGCGAAGCCACGGGGCTGAGCAAGACGATCGGCGGCGGTGAAGGAACCCGTCCCAGAGCGTCCAAACACACTGGTGTGGAACAGTATTCGCGGACCGGCTACATCTCTTTCGAACGGAAGGCCTTGACCACGATGACCGGGCGAACACCGTGACCGATCCGCAGACCCTTGTGCTGCGGCTGCCGCACCTCGATGTCACCGCACTGTCGTGGGGCCCGCCCGACGGTCGGCTGGTGCTGTGCCTGCACGGTTTTCCCGACAGCGCGTGGGGGTGGCGCGCGATGGCGCCGATCCTGGCCGAGCGGGGCATGCGGGTGGTCGCCCCCTTCTCGCGTGGCTACGCACCGACCGGTCCCGCCGCCGACGGCGACTATCACATCGGGGCACTGATGTACGACGCCCTGGCGGTGCACCGCGAGCTCGGCGAGCCCGGCGATGCGGTGCTGATCGGCCACGACTGGGGCGCGTTCACCAGCAGCGCCATCGCCGCGTATCCGGACTCGCCGTTCGCCGAGCACATCACGTTGGCCGTGCCTCCGGTGGGCGCGTTGCGCCGGACCCGGGGATCCGTCGGGCGTCAGCTGCAGATGATGCCGCGGCAGCTGCGCAACAGCTGGTACATCCTGTTCTTCCAACTGCCTGCGCTGCCCGAGCGGCTGTTGCCCCGGATCATCCCCAGGTTGTGGCGCGACTGGGGACCGCCGGGTTATCCGACGGAGAACAAACTCGACGACGCACTGTCCGCCCTGCCGAGCGCCGCGCATCGCCGGGCCGCGGTGTCCTACTACCGGGCCCTGGTCCGGCCGTCACGGCCGGCGCCGCGGTACGCCGAGCTGAACCGGTGGAGCTTCGAGATGCCGCGGGTGCCGATCCTGCACCTGCAGGGAGCGCAGGATGGCGCGATGATGGCCGGCTACGCCGAGCAGGTCTCGACGGTCCTGCCGCTGGGCAGCCAGGTGCAGACCATCCCGGGGGTCGGCCACTTCCTGCAGATCGAGCAACCGCGCGTCGTCGCCGACGCGATCTTGGACTATCTGGACTCGCGCTAACGTGGTGGCGTGACGCGCACTCAACGGGGTTTCACGGCCGTGCTGGCCGTCGCCCTCCTCGCAGTCGGTGGCTGCGGCCGCGAGGCCCAGCCCGCGCCGCAACCGACCGCCAACCCCACCGCCGCGACCGAATTCGCGGACACGCTTCGGCAGAAGGTCACCGTCGACGCCACCATGGCGCACCTGACCACGCTGCAGGACATCGCCGACGCCCACGACGGCAACCGGGCGCTCGGCACACCCGGTTACGACGCCAGTGTGGATTACGTCGCCAACGCGTTGCGGGACAAAGGGTTCGACGTCCAGACGCCTGAGTTCGAGGTGCGCCTGCCCTGGTCAGACGAGCCCTCGCTGACCGTCGCGGACAACAAGGTCCCCGCGAGACCATTGGAGTACACCATCGGAACGGGCCCCGATACGGTGACCGGACCACTGGTGCTCGCACGCTCCGAGGACACGCCCGGGTGCACGGCCGGCGACTATGACGGCCTGCCCGTCCAGGGTGCGGTGGTGATGGTCGACCGCGGTTCCTGCCCGTTCGGCGCCAAGCAGGCCGTCGCTGCCGAACGTGGCGCGGTGGCGCTGATCGTCGCGAACAACGAGGACGGTGAGGAGATCGCCGGTGGCACCCTCGGCCGGGAGACCGACGTGAAGATCCCGGTCATCGCGATCACGAAGGTGGCGGGCGGGCAGCTTCGCGAACAGCCGGGTGCACCCGTGGCGATCAAGCTCAACGCCGGGGTGCGCGTCGCCACGACCCGCAACATCATCGCGCAGACCATAACGGGCTCGACCGCCGACGTCGTGATGGTCGGTGCGCACCTCGACAGCGTCGCCGAGGGCCCCGGGATCAACGACAACGGATCCGGGGTTGCGGCGGTACTGGAAACCGCACTGCAGTTGGGACCTTCACCCGAGGTGAAGAACGCGGTCAGGTTCGGACTCTGGGGAGCGGAGGAGGAGGGCCTGCTCGGCTCGAGCAACTACATCGAGTCGCTCGACGTCGACGGGCTCAAGGACATCGCCCTATACCTCAACTTCGACATGCTGGGCTCCCCGAACCCCGGGTACTTCACCTACGACGGTGACCAGTCGACCAAGCCTGATGCCCGAGGCGGCATTCCGCGGGTTCCGGAAGGTTCGGCCGGGATCGAGCGAACCCTGGTGGCCTACCTCGACAGTGTGGGAAAGCCCGCCGAGGACACCTCGTTCAACGGCAGGTCCGACTACGATGGCTTCACCAAGTCGGGAGTTCCTGCGGGAGGGCTGTTCTCGGGCGCGGAGGAGAAGAAGACCGCCCAGCAGGCCGAGGTTTGGGGTGGGCAGGCCGACCAGCCGTTCGATCCGAACTACCACAAGTCGACGGACACCCTCGACCGCATCGACCGCACGGCGCTGCAGATCCACGGTGGCGGAGTGGCCTACGCGGTCGGTCTGTACGCACAGGATCAGAGCGGGCGCAACGGGATCCCGGCCCGGGAGGACCGCACCCGTTACCCACTGACCGAGTCATGAGATCGCGGTGGACGGTAGCCGTCGCGCTGCTGGTGGCGGGTGCCCTGGTGTCCTGCTCGTCGAGCACACCGGCACCCACGCCGGCGCTGGGTGCCGAGCTGGCGGACAAGGTGACGATCGACGGTGTCTACGGGCATCTGCTGGAGTTGCAGAAGATCGCCGAAGCCAACGACGGCAACCGTGCCGACGGCTCACCGGGCTACCAGGCCAGCGTCGACTACATCGTGAAACTGCTGCGCGACAAGGGTTTCGATGTCCAGACGCCTGAGTTCACGCGGCTCTCCGGATCCCGGGGCGGTAAGCCGGTTCTGACGGTCGCCGGGCGCACCCATCGGGTGGACCAGGCGTCACTGCTGATCACCACCCCGCCGGGCGGCCTGCGCGCGATCACGCTGCGGCCGACCAAGCCTGCCGGCTGCGCGGCGGCCGACTACGGCAGGGTGTCGGTCAAGGGGGCCATCGCGGTCGTCGACGACAGCGGATGCTCGATCGTGGACAAGCAGAATGTCGCGGTCGCCAAGGGCGCCGTCGGAGTGCTGGTGGTCAGCCAGGCCAGTCGGGCCAACCCGGTGGGTGCGCCGGCGGGTCTGTTCACGGTGGGGTACTACAACAATCTCAAGGTGCCGGTCGGCGTCATCGACCCGACTGCGGACGCCGCCCTGCGCCGCACCGAGGCGCCGGTGACGTTGGTGCTCGACAATGAGGCGGTGATGACCACATCGCGAAATGTGATTGCGCAGACCAAGTCCGGGGATAGCCGCAACGTCATCGCCGTCGGTGCTCACCTCGACAGCGTGCGATCGGGACCCGGCATCAACGACAACGGGTCCGGCGTGGCCGCGGTGCTGGAGACCGCGCTGCAACTCGGGGCGGAACCGAAGGCGGACAACGCCGTGCGCTTCGCGTTCTGGGGATCCGAGGAGATCGCGGCGGACGGTTCGTCGAACTACGTCGTACGCTCCCTGACCGAGGAGCAACTCGGTGACGTCGCGCTATACCTGAACTTCGACATGATCGCGTCGCCCAACGCCGGCTATTTCACCGACGACGGCGATCAATCCGCGCAGACGGGGCCGGCACCGGTCCCCGTCCCCGAGGGGGCGGCGGGTATCGAGCGGATGCTGGCGGGCCACCTCAACCTGGCCGGCGTCCGGCCCGCGGATATGCCGCTGGCGCGCAACACCGACTACGCGCCGTTCCTGGCCGCGGGCATCCCCGTCGGGGGGATCACCACCGGCTCGTCGCAACGCAAAACCGAGGTGCAGGCCCGGCTTTGGGGTGGCAAGGCCGGCGAGGCGTTCGACCCGAACTACCACACCGGCCGCGACACCATCGACAACGTCAACCGCGACGCGCTGGCGGTCATGGCCTCCACGGTCGCGTTCGCTGTGGGCAGTTACGCCCAGACGATCGACGGGGTCAACGGGGTGCCTGCGCGGGACCAGCGGCACCGGCGTACGCCTTAGCGACGCGCGTGACGAACTGGTAGACGCCGTCCTCGTCGGGCGCCAGTGGGCCGGGGCGGGCATGCGGTGAGGACAGGCCACGCTGAACCGATTCGCACGCCGCCCAGTCCTGACGGTTGGTGAGATCCCAGAAGTCCACGGCGTAGGACGGATCGAAATCAGGCTTGGCGGCAACATCTTTCGGGAACGCCCAGGAACACTCGACATGGGTGCGGTCGGCCGCCAGCGGGGTCATCAGATGCGTCATCACGTAGTCGGGATGCAGACTGACCAACAGGTTCGGATAGCCGACCAGATACATGACGGACCGGAGCTCACGCTCGGACAGGCCCTGGATCGCCACCCCGCCGCTCTTGCCGGACAGTGACATCGTCTCGGCTTCGTCGATGATCGACATCCAGCCGCCCATCCATGAGCCCTGCAGTTCGATGTTCTCGCCGCTGGTGGGCGGGCTGATCCGGGACAGCTCCGGGTGGATGGTGGAGCAGTGGTAGCACTCCTGGTAGTTCTCGGCGATCACCTTCCAGTTGGTGGCGAGCTCGTAGGAGTGCCGCGTGACGACCCTGAGGTCCTCGGGCCGGTACGGCCCGACGATGTCCTCCAAACCCGAGACGTGCTGGGCGAATTCGACATCCTCGCCGCTGGGGTCGACGAACAGCCAGCCGTGCCAGTTGACCAGCCGCAGCTCGGTGAGCCCGAACTCGCCCGCGTCGAATCCTTCGACATCGGCGAAACCGGGCGCGTTGCGCAGCGTGCCGTCCAGCCGATAGGACCAGGAGTGGTACGGGCACACGATGGATCGACCCTTGGTGGCCGAGTTGCACGCCAGCAGTTCGTGTCCGCGATGCTTGCAGGTGTTCGCGAACGCTCGAATCCCGTCATCGCCGCGGACCAACAGGATCCCGTTCGGGCCGCTGCCGATCGCCTTCTGGGCGCCCACCGTGGCGAGGTCGTCCGCATGACCGACGCAGGTCCAGCCGGAGAAGATGTGGCGCTGCTCCCATTCGAACACCGCCGGATCCACGTACGCCTCCCGCGGCAGCATCCGCGACCGACCGAACGGGGCCAGCGCCGCGGCGAGACCGTCGGCGGGCACCGGTGCCGGGGTGTGCTGTTTGAACATACAGTCAGTTTAGTCCCGGGCGCTGGTCTGGTCTACCGCTATGAGGGCTTACATCTCCCCGGCGAAGGCGCCGATGCCGCGGTCGGCGGTGGTGTCGTCGTTGCGGGTCATCCGGCGGAACAACAGATAGCCGATCGTGACGGCGGCGAGTGCGGTCAGCAGCAGCAGGGTGGCGAGCGCATTCAGCGCAGGCGTGGGCGCGCCGCGCGCGGTGTTGTAGATCTTCACCGACACCGGCTCCGACGACGCGCCGCCGGACAGATACCGCACCATGACGAAGTCGTCGATGACGTCGGCGAACACCAGGACCGTGCTGGCGAAGATCGCGGGCATCAGCATCGGCATGATGACCCGACGCAGCGCCCCGAGCGGCGAAGCCCCCAGATCCATTGCGGCTTCCTCATATTGGGGGCCGATGGTGGCCAGCCTGGCGCGCACCAGCACCGCGGGATAGGACACCTGGAACGTCACCAGACCGATCACCTGTGCGGTGGTCCCGAGTTCGATCGGCAGCGCGACGGTGGTGATCACGAACAGCAGCGACACCGCCAGCAGCACCTCGGGCAGCACGAAGGCCAACAGCATCAGGAAGTTCGCGCCCGACGGCAGCCTGCCACGCCACCGGTCGATGCCGAGCGCGAACAACACCCCGAGCGGCACCGTGATGAGGGTGGTGACCACGCCGAGCTTCAGCGTCTGCAGCAGCGCGTTGTGCAGGCTCGCGTCGTGCCATACCGACAGCGTCTGATCGCCCCAGTACCACCGGAACGAGAAGCCCTGCCACACCGTCCGGGACCGGCCGTCGTTGAACGAGTACAACACCGCGACCAGCACCGGAAGCAGCGACCACAGCAGGTATCCACCGGTGACGGCGATCAGGACTCGCGGTGGCCGCCACGGATCGTTCCACCACGCCAGGGGGCTTCTCACGGGGACCCTCACGACGCCACGTCGTCCCGGCGCCCGGTGACCCGGATGTAGTACAGCATCGGCAGCAGCGCGACCAGGAACACCAGCATGACGAACGCCCCGGCCTGCCCCGTCTGCCCGGGGGTGAGCACGCTGTCGTTGATCAGATTGCCCACCATCGATGTCTTCGGCGATGCCGAGAGCATGTCGCTGGTGAAGTAGTCGCCCAGCATGGGCAGGCAGGTCAGCAGCAGCGCGGCGACGATGGTGGGGCGACTCAGCGGCAACGTCACCCGCCAGAACGACGACAGCCGGTTGGCACCCAGGTCGCGGGACGCCTCCAGCGCGGACTGCGACAGCCGATCCAATCCCGCGTACAGCGGCAGGATCATGTACGGCACATAGCCATAGACCAGCCCGAGGATCACGACGACGGGCTGGCCGGTGAGCCAGTTGACGTTCGGGGTGAACAGACCGCCCAGGCTCAGCACCCTGTTGACCAGTCCGTCATCCTGTAAAAGGTTGACCCACGCGAACATCCGCATCATGTAGCTGATCCAGAACGGCGCGATCAGCAGGGCCAGCAGCAGACCCTTGCGCTTACCCGACAGCCGCGCCACGTAGTAGGCGACGGGGAACGCGATCAGCAGGCACAGCGCACTGGCGGCCAGAACGAATACCGCCGTCCGCAGCAGTGCGGGGCCGAACACGCCGTCGGATCCGACGATGCGGCTCAGGACGTACGTGAACTGGGCGGGGTTCCACTGCAATGGATTCCACACCGGCACGGCTGTGCGGAAGATCGGGTCCAGCCCGCCGAACACGATGCACAGCACCACATACATCGGGGCGACGAAGAACAGCAGCAGCCAGATCACGCCGGGCGCGGCGAGTGCGGGCCATATCCCGCGAGTCCGGTCGTGGTTGGCCGACACGAATGACCCTAGGACCCGCCGGCCTTGAACGTGCGCCAGACGTTCTGCCACGCAGCGTCGTTGGTGGGGTCGAGTTCCAGGACCCGGTAGCCGGCGTCGAACCACTCGGGTCGGACGATCGCCGCGGACAGGTTCTCCGGGATGAAGCCGTCCGAGATCAGGGAGTCCGGATTGATCGAGTTCTGCGGTGGTTGGTACCCGATCGCCGAGAAGTTCTGCATCGCGACCTCGGAGTCGAGCATGTGGTTCAGGAACAGGTGGGCGAGCACCGGGTTCTTGCCGCCCTTGAGCGTCACGAGCATGTCGTTGTCGACCATGCCCTTGCCGTCGGACGGGAACCAGTAGCGGAGCACTTCCGGGCCGGTGCCTTCGGGAAGGTAGGCCTGGGCGTTGATGATGTCACCCGACCACATCTGTGCGAGCCCGAGTTGTCCGGCGGGCAGGTCGTTGTAGGCGGTGATCGTCACCTTCGGGGAGGTGGCGTCGACCAGGGCCTTGAGTTGCTCGCCCACCATCGCGAGGTCGGCCTCCGAGGACGTGTTGACGTCGGTGATGCCGTTGCGCAGCAGCACCATGGCCATGGTGGTGTGCCAGTCGTCGAGCACCGCGGTCTTGCCCTTGTACTTCGGGTCCCAGAACGCGTCATAGGGGTTCCCGAGCGCCCCGATGTCCTCGGGCACCTGATCGTTGCGCCAGCCGATGCCCGTGGTGTAGATCGTGTACGGCACGGTGTAGCGCCACTCCTGGTCGTACCAGGGGTTGGTGAAGTTGGGCCACACGTTCTTGATGTTGTCGATGTAGGAGTGGTTCAGCGGACGTACCAGACCGCCGTTGACCAGTCGGCTGATCTCGGTGTAGTTGGCGTTGTAGATGTCGAAGTCCACGCCACTGCGCAGCTTGGTCAGCGCCTCGCCGCCGTCGTTGAACGTCGAGATCTCAACGGTGACACCGTATTTGTCCTCGAACGACTTCACCGCGTCGGGGCTGACGTAGTCGGCGTAGCTGTAGAGCTTGAGGGTGCCCTTCTCCGGCGCGAGCCCGTCGGCGATCGGCTTGTTGTCCTCGGCGATGTCCCACGTGACCGGATTGTCCGGGGCGGCGAGCGTCAGACTCGGCGTCGAGGACGACGGTCCGGACTTGCCGCAGGCAGCGAGAAAGGCCCCGAGCGTCGGCGCGCCGGCAGCGAGAATCGCTGCGCGCGTCAGGAACTGCCGCCGGGTAGTGGGCTCTGGCATCGGGCCTCCCCGTTGATTTCATGTCTTGTCGCTGGTAGGACTCTCGCATAGACTGAACACTCAGTCAACCGATACGAGCGGAGGTTTCACCGTGGCTTCGTCGGTGACGGAAAGCCCAGTGGCCAGCCAGAGCTTGGGCGAGTTAGCTGGCATCGACCAGCTGATCGCCGAACAGGAGAAGATCTTCCTGCAGCGCCAGCCGCGCAGCACCGAGCTGATCGCGGTGGCGGGTGAGCACCTCGCGGGCGGCGCGACGTCGAACTGGCAGATCGCCGAGCCGCAGGCCGTCTGGATGAGTCACGGCAGCGGATCGAAGGTGTACGACGTCGATGGCAACGAGTACGTCGACATGCACGGCGGTTACGGTGCCTCGATTGCCGGGCATGCCCATCCGGCCATCGTGGCGGCCGTCGAGGGCCGGGTCCGGCGTGGTACCCATTTCGCGCAGCCGACCGAGGATGCGATCTGGATCGCGGGCGAGCTCGCCCGCCGGTTCGACCTGCCCCTGTGGCGGTTCGCGAACTCCGGCACCGAGGCCACCATGGACGCCGTTCATCTTGCTCGCGCGCTGACCGGGCGCGATCTCATCATCAAGGTCGAGGGCTGTTATCACGGCCACCACGATTCGGTGCAGGTTTCGGTGCTGCCCGACGCTGACGAGGTCGGGCCCCGCGATCATCCGACGCCGGTGCCCGGCAACACCGGAATCCCCAGCGCGATCCGCGATCTGGTGGTGGTGGTGCCCTTCAACGACGTCGCGGCCGTCGCCCGGGCACTGGCCGAGCACCGCGGCCGGGTCGCGGCGATGATCCTCGAACCGGTGATGATGAACGCCGGCATCATCCCGCCCGACGACGGTTATCTGTCGAGCATCCGGGAGCTGGTCCACGCTGACGACGCGCTGCTGATCTACGACGAGGTGAAGACCGGTTTCACCACCGGCCCGGGCGGGATCACCGGGCGTACCGGTGTGGTGCCCGACATGGTCTGTCTGGCAAAGGCACTCGGCGGCGGAATCGCTGTGGCCGCGATCGGCGGCACCAATACCGTGATGTCGGCGATCGCGGACGGCCGTTACGAACAGGTCGGCACATTCAACGGCAACCCGCTGGCCATGGCCGCGACCAGGGCGACGTTGTCGGAGGTGCTCACCGAGGACAACTACGCGCACCTCGACATGCTGTCGGTGCGCCTGCGCGAGTCGCTGCAGGCCGTGATCGCCGAGCACGGGTTCGATTGGCATGTGGTGACCGTGGGAGCCAAGGGGTGCGTGACGTTCCGCCGGGAGCGGGTGCGGGAGTTCCGGGATTTCCTGGAGGTCGACGCCCGGCTGGGCCATCTGCACTGGCTGATTCAGCACAACGGTGGCGTCTTCCTCCCACCATGGGGCAAGGTGGAGCAATGGCTGTTGTCCGTCCAACACAGTCCCGCCGATGTCGACAGGTTCGCGCGGAACTTCGCCCGGTTCGCGCAGGCGGTGTCATCCTGAACGCGCCGGTGCCGTGACAGGCGGCGCCATCCGGCTGCACCAGCTGGTGAAGACGTTCGACGGGTACCCCGCCGTCGCTGGGATCGACCTGGATATTCCTGCGGGACAGTTCTATTCGCTCCTGGGATCCTCGGGTTGCGGCAAGACGACGACGCTTCGGATGATCGCGGGGTTCGAGAAACCCGACTCGGGCAGCATCGAGCTCGACGGTCGGGATGTGGCCGGCGACCCGCCGCACCGGCGCCCGGTGAACACCGTGTTCCAGACGTATGCCCTGTTCCCGTTCATGACTGTCCGGGAGAACGTCGCGTTCGGCCTGAAGTACCAGAAGGCATCCCGCGAGGAGACCACGCGCCGGGTCGATGAGGCGCTGGACCTGGTGCGCATGGGGACCTTCGCCAAGCGCAAGCCCGCACAGCTGTCGGGCGGTCAGCAGCAACGCGTCGCGCTGGCCCGCGCTCTGGTGCTGCGGCCGCAGGTGCTGCTGCTCGACGAGCCCCTTGGTGCGTTGGATGCCAAGCTGCGCAAGCAACTTCAGCTCGAATTGCGGGCGCTGCAGCGCGATATCGGCATCACGTTCGTCTACGTCACCCACGATCAGGAAGAGGCGCTCACGATGAGCGACCAGATCGCGGTGCTCGCAGAGGGGCGCGTCGAGCAGGTGGGGCCGCCGCAGGAGATCTACTCGGCCCCCGCGACGACATACGTCGCCGACTTCCTGGGAGCTGCCAACATCTTCGATGCCGAGCTCCTCGAGACGGCCGCAGGGTCAGCCGCCTGTACCTCGCTGGGCACCCGGCTGGTCGCGGCGGTCGGTGACGGGCAGGCGGCGCCCGACCTCGGGGCGGCTGCGATCGTGATCCGGCCGGAACGGATCACCATCCAGGAGCCCGCCGATCCGATCGCCGAGGGCCACAACGTGATCAGTGGGACGGTCAAGCATGTTGTTTACCTTGGCAACTGTACGCAGGTGCACGTCGAGGTCGGCGCGCCTGCGGACCTGATCGTCGAGGTGCCTAACCGGTCGGGGCCGCATTCGGTGGGAAACGCTCCGGGGGAGAGGGTCAACTGCGTGTGCAGTCACGACGCCGTTCGGGTATTGCACCGCAGCGCTGCGCAACCGGTGACTGCGGCCGTCGACGCTGCCGACGAACCCGCAAGCCTCAGCCCCGCTTAGCCTTCGGGGCAGGCGCGAGGGTGAGCTCGCGCTCGGCGAACCGCATCGCGATGTCATAGGCAACCTCGGAGTCGATCTCGGGATCTTCGAGCGCCACCTGGATGGACAGACCGTCGAGCAGCGCCGCGAACTCCAGCGCGAACATCCGCGGGTCCACGTCTGTGTCGAGTTCGGCCTCGTCGTCTCCGGAGCGGACCGCCTCGACGATCATCTTGCGCCACCGGGCGTCGAGCTCCACCCGGCCGGCTTTGATCTCGTTGTGCCGGAAAGCCTGTGCCCACAGGTCGAACCACAGCCCCCAGGCCCCGGGTATGTCGCCGTCTCGCTCGGGCACACACGTCCACCGGATCAGCAGCGAGAGCCGCTCTCGAAGGGACGGGACCTCGGCCAGCATCTTCTCGGCGGCTTCGTAGAACGATTCTTCCGAGAAGCGCAGCGCATCGACGAGGAGCCGGTCGCGGGTGCCGAAGTAGTAGATGATCAGCGCCGAACTCACGCCGGCACGCTTGGCGACGTCCGCGATCCTGGTGTCCCCGAAACCCCGCTCGCAGATCAGCTCTGCTGCGGCACGGAGCATTTCGATGCGCCGACCCTCGTTCTGTTCGGTCGCGGGTGCGGGCTCGGCCATATTCCGCTATCCCCTTTCGTGCCGCGCTGCCACTTGTCTGAAGCCTAACACTTGGTTAGATTGAACAGTCAGTCAGGACTTCACGGCGGAAGGTCAGCGATGTCAAACAGCTACGACGCCCTTGTGATCGGCGGGGGTCACAACGGATTGGTGTCGGCGGCCTATCTGGCCCGCTCCGGCGCCCGCACGCTGGTGCTGGAATCCCGCAACACCCTCGGCGGTGCGGCCACCACCGAGGCCCCGTGGCAGGATGCGCCCCATCTGCGGGTCACCCGGCTGTCCTACGTGATGAGCCTGATGCCGCCGACGATCGTGCGGGACCTGAGCCTGGAGCGGCACGGCTACAAGGTGCACCCGATGGGTCCCTACTACCAGGCGTTTCCCGAGGGCGGCTCGCTCACCATCTACGAGGACGACCCGGCGCGCACCCACGAGCAACTCGCGAAGTTCTCCAAGAAGGACGCCGACGCCTGGCCCAAGTGGAACGAGTGGCTGGAGGGCATCGCCGACGTGATGGGCCCCCTGCTCACCCAGGTGCCGCCCAACATCGGCTCGCACCGACCGTCGGATCTGCTGGACCTGGCCAAGCTGGGGTGGAGCCAGCGTGGCATGACCACCCGCATGATGGGCGACGTCACCCGGCTGCTGACCATGAGCATCGCCGACCTTCTCGACGACTGGTTCGAATCACCACAGATCAAAGGCGCGCTCGCCGTCAACGGCGTCATCGGCACCTGGGCCGGACCCTACGAGCCCGGCACCGCCTATGTGATGGCGCACCACTCGATCGGCGACGTCGGTGACGGGCAACTCGGCAGCTGGGGCTATCCCGAGGGCGGCATGGGCGGCGTGTCGGAGGCCATCGCGAAGTCGGCACGCAGCTTCGGTGCCGAGATCCGCACCAACGCGAAGGTCTCCCGGCTGCTGGTGCGCGGCGGTGAGGTGCGTGGCGCGGTTCTCGCCAATGGCGAGGAGATCCACGCCCCGCTGGTGGTCACCACGCTGCATCCGAAGATCGCGTTCCTGGACCACATTCCGCGCAACGAGCTGCCCGGGGACTTCGTCAGCGACATCGAGCACTTCAAGACCCGAAGCGGCGTCGTCAAGATCAACCTCGCGATCGGCGAGCTCCCCAACTTCACCGCAGACCCGAGCAGCGGTCTCGCCGAGCACCACACCGGATCGGTCGAGATGGCGCCCACGATGGACTACATCGAGGCCGCGTTCCAGGATGCCCGCGTCGGCAGGCCTGCGCTGATGCCGTTCAGCGACGGCGTCATCCCGACGACCCTGGATAAGACGCTGAATCCCGATGGCACACATATCATGTCGCTGTTCACCCAGTGGGTGCCCGCCGACTGGTCCGACGCGCCGCACACCGAGGAGTTGGACGCCTACGCCGACCGCCTGATCGATCTCTACGACCAGGTGGCTCCCGGATTCAAGTCGTCGATCCTGCATCGCGACATCGTCGGACCCCACGAGATGGAGCAGGAGTACGGACTGATCGGCGGCAACATCTTTCACGGCGAGCTGTCGCTCGAGCAGCTTTTCCACATGAGGCCGGCCCCCGGGTACGCCGACTACCGCACCCCGATCGCCGGGCTGTACAACGGCAGCTCGGGCACCCACGCCGGCGGCGGCGTCTGCGGCATTCCTGGTTGGCAGGCGGCACGCGCGGCGCTGGCAGACCAGAAGCGCAGCAAGCGATTTCAGTTCCTCCGCCGATCGGGGACATAGCGCCAGTGGACGAGGAACGCCGGGCGGCCGTCGCCAGCATGCTCGGTGCGCGGTCGGTGGCCGTGGTCGGCGCCAGCGCGCGTGCCGGCAGCTTTGGCGAGCGCATGGTGACCGAAGCGCTGCGCGGCTCGGCCCGGGTGCACCTGGTGAATCCGCGCTACCACCACATCGGCGAATTGTCCTGTGCATCGGTACTTTCGGACCTCGACGAGCCAGTGGACGTCGCGCTCCTCGGCGTGCCCGACTCGGCACTGCTCGACCAACTCCGTGCGGCGGCGGATGCGGGTGCACGCTCGGCGGTGTTGTTCGGATCGGCGCACGGGCTTCGCGACGAGGTCAGGACGGTGGCGGCCGACGCCGGAATGGCGGTGTGCGGTGCGGGATGCATGGGCTTCGTGAACAACGCGGTCGGTGTGCGGGCGCTGGGCTACCTGGAGCCGGATCCGTTACCGCGCGGGTCGGTGACCCTGGTGACCCATTCGGGTTCGGCGTTCTCCACGCTGCTGCGGGCCAACCGCGGTTTCGGTTTCCGACTCGCGGTGTCCTCGGGCCAGGAACTGGTGACCGACACCGCCGACTACATCGACTACGCGCTCGACGACCCGGGCACCGGGATCATCGCGCTGCTCATGGAGACGCCGCGGTCGGTCACCAGACTGCGTCGGTCGCTGCTGCGTGCGGCCGAGCGGGGCGTGCCGGTGGTCATATTGACCGTCGGCGGATCGCCGCGCGGTCGGGCGATGGTCGCGGCGCATTCGGGCGCCCTGGCCGGTGAGGGCGCCGCCTGGCAAGCCTTCTGCGCGTCGACGGGCGCCGTGCGCGTCGGCGACATGGCGGAACTGGCCGACACGCTGGAGTTGTTCGCGGCCGGAAGGCGTTCGCATCGAAGGGGAAGCGGCCGGATCGCCACGGTGCACGACTCCGGCGCCGAACGCGCGTTGACCGCCGACCTCGCCCACGAACTGGGCATCGAGTTCGCCACCCTGTCGGAGGCCACCGTGGCGACCATCGGGGAGCGCCTCGACGAGGGTCTGGCGCCGACCAATCCGCTCGACGTCTGGGGTACCGGAGCCGACACCCGCGGCCTGTTCGCCGCGTGCCTGCGCGCGATGGCCGACGATCCCGGTGTCGGTGTCACGGCTCTGGCGGTGGATCTGGTCACCGAATTCGACGGCGACACCGCGTATGCCGACGCCGTGGTGGACGTCGCGAAGCAGACGGACCTGCCGCTGGCGGTGCTGGCGTCGGTTGCCTCGGCGATCGACCGGCCGACCGTGCAACACCTGCGGGACAACGGCATTCCTGTGTTGGAGGGCGCGCGCAGTGGGCTCGCGGCGATGGCGCACTTGGCGCGGTGGCCACTGGCGGCCGATACCGAGGAGTGTGTCGTCGACGTCGTCCGGCAACAGCGGGCGATGTCTGCGGCCGGGTTTGCGCTATTGGCCGACTACGGCGTGCCCGTGGTGCCGACGCGAACCGCGCACAGTCACGCGGACGTGTGCGCGGCCGCCGCCGAGATCGGATACCCAGTAGCGCTCAAAACTGTTGGGGTGGAGCACAAGAGCGATGTCGGTGGCGTTGTTCTCGGCATCGCCGACGAGGCGCACCTGACCGACGCCTACCTGGCGATGGCGGAGTCGTTGGGCCCGTCGGTCGCTGTCTCCGCGATGGCCCCCCAGGGAATCGAGGTGTCGGTCGGCTTCGTCCGCGACGACGCATTCGGTCCGCTTGTGGTCGTCGCGGCCGGTGGCACGTTGGTGGAGTTGCTTGCCGACCGGGTGATCGCGTGTCCGCCGGTGTCTCGGCGGCGCGCGCGCGAGCTGGTCGATTCCCTGAGGATCCGGCCACTCCTGGTCGGGTGGCGTGGCGCACCGCCGGTCGACGTGGAGGCACTGATCGACGTCATTGTGGCGATCGCGACGATGGCGGTGGAGCTGGGGGACGTGTTCGACGCGGTGGAGGCCAACCCGGTGATCGTGTCACCGCTCGGAGCGGTGGCGGTCGACGTTCTCACCGTCGAAAAGCCTTCTCCGACAACCACGTGACCTCAGAAAATGACGTAAACCTTGCGCAGCGTCTCGTGGATCTGCCAGGTGCCCGCCCATCCCAGCGGGAACACGGCGATGTCGCCGGCGTTGACGTCCAGTGGCTCACCGCCGTCCGGGGTGACCGTCATCCGTCCCGACAGCACGTAGATCACCTCGTTTTCCTCCTGGCGCCAGTAGGACGGGCCGGCGGTGACCTGCCAGATGCCCGCGGACTTCTCGCCGTCCACCCACAGCTCGAGGCCGTGAACCGTCATCGGCTCGCCGGTGGCCTCGTCGAGCGGTCCCCAGTCCTCGAGTTCGGCCTCGGCGGCGCCGGGTAGCAGCGCGGTGAGCATCGGTGTCGCGCCGTTCGGTGTCGCGCCGTTCGATGTCACTGGGAAATCCTCTCGTAGGCACTTTCGGGGAAGGGCAGCGAAATCGGCTCAGGCTCGAGGCGGCTGTTGCCGTCGGCGTCGAAACGGTCGAGCCCGAGATCGGTGAGGTCGAGCCACTCGCACTCGCCGTACTTCGTCAGGTCCGCAGCGACCTGCGCCACCGCCGGGCCCCACATCATGCCGTGGCCCGCCGCACTGGCAACCACGGTGCCCTCGACGGGTCCGTCGTCGGTGATCAGCGGGCCGAGGATGGGCAGGTGGTCCGGCGTGTAGTCGATCGTGGCGGCCCAGGTGCGTCTGAGCCCGAGGCCGGTCACGGAGGGGAACAGCGTCTCGATCCGGTCGAGCGCCGTATGGAAGTAGGCGTTGTCGAAATCCACCGCCACGCCGGGCTTCTCGTCGGGGTTGCTCATTCCCCAGAGCAGGCCGCCGGCTTCCCCCGGCCGCCAGTAGATCCCGGACGTCACATCGAAGACCATCGGCAGGTCGTTGACGTCGAGGTCGGGTAGCGGCGCGGTGACGACGACCTGGTGACGGGCACCCCCCGCGGGGATCCTGGCTCCCGCGCGTGCACCCACCTCGCCGAGCTGCGGTCCACCGGTGAGCACGACCCGGCCGGTGTCGATCGGGCCTTCGGAGGTGTCGACGCCGACCACCCGTCCATTGGAGATCCGCAGACCGGTGAACGCGCACCGTTCCCGGACATCGACGCCGCACGCGGTCAGCGCCGCGGCATAGGCGAGCACGTTGCGTGGCGCGTCGATGTAACCGTCGCCGGGCGCATACGAGGCGCCCAGGGTCACCCCCGGTGCCAACCCGGTGCCACGGCTGTCAATGTCGTCGCTGGAGAGCCACTCCACGTCGAGCCCGAGTGACTGCTGCAGCGCGATGCGCTCGTGCGCGTAGGTCACCTCGGCGTCGCTGAAGCACGGCATCAGGTAGCCCTGCCGGACGAACCCGCAGTCCAGGGGGAACCGGTCGCCGCTGTCGGAGTAGAACTCCTGGCTGCGAAGGCCGAGGCGGATCGCCGTCTCGGTGCCGCCCTGGGCGCGGACCATGCCCGCGGCGCGGCTGCTGGCGCCGTCACCCAGCGTTCTGGCTTCGAGGAGGACGACGTCGAGGGTGCTGTTCTCGGCGAGGAGAACGGCCGTCCACGCTCCGACCGTTCCACCGCCGACCACCACCACATCGGCACTGCGGAAGCTGGTCATACTACGGAACGCTGACATAGACTGAACGCTCAGTCAAGAGGAACGAACGGGATAGAGGTGGCCGGATGTACGGGCTGACGGACGAGGATCTCCGCATCCGCGATACCGCGCGAGAGTTCGTCGAGACGTTGATGCCCTTCGAGGTGGAGGCCGAACTTGCCGGCGGCATGCTGCCCAAGGAGGTTCTCGCCGAGCACCGCTCCCGGGCGATCGAGCTCGGGCTGTACGCGACGAACATGCCCACCTCGGTCGGCGGTCCCGGATGCACTGCGCTGCAGCAGGTGCTGGTGCAGGAGCAGTGCGGCCGCGTGACCAACGGGCTGGCCTGGGTGATGGCGACGCCCCCGCAGTGGTGGCCGGAGGTGGCTACCGACTACCACCGCGAACAGTGGCTGCTGCCCTCGGTGCGCGGCGAGAAGCACGAGGCCTACGCGATCACCGAGGAGTTCGCGGGATCCGACGTGTCCGCGCTGACGGCCACCGCGCGCCGGGACGGCGACGAATACGTCATCGACGGGATCAAGTGGCACGTCACCTCGTTCAACCTGGCCGACTACGTCTTCGTCGAAGCGGTGCTGTCCGAGGGGGAGCACGCCGGAGATCATGTGCTCCTGGTCGTCGACCTACCGTGGCCGGGCGTGGAAGTGGTTCGCACGCCGCAGTATTCGCACAACATCGCCGACGAGCACCCGATCGTCGCGTTCAATCAGGTCCGCGTCCCGGTGGCCAACCTCGTGGGTGAGGAGGGCGGGCCGATGACCTTCACCCAGGATTGGTTCCGGTTCGAACGGATGATGGTGGCCTCGCGCTGTGTGGGTGCCGCGCAGCGACTGCTCGACGAGGTGACGGCGTTCGCGCGTGATCGGATCGTCGACGGCCGTCCGTTGGGCGAGCATCAGCTGGTAGCGGGCATGCTCGCCGACAGCGCGACCGAGTTGTTCGCCGCCCGCACAATGCTTTACGAGGTCGCCCGGGCGATCGATGCCGGCCACGACCGCAAGACGCTGCACGGTCAGGCCTCGATGGCCAAGCTCTACTGCTCGGAGATGGCCGGGCGGGCTGCCGACCGGGCGGTGCAGATCTTCGGCGGCCGCGGCTACATGCGGGAGAACGTCGCCGAGCGGATGTTCCGCGAGCTGCGGGTGGAGCGAATCTGGGAGGGCGCCAGCGAGATCCAGCGGATCATCATCGGGCGTCAGTTGATGAATCGGGGTCCGGGAGCGCTTCTCGATCCTGTCTGAAGCCCAGCAGTCGCATGCCGTGATAGATCAGCAGTGCGGCGATCGAGCCGAGCGCGATGCCGGTGAACGTCAGACTGCCCGCCTGCCAGGTGAAGTCGGCGATGCCGATGATCAACGGGATGGCAGCCGTCATCTGATTGACGGGCCTGGAGAAGTCCACATGATTGGTCAGCCAGATCCGCACACCGAGGATGCCCACCAGGCCGTAGAGCACGATCGTCGCTCCGCCGAGAACCCCCGCAGGTACCGCCGAGATCGCGGCCCCCACCTTGGGGCACAGCGACAGCACGATCGCGACCGCAGCCGCGACCCAGTACGCCGCAGTCGAATACACGCGCGTCGCCGCCATCACGCCGATGTTCTCGGCGTACGTCGTCGTCGCCGACCCGCCGCCGAACCCGGCCAGTGTCGTGGCCACGCCATCGGCGGCCAGTGCCCGCCCCATCAGCGGGTCCATGTCGGTGCGGGTCATCTGGCCGACCGACTTCACGTGGCCGATGTTCTCGGCGATCAGCGCGATGACGGCGGGCAGGAACATCGGCAGCACCGACAGCGTGAACGCCGGCGTCTGGAATTCCGGTAGACCGATCCACGGCGCCGCCGCGATGCCTGAGGTGTCGACGTCGCCCAGAATCAGCGCCAGCACGTAGCCCGTGGCCACCGCGAGGAAGATCGCCAGCCTGCCGATCATGCCGCGGAAGAACGCGAGCACGGCGACCAGCAGGACCAGCGTGACGATGCCGAGCAGCGGGCCTTTCTCGAAGTTGGTCTTCGCCGCGGGCGCCAGGTTGAAGCCGATGAGGGCAACGATCGCCCCGGTCACCACGGGTGGCAGCGTCAGGTCGAGCCAGCGGGTGCCGACGACATGGACCACACCACCGACGATGATGAGCAGCAGGCCGACCGCGACGATGCCGCCCAGCGCGCTGCCGGTGCCCTGCGCCGCGACCGCGGCGGTGACGGGCGCGATGACCGAGAAGCTCGAACCCAGATAGCTGGGCAGCCGGTTGCCGGTGATCAACAGAAACAGGATCGTGCCGACGCCGGAGAACAACAGGGTGGTCGCCGGCGGGAAGCCGGTGAGCACGGGCACCAGGAACGTGGCGCCGAACATGGCCACCACGTGCTGAGCTCCCAGCCCCAGGGTGCTCGGCCAGCTCAGCCGTTCGTCCGGGGCGACGACGAAGTCAGGGTCGGACCGGGAATCTACGGGCTTCCAGGTAAGGCGCACGGTATCCGACTACACACCATGACGGCGCGCGCCGCAGCGCGATCAGGGGGCCTACGTGAAAGTCATCGCCGAGCAGTTGCGGCGATTCTTTCGCGACGGTCCCTGATCCGCTGCACGCGAAACTCCGTCGCGTCATTGCGGGTGCCCGCTGCCGTCGCGGCGGCGTCGGACCGCTCCTCGCGCAGGTTGAGATACCGGATGGTGGCGAAGAGTGCCGCCACCACGGCCATCATGGCGAGTACCTGCAACATGTCACTCATTGAGCGGCTCCTGACGATGAATCACGTGCGCTGGTCGGTGCGGCGGCCGACATGTCGTCGTAGACCTGCCACCAGGTCATCTCGAACTGTGCCGGTGCGATGAGTCCGCGGTCGCGCTGCGCCTGTGCCTCGCGGAGTCTGCATGCGAGCCCGTCGATCCTGGTGCAGGCCGCCTTTGAGGAGGGGCCGCACGACGGCGGCAACAACGTGGCGGCCATCGTGCGAACACGCCCGCGGGGCTCGCCGGCCATGGCGGACGCGGTGGCACCGGAAACGAGGATCATGCCCGTCGACGCGGCCAGCGCGGACCATGGATCGATGTACCCACTCAGCGATATCTCGGACAAGAACCAGAGCAGGCCACCCCAGATCGGCCAGCCGCGCCAGATCCGAATCCGGCGCCGCTCGGCCGCGGTGGTTCCCGGCGGGTAGACGATCAAGGTGTACCGCATTCCGTATCTGCCCGGCTGAATCGCGAACGAACCCCACGGGGTGTCCCCCTCGAGGAGCCTTCGAAACACTGTGTGCCACACGGTGGTCGTCACTTCCTTTGCCGGGCGGTTCCGGTCGCGATCTGGATATTCACCGATGCCCTCCCGGATCGTGCCGTGGCCTGCTGGCCGATGGCGTTCACCTACCACCGTCCCGCCGCGGTCCCGTCGAAGCCAGCGGCCTAGCGGACTCTTTATGCCCGCGGCCGAAACTTTGACGCATCCTTGACGCCCGTCCGACACCGCACAACGTCTCCTGGCGCCGGCCTCTCCTGATGCCATCGTGTCGCCGGGACGCGGTGTCATGCGAGGCCTCCGTCGAAAGCCGTAAAGGCGGCGCCGTTCTGCGTCAAGAAGGCGTAAAGGTCGTATCCGGTGCCTGAAACCCGGCAGATGCTGGACAAGGCCGGCGAGATCCGTCGGCCCACACATGTGTGGGAGAACCCATGTCAGTTGTCATCTACACCGTGCTGACGGTGGCGATATTCGCCCTGCTCGGCCTGGTGCAGAAGTTGGTCGAGCGGCTGTGAGCTACGACAACATCGTCGGCCTCGTGCTGGCGATCCTCATCGCCGTGTTTCTCTTCGCCGCCCTGCTCTTCCCGGAGAGGTTCTAGTGAGCACAGACCTTACTGGGGACACAGCCCCCATCTTGTTTCTCGTTTCACTCATCGTCGCCCTGGCCGCCGTTCACGTTCCACTCGGCGACTACATGTACCGCGTCTACAGCACCGAGAAGCACCTCGGCGGTGAGAAAGTCATCTACCGGTTGATCGGCGCGGACCCCAAGGCGGAACAGACCTGGGGTGCCTACGCCCGCAGCGTGCTCGCCTTCTCGGCGATCAGCATCCTGTTCCTGTTCACTTTGCAACTGGTGCAGGGCAGGCTCCCCCTGCACCTCAACGACCCCGGCACCCCGATGACGCCGGCCCTGGCCTGGAACACCGCGGTCAGCTTCGTCACCAACACCAACTGGCAGGCCTACTCCGGTGAGTCCACCCAGGGCCACCTGGTGCAGATGGCCGGGTTGGCGGTGCAGAACTTCGTCTCCGCCGCGGTCGGCATGGCCGTCGCCATGGCCTTCGTGCGGGGGCTCGCCCGCCGCAACACCGGCGAGCTGGGCAACTTCTGGGTCGACCTGGTGCGCGGCACCATCCGCATCCTGCTGCCCCTTTCCATCATCGGTGCAATCATCCTGATCGCCGGCGGTGTGATCCAGAACTTCGCCCTGCACGACCAGGTCGTGAACACGATCGCCGGTGCGCAGCAGACGATTCCGGGTGGCCCGGTCGCCAGCCAGGAAGTCATCAAGGAACTCGGCACCAACGGCGGCGGCTTCTTCAACGCGAACTCGTCGCACCCGTTCGAGAACCCGAACACCTGGACGAACTGGGTGGAGATCTTCCTGCTGCTTCTGATTCCGTTCTCACTGCCACGCACCTTCGGCCGCATGGTGGACAGCGGCAGGAAGGGGCGCAATCAAGGACTAGCGATCGTGGCCGTGATGGGTTCGATCGCCACCCTGAGTGTCAGCCTGATGCTGTTGTTCCAACTGCAGGCCCACGGCACGGTCCCGACCGCGATCGGTGCGGCCATGGAGGGTGTGGAACAGCGCTTCGGCGTTGCCAACTCGGCGGTGTTCGCCGACGCCACCACGCTGACGTCGACCGGAGCGGTGAACTCGTTCCACGACTCCTACACCAGCCTCGGCGGCATGATGACGCTGTTCAACATGCAGCTCGGTGAGGTCGCGCCCGGCGGCGTGGGCTCCGGTCTGTACGGGATGCTGATCCTGGCGATCATCACCGTCTTCGTCGCCGGTCTGATGGTCGGGCGCACGCCCGAGTATCTCGGCAAGAAGATCACCCCGCGTGAGATCAAGCTGGCGGCAGCCTATTTCCTGGTGACTCCGTTGATCGTGCTGACGGGCACCGCAATCGCGATGGCGATGCCCGGCCAGCGGGCCGGCATGCTGAACACCGGACCGCACGGCCTGTCGGAGGTGTTGTACGCGTTCACCTCCGCAGGCAACAACAACGGCTCGGCGTTCGCCGGTATCACCGTGAACACCGACTGGTACAACACGGCGCTGGGCCTGGCCATGGTGTTCGGGCGGTTCCTGCCGATCATCCTTGTGCTCGCGCTCGCGGGTTCTTTTGCCCAGCAGGGGAAGACACCACCCTCTATCGGCACGCTGCCCACCCACCGACCGCAGTTCGTCGGCATGGTCGCCGGCGTGACGCTGATCCTGGTCGCTCTGACCTTCCTGCCCATGCTCGCGCTCGGGCCTCTCGCTGAAGGAATCCACTGATGTCCGTCACCACCATCGACGCCGCGGCGCGAAAGCACTCGGCTCCCAAGTCGTCCAACAAGATCCAGGGTGGTCTGCTGGATCCCAAGATGCTGTGGAAGTCGCTGCCGAGCGCGCTGGCCAAGCTCGACCCCCGCACGTTGTGGCGCAACCCCGTGATGTTCATCGTGGAGATCGGCGCGGTGTGGGCAACCGTGCTGGCGCTGGTCGACCCGTCGTGGTTCGGCTGGCTGATCGTCGTCTGGCTCTGGCTCACCGTGGTGTTCGCCAACGTCGCCGAAGCCGTCGCCGAAGGCCGCGGCAAGGCGCAAGCCGAATCGCTGCGGAAAACCAAGACCGCCACCATGGCCAGGCGACTCGTCGACTGGAAGCCGGGCGCACCGATCCGGGAGGAAGAGGTCGGCGCCCCGCTGCTGCAGCTCGGAGATGTCGTGGTGGTCGAGGCGGGTCAGGTGATCCCCGGCGACGGCGACGTCGTGGAAGGCATTGCCTCGGTCGATGAGTCGGCCATCACCGGCGAGTCCGCGCCGGTGATCCGGGAATCCGGCGGCGACCGGTCCGCGGTCACCGGCGGCACCACCGTGTTGTCGGACCGCATCGTCGTGAAGATCACGCAGAAGCCCGGCGAGAGTTTCATCGACCGGATGATCGCTCTCGTCGAGGGCGCCAACCGGCAGAAGACACCCAACGAGATCGCGCTGAACATCCTGCTTGCGTCGTTGACGATCATCTTCGTCTTCGCCGTCGCGACCCTGCAGCCGCTGGCGATCTACTCGAAGGCCAACAACCCCGGAGTCGCGGATACGTTGGCGCTCAACGCGAACGGCATCAGCGGCATCGTCATGGTCGCCCTGCTGGTCTGCCTGATCCCGACGACGATCGGTGCCCTGCTGAGCGCCATCGGGATCGCCGGCATGGACCGGTTGGTGCAGCGCAACGTGTTGGCCATGTCCGGCCGCGCCGTGGAGGCCGCAGGGGACGTCAACACCCTGCTGCTCGACAAGACCGGCACCATCACGCTCGGCAATCGGCAGGCGGCTGCCTTCGTGCCGCTGGATGGGGTCACCGAAGAACAACTCGCCGACGCTGCACAGCTGTCCAGCCTCGCCGACGAAACCCCCGAGGGCCGCTCGATCGTGGTGTTCGCCAAACAGCAGTACGGCCTGCGCGCCCGGACCCCCGGTGAGCTGGCCCACGCCACCTGGGTCGAGTTCTCCGCCACCACCAGGATGTCCGGTGTCGATATCGACGGACACCAACTCCGCAAGGGCGCGGCAGGCTCGGTCGCCGACTGGGTCCGCAACAGCGGCGGCCAAGTGTCGATGCAGCTCGGTGACATCGTCGACGGCATCTCCGCCGCGGGCGGCACCCCGCTCGCCGTCGCCGAAATCCTCGATGGCACACCGAGGATGCTCGGTGTCATTCACCTCAAGGATGTTGTCAAGCAGGGCATGCGGGAACGCTTCGACGAGATGCGTCGGATGGGAATCCGGACGGTGATGATCACCGGCGACAACCCGATGACCGCCAAGGCGATCGCCGATGAAGCCGGTGTCGACGACTTCCTCGCCGAGGCCACGCCCGAAGACAAAATGGCGCTGATCAAGAAGGAGCAGGCGGGCGGCAAGCTCGTCGCGATGACCGGCGACGGCACCAACGACGCGCCCGCTCTGGCCCAGGCCGACGTCGGCGTGGCGATGAACTCCGGAACGTCGGCGGCCAAAGAGGCCGGAAACATGGTCGATCTCGATTCCGACCCCACCAAGTTGATCGAGATCGTCGAGATCGGCAAGCAGTTGCTCATCACGCGCGGAGCGCTGACCACCTTCTCGATCGCCAACGACATCGCGAAGTACTTCGCGATCATCCCGGCGTTGTTCGTGGGCCTGTTCCCCGGACTGGACCTGCTCAACGTCATGCGGCTGCACAGCCCGCAGTCGGCGATCCTGTCCGCAGTCATCTTCAACGCCGTGGTCATCGTGGCGCTGATCCCGCTCGCTCTGCGGGGTGTCCGTTACACGCCGAGTAGCGCGTCAAAGCTGTTGAGCCGCAACCTGTCGGTCTACGGTCTCGGCGGCATCATCGCGCCGTTCATCGGCATCAAGCTGATCGATCTGGTCGTCCAACTCTTCCCAGGAATGTGACATGAATATCTCCAACCTTCTCCGCCAACACTGGGCGGCACTGCGTCTGCTGCTGGTCCTCACCGTCATCGTGGGGGTCGCGTACCCGGTGTTCATCTGGCTGGTGGCGCAGATTCCCGGCCTGAGCGCCAAGGCCGACGGCTCGATCATCGACGCCAACGGACGGCCGGTGGGCAGCAGCTTGATCGGGCAGTCGTTCACCGACGCCGACGGCAACCCGCTGCCGCAGTATTTCCAAAGCCGGCCGTCGGCGGCCGGGGACGGCTACGACCCGTTGGCCACCAGCGCCAGCAACCTGGGCCCGGAGAGCATCGTCGACACCCTCGGTGACCCGGCGTTGCCGGAGGACGACAACGGCGCAAAGTCCAGCCTGCTCACCCTGGTCTGCTCGCGGAGCAAGGCGATCGGCGAACTGGAAGGTGTGGACGGGTTGCGGCCTTTCTGCACCGGCGGCGGCGTCGGCGCGGTGCTGTCGGTCTTCGGCCCCCGCGACGCCAAGGGCAATGTCGTCGACCCGACCAGAGTGGTCAGCGTCAACGAGCCGTGCGACACCGTCTCCACTCCGTTCGTGGACGTCTACGAGGGGGTGCGGGTCGAGTGCGCGAAGTTCGGAGAGGACTACAGCGCCGGCCAGATCCTGCCCGTCCGGGGCAATGCTCCCGCAGAATCGCAGGTGCCCGCAGACGCGGTGACAGCCAGCGGCAGTGGACTCGACCCGCATATCTCGCCGGCCTACGCCGATCTGCAGATC
Source organism: Mycolicibacterium sp. CR10 (assembly GCF_005222675.1). Classification (GTDB taxonomy): domain Bacteria; phylum Actinomycetota; class Actinomycetes; order Mycobacteriales; family Mycobacteriaceae; genus Mycobacterium. The sequence continues at coordinate 122,617 of NZ_STGE01000017.1, read as the reverse complement.
ACTCGTGTCGCGAAGGCGCGCGGGGTGTCGCCGGAGCAGATCCGGACCGTCGTCGACGACCATCAGGACGGCCGCACGCTGGGGATCCTGGGGGAGCCGAGGGTCAACGTGCTGGAACTGAACATTGCCCTCGACGAGCAGTACCCGGCGACCGGCTGATCCGGTGTCACCGGAACCAGGTAGCCACAAGCCGAAACGCGGGGAGCTGCGCATCTATCTGGGCGCAGCTCCCGGCGTCGGCAAGACGTTCGCGATGCTCGGCGAGGCGCACCGGCGGCTCGAGCGGGGCACCGATCTGGTCGCCGGGGTGGTGGAGACACACGGCCGCAAGAAGACCGCCGAACTGCTCGACGGCATCGAGATCGTCCCGCCCCGCTGGATCTCATACCGCGGCAGTCGATTCCTCGAACTCGACGTGCCCGCGGTGCTGGCTCGTCGGCCGCAGGTGGTGCTCGTCGACGAGCTGGCCCACACCAACACCCCGGGCAGCAAGAACGTCAAACGCTGGCAGGACGTCGAGGAGCTGCTCGACGCCGGGATCACCGTGGTCACCACGGTCAACGTGCAGCACCTGGAAAGCCTCAACGACGTCGTCACCCAGATCACCGGGATCGAGCAGCAGGAGAAGGTGCCCGACGAGGTGGTGCGCGCCGCCGATCAGATCGAGTTGGTGGACATCGCCCCGGAGGCGCTGCAGCGCAGACTCTCTCACGGCAACGTCTACGCGCCCGAGCGTATCGATGCCGCGCTGTCCAACTACTTTCGCCGGGGCAACCTGACCGCACTTCGGGAGTTGGCGCTACTGTGGCTGGCCGATCAGGTCGATGCGGCCCTGGCGAAATATCGCGAAGAGAACAGCATCACCGACACCTGGGAGGCCCGCGAACGCGTCGTCGTCTCGGTCACCGGCGGCCCGGAGTCGGAAACCCTGGTGCGCAGGGCATCCCGGATCGCGTCGAAGTCCAGCGCGGAACTGATGGTGGTGCACGTCATCCGGGGTGACGGATTGTCGGGTGTGGCCGCGCCCCACATGGGCAAGGTTCGGGAGCTCGCGACAAGCCTGGGCGCCACGCTGCACACCGTGGTCGGCGATGACGTACCCACCGCGTTGTTGGACTTCGCGCGGGAGATGAACGCCACCCAGTTGGTGCTCGGCACCTCCCGGCGCTCCCGCTGGGCACGGATCTTCGACGAGGGCATCGGAGCCGCTGTCGTCCAGCAGTCCGAGAAGATCGACGTGCACATGGTCACCCATCCGGAAGCCGCACAGGGCTTTCGGTGGTCGGCGTTGACACCGCGGCACCGTCACCTGGCGTCGTGGTTGGCGGCGGTCCTCGTGCCTTCCGCGATCTGCGCGCTCATCGTCGGACTGATCGATCCTTTCCTCGGGGTCAGCGGCGAAAGTGCCGTGTTCTTCATCGGCGTGCTCGTCGTCGCCCTGCTCGGCGGCGTTGCCCCGGCCGCGCTGTCTGCGGTGCTGTCCGGTCTGCTGTTGAACTACTTCCTCGTCGACCCCCGTCACACCTTCACCATCGCCGACCCCGACAGCGCGATCACCATCGTGGTCCTGTTCATGGTGGCCGTCGCCGTCGCGGCGCTGGTCGACGGCTCCGTCAGCCGCACCCGGGAGGCCCGCCGGGCGTCGCAGGAGGCCGAGTTGCTCGCGCTCTTCGCCGGCTCGATTCTGCGAGGAGCCGACCTCGACGCGTTGCTCGAGAAGGTCCGGAGAACGTACTCCCAGCGCGCCGTGAGCCTGCTGCGCATGACCGGCGACGTCGGGGCCATCGTCGGCTGCGTCGGCGAGGATCCGTGTGTCACCGTCGAAACTGCCGACACGGCAATCGAAGTCGGCGACGACGAGTTCTGGTTGCTGCTCGCGGGAAACACGTTGCCCGCGCGTGACCGACGGGTGCTCAGCGCGGTCGCCAAGCAGGCCGCGGGGCTGGTCAAGCAACGCGAGCTCACCCTGGAAGCCAGCGAGGCGGAGACGATCGCCAAGGCGGACGAGCTGCGGCGCTCGCTGCTCGCCGCCGTCAGCCACGACCTTCGCACCCCCCTTGCCGCGGCGAAAGCCGCGGTGTCCAGCCTGCGCAGCGACGACGTGGCGTTCTCCGAGAAGGACACCGCTGAGCTGCTGGCCACCGTCGAGGAGTCGATCGATCAGCTCACCGCGTTGGTCGGCAATCTGCTCGACTCCTCCCGGCTGGCCGCCGGTGTCGTGCGACCGGACATGCGGCGGGTGTACCTCGAGGAAACCGTGCAGCGGGCCTTGCTCGGTATCAGCAGGGGCCTCACGGGTTATGGCCGCGCGGAACTGGATCGGGTGAAGATCGACGTGGGCGATGAGATGGTGCTGGCCGACGGCGGGCTGCTCGAACGCGTGTTGGCCATCCTGATCGACAACGCGCTGCGGTACGCGCCGGACGGTCCGGTGCGCGTCACCGCCGGGCGGGTCGGCGCCCGGGTACTGATCGCTGTTGCCGACGAGGGCCCCGGCATCACCCGCGGCAGCGAAGAGCAGATGTTCGGTGCGTTCCAGCGTCTCGGCGACCAGGACAACACCAGCGGCGTCGGGCTCGGACTCTCGGTCGCACGCGGATTCGTCGAGGCGATGGACGGCACGATCACTGTGGGTGACACCCCCGGCGGTGGGTTGACGGTGGAGATCGACCTGGCCGCGCCGCAGGAGCACGACGCATGACCCGGGTGCTCGTGATCGACGATGAACCACAGATTCTGCGGGCGCTGCGCATCAACCTGTCCGTGCGCGGCTACGACGTCGTCACCGCGGCCACCGGCGCGGAGGCGTTACGCGCCGCAGCGGGGCACCGGCCTGACGTCGTGGTGCTGGGTCTCGGGTTGCCGGACATGAGCGGTATCGAGGTCCTCGAGGGGCTGCGCGGCTGGCTGACGGCACCGATCATCGTGCTCTCCGCCCGCGCCGACACCCTGGACAAGGTGGAGGCACTGGACGCGGGAGCAGACGACTACGTCACCAAACCCTTTGGGATGGACGAGTTTCTGGCCCGGCTTCGGGCGGCGGTACGCCGCTCCTCGACCGGTGACACCAATGAGCCGGTGATCGAGACATCCTCATTCACCGTCGATCTGGCGACCAAGACCGTCACCAAGAACGGCAGGGAAGTACATCTCACCCCGACCGAGTGGGGCATGCTGGAGATCCTGGTGCGCAACAGCGGCAAGCTCGTCAGCCGGGAACAGCTGCTCACCGAGGTGTGGGGACCGACGTACGCGAAATCCACGCACTACCTTCGCGTGTACCTCGCACAACTGCGGCGCAAGCTCGAGGACGACCCGTCCCACCCCGTCCACCTGTTGACCGAATCCGGCATGGGTCACCGGTTCCGGCCGTAGGCGTAGGCGATCATGCCGATCAGCACCACCGCCGTTCCGGCCAGCACCGACGCCCAGGGGAGCGTGAACGCCAGCGTCAGGCATCCGATCAGGCCGATCGCGGGCAGCAGCCGACGCGTCCCCAACGTCAGCGCCGACGCGTTGGCGATCGCGTAGTACAGCAGCACCCCGAACGACGAGAACCCGATCGCACTGCGGACATCGGCGACGGCGGTGGCCAACGCCACCACGACGCCCACCGTCACCTCCGCGCGGTGCGGTGTGCCGTGACGGGGGTGAACGGCCGCGAGGGCATGCGGCAGGTGATGGTCGCGGGCCATCGCCAGCGTCGTCCGCGACACCCCGAGCAGCAGCGCCAGCAGCGATCCCAGCGCACCGACCGCCGCGCCGACGGTAACGACGGGTACGAGGGCCGGAAAGCCCGCTGCGCGAACCGCTTCCGACAGCGGCGCACTCGCCGAGGCCAGCCCGGCGCTACCCAGCTGCGCGAGCACCGCGGTGGCGACCAGCACGTAGACGACCAGGGCGAGCCCGAGGGAGATCCGGGTCGCGCGGGGGATGGTCGTGGCGGGATCGCGGACCTCCTCGCCGAGAGTGGCGATGCGCGCATAGCCGGCGAAGGCGAAGAACAGCAGGCCCGCCGCCTGAAGGACGCCGTATGCGGCGACGTCGCGCCCGACCGTCAACCGGGACCCGTCGACGTCCCCGAAGCCGAGGACGACGACGCACACCATGGCCAGCACGGCCAGCACCACCGCGACGATGACCTTGGTGAGGAGCGCGGACTTCTGAATGCCTGCGTAGCTCAATGCCGTCAGGGCCACCACACACCCGACCGCCACTGCGTGCGCGTGCGCCGGCCAGGCGTAGAGGCCCACCGTCAACGCCATCGCCGCGCAGGATGCGGTCTTGCCGACGATGAAGCTCCACCCCGCGGTGTGGCCCCAGAACGGGCCGAGGCGCTCGCGGCCGTAGACGTAGGTACCGCCGGACTGCGGGTAACGGGCGGCCAATCGGGCCGACGACATCGCATTGCAGATCGCGACGACCGCCGCGATCCCGAGGCCGATCAGAAGACCGGAGCCGGAGGCCGCGGCGGCGGGTGCGAGCGCGACGAAGATGCCCGCCCCGACCATCGATCCGAGCCCGATCGTCACGGTGTCGAAGGTGCCGAGCCGCCGCTCCAGTTCCGGGTCGCGTGGCAAGCTCACGGCGAGATGCTATGCCATGAGCGGTCTCAGGCGTGCTGCGGTTCGTACCCGGTGATCGCAATGACCTTCTGTGCCGACGCGGACTGCGGATCGAACTCGTATCCGATCCATTCACCCGCCAACCGTCGCGCGAGTTCGATGCCGACGTCACTCGCTGGCCGAAGCACAGCACCTGGGCGTTGTTGCTCAGCGCGGCGCGCTCGACCGAGAAGCTGTCATGCGCGGTGACGGCACGAACGCCGGCAACCTTGTTGGCGGCGATCGCCACCCCGAGCCCGGGTCCGCACACCAACAGCGCGCGGTCGGCTCTGCCGACGCGGCAGCACCTCATCAGTGAATGTGGCTGCCGCCGTTGATATCAACGGTTGTACCGGTCAGGTAGCTGGCGTCCGGGCTGGACAGGAAGGTGATGACGGCCGCCACCTCTTCGGTGGAGGAAGTCCGGCCGACGGGGATGTCGGCGGCGAGCTTGGCCTCCTGCTCGTCGGTGGACCCCACCCGGATGTTGGTGTCGACCGCACCCGGGGTGACGGCATTGACGGTGACACCGGTGTGGGCGACCTCGCGGGCCAGTGCCTTGGTGAAGCCGAGAATGGCGGCCTTGGCCGACGAGTAGGGAACCTTGCCGAAGACACCGCCACCGCGCTGCGCGGACACCGAGGACATGTTGACGATGCGGCCCCAGCCCTGCTCGATCATGTCCGGCAGGAAGGCCTTGGTCACCAGGTAGGTTCCCGTCGCGTTGACCGCCATGACTTTGTTCCAGAGATCAAGTGTGGTCTGCAGGAACGGAACCGGTGAGGTGATGCCGGCGATGTTGGCCAGCGCGCCGACCGGCGGTAGGTTTCCGGACCGTACCTCGGCGGCAACGGCATCGTAGGCCGCGGTCACCGATTCCTCGGAGGTGACGTCGACGGCGTACCCGAAGGCCGGGACTGCGTACTGGTTGCCGATCTCGGCGGCGACCTTGGCGGACTTCTCGCCGTCCAGGTCGAGGATGACGACGGCCCACCCCTCGCGGGCGTAGCGCTGCGCCGTCGTCGCCCCGATGCCCTTCTCGGACGTGGCGCCGGTGAGCACCGCGGTCTTACGGGTAGTGGTGTTCATGTACTGCTCCTTTAGATGAGTTGTGAAATCAGTTGTCCGGCTTGGGCAGCCGATTCGGGGCGTTGGTCGTCGGCGATGTCGCGGGTTTCGAGCTCCAGCGCGAAGTGGCCCTGATAGCCGGCGTCGGCGAGTGCCTTGAGGCCGCGTCCGAAGTCGACATCTCCATTGCCCACCGAGAGGTTGATGTTGCCCGGCACGGCGTCGCGAATGTGTACGTGCGCGATGCGCGGGCCGAACCGGTCAACGAAGTCGACCGGGTCAGCCCCCGACGCGACGATGTGGCTGAAGTCCATCACGATCCGGACCTGTTCGGCGATGCGCTCGGACAGCGCCTGGGCACGGTCGATGTCGAAGCAAAGCCGGTGAAAATGCAGCGACTCGGTCCACAGTTCGACGCCGGAAGCGGCCGCGGTGTGCGCGGCGGTGTGCAGCTCGGCCGCTACCCGGTCCAGGTCAGTCGGCAGTGATTCGAGTGGTTCGTGGCTCAGGGCTCCGCAGGGCAGCACGAGTGCCCGGGATTCGGTAGCCGCGGCGAGGGCGACAAGCATGTCGAGATGTCTCGTGCGCACGGCGCGCTGGTCGGGAGCCAGTGCGGCGTTCAGGTCGCCGACGTCGCCGTTGATGGAACGCACCTGCAGGCCGGCGGCCGCCACGATCTGGGCCACCTCTTCGACGGCGCGTTCGTCGAGCACGTAGGGCACGTGGTCGCACACCCCGGGCAGCGCGCCGAGGTCGATCTCGGCGAAGCCGAGGCCGGCGATCGTTTCCAGCGCCTGTGACAGGAGCTGGTGCCGAAAGCTGATCGTCGAGCAGCCGAGCCGTGAATCGAACGTGCTGGTCATGTCCACCTCATCTGTGATGGCGGCCACACTATCCGGTTGACTGTTAACAGTCAACTAACAACCGAAGCCAAATGTTGACTGTTGACAGTGACGTGTGCGCGTGGTCACACTGAGTGGCGTACCGCACTGTTGACCGTCAACAGTGATCTGGCTTTCCCCGTGAGCAGTCAGGTAGCGGAGGGTTTGAAAGGATGACCATCATGAGCGATGACGCTCTGACGATGCGGGGTCCGGTGCACGGCACCAAGGACGCCAAGAGGGTAGCGATCGGCTCCGGTGTCGGCGCCGTCATCGAGACCTATGACTTCATCGGGTTCGGCACTGCCGCCGCGCTGTACTTCGGCACCGCTTTCTTCCCCAATTCCAGTCCGCTCGCCGGCACCCTGCTGTCGTTCGCCACTCTTGGCGTCGGGTTCGTCGCGCGTCCGCTCGGCGGCATCATCGGCGGACACCTCGGTGACAAGGTCGGGCGCAAACCGGTGTTGGTTGCGTCGTTGATTCTCATGGGTCTGGCGACGTTTGCCATCGGCTTGCTGCCGACCTACGAGACCGTCGGTGTACTCGCGCCAATATTGCTGGTGTCGGTCCGCATCATCCAGGGTTTGGCATTCGGCGCCGAATGGGGCGGCGCGATCCTGATGAGCTACGAGCACGCCCCGTGGAAGAAAAAAGGCCGCTACACCGGAATCGTCCAGGCCGGATTCCCCGTCGGACTGCTGATCGCCAACCTGGTGTTCTTCGTCAGCATCCACCTCGGTGGCGACTGGGCGTGGCGGGTGCCGTTCCTCGCCAGCATCATCCTCGTGATCGTCGGCCTGATCATCCGCGCCAAGGTGCCCGAGTCGCCGGTCTTCGAAGACGTCAAGGCCGAAGGCAACATCGTCAAGTCCCCGATCGTCGAGGTGGTCAAGACAGATTGGCGAAACATCCTGCGCGGCATCGGGCTTCGCATCGCCGAGACCGCGGGCTACGCCGTGTCCATCACCTATATGCTCTCCTACCTGAAGGGTGCCGAGCTTGCCACCCGATCACAGACCATCGGTGCGCTGTGCATCGCGGCGGCGATCGGGATATTCGCCACCTTCGGCTGGGCCAAACTCACCGACAGAATTGGCCGGCGACCCCTGTATCTCTGGGTGTGCGCACTGGGTATCCCGTGGGGTGTGCTGATGTTCGTCACGGTGAACACCGGTCTGTTCATCCTCATCATCGCGACGTTCGTCATCGCCTACTGCGTGTTCCAGAACGCGCTCGCCGGCTCCCAGGGTGGATGGTTCCCCGAACTGTTCAACGCCAACACCCGCTCCTCGGGTGCGTCCCTGGCCTACCAGATCTCCGCCATCGCCTCCGGATTCACCCCCTTCATCACCACGCTGCTGTACGAGGCGTACGGCTGGTGGGGCCCGGCGTTGCTGTTCAGCGGGTACATGGCCATTGGCCTGGTGGCGGCGATCCTCACTCGCGAAACCTGGGGTCCACGGGAACGCGTGCTGGCCGACCAGGTAAGCGCCGCAACCCCTTCGACACATGGGGTAGCAGCATGACCCGCAACGACGACGTCGCCGAAGCGGCCTACCGCATGCGCCACCACGCCTTGAACATGGGGGAGGCACAAGGACAGGGCTACATCGGGCAAGCCCTCGGTGCCGCCGACATGCTGGCCGCCGTCTATGCCGACCAACTGCGCTACCGCGCCGACGACCCGCACTGGGCCGAACGGGACAGGTTCCTGTTATCGACGGGCCACTACGCCATTGCCCTGTATTCGGCGCTGGCCGAAGCGGGCATCATCGAGGTCGCCGAACTCGACAGCTACGGCTCCGACGGATCGCGATTGCCGATGTCGGGAATGGCCAGCTACACACCAGGAATGGAGATCTCCGGCGGGTCACTGGGCCACGGTCTGACAGTCGCGGTCGGAATGGCACTCGGACTACGTCACCAGGGGTCGAGCTCGCGGGTGATCAACTTCCTCTCCGACGGAGAACTCGACGAGGGGTCGACATGGGAGGCCGCGATGGGTGCCTCGCACCACGGGCTGGGCAATCTCATTGCGATGGTTGACATCAACGCGCTGCAGGCTGATGGGCCGACGGTCGGAGTACTGCGCACCGAACCGGTCACCGACAAGTGGACCGCCTGCGGATGGCACGTCCAACGTGTCGACGGCAACGACATCGACGCGCTGCTCGCAGCATTCGACAACGTGCACACCGAACCCGTCGGCGTCCCGTCGGTGATTCTGTGCGACACGCGAGTCGGTCGCGGTGTACCGATCCTCGAAAACCGGGAGAAGGCGCACTTCATGCGCATCGACGCCGACGAATGGCAGATCTGCCGCGACCAACTGACCGCAGGACACCAAGGAGTATCCGTATGAGCGCGCCAAGCAAGCTCAAGACTTCGGCGATGATCGCCTCGTTCGCCGACCCTGGGCAGAAGACCTCGCCCGCACCGTTCGGGCATGCCCTGGTGCGGGCCGCGCAGGCCGACGACCGGATCGTCGGGTTGACCGCCGATCTCGGCAAGTACACCGACATGCACATCTTCGCCCAGGCCTTTCCCGAGCGTTATTTCCAGATGGGCATGGCCGAGCAGTTGCTGTTCGGTGCCGCGGCGGGGATGGCCGAGACCGGCCTGATCCCGTTCGCGTCGACCTACTCGGTGTTCGCCGCTCGTCGGGCCTACGACTTCATCTGCCTCGACATCGCCGAACCCAACCTCAACGTCAACGTCGTCGGCGGGCTGCCCGGCCTGACGACGGGGTACGGTCCGTCGCACCAGGCGACCGAGGACATCGCCATCTTCCGGGGCATGCCGAACATGACGATTGTCGACCCGTGCGATTCGGTGGACATCGAGCAGGCCGTCCCGCAGCTGGCCGAGCATCCCGGGCCGACCTATCTGCGACTGCTGCGCGGCAACGTCCCGACAGTGCTCGACGAGTACGACTACCACTTCGAGTTGGGCAAGGCCAAGGTGCTGCGCCCCGGCGCCGACGTGGTGCTCATCTCGTCCGGGCTGATGACGATGCGCGCACTGCAGGCCGCCGACCGCCTCGCCGAGGACAACGTGGACGTCGCCGTGGTACATACGCCGACGATCAAGCCTTTTGATGCCGAAACTGTTCTGGCTCAGGTTGATTCAGACCGGTTGGTGTTGACGTGTGAGAATCACACGGTGGTCGGCGGGCTGTTCGAGACGGTGGCGTCGGCCGCTGTGCTGCGGGGGCTGGGCAAGCAGATCATCCCGGTCGCGCTCCCGGACGAGTTTCTGGCGGCCGGTGCGCTACCTACGTTGCACGACCGATACGGCCTCTCGACGGCGCGGATCGTCGCGACGGTGCTCGACGCGCTGTAAGGTCGTCTGTCAACAGACAAATGTCGACAGCTACGGGAGCATTCATGTCGGTCGAGCCGACCTCGCTATTGCGGCTGGAGAAGACCAGCCTGCGGCAGCAGGCGCTGACCGCGCTGCGGCGGGCAATCACCACGGGGCAGTTGACACCCGGGACGCACCTCGTCGAGACCGATCTGTCCGAAGCGCTGCAGATCAGTCGTGGGACGCTGCGCGAGGCGATGCGCCAACTCCAGCAGGAGGGGCTGATCTCGGCGGGTGCGCGGGGTCGACTGTCGGTACGCCATCTGGACTCCAAAGAGATCAGAGACATCTTCCACGTGCGCGCGGCGCTGGAGTCGCTGGCGGCCAGAGAGCTGGCGCTGCGTCCCGATCGCGCGGAATGCGTCGCCGCGTTACGGCACGCAGTCGATGAGATGGCCAAATGGTCGGCGTCCAATCTCGAGGATCGCATCGAGGCGGATCTGCGATTCCACCGCACGATGTGTCAACTGTCGGGCAACGAGACACTGCTGCACCAGTGGTCGTCCCTGGAGGGCAGCATCCGGATGTCGATCATGTTCGCCGGCGTGGACAGAGCCCTCAAGAACATGGACGTCAAGCGTCATCTGGAAATCGTGGATGCCATCGAGGCCGGCGACGGTGATACCGCCGCCGCCGCGGTGCGCGAGCACATGGCGGGCGCCGCGAACGTCCTGGTCGACGGCGCCGCCTGAGGCTATCGCTTGCGAACTACGTTGCCGCCCAGGTAGAGCAGGTAACCGGCCAGGCCGACGAGGGCGAGCTTGCGTGTCTTCTGCGCGGCCAGCCCCAGCCCGATGGCCGTCTCGAGACCTCCGTCGACGTAGACGTGCTGACGGGTGTTGCTGGGGAAAGCCGCCTTGGTGGCACCCTCGTACAGCTGCGGGACGACGAAGTGTGACAGTCCGGCCCCGGCGAGCGCCAGACCGATCACCTTCGCGGCACGTGAATTCTCTTTCGGCACTGGGATCCTCTCCGATCAGGAAAATTGGTAGTCGGTCAGCGGGAAGTCGGACGCCTCTTTGATGGCCTTACGCGTCGACGTCGGCCGCAGCAGCGAGGGTTCGCCCGCAGGATTGAAATAGTACGACCGCGCCGACGCGCAGTTGCCGTTGGTGAACAACGTCTCGCCGAGCAGCTCTGTCATCCGGTCCAGGTAGCGCGTGTTGGCTTCCTCAGTGACCTCGAAAGTCGTTGCACCGCGGCGCTTCACCTCGCCGAAGAGCCGGTCCATGTGCCGCATCTGGTATTCCATCGTGTTGAAGAAGTTCAACCCGAGGAAGGCGTAGGGACTGGCCAACGACAGAAAGTTCGGGAACAGCGGCATCGTCACACCCTGGTACGCCTGGAACCGGGTGTCCCGCCACCACTTTCCCAGGTTGCGGCCTTCCCGTCCGACGACCTCGATGGCGGGGAAGTTGGCCTCCCACAGGTCGAAGCCGGTCGCGAGCACCAGCGTGTCGATGTCGGTCTTGGTGCCGTCGTTGGCGACGATGCCGTCTGCCTCGACTCGGGAGATGCCACTGTCCTGCAGGTGCACATGGGGTTTGGTGAAGGTGCGGTAGAAGCTGTTGGAGAAGGTCGGTCGCTTGCAGCCGAGGTCGTAGTCGGGGGTCAGCCTGTCCCGAAGGTCCTCGTCACGGATGGATGCGTTCCGGTGCATCTTCGAGAGGTCGGCCGCCGAGATGTTGAAGCGCCCACGGAATCTCCGGTTGTTCAGAATGGCCACCGACACCATCAACTCGTAGATGGTGTCGGTCACCACCCGAATGGCTCTCTGTGTCAGGGGGACCCGCGCGAACAGCTTCTTGGCGCGCTCGGAGAATCGGATGTCCACCTTGGGCGCGACCCAGATCGGGGTCCGCTGGTACACGGTGAGGTCGCCGGCCGTCTTCGCCAGCTCGGGGATGAGCTGCACGGCGGTGGCGCCGGTGCCGATGACGGCGATCCGGTCGCCCGTCGGGTCGTAGGAGTCGTCCCATGCGGCGGTGTGGATGATCCGGCCGTCGAATCCGGTGATACCCGGGATATCGGGGATGCACGGTTGCGATAGGAAACCGGTGGCGGTGATCAGGTACCGGGTGGCCAGGGTCTCACCGTCGCCCAGCGCGACGCGCCACAGCTGGGCGTCCTCATCCCAGCGCGCACCCTCCACCGTCGTGCTGAACCGCATGTGCCGGCGCACGTCGTACTTGTCGGCGACGTCGTCGGCATACTGCTTGATCTCGCTGCCGGTGGAGAACAGCCGCGACCAGTTCGGGTTCGGCTCGAAGTAGTACGAGTACGTGGTGGTGGGCACGTCCACCGCCAGTCCGGGGTAGTGATTGACGTACCACGTGCCGCCCAGGTCGTCCTCGCGGTCGAGGATCACGAGGTTGTCGTAACCCAATCGCTTGAGCTGGATCGCGGCGCCGATACCCGCAAACCCGGCTCCCACGATGACCGCGTCGAATTGCTCCGAAGTCATGCCGAAGACGGTACCGGAGGTATCAGCCTTTGATCGAACCGGTCCGCGGCGGGTCGAGAGTGGCGATGCAGGTCACAGCCCGGTCGCCGTTGGCCCAGGTATCGGCGGTGGGGTAGAGCACATAGAGCTGCACCGAGTCGTCCGTCATCGCGGCGGGCGAGTAGGTGGACAGCTCAGGACCACATTTCTCGTGATACGCCTCGACTGCGGCTTCGCCGGGGAAGTCGCCGTCTGGCATCGAGATCACGGCAAAGACCTCGCCGGCGTGCGGCTGGTCGCAGCCGACGGTCTGGACCCGGACCACCTTGTCCCCGTCGGGGATCTCGGCGAGGCAGTCGCCGACCTGGACGTCGGTGGCGGTCACGTTGCCGGAACCGAGGATCGCCTGCAGGATCAGGCCGCCAACGACGACGACCAGCAGCACCGCGCCGATAATTCCGCCGATCAGCCACCACCTGGTCTTCTTCGGCTTGGGTGGTGGCGGGAAGTACGGTCCGGGCTGCCCCTGATAGGGCAGCGGCGGCGGTGGTGGCGGCGGATACGCCCCACCGGGGCCGCCGGGCGGAGGGCCGGGCGGAGGGCCGTACGGAGGCGGCGGTGGTGGCGCGGTCACGACGTGACGATATCAGCGAAACCGGTGCTCAGCGGGTGTTCGCGGTGCTCAATCGAGCAGTCGAAGTGCCGCATCGACGGCGAGAGCCGGGACATTGAGTTGCTTCGAACCGAGATCGTGGCGGGCCCCGGTGATCTCGACGATCTCGGTGGCGGCCGCCACGAGGGCGGCGGCCGGACGAATCTCGTCGATGGTGCCGAACGGGTCCGAGGTGCCGTGGGTGAACACCGTCGGCACGGTGATGCGGGGGAGGTGTTCGGTGCGCACACGGTCGGGCTTGCCGGGCGGATGCAGCGGATAGGAGAACAACGTGAGCACGTCGAGCGCCAGGCCGTCATCGGCGACGGCCATCGACGTGAGCCGTCCGCCGTAAGAGTGGCCGCCGGCAATCACGGGCCCGTGCACGAGCGCGCGGACGGCGGCCACCGCCTCGACGATGCCTGCGCGGTCGACGGCCTGCGAACCCGAGGGCGGTCCTTTGGGTCGGCGGCGCCGATAGGGCAGGTTGTAGCGCACCGCCAGCCAACCGCGTCGTGCCCACTCGTCGCAGATCGACGTGAGCATCGGCGACTCCCGGCTGCCACCGGCGCCGTGCGTCAGGGCCACGGCGCCCGCGGGTGTGCCGTCCGGTTCGTGCACGACGCCCGCGATCGCCGGGATCTCTGAGGTCTTCATGAGGTCATGGCTGCAGCCGGAAGAGCGCCGAGACCGGCCCGTGGCCGTGCCCCAATGGGTATGCGGCGCGCAGGCATTCGGTGACCCAGCGCTTTCCGAACGCCACCGCGTCGGGCACAGAGTAGCCGTGCGCCAAGGCGCTGGCGGTCGCGGCGGCCAAGGTGTCACCGGCTCCGTGATCGTGACCGGTGGCGATTCGAGGCGAGTCGAACTCGTGGAACTCGGTGCCGTCGAACAGCAGATCCGGACTGTGTGCCGAGGACCGCAGATGGCCACCCTTCACCAGTGCCCACTGAGGGCCGAGCGCGTGCAGTTCGCGGGCCGCGGCGCGCTGGCTGTCGGCGTCGACCACCTCGATCCCGGTGAGCAGACGAACCTCGTCGAGATTGGGTGTCACCAGCGTCGCGAGCGGAAAGAGCCGCTCTTTCAACGAGTTCAGCGCACTCGGATGCAGCAACGGGTCGCCATGCATCGATGCGCACACGGGGTCGACGACGAGCGGCACGGTGCCCGCGAGGTCCAGGTCGACCCAGGCATCGGCGATGGTATCGATGATGTCCGAGGACGCGAGCATGCCCGTCTTAGCCGCCTGCAGCCCGATGTCGGAGGCTACCGACTCGATCTGGCCGGCGACCACGTCCAGCGGAATCTCGTGAAAACCCTTGACGCCCATCGAGTTCTGCACGGTCACCGCAGTGACTGCAACCAGGCCGTGGATCCCGAGAAGTGCGAAGGTCCGCATGTCGGCCTGGATGCCTGCTCCACCGCCGGAATCGGAGCCCGCGATCGTGAGTACGCGCAACGGCGTCTCACCGGGCGGCGTCAGCGGCAGGAACTCGGTTTTCGACATCGTGTGCTCCCGCTTCTCCCTACGCCGGCATTACCCGGTCAGGTTCCTACGGTCGACGGGCCTACCCGTCCTCTCAGCGCGCTGGCGCGCACTCCCGCGTTGTTGACGCTGCCACGCTAGCGCAGCGGTGATGGGCACGGAACCGGGCTCACGAATTGCCTCGATATGGTTTGCATAGCTAATATATGTTTTTTGCATGCTGGCGAGGTGGGTGAAAAGACCATGGTGACCGAAGCGACCGATACCGGATCTGCAGCCGGTGTGACCGCCGGGCGCCGCGGCCGCATCGATCACGAACATCCCGGCTACAAGTGGATCGTCCTGTCCAACACGACGCTGGGCATCCTGCTGGCCTCCATCAACGCGTCGATCGTGCTGATCTCGCTGCCGGCGATCTTCCGCGGCATCGGCCTCAACCCGCTGGCCCCGGGCAACGTCAGCTACCTGCTGTGGATGCTGATGGGGTACCTGGTGGTGACCGCGGTCCTGGTGGTGCCGTTCGGCCGGCTCGGCGACATGTTCGGCCGGGTGCGGATCTACAACGTCGGGTTCGTGGTCTTCACCGTCGCCGCCATCGCGCTGTCGTTCGATCCGTTCCACCTGGGCGGCGGCGCCCTGTGGCTCATCGGGTGGCGGGTGATCCAGGGCATCGGCGGCGCCATGCTGATGGCGTCCTCGTCGGCGATCCTGACCGACGCGTTCCCGGCGAAGCAGCGCGGCATGGCGCTCGGGGTGAACATGGTGGCCGCGGTCGCCGGATCGTTCCTGGGACTGTTGATCGGCGGTGTGCTCTCCGAATGGCACTGGCAGGCGATCTTCTGGGTCGGGGTGCCGATCGGCATCGTCGGCACCATCTGGAGCATCCGGTCGCTGAGGGAGCTCGGAGTGCGGACCCCGGGCCGCCTCGACTGGGCGGGCACGCTGACCTTCGGGGTCGGGCTCACGGTCTTGCTGACCGGTATCACCTACGGCATCCAGCCTTACGGCGATTCCACCACCGGCTGGACCAATCCCCTGGTGCTGGGCGCGATCGTGGCGGGCCTGGCACTGCTGATGGCGTTCTGCTTCATCGAGCTGCGGGTCGCCGAGCCGATGGTCAACATCCGGCTGTTCCGGTCGGCGGCGTTCGGCATGGGGAACCTGGCCGGGTTGATGTCGTCGGTGGGCCGGGGCGGCCTGCAGTTCATGCTGATCATCTGGCTGCAGGGCATCTGGCTGCCGCTGCACGGCTACAGCTTCGAGTCGACGCCGCTGTGGGCGGGCATCTACCTGTTGCCGATCACGTTGGGCTTCCTGGTGGCCGCGCCGATCGCCGGGTCGGTGGCCGACAGGTTCGGCGCGCGACCGTTGACCGTCGGCGGGATGGCCCTGATGGCGGTGTCCTTCATTGCGCTGCTGCTGATCCCGGTGAACTTCGACTACTGGGTATTCGCGATCCTGATCTTTCTGAACGGCCTCGGCGGCGGCATCTTCACCGCACCGAACGCCGCGGCCATCATGAGCAGCGTCCCGCCCTCGGAACGCGGGGCCGCCTCAGGCGTGCGCGCGACGTTCTTCAACGCCGGCTCGTCGCTGTCGATCGGGATCTTCTTCTCGCTGATGATCGTCGGGCTGGCCAACACGCTGCCCGGCGCGCTCAGCAGTGGCCTTCAGGGGCAAGGGGTTTCGCCGGACGTCGCGAACCAGGTCGCGAACCTGCCGCCGGTGGGCAGCCTGTTCGCCGCGTTCCTGGGGTACAACCCGATCGCCGAACTACTCGAGCCATTCGGCGCCCTCGAGGCCCCGGGTGTCAACGCCGAGGTACTGACCGGCCAGACGTTCTTCCCGCATCTGATCATCGAGCCCTTCCACTCCGGTCTGGTGGTGGTGTTCGTCGCGGCCGCGGTGATGATGCTGATCGGTCTGGTGGCCTCACTGTTCAACCCCGGCCGCTACGGCGAGGACGTCAGCCAGGATGTCGAGGGAAGCTAGGCCGGGTTGTCGGCAAGATCCACCATGACCGGCGCGTGGTCGCTGGGTGCCGGATCACCCTTCTTGCCGGGACGGCGTTCGTCCTTGACGATCTCGGCGTGCGTCACCCGCGCGCGCAAGCCTGGGGAGCCCAGAATGAAATCGATGCGCATGCCCCGCCGCTTCTGGAACGCCAGCTGGGTGTAGTCCCAGTAGGTGTACACACCTGGGCCGGGCGTGAAAGGCCTTACCGCATCGTCGAATCCGGCGTCCACGATGGCGTCGAAGGCGGCGCGTTCAGGTTCGGATACGTGGGTGGAACCGGCGAACGCCGCGATATCCCAGACGTCCTCGTCGGTGGGCGCGATGTTCCAGTCGCCGACCAGGGCGATCGGTGCCGACGGGTTGTCGGAGACCCAGCCGGCTGCGGTATCCCGCAGGGCGGCAAGCCAGTCCAGCTTGTAGCTCAGATGCGGGTCGTCCAGGGTGCGCCCGTTGGGCACGTACAGGCTCCACACCCGGACCCCGCCGCAGGTGGCGCCGAGCGCCCGGGCCTCGGCCGCCGCGGTGACGTCGGGCTTCGCGCTCCACGTCGGCTGGCCGGCGAAGCCGACCTCGACGTCGTCGATGCCGATCCGCGACGCGATGGCCACGCCGTTCCACTGGTTGAAGCCGACGTGCGCGACGTCGTACCCCAGCGCGGCGAACGGCATCGTCGGGAACTGCTCGTCGGTGCACTTCGTCTCCTGCATCGCCAGGACGTCGACGTCGGCGCGCTGCAGCCAGTCGGTGACCCGGTCGACCCTGGTGCGGATCGAGTTGACGTTCCATGTGGCCAGCCGCATGGCTTTACAGTAGGTCCTCGGCGCGGACGTATCGCGAGCGGTGATGCACCACAAAGCCCATCGACTCGTAGAGGGCCTGCGCGGCGGTGTTCTCGGAGACCACCTGGACGTAGGCGCGGGTGGCGCCGCGCCCGCGTGCCCAGTCCAACAGCCCGGCGCAGAGTGCACGGGCCAGGCCGCGACGGCGAGCGTCCTCGGAGACGTGCACCGAGGACAGCCCCACCCAGCGGGTGCCGTCGGGCGCCTCCGTCACCACCGCGCGTCCCACCGCGGCACCAGCCAGTTCACCGAAGACCACGTCACCGTCGACGACCGCGGTGAGTACGTCGTCGGGGACGTCACGTCGATTCACCGCCCGCCAGCTCTCACTCGGCCGGTCGGACAACACCATTTCTGACGCCGGTGCGGCGCCGCTGAGATCGCTTGCCATGACCAGGTTCTCGGCGTCCACCGGCACACCCTCGGGTACCCGGAACAACCGGTCGGGGGCGGAGATCAGTGCCGGGATACCCCTGGAGGCGTACCAGTGCGCGGTGGCGACGATCTCCGCGTGCGACGTGAAGCGCAGCGGCACTGCGGAATTGGCGCGTCTTGTGCTTCCGAGCCCGTACCGCAGCAGCCAACCGTCCAGCCACTGCTGTTCGGTTCCGGGCCAGCCGAGCGCGGCCGCGTGCTCGAGGTTGCGGATCTCACCGGTACGCACCGGAACCTCCGGCACCACCCGGACCGCGAGCACGTCGGCGGCAGCGATGTCGACGACGTCGCCGCGCTTGGTGCGCACCCGCGCTGTCGGGCCGGCCGCCACCAGGTGGCCGACCACATCGGTGTGCGGTGGAAGCGACCCCGCAGGCAGCAGGTATCGCAGGCTGACACGCGTACCCGGTGCCGGCAGGTCGATCATCGGTCAGTGGCCGAACGGATCGGGATCCTCGCCGGGCGTCCACGACAACCCGGGCACGCCCCAGCCGTTCGCTTTGACCGCGCGCTTGGCGCTGCGGGCATTGCGCCCGACCAGACGGTCCAGGTACAGGAAGCCGTCGAGGTGGCCCGTCTCGTGCTGCAGCATCCGCGCGAACAGATCCGTCCCCTCGAGCGTGATCGGCGTCCCGTCGGCGTCCAGTCCCGTGACGCGGGCCCACGTCGCCCGTCCCGTCGGGAACGACTCCCCGGGCACCGACAGGCAGCCCTCGTCGTCGTCCTCGGGGTCGGGCATCGTCTCGGGCACCTCGGTGGTCTCCAGCACCGGGTTGACGATGACGCCGCGGCGCCGCGTCGTCTTGCCGCGCGCGTCGGCGCAGTCATAGACGAAGACCCGCTTGGCGACGCCGATCTGGTTGGCTGCCAGCCCGACTCCGTTGGCGGCGGCCATCGTGTCGAACAGATCCTCGATCAGATCGGCCAGGTCGGCGGGCAGCGAACCGTCGTCGCCGACGGGCACGGGTTCGGTCGCGGTGTGCAGGACGGGATCTCCCACGATGCGGATGGGTACTACGGCCATGGACGGCAAGCTTAGGCGGCAAGCTTGGTGAGCCGACTCGCGGCGGTTCGTGACACCTACGGTGACCCTGCCGTGATTGAATACGTGCCGAACCACAGCGATGTCATTTTCGAGTGTCGGAAGGGTCCAAGAAGCGATATGGATGGCGCCATCGCGCGGACTGATAAGTCGGGGGACTCCGAAGACGGCACTGCCCCCTCCGACGGACTGACCCGCCGTGAACACGACCTTCTGGCCTTCGAGCGGCAATGGTGGAAGTACGCGGGTTCCAAAGAAGACGCCATCAAGGAACTGTTCTCGATGTCGGCGACCCGGTACTACCAGGTGCTCAATGCGCTTGTCGACCGCCCGGAGGCGTTGGCGGCGGATCCCATGCTGGTCAAGCGGCTGCGGCGGCTGCGTGCGAGTCGACAGAAGGCCCGTGCGGCGCGTCGCCTCGGCTTCGATGTGACCTGAACTGTGACCTGAGCTTTTCCGCTCGACCAGACCGTGTCGATACAGTAGGCGCCAATGAACCAGCGAGAATCCTCGGGACTGCCCCTGCGCGCCATGGTGATGGTGCTGCTGTTCCTCGGTGTGGTGTTCCTGCTCGTGGGGTTCCAGGCGATGGGCGGCGACGGTGACAACGACGCCGACTCCTCGATCGGCTCCTCGACTGTCGCCAGCGCGCCTGCCACGACGACGACGTCCGCGGAGCCGGCACGCCCTGACGTGCGGGTTTTCAACATTTCTGAAACCGAGGGCGCCGCGGAGACCACCGCCAACCGGCTGAGGGAAGCCGGCTGGAACGTCACCGAGACCGGCAACCTGGCGCTGCCCGACACGACGGTCACCACGGTGTACTTCAGCGACGCTCCCGGCGAGCAGCAGGCTGCAGAAGAGGTCGGTCGATTGCTCGAGGCGCCGGTGGCTCCCCGTGTCCCCCCACTGATCGAGCAGCCGCCGGGCGTGGTGGTGGCGGTCACCGGCTAGGCTCTTGCACATGCTCAGGAACGTCGCTGCCGCCACCTTGTTCGCGGTGCCCGTACTCGCGTTGACCGCCTGCAGTCCGAACGAACCCGTCGCCACCTCACCCGGCACCACACCGGCCATCTGGACCGGTTCGCCGCCGCCTTCGGCGTCATCCGAAGAGGGCGGCTCGGGAGAGGGCAGCACGCCCGCGGCGAGCGGTGAGACCCTCACCGCGGATCTGAAGCTTCCCGACGGAACGACCGTCGCCACCGCCGACATTCAGTTCGGCGACGGCTTCGCCACCGTCACCGTGGAGACCACCGCCGGCGGCGAGCTGGCGCCCGGTTTCCACGGAATGCACATCCACTCGGTGGGCAAGTGTGAGGCCGACTCCGTCGCACCCACCGGTGGGGCGCCGGCCAACTTCGCCTCCGCGGGCGGCCACCTGCAGGTCGGCGGGCGCAGCGGACATCCGGCCAGCGGTGACCTGTCATCGCTGCAGGTGCGCGAGGACGGGTCGGCGATGCTGATGACCACCACCGACGCGTTCACCGCAGAGGAACTGCTCGGCGGTGCCGGCACCGCGATCATCATCCACGAGAAGGCCGACAACTTCGCCAACATCCCGCCGGAGCGGTACCAGCAGGTCAACGGCGATCCGCCGCCGGACCAGACCACCCTGGCGACCGGCGACGCCGGAGCGCGGGTGGCCTGTGGTGTCATCACCAAGGGCTGACCGGATCGAATTCGCCGGGTCGGCAAGGCCGACACTGGGTGTCGAATGGGAGTTCGCGCTCGTCGACGCGGAGTCCCGCGATCTGAGCAACGAGGCAGCCTCGGTGATCGCCGAACTCGGTGAGAACCCGCACGTGCACAAGGAACTGCTGCGCAACACCGTCGAGATCGTCACCGGGATCTGCGAGAACTCCGGTGAGGCGATGGAGGACCTGCGGTCGACGCTGCAGCCGGTGCGCACCATCGTGCGCGAGCGCGGCATGGAGTTGTTCTGCGCCGGCACACACCCTTTCGCGCACTGGTCGGTGCAAAAGTTGACCGATGCGCCCCGGTACGCGGAGCTGATCAAACGCACCCAATGGTGGGGCAGGCAGATGCTGATCTGGGGTGTGCACGTGCACGTCGGGGTGTCCTCGGCGCACAAGGTGATGCCCATCATCACCTCGCTGCTGCATCAGTACCCGCACCTGCTGGCGCTGTCGGCGTCCTCACCGTACTGGGACGGCGAGGACACCGGTTACGCAAGCAATCGCGCCATGATGTTCCAGCAACTCCCGACCGCCGGACTGCCGTTCCACTTCCAGGAGTGGCGAGAGTTCGAGAACTTCGTCGGCGATCAGAAGAAGACCGGGATCATCGACCACATGAACGAGATCCGTTGGGATATAAGACCTTCCCCACATCTCGGGACGATCGAGGTGCGGATCTTCGACGGCGTGTCCAACCTGCATGAACTTTCGGCGCTCGTCGCGCTGACCCACTGCCTGATCGTGGATCTGGACCGGCGATTCGACGCGGGCGAATCGCTGCCGGTGATGCCGCCGTGGCATGTGCAGGAGAACAAGTGGCGCGCCGCCCGCTACGGGCTGGACGCCATCATCATTCTGGACGCCGACAGCAATGAGCGGCTGGTCACCGAGGATCTCGACGATATTCTGGAACGCCTTGTCCCGGTGGCGAAGTCGCTGGGATGCGTCGATGAGCTGGCCCGTGTCGCAGATATCTATCGCACCGGTGCGTCGTATCAACGGCAGCGCAGGATCGCCGAAGAACACGACGGCGATCTGCGGACAGTGGTCGACGCGCTGGTCGGCGAGCTGGTCATCTGAGCATGCCTACGCTGCCCATGTTTCCGCTCGAAGTGGCGATGCTGCCCGGAGAAGAACTGCCACTGCGGATCTTCGAGCCGCGCTATTCGGCGATGGTGCAGACGTGTCTGGCTGCAGACGATCCGGCCTTCGGCGTGGTGCTGATCGCGGCGGGGCGGGAGGTCGGCGGCGGAGATGCCCGCAGCGACGTCGGCGCGTTGGCGCACATCACCGAGTTCGCCGAGATGGGCGACGGCCTCTACCACCTGAAATGTGTGATCCGGGAGCGGTTCCGGGTACTGGAGTGGCAACCGGACAACCCGTACCCGCAGGCGGCGATCGAATTGTGGCCGGATGATCCGGGTTCGCCCGTCGACGTCGCCGCCATCCGGGATATCGAAGATCGGATGGTCGCACTGTTCGAACGAATCGCTTCGGTGCAGGGCGCGGACGTGAACAGTCGCGACATCGTTTACGGCGCAGACGAATCCGGTGATATCGCCACGTGGTTGTACACGTTGGCCACCCGGCTGCCGATGGGCCAGGCCGACAGGTACGCGGTGCTGGCGGCACCCACTGCCGCCGAGCGCGTCGCCGCGCTGTCCGAAGGGGTGGACACCGTCATCGCGATGGTGGAGTTCCAGCTGTCCGAGGGCTAGAGCGCCGGCCTCTAGAAGATCCCCGTGAAGCTGCCCGCGAGGTCAGAGTCGGCTACCTCGTAGGTGTTTCCCGCGCCGCGCACCGCAGAGCCCATCTTCGTGACGTTGGTGGCGATGGCATCGGCCTGCTCGCCGAGGTGCGCCCCGACCAGTCGGGCGGCCCACTGCGTCGTCGACCCGGGAAGTCCGTCGGCGGCCGCGGCCGCCTTGGTCCCGACATCGGCCTCACGGATCGTGGCGGACGCCGAATCCACCTGGCCGGCGAAGGCACGCAAGATGTCTGGGTCGACCATCAATGACATACGTTCCGACGTTACCGGGCCTCAAAGACCCGCTATGTCACCAATTTGTCGATCAGAGCAGTCGGCCCTCGACGAACACACTGAGCGCCAGCGGATCCTCGTCCTCGGCAACCCACGCCCGGTGGTAGCGGTTCATCAGGTCTGTCGCCGGGATCGAGTCGACTTCCCAGCGGTGTTCGCACAACCACGTCGCGACGTCGGTACGGTCTTCCATGAACCAGAAGTCGTCTGCGTCGGGCACCTGTTCGCCCACCGCGACTGCCCTCGCGCGGATCCGGGTCATGCGGTCGCGGTAGCGCGCCACGTTGTCGGCCTCGAAGAACGCGGGGCTGAACGCCTCGACGGCGACCCGGCTGCCCCGTGCGCTGTACAAGGCGATCTGCTCGAACAGCCGGTCCTGCGCGTCCGCGGGCAGGTACGGCAGCAACCCCTCCAGCGACCACGCCGTCGGCTCAGCATGGTCGAACCCAGCGGCGGCCAGCGCATGGGGCCAGTCGTCGCGCAGATCGACCGCGACGGGGACGTGCCTGACGGCGGGCTGAGCGCCCGCGGACTCCAGCGTGTGCGCCTTGAACGCCAACACCTTCGGTTGATCCACCTCGTAGATGACCGTGTCGGAGAGCCACGGCAACCGCCACGCGCGGGCGTCCAGACCGGCCGCCAGGATCACCACCTGCGTGATGCCCGCCGAACCCGCCGCGATGAAGAACTCGTCGAACCACTTCGTCCGCGCCGCAGCGTAGTTCGTGATGGACGCCTTGCGCTCGGGCGTGGGGTCAGGACCGACACCGCCCGCCGCGTCTACGAACAGTTGCGCGTACGGATCGATGAACAGCGGCTGCGCCGCGGAGGACTCCCAGGCGCGTGCCATCGCCACGCCCAACGCTGTGCGGCCGACGCCGTCGGCGATGCCCCAGCTGTCACCCTCACGACGGACCATGGGGCGGGTGTTCCCGGTCAGCAGCGAAATCATGCATTTCGTCGGTGGTCAGCAAGTCGTTGCGGATGTTCTGCTCCCGGTACGCCAGCTGGCCGACCCGGTTGGCGATCACGGGCGCGGTGATCAACGTGAACATCCCGGTGAGGATCAACATGCCGACGTCGGGGTGGCCGCGGAGCCGAATGGCTGCGCCCGCGAGGACCAACAGCAGGCCGAGCACCTGGGGCTTGGTCGCCGCATGCATCCGCGACAGTGTGTCGGGGAATCGCACGACGCCGATCGCGGCGGTCAGCGCCAGTGCCGACCCGCCGAGGATCAGCACGCTGGTGACGATGTCGAACGCGTTCATCGCGACCCTGTGCTCTTCGCGCGAGCGCTCATCGCTGCCCCCTGCGCTGGTCTGTCGCCTCGGCGTCGTCGGGCACGCGGAACCTCGCGACACTGACCGAGCCGACGAACGTGATCAACGCCAGCGCGGTCAAGCTATAGGTGACTGTGGTGTCCAGGCTGAACGCCGCCCAGGTGCCGATCACACACATCGTTACTGCGACAAGGGTATCGAGGGCGACCAGCCGGTCCAAAGTGGTGGGGCCGAGCAACATCCGGAACATCGTGGCGACGGCCGCCGCCGCCAGCATCACCGCCGAGATGATCCACACCGTATTCATCCGTGGACCTCCTTTTCCTCCGACGGCTTCCAATCGGCGTCGCGCTCGAACGCTGCGACCAGGAGCTTCTGGAGTTGGTCGACCTGTCGGTGGAAGCTGTCGACCGCGCGATCGGACGCCACATCGAGGACGTGTACGTAGATCATCCGCCGGGCCTGGTCGATTTCAAGCACGATGTTGCCCGGCGTCAGGTTCAAGATGTTGACTGCCAGCGCCAGCACCAGATCGGACTTGATGTCCAGGTGTGCGCGAAGGACCGCCGACAATGGTGGTTTCGGCCTGAGCGCGAGGGCGGCCACTTGCACCGATGACACCAGCAGCCAGTAGCTGACGATGAACACCAGTCGCAGCAGTGGAAGCGGATGAAGCCGGCCCTCCACCGGAACCGCTGGCAATGGCAGCCACAGCGTGATGATCAACGCGATCACCAGACCCGAAAGAACATTCGCCGCAGAGACGTTGCCCCACAGCAGAACCCATACCAGGATCAGCCAGCACAGCAACCACGCGCGCAACAGGTTCGATCTCATCGCTGCCCTCTGCTCTTCGCGCGAGCGCTCATCGCTGCCCTCTGCTCTTCGCGCGAGCGCTCATCGCTGCCCCTGGCCGAGCACCGCGGCAATGTACTGACCCCGATCGACGACCTCGTAGGCGGCGCGCTCGCTGTAGGCGAAGATCGGACCGGCGAGCACCGTCAACGCCAGGCCCACCGCGATCAGCGCACCCGTCGGCACCAGCATCCCGATCGGCATCCGACCCACGTCGTCACGGTCGGCGAGCTCGATGTCCATGGACTCCTCGGTGTTGTCCAGCAGTGCGCTGGGCGCCGACCCTGACATATGGCCTTCGGGCGCGTCTTCGCGAGATCGCCAGAACGCTTTCGTCCATACCCGGGTCACCACATAGAGCGTCAGCAGGCTGGTGATGACGCTGCCGGCCACCAGAAGCCACGCCAGCGAGGAGCCTGCCTGTGCTCCCGCCTCCAGCAGGGCGACCTTGCCGATGAAGCCCGAGAACGGTGGGATGCCGCCGAGGTTGAGGGCGGGCACCACGAAGACGAAGGCGAGCAGGGGGCTGGCCGCGGCGAGACCTCCTAGCCGTTCCAGCGTCGACGCGCCCGCCTGGCGTTCGATCAGTCCGACCACCAGGAAGAGCGTTGTCTGCACCAGGATGTGGTGCGCCACGTAGTAAATCGCCCCCGACATCCCCAGTTGGTTGGACAACGCGATGCCGAAGATCATGTAGCCGATATGGCTGACCAGGGTGAAGGACAGCAGTCGCTTGATGTCGCTCTGCGCAATGGCGCCGAGGATGCCGATCACCATCGTCAACAGCCCTGCCACCAAAAGCACCCCGTCCATCTCGCCACCAGGGAACAGCAGCGTGTGCGCTCGGATGATCGCGTAGATACCGACCTTGGTGAGCAGGCCGGCGAAGACGGCAGTGACGGGCGCGGGGGCGGTCGGATAGGAGTCCGGCAGCCACGCCGACAGCGGGAACACCGCTGCCTTGATGCCGAACGCGACCAGAAGCACCGCGAACAGCGCGGTGCGGGTGCCGTCCGACACGTCGTCGAGACGCACGGACAGCTCGGCCAGGTTGAGCGTGCCGGTGGCGGAATACACCAGCGCGATGCCGAACAGGAACACCAGTGAAGACACCATCGACACCATCACGTAAGTGATGCCCGCGCGCACGCGCTCCTTGCTGCCGCCGATCGTCAACAGCACGAAGCTCGCTGTCAGCAGCACCTCGAACCCGACGAACAGGTTGAACAGGTCGCCGGCCAGGAAGGCCATACACACTCCTGCCGACAGCACCAGGTAGGTCGGCAGGAAGATCGACACCGGTTGGCGGTCGTCACCGTCACGGATACCCTGCCCGATGGCGTAGACGACCACGGCGAGCAGCACGATTGACGAGACGATGAGCATCAGCGCCGACAGGCGGTCGACCACCAGGGTGATACCGAGCGGTCCCATGCCGGGTTCGGTGACACCCCAGCCGCCGACCTGCAACGCGATCGTGCCGTCCCGGTCGGCGAGGTACACCAGCGCGGCGGAGACGACGAGCACCACAGACAGCGCGATCACAGCGATGACCCGCTGCAACCGTGGCTTGCGGCCGGCGACCAGTGTCATCGCCGCGGCGAGCAGCGGCACGAGCACCGGCAGCGGGGTCAGTACCGACGCGAGGTGGCTGCCGATCATCGCGACCCCTCGAAACCGGGGAGCGCGTCGAGTTCGTCGGGCAGGTCGGTGTCTCGGGTGTGATCAGGATCGAGGTGGTCCTCGTCCTCCTCGATGGATTCCTTGCCGGACAGCTTGGACACCCGGGTGTCCTCGGGGTCGTTGCTGACCTCCTCGATGGTGTTGAGGCGGTAGGAGCGGTAGGTCAACGCAAGCACGAAGGCCGCGACGCCCATGGTGATCACGATCGCGGTCAGGATCAGGCCCTGTGCCAACGGGTCCGCGGTCGTGGTCTCACTGCCGCTGGTGCGGCCACGCACGGGAGGGTTGCCCGACGGCCCGCCGGCCGAGAGGATGAGCAGGTTGATGGCATTGCTGATCAGCAACAGCCCCAACAACATTCGGGTCAGGCTTCGTTCCAGTAACAGGTACACCCCGGCCGCCGTGAGGGCACCGATGAGGATGAGGGGAACCAGGTAGGTGGTCATCGCACTGACCTCGCCGTGGATCGTTGCTGCTCGCTGATCTCCACGTCGATACGAGCGCCGAGGCTGCGCAACACGTCGAGCACAAGGCCCACCACGATCAGGTACACCCCCAGGTCGAAGAAAAGGGCGGTGACGAACTTGACCGTGCCCAGCACGGGCACGTCCACTTCGATCAGCGCCGACGACAGGACGGGTGCCCCGACCAACAGCGAACCCGCGGCCGTGCCGGCCGCCAGAGTCAGCCCGACCCCGAGGATCTTTCCGGCATCCAGCGGGAGGGTCTCGCCCAGCTCGTAGCGACCGCCCGCGAGGTATCGCAGCACCAGCGCCAGCCCCGCCATCAGACCACCGGCGAAACCGCCGCCAGGTGTGTTGTGCCCGGCGAAGAAGAAGTACGCAGACAGCACCATCATCACCGGGAAGATGAGCCGGGTGGCGACCTCGAGCACCAGCGACCGGTGCCGAGGGTCACGCAATTCGCTGCCCTTGAGCCAGGTGGTCTCGCCGGCGGCGGGGCTGTTGTTCGCGAACACCGCGAGCTGGCCGATATCTGGCTGACCGGCGTCGGCGACCCGCGGTGCGGCGCCGAACCGTCGGCTGCGGAACACCAGGGACGCAACGCCGGTCGCGGCGACGAGCAGCACCGCCACCTCACCCATCGTGTCCCAGGCGCGGATGTCGACGAGTAGCACGTTGACGGTGTTGGCGCCGTGGCCGCGCAGGTAGGCGGCGTCCGGGAGTAGCTCCGCGATCGGTCGGGTGGTCCGGGCGGCCATCGCGAACGCGGCGAGGATGGTGACCGTCGCCCCGACCGCCAGCGCCAGCGCGGCACGGGGAACACGGAACCGCTTGACGTCGGCTTCGCCGGTCTCGGCGGGCAGGATCCGGAGCACCAGGACGAAGACGACCAGGGTCAGTGTCTCGACCAGGAACTGCGTCAACGCCAGATCGGGCGCGCCGTGGAAGGCGAAGATGGTCCCGCACCCGTATCCGGTGACGCCGACCAGCAGCACTGCGGCAAGTCGATTGCGCATCACGGTCGCGCCCAGTGCGGCAGCGACCATCAGCAGCCCGACCACCACCTGGGGAGGCGAGTCCCACAGTTCGAAGTGCGGGCGATCGCGGGCACCCAGTGCCAGGACGGTGACCGGCACCAGCACCAGGGTCGCCAGGATGACCGACTGCGTCGCCGGGATGGAGCCGCGCTGGGTGACGGCGGTCAGGCGCACCGACATCACATCGGCACCCCGCAGGACGGCGTCGTAGATGCGGTCGGCATTGGCGAGTGGCAGGAACCCGACGCGGTTGCGGCGCAACCGGTTACGGCCGAAGTACACCGCGGTACCGGTCGCCAGCACCAGCGCCGACAGTGCCAGCGGCAGGTTGAGGCCGTGCCACAGCGCCAGGTCGTAGTCCGCGACGTAGCCGGCAGGGTCCGGCACGGTGTCGGCGTAGTCGTCGAGGATGTTGTCCAGCGTCGACGGCCAGAGTCCGAAGAGCAGGCCGGCGGCGGCCAGAAGGGCAGGCGGCACGAGGAACGCGACCTCGGGCCGGTGCATCTCGGCGACCCGGGTACTGGGGCGCGGCAAGCCTTTTCGGCCGAATGCGCCGAACAGGAACCGCAGGCTGTACACGGTGGTCAGCACCGAGCCGAATGCGATGCCTGCGAGGACGAACGGTGCCGCCGCCCCCAGCGTCGGGCTGTGCAGCACGGTCTCGAAGTCGGCTTCCTTGGCGATGAACCCGAGGAACGGCGGCAGTGCGGCCATGCTCGCGGTCGCGCCGACGGCGATGATCAGCAGAGGCCTGCTGCGGTCACCGAGCCACGCGAGCCTACGGATGTCGCGGGTGCCGGTCGCGTGGTCGACGATCCCGACGACCATGAACAACGCGGCCTTGAACATCGCGTGCGCGCACAGCATGGCCAACCCGGCGAGCATCATCTCGCTGCCGCCCGATCCGACCATGATGGTGATCAGTCCCAGTTGGCTGACGGTGCCGAACGCCAGGATCAGCTTGAGGTCGTACTCGCGAACGGCGCGCCACCCGGCCAGCACCATTGTCAGCAGCCCCAGCGTCACCACGGTCGGACGCCACTCGGGTGAGTCGGAGAACCCCGGAGTCAATCTCGCGATCAGGTAGACGCCGGCCTTGACCATTGCGGCCGCATGCAGATACGCGCTCACCGGCGTCGGGGCCGCCATCGCGCCGGGCAGCCAGAAGTGCATCGGCACGATCGCCGACTTCGACAGCGCACCGATGAGGATCAGCACCACCGCCACCGAGGCCGCCAGGCCGGTCGGCGGGTCGGCGATGAGCTCGGAGAGCAGGTAGGTGCCCGTGATGTTGCCCAGCACGACGATGCCGACCAGCATCGCCAGCCCGCCGAACGTCGTCACCAGCAGTGCCTGCGTCGCGGCCCGCCGGCTCGTCGCGCGTTCGGCGTAGTGCCCGACGAGAAGGAACGACAGGACCGTCGTGATTTCCCAGAACACATAGAGCACGAGCATGTTGTCGGCGGTGACCAGGCCGAACATCGCGCCCGAGAACGCGACGAGCTCGGCGGCGAAACTGGGGAGCCGCTTCTCGGAGTGGCCGTCGTGGTGATGGAAATAGCCGGCGCAGTAGAACAGGACCAGCGCCCCGATACCGAGGACCAGCAGGCTCATGATCGCGGCGAGCGCGTCGAAACGCAGGGTGATGTCCATCGACAGCTCTGGCACCCATGCGACGTTCACGGTCTTCGGCGCACCCGCGCCGGGCCAGTGCAGCGCCACCCAGACCAGGGAGCCGAGCGGCACGAGGGCCAGCGGGTAGAAGGCCAACCGTCCCCAGCGGTACACGAGCAGCGGTGCCAACAGTGTGGCCACTGCGTGTGCAGCGAGGATGGCGAGCATGGCGAGAAAAAAACTCCGTCTCGTCGGGGTCGGCAACGCTGTCAGGCGGTTGGTGCCGTCGGGCAGGTGGACAGGAAGGTGTCAGCCGGACTGACTCTGGAGTCACCCCAGTCTACGGGGAGCCGATCTCGCACTCGTCAGCCCACTCAACGCCGCGGCGGTGCCGCGCCCTGCACCATCGCCTTGATCCGGCTCTCGACGGCGGATTCGGAGATGAACAGCATCTCGTCACCGGCGCCGAGGACGTCATCGGGCGTGGGGATGATCAGGCGGTTGCCCCGCATCAGCGTGACGAGGGCACTGTTCTCCGGCATCGCGAGGTCCCGCACCCGTTGGCCCACCAGCGGACTGTCCGGAGGCAACGTGAGTTTGGCGACGTTGGCCGGCCCCTCACCCAGACCGGACCGAGTGCCTTTGCCGAGGTCCATCAGGCGGATCAGGTGCCCCACGTCGATCGCGCCCTCCACCGCGGCGACCAGCGCCTTGGGGGTGGACACCGCCACATCGATGCCCCACGCCTCGGTGAATAGCCAGTCATTGCGGGAGTCGTTGATCCGGGCGACCACCCTGCTGATCCCGAACTCGGACTTGGCGAGGAGCGCCATGGCGAGGTTGGACTTGTCGTCGCCGGTCGCCGCGATCGCGACGTCGCAGATGTGCATCTCGGCTTCCTCCAGGGAGGCCACCTCGCACGCGTCGGCAAGAAACCACTCTGCTCCAGGGACGGTCGCGGGTGCGTATCGCGCGAATTCCTTCTCGATGAGCAGGACCTTGTGGCCGTACTCCACCAGCTCCTGCGCGACGGATCGACCGACCGCGCCGGCGCCGGAAATCGCGATCCGCATGGGTGTCTCCTTCGCCACCAAGACCTTCAGATGTCGGCCCTGCTTTACTTGCACCGACCCCAGTGCCCCCTGACCTCGGC
Source organism: Mycolicibacterium sp. CR10 (assembly GCF_005222675.1). Classification (GTDB taxonomy): domain Bacteria; phylum Actinomycetota; class Actinomycetes; order Mycobacteriales; family Mycobacteriaceae; genus Mycobacterium. The sequence continues at coordinate 91,964 of NZ_STGE01000017.1, read as the reverse complement.
GAGGAAGGGTTCCGTTGAGCCTGCACCAGCTCTATGTGGCGCTGTTCATCGGTGGCCTCGTGCTGCTGGCGAGCATCGCCGCGACGAGGCTGGCCACCGGAGCCGGCCTGCCCAGCCTATTGCTGTTCCTCGGCGTCGGCGTGCTTGTTGGCGAGGACGGGCTCGGGCTGGAATTCGACAACGCGCAACTGGCGCAGGACATCGGCACCGCCGCATTGGGAATCATTCTGGTCGAGGGCGGTCTGACCACCCGGTTCAGTGACATCCGCAAGGTGCTCGCGCCAGCGGGTGTCCTCGCGACGGTAGGTGTCGCGGTCAGCACCCTGGTCACCGCGGCAGCAGTGCACTGGCTGCTCGGGATGCCCTGGCAGCTGGCTCTACTGCTGGGGGCGATCGTCTCGAGTACCGATGCTGCGGCGGTCTTTTCGGTCCTGCGGGTGGTGCCGCTGCCCAGGCGGCTGAGCGGGCTGCTGGAGGCGGAGTCCGGCTTTAACGACGCTCCGGCCGTCATCCTGGTGCTGCTCTTCAGCGCGACCCCGCTTCTGTTGGAGCCGGGTGCCCTTGCCGTGACGATGTTGTACGAGTTGGTGGTTGGCACGCTGATCGGCCTCGGCGCCGGATTTCTCGGCGCGATGACATTGCGGCGGATCGCGTTGCCGGCCGCGGGCCTCTACCCCCTCGCGACGTTCGGCCTGGGCATGGTCGCGTTCGCGGCCGCGGGCTCGGCTCACGCGAGCGGATTCCTCGCCGCCTACCTGGCCGGTGTGGTGCTCGCCAACTCCGGCCTACCGCACCGCTCGGCCACTCGATCATTCGCCGAGGGGGCGGGCTGGCTGGCCCAGATCGGAGTGTTCGTCATCCTCGGGCTGTTGGTATCACCCGACGAACTCCTCGACGAAGTCGTGCCGGCGATCATCACCGGCCTGGTGCTGTTGCTTCTCGCCAGACCCCTGTCCGTCGCGGTGTCGCTCATCGGGTTCAAGGTGCCGTGGCGGGAGCAGGCCTTCCTGTCGTGGGCGGGTCTGCGCGGTGCGGTGCCCATCGTGCTGGCGACCTATCCGATCGTCGCCGGGGTGCCCGACAGCGGCCGGCTGCTCAACATCGTGTTCATCCTCGTGGTGCTGTACATGCTGATCCAGGGGCCGAGTCTGCGACGGGTCGCCGAATGGCTCGACCTCATTCCGCGCGACACCACCCGTGAGATCCAGGTGGACGCCGCGCCGCTGGATGTGCTCGGCGCCGAGCTGATGACCATGACGGTGAGCCCGGGGTCGCGTCTGCACAACGTGACGGTGCTCGAACTGCGGCTGCCTGATCCGAGCGTCATCACGCTGATCATCCGGGACGGGCACTCGTTCGTTCCTCAGCCGATCGACCGGTTGGCGATCGGCGACGAACTGCTGATCGTGACGACCACCGCGACGCGGGAGTTGGCGGAACGACGCCTGCGCGCCGTCAGCCGCCGGGGCAAGCTCGCCTACTGGTTCGACGAATACGGCGAACGCGACTAGGTGCCTCGCCCTTCCCGCCGGAATTGCATTCCACGCGGGCTTTTCTCGAACTTGTTCGCGCGGAATGCAATTCCGGCGCTAGGGACGTGCGCAGTGGGGGAATGCGAACCCGATCGGCAGCGCATGCCCGACAACGCCGATGCCCGCGCCGAGGATCGGCCAGATCGGCCAGAAGTACCAGGCGCCCGCCGACAACCCGACCGCGAGCCAGACCGTCAGCACGATGACGACCATGGCCAGGTAGGCCGCCAGGTGGATCTGGACGCTGCGCCGGGCCGCCGCGCGCCTGGCGGCGTGACGCCTCGGGTCGTTCTGCCGCAGCTGCGCCACCGGTAGGTCGGAGGTGAGTTGACGCAGTTCGGGGGTGGTCTGCGCGGTGAACGCGGTCTGCAGCCGGGACTCGTATTCGGGCATCTCCAAGTAGCCCTGGGCGAGTGCCAGACCGAGCAGCGTTGCGGTGGATTCTCGCTCGCGATCCCCGGCGCGAAGGTTGGGGGCGAGCGGTTCGCGAATATCCATGACGGTGGGTCCTCCCGATCTTGACGGTGACTAGTTCCTGACTATGCCGCTAGAACTAGTCACTGTCAAGATGTGTTCCAGTCCGTTGAGGCTGCGCTGGTGGCGGAGAAGTTCGAGAGAGCCCCGCCGTCAGCGCAGCCCGAATGACCGGTCGATCAATCGCGTCCGCTGTCGCAGGGCAGAAGTACTCTTGGCACCGTCATGGCACGTCTGGAAAGCCGCATCGCCCGAGTCGCCGAGGCCACGCTCGCCGAACAGCAATTCATCACGCCCATCGACATTTTGATCGGCCTGGGTTGGCTCGCCCAACCGAACGTCGACCGCTGGCTGTGGGGCCGCGTGACCTCGCTGGACCGCTGCGTCGCCGTCGACAACACCAAGGCCGCCGCCGCCCTCGACGCGTTGCGGGACTGGGCGCGGGACCACGGCCTGCAACCCTGGGACACTGATTACGGCGGCCTGCACTTCACCGTCGATGGCGACGCTGCGGCCGAGCGCGCCTTCCGTACCCGCTGGGCTGTCACCGAGGACCCCGGGCCCAAAGCGCCCCGAAAGCGGTCCCGCGAGATGACCGTGTTCTGGGCCGTCAACGCCTTCACGTGCGCCTCATGCGGTGACGACACCGGCGATCTCCTGCTCAAGGCGAATTCCGGTGCCCTCTGCCTCGACTGCGCCGACCTCGGCCACCTCGTCTTCCTGCCCTCTGGCGATGCCGCCCTGACGCGTCGCGCCAAGAAGGCCAGCCGCTTGTCGGCCGTGGTCGTCCGCTGGAGCACGAGACGCAAACGCTATGAGCGACAAGGCATTCTGGCCGAGGTCGACGCAATCGAAGAGGCCGCCCGGCAGTGTCTTGAGGACGCCGACGCCCGCGCTATCCGCCGCCAGCACGATCAGAACCGTCGCGCCGAGGTCGATGAGAAGTTCCGCGATGAGTTCGCCGCTGCCATTCGTGCACAGTTCCCGGGCTGCCCAACGGCGCGTGCCGATGCGATCGCCTACCACGCCGCCCTCCGCGGTAGCGGACGCATCGGCCGCAGCGCCGCCGGTCGCGCTCTGGAACCCGACGCAGTGCGACTGGCTGTCGCCGCCTCCGTGCGCCATATCGACACCGACTACGACGACCTGCTCATGTTGGGCGTCGACCGTGACGACGCCCGACACCGGGTGGGGGCCCGCGTGACCGAGATCCTCGACACGTGGCGTGACGGAGCCGTCTTCCTGGACATCTGACGCCGGCTGCACAGACGTTGGGGCTGCGCTGGTGGCGGAGAAATTCGAGTGAGCGACGCCGTCAGCGCAGTCTCAACGGGGGAAGGCTCAGCGGGAGGCGTTGAAGGCGCGCAACGACTCGACCTGGACGGGATCCAGCGATGGGCGTACCGCCTCGCGGGCCGCGGCGACATCGGCGGCGGTCACGTCGGCGGCGTCGATCGAGCGGCGCATCGCCGTCAGCGCGGCCTCACGCAGCAGGGCCACGCAGTCGGCGGCGCTGTAGCCATCGAGATCGGCCGCCAGCGTCGCGAGGTCGACATCATCAGCAAGCGGAACGGATTTGCCTGCCGTGCGCAGAATCTGGGTGCGCGCCTCGGCATCAGGCGGTTCGACGAACACCAGTTTCTCCAGCCGCCCCGGCCGCAGCAAGGCCGGGTCGATCAGGTCCGGGCGGTTCGTCGCACCCAGCACCACCACATCACGCAGCGGCTCGATGCCGTCGAGTTCGGTCAGCAGCGCCGCCACCACCCGGTCGGTCACCCCGGAGTCGAAGCTCTGCCCGCGACGGGGCGCCAACGCGTCGATCTCGTCGAGGAACACCAGCGACGGCGCGGAATCGCGTGCCCGGCGGAACAATTCGCGCACCGCCTTCTCCGAGGAGCCGACCCACTTGTCCATCAGCTCGGCGCCCTTGACGGCGTGCACGCTGAGGCGGCCCGAACTGGCGAGCGCGCGGACGACGAACGTCTTGCCGCACCCGGGGGGTCCGTAGAGCAACACGCCACGGGGCGGCTCCACGCCCAACCGCTGGAACGTCTCGGGATGCTGCAGCGGCCACAGCACCGCCTCGGTGAGCGCCTGCTTGGTGTCGGCCATGTCGCCGACGTCCTCAAGGGTGACCGATCCGACGCTCACTTCCTCGGTGGCCGACCGGGACAGCGGGCGGATGACGCCGAGCGCGCCGACCAGATCCTCCTGCTTCAGCGTCGGCGTCTCACCGTTCTCGCTGGCCCGCGCCGCCGCGCGCAGCGCCGCCTCGCGCACCAACGCCGCAAGGTCGGCCACCACGAATCCCGGTGTGCGCTCGGCGATCTCACCGAGATCGAGCTCGTCGGCGGGGACGTCGCGCAGCAGCACCTCGAGCAGTTGTTTGCGCACTGTGCCGTCGGGCAGGCTGAGCCCGAGCTCGCGGTCGCAGACATCCGGAGCCCGCAGCCGGGGATCGACGTTGTCCGGTACCGCCGAGGTCGCGACGAACGCGACGCCCTTGGTGGCGATCGCCGACCGCAGCTCGGTGAGCACCAGCGTCGCCACCGGATCGGCCGGCATCGGCAGCAGGGCGTCGACGTCGGTCACCAGCAGAACACCGCCGCCGTCGCGAACGGTGGCCACGGCCGCGGACACATTCTTCAGACGATCCTCGGCATGAAGTGACCCGACCTCCGGCCCGTCGAGTTCGACCAACCGTCTGTCCGCGCAGACCGTCCGCACCATTGTGGCCTTGCCGACGCCGGCCGGGCCGGACACCAGAACTCCGAGATTAGCTGTTGCGCCCAGCTTTTCGAGCAGCTCGGGTTGGTCGAGCGCGAGCTTGAGCCATTCGGTCAGGCGGCTGGCGGCCGCATGGGCACCCTTGAGGTCGTCGAATGAGACCGCGGGTGCGCGGGCCTCTTCGGAAGTGACGACGACGTGCTCGCCGGTACCGCCCTGAGGCGCGGCCCTGAATCCGTTACCCCAGCTGACCAGTGAATTGGGTTGCACGCTCACGGGTCCGGCGGGATCCGCGCCCGTCACCGTCAGCAACTCCGAGGTCCAGGTGATACCGACCGACGACGCCAGCGCGGCGCTGGCATCCGAGGTCGAGGTGCCGGGCCCGAGATCGCGGGGCAGCAGCGATACGGTGTCACCGACCGTCATCACCTTGCCCAACAACGCCTGGCGCAGGGTCGCCGCGGCGATCGACTGCGTCGCCAGATTGGACCCGCTGAGGGTCACCGAACGGGCGCCGTACACGGTGACGGGGGCGACGAGCACCGAGGTGTCCTCGCGCAGGCCGGCATTGGACAGTGTCACGTCGTCGAGCAGTGCGGTGCCCGTCGGTGTCCCGGCAGGCGCGATACCGACGACCGCGGCGGTGGTTCGTGCGCCCGTCAGCGACACCGCGTCCCACTCCCGGATGCCCAGTGCGGCAATGGCTTCCGGATGGAGGCGGATCACCCCGCGCCGGTTGTCCAGCGCCGAGGTGTTCAGCCGCGCGGTGAGCGTGAGGTGCGCGCGCGGGCGGTCCGCGGAGACCTCGTCGAGTTCGGACATGTCAGCCCCTCGGTGGTCTGCGCAGGCCGAGTCGCATCACCGACCGGCGATGCGGCTGAGCCCGACGGATCGCGCGCCGGGCAGCGCGCTGCTGTCTGGGTTTGTCGTCCCACACCTCCGGGTGCGCCGCGAGGAAGCGCCGGGTGCGGATGGCGAACGGGATGTGGATGACGTAGGCCAGGATGATCACCAGGATCACCACATAGCCGTAGAGGATGGAGGCGGCCACACCGATCGCCAGCAGAGCCAGCAGCGGCGCAACCATGTTGGGCGGCACCGAGAAGGTGTGGATCTTGCGCATCGGCAGGGTGCTGACCACCAGCAGCGACACGCAGATCATCCAGATGACGACCGCGGCCTCCGACGTCCACCAGCCGTCGCCAAACTGCATCTTGGCGGCCAACGGACCGATCGCCCCGATCGCGCCGGCGGGGGCGGGCATGCCGACGAAGTACTTCTTCTCGTAGTCAGGTTGGACGAGGCTGAGCATTGCGTTGAAACGAGCCAGTCGCAACACGATGCACACCGCGTACAGCAGCACGACTATCCAGCCGATGCGGGACGTGGACAGCAGCGTGGCGTAGACGATGAAAGCCGGTGCCACACCGAAGTTCACAGCGTCGGCCAGCGAGTCGAGTTCCTCGCCCATCTTCGACGTCGCGTTCAACGCGCGGGCGAGACGACCGTCGAGGGCGTCCAGGATCGCGGCGATCGCCAGGAACGCCATTGCCTCCGTCGGCCGGCCATCGAGCGCGAACTTCACCGCGCTCAGTCCGAGACAGATCGCGGCGACGGTCATGGCGCTCGGCAGGATGCGGACGCTCATCACCGGCGCCTTGATGCGGCGCTTGCGGGGCTTGATCACGGGAGCTCGGCCAGCACGGTCTCGCCGGCGAGCGCCCGCTGCCCGACATCGACGAGGATGTTCGACCCCGCGGGCAGGTAGGTGTCGAGGCGGGAGCCGTACCGGATCAGGCCGTAGGTATCGCCGAGGGCGACCTTGTCACCGGCCTTGACGTCGCAGACGATCCGGCGGGCGAGCAGTCCAGCGATCTGCACGGCGATGACCTCGGCGCCCTCCGGGGTGCGGATCACCACGCTGTTGCGCTCGTTGTCCTCGCTGGCCGCGGCCAGCTCGGCGGAGACGAATTGGCCGGCGCGATGGACGACCTTGACGACCTCACCGGCGATCGGCGTCCGCTGCACATGGGCGTCCAGCAGGGACAGGAAGATGCTGACCCGCGGCAGCGGCGTCGCGGGCAGACCCAGCTCAGGCGGCGGCACCTCCTCCTGGATCAGGCAGATCAAGCCGTCGGCCGGTGCCACCACGAGACCCGGCCGGGTCGGTGGGGTCCGCGGCGGGTGGCGGAAGAACGCGGCGTTGGCGGCCGCGGAGGCGAGCCCGGCACGGCGGAGCCAGCGGCTGCGGCGCGCCACCGCCGCGACGGCGAGGCTTGCGCCCACGAACGGCAATCCGGCCGGGTGCATAGGGGGAACGGAGGAGCGCACCAGGGCCAGGAGTCGCTCTGGGCCTGAGGGAAGGTCGGGGCGTCTGGCCATCGTCCGGCGATTCTACCGACGAGCGCTTGCGCGAGGAGCAGACCGGCACCGACGAGCGCTTGCGCGAGGAGCAGACCGGCACCGACGAGCGCTTACCGGAGGTCCCACACCTGCACGCGCTGGCCCGCCGCAGCCTCGGAGGTGTCCTCGTCCAGCTCGAGAAGGCAGTTCGCTGAGGCCAGCCAACGCAGATGATGCGACGCCGGCGGGCCGTAGCTGATGACGGTGTCGCCGTCCAGCACGCCACGGCGGAACTGGCGTTTCCCCCGGGGCGAGGTGAGGTCCTCGGTGAGCGTCGCGGTGCGTCGCGGCCGGTCGGCATCAGGCAGCCCCATTGCCGCACGCAAGGCCGGGCGGATGAACACCTCGAACGACACCAGCGCGCTGACCGGGTTGCCCGGCAGCGTGATGATCGGCGTGCCGTTGACGACACCCGCGCCCTGAGGCATCCCGGGTTGCATCGCGACTTTCACGAATTCGACGGTCCCCGACAATGCGTCTTTGACCACTTCGTAGGCCCCGGCGCTGACCCCGCCCGTCGTGATGATCAGATCGGCTTCCCCCGCGTGCTCGCGCAGTGTCTCGCGGAACACGTCGACGTCGTCGCTGGTCATCGGCGCCACCGCCACGTCGGCGCCGGCGTCGCGGACGGCGGCCGCCAGCATCACCGCGTTCGACTCGTAGATCTTTCCCGGCTGCAGCGGGGTGCCGGGAGCGACCAACTCGGTGCCCGTCGACAGGACCAGCACCCGCTGGCGTGGGACGACGTTCAGCTCGACCAACCCGAGCGCGGCCGCGAGCCCCAGTGCCGCCGGCGTGACGACCTGCCCGGACGTCAGCACCGTCGAGCCGGCGGTGACGTCCTCGCCCGCGCGCCGGACATGTTGTCCCGGCACCACACTGACCCGGATGGTGACGGTGTCGACCGCACCGTCGGTGGCCTCCACGGGGACCACGGCCGTCGCCCCCACCGGCAGCGGGGCGCCGGTCATGATGCGGTGCGCGACGCCGCGGGTGATCGTCGGGATGTCGGTGCGGCCCGCGGGGATGTCCTCGGTGACGGGTAGCCGCACGGGAGCGTCATCGGTCGCCGTCGCGATGTCGTCGTCGATGACGGCGTACCCGTCCATCGCCGAGTTGTCGAACCCGGGCAGCGACAGCGGCGCCACCACGTCCTCGGCCAGAACCAGGCCCAGCGCATCGGAGATCGGAACGGATATCGGCGGCCTCGCGGCGATCAGGCCGGCGACCACCTCGCGATGCTCGTCGACGGAGCGCATCAGACGCCGAACTTCACGCCGGTGAGTTCCTCGGACACCGACCACAACCGCTCCTGCACCGCAACGTCGTGCGACTTCTTGTTGGACTGCACCAGGACCGGATGGCCGACCAGCTCGCGGAAGCCCGACGGCCCGTAGTACTGGCCGCCCTGCACACCGGGATCGGTCGCGGCCCGCAGCGTGCCCAGAGCGCCGACGGGCGGGCTGTTGGTGACCAGCCCGGCGAGCCGGCTGAAGCCGGGCAGCCCGGTGCCGGGGATGTGGCGCATCAGCTCGGTGTTGGAGATGCCGGGGTGCGCGGCGACCGCGATCGTCGGAGCGGCGACGGTGGCGAGCCTGCGCTGAAGTTCGTAGGTGAACATCAGGTTCGCCAGCTTGGACTGGCCATAGGCAGCGACCCGGTTGTAACTGCGCTCCCACTGCAGATCGTCGAAGTGGATGCCCCCCTGGATGTTGTGGGCGATGCTCGCGACCACCACCACGCGCGAGCCCTCCACCGGCAGCAGTCGGTCGAGAAGCAGACCGGTGAGCGCGAAATGGCCGAGATGGTTGGTGCCGAACTGCAATTCGAAGCCGTCCGCCGTGGTCTGCTTGGGCGGATACATCACCCCGGCGTTGTTGATCAGCAGGTCGATCCGCGGATAGGCCGACCGCAGATCGTCGGCGGCGGCGCGCACACTGGCCAGCGACGACAGGTCGAGCTCCTGCAGTGCGACGTCGGCGCTCGGGTGCGCGCGGGTGATCGCGTCGACCGCCTTCTTGCCCTTGTCGAGGTTTCGCACCGCGACGACGACGTGGGCACCCTTACCGGCCAGCACCGCGGCGGCCTCGTACCCGATCCCTGCGTTCGCGCCGGTGACCACGGCCACCCGGCCGGATTGATCGGGAACGTCGGCGGCGGTCCATGTGGCACTCATGGCTTCAACATACTTCGGCGCCGATACGCCATGCTCGAAGCATGTACTTGGTTGAACCGGCGCACCGTCCGAGCCGGAAAGCACCGCTGGTGTGGGCGATCGGCGCCGCCATCCCGTGGCTGTTCGTGGTGGTGGCGCAGGTGGTCTGGTGGGTGTTGGACGGCCGCCTGGGGTGGTTGCACCTGCTCTTGGCGGTCGGCACGGTGCTCGGCGTCTTGGTGTTCGTGGCCGTGGTTCCGCTGTGGCGGTACCGCGTGCACCGGTGGGACGTCGACCCGACCGCGGTCTACACCCGGTCGGGCTGGCTGGTTCAGGAGCGTCGGATCGCGCCGATCTCGCGGGTGCAGACCGTCGACACCTACCGCGGGCCGCTGGACCGGCTGTTCGGGTTGGCCAACGTGACGGTGACGACGGCGTCCTCGGCCGGCGCGGTGCGCATCGTCGCGCTGGACTCCGACGTCGCGGACCGGGTGGTCGCGCAGCTCACCGACATCGCCGCGCTCGGAGCCGAGGACGCCACATGACGACCCGAAGACGAGCGCGAGTGAGGATCGCAGCGAGGCACGAGCGAGGACCGGAGCAAGCGGGAGTCGAGGCATGACGGAGGCCGTCGCGCAGGAGTGGCACCGGCTGAGTCCACGCATGCTGCTCGTGCACCCGGTGCACGAAGTGGTACGCCAGATTCCGGTACTGATCGGGTCGCTGGTCCTCGGCTCGGCGACCGGCAACCCGGTGTGGACGCTGATCGGCGTCGGCCTGATCGTTGGATACGGCGTGGCGCGATGGTTCACCACGGCCTACCGCATCGGTTCCGACGAGGTGCAGCTGCGCTCCGGCGTGCTGCAGCGCAACGTGCTCTCGGTGCCGCGCAACAGGATTCGCTCAGTCTCCACGGATGCGCGGGTGCTGCACCGACTTCTGGGACTCACGGTGCTGCGGCTGAGCACCGGGCAGGAGGCAGCGGGGGATACGGCCTTCGCGCTCGATGCCGTGCCCGCCCGCGAGGTGCCCGGGCTGCGGGCGGTGCTGCTCGCCGAGTCGCTGGCGGCGCCGGTCGATAGCGGCGGTCCGCAGGGGCGGGTGCTGGCCCGCTGGCAGCCGTCGTGGCTGCGCTACAGCCCGCTGACCTTCACCGGGCTGCTGATGATCGGGGCGGCGCTCGGTGTCGGCTACCAGACGGGAGTGTTTGAAGCGCTTCGGGATTCGCGTCTGGTTCGGCAGGGCACCGATTACTTCCAGAGTGCCGCTGAGGACACCGGCGTGCTGGTGAGCGTGATGGTCGCCGTACTGGTGGTACTGCTTGCCTCGGTAGCACTGTCGGTGTCGCAGTCGCTGGTGACCTACGCCAATCTGGTGCTGCGGCGCGACGCCGATCTGCTGCACCTGTCCCATGGTCTGCTGCGGGTCCGTGAGCACACCTTCGACATGCGCCGGCTGAGGGGCGGAACCCTGCGGGAACCGCTGCTGGTGCGGCTGTTCGGCGGTGCCCGACTGGATGCGGTGATGACCGGAGTCGCGGGCGCGGGAGAGGCGTCCCAGCTGCTTCCGCCATGCCCGCGCAGCACCGCGGAGGCGGTGCTGACCGACCTGATCGCACGGCCCGATGCGGTGACCGGAGCGCTGACGCCGCACGGGCCCGCGGCGACGCGGCGACGGTGGACCAGGGCGATGGCGCTGCCGGGCGTCGTCGCCGTTGTGTTGGTTGTGGTGGCCGTCACCGCCGGTGCGCCCGTGTGGGTGTGGCCGGCGCTGGCGGTGCTGACGGTGTGTAGCGCATTTCTGGCCGCCGACCGTTCCCGCTCGCTGGGGCATCGGGTGGGCGGCGGCTGGCTGGTGGCCCAGGCGGGCAGCGTGCAGCGGCGCCGCGACTGCATCGACGGTGCGGGCATCGTCGGATGGACCGTGCGCCAGAGCCTGTTTCAGCGACGGGCGGGGGTGGCCACGCTGATCGCCGCGACCGCGGCGGGGGTCAAGCGCTACGAGGTCGTCGACCTTCCCGCCGACCTCGCGTGGTCGATCGCGGCGACGACGTCACAGTGGTTGGACTCGACCGAGTGGGCTCACAGCTAGCCGGGCCCGAGTTGCGGCAGAACGACGGCCGTTTACTGTCGCACCATGGCTATCGGTGGAGTGCTCTTCGACATCGATGGCGTCCTGGTGACCTCGTGGAAGCCGATCCCCGGCGCGGCCGAGGCCCTGCAGACGTTGGCCGACAATCAGGTCGCCTGCGCCTACCTGACGAACACGACCACCCGCACCCGCGAACAGATCGCCGAACTGCTGACCGAGGCCGGCATGTCGGTCCGCGCGGACGAGGTGATCACCGCGGCGGTGCTGACCGCCGACTATGTGCGCAGCCGCTACCCGCACGCCCGGTGCTTCCTGGTCAACAGCGGGCAGATCGCCGAGGACATGCCGGGCATCGACATCGTGTACTCCAGCGACATCACCGGACAGCGTGCACCGGAACCTCCCGACGTGGTGTTGCTGGGCGGCGCGGGACCGGAATACAGCCACCTGACCCTGTCGTGGGTCTACGACTGGATGGCCCAGGGCGTCCCGGTGGTCGCGATGCACCGCAGCACCTCGTGGACCACCACCGACGGCCTGCGCGTCGACACCGGGATGTACCTGATCGGGATGGAGGAGACGTCGGGCCGCAAGGCCACCGCAGTCGGCAAGCCGGCGCCCGAGGGCTTCCTGTCGGCGGCGGGCCGCCTCGGGGTGGACCCCGACGAGATGTACATGATCGGCGACGACCTCAACAACGACGTGCTGGCCGCGCAGGTGGTCGGCATGACCGGGGTGCTGGTGCGCACCGGCAAGTTTCGGCAGGACACGCTGGATCGTTGGGCCGCAGACGAATTCGCGATGCAGCCCAACCACGTCATCGATTCGGTGGCGGATCTGCCGGAGCTGCTCGGGCTGTAGCGGATCGGGGTGCGATGAGTTGCGCCGCCGGCTCGGGTCTACCCAGTCATGACTGAGAACCTGATCGTGAAGACCACCGTCGACGCCCCCGCCGCGAAAGTGTTCGATGTGCTGGCCGATCCCGCGACCCACCAGGCCATCGACGGCACCGGTTGGGTGCGCGAATCGCTTGATGGGAAACGCCTGACCGAGACGGGCCAGATCTTCCGGATCGCGATGTACCACGACAACCATCCTGACGGGAGCTACGAGATGGCCAACAAGGTCATCGCCTTCGAACCCGACCGGGCGATCGGCTGGGAGCCCGGCCAGGCCGGTGAGGCCGGAACGCTCGAGTTCGGCGGTTGGACGTGGCACTACGGACTCGATCCGGTGACCGCGGAGCAGACCGAAGTCACGCTCACCTATGACTGGTCAGCGGTGCCTGCGGAGCTGCGGGAGCACATCCAGTTCCCGCCGTTTCCCGTTGCGCACCTTGATAATTCGCTGGCGAACCTCGTCAAACTGGCCGTTACGCAGTGAGTCCGCGGACCGCGTCGATGCGCGCCTTGACCTGGTCGGTGGTCGCGGCGGCCAGTGGCGGGCCACCGCACATCCGTCGCAGCTCGTTGTGGATCTCGCCGTGCGACTTTCCGGTGCGGTGGTGCGCGATCGACACCAGGGTGTTGAGCTCCTTGCGCAGCTCGCGCAGCTGACCGTGGGTTGACGGCCGCGGCACCACACCGTTGACCGTCCGCTTGGTCAGCTGCTCTTCCTGCCTGCGCCGCAACAGATCTCGCATCTGGGTGGTGTCCAGCAGGCCCGGGATGCCGAGGTAGTCGGCCTCTTCCTCGCTGCCCGCGGGCGTCGCGGTCCCGAAGGACGACCCGTCGAAGATCACCTGATCGAGTTCGGCGTCGGCGCCCAGGTACTCGATGCCCTTCTCGTTGAGGTCCGGCTCGTCGCGCTTCTGCTCGGCCAGCTCGGCATCGAGGGGGTCCTCGAGTGTCTCCCGGTGCGGTTTGCCCAGAACGTGATTGCGCTGGGCCTCCATCTCGCTGGCCAGCAGCAGCAGGTTGGGCACCGAGGGCAGGAAGATGCTGGCCGACTCGCCGGGGCGCCGAGACCGCACGAAGCGGCCGATCGCCTGCGCGAAGAACAGCGGCGTCGACGCGCTCGTCGCATACACGCCGACGGCCAGCCGCGGCACGTCGACGCCCTCGGACACCATGCGCACGGCGACCATCCAGCTCGAGGTGCCCGCCGCGAACTGGGAGATGCGGTCCGAGGAGCCCTTGTCATCGGAGAGCACCACGGTGGGCGCCTCGCCGGTGATGGTGCGCAGCAGGTCGGCGTAGGCGCGGGCCGCGGTCTGGTCGGAGGCGATGATCATGCCGCCGGCGTCGGGCACATGCTTGCGGAGACCTCGCAGCCGGATGTCGGCCGCGGCGATCACGGCGGGCATCCACTGGCCGGCCGGGTTGAGGGCGGTCTTCCACGCGCGCGCGGTCTGTTCGGCGGTCAGGGGCTCGCCGAGGCGGGCGGCGTGTTCCTCACCCGCGCTGTCACGCCAGCGGGCCTCGCCCGAGTACGCCATGAACATCACCGGCCGGACCACCCCGTCGGCGAGGGCGTCGGAGTAGCCGTAAGTGTGGTCGGCCTGCGAACGCATCAGGCCGTCCGGACCGGCCTCGTAGGTGACGAACGGGATCGCGCTGTCATCGCTGCGGAACGGCGTCCCGGTCAGCGCCAGCCGACGGGTCGCGTCGTCGAACGCCTCGCGGATGGCGTCGCCCCAACTCTTGGCGTCGCCGCCGTGGTGGATCTCGTCGAAGACGACGAGCGTCTTGCGGTTCTCGGTGCGCACCCGGTGCCGGGTCGGATGGCTGGCGACCTGGGCGTAGGTGACGACGACGCCGTGGTACTCCGAGGACGTCTGCGAGTTGGAGTTGGAGAACCTCGGGTCTAGCGCGATGCCCATCCGTGCGGCGGCCTCGGCCCACTGGATCTTCAGGTGCTCGGTGGGGACGACGATCGTGACGGCCTCGACGGTGCCCTCGGCGAGCAGTTCGGCGACGATGCGCAACGCAAAGGTGGTCTTCCCGGAGCCCGGTGTCGCCACGGCCAGGAAATCCCGAGGTTTGGCGGTCAGGTATTTCACCAGCGCTCGCCGCTGCCAGCCCCGCAAAGCCTGGGTGCTGGGCGCTTCGTCAGCCCGCACCCGAAGACTCCTCCTCAACATCGGCCGTCCTCGACGGCGTGACCGGAATGCAGTCTAGGGCAGGCGGATCCGCGACCGCACTTCTGTCGGCGTGTCCGGACCGCGTGTCTGGTCGCAGGCTCAGACGAAGTGGTTGTCGTTCTTGATGAACCATTCGCGGCGCTCGTCGTCGGTCAGCTCACCCAACTGCGCCAATCCCTCGAAGTAGTGCTCACGCGGCGCTCCGGGGGCGAACAGCATCAGCACCGACGCCGGTGCGTCGGCGTCGTTGCGGAAACCGTGAATCCCACCCGGCGGGACGTACAGGAAGTCCCCTGGGTGTCCGTCGACCCACTCGGTGCCGTTGTAGAGAGCGATCGTGCCGGACAGCACGTAGAACGCCTCCGACATGCCCCGATGGAAGTGCGGTCCCGGGCCGCCGCCCTTGGCCGCGATCTCCAGCCGGTACAGGCCGTAGTCGCCGTCGGTCTGCTTCTGGTTCGCCAGATAGTGGTACTTGAACAGCCCGTGGGCGTCGTAGTCGGGCGGCTCGTCACCGCGCCTGATCCAGGCACTGACTTCTGGCGCGTCGGCGGTGTAGCGCGGCGGCGGGTACGGCGGCACGACCAGAGACATCGCGACAAGTCTGCCCCGGCTAGACCGGGAAGACCACCTTGGTCAGGTTCTCGGAGACGGCCCAGAGGCGGCGCTGCAGATCCAGGTCGTAGGACTGTGCGCTGCTCGCGACGACTACGGGGCTGCCCTTCTGCTGAGCGATGCCGTCGGGTCCGTAGTACTGACCGCCGAGGGCCCCGGGGTCGGTGGCAGCGCGCAGCGTGGGCAATGCGCCTCCTGCGGGGCTCTGCGCGAACACCGGAGCAACGGCCAGGAAGGCGCTCTGTACCGGCCTTGGAAGATTGCGCGCCAGCTCCGTCGTCGACGTGCCGGGGTGCGCGGCCACGGCGATGGTCTTTCCGCGCGGCGCGAGCCGACGTTCCAGTTCATAGGTGAACAACAGGTTGGCCAGCTTGGACTGGGTGTAGGCGCCCATCCGGCTGTAGCTGCGTTCCCACTGCAAGTCGTCGAAGTGGATGGCACCGCCCATCTTGTGGCCGTTACTGCTCACGGTCACCACGCGGGCGCCGGGGACGTCGAGAAGCCTCTCCAGCAGCTGGCCGGTCAGCGCGAAGTGGCCGAGATGGTTGGTGCCGAACTGCAGCTCGAACCCGTCGGCTGTGGTGCCCTTCGGGGTGGTCATCACTCCGGCGTTGTTGATCAGCAGGTCGATCCTGTCGAAACGCGACTTGAGTGCGTCGGCGGCGGCGCTGATCGAGTCCAGCGACGTCAGGTCGAGTTCCTGCACGGAAACTTCACCAGCCAGCTGGGCGGCGGCCTGCTTGCCCTTGTCTATGTTGCGTACCGCAATGACGACGTGCGCGCCCTTGGCGGCCAGGGCCTTGGCGGTCTGGAACCCGATTCCGGTGTTGGCTCCGGTGATGACGGCGGTGCGGCCGCTCTGGTCGGGGATGTCGGCGGCGGTCCAGTCGGTCATGTGTGCTCCTGGGGTGAGTATTCTGGGGAACCGGGGCCAACGCCCCGCTTGACTCGACTATACGGAACGCTGGCCCCGTTTATCCAGGAGGTGCGCTGTGGGCGAAATCGCTCGGCCCGTGCGCGCCGACGCCGTCCGCAATCGCGCGCGGGTGCTCGAGGTCGCCTACGACACGTTCGCGGCCGAAGGCCTCGCGGTGCCGATCGACGAGATCGCCCGCCGTGCCGGCGTCGGGGCAGGCACCGTCTATCGGCACTTCCCGACCAAAGAGTCCCTGTTCACTGCGGTGTTCGCCGACCGTGTTCGCGCCATCGGCGACCACGCGCACGCACTGCTGGACTCCGGGGAGCCCGGCGAAGCGCTGTTCGTGTTCCTGCGCGAGATGGGGCGCACCGGCTCGACTGACCAGGGGCTCGTCGATGCGCTCGCCGGGTACGGCATCGATCTGGAGGCGGCGGCGCCGGGCGTGGAGGCGGCGTTCCTCGACGTGCTCTCCGAACTGTTGACCGCCGCGCAACGCGCGGGCACCGCCCGCGCTGATATCGGTGTGCCGGAGATCAAGGCGCTGCTGCTGGTGTGCAAGACGGCGCAGCTCTACGGCGACGGTGTGTCGGATCGGGTGGCGGGCGTCATCGAGGACGGTCTTCGCACGTCCTGACAACAGGACTCTCCTTGCACTCACCATGGTCGAGTGCTAGAAATGCAGTTGGCACTCGCGACCGGTGAGTGCTAGGTCGGGACGGTGAGACTGAGGTCCGCACTGCGGAGCACACCTCGGTCGTCCGTCGCGGGCACTGCGCCCGACCAGCAAGGCGTGCATCCCCAATCCGGAGGAAACACTTCGCAATGTCCAAGATAATTGCGTATGACGAAGAGGCCCGCCGCGGCCTCGAGCGGGGCCTCAACGCCCTCGCCGACGCGGTAAAGGTGACGTTGGGTCCCAAGGGCCGCAACGTCGTCCTCGAGAAGAAGTGGGGCGCCCCCACGATCACCAACGATGGTGTGTCCATCGCCAAGGAGATCGAGCTGGAGGACCCGTACGAGAAGATCGGCGCTGAGCTGGTCAAGGAAGTTGCCAAGAAGACCGACGACGTCGCAGGCGACGGCACCACCACCGCCACCGTGCTGGCCCAGGCGCTCGTGCGCGAGGGTCTGCGCAACGTGGCGGCCGGCGCCAACCCGCTCGGCCTCAAGCGTGGCATCGAGAAGGCCGTGCAGAAGGTCACCGAGACCCTGCTGGCCTCGGCCAAAGAGGTCGAGACCAAGGAGCAGATCGCTGCCACCGCCGCGATCTCGGCCGGCGACAGCCAGATCGGCGAGCTCATCGCCGAGGCCATGGACAAGGTCGGCAACGAGGGTGTCATCACCGTCGAGGAGTCGAACACCTTCGGCCTGCAGCTGGAGCTCACCGAAGGTATGCGCTTCGACAAGGGCTACATCTCCGGTTACTTCGTGACCGACGCCGAGCGCCAGGAAGCCGTCCTGGAGGATCCCTACATCCTTCTGGTCAGCTCCAAGGTGTCGACCGTCAAGGACCTGCTCCCGCTGCTGGAGAAGGTCATCCAGGCCGGCAAGCCGCTGCTGATCATCGCCGAGGACGTCGAGGGCGAAGCCCTGTCGACCCTGGTGGTCAACAAGATCCGTGGCACCTTCAAGTCCGTCGCCGTCAAGGCGCCGGGCTTCGGTGACCGCCGCAAGGCCATGCTGCAGGACATCGCGATCCTGACCGGTGGCCAGGTCGTCAGCGAAGAGGTCGGTCTGTCTCTTGAGACCGCCGACGTCGCGCTGCTGGGCACTGCTCGCAAGGTCGTCGTGACCAAGGACGAGACCACGGTCATCGAGGGCGCCGGTGACTCCGACGCCATCGCAGGCCGGGTGTCTCAGATCCGTGCCGAGATCGAGAACAGCGACTCCGACTACGACCGCGAGAAGCTGCAGGAGCGCCTGGCCAAGCTGGCCGGCGGTGTTGCGGTGATCAAGGCCGGAGCTGCCACCGAGGTGGAGCTCAAGGAGCGCAAGCACCGCATCGAGGACGCCGTTCGCAACGCGAAGGCCGCCGTCGAAGAGGGCATCGTCGCCGGTGGCGGCGTGGCTCTGCTGCAGTCGGCTCCGTCGCTGGACGAGCTCAACCTGACGGGCGACGAGGCCACTGGCGCCAACATCGTCCGGGTCTCGCTGTCGGCCCCGCTCAAGCAGATCGCCTTCAACGGTGGCCTGGAGCCGGGTGTCGTCGCGGAGAAGGTGTCGAACCTTCCTGCGGGTCACGGCCTCAACGCCGCGACCGGTGAGTACGAGGACCTGCTCAAGGCCGGCGTTGCCGACCCGGTGAAGGTCACGCGTTCGGCGCTGCAGAACGCGGCGTCCATCGCGGCACTGTTCCTCACCACCGAGGCCGTCGTCGCCGACAAGCCGGAGAAGGCGTCCGCACCTGCGGGCGACCCGACCGGTGGCATGGGCGGCATGGACTTCTAGTCCGCACGCTTCACGGAGAAGCCCGGTCCCCAAGGGGGCCGGGCTTTTTCGTGTCTGCTGCTGCCCCGCCGACCGTGCGGTGTCGTCCGCGACGCGCCGCGTCGGCGTATCAATCCGCACACTCACACGTGCGTTACGGCGGCCTGCTTGGTCCGGGAAGGGTCAGTTGGCGAGCGGGACGCAGTCGTCGCCGCAGCCCGACGCCGTGGGAGCCCCGGGCGTAGCGGGCCGGTGCAACACGGCGCCGCTGGGCTTCACGGTCACGACGCCATCGGCGACCGCCGCCACCCCGTCGACGATCAAGGTGTAACCGCCCGGATCGCGCGGCGGCCAGACGAGCGTGACGTCGGCGTGGCTGCTCGCATTCCTGCGGGTGCTGTTGCCGACCGACCCGATGCCGAGCACTCCGTCGTCGAGCACGGGGGAGACGGCGACGGTGTGCGCCCGATAGTCGTCGCCGACGGTCACCAGATAGGCGAACGCGAAGTCGGCCATTGCCGTCGCCAGTTGGTCGAGATCTACCTTGACGCTCATGCCGCGAGGATATGCGTCGCCGACTGTGCGGTTTCATTCGCGACTCGCCTTGTGAACGTATGAAACTGCACATTCGGGGCGACGAGCCGACCGCCTGTGGATAAGTAGCGACGCAGATCGGGGATTCGTCGGTGTGGGCTGTGAGGGTGCGGCCATGCGAGCCATCGAATGGCCCTTCCGAGGCGCCGAGGCAGTGGATTCAGGCGCCCTGACATTTCGCGAACTCCGACGATTCCATGTGGGCATTTATCCCGGTGTCTGGGCGCCGCGTGGGGCTGAACTGACCGCAGTTCAACGGGGCGGGGCGGCGTGGTTGTGGTCGGGCCGGGCGGGTGTGCTCGCCGGACTGTCAGCTTCGGCGATGCTCGGTAGCAGGTGGATCGACGGCGAGACTCCCGCCGAGCTGATCCATGCAAACCGGCGCCCGCCGCCGGGCATCGTCGTGCACTCCGATCACCTGGATCCGTGGGAAGTGCAGACGGTCGGTGCAATGGCGGTGACGACAGCCGCGCGGACCGGTTTCGATCTTGGCAGGCGACTGCCGCTGACCGAGGGAGTTGCCCGCATCGACGCGTTGCTGAACGCGACGCATGCCAAGGTGGCCGACATCGAGAGCGTACTGACCGCCCGCCCAGGCGCGCGTGGGGTGCGTCAACTACGGCAGACGTTGGCACTTGTCGACGGCGGTGCGGAATCGCCATACGAGTCGCTGACAAGAGTGTTGTTGGTGCAGAAAGGGTTTCCCCGGCCTGAGACTCAGATCGTAGTGCGCGACGACAGCGGGCGGGTTTTCGCCCGCATCGATCTCGGATGGCCGCAATGGTGTGTAGGTGTCGACTTCGAGGGAAAGCACCACTGGACCGACCCCCGGCAACGTGATTGGGATATCGAGCGGTACACCCGGCTGCCCGAACTCAACTGGATCGATGTCCGACTGACGGCCAGGGTTCTGCACCGGGAGCCCCAGATTTTCCTCGATCGGGTGGGCGCCGCCCTGATCAGTCGCGGATGTCCGAAGACGTGGTGATCGATCCCGAGAGTGCAATCTCATTCGCGCGCGCGGCGAGTTCCGGACGAAACCGCACACTCGGAGCCGGCGGGCGCAGCTGAACCCGATCAGGCCGGCGCGGCCTGCCGCCCCCGGATCAGCCTGCCGGGGCGGGCGTCGGTGGGCGCCCCGTTCTCGGCGATCACCTCGCCGGACACCACGGTCGCGACGTAGCCGTCGGCGGTCTGGTCGAGGCGGCGGCCGCCCGCGGGCAGGTCGTGGGCGATGACGGGCTTGTGCAGGGTCAGTGCGCTGTGGTCGATGACGTTGAGGTCGGCCTTGTAGCCGACCGCGATGCGGCCGCGGTCGGACAGGCCCGCCACCCGGGCCGGGGCCGACGTCAGCTCGCGGACCGCCTCTGCGACGGTCAGCCGACCCGATGCGCGGTCCCGCGCCCAGTGCGCCAGCATGTAGGTGGGAAAGCTTGCGTCGCAGATCATTCCGTAGTGCGCGCCGCCGTCGCCCAGCCCGAGCACCACGTCGTCGCGCCGGATCAGCTCGGCCACGGTGTCCAGTGACGCGTTGCGGAAGTTGGCCAGCGTGATGAGCAGCATGGCGTGCCCGTCGTCGTCGAGCACCCGGTCGTAGGCCTCCTCGAGCGGGCTGACCCCGCGGGCTTCGGCGCGCGCGGCGATGCTCTCGGACGGGTCGGGTTCGTAGTTCGGCGGATCGCCGAGCGGGAACATCCAGTTCCAGGCCTGGGTGGCGAACATCAGTGGATGTCCATCGCTGGCCGGCTTGTCTGCCAGAATGCGTTCGCGCACTTCGGGTTTACGCATCTCGGCGACGCGCTCGGCCAGCGGCAGGTGGGCGATCTCCCGGTAGCTCGGGTATAGGATGAACGGATTGCCGGACAGCTCCAGCCCGATCACCAGGCCGATGGGGCGCGGGAAGATCTGCGCGCTGATGTCGCCGCCCGCGGCGTTCGCCTTCTCCACCATGGTCAGCGCGTTCACGTAGAACGGATCCCCCATGTTGCCGATCGCGAGGGTGAAGGTCACCGGAAGCCCGACGTCCTCGGCGACGTCGAACACCGTCTTCAGGGCGGGCTCGTAGTCACCGGCCACCAGATCGGGCACGAACTGCAGCAGCCCGCCGCCGCTGTCCTTGATGCCCTGCGCAATCGCTTCGAACTCGGCATGAGCGGCACCGTAACTCGGTATCGGATGGCCACTTTCGCTTTTGTGCAGGGTCAGCTGAGACGACGCGAAGCCCAGGGCGCCAACTTGGATCGCCTCGGCGGCCAGCTTGCGCATGAGCGCCAGGTCCTCGGCGGTGGCGGCTTCGCGTTCCACCCCCCGTCGGCCCATCACGTAGACCCGCAACGGCGAGTGCGGCAGGAACGCGGCGACGTCAATGTCGCGGGGTTTGCCGTCGAGTGCGTCGAGGAATTCGGGGAACGTCTCCCAGGTCCACGGCAGCCCGTCGACCATCACGACACCGGGGATGTCCTCGACGCCGGCCATCACATCGACGAGGGTCTCGTGATCCTCGGGTCGGCAGGGTGCGAAGCCGACGCCGCAGTTGCCCATCACCGCGGTCGTCACACCGTGCGCCGACGACGGGGTCATGCGTTCCGACCAGATCGCCTGGCCGTCGTAGTGGGTGTGGAGGTCGACGAAGCCGGGCGTGACGAGCAGGCCGGTGGCGTCGATCTCGCGGGTGCCGGTGCCGTCCACCGTTCCCACCGCGACGATGACGTCGTCCTGTACCGCCACGTCACCGACGAAGGGGTCGCCGCCGAGGCCGTCCACGATGGTTCCGCCGCGAATGACGAGATCTAATGTCGCGCTCCGCGCTCCGGCCTCGAATGTCGCGCTCCGCGCTCCGGCCTCGAGTGTTGCGCTCCGCGCTCCGGCGTCAGATGTCATACCCCGAATGTACGGTCAGGTCATGATTGACCACTTCGGAATCAACTGCGCGGATTGGGACAAGTCGAAAGCCTTCTACGACAAGGTCCTCGGCGTGCTCGGATACACCCGGCAAATGGACTTTCAGGTCGCGATCGGTTACGGCCTGGCGGGCAAACCCGATTTCTGGATCGCCGACATGAGCACCGGTGATGCGGCGGGCCCCAACCGCGAAATCCATGTCGCGTTCCAGGCCGCCGACACCGACGCCGTGCAGGCCTTCTACGACGCCGCGCTGCAACTGGGCGCCGAGTCGCTACATGCCCCGCGGCTGTGGCCGGAGTATCACCCCGGCTATTTCGGGGCGTTCGTCCGCGACCCCGACGGCAATAACGTCGAAGCCGTCTTCCACGGCGCCGCCCCGGCCGTGTAGCCAGGTTGACACTGACCCCGCGCCGGCAAGCCCGACGTCACCGTTCGCCTCCGGTCAGCCTGTTGCCGGCAGGACCGTGCCGTCGTCGACCCAGCTGACGATTCGGGTTGCGGCATCCGATCCCGAGGTGAGGGCACCGTCGATCCACCCGACCCAGCGGCGTGACAGGTCACCACCGGCGAAGACGCACGGACCGCCGATGTTCGCGAGTTCGTACCACCCGGCGGCCTGTCCGGGTCGCGGCGAGCACCAGGTGCCTCTGGCGTCGGGGTCAGCCACCCAGTCGTGCCACAGCTGCTCGGAGACGACGGTTTCGGGATGGCGGCGACGAAGGACGGCGGCGATCCGCTCGGCCGTCGCCTCGCCGCTGTGCCTGAGGTCGAATCCGGCGACGGCGGTCGCGCGGGTGCCCTTCCGGGCGTAGGCCTCGACGAGGTCCGGCCAGCCCAACGAACGGTAGGTGTCCTCGAGGCCGTCGACGGCCGACCACACCTTGGCGACCCGCCCGGCGTGTCCCTCGGCGATCACCCGTTGCGCGCCCGTGCTCAGGCCGACGTCCAACTGGATGTCCGGCAGGACATTCACCGGGACTGCGACGATCACCGCGTCCGCCTGCACGGCACCGTCGGCGGTGCGCACGAGGACCCCGTCGTCCGTCGTGGCGACTCCGCTGACTCTGCAGCCGAAGCGAATCGGGTCCAGCAGTTCGCCGGCGATGGCCGTCGCCAGCGCCGCGGTCCCGCCGCGGACGCGTACGTTGGCCTCGGTGAAGGCGTTGTGGCTGCCCTCGAATCCGGCGAACTCATGCAGCAGGTTCAGGGCGCTGTACTCGGCGGGGTCGGCACCCATGAGACTGAAGGCGTCGAGGAACAACCGTTCTTGCACAAGGGGATTGGTAGTCTTGGACCTCGCATAGTGCGCGTAGGGCACGTCCCAGGGCGCGCCCGGGACGTGCCAGTCGGGGCGCATGAAGTCCAG
Source organism: Mycolicibacterium sp. CR10 (assembly GCF_005222675.1). Lineage (GTDB taxonomy): Bacteria > Actinomycetota > Actinomycetes > Mycobacteriales > Mycobacteriaceae > Mycobacterium. Next base: position 68,675 of record NZ_STGE01000017.1, on the reverse strand, counting down.
ACTCGACGCGTCCTCGTCCATCCCGGAGAGTGCCTGCAGGTACTCGTCGAGATCGCCACCGGTGAGGGGTTCCTCGGTCTGCACGAGCCGTCCCGCCAGCGACCAGAACGGGGTGGCCGGCGCGTCTTCGACGAACGTGATCCCGTGGCGTCGTGCCTCCGCTTCGACCGCGGCGTGGCGTCCCGGCACCACCCACTCGGCGCCCAGGTCGACGTCGATGCCTGCCGCGTCGAACGGCGCGGTCCAGGTGCGTCCACCGACCCGATCGCGCGCTTCCAGCACCACGGGACGGATACCGAAGTCCTGGAGGCGACGGGCAGCGGTCAGGCCCGCGACCCCGGCGCCCACCACGACGACGCGCCCGGCACGGCCCCGGCGCCCACCGTCCGGTTCGATCACGACGCTGGTGTGGCGGTGATGATCGCGAAGACCTTGCGCACCGTGACGTCGACGTCCCAGCGTCCCCGCCAGCCGTCCGGAAACCATCGGACGGCCCCCGGCGCGATCTCCCAGCGGCCATCATCGTCGGTGATCCAGCCATGCCCGCTGACGAAGTGCATAAGCTCACCGACCCCGTCCTTGGCCGACACCCAGGAGCCCGGAGTGCACTGCCAGACACCGACTTTGCTCACCGCGTCGTCGTGCAGCATCAGGCCGGATTCGTGTGGGCTGCCGGCCGTCGCGTCCGCTTTCGGCCCCCAGTCCTCCAGGACCGCGTCGACGGCGAACAACGGGTCGAGGGCGATCGGTTCACTCACTGCAGTCCTCCGCGCGCCATGGGGCAGATCTGCCCGCAGGTGACGATACCGCCGGGACGTCGAACTTCACCGTGGGTAATCCGCAGGCGTAACTTGGCGACCATGGCTGACATCGACGCCGCACGTGAACTGCTCCGTGACTGCTTCACCCGCCAGATCGAGCACTCCGACGATCTCACCGAGGGGCTGACCGACGCCGTCGCTTACTACCGGCCGACGCCGGAGGCCAACACCATCACGTGGCTGATCTGGCACACCGCCCGCATGCAGGACGCGCAGCTGTGCGACCTCGCGGGCGTCGAGCAGGTGTGGTTCCGCGACGGCTGGGTGGACCGGTTCGCGCTCGATCTGCCGCGCGACGCGCACGGTTACGGTCACACCCCCGACGAGGTGGCCAAGGTGCGCGCATCGCCGGAGCTGCTGGCCGGCTACTACCACGCCGTGCACGAGGCGACGCTGGAGTACGTCGCCTCGGCGTCGGCCGACGAACTCGCCCGTGTCGTGGACGAGCGCTGGTCGCCGCCGGTAACCGCCAGCGCGCGGCTCGTCAGCATCATCGACGATGCCGCGCAGCACCTCGGCCAGGCCGCCTACCTCAGAGGCATCGCCGGCTGAGCGGGTCTGTGGTCGTCCGGTGCTGGCCGGTCGTAGGCCTCGCGCTGCTGACCCTCCTCGGGCTGGCGGTCGGTAAGGGCTCCACGCCGCTGGACGACTGGTTCCAGGTGGCGGGCGCCGCGCACCCCGGGGTGGGCAGGCTGCTGGTGTTCACCGACGGCCGGGTGACGTTGACGCTCTGGGCGCTCGTGCTGGTGGTCGCCGCGTCACGGCGTCGGTGGCGACTGGCCGCGGTGGCGGCGGTCATGCCGTTCGTGGCGATCGCGACAGCGCGATTGGCCAAGCAGGCATTCGGTCGGTGGAAGGGCGACGCGCTGGCCTATCCGAGTGGACACACCACCCTTGCGGTCGTGGTGCTCGGGTTGGCCGTGCTGGCTGCCGGGGCCGCGACGTGGGCCGTCGTCGCGGCGGTGGCCGCGGCGGCGCTCGGCGTTCTGGGGCAGGGCTTCACCTACCACTACGTCACCGACGCCGTCGGCGCGGTGTTCCTCGGCACGGCGCTGGTGTGCGTCGCCGCCTGGGCCGCTGGACTTGACAGGTGTCAACCCCACTGCGACACAGGTCACACCGATCGTTAGCATGGGGTTATGACTGCGACGTCCGACGTGGAACTGCCCAAGCCGTTCACCGGAACCGGCACCATCACCAACCCGGCGACCGGGTCCGTGGCCGGGGAGGTGCGCTGGACCGATCCCGCTGACGTCCCGCGGATCGCGGCCAGCGTGCGCGCCGCGCAGAAGGAGTGGGAGGCCCGGGGTCCGAAGGGGCGAGCCAAGGTGCTGGCCCGGTACGCGGTGTGGCTCGGCGAGCACCGTGCCGAGATCGAGTCGCTACTGATCGCGGAGACCGGTAAGTCCGCGGTGGACGCCGCGCAGGAGGTGCCGCTGATCATCATGATCGCCTCCTACTACATCAAGACCATGGAGAAGGCGCTCGCGCCGGAGTCCCGTCCGGCGTCGCTGCCGTTCCTGGCGATCAAGAAGATCACGGTGCACTATCGGCCCCGCCCGGTCGTGGGCATCATCGCGCCGTGGAACTATCCCGTGGCCAACCTCCTGATGGACACGATCGGTGCGCTCGCCGCCGGCTGCGCGGTCTTGCTGAAGCCGTCCGAGCGCACCCCGCTGACCGCCGAACTGCTGCTGCGCGGCTGGCTCGATTCGGGCGCGCCCGAGGTGATGGCGATCGTTCAGGGCGCCCGCGAGGCCGTCGAGGCCGTGGTCGACAACTCCGACTACATCCAGTTCACCGGGTCCAGTGCCACCGGTTCCAAGGTGATGGAGCGCGCCGCGCGCCGGCTGACCCCGGTGAGCCTGGAACTGGGCGGCAAAGATCCGATGATCGTGCTGGAGGACGCCGACGTCGAGCTGGCTGCGCACGCCGCGGTGTGGGGCGCGATGTTCAATGCCGGGCAGACCTGCGTGTCGGTGGAACGGGTTTACGTGCTCGAGCCGGTGTACGACCAGTTCGTCGCCGCGGTGGTCCGCGACGTCGAGAAGCTCAAGACGGGCGCGGGCGACGGCTACGACTTCGGCGCCATGATCGACGAGAGCCAGCTCGAAGTGACCGAGCGGCACGTCTTCGAAGCGGTCGCTGCGGGAGCCAAGGCCCTCACGGGCGGCAGGCGTCCCGAGGGTCCGGGCAGCTTCTACCCGCCGACCGTGCTCGTCGACGTCGACCACTCGATGGCGTGCATGACCGAGGAGACCTTCGGCCCCACACTGCCGATCATGAAGGTCGCCTCCGTCGACGAGGCGATCCGGCTGGCCAACGACAGCCCCTACGGCCTGTCCGCGGCGGTGTTCTCCAGGGACATCGAGCGTGCGAAAGCCATTGCCGTGCAACTCGATTGCGGAGCGGTCAACATCAACGACGTGATCTCCAACCTGATGTGCACGACGGCGCCGATGGGAGGCTGGAAGACCTCGGGCATGGGCGCGCGCTTCGGTGGTGCGGAGGGTCTGCGCAAGTTCTGCCGTCAGGAGGCCGTGGTCGCACCGCGCACCAACGTCGGCGCCGGCGGCAACTACTACAACAACTCGCTCAAGGCGCTCAAGCGGATGAACACGCTGATGACCAAGTTTGCCCTGATCGGGCCGAAGCGCTCGGCGAAGTAGCCCGATTTTCACGCCACTTCCCGTTCACCGGAAAGTCATCCGCGCGTACGGGTTGGCCGCTACGTTCTCTGCGTGACCGCGCTCAAGGGAACCGAGTACTACACCGTCCGCGATGACGACGACGACGATCCGGTGCTGGTACATCACCCGAGCGGCTTCGAGGTCGACACCTGGCGCGAAGGCTATCCGTACGACGAGCGCATGTCGCGCCCCGAGTACGAGGAGCAGAAGAGACTCCTGCAGATCGAACTGCTCAAGCTGCAGAAGTGGAGCCAGTCCAACGGCCTGCGGCATGTCATCGTGTTCGAGGGACGTGACGCCGCGGGCAAGGGCGGCACCATCAAGCGGTTCATGGAGCACCTCAACCCCCGCGGCGCCCGCGTCGTCGCGCTGGAGAAGCCCACCGAACGGGAACGCACCCAGTGGTACTTCCAGCGTTACGTCGCGCACCTGCCTGCGGCCGGCGAACTGGTTCTGTTCGACCGGTCCTGGTACAACCGCGCCGGGGTCGAGCGCGTGATGAACTTCTGCACACCCGACCAGCACGCCGAATTCATTGCGCAGGCACCGCTTTTCGAGCAGATGCTGGTCAACGACGGCATCAGCCTGACTAAGCTGTGGTTCTCGGTCACGCAGGGCGAACAGCGCACCCGGTTCACCATCCGGCAGGTCGATCCGGTCCGGCAGTGGAAGCTCTCGCCCACCGATCTGGCATCACTGGACAAGTGGGACGCCTACACCGCGGCGAAGGAAGACATGTTCGAGCTCACCGACACCGACATCGCACCGTGGACGGTGGTCAAGAGCAACGACAAGAAGCGCGCCCGCATCAACGCCATGCGCTACGTGCTCGGTAAGTTCGACTACGACAACAAGGACCGCGAGGTGGTCGCAGAAGCCGACCCCCTCATCGTGGGACGTGCGCTGACCGATTGAGCGCCCGGCCACGCCGGGCAGGAGGATGCGTGCGGTTTCTCACCGCGCTGATGTTGTGGCTCGTCACGACAGCCGCGCTGGCGGTCGCGGTGCCCGCGGTATGGGCGCAACAGACCATCGTCAGCGAGGGCGGCTACGCGGCGCTGGCCGCGTCGGCCGCCGAAGATGCCCGGCTGCAGGACGCGATGGCCGGCGAGCTCACCACGCAGGTCGTCTCCCTGGGTGCCGACAACGGCTACACCCTCAACCCCGAACTTGTCCGTCAGGTGGCGATCTCCTACACCCGCAATTCCGGCTTCCCGGGTCAGTTCGCGCAGGCGAACCGGATCGCGCACCGGTGGATGTTCACCGGGGCGGTGCCCAGCGGCAACTCCACCGATCAGTGGCTCATCGACGTCGCGCCGATGCTGTCGGACCCGTCGTTCACCGCCACGCTGGGCACCCTTGACCTGCAGTTGCCCGAGACGCTGACGGTGCCGATCACCGTGGACGCGCCCGAGTTACGACCAGGCAAGCTCCGCTGGCTTGCGACGTGGGGCCCGTGGGCCAGCATCGGCGCCGCCGTGATAGCCGGATTCTTCGCGCTGCTGACCCTGGCCGCGGCGCGCTCGAAAGGCAAAGCGGTGACGGCGCTGGGTGTTTCGGCCCTGCTGGTGGGCGCGGCGGGCTGGGCAGGCATCGAGGTGGGTCAACGCTTCCTCGACGGCGCGCTCAACCGCACCACCGGCGATATCCGGACCGTCGCGGAGGTCATGGTGACCCATGCCGAGGACAGCCTGCATCTGTGGCTCAACATCACGCTGGTCGCCGGTGTCGGGCTGGTGGTGCTCGGTGGAATCGCCTCCGCGCTGGGCGGATTGGGACGACGGACTACAGCCGATCCATTGCCCGCGACATCGCCGCACTCTCGATGAAGGCGTAGTGGTGGGGGTGGCCGTGGAGGTCCCAATCGGACTTCACGCGCCTCGGATGGTGCGTCCTCCAGTGCACCATCGCACTGACCTTGTGCGGCATGGCGATCGTCATAGTGTCTTCCCCTTCCGATGCCTCTGATCAGAAATCGTCGCCCGCGTCAACGTGACCGGCGTCAGTAGTGCATTACTGATTTCGGCGGTGTCGAGCCGGCAGAGAACGTCAGTAGTTCTCTACTGAGGTTGTCGAGCAGAAGCAGCACCACGATGGAAGGACCGATCCCTGGACCGAGAGGGGCGCCCTGATGACGATCGAATCCCAGCCCGTCGATGGCTGCTCCAACGTGTTCGCCGCCGGTCTCCCGGCGCTTGCCTACGAGCAGTCCGACGACCCCGCGGAAGTGCATCGGCTCATCGCCGCTGCACGCAGTCAGGGTCCGATCGCGATGGGCACTCACGGCCCGGAGCTGCTCACCTACGATTTGGTGCGCAGCGTGCTGCGCGATCCGCGGTTCCGTGTGCCCCAGGGCATGTTCCTGGCGTCCCAGGGCATCACGTCGGGCCCGCTGTGGAACCGCGTCGCCACCAACTTGATCAGCCTCGACGGCGAGGAACACCACCGCCTGCGCCGGCTGATCGCCCGTGCCTTCACGCCGCGCGGGACGGCACGGCTACGTGCCACCGTCGTCGACGTCATGACCGAACTGGTCGACCGCCACGCTTCGCAAGGACACTGCGAGGTCGTCGCAGACATCGCCCGCAAGTATCCGATCCCGATCATCTGTGCGCTGCTCGGCACGCCCTCCGAGGACTGGGAGTCGTTCTCGACCTGGACCGACGACATTTTTCGAGTGTTCAGCTGGGATGTCGCCGACCAGCAGGAGCGCATCTTGACGGCGTGGCAGGAACTCGACGACTACGTCGACGCGATGGTGGCCGATCGGCGGCACACGCTGACCGACGACCTGCTGTCCGATCTGATCCGCGCCGAGGACGACGGTGACCGGCTCAGCGCCGACGAGCTCCGCATGCTGGTAGCCGGTCTGCTGATGGCCGGCACCGATACGACGCGCAACCAGTTGGCGGCGTCGGTATTCGCCATGTGCGGCCATCCCGATCAGTGGAGCCTGCTCGGCCGTCGGCCCGAGCTGGCCGCAGCTGCGGCCGAGGAAGTTTTCCGGCACTCCCCGGTCGCGATAGGCATGCTGCGGACCGCCACCGAGGACGTCGAGCTGGCGGGGGTGACGATCCCGGCCGGCACCCTCGTGGTGGCGAACCTCGCATCCGCCAACCGCGATCCCGAGATCTTCGAATCTCCCGAGCGTCTGGACATCACTCGCGAGGGCGCGCCGGCGATGGTCACCTTCGGCGGGGGAATGCACTACTGCCTGGGGTCACACTTGGCGCGTCTCGAAATCGCCGAAGGGCTTGCCGTGATGGCGCAGCGGATGCCCGACATTCGCCTCAACGGACCAGCGCCATGGAAGCCGCCGACCGCGCTCAGTGGCCCCGTCACGTTGCCGATCGCGTTCGAGGCAGCGGCCTGAGCAGCAGCTACGGCTCGATCACGTGTGACGGGTCGGGCTGCCTGTCCGGTGGTGCCTGGCTGTAGTCACCCCACGGGCCGTCGCGGCGCATCACCGCTGCCTTGACGCCTTCGGTGGCGGCGACGTCGATGAAGCCGTGCGCCTCCGGTGTGTTGCGCATCAGCCCGTCGAGGATGACGCCCAGCGTCTGCGTCGACGCCAGCCCCATGTTCTCGTAGGCTTGGTTCACGATGAGCTTCTGCGCCTGCAACTGGGACAGCGGGATACTCGCGAGCTTGGCGGCGACCTCGGCGTCGCGCGCCTCGAGCTGTTCGAACGGCACCGATTCGTTGATGAGTTCGACTGCGGCAGCTTCCTTTCCGGTGAGTGGCTCACCGGTCAGTGAATGCCACTTCACCTTCGCCAGGGACAGCCGGTACAGCCACATTCCCGTCAGGTAGGCACCCCACATCCGCGCATAGGGAGTGCCGATGACGGCGTCGTCGCTGGCGATGACGAGATCGGCGCACAGTGCGTAGTCGCTGGCTCCGCCCACACACCAGCCGTGCACCTGCGCGATCACCGGCTTGGAGGCACGCCAGATCGCCATGAATTTCTGGTTGGGGCTCGTCGCCCGTGCCGTCGTGAACGCGAAGTCCTTGCCCGGGTCCCAGCGGCCGTCGCTATTCATGGACGCGCCCCAGTGCTCGAACCCGCCACCGAAGTCGTAGCCGCCCGAGAACGCGCGCCCGGCACCCCGCAGCACGATCACCTTGACCGCGGGATCCTTCTCGGCCAGCCCGATCGCCGCCTCGATCTCATCGGGCATCGGCGGCACGATGGTGTTCAGCTGCGCAGGCCGGTTCAGGGTGATGGTCGCCACGGCATCGCTGGCGCTATAGAGCAGAGTGTCGAACGCGGACGTTTCGGAAGTCGCCATAGCTGCAGTCGAATGATTGCGGCCGGGGAAGTCAAGGCTCCGCGCGGGCGGTCAGCCGAGACAGGACTCGGTCGGCCTGGACAGGACTGCCCGTCGAAGCCCTCGCGCCGAGATTGACACCTGGGTCGTGATGCCGCTGTCGATCGCCAGTTATCACAGCCCTGATGTCGATCTCGCCGCTAGCGTGCCGACAGGGGTCCTGCCGAAGCTCTGGCCAGGGCGGTCATTGCCAGTCGCGGAACGCATCGAGCAGTTTGTCGCGAAACCTCGGCTCGATCTCGTCATCGCCGACCCTGCCGAGGGTCGTCACGGTGGTCCTGAACTGCTGCAGATAGTTCTCGCAGCCGTCGCATTCGAGCAGGTGCTCGTCGAAGCGCGCCCTGGTGTCCGGGTCCAGCGCTTCGTCCAGGTAGGCGGTGACCAGTTCGACGAGCTCGTCGCAGTCGATGTCCCGTTTCTCGGTCATGTCGCGTCCTTCAGGTAGTCCTCGAGCGCCTGCCGCACGGCGGCCCGGCCGCGGTGCAGAAGCACCCGTTGGTTGGCGATGCTGATGTCGAGCAGTTCGCACACCTCCGCAGAGTCCATGTCCAGGACGTCCCGCAGAGTCACCACCACACGCTGGCGCTCGGGGAGCTTCTCCAGTTCGCGTCGCGTGACGGCCATCAGCTCGTCACCCAGGGTCGCCCCCTCGGGCGACTCGGGGAACGGGGAGGGCATCTCGGTGTCTTTCCAGTGGCCCGGCCACCGGTCGTCGCTGTCGCGGAACCGTGCCGGGTCCACGGTGCCGCCGGTGTAGGCGGCGATCTGGACGTCAAAGTCCTTGCGCTCCCGCATGCCGCGCTTCTTCGCGATGTTGATCAGCACGGTGAACAGCCAGGTCCGCAGCGAGGACCGGCCCTCGAAGGAGTCGATTCCCTTGAGCAGGGCGATCCAGGCCTCCTGGACGACCTCCTCGGCGATCTCGCGGGTGGCGACGTAGCCCCGGGCTACCCGCAGCATCGCCGGCGAGTGCATGTCGACCAGTGCGGCGAAGGCCGCCTCATCCCTGGCGCGCAACGCGGCGATGAGGTCGGCCTCCCCTGCAGAGGTGGTTGTCATCTCGGCGAAATCGTAACCCGTCGCATCAGTTCCGGGAACTCCGCAGCGCGTCGGTGAGAGTCCAGGCCGCGATCCCCAGCAGCGCAACATCTTTGATGAGGAACTGGCCGGTCGACGACAGCACCGGGAAGCCGCCCGCCGACGCCTCGAAGACCCCCGGGGTGGTGAACAGGAAGCTCAGGGTCGCGACGAACAAACCGATGGCGATCACACTGCCCGCGGCAGACATCTTCGGCCACCACGGTTTGACGGCGATGAGCAGTGCGGCACCGATCTCCAGGACACCGAGCATCGCCGAGAACGTGCCCACGGAGAACACGTCGTAGACCCAGCTCATGAACGGGCTGTGGGACACCAGTGGCGCGATGCCCTGCGCTTCGAACTCGGTGAACTTCAGCGCCCCGATCCAGGCGATGACCACGACGAGGCCGTAGCGGGCCAGCGCTGCGCTCACGCGCTCCAGCCCGGACAGGGGGAGTCGGTCGATCCTGCTCATAACGTCGGTCCTGCTGGTTACATCTGGCATGGCGTTCCTCTCGGACGGGGCCGTGCGCTCCGACAGCGCGGCCATCACCGTCGTAGTGCCGAGAAGGACGTGGAGCGTTACACCCCGGGTGGTGGGTCGGGTTGGCGCAGGGCCGCGTCGGCGGATCGGATCTGCCCGCCGATCTTGATGTGGGGCGTGCGGAAATAGGCCCACCCGGTCATCAGGATCAGAGCGGCACAGGCGAATGCGACAGCGCTCTGAAGGTCCGGCAGGCCGCCGAGGAACAGCAGCGCCGCACCGACGGCGGTACCTGCCCAGTAGATGCGACGTTTCACCGCACGTTTCGTCAGAGGCGTGGTGTCCCACCCGGGCACGGCGGCGCCGAGCAGCAACATCAGTGCACCCGCGCCCAGTACCACCGAAGACCAGGTCGTCACGGCACCAGCATCTGGAAGCCGTCGACGATCTGTTCGGCATCACTCGTGTACGCCGGGTTGTCGGGGTCGGTGGTCTGGATGGTGAGCGTCGCCAGATAGGTGGCTTGCTCTGTGGTGGCGACGACCGCGTGCATGATGATCGGACGTGCGGGAGCGGGACCCATCGGTGGCGCAAGGTAATCGGTGGTCTCTGAGGGGAGCCCGCAGGTGGTGTTGCTCACCGTTTCGAGATCGGTTGCGCCGATTCCGCTTTGGAGGTTTGCGCGGTTCTGGTCGAAGACGATGTCGGCGTCCTGGCTGCCGCGCACCGATTCCAGGGTGACGACGGCGTTGGGAGCGAATCCGTCGGCGGCCAGACCCTGCGCGACGATGGCGTACCGAATGATCTGACTGTCCATCGTGGCGTTGCGCTCCCACCCTGCCGGAACCGGGATGCGCAGCGCAGGCTCGCCGTCATCCACCGCAGGGATGTCCTCCAACGGCGCAGTCACAGTGGTGCATTGGCCGTCCCCGCTGGATGGTGTCGGCGAGCCGGCCCCTGCGGCCGTCACCGCCGTCCCGGTCACATCGCGCGAGCAACCGGCCAACAGGAACACACTCGCAGCGGCGGCGGCGAACACCCTCGTCGTGAACACGTCAGCTCCCGTTCAGAGTCCGCAGCAGGAACTCGTAGATGAGCGCGGTGCGGAACGCGATCTGAGGATTGTCGGACGCGCCGGCGTGACCGCCTTCGATGTTCTCGTAGTACCGCACCGGATGGCCCGCGGCCTCGAGTGCCGCGGCCATCTTCCGCGCATGCCCCGGGTGCACCCGATCATCGCGCGTGGACGTCGTGATCAGCAGCTGTGGGTACCGGCGGTCAGTCGAGATGTTCTGGTATGGAGAGTATTCCGAGATGAACGCCCAGTCTTCGGGCTCATCGGGATCACCGTACTCGGCGACCCACGAGGCGCCTGCGAGCAACAGGTGGAAGCGTCGCATGTCCAGCAGCGGAACGTTGCAGACCAATGCGCCGAACAGCTCTGGGTACTTCGTCAGCATCACCCCCATCAGCAGCCCGCCGTTGCTGCCGCCCTGCGCACCCAGTTGCTCGATCGTCGTGATGCCGCGCGCCACCAGATCCTTTGCCACCGCGGCGAAATCCTCGGTCACCAGATGTCGGCCCTCACGCATCGCCTGGGTGTGCCAGGTCGGGCCGTATTCGCCACCGCCCCGAATGTTGGCCAGCACATAGGTGCCTCCACGCGACAGCCACAGCCGGCCCAGCACGCCGTCGTAGCCCGGGGTGCGCGACACCTCGAAGCCGCCGTACCCGCCGAGCAGCGTGGGGCCCGGACCCTGCAGGTGGCGATGCCCCACCACGAAATACGGGATCGCGGTGCCGTCATCGGAGGTGGCGAAGTACTGCGTCACGTCGAGTTCGGCGGCGTCGAAGAACGACGGCGCGCGCTTGATCTCGCTGAGTTGACCGCCGGCGGCGCCGTGGAGAAGTCGCGACGGGGTGACGAAACCTGAAGAGTCGAGGAAGATCTCGTCACCGAGGCGGTCCGCGGCGACAACCGAGGTGTTGGTGTTCTCGGGCAGGCCCTCGACGGGCGCGGGCGCCCAGGTTCCCGGCGTGAGCACCGCAACACGGCTTGTCACGTCGGCGAGCGTGACGACGACCAGCAGGTCGCGGGTCCAGGCGTAGTGATGCAGGTAGGTGTGCTCGTCGGGCGCGAATACCACCTGTAATTGCGCTGTGCCGGCGAGGAATTCGTCGTAGTCGGCGGCGAGCAGGGAACCGGCCGCGAATTGCTCCGTGCCGCGGTCCCAGTCGGTGCGCAGCTCGATCAACAGCCAGTCGCGGTGCACCGAGATGCTGGAATCGGTCGGCGTGTCGATGCGGATCAGTTCGTCGCCACGCAGCTCGTAGACCTCGTCGTTGAAGAAGTCCACCGCCCGGCTCACCGTCGTGCGCTCGAAACCGACGGTGTGGTCCTTCGACGCGGGGACGATCACGTCGGTCTCCGTCCCGCTGAACACGGTGTCGGCCTCGGCGAGCGGTTGCCCGCGCCGCCACCGCTTCACCAGGCGCGGGTATCCCGATTCGGTGAGTGAGCCCTCACCGAAATCGGTTCCCACCAGCAACGTGTCTCGGTCCTCCCAGCTGACCTGGGATTTCGCCTCGGGCAGTTCGAATCCGCCGTCAACGAATTCCCTTGTGCGCATATCGAACTCACGCACCACCGCGGCATCCGAGCCGCCGCGGGACAGGATGATCAATGCCAGTGAATGGTCGGGCTCGAGGACGTCGGAGCCTGCCCAGACCCAGTTCTGGTTATCAGTTCGCGCCAGCTCGTCGATGTCGATGATGACGTCCCAGTCGGGCTTGTCGGTCAGGTAGCTCTCCAGCGTGGTGCGGCGCCACAGCCCCTTCGGGTTGGTTGCGTCGCGCCAGAAGTTGTACAGGTACTCACCGCGGCGCCGCACGTAAGGGATCCGCGCGTCGGTGTCGAGTACCTCCAACGCCTCGGCGCGCATCTGCTCAAAGCGCTCACCGGCGAGTTCGGCCACCGTGGGCTCGTTGTGCTCGCGCACCCACGCCAGCGCGTCATCCCCGGTGACGTCCTCGAGCCAGAGGTACGGGTCGTCGGTCTCGGCGCGCGCGTCGTGGGTCACGCCACCATTGTTCCCAATCCGCCGAAATGGCATTCCAGCAGGTCCTTACTCGAACTTCGGCTGCTGGAATGCCATTTCGGCGAAGCGAGGGGTCAGCTCAGGTGGTGCACCTCCTGCAGCCCGTACACCGGGGTGGCCATGCCCTCGTAACGGGCCTTGAGCTGCAGCGCCAGATACAGCGAGTAATGCCGCGACTGGTGCAGGTTGCCGCCGTGGAACCACAGGTTGGGCTGCTGGGTCGGCTTCCACATGTTGCGCTGTTCGCCTTCCCACGGGCCGGGGTCCTTGGGAGTGTCACTGCCCAGACCCCACACCTTGCCCACCCTGTCGGCGACGTCCTGGCCGATCAGATCGGCGGCCCAACCGTTCATCGAGCCGTAGCCGGTGGCGTAGACGACGACGTCGGCGGGCAACTCGGTGCCGTCGGATAGCACCACCGAGTCCTCGGTCAGGTGGTCGACCTGCCCGTGGGCCAGCTTGATCCTGCCGTCGGCGACCATCTCGCACGCACCGACGTCGATGTAGTAACCGGACCCCCGCCGCAGGTACTTCATGAACAGCCCGGAACCGTCGGCGCCCCAATCCAGTTCGAAGCCGGCGGCCTCGAGCCGGTCGTAGAAGTCCTTGTCGCGTTCGCGCATCTGGTCATACAGCGGGATCTGGAACTCGTGCATGATCCGGTACGGCAGCGACGCGAACGTCAGGTCGGCCTTCTCGGTCGTCATCCCCGAGGCGACCGCCTCCTCCGAGTACAGGGCGCCCAGGCCGATGTCCATCAGCGAATCGGACCTGACGATGTGGGTCGAAGACCGCTGCACCATCGTCACGTCGACACCGTTCTCGTAGAGCGCCTTGCAGATGTCGTGGGCGGAGTTGTTGGAGCCGATCACCACGGCCTTCTTGCCGACGTAGGGGTCGGGCCCGGGGTGTGCGCTGGAGTGGTGCTGGTCGCCTGTGAACACGTCCTGCCCGGGCACTGTCGGCACGTACGCCTTCCCGGACATGCCGGTCGCGAGCACGAGCTGGGTGGGGTGCAGGGTGAGGCGCTCACCGTCGCGGTCCACCTCGACCGTCCAGGTCTGAGCCGCCTCGTCGAACGCCGCCGACAGGCACGACGTCTTCGACCAGTACGGCACCTCCATGACGCGGGTGTAGAACTCCAGCCAGTCGCCGATCTTGTCCTTCGGGGCGAACACCGGCCAGTTCGGCGGGAAGGGCAGGTAGGGGAGGTGGTCGTACCAGACCGGGTCGTGCAGGCACAGCGACTTATAGCGCTTGCGCCACTGGTCACCCGGGCGCTCGTGCTTGTCGACGACGATCGCCGGCACCCCGAGCTGGCGGAGCCGCGCGCCGAGCGCGATGCCGCCCTGCCCGCCGCCGATCACCAGCGTGTACGGCTGCGTGGTCCGTCCCAGCCCGGCGTCCTCGGCGGCCTTCTTCTCGGCCCACGACCGGGGATCCGGATCGTCGCCGTGCACGGCGCCCCTCGGCCGGCCCGCGCCCTTGGGCTCCTCGTGCCCCTTCAACTCCTGCAGCGCGGTCAGCAGGGTCCACGCCTGATCCCCCTTGAGCCGGAGGTGCCCGATTCCGCGACCGGCGCCGGTCTCGAACTCGATGAACGCCGACGTCACCGCGTCTTCGCCGGTGCCGTCCTGCGTCGGCGCCTCCCGCGTCCTGAAGTTCGACGGATCGGTTTCGATCAGCCGGGCGCCCAGCATGGCGGCGATCTGGTCGCGGCCCTCGAGGGTCTTGAGGTTCCAGGTGAACGACACCAGGTCCCGCCAGAAGCTGTCGACGGCGAACATGCCCGTGATGCGCTCGATGTCGCGGACGGCCAGGGCCGTCTCGAAGTCGGCGAGCCAGGTGTCGATGCGCTGCTGAGGCGTCACCTCTGCGGTGGTCTGAGGATCGAGAGTAGAAGTCATGTGAGCCAGGACACACCTTCGGGCGCGCCCCTGACAAGAGTTGCGAAGCGTTGCAACCTGGGGCGAGCCGAGCGACGGGGGAGCCGGTACCGGGGCTGCAACCCTCTGCAACTCTTTCGCCATGTGGTCGCGGTCACATAGACATGCGGATATGAGAGCAGCTGTGTACTACGGACCCCACAAGCTCGAGATCGACGACGTCGCCGAACCGGCGGTCAAGCCCGGCACCGTCAAGTTGAAGGTCGGCTTCAACGGGATCTGCGGCACCGACCTGCACGAGTACTACGCCGGGCCCATCTTCATCCCCACACAGCCGCACCCGCTGACCGGTCAGGAGCTGCCGCTCACGCTGGGCCACGAGTTCTCCGGGACCATCACCGCGGTCGGCGACGGCGTGACCGGGTGGAACGAGGGCGACCGGGTTGCCGTAGAGCCGATCTACAAATGTGATCACTGCGCCCCGTGCCGGGCCGGCAACTACAACGTCTGTCAGCAGATCGGTTTCCACGGACTGATGTCCGACGGCGGAATGGCCGAGTACACCGTCGTGCCCACCAGCATGCTGCACAGGCTCCCTGACACCGTGTCGTTGGAACTGGGCGCACTGGTCGAGCCGATGTCGGTCGCCTACCACGCGGCGACGCTCGGCGATGTGTCCGCCGGGGACACTGCGATGGTCTTCGGCGCGGGTCCGATCGGCATCGGTCTGTGGTTCGCGTTGCGGGGCAAGGGTCTTGACGATGTGTTCGTCGTCGAACCCTCGCCCGTCCGGCGGGCCGCCATTGAGGCACTCGGGGCGGCGACGCTGGATCCGACAGCCACCGACGTGCCCGCGTTCATCGCCGACCACACCAAGGGCGACGGCGCCGACGCGGTCTTCGACGCGGCAGGCGTGACGCCCGCGGTGGCCACCGCGCTGGCCTGCGTGGGATCCCGCAAACCGATGATCAGTGTGGCGATCTACGAGAGACCTTTGGAGACACCTCTTCTGAACCTGGTGATGAACGAGTCCCGAATCCAAGGATCGCTGTGCTACACCGGCGCCGACTTCGAGGCGGTGATCGCCTTGATGGCCGACGGCAAGTACGACACCACCGGTTGGGTGACCCGGATCGCGCTCGACGACGTGATCGATGAGGGGTTCGAGGCGTTGCACGCGGGCAAGAAGATGAAGGTGTTGGTCGCCCCGACCGATTCAGCCGAAGTCGCCCCGACCGATTCAGCCGAAGTCGCCCCGAGCGACGGCGGCCTGGTCTCCCGCTGAGATGCGGAGCACTATGGGTACTGATGCCCAGCAATGTCGGCAGCTCGCCCGTGCCTGAACCCGCTGTCGCCGTCGGCGAGGATCCGCGCAGCTACGCGCGGCTGATGTCGGCTGTCTACGACGCGACCATGGCGGGTCACCGGGCACCGGCCCGGCCTCGGGAAGTCATCGGCGACTCCTGGCGACGGCTGATCGCCAGCGGTATGCACGACCGAGCCCCCGATGCCGACCCGGTGGTGGAGACCGGCGCCCTGGAGATGCTGCGGCAGTCGTCCGGGCTGCTCGCGGTGCTCGACGAAATCTCGCACGGCCTGGAGTCGCTGGTTGCCGAGGGCGACAACATCCTCGTGGTCGCCGACGCGAAGGGCCGGGTGCTGTGGCGCACGGGTTCGCCGGCCGTGCTGATGAACGCCGACCGCCTCGGTTTCGTCGAGGGTGCGCATTGGGGGGAGGGCGCCGTCGGGACCAACGCCATCGGCACGGCGCTGGTGTCCCAGCGCGCGGTGCAGGTGTTCTCCGCCGAGCATTTCCTGCGCAGCCACCATTCGTGGACGTGCGCGGGCGCGCCCATCCGGGATCCGCGGACCGGTCAGGTCATCGGTGTTGTGGACGTCTCCGGCCCGGCACCCACCGTGCATCCGACGACCATCGCGTTGGTGGACGCCGTAGCGCGGCTCGCCGAGTCTCAGCTTCGTCAGGAGCACGACCGCACCCTGAATCGGCTGCGCGCGTTCGCCGCGCCGATCCTCGCGCGTATCGGCAGCCCGGCGCTCGCCGTGGACACCGACGGCTGGGTCGCCGCCGTCGACGCGATGCCGCTGCACAACCGGATCCTGCTGCCCGAGCAGCTGACCCCCGGGCGGGTGCGGTTGGCGACCCTGGGGGTGTGCGCCGTCGAACCCCTTCCCGGCGGCTGGCTCGTCCGCCCCGCGGTCGGCGACGGCGTGGGTGACCTCGACCACGCCTCTCGGGTCACTCTGGACTTCGGCAACCCGGACACTCCGTCGCTGGGGGTGGCGGGCCAATTCGGCACCTGGCGCCACGACCTGTCCCTGCGGCACGCCGAAATCCTTCTCGCGCTTGCCCTTTCGCCGCAGGGCCGATCAGCGCCGGAACTTGCCGAGGATCTGTACGGCGACCGAACCCGGGTGGTGACGGTTCGGGCGGAGATGTCGCGGCTGCGCAAACTGTTCGCCGGACTCCTCGTCGCCCAGCCGTACCGGTTCGCCGGTTCGGTCGCTCTCGACGTCCGCTACCCCGACGACCGGCACATGCTGTTGCCGCCGTCGACGGCGCCGGTGACCCGTGCTGCCCGAATGGGCAGCGTGCCGGAGAAGAATCAGGAGGACAATGGCTAGCGTGGCCACACCCCATCGCGCACTCGTGACCGAAGCCGCCGCCGAACTGCTGCGGACGCTCCAGGACCGCCATGGCGCGTTGATGTTGCATCAATCCGGTGGCTGCTGCGACGGGTCGTCGCCGATGTGTTACCCCGACGGCGATTTCCTGGTCGGTGACCGAGACATCCTGCTGGCCGTGCTCGACGTCGGCGACGGGGTGCCGGTGTGGATCTCCGGACCGCAGTTCGACACCTGGAAGCACACCCAGTTGGTGATCGACGTCGTCCCGGGCCGGGGTGGCGGGTTCAGCCTGGAGGCGCCCGAAGGCAAGCGCTTCCTGTCCCGCGGCCGCGCGTTCACCGACGACGAGAACCAAACCTTGGACGCCTCGCCACCGGTGACCGGCGCCGATTTCGAAGGCGGCCTGCGCCCCGCGGCGTCCGGGACCCATATCGTGGCCGAGGCGGTCGACGCCTGCGCGATTCCCGTTACGCGATCTTGACCGGTTTTCCCAGGCGCGCCGCCGGGGTGTAAGCCCGCAGCGGCGTTAGCTTTAAACCCATGATTCCGCTGCCGCGTGCATCGGTGTTGGCCGGGATGATGATCATCGGCGTCGCCGCCGGAATGATCGCTGCGACCGCGGCCACCGTCGAGGTCACCGCGACGGTTCGGCCTGACATCGCGATCGCGCTGGCCGTCGGCATTCCCAGCGCGATCGGCCTGCTGACGATCCTGCTGTCGGGCAAGCGGTGGGTCACCGCCCTGGGCGCCCTGGTGCTCGCGATGGGGCCGGGCTGTTTCGGAGCGCTGGCCGCGATCCAGGTGGCGTCCAGTGGCTGACACCGAGAAAAACACGCCGCCGGGTGAACACACTCAGCCCTTCACACCCGAGTTCACCGGCGCCTTCACCGCGCAAGGTCTCCTGGAGGCCCCCGAACCCGCGGCCCGCGAACCCGCGGCGCCCGTCGAGGTGCTCCCGCACCCAGCGCAGCCGATCGTCGTTCCCGGTGTCGAGCAGCACCTCAGTCGGTGGCGCTTCGTCCTTGTCGTCACGGGCGTGTGGATCGTGGCGGCCGCGGCCGGGCTGGGCCTGTACTACTGGTGGTTCCACTCGGTGGACAAGACCATGCCGGTGTTCGTCGTCCTCGTCTACCTGGTGTCGTGCATCGTCGGCAGCCTGCTCTGCGCCATGGTGCAGGACCGACCGGTGATGTCGGCGACAGCCATCGCCATGATGTCGGCGCCGTTCGCGTCGACCCTGGCGGCCGCGGTTCTTTACGGCGGGTACGTGTTCGGCTGGATCACCCGGTAACACGTGCGCCCGGACCATTAGGGTGGGTAGGCGTGACCCACTATGACGTCGTCGTTCTCGGAGCCGGCCCCGGCGGATACGTTGCGGCCATTCGCGCCGCCCAACTCGGGCTGAACACCGCCATCGTCGAACCCAAGTACTGGGGCGGTGTGTGCCTGAACGTCGGGTGCATCCCGTCGAAGGCGCTGCTGCGCAACGCCGAACTCGCCCACATCTTCACCAAGGAAGCCAAGACCTTCGGCATCAGCGGCGAGGCCAGTTTCGACTTCGGCGCCGCGTATGACCGCAGCCGCAAGGTGGCCGACGGCCGCGTCGCGGGCGTGCACTTCCTGATGAAGAAGAACAAGATCACCGAGATCCACGGCTACGGGAAGTTCACCGGCGCCAACAGCATCGAGGTCGATCTGAACGACGGTGGGACCGAGAAGGTCGAGTTCGACAACGCGATCATCGCGACCGGCTCCAGCACCCGGCTCGTCCCCGGCACGTCGCTGTCGGAGAACGTCGTCACCTACGAGAAGCAGATCATGACCAAGGAGCTGCCGGGGTCGATCATCATCGCCGGCGCGGGCGCCATCGGCATGGAGTTCGCCTACGTGCTCAAGAACTACGGCGTGGACGTCACCATCGTCGAGTTCCTGCCGCGCGCGCTGCCCAACGAGGACGCCGAGGTCTCCAAGGAGATCGAGAAGCAGTACAAGAAGCTAGGCGTCAAGATCCTCACCGGAACCAAGGTCGAATCGATCGACGACGATGGGTCGACGGTCACCGTGACGGTCAGCAAGGACGGCAAGTCCGAGGAACTGAAGGCCGACAAGGTGATGCAGGCCATCGGCTTCGCACCCAACGTCGAGGGCTTCGGGCTGGACAAGGCGGGCGTCGAGCTCACCGACCGCAAGGCCATCGGCATCGACGACTACATGCGCACCAACGTCCCGCACATCTATGCCATCGGCGACGTCACGGCCAAGCTGCAGCTCGCCCACGTCGCGGAGGCGATGGGCGTGGTCGCGGCCGAGACCATCGCCGGCTCGGAAACCCTCGCGCTCGGTGACTACCGGATGATGCCGCGGGCGACGTTCTGCCAGCCGCAGGTCGCCAGCTTCGGTCTGACCGAGGCCCAGGCCAAGGATGAGGGCTACGACGTCGTCGTCTCGAAGTTCCCGTTCACGGCCAACGGCAAGGCCCACGGCCTCGGCGATCCGACCGGTTTCGTCAAGCTGATCGCCGACAAGAAGTACGGCGAGCTGCTCGGTGGTCACCTGATCGGCCCGGACGTCGCCGAGCTGCTGCCCGAGCTGACACTGGCGCAGAAGTGGGATCTGACCGCCAACGAGTTGGCCCGCAACGTTCACACGCATCCGACCCTGTCCGAGGCGCTCCAGGAGTGCTTCCACGGGCTGGTCGGCCACATGATCAATTTCTAGTTGAGAGCGATCTGGGTCGCCGGTATCGGCGGGTTGGTGGTCGGCCACATCCTGTGGCTGGCCGGGATCTCTGCGGCCATGGCATCGACGGACGTGCAGAGGTGGACGCTTGTCGTGGCCGCGGTGTCCTTGGTCGTTGGTGTCGCGGCCGGGGCGCTCGGCTGGCGGCAGTGGAAACTCAAGACGCGCAAGGCTGAGATCTGGGCGGTGTTCCTCTGGGCCCTGCCGGCCTCGCCGGTGCTGTTGTCGCTGATCGTGCTGGGTGTGACGTACCTGTAGGCCGTTGCGTCACCGGGCCGCGTTTTTCGCGCCGCTTCCGGTCGGCAGGAACGGGCGCAGGAACGCGAGGACGTCGTCGGCCGCGGCGAAGCCGCCGAGGTGGCTCTCGTCCGGCATCAACGTCAACTCGACGTCGGGCAGATGCCCGACAGCCGCTTCCGCGTCGGCCAGCGAGATGATCGAGTCGGCGTCGCCGTGCCACCACCGAACCGGCACGTTGACGTCGGGCAACCGGAAACCCCAGTCCCGGCCGAACAGTCGGGCATCGTCGAGCAGCGCCTGAAAACGGCCGTTGGCGACGTGGACGATGTCGTCGATGAACATCGCCTCGATCTCGGGGTTGCTGAACACCCGCTTGTCACCGTCGGGCATCACCGCGGCCAGGCCGGAGTACGCCAGGTGTGCCAGCGGGATGACCGGCGTCAGCAGTCCGGCGACGGCTGCCGCGAACGGCCGGCGGGCGGCCGACATCAGCGGGGCGAACTTCCGGGCCAAGTCGATCGCGCCGCTGGCTGTGGCGTCCGGCCCGACCGACGGTGTCACACCGCCGAGGACGGCGACGGCGGTCACCCGGTCGGCCATCGCCGGCATCCCGGCGCACGACAACGCGAACGGACCACCGCCCGACAGGCCGACGACGCCGACCTTGTCTGCGCCCAGGAGATCGGCGACGTGCGCCATGTCGGTGGCCCAGTCGCCGACCCGGTCGTAGGAGTGCGGATCGCTCAGCCCGGATCCGGCGCGCTCGACGAGCACCACCCGAAGCCCGAGTGCCTCGGCGGCGCGACGACCGACGATCGGCAGTTGCCTGCGGCCGCCGGGGGTGCCGTGGAACCACAGCACGACCGGACCGGTCGGATCGCCGTATTCGGCGTAGCCGAGACGGCGGCCGTCGGGAAGGAAGAAGCGACCCTCGGCGCGTGGGGGCTCGCAGTGCGGAACACCGGGCGGATGGCGCCAGGGGTTGGCTACCACTTCGTCGACGCTGACGTATCCGGGGTCATCGTCGAATGGTAGCCGCGGGTGCCCGGCCGGCCGGGTGAACGTTAGTCCGGGAAGTCCAGCGGGACCCCGAGGGTGGTGATGGTGGCCGCAAGCCCATCGTATTGTGCTGCCAGCAAACAGAATTCGATCAGCTGGGGTTTAGTGAAGTGTCCGGCGAGCGCCTGCCACGTCTGCGGTGACACCCCACGGGTGACGACGAACTCGTCGGTCGCGGTGATCAGCACCCGCTCGCGGTCGGTCAGCCCCTCGGCGTCGGGGCCCTCGAAGATCCGTGCCTGGTCCTCGGCGTTGAGCCCGCGAGTGCGTGCCAACCTGCGGTGCTGCTGCAGTTCGTACTCGCACTCGCGCAGGTGTCCGACCCGCAGGATGACCGTCTCGGCGTCGCGCCGCGAGAGCTTGCCCGCATAGAGCAGGTAGGCCGACAGCGGCAGCCACACCGGAAGCAACAGCTTGTGTTGGCCGAGGACATTCATCAGGCTGAACCGTGGCCGGCGGATGCCGCGCGCACCGACCTTGGCGATCACCCACCCGACCGGGCCCAGTTCCTTGAAGCCGCCCGGTGGGATGCGGGCGAGTGTCGGCTCGTCGCGTGGGTTCACGGCTGCCTCACCAGATACGGGGACACCGTCGAGCGGTGTTCGTTGATGTCGAGTGCGCGGCCCAGCGCGGGGAACGCTCGCTGCGGACAGTTGTCGCGTTCGCACACCCGGCAGCCGGCGCCGATCGGCGTTGCTCGGAGGTTGGTACCACCGGTCAAATCGAGCCCTTCCGAGTAGACGAGCCGCTGCGCGTGGCGCAGTTCGCAGCCGAGGCCGATCGCGAACGTCTTACCTGGCTGACCATAGCGCGACGCGCGGCGCTCCACGGTCCTCGCCACCCACATGTAGCTGCGTCCGTCGGGCATCTCGGCGAGCTGCACCAGGATCTTGCCGGGGTTGGCGAACGTCTCGTAGACGTTCCACAGTGGGCAGGTGCCGCCGCTGGAGGAGAAGTGAAAACCCGTGGCGGACTGCCGCTTCGACATGTTGCCTGCACGGTCGACACGCACGAAGGAGAACGGGACGCCCCGCATCGACGGCCGCTGCAGCGTCGACAGCCGGTGGCAGATGGTCTCGTAGCTGATCGAGTGGTAGGCCGACAGCCGTTCGACGTCGTAGCGGAACTTCTCGGCCACCTCGTGGAAGTGGGCGTACGGCAGCACCGCCGCGGCGGCGAAGTAATTCGCCAAGCCCAGACGGGCCAGCCGCTGAGATTCCTCGCTGGTGAAGTGACCCTCGTCGACCAACTTGTCGATCAGGTCGCCGCATTCCAGGTAGGACAGCTCGGCCGCCATCCGGAACACCGACTGACCCGAGGAGAGATGGGCCCCGATCTCCAGGGTCTTCGATGCTGGGTCGTAGCGGTGCAGCACTCCGTGGCCGAGGTCGATGCGGCGGATGATCCTGACGCCGTGCACGATTCGCAGCCTGTCGGCCAGGTCGCCCGCGAGGTCACCCCGCTGGATCCGCATGCCCGCGGTGAGGTCCTCGGCAGCGGTGTCCAGTTCGTGCAGGTAGTTCTGCCGCTGGTAGAAGTAGTCGCGCACCTCTTCGTGCGGCATCGTGATGGACCCGCTGCCGCTGCCGCTTCCCCCGTTGAAGCGGTCCTCGGTCGCGGCCGCCAGCTGGGTGGTGGTGAGCTGGTAGCGCCGGTGCAGGTTGACCATGGCGCGGGCCAGCGTCGGGTGCGCGCCGACCATGTCGGCGACCTCGGTCGGATCGACGTCGACGTCCAGGTCGCGGTCCATCAGCACTTCGCGTAGTTCAGCGATCAGGCGGGTGTCGTCCTGGGAGGCGAAGAACGTGGCGTCCACGCCGAAGACCTCGGTGATCCGCAGCAGCACCGCCACGGTGAGTGGCCTGACGTCGTGCTCGATCTGGTTGAGGTAGCTGGGCGAAATTTCGAGCATCTGCGCCAACGAGGCCTGGCTGAATCCGCGTTCGCTTCTGAGCTGCCTTAGTCGCCCGCCGACAAACGTTTTCGCCACGTCAGCCAGGCTATCAACCTTGCGAAGGCACAATTAGCATCCTTGGCAATCGAGGGCGTATGGCAGTATCGGAATTCGTGACTAGCTCTGGTCAGGTCATTGGGTTGGGCAAAGCGCTGATGCCCGTGCCCGATCCGCACCCCGACGTTTTCGACATCGAGTGGCCGCTGCGCGTCGCTGACGTCAACCGCGAGGGCCGGCTGAAGTTCGACGCCGCCACCCGCCACATCCAGGACATCGGCTCCGACCAACTACGCGAGATGGGGTTCGAGGAAACCCATCCGCTGTGGATCGTGCGTCGCACCATGATCGACCTGATCGAACCCATCGAATTCAAGGACATGCTGCGGTTGCGGCGGTGGTGCTCGGGAACGTCCAACCGGTGGTGCGACATGCGGGTTCGGATCGAGGGTCGCCGGGGCGGGCTGATGGAGTCCGAGGCGTTCTGGATCAACATCAACCGGGAGACCCAGGGTCCGGCGCGCATCTCCGATGACTTCATCGAGGGACTGCAGCGCACCACCGATGTCGACCGGTTGAGGTGGAAGGCCTACCTGAAGGCCGGCAGCCGTGAGGACGCCGTCGACGTCCGCGCCTACCCCGTCCGCGTCAGCGACATCGACATCTTCGACCACATGAACAACTCGGTGTACTGGAGCGTCGTCGAGGACTACCTCGCGGTGCAGCCCGAACTGCTCTCCGGGCCGCTGCGGGTGACCATCGAGCACGACCTGCCGGTGGCTCTCGGAGACAAGCTGGAGATCATCCGGCACGTGTATCCGGCGGGTTCCACCGACAAGTTCGGCCCGGACGTCGCCGATCGCACTGTTACAACGCTCACATATGTGGTCGGCGACGAGACCAAGGCCGTCGCCTCCCTGTTCAATCTCTGAACCACTTCCGTTAAACAGTACGGGCGTACTGACCAGCGGGAATTCGGTTACTGGCTAGTAGCTTCTGAACCGTTTCAGTTCATCGTGAGCTTTGCAATCTTCGCAATTTCTGCGGGCGGCTTGGCGAAAGTTGGCAACTGAAACGGGTGGACCTGCGGTTATACGTTGGTGCATCCTCTAATTAGCACACCAGTGAAGAAGCTGGAGCGTTAACAACTAGAGCGTCTCAGGAGACTCGGTCTCCAGCGACTTGCAAAGAAGCGAAGGAGCACCCTCAGATGACGAAGTCCACCGTCGGCACGCCGAAGAGCCCGGAACAGATCCAGCACGACTGGGACCACAACCCCCGCTGGAAGGGCATCACCCGCACCTACACCCCCAAGGACGTCGTCGCCCTGCAGGGCCACGTGGTCGAGGAGAGCACGCTGGCCCGCCGCGGCGCCGAGGTGCTCTGGGAGCAACTCCATGACATGGACTACGTCAACTCCCTGGGTGCGCTGACCGGTAACCAGGCGGTGCAGCAGGTCCGCGCCGGCCTGAAGGCCATCTACCTGTCGGGTTGGCAGGTCGCCGGTGACGCGAACCTGTCCGGCCACACCTACCCCGACCAGAGCCTGTACCCGGCCAACTCGGTGCCGCAGGTCATCCGCCGGATCAACAACGCGCTGCTGCGCGCCGACCAGATCGCCAAGGTCGAGGGTGACCGCTCGGTGGAGAACTGGTTGGCCCCGATCGTCGCCGACGGTGAAGCCGGCTTCGGTGGCGCGCTGAACGTCTACGAGCTGCAGAAGGCCATGATCGCCGCCGGTGTCGCCGGTTCGCACTGGGAGGACCAGCTGGCCTCGGAGAAGAAGTGCGGCCATCTCGGTGGCAAGGTGCTCATCCCCACCCAGCAACACATCCGCACCCTGACCTCGGCCCGCCTCGCGGCCGACGTCGCCGACGTCCCGACGGTCGTCATCGCCCGCACCGACGCCGAGGCAGCCACGCTGATCACCTCCGACGTCGACGAGCGCGACCAGCCGTTCATCACCGGCGAGCGGACCAAGGAAGGCTTCTACCGCGTGAAGAACGGTCTCGAGCCCTGCATCGCCCGCGCCAAGTCCTACGCGCCGTACTCCGACCTCATCTGGATGGAGACCGGCACCCCGGACCTCGAGCTCGCGAAGAAGTTCGCCGAGGGCGTCAAGGCCGAGTTCCCGGACCAGATGCTGGCCTACAACTGCAGCCCCTCGTTCAACTGGAAGCAGCACCTGGACGACGCCACCATCGCGAAGTTCCAAAACGAGCTCGGCGCAATGGGATTCAAGTTCCAGTTCATCACGCTGGCCGGCTTCCACGCGCTGAACTACTCGATGTTCGATCTGGCCCACGGGTACGCCCGCAACCAGATGAGCGCCTACGTCGAGCTGCAGGAGCGCGAGTTCGCCGCCGAGGAGCGGGGCTACACCGCGACGAAGCACCAGCGCGAGGTCGGCGCCGGCTACTTCGACCGGATCGCCACCACCGTGGACCCGACGTCGTCGACCACCGCGCTCGCGGGCTCGACCGAAGAGGGCCAGTTCCACTGAGCCACTAGTTCAATCGCCCGAGTGCACGGTTGTTGATGCAAACGTCGAGTAGACGCGTCAACAACCGTGCACTCGGCGTATGTAAGGGTGACAGCGTGAGCATTGAGCGGGTGGGCGTCGTGGGCGCCGGACAGATGGGCGCGGGCATCGCCGAGGTATGCCTGAAAGCCGGCGCGGACGTGGTGATCTTCGAGCCGACCGAGGCGCTGGCCGAGGCGGGCCGCAACCGCATCGCCACCTCGCTGGACCGGGCCGTCGCCAAGGGCAAGCTGGCCGCCGACGATCGCGAGGTGGCCCTGGCCAGGCTGACCGCCACGACCACGCTGGCCGACCTCGCCGACCGTCAGCTCGTCATCGAGGCGATCGTCGAGGACGAGAACGTCAAGGCGAAGGTGTTCGCCGAACTCGACGAGGTCATCACCGATCCCGACGCGGTGCTGGCGTCGAACACCTCGAGCATCCCGATCATGAAGATCGCGTCGGCGACCAAGAACCCCAGCCGTGTCCTGGGTCTGCACTTCTTCAACCCGGTGCCGGTGCTGCCGCTGGTCGAGCTGATCAGCACGCTCGTCACGAGCGACGCCGCAGTGGCGCGGGTGGAGAGCTTCGCAGCGAACACGCTTGGCAAGAAGGTGGTGCGCTGCAGCGACCGGTCGGGGTTCATCGTCAACGCATTGCTGGTTCCGTACCTGCTGGCGGCCATCCGGATGGCGGAAGCGGGCGTGGCAGGAGTCGAGGACATCGACACGGCCGTCGTCGCCGGGCTTTCGCACCCGATGGGTCCGCTGCGACTGTCGGACCTGATCGGCCTGGACACGATGAAGCTGATTGCCGACTCGATGTACGACGAGTACAAGGACGCGAACTACGCACCGCCGCCGCTGCTTCTGCGGATGGTCGAGGCGGGGCAGCTGGGCAAGAAGTCCGGCAAGGGCTTCTACACCTACTGAGCCTCGTTCGGCGTCGGGCGTCCGGCGTCGCCGAACGTCGGGCGTCGCCGAACGTCGGGCGTCGGGCGGCGTCGTCCGGCGTCGGGCGTCCTACGGCGTCGCTGAACGTACGGTTTCTGATGGAATTCGGGCGATTTCCATCAAAATGCGTACATTCGGGAACCGTTCGGGGCCGATGCGCGCCTAAACCAGTGTGCAGGAACTCGTCGTCGCCTCTGAAGCGCTCGCGGCTGGTGAGCTGACCCGCCAGGACCTGCGCCGGAGGTTCGTGAAGCTGCATCACAACGTCTACGCTCCGCAGGGGTTGCCCTTGACGGCGCGGGATCGCGCCCACGCGGCGTGGCTGTGGTCGCGGCGGACGGCCACTCTGGCGGGGTTGTCGGCGGCGGCGATGCACGGTGCCCGATGGCTACCTGACGATGCTCCGGCTGAGCTCACCCGCGTCCGCTCGGGGACCGCGCGCGACATCCTGATCCACCGGGACACCCTTGTCGACGACGAGGTGTGCCTGGTCCAGAGCGTTGACTGCACGACGCCGGCGCGGACCGCATTCGACGTCGGCCGACGAATGCCGGGTGATGAGGGCATTATTCGCATCGACTCACTGCTGAACGCCACCCGCTGCCCGGTGTCTGCCGTGCTGGAAATCAGCACGCGTCACCCTGGCGCCAGAGGAGTCCGCCGACTGCGTGAGGCGCTCGCTCTGGTCGACGGCGGTGCCGAGTCACCGCCCGAGACCCGTGTGCGCCTGCTCCTGATCCGCGCGGGACTGCCGAGGCCGGTCACTCAGATCCCGATCACGAACGCCAAAGGCAAAGTTGTGCGCCGCATCGACATGGGCTGGCCCGCATACAAGGTCGGTGTCGAGTACGACGGTGAGCAGCATTGGAACGACCCGGCGATCCGTGCCGAGGACATCACTCGACTGGAGTTCCTGGCTGCCCGGGGCTGGATCATCATTCGGGTCAGTGCCCGACATCTGCGCATCGCACCCGACGACATCGCGCGACGCGCCGGTGACGCGCTACGGGAGCGTGGCTGGACCGGCAGCGCCTGACCCGGCGCCCGAATGTACGCATTCTGATGGGAATCGGCCGATTTTCATCAGAATGCGTACGTTGGGCGAGGCGCGAGTCGCGAGGCGGGCGGCGCGAGGCGGGCGGCGCGAGGCGGGCGGTGCGGTGCGGGCGGCGCGAGGCGGGCGGCGCGAGGCGGGCGGCGCGGTGCGAGGCGGGCGGCGCGAGGCGGGCGGCGCGGGCGGCGCGAGGCGGGCGGCGCGAGGCGGGCGGCGCGAGGCGGTGAGCGCGACCCAGCGCCGGCTACGCGTTCGCCAGCCGCTTCTTCTCGGCCTTCACGTCGAAATCCGCTGGTGGCCAAGCCATGTTGAGCCGCTTGAGGGCGTCGATCATCAGCTCGGTGATGGCCAGCCTGCTGTACCACTTCTTGTTGCAGGGCACGATGTGCCAGGGTGCATAGTCCGTCGACGTCCGGTCCAGCATCGCCTGGTAGGCCTGCTCGTACAGCGGCCACTTCAGCCGTTCGTCGATGTCGGCCGGGTTGTACTTCCAGTACTTGTCGGGCCGGTCGAGTCGCGCGGCGAGCCGCCTCTTCTGCTCGCTGAGGGAGACGAACATCGCGACCTTCACCAGCGTGGTGCCGGAGTCGACGAGTTCCCGCTCGAACGCGTTGATTTCGTCGTAGCGCGGCTCCCACACCTCGGGAGGCACCATGTTGTGCACGCGGACGATCAGCACGTCCTCGTAGTGGGAACGGTCGAAGACGCCGATGTGTCCGGCGGTCGGCAGGGCGTTGCGGATCCGCCACAGGTAGTGGTGGGACAGCTCTTCCTCGGTGGGCTTACCGAAGCTCCGGTACTGCACACCCTGTGGATTGCAGCTGCCCACAACATGTTTGACGATTCCACCCTTGCCTGCGGTGTCCATGCCCTGCAGCACCAGCAGCACCGACCTGGTGTCGCCGGAGCGGCTGTTGGCGTAGAGCATCTCTTGCAGCTCGGCGAAGCGGATGTTGCGTTCGGCCTGCAGGGTGGGCGCGTCGACCTTGCCGCCGCGGAACCCGGGGGTGGTGTTGGCGTCGATGTCGCTGACCAGGTCACCGCGACTGAACATCAGCTCGTCGCGCGGCTCGTGGGACCACAGGGCCGGCAGGTCGAAGACTTCGGTCATGCCCCTAGTCAAGCAGTCGGGGCGGCAACACAGGCGTGGGATGCGGCATCTGCCGGAACTTCTCCAGAGACCCGCCCGCCTCGACGATTCCGCACAGCGCGCTCCACGACAGCATCGTCAGGTAGTCGATCAGCTCCTCGGTGCTCATCCGCGGATTCGACATCCACGAGTGCGTGGCGAGCTGCACGCCGCCGACGATCTGATACGCCCAGGGCCCGATGCCCCCGGTGTCCATCCCGGCTTCGACCATCCGGCGGCGAAACATCACGGCGAGCATGCGGGCGATGATGTTCTCGGAGTCGGCGACTGCCTTGCTTCTGCTGGCCGAGTTGTTGGCCATCACGAACCGGTACGGCTCCGGCTCGTTGGCGACGGTCTCGACATAGACCTTGATGATCTCGCGGGTGAGGTCGTAGCCGTCCAGGTTCGACGACAGCGCCGCGGCCATGTTCGGGATCAGGGTGACCTGTGCGAAACGCATCATCACCGCGGTGGTGAGGTCGTTCTTGTCCACGAAGTAGCGGTAGAGCACGGTTTTGGACACGCCGATCTCCGCGGCGATCTCGTCCATGCTGACATTGCTGCCGAGGTGACGGATGGCCACGAGTGTGCCGTCTACCAGCTCGTTTCTGCGCTCGACCTTGTGCTGATGCCAGCGACGTTTGCGCCCATCAGTCTTGACTGCCACCGGCGGTAATTGTTGTGCCACGTTCGTGGTGATCCATTCCGTAGTCCGTGTCGATGATACGGCGGTCGGGCCCGTGGAGGCTGTTCGGCCGAAAGGGTCCCGACAACGTCACAGCGGGTAGTTGCTCGCGTAGCGGATGATGGACGTGTGGCACACAGATCTGCGGAGCAGTCGGCTGCGCGCACCAGCTTCGCCGAGACCCTCGCCGGAGCCGACTCTGCGGCCGATGCGGAACGCCGCCGCGGTTTGCGGCGGATGAAGGTCGTGGCTCTGGGCTTCCTGGTGGGCGCCACGATCGTCTTCCTCGTCTGCACCTGGGCGCAGTCCCAAGGTGCTGCCGGGGGTGCGGCGTGGATCGGATACGTCCGGGCCGCCGCCGAGGCCGGCATGGTCGGTGCGCTCGCCGACTGGTTCGCCGTCACCGCGCTGTTCAAGCATCCGTTGGGCATCCCGATTCCGCACACGGCGATCATCAAGCGCAAGAAGGACCAGCTCGGCGAGGGGCTCGGGGCATTCGTCCGGGAGAACTTCATGTCGCCCGAGGTGGTGCAGACCAAGCTGCGTGACGCCGACGTCGCCTCGCGCACGGGAAAGTGGCTCGCGGAGAGGGTGAACGCCGAGCGGGTCGCCAGCGAAGCCTCGACGGTATTGCGCGTCGGCGTGGAGCTGTTGCGCGACGAGGACGTTCAGCAGGTGTTGGACAGGATGATCGTCAAGCGTGTCGCCGAACCGCAGTGGGGTCCGCCGATCGGGCGGGTGTTGACCTCGCTGCTCGAGGAGGGCCGCCAGGAGGCGCTGATCCAGCTACTGGCTGACCGTGCGTTCCAGTGGTCGCTGAATGCGGGCGACACCATCGAGCGGGTCATCGAGCGCGATTCGCCGACGTGGTCGCCGCGGTGGGTCGACGGTCTGATCGGGGACCGGATTCACCGCGAGCTCGTGGACTTCACCGACAAGGTGCGCCGGAACCCCGATCACGAGCTTCGTCGTTCCGCGACCAAGTTCCTGTTCGAGTTCGCCGACGACCTGCAGAACGATGAGGCGACGGTCGCGCGGGCCGAACGGGTCAAGGAGCAGGTCATGGCGCGTGACGAGGTCGCGAAGGCCGCCGAGACCGCGTGGACGGCGGCCAAGCGCATCCTGCTGGAGTCGGTCGACGACCCCTCCTCGACGCTGCGGGCGCGGATCGCCGATTCCGTGGTGAACATCGGTGAGTCGCTCCGGGACGATTCTGACCTGCGCGACAAGGTCGACAAGTGGATCGTGCGGGCCGCTCAGCACCTGGTCACGCAGTATGGGACGGAGATCACAACGATCATCACCGACACCATCGAGCGGTGGGACGCCGATGAGGCCAGCCGCCGGATCGAACTTCATGTGGGCCGTGACCTGCAGTTCATCCGGATAAACGGCACCGTCGTCGGTGCGCTGGCGGGGTTGATCATCTACACGGTGGCCCAGTTACTGTTCTGACCTGCGCTAACTAGTGCTTGCAAAAGTTAGCACCCCGTCGTACCGTGGAAATGTAGCCATCCGGTTACCTACCGCAACGAGGGGAGCAACCCATGTCGCAAGATGAGAATCTTGCCGCGGTCGTGACCAACGCTGCGCAGGACATCGGGAGCTTCATCAGGACTCAGCGCGAAGCTGCGCAGGTGTCCGTGCGGCAGCTGGCCGAGAAGGCCGGTGTCAGCAATCCGTACCTCAGCCAGATCGAGCGGGGCCTGCGGAAACCGTCCGCGGATGTGCTCAGCCAGATCGCCAAGGCGCTGCGGGTCTCCGCGGAAGTTCTCTATATCCGGGCCGGCATTCTCGAGCCCACGGAGGCCAGTGAGGTACGTGACGCCGTCATCACCGACACGGCGATCAACGAGCGGCAGAAGCAGGTGCTGCTCGACATCTATACGTCGTTCTGTCAGCAGAACGAGGCCGCCCTCTTGGAAGCAGGGGCGGCAGTGAGCGAAGCAGATGAGGAGCCGACACCTGAACAAGACCACAGCTCTTTTGAAGGCCGTCTGCAACTGACGCAATCACCACCAAACGACTCCCAACCTGAATCGAAAGGAATCAACCATGGCTGAGAAGAACCAGCTCGAGATCGACGACCTGAAGGCCCCGCTGCTCGCCGCCGTTGGCGCTGCGGACCTCGCCCTCGAGCGTGTCAACGAGATCGTGGCGACGCTGCGCGAGCGTGCCGGCGAAGCCCGCACCGATGCCGAGGCCCGCGCCGAGGCGAGCCGTGCGCGCATCACCAAGCTCCAGGAGGAGCTGCCCGCACAGGTCGGCGACATCCGCGAGAAGCTGACCTCCGACGAGCTGCGCAAGTTCGCCGAGGGCTACGCCGAGGCCGCGACGTCGACCTACAACAAGCTCATCGAGCGCGGCGAGGCCGCCCTTGAGCGTCTTCGTAGCCAGCCTGCGCTGGAAGAGGCCGCGAGCCGGGTCGAGGGATACACCGATCAGGCCGTCGAGTTGACCCAGGACGCGCTGGGCACCGTTGCGTCGCAGACCCGCGCGGTGGGCGAGCGCGCCGCCAAGCTGGTCGGCGTCGAGCTGCCGAAGAAGGCCGAGTCGGCCAGCGCGCCGGTGAAGAAGGCCGCCAAGAAGGCTCCCGCCAAGAAGGCTCCGGCCAAGAAGGCTCCGGCACCTGCGGCCAAGAAGGCTCCGGCCAAGAAGGTCACCCAGAAGTAGTCATCGACTGGGGCGGGCCCGAAAAGGGCGCGCCCGCAGGGCGACGCTAAGTCGACCAGGGGACGTAACCCGCATAGGCTGTGAAGCGTGGAGCTTCAAGGCCTCGTGGGTTACGTCCTCTTCGCTTTGCAGGTCGCCGTTCTGGTGGCCGCGGTCTATTCGTTCGTGCACGCCGCGATGCAGCGACCCGACGCGTACACCGCTGCCGAAAAATTGACCAAGCCGGTGTGGTTGGTGATCCTGGGCGTCGCGGTACTGCTGGCGCTCGTGCTCGGAATCACCGGTGTGGCGATCGCGGCGGTGGCCGCCGGTGTCTACCTCGTCGACGTCCGGCCCAAGATCCTTGAGATCCAAGGGAAGTCGCGGTAGTGCGACTGATTCTCGCTGTCGCCGCGGCGGCTCTGGTACTGCCGCTGGCCACAGCACCCCTCACATCGGCTGCACCCGCTGTGACGCCCCCGCCCTACGTCGACCATGTCGAGTGGGCCAAGTGGGGCGACATGTCGAGCCTGCGGGTGTATCCGACCGCATCGGGACGTCACACGTCCGGCCGGCCGGGCACCGGGGGACAGGCCGATGAGGCCTGGGCAGAGGTGCTGACACTGTCACCCGATGCGGCGATTGCCGGCATGAGGGAACAGTTCGTCCGCCACTGGCAGTTCGCGGAGGTGATCGAGCCCGGCAAGGTGAGCTGGAACCTCGAGCCATGGCGTCCCGAGGTCAGCGCCGATCAGATGGTCGCGGCCGGCTGCAACCCGGGCGGCTCCGAAGAGCCCTTCTGATGGGTTCGTCCTACAGCCGGGCCGACGTCGCGGCCCTCGTCGACCACACGCTGCTCAAACCGGAGGCCACCGAGGCCGACGTTCTCGCCATGGTGGCCGAGGCCAGCGACCTCGACGTCTTCGCGGTCTGCGTCTCGCCTCCGATGGTGCCGATCGCGCAATCCTTCCGAGGCCCCACACTCCATGTCGCCTCGGTGGTGGGTTTCCCTTCCGGAAAGCATCTTTCGGTGATCAAGGCCGAGGAGGCGCGGCTGGCGGTCGCGGCGGGCGCCGGGGAGATCGACATGGTGATCGACGTCGGCGTCGCGGTCGCCGGTGTGCTCGACGGCGTGCGTGCCGATATCGCGGCGGTGCGCGCGGCGGTACCGCAGGCGGTGCTCAAGGTCATCGTCGAGTCGGCGGCACTGCTGGAGTTCAGCGGCGAGCCACTGCTCGTGGACGTCTGCCGCATCGCCGAGAACGCCGGCGCCGATTTCGTCAAGACCTCCACCGGGTTTCACCCGAGCGGCGGCGCGTCGACACGTGCGGTGGAGCTGATGGCCGACACCGTCGGCGGCCGGCTGGGCGTCAAGGCCAGCGGTGGAATCCGTACTGCCGCTGACGCTTTGGCGATGATCGAGGCGGGCGCTACCCGCCTGGGCCTGTCCGGAACCCGCGCCGTCCTCGACGGGCTGGACTGACGCTCAGATCCCGGCGAAGCACGGGTCGTCGGTCTGCTTCGGCATCGATTGGTTGGTGGTCGAGAATCGGCTCACCACACCGGAATCGGTGACCTGAACGGAATCCGCGCGGATGTTCATCGGATAGTCCTGCGTCAGCTTCGAGGTGAACGCGTCCAGCGCGGGCTGTACCGCCTCGCGCGGCAGCGTGAAGCCCAGCCCGGTCACCTGCTGCACCTGCAGCGAGATTCCGCCGTCGACGACCTCCGGGCGCGCGATGATGCTCCCCAGTGCCCCTTCGAGTTCGATCGTTCCGTCGCCGGCATTGGTCGTCACCCCGGTGACGAAGCTGCCGACCAGCGGGATCGCGCCCTGGATCGTCTCCTTGATGCCCTCGGTGGTCCAGTCGATGTCGGCCACCAGGGAGCCGAGTGAGCCGCTCGAGGTAGCGGTGTCCTCCACGCGGACGTCTTTGATGTCGAGATTGAGCTTCATCCCCTTGGCGTCGCGCACCTGGTTGCCCGCGGTCTCGATGTGGATGTTCGTGTAGTGGCCCGACGCATGCTGCAGCAGGAACGGCGGCAGCGCCCCGAACGAGGCGGTCGCGTCGTCCTGCACGACGCACTGGATTACCTTCGCCACCACCGAGTCGGCCCGGTTGCGGGCGTACAGCTCACCGCCGAGCAGGCCGGCGAACACCAACGCCAGCACGATCACGACGACCAGGACGATGGACAGCGGGTCGCTGAAGAGCTTCTTGAGCTTCACCGGCAACGAGGAACCCTCCTCCGGGGGAACGGTCTGCCCAGGCGCGTAACCGCCGGCAGGGTGCGGCTGCGGAGGGCCGGGCGGCTGCGGCGGACGGGCCCAGGGATCGGTCACCTCAGCGATTGTGCCTTACCGCCCTGAGCGGACGGCTCATGAGTGCTCGCGCGAAGAGCGGACGGCTCCTGAGCGGTTGCTCATGACCGCGACGGTCTCGCGGGCCTTGCGTGCGGCATCGAGGTCGACGTCGCAGACCAGCAACTGCGGCTCATCGCCCGCCGAATCCAGCACCTCGCCCAGTGCGGAGGCCAGCAGGCTGCCCCCTACACCGGTGGGCCCGAGTGCGGCGATCTCGTCGCCGGGATAGGCCTGCCCGACCGCAGCGACCACGGTCGTCGTGTCGATCGCACGGGCGCGCGCCAGCAGCGTCCACTGGTCCAGCTTGCCCGGCCCGGTGCCCCAGGAGGCATGCGCGGTGATCAGTTCGGCGCCGCGTTCGGCGAGTTCGATGTAGAGCTCGGGGAACCGGATGTCGTAGCACAGCGTCAACCCGACGGTCACGCCGTCGACGGTGATGACGACCGGTTCGTGGCCGGGGGCGACCGTCGCGGATTCGGTGAAGCCGAACGCGTCGTAGAGGTGGATCTTGTCGTAGCGGGCGTCCACGCCGGGACCCGTCGCGATCAGGGTGTTGGTGGCGCGTCCGTCGTCGGCCGGGACGAACATGCCCGCGACCACTACGACGCCGAAGCGCTCTGCGACGGCGCGCACGCCCGTCGCCCACGGCCCGTCGAACGGTTCGGCGACGGTGTCGAGCGGTACGCCGAAGCGGCACATCGCGGCCTCAGGGAACAGCACCAGCGAGGCGCCGGCCTCGGCTGCCCGCGCCGTGTAGTCCTCGACGAGGCCGAGGTTGGCGGCAGGGTCGGTGCCGCTGCGGATCTGAGCCAGGGCGATACGCATGGGTGCAAGGTTACGGATCTCTGGGGCGCGGGATGCGCCGGTGGTTGTCGCCGGGGTCGTCGTAGGGCTTCTCGTCGGTTTCGATGGCCAGCACCGTGGCAGCGGTGGCGATGACGATCGCGACGACGATCGCGACAGTCATGTCCACCTCCGAGACGCGACACGAGCGTGATATTCAGCAAACAGTTGCTCAATATGCCCATAGCTTGTTACCAAGCAGAAGGGAGCCGATTTCTGCTTTCGGCACACTTTCACGAAAACGGTGCCACGTCCACTCAGTCAGCAACTGCCGGACCCCGCTAACGACGACACCCCCGGGACGAGGGATCCCGGGGGTGTCGGACAGCAGGGGGCTACGGACCCCAGGCGGGCCGGTCCAGAGCGGCGGACTTGTTGCCGAGCTTGCCGGACCGGACCTGCGCGGCCAGGCTGTCGAGGATCACCCGGGAACTCATCAGCGCGGTCTGCTCGGCCCAGTCGTAGGGCGGCGAGCACTCGACGACCTCGATGCCGGCCAGCCCGGGCTCGGAGACCATCTTCACCAGGTTGAGCGCCTCGCGCGGCAGCAGGCCACCCGGTTCCGGCCAGCCGGTCCCCGGAACGAACCCGGCGTCGATGACGTCGATGTCGAAGGACAGGTACACCGCCTTCGCGCCCTTCCAGGCGATCTCGAGCGCCATCTCCGCAATCTTCTCGATGCCGACCCGCTCCACGTCGCCGACGGTGATCACCGTCGACTTGCGGTCGCGGCCGACCTTGACGCCCTCCCGCGGGCTCTGCCAGCCGCCGATGCCGATCTGCACCAGGTTGGTTGCCGGGGCGTTCTTGATGTTGGTGGCGTGGAACCACGGGGTGGTGTGCATCCGCTCGTCGAGGTCGGTCTCCTGGGTGTCGACGTGACGGTCGAAGTGGATGATGCCGATGTTGCCGTCCATGTACGGCGCCAGGCCGCGGATGGTCGGAAATCCGATGGAGTGGTCCCCACCGAGAACGATCGGCATCACGCCCTTGGCCGCGACGTGCGCCATCGCCTGGCTGATCTGGTCGAACGACTTCTCCAGGTTGCCCGGGATGGTGAAGACATCGCCGATGTCGACGATGTTGAGTTGCTCGCGCAGATCGACACCGGATTCGTAGTTATAGGTGCCGAACAGATTCGTCGAACGCCGGATGCCCTGGGGACCGAACCGGGTGCCGGGCCGGTAGGTGGCGCCCGCGTCCAACGGCACCCCGAAGACGGCCACCTCGGCGTCGTCGACCTGGTTCACGTCCTCGATGAACGGGCATTTCAGGAACGTGCCGCGTTCGCCGGCGAAGTGCGGCTTCTCGCCGCGCACGAACGTCGAGATCGTCCGGTCGTTGATGGTGGGGGCCGCCTCGAGTCCGAAAGTGAGGCCGCGGTCGATCTCTTCGCGCAGGCGGCGGTCGCCGAGATTCGCCTCGGCCTGCTGGGCCCAGGCGCCCTCGGCGTTGGGCAGTGACGGATCGGGTGCGTCGGACATTCGAGTCTCCTCACGCGCCGTCTTGTCGGCTGACCGGAGTCCGCCCGGCGCTTGGGCACCTCGTCCGGGGAACCGGTAGGCACGGCCCCTGAGTCATTGTTGGCACACCCGCGAATACCTGTCCAGCGCTGGCAGATTCCCGGGTCGCTGCGCTCCTGCCCGCCGTATCCGATTCCCGGGTCGCTGCGCTCCTGCCCGCCGTATCCGATTCCCGGGTCGCAAAAGGAAACGCATCGTTAACACCTCGTGCGACGTGACGTAATGCAGTGGGCTTTTCCTGATTCGGACTCACACCAGCGTGTGGGGCGCGTCTAGGGTTCCGCCGGTTTCGCGGGTCTGGTCCGAGAGATGCAGGCGACTCCGGCGCCGTGGCCGGGCCGTTCCACGGCGGGATAAAAGCCCGGGAGGCTCCAGTGCTCTATCGGGGGCTCCGCCT
The DNA here is from genome assembly GCF_005222675.1 of Mycolicibacterium sp. CR10. GTDB lineage: Bacteria > Actinomycetota > Actinomycetes > Mycobacteriales > Mycobacteriaceae > Mycobacterium. The sequence continues at coordinate 31,525 of NZ_STGE01000017.1, read as the reverse complement.
CCGGTGCTCAATCAGGAGGCTCCTCGATGATTCTTCTCGGCGTAGGCATCAGCATCGCTGTTGTCGTGCTCGTCGGCTTCTATGTCTCGAAAAAGATCGAAGGCGACAGTTCCAACTTCCTCGTCGGCGGCCGCATGTTGCCGTTCTGGTTGGTCGGCGGCGCGCTCATGGGCGCCTCGGTCGACACCAACGCCACACTCGGCAACACCGACCTGGCGTTCGAGTTCGGGTTCTGGGCCGGCGCCTGCCTGCCGCTCGGTTTGGCGCTGTGCCTGACGATCACCGGCATCTTCTTCGCCAAGCCGATGAACCGGATGGGACTGACGTCCTTCCCCGATTACTACCGGCTGCGGTTCGGCAGGCAGGTGGAAGTCGGGGCGTCGGTGCTGCTGGCCGTCGCGTTCTGCATGCTGGTCGCCGGCAACCTGGTGGCCGGCGGACTGCTGTTTAACTACTTTCTCGGGATGCCGTACTGGCTGGGTGTCATCCTGATCGCGGCGATCGCGGTGGCCTACACCGGAACCGGCGGTCTGATCGCCGACGCATACACCGCGATCATCCAGATGGCGTTGATCCTGGTCGGCGCGATCGGGCTGTTCATCTGGATGTCGAGCACCCACGGCATCTCCATCGCCGAGGGCACCGGCCCGTTCGACCTCGGGCAGCTGTCGGATCCGGCCCAGGGTGCGGTCATCAACTGGGCGACCCTGATCGCGCTCGGCATCGGCGACATCGTGGCGATCGACTTCATGCAGCGGGTGTTCGCCGCGAAGAACCCGGAGTCGGCCCGCAAGGCCTGCTTCACCGCGGCCACCGGCACGGTGCTGATCTGTGTGCCGTTCGGTCTGGTGGTCCTGGCGGCACACTCCTTCATGCCCGCTGAGCTCGACGGTCCGGTGCTGTTCGTGCTGCTCGACCAGTACGCGCCGATCGGGCTCACGGTGCTGGTGCTGTGCGGTCTGGTCGGTGCCTCGATGAGCACCGCGAACGGCGCCATCCTGGCCATCTCCAACGTGTGTGTCCGAAACCTCGGCGGCGTGCGTCGCGTCCACCTCCAGGGCCAGCCCGACCCGCTGCTGCGGGCCACCCGCATCGCGATGGTGCCGATGACGCTGTTCGCGATCGCGTTCGCCATCTACGTCAAGCAGACCGGGATCCTGCTCACCCTCGCCTTCGATCTGATGCTGGCCTGCCTGGTGGTCCCGTTCATTCTTGGACTGGTGTGGCGCCGGGGCACGACCACGGCCGCGGTGGCTTCGATCGCGGTGGGGTTCGTCGTCCGGATCGGGCTGTTCGTCCTGACCCCGACGATGTTCGGGGTCGAGAACACCATCCTGTACATCCCGAACGACCTTGTGGGGGCCTCGTTCGACGGCTGGCCGACGTTCATCGCGTTCGCCGCGGGACTCATCACCTATGTGGCGGTGGCGTTGGCGACGCCACCGGCGCACCTGCGCGGACTCGACATCCAGGTGGCGCAGGACCTCGACGACGCACTCGACGATGCAGACAGGTTCGAGCACGAACCTGAGCTCGTTCCCGCGGAGGTGGCGGCGAAGGCGACGTAGCCTGGCCCGATGCGGTGGTGGTCGCTGGTCGGTGTCGTCGCACTGTTGGCCGGGACGGCGCTGGTGTCGCCTGCCGTGGGGACGGCCTGTGCCTGCGGCGGGGTCCTGAGTTCGGATCCCTCGCTTCGGGTAGCCGACGAGGTGGCGCTGGTCACCGCCGACGGCGGCACCGAGACGGTGGTGATGCAGCTGAACCTGAGCACGACGGCGGACAACGCCGCTCTGGTGGTGCCGACGCCGGCTCCGGCGACCGTCACCGCCGCCTCGCCGGAGGTGTTCGACGCGCTTGCCGGACTGACCGCCCCGAGGGTGGAGACGGTGCGGCGCTGGAGGTTCGGCGTGGGTGGCGCATCAGGGTCCGACGGGGCGACGGCGGGTGCCCCGGGAGGCGCGGCGGGCGGCCCGACGGTGGTGCGCCAGGTGCAGCTGGGTCCACTGGAGGCGACGACGTTGTCCGGCGGTGACCTGGATGGAGTGCAGAAGTGGTTGCAGGACAACGGCTATCAGCTACGTCCGGAGATCTCGGCGGGGCTGGAGCCGTACCTGAGCCAGGGCTGGTCGGTGGTGGCGATGCGGCTGACGTCCTCCGAACCACTCGACGGTCCGCTCGATCCGGTGACTCTCTCTTTTCCCCAGGCGGTGCCCTCCGGCGAACTGATCTACCCGATGCGGATGTCTGCCCAGGCGAAAACCCCGCAGACGGTGGTGATCTACACCCTCGGTGAGCACCGCACGCAGCGCGTCGACCCCGATGCGGTGACCCAGATCGTCGACGTCGACTACGCGGGCTCCATCGCCGCCGACGACGCGACCCTGGCGCAGGTGTCCGGCTCGGGGACCTACCTGACGAAGACGACGACCACCATCGTCGACCCCGCGGCCATCACCTCGGACTTCCGGTTCGTACAGGCGCCGACCGACGAATCGTTCCAGCGCGTGGTCTACCGGTACGAGGATGTGAACGTGACGCTGCCGATCCTGGGCGGCGCCGCCGTGGCGCTCGCCGCGTCCGTCGTGACGATGGTCATCCTGCTCAGGCGGCGGGCGCGACGGCGGACCACGGCACCGTGAGCACTCCGTCTCGGAGGCTGCGCCGTGGCGCCGTCACCGGGAACCCTTCGGCGACAAGCAGTTCCACCATGGCCCGCCACCGCACCCGAGGTCCGAAAACCCCGTGTCCGGCGACGCTTGCCCATGCCCGGTCGGCGGCCCGCAGCAGCGTGTGAATCGGCTGGCCCGGCACGTTGTGGTGGATCAACACCTTCGGCAGTCGCTCGGCCAGATCGGACGGCCGCTCGATGGCGAACGGGTCGCAGGCCATGGTTAGGCTCACGGCCGACGTCGCGTCCAACAGCACCCAGCAGCATCGGCGGCCCAGCTCGTCGCACGTGCCGTCGACGATCAGTCCGCCCGGTGCCAACCCCCGCCGCATCGCCGCCCACGCGTCGGACACCGCCTCCTCCGGGTACTGGCGCAGCACGTTGAATGCGCGAACCAGAACCGGCCGGTGGCCCGCCAGTTCGAAACCCCCGAGCGCGAAGTCGACGCCCGGCGCCAATCCCTTCGCCACGGCGGCCTGGCCCATTCGCACCCGATCCGGCTCGATCTCGAGACCGACGACGCGGACGTCGATGCGGACCCACCGCAGTCTCATCGCAAGCTCCAGCGTGGTCACCGGCAGCGCGCCGTAGCCCAGGTCGACGACCAGCGGATCGGCGGCGGCCTGAAGGGCATTGCGCACCCGGGGTGAGTGCACGAGCCAGCGATCGCTGCGCCGTAATCGGTTGTGGCCCGTGGTGCCCCGCGTCACCTGTCCGATGGGGGCGGCCATGGCGTGAGTCTAGGCGGCGGATCAGGTGTTTTCGGTGATCCACACCGTGGTGAAGCGTTGTTCGGCGATCAGCAGGTCGACCAACTGGCTTCCGATGAAGTTCTCGATCTTGCCGCCCAGGAGCGGAACCCTGACCTCGACGGTGGCCTTGAACGTCATCTGCGAACCAGCTTTGGCGACAGTCGGGTTGAGCACCGCGTCGCCGGCGAGGTGGGCGGGCGCCCCCGGGATCTTGCCGGTGACCACCGCGGTGGCCCGCCCGTCGACGACCGGGGTCCAGATCTCTTCGCGCACGAAACTCAGGTCGCCACGGTGGAATTGCGTCACCACGGCGGGCAGCCGGTCCGCGCGCAGGGTCTGGGTGGTCCTGATCCGGATCCCGCCGTCGGCGCCGGTCACCATCTCGTCCAGCGTGGCGTGGTCGGCGCCGGAGTCACTGAGGCGCACCATCCAGTACTCCTCGTCGCTGAATGCGCGGTGCACCTGAGCGACTGTGCCCTCGTATTCGGCGGCCATGTCGAATGAACGTGGCATAGCAAACCACGCTACCGTTACCGCCCGTGGTCACTTCGTCTATCGGGGGCGTGGCGGTTGCCGAGAATGTCCCACTGGCGCCGCTGACCACGTTGCGCGTCGGGCCGGTCGCACGCCGGTTGGTCACCTGCGACACCACCGAGCAGGTGGTCGATGCACTGTTGGCCGCCGGGCAGGACGCCCTGGTACTGGCCGGTGGATCCAACGTGGTGCTCGCCGACGACCTCGAGGACCTGACCGTGATCCGGCTCGCGAATGCCGGCATCGCCGTGGACGGTGACCGGGTGCGGGCCGAGGCGGGCGCGGTGTGGGACGACGTCGTCGCCGCCTCGCTGGCGCACGGGCTGGGTGGGCTCGAATGTCTGTCGGGGATACCGGGATCGACGGGTGCGACGCCGGTGCAGAACGTGGGTGCCTACGGCGCCGAGGTCGCCGACACCATCGTCGGGGTCCGGCTGCTGGACCGACGCACCGGCGAGGATCGCTGGGTTGCGCCCGATGTCCTCCAGTTCGGTTACCGGACAAGCATTCTGAAGAACTCCTCGGCATCGGTGGTGTTGGAGGTGGAGTTCGCGCTCGACTCGGCGGGCCGCAGCGCGCCGCTGCGGTACGGGGAACTTGCCGCCGCGCTGGAGGCCGAACCGGGGCAGCGCGCCGACCCCGCGCGGGTGCGTGCGGCGGTGCTGTCACTGCGTGGCCGCAAGGGCATGGTGTTGGACGAAGCCGACCACGACACCTGGAGCGTGGGGTCCTTCTTCACCAACCCGGTGGTCACCCGTGCCACCTTCGATCGCCTTGTCGCTGCCGTCGACGGGCCGGTTCCGAACTATCCGGCCCCCGACGGGGTGAAGCTGGCCGCCGGCTGGCTGGTGGAGCGGTCCGGGTTCGGCAAGGGATACCCCGGCGACGGGGCGCCGGCCCGCCTGTCGACCAAGCATGCGCTCGCTGTGACCAATCGCGGTCAAGCGACCACCGCCGACGTGTTGTCGCTGGCCAGGACGGTGCGGGACGGTGTCAGAACCGCCTTCGGGATCGACCTCACACCCGAACCGATTCTGATCGGGTGCGTTCTCTAGGTACCGTTGGTTCACGTGAGCCCCGCCGACCCGATGCCGTCGTTGACCCGACGACGTGCCCTGACCGCTCTCGCGGTCGGGGTGGTTGCGCCGGGTGCGCTCGCGGCGTGTATGTCGAACGGCACCAAGCCCGGCAGCGGGGCCTCCGAGGACACCCTGCCTGCGCCGACCGTGACGTACGAGCCCGCCGATGAGTCGGCCGACGTCGTGCCCACCGCGCGCACCGGCGTCAAGGTCCAGGACGGCTGGTTCCAGAAGGTCGGCCTGACGAACGCCGAGGGCAGGGTCATCGCCGGCACGCTCAACCGTGACCGCACCGAGTTCACCGTCACCGAGCCGCTCGGGTACGGGGCGTCCTACACGTGGGGTGGCAGCGTCGTCGGCGAGGACGGCAAGGCCGTGCCCGTCCGCGGATCGTTCTCCACGATCAACCCCGACACACAGGTCAACGGTCAGTTCCAGCTCTCCGACGGTCAGACCGTCGGCGTCGCCGCACCGATCATCATCCAGTTCGACGCGTCGGTCGCCGAGGAAGACCGAGCCGAAGTCGAGAGAGCCCTCACAGTGACCACCACACCGCCCGTCGAGGGCAGTTGGGCCTGGCTACCCGACGAGGTGGGCGGCTCGCGGGTGCACTGGCGCACCAAGGAGTACTACCCGCCGGGCACCGCGGTGCACGTCGACGCGAAGTTCTACGGTGTGCCGTTCGGCACCGGCGCCTACGGCGCGTCCGACTCGACGCTGGACTTCACCGTCGGCCGCTTCCAGGTGGTCAAGGCCGAGGCGTCGTCGCACCAGATCGAGGTGATCACCGATGCGGGCGTGATCATGACGCTGCCGTGCAGCTACGGCGAGGGAGACCTGGACCGCAACGTCACGCGCAGCGGCGTCCATGTGGTCACCGAGAAGTACGAGGACTTCTACATGACGAACCCGGCGGCCGGGTACGCCAACGTCCGTGAGCGCTTCGCCGTGCGGATCTCCAACAACGGCGAGTTCATCCACGCCAACCCGGCGAGCTCTGGCGCTCAGGGCAACAGCAACGTCACCAACGGCTGCATCAACCTGTCCACCGAGGACGCCCAGCAGTACTTCAACACCGCGATCTACGGTGACCCGGTCGAGGTCACCGGCACCCGGATCAATCTGTCCTACGCCGACGGCGACATCTGGGACTGGGCGGTGCCGTGGGACGAGTGGACCTCGATGTCGGCGTTGTCGTCCGCGCAGGCGCCCACGCAGATCCCCAGCATCGCGCCCGCGACGCCGTCGGATGCGCCTCAGCCGGTCGGTGACCGCCCCGGCGGTTGACGTCTCAGCGTTGGCCGTTCCAGAAGTACTCCAGAATCGCCACTTCCAACGTCGCCATCGAATCGACGGACGTGCCGGATTCGTCAGCGAACAACACAGCTGAGCGGGTCAGATAGGTCATCGTGGTCCCCCTGTCTGGAGAGAGCCGACGTGCGTCGACCGTTACGCTCCAGAATTCAGACGGTAGCTGATAGATACCTGTTAATTACCCGATAATTGACGGTCATTTCGCAAAACGTCAGCTCGTCCGGTTGAACCGCGACCCGATGGCCCCGCTGACCTGGTCGCGCGGCCTCACCACGATCAGATCCAGGTCCACGTGCGACGGGCGCGAGGCGACGAAACCGATCACGTCGGCGATGTCCTCGGCCACCAGCGGCGTGACGCCCTGGTACACCTTCTCGGCGCGTTCGGAGTCGCCGTCGAACCGGCGCAGGGAGAAGTCTGTCTTCACCATTCCAGGCGCAACTTCGGTGAGGCGCACCGGTTTTCCGAGCAGCTCGCTGCGCAGGGTGCGGTGCAGGACGCCTTGGGCGTGCTTGGCCGTGGTGTAGCCCGCCCCGTTGTCATAGGTCTCGACGGCGGCAATGGAGGTGACGGTGATGATCAGCCCGTCGCCGGAGTCGATGAGCTTGGGCAGCAGTGCGCGGGTGACGTGCAGCGTGCCCAGCACGTTGGCTTCCCACATCCACCGCCAGTGCTCGACATCGGCATCGGCCACCGACTCCAGCCCGCGTGCCCCGCCGGCGTTGTTGACGAGCACATCCACGCGGTCCAGTCGACCGGCCATTGCCGCCACGGCGGTGGCGTCGGTGACGTCCGCCACAATCGCCGTTCCGTCGATCTCGGCGGCCAGCGCGGTGATCGGACCCTCGCGCCGGGCCACGCAGATCACGTGAAAACCTTGTGCAGCAAGGGTTCTCGCGGTCGCCTCGCCGATCCCGGCACTGGCGCCGGTGACCACTGCGACCCGGCGCGAATCAGAAGGAGTCGTCATGGACACCAGAGTAAGCGCCGCCTTCCAGCCGTCGCGCAGGCGCACATAGTCGTGCTAAGTTGACCGCGTGTACCGGAATAGTCAGGCAGTCCTCGCTGCCGCGCGGCGTGCGTGTTGTTGTTGCGCACCCAGCCGCGCCTGACTGAACACGGACCCGTTTCGTCCTGCTGAGTCTTCAGGTGTGGCCCCGACCCACCGACCGACTTCCCCGAGGACAATCCCGTGAGCACATCTCTTTCCGCCCCCAGCACCCGCGTTCAGCGTTCGCGCTCCGCTGTCGGCAAGGCCCGCCCGGCTCCCGGGCCGGCCACCGGCGGCGGGCGCTACCCGCAGGCCCTCCTGCACCACATCGTCGCGCCCGCGCTGCGCGTCCCCGAAGCCGCCGCGGCGTCGGTGTTCAGCGCGACCCGACTACGTGGTCCGATCGCGCGCGACGTGATCGCGCAGGTCACCCACCTCAGCATCGCCACCGTGAACCGCCAGGTCACCGCCCTGCTGGATGCCGGTGTGCTCCGGGAGCGGGCCGATCTGGCGGTTTCCGGGGCCATCGGGCGGCCACGGGTGCCGGTCGAGGTCAACCACGAACCCTTCCTGACGCTGGGCATCCATATCGGCGCCCGCACCACCAGCATCGTGGCCACCGACCTGTTCGGCCGGACCCTGGACGTCGTCGAGACGCCGACGCCGCGTGGCGCGCAGTCGGCCGCCCTGGCCGCCATCGCGGGCAGTGCGCGTCGCTACCTGAGCCGCTGGCACCGGCGCCGCCCACTGTGGGTGGGCGTTGCCGCCGGCGGCGTCGTCGACAGCACCACGGGCTACCTCGACCACCCGCGACTGGGCTGGTCGGATGCTCCGGTGGGGCCGGTCCTCGCCGAAGCCCTCGGGCTGCCGGTCTCGTTGGCCTCGCACGTCGACGCGATGGCCGGGGCCGAACTGCTGCTCGGGGTGCGTCGCCAGCCCACCCGGTCGGCGACCAGCCTGTACGTCTACGCCCGTGAGACGGTCGGCTACGCGCTCTCGATCGGGGGTCAGGTCCATTCGCCGACCAGCGGGCCGGGCACGATCGCCCGGCTGCCCGCCCACTCCGACTTGCTCGGCGGCACAGGGGAACTGGAATCCACGGTCAGTGACGAAGCGGTGCTCGTCGCGGCGCGCAAGGCGCGCATCATCCCCGCCGACGGGCCGACGTCGACCATGACGGCCGTGCTGCGAGCCGCGCGGCAGGGCAATGACAAGGCCGTCGCCCTGGTCACTGAGCGGGCGCGGGTGCTCGGCGAGGCCGTCGCCCTGCTGCGCGACATGCTCAACCCCGACGATCTGGTGGTCGGCGGCCAGGCGTTCACCGAGTATCCGGAGGGTATGAGCACCGTCGAGAAGGCGTTCGCCGAGCGTTCGGTGCTGCCGCACCGCGACCTTCGCGTCACCGCGTTCGGCAACCGGGTGCAGGAAGCCGGAGCGGGCGTGGTGTCCCTCGGCGGGCTCTACGCCGACCCGATCGGCGCGATGCGCCGCGCGCAGGCCCGCAGGCCCGAGGTGAGTGCGTGAGCGGGGACCCCGACCCGGCGGTGTAGACATGACGGTGTGCGTCCAGCGACCGACCCGCACGCCTTACCCGTGCCTCGCCGGGTGGCGGTGCTGTCCGTGCACACCTCACCGCTCGCCCAGCCGGGAACCGGCGACGCCGGCGGGATGAACGTCTACGTGGTGCAGACGGCACTGGAACTGGCCCGTCGCGGCGTCGACGTGGAGATCTTCACCAGGGCGACGACGTCGGCCGACCCGCCGGTAGTCCGGGTGGCGCCCGGCGTGCTGGTGCGCAACGTGGTCGCGGGACCCTTCGAGGGCCTCGACAAGAACGATTTGCCCACCCAGCTGTGTGCGTTCACCGCGGGAGTGCTGCGCGCCGAAGCCACCCACGAACCCGGCTACTACGACGTCGTGCATTCGCACTACTGGCTCTCCGGACAGGTCGGATGGCTGGCGGCCGACCGGTGGGCAGTACCGCTGGTGCACACCGCCCACACCCTCGCCGCGGTCAAGAACGCATCGCTGGCGACGGGCGATTCCCCCGAACCCCCGCTGCGGTCCGTCGGCGAGCAGCAGGTGGTCGACGAGGCCGACCGTCTGATCGTCAACACCGAACACGAAGCGCAGCAATTGGTTTCACTGCACCAAGCGGATCCTGCCCGCATCGATGTGGTGCACCCCGGCGTCGACCTCGAGACGTTCACCCCCGGCGACCGCCACGCCGCCCGCGCCGCGCTCGGCCTCGATCCGGGGGCCCGCATCGTCGCCTTCGTCGGACGGATCCAACCGCTCAAGGCGCCCGACGTGCTGCTGCGCGCCGCGGCCAAACTGCCCGACATCCACGTGCTCATCGCCGGCGGGCCGTCCGGCTCCGGTCTGGCGACGCCGGACGGGCTGGTGCAACTCGCTGACGAGTTGGGTATCACCGATCGGGTGACGTTCCTGCCGCCGCAATCGCCCGACGAGCTGGTCCGGGTCTACCGGGCCGCCGACCTGGTCGCCGTACCGAGCTACAACGAATCCTTCGGCCTGGTCGCCATCGAGGCGCAGGCCTGCGGCACCCCCGTGGTCGCGGCCGCGGTCGGTGGGTTGCCGGTGGCGGTCCGCGACGGGGTCAGCGGCGCACTGGTCGATGGCCACGACCCCGACGCCTGGGCCCAGACGATCGGCGAGGTGTTCGTCCGCGATCCCGCCACGATGCGCGCGGCGGCCGTCGAGCACGCCGCGCAGTTCTCCTGGGCGCACACCGTCGATTCCCTGCTGGCCAGCTACGGCCGCGCGATGGCGGATTACCGCACCGCGCATCCGCCGGTCGAGCCGTCGACGCGGCGCAGCGGTCGCAGGTTCTCGATGCGACGGGGTGTCCGCGCGTGAACGTGCAGGAACTGATCGAGACCACGCTCCAGGACAACGATCTGACGTACACCCGGCACAAAGGGTCGCGCGGCAGCCTGCCGGGGCTGGTCGTCGAGTTGCCCGGCGAGCGCAGGCTCAAGACCAACACGATCTTGAGCATCGGCGAGCACTCGGTGCGCGTCGAGGCGTTCGTCTGTCGCAAGCCCGACGAGAACTTCGAGGGCGTCTACCGGTTCCTGCTCAAGCGCAACCGCAGGCTCTACGGCGTCGCCTACACGCTGGACAACACCGGCGACATCTACCTCGTCGGCCGGATGGCGCTGACGTCTGTCACCGCCGACGAGATCGACCGGGTGCTCGGTCAGGTGCTCGAGGCGGTCGACTCGGACTTCAACACCTTGCTGGAGTTGGGTTTTCGCACCTCCATCCAGAAGGAGTGGGAGTGGCGGGTGTCGCGCGGCGAATCCCTGAAGAACCTGCAGGCGTTCGAGCACCTCATCGACGATCAGGACGATGACTGACCGGTGACCGTCGCCGATCGCCACGACGGCGCCCCGGCACCGTGAGAGGATTTCCGGCATGGCAGATACCTCGACGCTGATCCTGCTCCGCCACGGCGAAAGCGAGTGGAACGCGCTGAACCTGTTCACCGGCTGGGTCGACGTGGACCTGACCGAGAAGGGCAGAACCGAGGCGGCCCGTGCCGGTGAACTGCTCAAGGGCGAGGACAAGCTCCCCGACGTGCTGTACACCTCGCTGCTGAGGCGGGCCATCACCACGGCCAACATCGCGCTGGACAAGGCCGACCGGCACTGGATCCCGGTGCACCGGGACTGGCGGCTCAACGAACGTCACTATGGTGCGCTGCAGGGCCTGGACAAGGCCGAGACCAAGGCGAAGTACGGCGAGGAGCAGTTCATGGCGTGGCGGCGCAGCTACGACACCCCGCCGCCGCCCATCGAGCTGGGCAGTGAGTTCAGCCAGGACGCCGACCCGCGCTACGCGGACGTTCCCGGCGGTGCGCCGCGGACAGAATGCCTCAAGGACGTCGTCGACCGCTTTGTGCCCTATTTCACCGAGGTGATCGTGCCCGACATCAAGGCGGGGAAGACGGTGATCATCGCCGCGCACGGCAACTCGCTGCGGGCGCTGGTGAAGTACCTCGACGGGATGTCCGACGAGGACGTCGTGGGTCTCAACATCCCCACCGGGATTCCGCTGCGCTACGACCTGGACGCGGACCTCAAGCCGACGGTGGCCGGCGGTACGTACCTGGATCCCGACGCTGCAGCGGCCGGCGCCGCCGCGGTGGCCGCCCAGGGCGCGAAGAAGTAGCCGCCCGATCAGCGCTGGCGCCCTCGCCTGGCGAACAACGGGTGAACAGTGGCGAACGCGGACCCGAACTTCCGTGTTTGACTCTGTGACTTGTCCCGTTTTGGCCGCACGCTGCTGGGATGACGTTCACCGAATGCGTACGATTTTCGCGTGAGTGTCGTATCGGCGCTGCTGATCGTCGCGATCGTGGCACTGCTCGCATCGTCGATCGGTGTCGCGTTCGGAGTGTGGGTGGCACCCCGACTCCGCGACCGCAGACAACGGCGCTCGGTCGAACAATCGGGTATCACCGTCTCGCAGATGCTCGAGCACGTGGTGGCGCAGTCCCCGGTGGGGATCGTGGTCGTTGACACCTACCGTGACGTCGTCTACACCAACGATCGCGCCCGGGAACTCGGCCTGGTGCGCGACCGGCTGATCGACGATCGCGCCTGGCTGGCGGCGCAGCGCACACTGTCCACCGGTGAGGACGGCGAGGTCGACCTCTCGCCGCGGAAACGAAGCAGGCCGGGCCGGTCCGGGCTTTCGGTGCGAGGCCACGTCCGGTTGCTGACAGAGGACGATCGGCGGTTCGCCGTCATCTACGTCGACGACCAGTCCGAGCACGCCCGAATGGAGGCCACCCGCCGGGATTTCGTGGCCAATGTCAGCCATGAGCTCAAGACGCCGGTGGGCGCGATGGGAGTTCTTGCCGAGGCGATTCTGGCCTCCGGCGACGACCCGGAAACGATCAAGCGCTTCGCGGGCAAGATGGTCACCGAGTCCAACCGGTTGGCCAACATGGTGGGTGAGCTGATCGAACTGTCGCGACTGCAGGGCGCCGAGCCACTGCCCGACCTCGATGCCGTCGACGTCGACACGGTGGTGTCCGAGGCGTTGTCGCGCCACAAGGTCGCCGCCGACAACGCCGACATCGCGATCACCACCGATGCGCCGACGGGCTTCCGGGTGCTCGGTGACCAGACCCTGCTGGTGACCGCCATCGCGAACCTGGTGTCCAACGCGATTGCCTACTCGCCCAACGGATCCTCGGTGTCGGTCAGCCGGCGCAGGCGCGGCGACAACATCGAGATCGCGATCACCGACCGCGGCATCGGCATTGCGCTTGCCGATCAGGAGCGGGTTTTCGAACGATTCTTCCGCGTCGACAAGGCGCGGTCCCGGGCCACCGGCGGCACGGGGTTGGGGCTGGCGATCGTCAAGCACGTCGCCGCCAATCACAACGGATCCATCCGGCTGTGGAGTCAGCCGGGCACCGGGTCGACGTTCACTTTGTCGATCCCCGCCTTCCTGGATGGCGGGGACGACTCAGATGATCACCACGAACGAGAGGACTAGTACATCGATGACCAGCGTGCTGATCGTGGAGGACGAGGAGTCCTTGGCCGATCCCCTGGCCTTTCTCCTTCGCAAAGAGGGCTTCGAGGCGACCGTGGTGTCCGACGGGCCTTCTGCCCTGGCCGAATTCGAGCGCGCAGGCGCTGACATCGTGCTGCTGGATCTGATGCTTCCCGGAATGAGCGGCACCGATGTCTGCAAGCAGTTGCGGTCGCGGTCCAGTGTCCCGGTCATCATGGTGACCGCTCGCGACAGCGAGATCGACAAGGTTGTCGGCCTGGAGCTCGGGGCGGACGACTACGTCACCAAGCCGTACTCCGCGCGCGAGTTGATCGCGCGTATCCGGGCCGTGCTGCGCCGCGGCGTCGACGCCGACGACACCGGAATCGGTGACGGGGTGCTGGAGGCCGGGCCGGTGCGTATGGACGTCGAGCGTCACGTCGTCAGCGTCAATGGCAGCCCGATCACGTTGCCGCTCAAGGAGTTCGATCTCCTGGAGTATCTGATGCGCAACAGCGGCCGGGTGCTCACCCGCGGTCAGCTCATCGACCGCGTGTGGGGCGCCGACTACGTCGGGGACACCAAGACGCTCGACGTTCACGTCAAGCGGCTGCGCAGCAAGATCGAGTCGGACCCCGCCAACCCGGTGCACCTGGTGACCGTGCGCGGTCTGGGATACAAGCTCGAGGGCTGAGCCGCGGGCGTGATTTCGGCGTACTTGGTCACGCTGACGGTGACGAAGTGCACCGGAATCGCCTGGGGCTTACTCCGCGGCGCGGGTCGCGGGATGGATCGCGATCAGGCCTAAACTGCTGCGGCGCTTGCACATTGCCGCCAGCTCGGAGTAGGCCTTCTCGCCGAGAAGCTCGGTGAGCTCGGGCGCGTAGGACTGCCACACCTGTTTGGCGCCAACATGGGCCGCCGGATCGCCGGTGCAGTACCAGTGCAGGTCGGCGCCCCCTTCGCCCCAGCCGCGCCGGTCGTACTCGGTGATCGTCGTCTTGAGCACCTGGGTGTCGTCGGGCCGGGTGATCCACTCCTGGGTGCGGCGGATCGGCAACTGCCAACACACTTCGGGCTTCAGCGTCAGCGGCTCCACGCCGATCTTGAGCGCCTTGCTGTGCAGCGCACACCCGATACCGCCGGGCCAGCCGGGGCGATTCAGGAAGATGCAGGCGCCCTTGTACTTTCGGGTGCGCAAGTTGGGTTTGTCGTCGTAGGCGTCCATTTCGAGATAGCCCTTCCTGCCCAGGCCCTTCTCGCGGTACTGCCAATCCTCGTCGGTGAGCAGTGTGACGGCGTCGTCGAGTTGCGCGCGGTCGTCGTCGTCGGACAGAAACGCGCCGTGCGAACAGCATCCGTCGTCGGGCCTGCCCTCGACCGTTCCCTGACAGGCCGGCGTGCCGAACACGCAGGTCCATCGGGACAGCAGCCACGTCATGTCGGCGGCGATCAGATGTTCGGGATTGTCGGGGTCGTAGAACTCCACCCACTCACGAGCGAAATCCAACTCGACCTCACCAGGGCGCGATCCAGTCACGGCTTTCAACGGTAGACCCATTAGGTTGGTTGGGTGCGATTAGGCGTGCTCGACGTGGGCAGCAACACCGTTCACCTTCTGGTGGTGGACGCGCGCCGTGGCGGCCACCCGACCCCGATGAGTTCCACGAAGGCGTCGCTGCGACTTGCGGAGGCCATCGACAACTCCGGCAAGCTCACCCGCCGGGGCGCCGACAAGCTCGTGGGCACCATCGACGAATTCGCCAAGATCGCCACCAGCTCTGGGTGTTCGGAGTTGATGGCGTTCGCCACCTCCGCGGTGCGCGATGCGAAGAACTCCGAGGACGTGCTGGCTCGGGTCAAGTCCGAGACCGGCGTGGCGCTGCGGGTGCTCAGTGGCGTCGACGAATCCCGCCTGACGTTCCTTGCGGTGCGCCGGTGGTACGGCTGGAGCGCCGGTCGCATCATCAACATCGACATCGGCGGCGGATCACTGGAACTGTCCAGCGGCAACGACGAGGAGCCCGACGTCGCGCTGTCGCTGCCGCTGGGAGCGGGTCGGATGACGCGGGAGTGGTTGCCCGAGGATCCGCCGGGCCGGCGCCGGGTCGCGATGCTGCGTGACTGGCTGGCCAACGAGCTGTCCGACGCCGGCGTCGCGATCGCCGAGGCGGGCAGTCCCGATCTTGCGGTGGCGACGTCGAAGACGTTCCGTTCGCTGGCCCGGCTCACCGGCGCCGCCCCGTCGGGGGCCGGACCGAGGGTCAAACGGACGCTGACGGCGCCCGGTCTTCGTCAACTCATAAATTTCATCTCTAGGATGACCGCGTCTGACCGTGCGGAACTGGAAGGGGTGAGTGCCGATCGGGCCCCACAGATCGTCGCAGGCGCTCTGGTGGCGGAGGCCAGCATGAAGGCTCTCGGAATCGAGAGTGTCGACATCTGCCCGTGGGCGTTGCGGGAGGGATTGATTCTGCGGAAACTCGACAGCGAAGCCGACGGAACGGCCCTGGTAGGCGGCACCGGGGATTCGGCCTCACGAGGGATGTCCGTACGCAATGCTGGACGGTGAAGCAACGAGGCTCAAAGGCAACAGGCGATGACTGGATCAGATGACAGCTACAGCAACACCCGGCCGATCTCGGTCGCGGAGTTGCTGGCCAAGAACGGCACGATCGGTGCACCCCCGGTGGGCGGCAGGCGCCGTCGCCGGCGCGGCAACAGCGATGCCGTCACCGTCGCCGAACTCACCGGTGAGATCCCGATCATCCGGCCCACCGATCCCGACCCGCGCGAGGCCGCCGCGGCGGTAGAAGAGCAGGTCAACGACGCCGGCACGGAGGTCAAGGCCGACCAGGCCGTCTCGCCCAACGGCGCGGTCGACCAGGTCGAAGCCGAGGTCGCCGAACCCGAGGTCGCCGAACCCGAGGCCATCGAGGCCGAAGCCGAACCCGAGGTCGCCGAACCCGAAGCCGAGCCCGAGGCGGTCGAACACGAGGACACCGAGGCCGAGGCTGGGCCCGTGGAGTCCGAGGACACCGACGAGGCCATCGCCGACGAACTCGAGGACGAACTCGACACCGAATCCGAGGTCGTCGAGCCGGTCGCCGAAGCCGACACCATCGACGACGCCATCGACGACACCGTGGCAGCGCCCGGCGGCGACGAAAACGACGACGACTACGCCGACGCCGTTGCCGAATACGCGGCGCACCTCGAACAGCGCGACGCCGATCCGGAGCCCGTCGACTTCCTGGCGCCGGCCCCGCGGAGATTCGGCTTCGGCCGAAAGGATCGCAAGGCCGCAAGCGACGCCAAGGGCGCCGGCGACGGCAGCGATGCCAAGGACGGCAGCGATGCCAGCGGCGTGACGTCGGGCGACGCCGAGGCCGGCAGCGACGCGACGTCGGGCGACGCCGAGCAGATGAGCCCCGATCCGCTCGACGACGGCGCGGAAACCGATCTGCTGGACTCGTCGGCGGCCGTGGACGAGCCGGTCGAGATCGAGGATCTCGACACCGAAGCCGCCCTCGATGCCGACAGCGTCGATGATGACGACAAGGACGACGACGAGGAGCTGCCGTCCTACTTGCGCTCGACGCAGGGTCCGCTGTTCGGCGGCCAGACGGTGGCCGATGACCTCGCCAGGCGGGGGAGCCGCCCGGCGCCGGAGGACATCGACCTCACCGACGCCGATGAGGACGAGGACGAGGACGAATACGCGGAGGACGGCGAGCCCCGGCGGATGTCGTCGTTCGTGCACAGCCTGTGGATCGTCGGGCAGAGCGTCATCGCAGTGGTGCTGGGCGCGGGCCTTTTCGTCGCGTTCGACCAACTGTGGAAGTGGAACAACATCGTCGCGCTGGTGCTGTCCGTCCTGGTGATCCTGGGTCTGGTGGTCGGCGTCCGGGTGGTCCGCAAGACCGAGGACATCGGCAGCACGCTGATCGCGGTGGCGGTCGGCGCCCTGGTCACGCTCGGGCCGTTGGCGCTGCTGCAGTCGGGCTGACGGCCAGGACGTGCGCCCTGCCATCAAGGTCGGTCTGTCGACGGCCTCGGTCTATCCGCTGAGGACCGAGGCCGCATTCGAGTACGCCGCACGTCTGGGCTACGACGGCATCGAGCTGATGGTGTGGGCCGAATCGGTGAGCCAGGACATCGATGCCATCGAGGCCATGTCGAAGCGCTATGAGATGCCGGTGCTGTCGGTGCATGCGCCCTGCCTGCTGATCTCACAGCGGGTGTGGGGCGCCAATCCGATCCCGAAGCTCGACCGCAGCGTCCAGGCGGCCCAGCAGCTCGGTGCGCAGACGGTAGTGGTCCATCCGCCGTTTCGCTGGCAGCGTCGCTACGCCGACGGGTTCTCCGATCAGGTCGCCGAGCTCGAGGCCTCCGGCGAGGTGATGGTCGCGGTCGAGAACATGTTCCCGTTCCGGGCGGACAGGTTCTTCGGGGCGGGCCAGACCTCAATCGAGCGGATGCGCAAGCGCGGCGGCAACCCGGGTCCCGGCATCTCCGCGTTTGCCCCGTCGTACGACCCGCTCGACGGCGGCCACGCGCACTACACCCTGGACCTGTCGCACACCGCGACGGCGGGCACCGACGCCGTCGACATGGCCGAGCGGATGGGCGAGGGTCTGGTGCATCTGCACCTCTGCGACGGGAGCGGCGCGTCGACCGACGAGCATCTGATCCCCGGCCGCGGCACCCAGCCGACAGTGGAGATCTGCGAGACGCTGGCCGCAAGCGATTTCGCCGGCCATGTCATCCTCGAGGTGACGACCTCCGGGGCGCGCAACGCCGCCGAACGTGAGGCGCTGTTGACCGAGTCGCTGCAGTTCGCCAGGTCGCATCTGCTGCGCTGACGCCGAGGACGCACATGTCGAGTTCCACCCTGTTCACCGATGCGATGGCGCTCACCCCGAGGGGCGACGGCGTGTACGACGGTGTGCTGAACGAACACTGGACGATTGGGCCGAAGGTGCACGGCGGCGCGATGCTGGCGCTGTGCGCGAACGCGGCGCGCGCCGAGTTCGGTGGTGACGGCAATGTCGACGACGGCGTAGACGACGCTGGGGGCGTGGACGGCCCGGAACCGATCGCGGTGTCGGGGAACTTCCTGTGGGCGCCCGATCCGGGGCCCATGCAGGTGGTCACCACGGTGCGCAAGCGTGGCAGGCGGGTCAGCCTGATCGACGTCGAGCTCCGACAGAAAGTGAGCAGCGGCGATGAGCGCTCGCGCGAAGAGCATCACAAGGATGAGCGCTCGCGCGAAGAGCATCACAAGGTGGCGCTTCGCGCCGCGATCACCATCGGCACCCCCGAACACCACGTCCCGCCGCTCCTTTCGGTCAACCCGGTGGTGCCGCTCATGACGCCCGATCCGCCGCCGGGGCTGGAGCCCATCGGGCCCGGTCATTCGATGGCCGACATCGTGCACCTCGCGCATGGTTGCGACATCCGGCCGTCCCTGACGACGTTCACGCCCCGCACGGACGGCGGCGTTCCCGTCATCGAGTACTGGGTGCGACCGAAGGGGGTGGCGCCCGACGTGTTGTTCGCGCTGCTGTGCGGCGACGTGTCGGCTCCGGTGACGTTCGGCGTCAACAGATTCGGGTGGGCGCCCACGGTTCAGCTGACGGCCTATCTGCGGGCCCGTCCCGCCGACGGCTGGCTGCGGGTGATGTGCACCACGACCCAGATCGGTCGGGACTGGTTCGACGAGGACCACATCGTGGTCGACTGCGAAGGGCGCATCATCGTGCAGAGCCGCCAGTTGGCGATGGTGCCGCCCGAGGCGGACGCCCGCTGAGCCGGCGACTCGAACTACGCCGCCGGGTGCCCGGTCCTGAGGCCGTGGGATGCTTTCCGGCATGTCCAGAATCGCGATCATCGGCGGTGGAAGTATCGGCGAAGCGCTGTTGGCGGGGCTGCTGCGCGCCGGAAAGCAGGTCAAGGACCTCGTCGTCGCCGAGCGGGATTCCCGTCGCGCGAAGTACCTGGCGGAAAAGTATTCGGTGCTGGTGACCACGGTCCGGGATGCGGTGGACTCCGCCACCTACGTCGTCGTCGCGGTCAAGCCCGCCGACGTGCAGCACGTCATCGGTGACATCGCCGACACCGCCGTCAAGGCGGAAAGCAATGCGGCCGAACAGGTTTTCGTGACGGTCGCCGCGGGTGTCACCACGGCCTACTACGAGAACAAGCTGCCCGCGGGTTCGCCGGTGGTGCGGGTCATGCCGAATGCGCCGATGCTGGTCGGCGGCGGCGTCAGCGCGCTTGCGCCGGGCCGCTTCGCCACCGCCGCCCACCTCAAGGAGGTCTCGTCGCTGTTCGACGCGGTCGGCGGAGTCCTCACCGTGGCGGAGTCCCAACTCGATGCCGTCACCGCGGTGTCCGGCTCGGGGCCCGCGTACTTCTTCCTGTTGGTCGAGGCGCTCGTCGACGCGGGTGTGGACGCGGGCCTGACGCGGTCCGTGGCGACCGATCTGGTTGTGCAAACCATGGCGGGTTCGGCCGCGATGCTCCTTGAGCGCCTCGACCAAGCCGCACCGAACGGTGACACGGCGATGGGACTCACCGTCGATACTTCCGCCGCGCAACTGCGGGCCACTGTTACCTCGCCGGGCGGTACCACGGCCGCTGGTCTGCGCGAACTCGAACGAGGCGGTTTGCGGGCAGCCGTCGCCAACGCCGTGGAAGCCGCGAAAAAGCGCTCTGAGCAGCTCGGAATTACATCTGAGTAGTTCACCAATTTCGAACTGATTAGCCCACACCCGTCGCAGTAACCCCACCTGCCACGCTATTCTCCCAGTGGTAAGCACGGGTCGGTGCCAGCGGTGGGGAAGCCGCTGGAACTGCCCGCGCCTGATGGATTGGGTTGCGATGACGTCTATGAACGGGCCGTCAGGGCGGGATGCGGCCAACGGTAAGGCGGCGCGCGACGCCGGCCAGGCCGAAGGTCAACCGCCTCGAGCGCAATTTCTCACTGTCGCCGAAGTGGCGAGCTTGATGCGGGTCAGCAAGATGACCGTGTACCGCCTGGTGCACAACGGGGAGTTGCCTGCGGTGCGCGTTGGTCGCTCGTTCCGCGTGCATGCCAAGGCTGTCCACGACATGCTCGAGAGCTCGTACTTCGACGCGGGCTGATTTCGCCCCGCCGGTCCGGAGCACGCCGAGGTCCGAGCATTGCTCGGCGGCTCTCCCGCTGTCCCTGTGCAAGTCCGGTTCGGCGGGTTGGGGTGGCCCCGACAGGTCGTCTCGTGCGGGCGCATTTTTCACTTATCTCGACGCGCGGGTAAGGTGACCCGTCGAGACTGACGAGGCCCTGCACAGGGCCTTTACCGATCGTAGAAAGATTCAGGTAGCGGATTTCATGGGTTCTGTCATCAAGAAGCGGCGCAAGCGCATGTCGAAGAAGAAGCACCGCAAACTGCTTCGTCGCACTCGGGTCCAGCGCAGAAAACTCGGCAAGTAGGTCTGCCGCCCGGTCGCTAGGCTGTCGCGATGGACTCTGCGGGCCGTACCGGGGGAAACTCCGATGGAGATGCCCACGGCGCACTGAATTATCCGAAGGTCGTGCTGGTGACGGGCGCATGCCGGTTCCTGGGCGGCTATCTGACCGCGCGCCTGGCCCAGAACCCGCTGATCAATCACGTGATCGCGGTGGATGCGATCGCGCCGAGCAAGGATCTGCTGCGCAGGATGGGCCGTGCCGAATTCGTTCGCGCCGACATTCGAAACCCGTTCATCGCCAAGGTCATCCGCAACGGCGACGTCGACACCGTGGTGCACGCGGCCGCCGCGTCCTACTCGCCGCGCGCGGGGGGCAGGGCGACGCTCAAAGAACTGAACGTAATGGGCGCCATTCAGCTGTTCGCGGCCTGTCAGAAGGCGCCGACGGTCCGCCGGGTCATCCTCAAGTCGACGTCGGAGGTGTACGGCTCCAGCGCACGGGACCCGGTGCTGTTCGCCGAGAGCAGCAGCCGCCGCAGGCCGCCGGGCGAAGGATTCGCCCGCGACAGCATCGACATCGAGGGCTACGCACGCGGCCTGGGACGGCGCAGGTCCGACATCGCGGTGACCATCCTGCGGCTGGCCAACATGATCGGCCCGGCGATGGACACGGCCCTGTCCCGCTATCTCGCCGGACCCGTCGTCCCGACGGTCATCGGCCACGACTCACGGCTGCAGCTGCTCCACGAGCAGGATGCGCTGGGTGTGCTCGAGCGGGCGACGGTGGCGGGCAAGGCCGGCACGTTCAACGTGGGGGCGTCGGGAATCATCATGATGAGCCAGGCCATCCGCAGGTCCGGGCGGCTGGCGCTCCCGGTCCCCCGATCCGCGTTGGTGGCCGTGGATTCGCTGTGGCGTGCGACACGCAACTCGGAGCTGGATCGCGAGCAGCTCGACTACCTGAGCTACGGCCGGGTCATGGACACCACGAGGATGCGCAGCGACCTCGGCTACTCGACGAAATGGACGACCGCCGAGGCCTTCGACGACTACGTGCGCGGGCGTGGCTTGACACCCATCATCGATCCACGGTGGATTCACTCCGTCGAGGAGCGCGCGGTGGCGGCGGCGCAGCGCTGGGGGCGCTAGACTTCACTACTGAGAACGGGGTGGGGGAGAGGATCTAACTGTGGCGGGCGAGCCCAAAGCGAAAGTCATTCCGCTGCATTCGAATTCGGGACGCAGCTCGGCTGCGCGTCGCGCGGCTGCGCAGCGCGTCGATGGTTCGCGCCGACATCCGTCCCTTCTCGCCGACCCGGACAACCACGCGTCGGCCGAGCAGATCGCGGCTGTGGTGCGTGAGATCGATCAGCACCGCGGCGCCGCGGCGGGGATGCCCGCCGAGGATGCGACGCCGACCGAACTCGCCAAACGCATCGCCTCCGTCGCCGACTTCATCAGTAAGCGGATGATGGGCGACTACACCGTCGACGAGTTCGGCTTCGATCCCCACCTCAACGACGCAATCTTCCTGCCTTTGCTGAGAGTGTTCTTCAACTCCTGGTTCCGGGTCGAGGTGAGCGGCATCGAGAACCTGCCGGAGTCCGGGCCCGCGCTGGTGGTGGCCAACCACGCCGGCGTCCTTCCGTTCGACGGGCTGATGACGTCGGTCGCCGTCCGGGACAATCATCCCGCCCACCGCGACCTGCGACTCCTGGCCGCCGACCTGGTGTTCGACATGCCGGGCGTCGGCCAAGCCGCCCGCAAGGCCGGCCACACGATGGCGTGTACGAACGACGCGCACCGCCTGCTGGCCGCCGGTGAGCTGACCGCGGTCTTCCCCGAGGGGTACAAGGGCCTGGGCAAGCACTTCAAGGACCGCTACAAGCTGCAGCGCTTCGGTCGCGGCGGGTTCGTCTCGGCGGCGCTGCGGACCAAGGCGCCGATCGTGCCGTGCTCCATCGTCGGTTCCGAGGAGATCTACCCGATGATCGCCGACGTGAAGTTGTTGGCGCGGCTGCTCGGCCTGCCGTACTTCCCGGTCACGCCACTGTTCCCGCTGGCAGGACCGTTGGGCCTGGTGCCGCTGCCGTCGAAGTGGTACATCCAGTTCGGCGAGCCGATCGACACCAGCGACTACGACGAGTCCGCGGCCGACGACCCGATGGTCACGTTCGAGCTGACCGACCAGGTGCGCGAGACCATCCAGCAGACGCTGTATCAGCTGCTGGCCAACCGCCGGAACATGTTCCTGGGCTGAGCCCGCTTAGGCCTTCTTGGCAGTTTGCCCAGCAAGCATTTTCTTGAGGGCCTCGTCGCGGGCGGCAGCGATCTGTGCGGTGACCTCTTCGGGGTTCTCGGCGTCGGCGGCCTCGCCCATCACGGTGACGATGCTGGTGATCACCGGGTTACCGTCATCGTCGGTCACCTCGCCGCGTATCTCGGTGAGCACGGCGCCGTGCGATTCGGTCACCGAGTCCAGGTAGGAGTCGAACCACAGCTTGTCGCCGGCCAGGATGGGCCGGTGAAACACCAGTTTCTGATCGCGGTGCAGGATGCGCTCCATGTTGAACGGCAGATCGAACTGGTTGAAGATCTCCGCCTGCACGCGCCGACCCGCGACCGCGAGAAACGTCACCGAGGCGATGAGGGCATCCTGCCCGCACTCCGCGGCCGCCTCTTCGTTGAAGTGCGCCGGGTGTTCATCCTTCACCGCGCGGGCGAACTCGCGGATCTTCTCGCGGTCGACCTCGAAATAGTCGGGATACCGGAAGTGGGTTCCGATGATGTTCTCAGCGATTCCCATGCGCGATCCGCTCCCTCGCTGTGGCTCATGTGGGCGCTCTCCCGTTCGAGTAGCGGCGCGAGCCTATCAGCGGAGGCCGGGCCGGCGACTAACCCTTGTCGCGGCGGGATACCGCCGCGGCGAGCGCCCCCCCGGCGGCGCCGAGCGCGAGGGCCGACGGGACCCCGATCCTCGCCGCCTTACGGGCGGTGCGGAAGTCGCGAATCTCCCAGCCTCGTTGCCGGGCGAGGTCGCGCAGGTCGGCGTCCGGATTGATGGCCACCGCGGTGCCCACCAGCGACAGCATCGGAACGTCGTTGAAGCTGTCCGAATACGCGGTGCAGCGGCGCAGGTTCAGGCCCTCGCGGATGGCGAGCGACCGGACCGCGTGCGCCTTGCCGGTGCCGTGCAGGATGTCGCCGACCAGCCTGCCGGTGAACACACCGTCGACGGATTCGGCGACGGTGCCCAGCGCGCCGGTCAGCCCGAGGCGTCGCGCGATCGTCGCCGCCAGTTCGTACGGCGTCGCAGTCACCAGCCACACCTGCTGGCCCGCGTCGAGGTGCATCTGCGCCAGCGTCCGGGTCCCGGGCCACAGCTTGTCGGCGATGATCTCGTCGTAGATGTCCTCGCCGAGCGCGACCAGTTCGGCCGTGGATCTGCCCTCGATGAAGGACAGCGCCTTGCGTCTGCCCGCGGCGACGTCCTCGCTGCTCTCCCGTCCGGTGAGTTGGAACTTGGCCTGCGCCAACGCAAACCGCGCCAGATCCTTGTAGGTGAAGTACTCACGGGCAGCCAGCCCGCGGGCGAAGTGCACCAGCGAGGAGCCGTGCACCAGCGTGTTGTCGACATCGAAGAATGCCGCGGCAGTCAGGTCGGGGGGCGGCGCGGGAGGGGTCGAGGTCTCGTCAGGGCGGAGCAGCCGCTCGGAGGCGACCTCGGCACTGACCTCGCCGGCGAGTTGCTGTGCCGGGTTGTCGCCGTCGTCCTCGCCGAGCACGCCTTCTCCGGTACCGGACACGGGTACAAGATTAGGTCACCTGATGGCGATACTGGCGGGGTGGACCGACAGGTGCAGTTGCTGACGCGCGAAGGGTGCCCGATGTGTCTGGCCGCGGCGACGCGGCTGGCCGAGCTGGCGGACGAACTGGGATTCGAGCTGACCCTCACCGACGTGGACGTCGCGGCGGCGGCCGGTGAGCCGGCCTTGCGTGCCGAATTCGGAGACCGGCTGCCGGTGGTGTTGTTGGATGGCACCGAGCACAGCTACTGGGAGGTCGACGAACCCAGGCTGCGGACCGACCTCACCCACTGACCGGCGTTCCCGCCTCCTACCGCCGAAATGGCATTCCGGCAGGAGAAGTTCGAGAGCGGGCCTGCTGGAATGCCAGTTCGGCGCAGAGTTGGGCAAATTTGGTAGCCCAGCTGGTAACCGACTACCTTTGAACGCGTGGTAGGCGTGGTGAGGGAGCCATGAGCGTATTGCTTTTCGGCGTTTCGCACCGCAGCGCGCCGGTGTCCGTGCTGGAGCAATTGAGCACGGACGAGTCCGATCAGGCCAAGATCGTCGACGAGGTGCTGCGCTCCTCATTGGTGACCGAGGCCATGGTCCTGTCCACCTGCAACCGCGTCGAGGTCTACGCCGTCGTCGACGCCTTCCACGGTGGTCTCTCCGTCATCGGCTCGGTGTTGTCTGAGCACTGCGGCATGTCGCTGCAGGATCTGACGAAGTACGCCTACGTCCGCTACGCCGAGGCCGCGGTCGAGCATCTGTTCGCCGTCGCCGGCGGCCTGGACTCCGCGGTCATCGGCGAGCAGCAGGTTCTCGGCCAGGTCCGCCGCGCCTATGCCTCCGCCGAGGCCAACCACACCGTCGGTCGCACGCTGCATGAACTGTCGCAGCGCGCCCTGGCCGTCGGTAAGCGCGTGCACGCCGAGACGGGAATCGACGCTGCGGGAGCATCCGTGGTGTCGGTGGCCCTCGACATGGCCGAATCCAGGCTGGGCTCGCTGGCCGGCCGCGCAGCCGTCGTGGTCGGCGCCGGTTCGATGGGTGCCCTGGCGGCCGCGCATCTGGTCCGTGCGGGTGTGGGCCGCATCCACGTGGTGAACCGCACGCTTCCGCATGCCGAGCGGCTGGTGCAGAACCTGCGCGAACAGGGCGTCGATGCCCACGCTTTCCCGTTCGACCATCTGCCGCCGTTGCTCACCGACGCCGACGTCGTCGTCACCTGTACCGGGGCTGTCCGGCCCGTCGTGTCCCTCGCCGATGTGCACCGCGGCCTGGCTCACGGGCAGGCGCGCAAGCAACTGGTGGTCTGCGATCTCGGCATGCCCCGCGACGTCGACCCGACGGTGGCCGGTCTGCCGGGCGTCTTCCTGGTCGACATGGATCGCATTCAGCGCGAGCCGGCCGCACGCGCGGCCGCTTCCGACGCCGACGCCGCCCGCACCATCGTCGCCGCCGAGGTGGCCAACTATCTGACCGGGCAGCGGATGGCCGAGGTCACACCGACCGTCACCGCGCTGCGCCAGCGGGCCGCCGACGTCGTCGAGGCCGAGTTGCTGAGGCTGGACAACCGACTGCCGACCTTGGACTCAGCCCACCGTGACGAGGTCGCCAAAACCGTGCGCCGCGTCGTCGACAAGCTGCTGCACGCGCCGACGGTGCGGGTGAAGCAGCTGGCGAGCGCCCCCGGCGGTGACAGCTACGCCGAAGCCCTGCGCGAGCTCTTCGAACTCGACCAGCAGGCGGTCGACGCCGTGGCCGCGAGTGAGTTGCCATTGGTCACCGGTAACGAATTCGGTATGGCGACAACCGATCTCGACAAGACTGAGTAGTGCTCTCCCCATAAGCGGGAGCTACCCCAAGCTCGATGAAAGCGACTAAGTGATCCGAATAGGGACCCGGGGTAGCCTGCTGGCGACAACCCAGGCCGGCGCCGTCAGAGACGCCCTGATCGACCGCGGGCATCCCGCCGAGTTGGTGATCGTATCGACCGCAGGCGATCGCTCGGAGGCGCCGATCGCCGACATCGGTGTCGGAGTGTTCACCGCTGCGCTGCGCGAGGCCATTGCCGACGGCACGGTCGACATGGCCGTGCACTCCTACAAAGATTTGCCCACCGCCGCCGACGCCAGGTTCGTCATCGCGGCGATACCGGTGCGCGCGGACGCCCGTGACGCACTCGTGGCGCGCGACGGCCTGGTGCTCGGAGAGTTGCCGACAGGTTCGGTGATCGGAACGTCGTCCCCCCGGCGGGCGGCGCAGCTTAGAGCACTGGGTCTCGGTTTGGAAATCCGCCCCCTACGAGGCAACCTTGATACCAGGTTGAACAGGGTAAGCAGCGGTGATCTCGACGCCGTCGTCGTGGCCCGGGCGGGATTGGCCCGCATCGGTCGCCTCGACGCTGTCACCGAGACGCTGGAACCGGTACAGATGTTGCCGGCACCAGCTCAGGGTGCGTTGGCAGTCGAGTGCCGTGCCGGTGACACGGACCTTGCGGAACTGTTGGCGGAGATGGATGACGCCGACACCCGCGCGTCAGTCACCGCAGAGCGAACCCTGCTGGCCGAACTGGAGGCGGGTTGCTCCGCACCGGTGGGCGCGATCGCTGAGGTGGTCGAGTCGATCGATGAGGACGGTCGCGTCTTCGAAGAGCTGTCGCTGCGCGGCTGCGTGGCGACGCTAGACGGATCCGATGTGATCCGTGCGTCCGGTATCGGGGCACCCGGTCGGGCACGAGAGCTTGGGCTCTCGGTGGCCGCGGAGTTGTTCGAGCTGGGGGCACGCGATCTGTTGGACGAACGCGGGAGAGACGTATGAGCTTGCGAGGGCGCAAGAACAAGCCCGGCCACATCACGTTCGTCGGCTCGGGGCCCGGGGATCCGGGTCTGCTGACGACGCGTGCCCGCACTGTGTTGGCCAACGCCGCCCTGGTATTCACCGATCCGGACGTCCCGGATGCGGTGCTCGCCCTCGTGGGGTGCGAGCTGCCGCCGCCGTCGGGACCGCTGCCCGAGGTGACGGATCAGGCAGCCAGGGCCACCACCGACGACGCCGGTCAGGCCGACGACGCCAAGGCGGCGGACGTGCCGGACGCGGTCGCGGTGATCCCCGGAGGCCCCGATGTGCGACCCGCCCTGGGCGATCCTGCCGAGGTCGCCAAGACGCTGGCCACCGAGGCCCGCACCGGTGTGGACGTCGTGCGACTGGTCGCCGGTGACCCGTTGTCGATCGACGCGGTGATCACCGAGGTGAACGCGTTGGCCCGCACCCAGCTGAGCTTCGAGATCGTGCCCGGGCTGCCGGACACCACGGCCGTGCCGACCTACGCGGGACTGCCGCTGGGCTCGGCGCACACCGTGGCCGACGTGCGCGGAGACGTCGACTGGGCCGCGCTGGCCGCGGCCCCGGGCCCGCTGATTCTGCATGCGACGGCATCGCATTTGCCCGACGCCGCACGCACACTCATCGAGTACGGCCTGTCCGACAACACGCCGACAGTGGTGACGGCCCACGGCACCACCTGCCAGCAGCGGTCGGTCGAGACCACACTGGCCGGCCTGCTCGACAAGGCCACCCTGGCGGGAACCGATCCGGCAGGCCCGTTGGCCGGACCGCTGGTGGTGACCATCGGCCGCACCGTCGCCAACCGCGCGAAGCTGAACTGGTGGGAGAGCCGCGCCCTCTACGGGTGGACCGTGCTGGTGCCGCGCACCAAGGACCAGGCGGGCGAGATGAGCGATCGTCTCGTCGGTCACGGCGCGCTGCCCATCGAGGTGCCGACGATCGCGGTCGAACCCCCCCGCAGCCCCGCCCAGATGGAAAGGGCCGTCAAGGGTCTGGTGGATGGGCGCTTCCAGTGGGTGGTGTTCACCTCCACCAACGCGGTGCGTGCCGTGTGGGAGAAGTTCAACGAGTTCGGTCTCGATGCCCGCGCGTTCTCCGGTGTCAAGATCGCCTGCGTCGGTCAGGCGACCGCCGACCGGGTGCGCGCCTTCGGGATCAACCCCGAGCTGGTGCCCACCGGCGAACAGAGCTCGCTCGGCCTGCTCGACGAATTCCCGCCGTATGACGACGTTTTCGACCCGGTGAATCGGGTGCTGCTACCGCGCGCCGACATCGCCACCGAGACGCTCGCCGAGGGTCTGCGTGAGCGCGGTTGGGAGATCGAGGATGTCACCGCCTACCGCACGGTCCGCGCGGCTCCGCCCCCGGCGCACACCCGCGAGATGATCAAGACCGGTGGCTTCGACGCGGTGTGCTTCACGTCGAGCTCGACGGTGCGCAACCTCGTCGGTATCGCCGGGAAGCCGCATGCGCGCACGATCGTCGCCTGCATCGGGCCCAAGACCGCGGAAACCGCAGCGGAATTCGGCCTTCGCGTCGACGTGCAGCCGGAAGTGGCTGCAGTGGGTCCGCTGGTGGAGGCATTGGCCGAGCACGCCGCCCGGCTGCGTGCCGAGGGGGCCTTGCCTCCGCCGCGGAAGAAGAGCCGTCGCCGGTAGTCGAGGTCGGTATCCCGTGAATGTTCGCCGAAAGTACGGTTGTTTACGGCCTTACTCGGGCGATGCGTGCAACAACCGTACTGTCGACGTGACGGAACTTCGCCCATGACCTTTCCGCGGCACCGACCCCGCCGCCTGCGGACCACCCCGGCGATGCGCCGGCTGGTGGCTCAGACCTCCTTGGAGCCAAGGCATCTGGTCCTGCCGATGTTCGTCGCCGACGGCATCGACGAGCCGCGACCGATCGGGTCGATGCCCGGTGTCGTGCAGCACACCCGCGAATCGCTGCGCAAGGCGGCCGCCGAAGCGGTGCAGGCCGGTGTGGGTGGGCTGATGTTGTTCGGGGTGCCCAAGGAGGGGGACAAGGATGCCACCGGCTCCGCGGGCGTCGCCCCCGAGGGCATTCTCAACGTGGCGTTGCGGGATCTCGCCACCGACCTCGGCGATGACACCGTGCTGATGGCCGACACCTGCCTCGATGAGTTCACCGATCACGGACATTGCGGCATCGTGGACCGGACGGGCAGGGTGGACAATGACGCCACCAATGCTCGCTATGTCGAACTCGCTGTGGCGCAGGCTAATTGGGGCGCGCACGTGGTCGGGCCCAGCGGCATGATGGACGGGCAGGTCGCCGCGATCCGGGACGGTCTGGATGCCGCCGGTTTCGCCGACACCGCCATCCTGGCGTACGCCGCGAAGTTCGCGTCGGGCTTCTACGGCCCGTTCCGCGAGGCGGTGGCCTCGAGCCTGGACGGCGATCGCCGCACGTACCAGCAGGATCCCGGCAATGCGCGCGAGGCGGTGCACGAGATCGAGCTCGATATCGCCGAGGGCGCTGACATCGTGATGGTGAAGCCCGCCATGGCCTATCTCGACGTGGTGCGGGCCGCCGCCGACATCTCCCCGGTTCCGGTTGCCGCATACCAGGTTTCCGGCGAGTACTCGATGATCAGTGCTGCGGCGGCGAACGGCTGGATCGATCTGCGCACGGTGGCGCTGGAGACGCTGACCGGCATCCGGCGTGCCGGCGCCGACATCGTGCTGACCTATTGGGCCGTGGACGCTGCCCGTTGGCTGTCGTGACGGAACCTCACAAGCCGACACCACCGGGGTCATCGCCCGCCCGGCCTGCTGATGTCGACACCGGCTTCTGGTTGTGGGTCGTCGCTCTGCCGTTGATGGTGATCGGCTATCTCGTCGACCTGTTCACGAACGCCGCACGCCCCTCCGGCCCCATTCTCGCGATGTCGATCGTGCTGCTGGTGATCGTCGCCGGGGTGGTCGCGACGTTCCTCGTGCTGATGAGGCAGGGGTATCGGTGGGTGCGCACGCTGCTGACCGGTGGCGCGGTCGCGGCGGTGGTGTTCTCCGCGACCGGTCTGTTCACCGTCGAACGTCCCGCCGCCGCGGCGACGGCCTATGCCGCCGCCGTGATCTTCGGTTCCGTGCTCATCGCGGGCGGGGTGTTCCTGTTGCACCGCAAGGATGCGCACGAATTCTTCACGCGCTGAGTTCCGGCGGGCCTAGCGTCGCGACTTCGAGGATTTCGCGGATCGAGTTGCGCGGGCTGGAGCGGAGCGACGCGGGCCGTTCGTTAGGCTGGCCCGACCATGACCGCCCCACTTCCCGTGCCGACGGATCGGCCGCGTCTGGTCGACATCGCGTTCTGGTGCTTCATCGCCGGCGCGGTGATCATGATCGTCGGCGGGCTGATGGCATTCAGCGCCACCTACGACAGCGCGCGCGCAGCGATCGCCGCGACTGTCAGCGATGAGCAGGTCCGCAGCTATCTGACGATCTACCGGGTGAGCGGCATGATTTCGGTCGCGGCGGCTGCGGCGCTGGCCTTCCTCGCGGGCCGGGCCCGGCGCGGTGATACCCGGTTCCGTCTCGCGGCGGTGGCGCTCGCATTCGCGATCGTCGTCGTCGAGGGGCTGCTGGCGGTCGGTTTGGGTGTGGTGCAGCCGCTGGTCCTGCTGTCGCTGGTGCCGATCCTTGTCGGGGCGGTCCTGATCGTCAGGCCGGCGGCGCGCACCTGGTACGAGTCGGAGGGCCGGGTGTGACCGAAACCGGACCGGCCTCGATGGCCTCGTCTGAGGTGCTGTTCTCTGAGCCGGGCGCCAGCTGGTGGTGGGTCCTGGCCGGCCCCGCGGCGGGGATTGCGATGGCGATGATCCAGCTGTCCGCCGGTTATGGAATCCAGTGGTTCGTGCCGACGCTGTTCTTCGTGCTCGTCTCGGGGTTCCTGTCGGTTCAGGTCAAGGCCGCCAGGATCCACACCTCGGTCGAGTTGACCACCCACCATCTGCGTCAGGGCACCGAGACCACGCTGACCGACGAGATCGTGCGGATCTATCCGGAGGCCACCGGCAAGGAGACCCCGAAATGGCAGTACGCGCGGGCTCTGGGTGAACTCACCGGTGTTCCGCGGGGCCGTACCGGGATCGGCGTGCGGTTGTCCAACGACCGCACCGCGCAGGCATGGGCCCGCAAGCATCACCAGTTGCGCGCCGCGCTGACCAACCTGGTCGAGGAGCGGATCCCGCCGGAGCCGGCCTCGTGACGAGCCGGGGCGCGCTCGCCGAGCTGGTGCTGGCCGCCGGTGCCGCGGTGGGGTGCGTGCTGAGCTGGCTGGCGGCGAGCTCGCAGGTCGTCGTCGCGCCCGTTCTCGAGGGTGAGCCGTCCACGACGTCGACGGTCTACTACGCGCCGATGCTGACGCTGTCGCTGCTGTTCGCGACGGCCGCCGGCGTGCTCGCGGTCTTGGGTGTCACCCGGCTCCGCCGCTCCGCTGCCGCCTCGTAACCTCCCGCCGGAATTGCATTCCACCCTCTTTGCCACGCTCGTTGTGAGTCAGTTCGAGTGAGCGCGAAGGGGTTGGGTTGTGTCGATCAGTGC
>NZ_STGE01000016.1 GCF_005222675.1 Mycolicibacterium sp. CR10 | reverse complement strand
CTGTGTTTCTCGTAGATCCCGCGCATTCAAACGCACCTCGGTAACTGTCTTACACACAGCTATTACTGTTACAGATAACCTGATCACTGACCTGTCGACCGGAGAAAAAGTACGGCAGCTTGTTCGGATCGACTCGACCAGCGGCCGCCCGCTTTCTCGGCTTTCTGGACAATGGTGGGAGTGTCCAAGTAGAACCGAAGATGCTGCTTTCCAGGGTGTTTCGGGTCTGGGCCGTGAAGGCTAACCTTCGCCGCCTGCAGCACAGGGTGCAGACATTTCACGTAGAACGACGAGGTTGACCACTCGATCAGCCAGTGGAACCCCCACAGCGAGGTGGCCTCCCCGAGGAAGAAGAACTCGATCGCATGCTGTCGCTGCATTCCCAGGGTATTCCACCTTTACGGACCCATGTCGTCGAGGCCGATCGCAGCCTGATTCGCTTGGTAGATCCTCTGCGCGTAGCCGTCAATGCCGAGAGTCGGGACCGTTTGCGCGGTGTAGTTCTGGAGGGCGATCCGAAGATGCGCGTGTCGCAGGGCCTGTTCTATCAATTCCGATCGGTTCCAGACCGTCCCTGCCACACCTCAATAATTCCATATCCAGAGCCAAAGTCGTCGAAATCGAACGGTGTGGCCTCGCCGCTGCGTTCACCGGCGATCAACGCCTGGCGCACCGCATCCAACCGGGTCTCACGAAGTCGACTGCGTAGCAGCGTCTTCACCCCATCGTGCTCGCCGTAGACGTAGGCCCTCGCCAGTAGGTCATTGAATGTCCTGGCCACACTGGGGTCGTTGTCATCGACGGGGATGGTGAGCAGGACACCGGCACCGGAACCGACGAGCAGGCTGTTGGCCACGAACACGGCGGTGCGCTTGTTGCCATCCTCGAACGGCTGGGCCGTGGCCAGATCCACGAACAGATCGAGCGCGTTCTCCTGGACCAGTGTGCTGCGGGTCGCACTGTCGAGCAAGGTCTGCAGTGCGTCCTCGGTCAGGGCGGCTGGGGTGTGGCGACCGTAGGCCGTGCTTACTCCGATGGCTTGTTCCTGGGTGCGCAGTTGGCCTGGATGCAGTGCACCGCTGCGGGTGAGAGTGGCGTTGACGGCCCGCACGAAACCGGCGTCGAGCGAACCGCCGACGGCGTGGTCGATGACGAACTGTGCTGCGTCGCGTAGATCTTCGAGAAGCGCGAGGTCGGCACGCGATGCGACACCTTCAAGGCTGCCGGACCGCAGGAAATTCTCGGTGTCGCGTCGGCTGACAGATAGACCGTCGAACACCTTGCCCGCGGAGTACACCACCCCCGCAAGATCGGCAATGGTAAGCGCATCCACGAAGAGTTCCCTTCCCGGTCGGAGTCGGTGCTATTCAAGCAAAAGCCCAGGGGCGGGCGGACCTACACGCTGGCAGTCGCCGCACCCGGCGCGACGGCCGCGATGCCGGCCGCATTCTCGGTGTCCTGGGCCTCCAGCTGCGCAGCGCTTCCCACGTCCCCGCTGGCAACGGTGCTGCCCGCTCGACTCAGGTCAGCCAGAAACGTGCCATCCTGGGCAGGCCACGTGCTGGTGATGGCATTGATGGCAAGCGAAACCCCGTCAGGCTGTGCAGCCGCGCCTGCCAAGCCGCCGACACCCTGGGCAGCCCCGGCCGCACCGCCTGCGGCGACCGCCGCAGCCTCGGCGCCGGTGGTCGCACCTGATGCGGGCAGGGCGATCGGATCGACCTTAATACGGTCCCCGGAGCCTCCCGAAGGTGGTACTGCGGCCATGATCATTGTCCTTTCTGGCCGTGGTTCATCCAGTAATCCGGTATGCGCTGCATCTCCGCACGGTATGCCGAGTCGTTGAGACGCGCGAGGTGCGCGGCTCGCTGCTGATGATCGGCATCAGCCCAGCGGCGTGTACGGGCGATCGCTTTCTCAACCCAGTCGGTCTGGCGTAGGTCTTCTCGGCCCGCGTAGCGCATCCACCTTTCGCCGAAAACATCGAGCAACTCTGGTGAACGAACGCTCAAAGCGGCAAGAGCCGCCTCCACACTCTCGGTGAGCAGGTCCCGCCGAATCAGGGCACGTTCCCGAATCTTGGCCTCTGATTCGATGCCCAGCACGGTGCAAGCAAGATGTCGTTGGCCGATCCCTCTACGCTGTTGTTCTTCGTGCAACTTCGAGGATTCCTCGAAATCGATGATTTCGGAACAGGATATCCACCAGGCGCGTAGTGCTTGATCCGGACCTCCGGATGCGCCTGGCTCCCAATCCCACGGCCCGCCCTCCACTACCTCGCGTAGCGCAAGAATTTCTGTCTCCGCCTGGCATGTAAACGGATAAGCCCACGGACTCATCGGAGTTCCGCCACCAGCGCCGCTGCCCTCGCGGGCACGTGCGTGGTGCAACCTACTGCTGGCTGCGCCGGCACGGATTTCCCGCCAATCCGGCTCCAGCTCTCCAGAGCGCGCATCGGCCACAATCCGGGCGAATGCAGCCGTCGTTGTGTCAGTCCAGCTCGGAGTACGACCCATACCAGGAATCAAAGACATTCCAGTGTCCTGGGCCTCCAGCCAGCTCCGCGCGCCGAACTTGCCGACCTTGCCCACTGAGGTGGACTTTGCAGAAGGCACCGTGCCGCCAAGGGCCTTTAATCTGTCCGCGTCGAACGCGTCGCCAGGCGAAATCATCGACATTGACGCTCCAGAGTCGATAGGGTCGACGCCACCACCTGGCCGAACCCGGACACCACCGCGCAGTACACGATATCGGCCAAGGACGGTGACGCCGGCCGCTGCCAATACCGAATCAACTCAGCAATGAGCGCGGTCCTGTAGAACGCTATATACAACAGCCGCGCATCCCGCGAGTCCTTTGAATCGTCCAGATCCAACGGCCCATTCAGGTGCGGAATCGTCGCGTTTCCGTCGTGGCGCTGGGCCACCTCGTTGTTGTAAGCCGCCCAGTCGATGGGCGTCCCCTGGGCCAGCTCATTGAGAAATGCCAGGTCGGCCACCTCGGCAACCTGAATTGGCCCGTCCGCACTGGATACCGGACTGCCCTTGATCATGGCGGCTGGAGTTTGCGTCGCCGCCTCCACGACCGCGCGGGTGATTACCGCAGCCACGGGAACCTCAGACGCTCCACTGCCCACCGTTGAAATCTGTTGCGCCAGATCAAGATCAATAGCCGCTAAGCGGTGTTGGTGCGCGCCGTCGAGCACCGGCACCGAACCGGGGGAATGTAGGATCGACCGCAACGTCGCCGTCTCAAAGTCCTGCCATCCCGCAGGGCGCGGTCCCTCCGCCGTAGTCACCAACGCACTGCGCACCACTCCAGAAGCCCTGTCGGCCAACGCATCCGCATGACCGGCCAGCACATCAGCCGGCCGACGCCACCCCATGTACTTATCCGCCCACCTCATCGGCAACGCCGGATCACGGGGTGCGATCCGCGCTGTCGTCGGAATGTACACCGACGCAGGCACATACACCCCGCCGCCCGCGCTAGAGGCGATCACAAGCTGCGGCCCAAACTGTGTACGCACCACGGACACGGCCCAATTCACAAACCCTGAGTCGATGGTGTTCCAGCTCGCATCCGTGCCACGAACCAACCCGTCGAGCACCTGCCGCGCCAACATCAGATCCGCGCTCACCTCAGGCTCAGGCAAGCTCGCCGCCGTCGCCGCACCCGAGGTACCCGCCATCACCGGAGCCGCACCGCCCTGCTGAGACGGCGCACCCGCGGCGGCCGGTGCGCTCGCCGCCGAAGCAGGAGCCGTCGGCCCAGCCGGGGTCGCCGCAGCCCCGCCACCCGGAGGCACGAACGGCGCCAACGGACCACCACCAGCACCACCGGCCGCAGGAGGATGAGCCATCATCGGCATCCCTCCACCCCCGCCGACCATCGGGCCAGCCGCCGGACTCGCCGTGCCACCGGAGGCCACAACGGGCGGCTGCACCGGGCCCGCAGGCTGAGTCACCCCAGGCGTCGCCCCCGGATGCTGAGCAACAAACTTCTCCAACGCAGGAGAAGAAGACACCGCCCCCGAGGAACCCATACCGGACGCCAAGCCCGAGTTGAAACTTGACGCCGCACTGGTCAACGAACCACCACTACCCAACGAATCCGCTGCCGACGCTGGCGACGTGAACGCATCCGACAACGACTTCCCGCCACTACCAAACGGATTGCTCGGCATCTGCGGCGGACGCAAACCACCCATCGCCGAACCCGGCGATGGCATCCCACCGGACGGCGATGGCATCCCACCACCAGAACTACCGCCCATCGGCAACCCAGTCGCCGGCATCCCCGTCCCGTGACCTACCGACGAAATGGGTAATGCGACCTGCTTCTGGTCCTGTGTCGATTGCCCGTTGGTAGCTGCTGCGTCGTCGTTCGTCAGTTCTTCCGCGAGGGGTTTTTCATCCGCATTGTCGCCAGCGGCGAGGCCATCTGGTTCCTCTGTCGTGCCATCCGCAAGTTGTTTTTCATCGTTGTTGGCCGACTCGTGGCTGGCCGGCTCAGCGGTGCTTGGGCTTTCGCCGACGGGTGCTTCCGGGATAGGGAGCACCGCGGGTGTGGCGGCGATGTCCCCGAGGGCAGTGCTGTAGAGGGTGGCGGCTTCGGCCTCGAACGGGGCCATGGCCGACACAGCCGCAGACGTGCCACCGCTCGATTGCGCGGTGTCCCACGCTTCTGCAGCGGCATCAGCGACGCGACTGAGGTCGGTCTTCAACCCGGACACGACCGCCTTGAATGAATCGGCCGCCGTTGCAGTGGATTTGAAGTAATCCGATCCCCCGTCGGCATGGTCGACCATCTTTCGCATCAACGCGATGCGGGCTTCGCCTCCTTGGCCTTCCAGCAGGCTTGCGCCGTTGGTCATCTCTTTGTGAACCGTCCCGGCGTACCCGGACACCGACTCGACCATAGCCCGCCTGTCTTCGGCAAGGGCTTGTAAGTCAGTCTCACTGATCGACGGCCAGTAGGGCAGAACCGTCAGTGACGACGCGCGTCCTGATGGCCGAGGCACGTCCCCTGGATTGTTAATGACCGCCGCCATCGAACCCCCTCGGAACTATTTCTCGTCCAGGCCGCAAACAGCCCAGACCTGGTCATAGGCCGCCTGCTCTTTAGCAAGGTCGTGTGTGGGCGGCTCAGCGAGACCACGGGTCCGAACCTCGCCGTAAGTGGCGATCCGCGCGTAGTAAACCGATACAACATCCGTAATAGCGACACGAACCGGGGTGCTGGCATTGGGATTGTCCGCCAGCGCATTCTCCAGAGCGGTCGCGGCTGGGAGGATATCCAAGGCCCGGCGATCAGTCCGTGGTTGCGTTGTGTTCACCACCGCATACCGGGTGCACAGGGCGACATCTTGAGCATGCACTTCTGCTGCTGACGGTGGTGCGCTGACGGTGTCAGCGGCCGATTTGCTCGTCACTGCTGCACCGGTCGTGTCGGCAACAGTGCTACTTTCTCCATCGCTGAAGACAACGCCGAGCGCCACACCGATACCCAGCGCAACCGCAGCGGTACCGGCCATGATGGCAGGGGTCAGCCACCGGCGTCGTGGCGGTGGGGGTTGCCACGCGGCACTTGGGTATCCAGGCTCTTGTGTTCCCATGTGGGCAGCGTAGGACGGACCACCGACAAAATCACGGCTGAATTGCGCTGGTACACAGCATGATTACGAAGTGAGTCATTATGAGTGATCTGTTCACTGATGAGTCATGCTCGTGTTGGCGGTGCTTCGAGAGCGCCGCACCGTTTACTGGCTGATTCGTGTTGCCTCATCTGATTACTGGTGAGGCATTTTCGCAGGTAGCCGGCAAAAACCTGAGCGGATACGGCGTGTCTTGCCGGTGTTTATCAGATACGTACGGAACGGTGAGAGCATGGCTCAACCGCATAAGGGGGACCGGGCGCAGATCATGTGCCGGCCGGTCTTGCCCGTCTATGAGGAGATTCGCGCCCGCGCGGCTGCGCGGGGCATGTCGATGTCGCAGTACGCGGCGGATGTCCTAGCTCAGCATGTGGGACGGGTGGACCTCGTGCGCGAGCTGGACGACCGAGAGGGGTTGCCGTTGGCGATGTGAGCACCGCGACCTGGTGTACGCGGCTGGGCAGATGGAAAAATCCATAGCGGTGCGGATCACCTCTTGACATGACGAAGGCCCCCGTAGGGGCCTTGTCTTTGGGGATTCGATCTGAGCTGGAACTCAGGTCTGGGTCCGCACCCGGTACCCCGAAGGGGCGATGTCTTGCAGGACTCGTCTCACGGTAGCGCACTGTCTCTAACAGGTACAGGTGCCGCGCGAAACCGTGACCAAAATCGTGATCTTTTACTACCCGCTGTTGTGACGCGGACGCAGGCCGCGCAGTGGTGGCGTGGCTGGGTCGAGCGCGTCGGTGCGTGTGCACCGCGTATGCCGATGTGGACCCCTCGCCTGGGTGGGCTGACGGTGTTGTCGTGCTGGGTGCACTTGTCGGCGGTGCCGCATGGTTCGGGTAGGTCGTTGGCAACGGGGTGCCGGTGACTGTTTTCGACGTGTCCCCGGTCGCGCCTGCGGTGGTGTGGAGGTCTCTGGCGCGGCGGTTGTGTCAGCCGGGTCGGGATCGGGTGAAGGTGTTCGATCCGGACACCAAGGCCTACTGCAAGACGCGGCGCATCACCGACACGCTGCCTACGTTGATGGCGGCGGTGTACCTGTACACCCACCGCCGGACCACGCTGCTGGCGCTGGACTTCGACAGCAAGTCCCACGGCCAGGCTCAGGTCGACGCCGACTTCAGTCGCGCACTGGGCTGGCTGACCTCCTGCGGGGCACGGGTTGTCACGGACCGATCCACCAACGGCGGCCGCCACATCCTGGTCCCGCTGGCCATCAACACCACCGCCAGCTTCGACGAAATCCAGCCGCTGATGCGCCAGCTCAAGGCCCGGCTGCCCAGCTTTGACCCCAAACCCATGCAGAACCCCAAAGAAGGCTGCATCAGTGTGCCGGGCACGCCGTGCGCCGGCGGTGGCCACCGCATCCTGGACGGCACGCTTACCGACGCCGTGGCTGCGCTCACCGAGCGCAGCGCCCCCACGCTGCTGCCCGAGCTCTACGCACTACTGGGCACCCTGCCCAGCCCACCGCAGCCGGCCAATGCTGCTGGCCTCCCGTCGCCGGGCAGCACGAGAACTCATGCCGGCGAGGACGAGCGCCTGGCCGAGCCCGCCCGCTGGAGCAAGCCCATCCCGGTCGACGTCGCCGAGTTCGCCGCGGCCGGCGACCCAGCCTTGGCCCGCGACCACGGCAGGTGGGACAGCCCCTCAGAAGCACGCATGTCGGTGGTCCTCAACGCAGTGCTGCGCGGCTACGGCCTGGCCGATATCCGCGCCCAGGCTGAACCCGGCCGGCCGTGGAGCGGCCTGGGCGACTCGTACCGCACCAAGCACGGCATCCGCGCTGACGCCCAACTCGCCCGCGATGTTCGTCGTGCCCTGGACTACACCGCGACACTCGCCGTAAAAGCGAACCAGCCCGCACACAGGCCTAAGTACTCACACCGGGGGCACACCAGTGCCGGCCCGCACGGGCGCTGGCTGGCACACGCGCTGGCTTGGGCGGACCGGGAGTTCGCGAGCAGTCCTCTTCGGTGGACGGTGCGCGATGTGTTTCAGGCGTTGGCGATCAAAGCAGCAGTGGCCGGACAGGTCAGATCTGGTACGGCGATCGTCGGGGTGGGAGGGCGCGGGCTATCTCTGTCGGCCGGTCTCATGCCAGCCACCACAACGTTCGAGGTGCTGAGACGGACGCGGGACATGGTGGGAGCACCCATTCTGTTGGTGAGGCCTCGTATCGGCCGCGACGCCGACTTCTACGCCCTGACCACTGAGACTCCGGACTCGATCACGCCGGTCCCGCTGGAACGGGTGAGAGTGTCGGATGTGCACCCGGCGTGGAGCATCCTCGGCCGCCACCACCGCGCGGTGTACGAGCTCATCATCCACACCGGGATGACTCGGCCGGCTGATGTGTACGCCGCAGCGCGCATCAGTGCACGCACGGGGCAGCTGTCGATCGCCGCGCTCGCGGCTGCCGGGTTGATCACCAGAGAAGGCCGCACCGTGATGCCGGGGCCGACGACGCTGGATGACATCGCGGCCGCGCACCGGCTCGATGAGGTGCAGGCTGACCGGATCGCGCGCTACCGTCGCGAACGCGCGGCCTGGCATGAGTGGCTGGCCCTTCAAGACGCGGCGAAGGGAATCACCCCAGAGGCCGGTGATCGTGTCCACGCGGGCGCGCATGGTCCGGTGTTCGCCGACGAGGACGACTACCTGGTTCACGTGATGGCCCACGGCCCACCGTCAGCCGATGAGGAGTACATCGCGATCGCACTCGTCGCCGAACTGATGGGCGCACGGATACTGGCCGAGACCGTGCCCGCAGTGGTGTAGCGGTAGCCGGTAGCCGAGCACACCATCGTCATCGGTGGTTATGGCCGCTGCGGCTCGTGGCGCACGCCCTCGAATCAGCCACGGCCACGTAACAGGTCTGGGTTGTCCAGTGCGCGGGTGAGGATCTGGGCGACGGCTTCGCCGTTGAGTTCGCGCATGAGTTCGGGGTGGCCGACGATGGCGGCCAGAAGGTCTGCGACCCATTGGGACATCGGGATGCCGTAGTCGCCGTACTGGCCGCTGTTGGCAGCCACTGCGTCGTAGACAACCCGATCGACGCGGGGTCCGAGCTGAGCCCTGTCCCCTTTGTGTGTGCTGCGAATCGCCATAACCTAGGACCCTTTCAGACGGGAGGGACGATCCGTCCACCACGTGATGGACGGCCCGTTGTTGATCGGCGGTTATCGTGCCAGCAGGGTCATGAATCGAACTGCGCCGCCCTGGCGGGATTGTCTCGCAACTCAGGAATGTCGGCGCTGAGCCCGATGCGGTTAAAACGCGCGTGCGATGCGCGAACCGATACGGCGGGGTGGTTCGCCGACCGCGCGTACGGCATTCGAGAGATCCGCGCACTTCGTTCTTGGCGCTCTGCGACCGCCGCGAGAGCCTTGGCTTGTTCTGGTGTGTAGCTCACGGGCACCTTCCCGCCCCCACCTTCTTCAGTACCTGCTGTGCCCTGTTTATCGAATCGCTTGCTGTTCCAGCATTTCTGCTGTCAGCGTCAATCACTGGTCAGCCTACTGTCTCACCCCTGTTGACCTGCATCGTTGCTTTCCAGCCTGCTTTTGACCCACACACCTCTTGCACTTAGGTCACGGTTTGGTAACGGCCCGTTCGGGGGTTGCGGAAAACTGCCTTGGTTTCGTCGTGAGAACTCGGTGCGCTGGTGGGGTGAATGCGGGCATCCACAAGCTCACTGCTGGCTCCGGGTACTTGTACCTGGTGCGGCAGGTGGCTGCCCATGACCGCACGCATGGCCCGGAGTCACTCGGCGACTACTACTCCTCCAAAGGCGAGACTCCTGGCCGTTGGGGTGGGCGCGGACTGGCCGGGTTGGCCGCCGGATCGGAGAGCTGGACGCGCACCGACTCCGGGGACCGGCTGTGGTCGCTGGAAGAGGGCTCGGAGGTCACCGAGGACCAGATGAAGGCCCTGTTCGGGCTCGGGGTCCATCCCAACGCCGCGGCATTGACCAAGCAACTGATCGCCCAAGGGGCGCGCAAGAACTCAGCACTGACGGCAACCTCGCTGGGGCGACCGTTTCGGGTCAACGCCGGGGAAACCGAGTTGCAGCAGCGCCTTGCGTTGGCCTACCGGGATCACAACCTGTCGATCGGTGCGCACTGGAACGCCGCCATAGACGAGTCCCTGCGGGCGCAGATGCGTACCCAGATCGCTACCGAGATGTTCGAAGAACAGCACCGCCGCGCACCGCTGGACGAGCGAGAACTCACCGGATTCATTGCCCGCGGCACCCGCGACCAGACCACATCGGTGGCCGGCTACGACATGACCTTCACCCCGGTCAAAAGCGTGTCCGCGCTGTATGCGCTGTGCCCCGAGCCGATCGCCAAACAGATCGAGGAATGCCACAGCCGCGCAGTGCAAGATGCCCTGGACTTCCTGCAAGACCAGGCGGCCTACACCCGCATCGGGGCCCAAGGCGTGGCTCAGGTCGACACCGACGGCTTCATCACCGCCTCGTTCCTGCACCGCGACACCCGCGCCTCGGACCCCGGCCTGCACACCCATGTCGCCATTTCCAACAAGGTCCGAGCACGCGGCACCGACGGCATCAGCCGGTGGTATGCCCTCGATGGCCGCCCACTGTATGCCTCCACCGTGGCCGCCTCCGAGCTGTACAACTCACGGCTGGAGGCCTACCTGACCGACGAGTTGGGGATGCGGTTCGCCGCGCGCGGTGATGCCCGCGAAGGCAAGCGAGAGGTCCGCGAAGTCGTCGGGGTGACCCGCGAGCTGAACGAGCTGTGGTCCTCCCGGCGCGCCGCGATCGACGCCGAATATGCGGTGCTGGCCAAGACATTTCAGGCCGCCCACGGCCGCGAACCGACCACCCCGGAATCCATCGCGATGTTCCAGCAGGCCACCTTGGCCACCCGCGACGCCAAGCACGAGCCCCGCTCGCTGGCCGAACAACGCCAAGAGTGGCGCACCCAAGCGGTCGGCCTGTTGGGCAGCGACGAGGCGGTCAACGCGATGATCGCGCGCTCCCTGGCCGGGCGCACCACGACACCGGCCGAGGTCACCGAAGGGTGGATCAAAGCCCGCGCCCGCCAAGTCATCGCCACCGTGTCTGGCGACCGCGCCACCTGGAACCGCACCCATGTCCTGGCCGAGGCCTTGCGCGTCGTGCGCGTCACCGGGCACGCCGGAATCGACGGGATCGCCGAACTCATCACCGACGCCGCGTTGAGTGCACCGTTGAGCATCCGGCACGCGTCCAGCCCCGACACCGACCTCGGTGAGCCCGCCAGGTTGCGCCGCCGCGACGGGTCCAGCGTGTACCGCCAAGTCGGATCGCAGACCTACACCAGCACCGAAATCCTGGCCGCCGAACGGAGCATCCTGGCCGCTGCTGGCCTGCGCGACGGCCGCACCGTGCCCGCCGCCGACGTCGAGATCGAACTGCTGGCCCAGGCCGCGCATCGGCGCGAACTCAACGCCGGCCAAGCACAACTGGTCCGCGAGATGGCCTGCCGCGGACAGCGAGTGATGCTCGCGTTGGCCCCGGCCGGGTCGGGAAAAACCACCGCGATGGCCGCACTGGCACGGTCCTGGGAAGGCGCCGGGGGCACCGTGATCGGGCTGTCGCCGAGCGCCAGTGCAGCGCAATTGCTGCGCGAAGAAATCGAAGTCGAGGTCGGAGACACCCTCGATAAGTTCAACTGGCTCACCGACAATCCCGACACCTCGCCCGGCGATCCAGCACGCCAGTGGTACGACGCGATCGACGAGAACACGTTGATCATCGTGGACGAGGCCGGCAAGGCCGGCACTTTAGCGTTGGCCTCCATGATCGCCGTCGCACTGGCCAAGGGCGCCAGCGTGCGCCTCGTCGGTGACGACAAACAGTTGTCTTCGATCAGCGCCGGGGGTGTGCTGCGCGACCTCGCACACCTGCACGGGGCGAT
Source organism: Mycolicibacterium sp. CR10 (assembly GCF_005222675.1). Classification (GTDB taxonomy): domain Bacteria; phylum Actinomycetota; class Actinomycetes; order Mycobacteriales; family Mycobacteriaceae; genus Mycobacterium. Next base: position 15,114 of record NZ_STGE01000016.1, on the reverse strand, counting down.
CACCTTGTCTCAAGTGATGCGGTTCGCTTCGGCGGCCGAAGCCCAAGCCGGTCTGGCGTTGCGCGACGGTGACCCGTCCGGGATCGCGTTCTACCTCGATGAGCAGCGCGTGCACGTCGGCACGCAGGCCGCCGCATCCGATATGGCGTTCGAGGCATGGCAATCCGACATCGCCCACGACAAACACTCCCTGCTGTTGGCGCCCACCCACGATCTGGTGTCCGAACTCAACGACCGCGCCCGACTGCACCGGCTCACCGAACTCGGTGAGCACGCCCCACCGTTGGAAGCGGTGTTGATGGCCGGGGCCCGCGCCAGCGTCGGAGACCTCGTGTTCACCAAGCACAACGACCGCACCCTCGCGCTCGGTACCACCGACTTCGTCCGCAACGGCTACCGCTGGGAAGTCACCGACGTCGACCCCGAAGGCTCGATCACCGTCGCGCACTTGGAGTCCGGGGCCCACCTGCACCTGCCCGCCGACTACGTACGCGCCCACGTCACCTTGGGCTACGCCCGCACCATTGACGCCACCCAGGGTGCGACCGCCCGCTACCGCTGCCACACCGTGGGCTCCGACCAACTCACCCGCCAACAGGTCTACACCGCACTCACCCGCGGTGTGCACGGCAACCACATCTACTTCTCCACCGCCGAGCACGACCCGCACCGTGTGCTGTCCCCGAAAGCGACCCACCCCGACACCGCCGTGGACGTCTTGACCCGTGCGCTGGGCCGCGACGCCGCGCAAGTATCGGCCACCAGCGCGGCCCGCGCCGCCGCCGACCCGGCTGCCCGGCTGGCCGCGGCCACCCAGATGTACGCCCATGCGGTCGGCGCGGCGGCCGAGTCACGCCTGAGCGCCGCCCAGCACGCCGAGTTGGACTCCCACGCCGAGAAACTGGTGCCCGGCCTCACGTCGGCGACCGCCTGGCCGGTGCTGCGCCAGCACCTCGCGTTGATCGCCGCCGCCGGAATCCACCCGCTCAAACGTCTCGACAAAGTGGTCGCCGCCGGCGGATTCGACAACGCCGCCGACCCCGCCGCCGTCATCGACTGGCGACTCGACCCCACCGGAGCGCACTCCGGTGGCGCCGGCCCGCTGCCCTGGCTGCCCGCCATCCCCGAACGCCTGGCCGCCGACCCGCACTGGAGTACCTACCTGGCGGCCCGCGCGCAACGCGTGGACGCCCTGGCCGAAGAAGTCCGCGCCACCAGCGCCCAATGGACCGCAGCGACCGCACCCCGGTGGGCCCGGCCCCTGGTCGACACCGATGCCGAGCTGGCCGCCGAGCTCGCGGTGTATCGCGCCGCGACCGCCGTCGATGACAACGACACCCGCATCGCCGGCCCCGAGCAATACCCCGCCCGCACCCGCGCCGCGCAGCGCCGCCTCGAACTCCGAGCAGCCGAACTCATCGGCGCCGACACCACCACCAACCGCTACGACGACCTCATCGACTCCATCAACCCGCACATCCGGCAAGACCCCTACTGGCCACAGCTGGCCTCCCAACTGGCCTCGGCTTCGCGCACCACCGGAGTCAACATCACCCAACTGGTGGGCAAGGTCGCTGCGCAGCGCCCGCTGCCCGACGAACTGCCCGCCGCCGCCCTGTGGTGGCGACTGTGCGGCACCATATCCCCGGCCGCCCGACCCAGCCCCGCCGCGGCGCTGACCGCTCACCGCGCCGACGTGCACGCCCTGCGCGAGCGCTACGCCGATGCCGACGCCGAGCTGCAGACTCTCGCCGCGCAGGTCGCGACAGGCAACGGGCCACACGTGCTGGCCGCCACCGACGAGCTACGACAGATGCGTGCGGACGCCGACGCTGACCGGCCCTGGCTCGCGCAGATCGAAGCCGTGCTCGACCAATGGCATGACGCCGACGCCCACTATGACGCAAGCCTGGCGTTGATTGAGCACGCCCGCACCGAGCTGGACACCCTGCGGGCCGACCCCGACGCCGGCCCCCTCGATGTCACGTCTGCTGCCCAGCACCTCAAATTCCTCACGACCTACCACCTGCCCACGCAAGGCCCCGCCGAACAGTTCCACCCGGCATTCCAAGAAGCCACCGCCGCCCGCGCCGAGGCCGCTGGCGGTAGCGACCACATCGTCACCCACGCCGACGCCGACGCATTGCTACTGCAATGCCGCACCGCCGACGGAGCCCTCGTCGCTCAGCACCGCGCCAACCGTGCCGCGCTCGCCGCCCAGTTGCAGCGCGCCGAACTCGCCGCCGCACAAGCGTTCGCCCAGGCCCAGCGCAGCACCGCCGACCACATCACCGACCTGCTGCCCCGCATCGCCACCGAGCTGCGCGTGCTCGACATCGCCGGTAAACACGCCTTCCAAGACCGGCTTCCCATCCCTGCCGACCCCGACATCGACACCAGCCGCCTGCAACGGCTCACCGATGTCCCCTTCGTGCTGACCGTGGCCCATGCCACCGATCGCGCGGCGCTGCTGCCCATGATGGGCCACCTCGGCGCCGCCGCCGACGCCGCGGCGCGCCCGCTGATCTGGGCCGCCCCACCCGCCGTCCTGGACAACCCGGACCTGGCCCCGATCAACCACACGGTCATCGACGCCACCACCATCGACCTCACCGACAGCCATCCCGGCACCATCGTCGTCATCGACCGCGCCGAACACCTCACCCCCGAGACGATCGCGGACCTCACCGAGAACGCGGCAGCCGCCAACGCTCGGATCATCCTGCTCGACACCAACACCAACACCAACACCAGCACCTGGCCACCACCGCCAGCGGCTCCGCTGCTCAAACTGCTGCACACCGAACTGCGCTGGTCACCAGTGCTGACCGTCGCAACCGGCCGCATCAACCACTACGACGCCAGCCCAGACACCGAAGCCGCCCTCACCCAAGCCGCCGGCCTGCACCCCGACCAACACACCCCCGCCATCACCAACACACTCCAACGCCTCCGAAAAGCCAACCAGCGCAACGCCACTGCCCACGACCTCCACACTCGAATGTGGAACACCGCACAACGGAACCACCAGTACCACCGCCGCGTAGACCACAGCCGCGACCTCTAAAATCGCGTTACGTACCACTCACTCCCCCAACGGTTACGTACCACTCACTCCCCCAAGGCTTGTCAGTGCTGTGCCCCACGATGGGGCATTGCAGCGCAACGGAAACGGGAGAACACGATGAGTAACGACACCCCGCGAGGAGCGGCATTCGACGCCTCGATCGCCGAAATCCTCGCCGAATGGGGACAACCGTTGTCGTTCAGCCGTGGCCGACTCGCAACCGCCATGGAAACGCTGTACCGCGCCGAGCTGGAATTCCCACCGACCTGGACCGAACACCGCCGCGAAACCTTCATCACCAATCACGCCGACCTCGACCTCGGCGAAGTCGGCACCCAGTTCGACGACCTCATCGAAACCGTCACCAACGATCACGGACTGCGCTACGGCACGTTGCCGCACCCCAATGACGCCTCCGAGATGATCCGAACAGCTCGCCTAGACGCCCTCAACGACATCCTTGAACAACGACTGGACTACGAACTCCCCAACGAAATCGAGGCACACTCAGCAGAAGACGCTGAAGAAGGCGTTGAGAGCCGTTTCGGGTGACCTTTATGGTTCGAAGTGCGAGCGGAATCCTTCGAGCCAATCCGCCCGCCCAGCGCCGGTGAGATTAGCCGGTACCCACAGCTCGGCGTCGTCGGGACTATCGGCGTCACCGTCGGCGACGCGATCGTGTGCGGCGAGGTATCCAGCGGCGTGCAGCTGGCCGGGTTGCGAGAAGACAGCTTGCATGGTGGCCAGGTTGGATTGGAAGTCTTGATAGGCGGCGCGGCGTTCGTCGTGAGTGGCGTAGTCGTCGCCGTACCGTTCGAGCCAGGCCGCCCAGTGCTCGGCGGTACCCGGCTGCGGCGGGGTGTTCGCTTCCATGACTCCTACGGTACGACGGGTGTCTGACATGTTGGGCTCCTTTGTGGCCTGTTTGCCCAGATGAGAGCGTTTTGCTAGCTGTGATAGCACAGCTAGCTAGCAGCCGTGTTGAGTGAGGTAGGCGTCGAGGGCTTGGTCGGTGATGGAGGCGATGCTGATGGTGCGGTCGCCGGTTTCGTAACGGAGCTTGTCGACGGCTTTTCCGAGGCGGTTTTTAGTGGAGGGCCGGATTCTGACGTTGTGCTGCTCGGTCAGTCGCTCGGCCGCTCCTCCGGCCTGCGGTGACGATGCGAGTTGAGACGAGTCAGGCGGGGCGGCGGTGATGGGGACTGCGGGTCGGTCGGGGATGGTGTCGGCTGGGTGGCTGGTGGTGCGGGTGATGGCTGGTTTACGTGTGGTGCTCATGCGGGCGCTCCGATGGTGATGCCGAGTTCGTCGGCCAAGTCGTCGTAGGCGACTTGCAGGCTGAGTGCGCGGCCGCCTTTGAATTTGTGCATGGGCACTTCGGCGCTGTGGGCGTCTTGGCGGGCTCCGAGGTCGGGTATGACGGTGCGGGCCACGAGGTCGCCGTAGGCTTCGCGCAGCTCGCGTTCACGGTCGATGTGTTCGCCTTTGTTCTGGCGGCGGGAAATAATGATCTTGGCCAGCTCCAGACGCGGGTTGGGGCGCAATTTGACCTTCTGGACGGTGGTTTCCAGCCGCGTCACGCCTTTGACGGAGTCTTTCGTTGGTTCGGTGATGGCGTACACGGTGTCGACAGTGAGCAGAACGGCGAACAGCAGCTTGCCCAGGCTGGGTGGGCAGTCGAACAGCACGGCGTCATACGGCGAGAGGTCCAGGCCTTCGAAAGCGACATCCAGGCGGAACACGAGATCGGAAGCGCCGCTGGATTCGGCGTTGGACAGATCCAAGTGGGACGGGATGAGGTCGACGCCGTCCCAGTCAGTGGCCACGACGGCATCGATGGCTGATCCGGCTTCGGTGCGATCCATGAGGTCAGCGGTGGTGAGCTGACCGTCTTCGGTGTACACGCCGAGGCCTTCAGTGGCGTTGGCCTGGGGGTCCATGTCGACAATGAGCGTGCGGCCGCCGCGGTGGCTGATCGCGCTGGCTAGGCCAAGTGTCGTCGCAGTCTTGCCTACGCCGCCCTTTTGATTGGCCAGGGCGTGCCGCGTTGGCTGCATGATGCATCCTTCTTCTAGTTGGACTAGCAACGCTAGCAAGGCTCGCTAGTGTTGCTAGCTTAGCACTCATAGCTATGCTAGCAACACTAGCTCGACGTGATCTGTGCTCGCGGAGGTCGTTGCGGAGGATCCCGTTTGGTCGTAGACTTGCTGGCTGTAGCCAACCCATTGCGGTGGGTTTGGAAGTGAGCCACAGGATTACTCGCCGGACGACGAGGCCTGTGGCTCGCGTATTTCTGGCCGTCAGTCAGATCGTGTGGAGTTCGACTGCGTTGCCGAGGATATCGAGGTAGGCGCTATTGCCGATTCTGGCCTGGACCACGGCTCCGCACACGATGTCAGAGGCCCAGAGCGCCGGTTCGTTGCGGCCTATCGAGTGCTCGATCCGTACCGTCGATTCGATAACCCTCCGCGAGCGCAGTTTTTGGAGCATGTCCAAGTCGCTGGCGTCGAGCTGTCCTCGGGATTCGAAGGTGATGGTGGAACAGGGCATCAGCGCCAGGTGCGGCAGCAGAAACTCCATGCACTTTCGGCGATGGCGGCGGTCGTCAGCGTCTTTGTCGACGTGGACGACGACGAATCCGGTGACCGGGAGGCGGGCGACGGTGGCGACCAGCTCGGCGCGGCGCTCAGCGCTGCTGCCGTGCCAGTGCAGTTTCGTCTCACCGATGCGCAGGCCGTCGAGGGTTTTGCGCAGCTCGGCGACATCGTCGTCATCGCACAAAGTCGCTGCAAGGAGGTAAGCGCCGGGATCAAGGTCAGGGCGCGATCCGGACTCGTCGGCCCAGGCGGTTAGCATGCGAAACCCTCCATCAGAGTCCCGGCCAGGGCGGTTGCGGCGTCCATCCGGATTCAGATCCTTTCCTACGGGTTGCGGTACCCGGTCGTTAATTCTTGAGCGACCACATTGAGGTTTACAGGGGAGGGGTGCACGGGGCGGGGTACGGCGCGGCAGGTGTCGGTGTCAGTGCCTGGTGGGACGCTCACGGACGGACGCGTGCCTTACACGGGCGGGGTTGTCTGACTTTCACGTAGGACCACTACACCGGGACTGCGTGGTCGCAGCTGCGTAGCTCCCCGCTTGCCTGCGCGCCGTAACAGGACCTGCAAAGCGAAACGCTATCCTCGGTCGGTGACAGCCGAGGTAGACGTAGATGACGGCGACGAGGGTGACGGAGTGGTCACCGAGGTCGAGACGATCAAGCGGGGGACCATCCGTGACTACGTGTCCGGAAAGATGGTGCAGGCAACTCCTGAGGAACTCGAAGCGGTGCAGGTGATGAGCCGACGCCTTGTGGAGGACTTTGGCTATCCCATCTCGCATCTGCGCACTCGCCCTCAGTGGCGAGTGGCTACCTCACCGAGCGAGTCGAAGAAGTACCCCGTCGACGTAACCGTCTTCTCCTCAGACAAGCACACGGCCGAGAACGTGGCCCTCGTCGTCGAGTGCAAGCGACGCAACCGCAAAGACGGCACCGAACAGCTCAAACGCTATCTGGACATGTCCAACGCCGATATCGGCATCTGGTTCAACGGCGAAGACCATTGGTACGTCCGCAAGGTCTTCACCAAGGACGGAGCCCGAAAGTTCGAGACCCTGCCCAACATCCCCCGCTATGGGCAACGGGTTGAAGACATTGGCTTGTACCGCAAGAAGGATCTGGTCAAGCCCAGCAATCTGCGTTCAGTGTTCCGCGATATACGCAACCACCTGGCGGGCAATGCTCCGGGCATCACGCGTGACGAGCCGCTCGCGCAAGAAGTCATCAATCTGTTGTTCTGCAAGATCTTTGACGAGATCAACTCCGGCGCAAACGATATGGTTCAGTTCCATTTCGGACACAACGAGGAACCCCGGAACGTCTACAAACGGATGCTCGACCTGTTCGACAATGTCAAGGTCGAGTATCCCGACGTCTTCGACGAGGCGGACACGATCTCGCTGGATGAAAACAGCATCGCCTACGTGGTGGGTGAACTTCAGACCTACAGTCTCCTTCAAGCTGAGCGCGATGCCATCGGTGAAGCGTTCGAAGTCTTTATCGGACCCGCGTTACGTGGTCCTGAGGGACAATTCTTCACCCCACGAAACGTTGTGCGTGCGCTCGTAGACATGGTGGATCCCAAACCGGGTGAACTCATCATCGATCCGGCGTGCGGCTCAGGAGGCTTCCTCACAGTCGCGTTGGAACACGTCTGGGGTGGCCTCGACGCCGAGGCTCAAAACAAGGGATGGTCCGCGTCGCTTCTTGAACGCCGCAAACGTGAGATCGCCACGCGCACTTTACGAGGCATGGACAAGGACGCTTTTCTTGCAAAGTGCACCAAGGCGTACCTCGCCATCCTGGGGGATGGCCGCGGTGGCGTCTTCCGCGTCGACAGCAGCCTGCAACCAACCGAGCAGTGGCCAGAGCAGGTCCGCGACAAGGTAAAACTCGGCAGCTTCGACGTGGTGCTGACCAACCCGCCGTTCGGGAAGAAGATACGCGTCGCGGGCCGACCTACTCTCGAACAGTTCGACCTGGGCCACAAATGGGTGACGAGCAAAAAGACCGGAGCGAAGGAACTAAGCGACGAGGTTCTCGCCGACTTTCCTCCGCAACTGTTGTTCGTCGAGCGCTGCCTGCAACTGCTCAAACCCGGTGGCCGGCTCGGTATCGTGCTGCCAGAAAGTCTCTTTGGCAGTCCGTCCTACTCGCACATCATTGACTGGCTCCAACAGAGAGCGACCATACTGGCGATCGCGGCGATGCCCGAGCCGCTGTTCAAGACCAGCGGCAAGGCCGGCACTCACACCAAGGTTTGCATGGTCGTGCTGCGCAAACACAACAAGAAGAACACGACCACAGAAGACCTGATCTTCATGGCTGACGCCAAGTGGTGCGGTCACGACTCACGCGGTAACCCCACGTTCCGCCGGCAAGGTGACGAGGACGTCCTACTCGACGACGTGCCAACGATCGCCAAGAACTACGTCAGTTTCAAAAATCTTGGTCTCATACCGAATGATCACCTGGGCTTCATGCAGCCCCGGAGCGAGCTGGCCGGCACGGTATTCATTCCGAAGTACTACGACCCGGAACTGGCTGCCGATCTCGCCGCCCTAGAACCAACGCATCACACCCCAGCTCTTCAATCGTTCATCGACAGGGAAGAGATTGCCATCACGACCGGCGTTGAAGTGGGCAAGATGGCCTACGGCACCGGCCCCATCCCGTTCATCCGCACAAGCGACCTGTCCAACTGGGAACTCAAAGCAGACCCCAAACACGGGATCAGCCAAGAACTCTTCAAGGCCCTTCGCGCAAAGCACCCGGACAAGTTCGACGTCGCCGTCGGCGACATCCTTATGGTCCGCGACGGCACCTACCTCATCGGTACGACGGCAGTCGTCAGTCCCCTGGACACCGAAATCCTGTACCAATCACACGTGATGAAGATCCGCGTCGCCGCCCAAAGCTCCCTCGACCCCTGGCTCCTGTTCGCTGCCCTCAACTCACCGATCGCCAAACGCCAGATTCGAGCGAAACGCTTCACCCAGGACATTATCGACAGTCTCGGAAACCGCCTCGGTGAAGTGCGTATCCCACTGCCCCGCAACGAGAAAGAGTGCAAGAGAATATCTAAGGGCATTGAGGAAGCAGTCAAACGACGAGCGCAGCTCAGAGAGACCACACGACTGCTGACGATCGAAGTCGAAGGTGCCGACTCCATCCATGAGCTAAGTGCTCTGGAAGAGGCGACTTAAGAAGATTCGCCCGGAGCGTTCGATATGGCGGACCCATCGCCGGAATCGCAACAGAGGTCGATTTCGGCGATCGATTGTTTATAGACCCAGCTGAGTTGCGGCGTTGTCATCCCACGCATGGTGGATGCGGACGTAGGTGCCGATGGTGGCCAGGGAGCGGTGCCGGGTTTGGTGAGCGATGGCGCGGTCGGAGGCTCCGCGTAGGTGGGCATGGGTGACGAATCCGGCACGCAGGCTGTGTGCGCTGTAGGGGCCGGGGTCGATGCCGGCTCGGGCAATGGCGTTCTGGACGAGGGTGTTGACGGATTCGGGGTGCAGCCGACGGGACAGCACGCGGTTTCCTTTGGAAACCGGCCGGAACACGGGTCCGTCGGTGATGTCGGCGGCCGTGAGCCAGTTGCGCAGAGCGGTCACGGGGGAACGACCGGGGTGGGTGCCGTGGGGGACGACGACCAGTTCGGCGCGTTCTCCGGTCTGGTTGGTCTTGGAGCGGGGTAGCGCAAGTACGAGGCCGTTGGGGTGCTCGCTGACGTGAGCGAGGTCAAGCGCGGCCAGCTCGCTGCGGCGCAGAGCAGTGACGAACCCGACGAGTAGCAGGGCGCGGTCTCGCAGGCCGCCAAGATCGGGTCCGGAGGGTCGATTGGGAGCAGTCCAAGTGCGGGTGACGGGGCAGGCATCGAGGACGTCGAGCAGCAACGGTGGCATCAGCGGGGTGGCCTGCTCGGGCGGGGTGGTGTGGGTGCGGCGGATACCTTCCCAGACCGCGAGGACGCGGGCGTTGGCGGTGGGGTCGGCCAGGTCGTGCACGGTGTGGGCGAACTTGATGGCTGAGAGTCGCCGGCTCATGGTTCCCACCTTGGCGCCGCGCTCGGCCAGGGTGGTGAGGTAGCCGGTGATGGCAGCGGCCTCGGCGGGCAACGATGCGGTGTTGGCGGTGGTGCACCAGGTGGTGAACTCCGCCCAGTCGGAGCGGTAGCCACGCACGGTGTTGGCGGCACGGGCCGCGGTGACGTAGCGGGCTTCGGCGACGGTCAAGGAGTCGTCTGCGACGACCATGGACGGGTCGGTGAGCCCGTGCGGAAAGTCGACCGATCCATCTACGTTCGTCACTGCAAAAGCCCACCGGGCCAATGGCTTTGATGAGCCTTGGCGATCCTGCGGAGGTTCTTGGCGGTCTGCTTGAGTTCAGTGGACGGGGGGACATCGTCATCGTGGCTGCCGGGGTTGAGCACCTTGGGGAACAGCTTCCAATGTCCTTGTTCGGCGTTGCCACCGACGACCAAGGGCAGTACCCGCGGAAGGAGGTCACCGAGGTTCTTGGACTTGACGTCGGCAACGGACATGGCTGTTCCGGCGTGGGTTTGCCCGGTGGCGATGATCTGCTTGGCCAGGCGCTCGGCGGCTGACCGCAGCGTGGTGCAGGCCGAGCGGCGGCCCTTCGCGGTGGGGGAGTTGAGGCTTTCTTGGGCTTCGAGCATGAGCTGGCCGAAGGCGTCGGCGGTCTGGGTGGACTCCGGGCCGGCGATCATGTCAATCAGATCGAGTCGATAGGACAACCCATTGCTGCTGCTGCCATGACTTGTGTACGCCCATTCGGCGAGTTTGCCGTCGAAGGTGGTGACGATGACCTGGATACCTGCATTGAGCAGTTCGGCCAAGGTGTCTTGAACGAAGGTGAGCCGGTGATCGGAGTCGCTGCCGGGGATGGGGTCATCCAGAACCACGACGCGTGACCCCAGGAGTTCGGTGCGGGCCAGGAAGATTGACAGGCCCAGGGCGTTGAGTTGGGAGTCGCTGTAGACGCCGAGGGCTTCGCGGGTCACCGGCGTGCTGAGCATATCGATGCGCAGGTCGGCGACGAGGTTGACGAAGAGGGTTCCGCCGGCTCGACGTTTGATGCCACCGAATCCGACGAGTTCGTCGGGGCGGACGGTGCTCCACCATTTGGTGATGGTGTCGCTCATCTGGGTGAAGCGGGTGTCCAGGACGCCTCCGGCGGCGGTGCTCAGCGACTTTTCAGCAGTGTTGAGGCGCCGGATGGTCTGTTGTCGGGTGGCCTCGGTGATGATGTCGGCGACCAGTTCGGCACGATGGTCCAGCAGGTCGGCGACCTCACGGAGACCGCTGAGGGCGGTGCGGTCGCGGGTGGCCGCGTCGACCGCCGCGCGCAGCGCCATGGCGGTCTCGGCATAAGGGGTGCTGACCGTCGTGAGATGGGCCAGCGCGGCGGTGAGGCCCTCATATACCGCATTGAGGTCGTCGGCGACGGGGTGGCGTCCGGCGACGGCATCGCCGGCATGTTCGACGGCGGCGCGCACCGCCGTGGCGGCGGTCGTGACGACGGTGACGGCCTCGCTGAGGTCGCCCGCTCCGGCGTGGGCGTCGGCAGCAAGGCTTGGGTCGAGGCCGAGGTCGCGCAGACCGTCGGTGGCGCGGGTCAGTTGTTCCGCCGGCCAGCTGGCTGCGGCCGGTGCGGTTCGTGTCGCAGCCGCGGCCAACTGGTCGAGATCTCGGCGGGCGTCGGCTAGGGCATCGGTGCTTGATCGTGCTGTGTCGGTGAGCGATTGGGTACGGCGGAGGTGCTCGCGCAACGCGGCGAGGCGATCGGGTGTCAAGGCGTCGTCGGTGCCGCAGACCGGGCAGTCGACGGGGTGGTTCAGGGTGGCGTACTCGTCGACTGCCAGAACGGCCTCGAACACCGGGGTGTGCTGGGCGATGTGCTGGTCAACGCCGGTCAGTGCGATGCGGTAGGGGTCGAGATCCGGTGGTGTGGGCGATCGATCCGGTGGCGGCTCGACAGTGAACGCCGAGAGCGGGAACGCTTGTTCGCGTTGGTCTTCCAGTGCGGTGAAGAGGGTGGCGCGGAGTTCGTCGAGATCGACGATGCGAACGGGCCCGTCGGGGTCGCTGCGGCGGCCGAGGACCGCGTTGCCGGCGTCCAGAAGGGCGCTGTCCACGGCGGTGGTGGCCGCTTCGGCAGTGATGGGCTTTTTGACCAGGGCGGTGAACGCGTCGCTCGTCGAGGCGGCTGGCGTTCCAGCGAGGGTTCCTACCTGGCGGAGTGCACTTCCCGGTTGCTCGGCCTCGACGCGACCGCGCGCGGCGCGCACGCGTTCGCGGAACCGGTCGAGGTCGGTAAGCGAGAGCAGGGCCTTGAAGTAACCGACGCGTTGCTTGGGTTCGGTGGACAGGACGTGGCGCAGGGTGTGCTGCAGAAGCACCGGTGCGCGAACTGGCGGGTCGGCCAACGGGAAGCCCACCTGGTCGAGGTTGTCGGCCTTGACGCCGTCGATGAGCAAACGGCTGTCGCATTCGGTGCCTTGGCCGAAGTCGCAGAGCAGTTCGCGGCGGACCTCATGAGTGACGCCAGCGGCGTCTCGGATGACGGCCTGAACGTAGACGTCGGTGTCAGCAACCGGGAGATGGGCGTTTCGCAGGCTGTCGTGGTACTCGGCCTTGGACCCGCCGAGCATGTCGCGGCGGCTGCTGAGGCCGCTGATCAGGAACTCGATGGCCTCGGCAAGGCTGGTCTTGCCTTGACTGTTGCCGGCGTGGACGACCACCAGGGGTGCGTCGAGTTGCAGGGTGCGGGCCTCGGTGCCGAAGGCGCGGAAGCCACGGACCTCCAGCGATACCAGGCGCGGACCACTGGCTACGACGGGGGCGGGAGCGGGGACGGTCATGGCTGCCGCCAGGTCGCGATGACCGCATCGAGCGCCTCATCGAGGTCGGCGTCGGTGGTGGCCTCGGCGACCGCCTCGGCCAGGGCGCGGGCGTCGCGGGGGCCGGCGGTGGTGCCGGTCAGCTGAGCCAGCAGGGCATCGAGGTTGGGCAGCAGGTCGCTCATCGGGATCGGAGCATACCTGCCATTACACGGGATTCCGTCCATTATCCCGGGTAATAAAGACCGTCAGGAGGGGCCAGGGGTGTCAGCGGTTCTTTCGCCGGCGGGCCGCGGCCAACGACACGACTCCGTCATTGGCCGCGGCTTGGTCGATCCCGAGGATCTGATGGGCGATCGTGGCGATGACGTCGTCGGTGACGTAGAACTTCGCGGCCTGACGGCCGATGCGCATCAGTCGTGCGGTGGTGTCGAGGTGATCTGAGATCAGCTCGCGCACGACGTCCTCGGGCAGGGTCATCTCGTACTCAGTCAGCCGTGCCAGGAGCAGCGCCGTGCGATCATCCAGCCAGGGGGACCGCCGCATCTTGGTCATCTGGCGACGGTAGCCCGTTCCGGCCTTACCGAGACGAGATATGAAACATCGCGACCTGCGACATTGACCGCCGAACAAGCAATATTTCTTGCGTCTCGTTTCTAGATATGAGACTTGGGCAAAGTGCGGTGCGTTGCGACGCTTGGCCCCGGCGGGTGAGGGTAGCGTTTTCACTGCATCAGCCAATGGAGTGATGACACATGCCGAAGCGGTCAAACGATTTCCAACGCCTTATCGCGATGCTCACTCAGCTGTCGAGCGGCGGCGCCGCGGTGCATGAGTCCGTCGAGGTACTAGAGATTGCCTCTGGTCAACGACGCGAGGTAGATGTCGTGGCGCTCGGGGAGGTTGCCGGACATCAAACTACCGTGTTCATCGAATGCCGGGACTGGCAGCGCAAGCAAGACGTGCAATGGGTGGAGCAGGCCCGCACAAAGTTCGATGACCTGGGCGCGAATGTAAAGGTCCTCGTCTCGTCTAGCGGATTCACGAAGTCTGCCCTTCAGAAAGCTGCTCACTACGGCATCAAGACCATCAGTCCAGGCGAAATCACGGACGAATTCGTCGGTCGGTTAGTCAACAGCGTCAGCGAAATTCAATACCACCACTGGGTCACCTTGACGCTGAAAGCCGAGGCGGTCATCACACGCGACGGAGTCACGCAGCAGCAAGAGCTGCCTGGCAACGTTCCCGTTTGGCTCGCTGATGGCTCACAAGCCTCCCTTTTCGTCGACCTTGTGCAGCATGTCACGTCCAGTCATACACGCATGCACGACGACGAGTGGGAGGAGATGTTCCGTACTGGCGTGGAGAAGTACGGCGAGGGCAAAGTCAAATTCGTCGCGACCGGCGATGGCCCGGCCCCGGTGTTCAATGGCCAAAAGGTCTATCTCAAGGGAATATCAAGCCAAAGCGGTGAAGAGGAGCTATTTGAGATCGCTAATGTGATTGTCCAATTCGAGGCGCAGAGGACAGTAGTGGATGTGGCCTTGACTCACGGGGAGTACGACGGCACCTACTTTTCTACCGGTAAAAGCGTTGTCGGCCAGGGCAACTCCCTGCAACTTGTGTACACCGAGAACGTCGATGGAGAATTCGACCTGATGGGGCGGATTGATGGAACCGTGGAATCTCTCGGTCCGTTGATCGGGGCCACAATGGGTACCAAATCGGAACCACCCGTAGAAGCCGAAGAGTCGGCTCGCATCGTCGAGTAGCTCGCATCGTCGAGTAGAAGGTCTACATCCGAGACAGCTTTCGGCGATAGCTAGGCTTGGGCTCTGTGGCTCCCCTGCGTGCGTTCCCGGTCGTTTATGCAGCGACGGATGTCAGGCGTAGCGCTGATTTCTGGCAGCGCCTGGGCTTCGAACGCTTCGTCGAGCTACCCTCCGACAGCGACCCCGGGTACATCGGCTTGCGTCGTGGTGCAAGTGAGATTGCCATCGTATCCTGGGACTGGTCGGCGCAACGCTACGGTTTAAAGTCGCCCGCGGGTCCGCGGTTCGAGATGTATGTCTATGTCTACAATCTGGACACATTGGTGACCGATCTGCGCAATGACGGAATACCTGTCCTGGCCAACGTGGCCGACATGCCGTGGGGTGAGCGTGTCGCGACTATCATCGACCCGGATGGCAATCCGGTGACGCTGTGTCTAGCCCAGGACGGCTAACAATGCTCGATGTTGAGGACATGCGTCGGAGATGCGAAGCTCACGACCAGTGGATGCGGGAACACCCCGACTCCGTCGCCTTCAGCGAGGCGTGGGCCGACCGAAATCTTGACGAGTTGACAAAGCGTTGAGATCCTCACGCTGAGGCGAGATTTGGGTCACGGGTACCGGAATCAACGTGCTTGTCATCTCCTCCAACTGTAGTCGTCGTCCGCGGTGGTGCCTGTGATCAAAGCGGCCTCGGCGGCATCACGGAGCCGTGTGGGCAGCACCGCTTATCTGTAACTAAGACCAAGAACTGAGCTGCCCAACTGTTCAGGACGAGCGCTACATGTGTACGCAGTGGAAGGACG
>NZ_STGE01000015.1 GCF_005222675.1 Mycolicibacterium sp. CR10 | reverse complement strand
GAGCCAAACGAGCCACCTAGACCTGCCGGGGCCAAAATTCGTGACGACGGTGGGGCCAAATCACTTGACGAAACGCACGAGAAAATACCGCCAGATGTCCTCGTCCCGCTCGCTCCACAACAGGATCACTTCGGCGTGGTCAACGGCTCGGCCGGCTCGGCCGACCTGCTGGTAGTACCCGACAGGCGAATCAGGTGATTGATAGTGGATGACGAAGGCAAGATCAGGTTTGTCGTAGCCCATTCCCAGCGCTGAGGTAGCGGCGACGACCTTGAGCTCATTCGCCTTGAGTTGCCTTTCAATTTCGAGTCGTGCTTCTGGATCGGTGTCCCCGGAATACGCCGCTGCGGATATACCGTTGGCGTTCAACCACTCTGCTACACGGACGGTGTCGGCCACCGTGAGGCAGTAGACGATGCCTGACCCAGTCAGCCGCGGGACGCTCTGAACAAGCCACGCGAGCCGCTCCACGACTGTCGGCATTCTCAGAGCATGCAGAGAAAGACTGTCGCGGTCGAGTCCACCTCGTATCAATTTGAGTTCGCTGCCGAGTTGATGGCGAATATCCTCCACCACACGGCTATTGGCAGTCGCCGTAGTGCAGAGGACCGGTACACCCGATGGCATCAGCTCGAGTACTCGGACGAGTCGCCGGTAATCGGGGCGGAAGTCGTGGCCCCAGTCGCTGATGCAATGCGCCTCATCGATGACAAGAAGACCCGCGCTGCGGCTGAGCGGTCCGAGGAGCCGGCCTCTGAAGTCTGCGTTATTGAAGCGTTCCGGCGACACCAGCAGGAGATCGACCCCTCCGGCGAGAATTTCCGTCTCGATGTGTTCCCAGTCCTCCATGTTGCTGCTGTTGATCGTCACTGCGTGCAGGTGCAAGCGCGAGGCAGCCTGGATTTGGTCACGCATGAGCGCCAACAGGGGCGAAACAATGATGGTCGGTCCTGCGCCCCTGTCCCGCAGCAGTCGAGTAGCGACGAAGTAGACCGCGCTCTTTCCCCATCCGGTGCGTTGAACAACCAGGAGGCGACTGCGTTGCAGAACCAAGGCCTCGATGGCTTCCAGCTGCCCGTCTCGGAACTGTGCGGTGGGGCCGAGTGCCCGATGTAGGACAGCCAACGCCTCTTCGTCGAAACTCATGGTCACTGCCTCAATACCTCGCGTGCAAACTTGTGCCGCGACCTTATCCGTGTGGTCCTACACGCTTTACTTCACTGAGTTGTACCCACACAGGGGCAAAGCTTGATATCAAATATCTCGCTTTGCTTGAAACCCGACCACGTCGGCACTAGGGCGGGGTCACCTCACCTCTCCCCAGGTGCTAACCGGACGAATCAAACCTCTACTGCCCTACATGTAACTGCCGCCTTATGCACGCCGCGCCTAGCCTTGACCGCCCCACACGCGGTATCGGCCGCCGACGTTCGCTGCCACGTTGATCTCAGCGCGCCGGCGATCCGTGTAGCCACGCGGGGCGGCTGACCAGAAGGTGATCTCATCATGACCCGTAGTGAAGTCCCAGCCCTGGCCCGGTAACGCCGCCACCGGATCCAAACCCTTCGCCGCCAGGTCGTCACGCAGCTTGTCTCGCGCAGTGCGCCAGCCCGCGGCGGCCGCGGGGCTCGCCGTTCCTCGTACATATGCCAGTGCGGCGACCTCGTGGTCCGGACCGTCTTCGGCGACCGCTACGAACACCGCCTCGGTGATGGAGATTTCGTCGTGTGACGCGGGTTGCGATGCGGCTTCAAGGCTGGTGTAGAGGCCTGGACTCACCGCCTCTTTTCCGCCACCGGCGTACACGGCGTGGGTTTCGATCGCAGTGGGACTGCCGTCGGAAACGCCGACCACACTTATCAATACGTAGTCCCTATCGGATCGGTTGTCGCACAGGACAATCCCTCGGTCTAGCGACGACCCCAACTCGTCGCCGACCGCTTCAGCGAGCGCCGACAGGAGGGGGTGTCCCGGCGCCATCAACTCAGGCGGGTCGGCCGTGAAGTCGTTACTGTCCGAGTGCGCAAATGCCACTCTGTCGTAGCGGGTCATCAGCGATGAACCGAACAGTTCACGCAGCTTCGTCGGCACGTACGCAATTCGCCACGCGTCACCTCGCGCCGCGATGTCGACATGGAATAGCGGCGCAGCGCGCAACATGAAGTCGCGGGCCACATCCGGCTGAAAGCTCATTGCCTTCGCGATCTCCATCTCACGACGGAGCACGGCGAGTTCCTCGGGCGTCAGCGTGCTCACCGACGCCGCACGCTTCGCGACCGCCGATTCCAAGCGTCCAGACACCGAATCAAGCTCGGATTCGATCTCGCCGTTCTGCGTCTCCCCGCCCAGCGCCCGCCTCAGCAGCTGACTGAGGCTAATCTCGGTCAGTACTTCACCGAGCACATCGAACACCTGATCACCGAGCGCCTGACGCTGCACTTCGAGCTTATCGAGCAGGGTCCGGAAGACGTCGCCTTCTCGGGTGTCGGCCGCAACCAGGTTCCACAGATGGCAGACGTGCCGTTGCCCGATGCGATGGATCCGACCGAATCGCTGCTCGAGCCGGTTTGGGTTCCACGGAACGTCGTAGTTGACCATCAGGTGCGCCACCTGCAGGTTGACGCCCTCGCCTGCCGCATCCGTGGCTATTAGGACGGAGCTGCTCGGTTCCCCGATGAACCTGGCCTGGGACTGGCGCCGATCCGCCCATGACATCGCACCGTGGATCACCTGGATGTCGGTGGTCTTGCCGAGGAGTTCGGCGAGGCGATCTTCGAGGTAGTCGAGCGTGTCGCGATTCTCCGAGAAGATGATGATCTTGCGGCGCCGGCCGTCTGCGTCGTACATGTCACCGCTAGTGAGAAGACCGGCAAGCGCCTCCCATTTCGCGTCGACACGCGCCGTGTGGACCGCCTTGGCTTTCGTGACAAGCCGATCGAGCACCAGGATCTCGGTCTCGAGTTCCTCGAGCGTGCGTGCGGCGGTGGCGACCGAGACCGCGTCGTCCTGATAAGTCTCCGCCCGCACACTGTTCATCTCGTCGGGATCGTCGTTCTCGAGACCCAGGGTCGCGGCTAACTCGACGGCGAGTTGCCCGTCGGCTGCGTGCGCCTGGTCCGCCTGCGCGCGCAGCCGGTCCCGTCGACGGGTGAGCGACCGCAGGATCGCCTGCGGAGAGGACGCCAGTCGGCGCTGCAGGACCACCAGTGCGAACCCGACGCTGCGTCTGGTGTCGTCGTCGGAGACCTTGTTCATCTCTTCGCGTACGTATGTGCTGACGTCCTCGTAGAGGTCGTGCTCCATCGGATTGAGCTGGTACGGAACTGTGCTGGCGCGACGCTCGGGAAACAATGGCGACCCGTCCAGATGTACCAATTGCTCTTTGACAAGGCGGCGCATCAATCCGTTACCGGCGGGGTCTTCGACGGCGGGCTGATCGGCGGACCGCAGAAGGGTGAGGAACTCCCGATAGTCCGCGTCCTTGCCGTTATGCGGGGTGGCCGTCATGAGGAGCGTGCGCGGGACTGCGTCACGAATCGCCTCGGCGAGTTTGAAGCGCTTCGTCTTTGTGACCGTGTTGCCCCAGGAGCTAACCGCGAGTTTGTGCGCCTCGTCAAAGATCGCCAGGTCGTAGCTCCCGTCGACCGCGAGCGCCGTGAGTTCATTACTGCGGCTGAACTGGTCGAGGCGAGCGATCAGGAAGGGAAAACGCTCTAGTGACTCGCCGGGCGGATCACCCAGGAGCGACTTCTCGAAGATCTCGAAATGGAGCGCGAACTTCTCCCTCAACTCGTTCTGCCATTGCTCGACGAGACTGCCGGGCACCACGATGAGACACCGTCGGATCCAGCCCCGCGCAAGCGCCTCTTTGATGAATAGGCCTGCCATGATGGTCTTTCCAGCACCGGGATCGTCGGCGAGCAGGAACCGTTTGGGGTGCCCAGTGAGCATGCAGTCGTAGACGGCCTGCACCTGGTGCGGTAAGGCCTCGACGTTGGACGACGATACGGCGAGCAGCGGGTTGAGCACGGCCGCGTACCGCAACCGTAGGGCTTCGATCGCGAGCCAGAACTGGTCGGGATCTGCGGCGAGGGTGGGGCCACCTCCGCCTACCGGCCGAACTCCCGCCAGCTCGTCAGCAGAGAACAGCCGCGCGTCTTCGATGCCGAACTCGTCCCGGTAACGGACGAAGGCACCCGAGCCGCTTCGGCTGATCTCGACGATCTCTACGACCTCGTCAGGCACAAGGCCCTCGACCTTGATTCCCGGCACCAGTTGAGCGAACCCGTCAGACACCGCGGTCTCCAATCTTCCGGGATGGCTCTTCGCATGATAGACAGCAAAGGGGAAGGGTTTCGCGCGTGCAGATCATGATCGTCGGCGGTGTGCACCTCGACCACGCGTGGACTGGCCTCGGCGCCCCATTTGGATCCGCGTTACGCGAGTGGTCGCGCAACATCTTGGCGCTTGTCGTCGAGGAAGCGAATCGACGGAATTGCGAGATCTTGCTGATCGCGGGCGACCTCTTTAACCGCTCGTACGCGTTACCCGGCACCATTGACTACGCGTCTCAAGTTCTCGGCACATTTCGCGGCGACGTCCTCATCGTTCCGGGCAGCACCGACTGGTACGACGGCGCCAGCCTGTACAGCACCCACACGTGGGCCGCCAATACCTCGATCTGTCGGTCCTCCGACTATCAACCCTGTGCGGCCGCGCCGGCAGTATGGGTGAGCGCGTGGACGTCGCCGGGCGGATCCGCCCCGCGGGTTGCGGTCGCGACGGAACCGCGCGTGTTCGTCCGCGCCGGGATGGCCGACGACGACAGGGTCCTCACCGTCCCCAACCTCGTCCATGATCCCCGCGAACCCGGCGGCTTCGCCCTGCTCATCGACAGTGCTGATCCCACAGGGTCCGCTCGGCAGATCGAACTGCCCAGCCAACCGGGATCGTCGGTGGTCCTGGACGTGACCGACGCGACGAGCACCGATGCGCTCGCCGCTGCTCTCGAGGCCGCGATAACGCCGGGGAGTCCAATGCTTCTGCGACTGGTCGGCACGCTCGCAACCGAGGTGCTGCTGCCAGGTTTCAGCGGGCCGGACCGCAATCTTCCGTCGAACGTCGTGCTCGATCTCGATACCCTGACTTTCGCGACCCCATCGGTGGATCCCACGGACCGGAGCGCACTAGCGGAGTTCCTTCGCGCGATCGCGTATGCCAATACCCCAGAGCTAGAACGGCATCAAACCATCGCGCTCGGACTCGCCGCCCTCGACGACTCCGCAAAGGGAGCGTGAGACGTGCGCATCACTAGGGTGATCGGGACGGCATTCGGTCCGTTACGCGGCGAAACCCTCGAACTCGCACCGGGTCTCAGCGTCGTGCACGGACCCAATGAAGCGGGCAAGTCCAGCTGGTTTAACGCTACATACTCCGGTCTCGCCGGCCGACGTAAGTACAAGGGCAAAGGCACGGCGGCCGAGACCGAGTACAAGAACCGC
Source organism: Mycolicibacterium sp. CR10 (assembly GCF_005222675.1). GTDB lineage: Bacteria > Actinomycetota > Actinomycetes > Mycobacteriales > Mycobacteriaceae > Mycobacterium. The sequence continues at coordinate 120,968 of NZ_STGE01000015.1, read as the reverse complement.
CACAAGCCGTGGTCGGGCTCGAAATGGTCAGTCGGCCTTGCCGTCACGCTTGACGACGACCGCACGCTGGCGATCGAACAGGACCTGGCGAAGGGCGAATGGCGCATCGTCGACGCGTCGACCGGACAGGCGATGCCCGACACCGGCCTGCTCACGGACGCAAGCCTGGACTGCACCCGGCTCCTGGGCCTCAACCGCCACTCGGCACGATCGACCATCTTCACCGGGCAGGCCGACGTTCTTCGGGTTCGCGATGATGCGGGAGTACTCCAAGAGCTGCTGGAGAAGGCCGCCTCGACCGGGGCGGCGGATGCCACCGCCGACGTGGCGTTGGCCTGGCTCAAGGAGCGACGCAGCGAATGGGTGGGAGTGGCCCACATCGGCAGCAAGCCGCTTCGGACCAGTCACAGGGCCCTGAAGGACGCTCAAGCGTTGGCGGAAAAGCGAAGGGACGATCTCGGCGAGCTCCTCGAAGCCATGAGTAACCGTCAGAAGCTTGCGGCAGTACTCGCGGAAGCCCGCGCGAAAGTCGAACTGTCCACCCGTCTTGTGAAGTGGAAGAGCGTTTACGAGTTGCGAGGCCAAGTCGAGAAGGCCGTCGCGCTGTCCTCCACACTGGCTGAAGCAAGCGAAGCCGACCTCGTTGTCGATGAAGCGAAACTCGCAGCCGCGACCAAAGCCCTCGTCGTGTTCGACGGCGGCACCGATGTTTTGCCACTGGGTGAGGGACCTACGGCGGCCGACCTGCAGGTCCAGATAGATGAGCTGCCCGACATGCCGGAGGGTGATCTCGAACCGCGTTCGGATGTCATCGACGCCCACAGCGAACTGGTCAAGGCTCAAACCGCTCTAGACACCCACATGCAGACCGCGCCGCCCGACGTGGTCCCGCCTCCGCCGACGACGCTCTCGGCAGACAAGTTGCGCACGCTCGCTGACGTTCTCGCGTCGGAGCCGCCCGAGGTTGACACGGCCGCTGTGGCGGAGTTCGAGCAAACCCGAGACGAGCGGGCGGCGAAGATCGTCGCTCTGCAGCAAGAGGTTGATCAGCACAACGCCGCGTACCGGCAGGCAAAGGCCGACTACGACTCTGCTGTGCAAAACGGGGCACAGGCAAGCGAACTCGCGGCGTTTCACGATGCTGAGCGATCAGCCGCTGACGAACTCATCGCCGCCGCGCGCAGGCAGTCCGACTTCCTCTTGCAGGCGCTCGCGGCGCAGGAAGTCCATGCGGGAGCGATGGCGCAAGAAGTTGCGCTACGCCAACATCGGGAACGCGTCGGTGCCGCACGAGCTCAGGTGCTCGCCGAATCCCTCGAGCCTGACCCGGAGTCCTTGAGAGGCACCGCCCGCACGATCGATGACGCCGGTGCGGCACTGAAACTCGCAACAAAGCACGCGGATCACGCCGCGGAGTTTCAAACGGCACGCGATAACCGCGCCCGAACACTTTCCCACCTGCTCAGTCAAGCTGAGTACGGCCAGATCACGGATGACTTTGTGGCGCAGACCGTTCAGATGTTCACAGAGTATGTCGACGCCTGCAAGGCTCGTGCTGAGATTGCGCAGCGGGCCGCTCGTCGCCCCGATCTCGTCAAGGCGCACACCCAGCGACAGCAGCTCGAGGCCAGCCACCAACAGGCACTCGCCGCCCGCGAAGCTCAGCGGCGCGATGTCCTCGAGGTCGCAGTGGCCGTTGGTCTCGACGCTGATTCTCTAGAGGCCGCCGTCGACCAGCTTCGCCGGTGGGTGAGCGACCAAGAGGCGAAGCAGGTGGCCCATACCAAGAGGAAGACTGACGTCGCCCTGCTCGAACAACTGCTAGGCGGTCGCGAACTGGCCGACCTGAAGTCGGATCTCGCGACGCAGATGGCGAACGCCGGCGATGAGCCGGACGCACCGATGCCGCCCGACCTAAACGCGTTCAGCACGGCGGCGAAAGACCGCTACGACAGGACCATCAACCTCGACGGACAGCTCAAGGGCAGGATTCAGGCGCTCGGCAACGACATCGGATCGGTGGCCGAGGCGGCGGAAACGGAGGCCGATGCACTGCGGGCAGTGACACAGGTGGAGACACTGGCATCCTGTTTGGATGCCGCCACCGTCGAACTCAAGAACGCTAAGGAGCGGGCTAATGCCTCCATAGCGCCTGCTCTCGCGGACCGGATACGACCCTGGCTGCCCAGGGTGACGAATGGTCGGTACCGCGACGTCACCGTCGATCCTGGAGATCTAACGATCCAGGTGACTGAGGCTACGGGCCAAGTGCGCCAAGCGGATCGGCTCTCACTGGGCACCACCGAACAGATCTACCTGCTGCTTCGCGTGACCCTCTCGCAAGTGCTCTCCGGCAACACCGAGAATCCTCCACTGATTTTCGATGACGTCACCACGCAGTCCGACAACACGCGCACGGTCGCGGTGATGGAACTGCTCCACCAGCTCAGCACTGAGCATCAGATCATCCTCTTCACGCAGGAGGACGAAGTTGTCGAGTGGGCGCAGCGGAACATCGATCCTGATCGGGACAAGATCATCGCGCTAGCCGCGCCCTGACCGAAATGCGCCGGTTCAGCCACGCATCGCTCGTTAAAAACTCCGATGCCCACCGACATGAACTCCGTCGTCCCGTTCCGAGTAGGGTCGCCGGTGGCCGAGCGGTCGGCCAGAGTCGTACGCTGATGCGCCGTCGCTTGTCGTAGCGGGCTGCAGACGATCACTCCTTATTTTCTGGTTCCTAAAGGCCGGCTGCATGTTTCGTTACCAACTCCGTCAGCAGCGGTTCGAGACGCTCGGCTAAGCCTCGTGCACTGGCTAGATCTGGTGCACCTAACCAAAGTGACGGACGCCGCCAGCGACGGACCCTCGACAAGCAAGCCACCCTTGAACTTCGCGGCACGTCGTATGCCTGCTTCGCAGACGTGGCCGTGGCCGTGGTAACAAGGTAACTGCGAATCAAGCGGTAGGAGAACAATGGGCGAGTGGAGTGATCCTTCACCGGTCGATAGCAGCGGCCTCATCCAAGCATTGCGCGTAGGGGAGCTTAGCGGGAGGGCGCTGATTGATTGGGCGCACAGCTACAACGGGTACGAGCGGCTCGGCGCGGGACCGAGTGAACTCGGTACCGTGCTGCGTCCACTTCAGGAAGAGATCGAAACGTCGGGGCGTATCCCAGAATGGGCAGGAGTCGACCTACTTCGTGGCCTGGCATTCTTGCGCGTGCGTATGGCCGCGAACCGTGAAGCTCCAGAATATGCTTTGGATGACCACTTGTTCCTGGCTGTCGCCGCCACGGTGCACAATCACCCCCACGCGCTTCCGGGCGATCGGCCACCCCTGTAAGCACGAGCAATGCGGGGTACGCCGCGCTTTGCCGCCCTTGCCACCAGAAATACCTGACCCTCACGGTGAGAAGCAGGCGGTCACAACTTCGCGGCCCCACCATTTTAGTTATTCAGGGCTTTCTGCTCGCCATCGGTGATTGCAAGTGGCGACAGTCCGTGCTCAATCATGAAGCGCAACAAATTGTTAACGGCGGCTCGGGCGGCCGACAGCTGGATGATCTTGGGTGATTTCGGGTCGTTGAACGCACTCAGGCGATTAAGTGCTGCGGAGATCTGACTTTCGAAATCGGTCAGTTGATACCACAGCGTCGTGTCGTGCGGGAGATCAAGCTCCTTGCGCGCGTGTTCCGTGGCAACTCTCATCATCAGATTCTCGAGGTTTGGTCCCCCCGCTTGTCCGCCTGAACCCGACACCACGGCGGCAGTGGTGGCTGCGGCGCCACTCCCCGCCAGGCCTCCTAACATCGCGAGGCCACCCACCATCCCCCCGGGTCCGAACGCAGCAAGCCCGCCAGTAAGCGCGGCGGCGCCGAAAACACCTGCTGGAGCTGCAACCGCCAAACCGACTGGCCCTGCAGCGAGAAGCGCAACCCCAGCCGCTGCGGTCAGCACTCGTCCCCACGGCACGCCGCCCTTTCCATTGACGCATGCCTGCACGTCCTTGATCGCCTGTGCAACGGCCCTACCGATCCGGCGTGTGAATCCCAGTTCGACGGCAATATCGTCGAGGGCTTTCTGCGGCGCATCACCAGGATCTATCTCGTACGGGGTGACGGGATTGGTGAGGGCAAGAACCACGAGCTCACCAACAGCTTCGTGAATCTCCCATCGACGCGGAAGGGGAGGCAGCGAACCATTCATTAGCTCGAATGTTTCTGGCGCGAGAAGGCGGCCCGACGCGGCGTGTTGCAGAAGTTGCGCGGCAAGATCGTCACGCAGAAGGCTGAGCGTGGAGCGGTAGCGGGCCTTCACTTCTTCGTTCGCGATGTTGTTCGCGACTGCTTCTGCGAAGTGCTGCAAGAGGAGCATCGACGCTTCGGCTTCGCTCATCCGGACAGCCACATCGGCGGATGCCCTCACAAGGTCCTTGGTGGGATAGAGAATGTCGGCCATTAACGTCGAAACGGCCGGCTCCCCGAGGTATGTCTCGGCATCATGTCCGCCGATAGAGGTGAGAAGGAAGTCTTGGGCTCCTGGGAAGGTGCTTGCCAGGCCGCGGCCACCAGTGACGATGTCTCGCACGTTGAGGAAGTTGGACCAATCGTCAACGCGAGAGTACGGAAACTTCTTGAGTAGTCGCTCGCTTCCTTCATGTAACGCACGGATGTTTGCAGGGCTGCCGATCGTGATGAACCGCCGTATGTGAAGGCCCTCATGCAAATGGTCCAGTAGGTCGATGGCGATGACCGACCCGAGGCTGTGGCCAATAAGCAGTATGTCTCCGTAGCTGGGCAGGTGGTCGAGGATATGGCTCATGACCTCGGCGCGGACCTTGTCGTCCTTGATATATCTCTTCACCTGATCGAGGTCCATGACCGACAGGTTGTTGACGACAATCTCCGGGACCACATCCCACACGGCCCTCGGGATGAGATTGAATCCAAAAGCCCTCACGTTTGGCTGAAGCTGCAGCAACCGCTGAACTCGCGCCTGCCGACGTTCGAACTGTTGTCTCGCCTCGGCGTCGTCCCTAGGTCTGTAGGTAATCGGCGGTAGCTTGACTGACCGCCCTTCGGTCTTCAGATACGAGCTATACCGCGGCGCTATCACCTGGTCCCGTTCGACTGGGTCATGTCCGGCCTGCGTCAGACCTCTGTTGAGCCCGTCTAGCCACTCATACTTCGGATCTCCGTCGCCGATGCCGTGCAAGAACACAATCTTCATGTCGGACTTCCTCCCCGTCATGCGTCGCGTACCCCGTCCGTGGCGGCTTCAGTCGGATATAGCGAACAAAGCGAAAGTTGCGCACGCGTTGATTTGTCGCTGTTGTCCGTGGGTATAGCTCGGACTGCCACGATGGCGTCCGTGGTAGGAGGGCGCCCGTTTGTAGCGCTCGGGACCGAATAGCTGGCCTATCGGGCGGCTTCTAGGTGGGGCGGGTTGATCAGACTCCGTCGTCGACGAGGCTGCTCAAGCACATAACAACAAGCTTGCGGGGTTGCTAGTCCGTCAAGCCAGCTATAAGCGGACTTCCGGTTGATTGCCGGAGGATCTCAGCATTTGCTGTGTGAGGCAGGCTCGAAAGCGAATACGCCGCTGACATTCTCACCGAACACAGTCGGTCACACTTCGCGACTTACTCATTGATATGACTGAACGAGCTGTGCTCAAAGCGAAGTCGAGTGGCGGGTGGACGCGGTTGGCCGATTTCCTGCGCAGCCTTAGCGCCGACGACGAGCTCGTTCGAGGCGTCAAATCGGACTGATCCACCACGGCGGAAAGCTGATGTCAAGACGCTCACTGCGCTTGTACGCAGACCACGTCGGTACGCCCGTCGGCTGCCCGCGGTAGACGCCGCGGGCAGCGGCCACGACGCGCTCACGCTGCGTCGGCCACTGCAGCTCTCTCGCGATGTCCTCCAGCACCGATAGGCGTGTGTCGGCGAGTGCGCGGTCGACCAGCGGCATCGCGGGCAGCGCATTGCTCTTGTCGCCGTTGCACCGTCGGCACGCCAAGACCAGATTCGCCAGGCCGTCGATCCCCACCAGTGACCACGGCAGCACATGGTCGATCGGGTTGTCCGCCGGCAGATGCGTTCCGCAGTAGAAGCAGTGCGGACCGAACGCATCTTTGAACGGCGCTCTGACCGCAGCCAGCGCGGTGCGCTCGCGGCCGAAGAGATGCCCGGCGACGTCAGGCACGTCGGCATCGAGAAACGCATTCATGCGCCGTACGTCTGCGACCCACATGAACTCGAGTGCCGGCCTCAGCAATCCGGCCAAGCGTGCCAACGCATACGCGACACCAGGTTTCAGCTCGATCGCATCGCCATGCTTTCGCACCGTGGACCTCGATACGTTCTCTCCGAGAAATGAGTCGTCGTAGAGGAACGGGTCGCTCACTGTTGCGCCGGGTAGTTTCTGCAGCCGGGGGAGTGGCTGTTTGATCATCGCGAGCGCAACGCGGTCGACAGCCTTGGTGTAGTCGTTGGGGACGCGCAGCATGGCGACCTCCAGGGACATCCGGCTGTTACCCGCTCCCGCTGCCGCCCGTAACGTCTTGGTCGCGTAAATGATCCGGGTTCTGCTGCCTGTGCGACGCTGGGCCAGATCATGGCCCTCAAATGGCCGGACCTGGTGCCAGTAGAGCGCAAGGACACGGTGAGCGAGTTCCGGGATCCGCACGACCAGAGCATCATCAGCGAGCGTCGGCAAGTTCTCGATGGAGTGCTCGATCAATGCCATCAACGTCGCCAACTTGTAGGTGGCGTCCCGTTGGCCATGCTCAAGCAGCGCGACGACCCGCTGCCCGAGCAGCAGCGGATCACCCGTCACGGCCGGTGTTCGGTCGTGGAAAGTAGTGGTCCGGGTCGATCTGCTTTTCACCTGACCAGCGGTAGGCGGTCAAGGTGCCACCCTTGACGGCGCTAAAGTCCACACACGCGGTGTAGTCGGTCCAGTCGTGGCCATGCTCCGGACGGCCTTGCCGCCAGTAGTGGCCGTAGAACAGCGGGATCTGCGCGGAGTAGACGTAGGACCGCTCACCGGGCGGTACTTCAAGGTCGGGCAGTGCCGGGTACGGCTGACCCGAGGCCGTGGTGAAGTTGCCTCCCATCTCCGCGAGACCACGCAAGGTGCGGCCGCCGCTGTTCCACCATTGCAACCGTGCGTTGTCCCGCGAGTGACCGTCCTTATCGTGGTACGGCGCCTGGCCGTGCTCGACCAGGCTGATCTCCGGACCCTTCAGCAGGGTCTCGACGGCGTCGTATAGCGGGTCGCCCGACGTGCTGGCCGCCAGGAGATGCTCCGCATCCGCGAACGGGGTGCTCGAGTCGCAGTGTTGCTCCACGAGGGCGATCGACTCGTCATGCCAGCAGGCATGCACCACGCGCAACTCGCCGAGATCCAGCCACATCGGAATTGTCGTGAACCACTCCAAGTAGTGGTCGCGCTTCGCGCCTGTCACCTGATCGAGAAATGCCTTGTGCTGCTTGGTGTTCTTGTCCGACCACGAGTTCTCCGGGTCATCGTGTGGGCGCAGGTACTTCCCGCTGCCCTGCGGCCATTCGGTGTGGTAGGCGATGGCGTTGAACTCGTGATTGCCCATGACGATCTGGGCACTGCCGGCGTCGACCATCTGCTTGACCACCTCAAGCGCCCGCAGCTGGTACTCGCCGCGGTCGATCAGATCACCCACAAAGATGGCCCGGCGACGCCGGTGGCGGTATTCGCCGGTTCCCGCCTGTTGGTAGCCCAGCGCGACCAGCAGCTCTTCAAGCTTGTCGGCGCATCCGTGGATGTCACCGATGATGTCGTAACCCTCTTCAGTGAAATCAGTCATCGTTCTCCTCTCGTGAGGCTCCCGCCGTCACCCTGGCTTCATTCTGAACATGCAACCGGCGCAATGCCTCTCGGAATGCGGCGTTGGGCGTCGCGTCCGGCAGCACGTCGGTCACCGCGCGCAGCGCCTCGTCGACCGCGACGCCCCGCAGCCGCGCCCCGTAGAGCGCGGCGACGCTGGGTGTGCGGCTGAGCGCCTCCACGCAGTGCACCAACACCGTCCTGCCGTCGTCGCGGAACCGCTCGATAGTCTTCACCGCCTCCAGTAGGACGAACTCCAGATGCGGGTTCTCGTCGGTATCCGGCCGGTCGATCAACCGCACCTCGACATGCGGGATGTCGCGACGGACGGCGTCGTCGCCAATCCTGCACAGCGACAACACCGCATCCACTCCGTCGGGCAGAGTGTGCAACGCGCCGATGCCACCCAGCAGCACCTTCTCGTCGAACGGGTGCGCCGTCAACGCCCCGATCCGGTAGCCCGGATACCGCGGGTCGAAGCGGTCTCGCTTGCCGCGCCGCACAATCGACCGCGCCAGGCTCGTCAGCTCGCGTGCCGACACACCGGGCCAGCCGTGCAGCAGAGCGCGCCACTGCAGCGGGACCGCCGACGCGCCGTGGGCGGCACCGAGCAACCCGCCGGCGATCGCCGCGACGGTGTCGGTGTCGAACCCGGCCCGCACCGCCGCGTCCAATGCCAGCCGCAGATGATCGGCGCGGAACACCCCGGCCGCTGGATCGTCGGCTGGCACGGGCGTCGTCGCGATGGCCGACCACGCCGCCTGCAGTGCCGACGCCACCCAACCGTTGTTCGGGAAGTCCGCCGGCCGCGAGGCCTCGGCTTCGTCTAACCGTTCCGCCCACACCGTCCGGCGCTCAGAGTCCAGATGCCGCAGGCCGATTCGAACGTCCAACTCGCCGGTGAGTACGGCGTGACGAATAGCGCTGCACCACAGCACACACGCATCGCCGGCATCCGGATCGAAGTGCGTGAGCTCGCTGATGGTCCGCGCCGCCTCGACCATCGCGTCCTCGTCGTCGAGGTAGGCCAGCGCGACCGGTGCGGTCCGCATCAGCGAGCCGTTACCCGCACTGCGCCCGGTCCGCTGGTGCAGCTGTGTCGACGCCGTGCGTGCGCGCTCCGCGGTGATCGCACCGTCGATCAACGCAGCACGCAGCACCGAGCTCGTTTGCACCCCAACGTCCTTGGCCCCGCGCGACCACTCCCGCCACCGCGCGACGATCGCGTCCTGCGCGGCGTCGTCCCGTAGCTCCGCACCGGTGGCCGCCACCTCGGCGATGGCGATGGCCATCGCGGTGTCGTCGGTCCACTCGCCGGCTTCCCACGGGCCCCCGCCGGTCATTGCTACGTCGAGCTCGGGCCCCCGCGGCGGCTGGAACTCGTACGGCGCGCCCAGCGCATCGCCCGCCGCCGTCGCCAGCAGCACTCCCTCGATCCGGTCATCCCGTGATGCCATGTCAACCACCCCCATCTCAATTAGAGCAAATCTGCGCTAATAAGGCCACTCTACGCTATGGTCCTGGCATGGCTGCCCGTGTGTACCGCGACAGCAGTGGACGCTCGCTGACCGATTACCCCCGGCCGTCGGTGGCGGTCGACACCGCCGTGCTCACCATCGACGAGCAGCTCGGCCTGGTGGTGCTACAGGTGCGACGCGAAAACCGCACCGGCTGGGGTCTTCCGGGAACCTTCCTGCACGAGGGCGAGGTTCTGGCCGACGCGGTCGACCGCTCGTTGTGGACCAAGGCCCACGTGCGGGGCCTGCACCCCCGACAGCTGCACGTGTTCGACGCCCTCGGCCGCGACGATCGCGGCTGGGTGCTGTCCGTTGCGCATGTCGACGTGGTGCAGCTGCGTCGGCTGGACGACCGGCTCCCCGACACCACACGGTTGATGCCGGTGCACAGCCCCGGCCGGCTGCCCTACGACCACCCCGACATCATCGCCCGCGCGGTCGACCATCTGCGTGCGCGATATGCCGAGCGCCCCGACCCGGACGGCCTGCTCGGCGAGGAGTTCACCATCCGCGACCTTTGGCTGGTGCACCAACAGGTCGCCGGGCGCGAATCGCAACGCGACTGGTTCCGGCGCACGATGGAACCCCAGCTCGTCGCGGCCGGGACCCTCGCGCGCCGGGGCCGGGGCCGGCCGGCCGAGCTGTTCCGCCGGACCTAGCCTGCACCGTCACGGCGGGGGAGTGGGAAGGCCGCACCCAGCAACTGAGCGAACGCGTCGCGCGAGGCGCTCCTGCTGGGTGGCCAGGCCTGCTGCCAGTCCCGAAGCGGAACATCCGCGTCCGGTTCGAATCGGGCTGCCATGAGCCGGTATTCGTGATCGCGCCACGCCCGGAGCCGCCAGTCGCCTCCGCCGAACTCGGCGACTCGGCGCTGCTGTTGCTCCCGGACACCCTGGGGTGCCTGAATTTCAACCCCGATGCCGTTCATCAGACTGTGACGCCCGAGGGCGAACGGGGTGCCGACGACGCGGTTGACATCGCGGCAGTCCTCGCATGCCTTCCAGGACCACCGGGAGCGACCGCCGGCGGTGGCCCGGAAGCAGATGATGCAGAGATCATGGTCACGGGATACATCCGCCCCGACCCATTGTGCCGGGGAGTCCTCATGGTGGCACGACTGCCACAGCATCGACATGCCGCGGCGGATCGGGCCTCTGATGCCGCCGCAGGGTATGTGCACCGACAGGGTGGTAATGCGTTCGCGCAGAGCGGTATCCGCAGGAGTCAAGGCTTGATCTGTCATCTCTCACCATTTCTGGTGACACCACGTCCGGGTATCCACCGCTTGCACGCAGGGCGTGCCGGCTCTTCCCCTGGGGCACCGTGCGGTGGTTGCGCGGTTGCCGGGACGGCGGGCCAGGTACCCGAACAGCCGTCCGCTCGTGAGCTTTGTCCAGGATAGGCGACGGGTCGGACACCGACGACGCCCGCGTCACTCCTCCGACAGTTCCGACCGCTGATCCTCGCTGAACCCCGGCATCGCCGCCTCCGCGTCCATCATCTTCGCGTTCCGGTACCCCCGCACATTGCCTGACATCGCGACCATCGCCTCGCGGGACTTCCCCCGTCCGTACGTGACCGCCTGCTCGGCCCTGACCCCGAGGTCCTTGCCGACCTCCACGGCATCCTGATCGGCGCCCATGTACAGGAACTCCCAACCGAATTGGTTGGTCTGCTGCTCAACCAGCGACTTGATCGCAGGCCGGCTCCATTCGTGGCTGGCGTTCTCCAGACCATCGGTCATGATCGCGACGATGACCGAACCCGGCTTGTCGTGCTCGGCGAGTGCGGCGATCTCCGCAGCGGTGTCGGTGATCAGCTTGCCCATCGAGTCCAGCAGTGCGGTGCTGTTGCGTGGGTTCAGTTCCAACGGAGGCACTTCATCAACGGGAACCGCGTGATAGACGACCTCGTACTCGTTGTCGAACTGCGCGAGGGTGACGCGGCATTCACCATCGAAGCCCCCGACCACGTCGGACTTGATCGATTGCATCGATCCGGAGCGGTCGAGCAGGAAGGCGATGAGGGTGAGGTTCTGGTTCGGCATGGTCGATCCCTTTCGGTGGTTGGCTAGCGAGGCTTGTTGTTTCGGCGCGGTTTGAACCGCATCGGTTCGGCTGGGGGAGCGGGTGGCAGTGGAGTTCTTGCGTGCTTGTCGTTGCGGGCGCGTTTGACGTCTTCGGCGGTGATCCGGTCGCCACTGCTGACGTATGGGTTCAGTCTCGGCGTACTGGCCAGGCGTGGGCCGACCGCGTTCTCGGTGAGGCCCGCACTCTTTCCGGCCGCCGCGATCGACATTTCGTCGTCGACGACAGCGCGGGCCAGCTGCTCGTCGAGAAGTTGGCTGACGTCGGTCAGGACCGACCGAAGGTGTTGTAGAGCTTTGTCTGCGGATGTCGCAGTCTCGGCTTGCGTGAGGTCTGCGCGGATGCGTTGGTACCGGCTGGGCATGTCCCACCATACCGCACAAAATGCGGACTCCGCAATAACTGCGGACCACTGATGCCATTTGTCAGTCGTTCATTACTGCCACCAGGCCCGAGTGATCGGTCTCGCCCGACAATTGAGCGGCATGGTCGAACTCGCAGAACCCGACGCCCTGCGAGTGCCGGCGTCGAACATCCAGCGTGGCTGTGTGGCTACACCAGCACTACAGTTGTCGCATGTCGAAAGTGGCCTCGCGTGAACTGCGCAACGGCACCGCTGGGCTGCTTCGGCGCGTCCAGGCAGGCGAAGACATCACCGTGATGGTGAACGGCAAACCCGTCGCGCGCCTCACCGCATACGATCCCTCACGACGGCGGTGGCTGACCCGCGATCAGCTCATCTCCCGCATAGGTCGTGCCCAAGCCGACCCTGGACTGCGCGACGATCTCGCCGAACTCGCCGGCGATACCACCGACGATCTCGGGCCGGTGCGGTGACTGCAGCCGGGGTGCTCGACACATAGGGGTTCATCGTGCTGGAAAGCGGCAGGCCGCTCGCTGAGTCGCTGATTTCCGGACGAAGTTGGGACGACAGCAATCACCCGGGTCCGAATCAACGACCTTTGGATCGCCGTGATCGCTACATCGCGCGGTCTGCCGATCGCCACCCAGGACGGTGACTTTGAGGCCCTCGACGCCGTCGCAGGGGTAACCGTCATCCGCGTTTGAGACCAGCCTCGGTGTTCTACGTGAGCGCGGTGCTGGCACCAACCGGGATGTCACCAGGCGTGAGTAGCGTCCGATTCATGAGTGACGGACGACAACGGCGCAGGGCTAAACAGGCGCGGCGCGATGCGCGGCGGATGACGAAGCGTGACAAGGAAAGTGCCAGCGATACGAGGCTGAGGGACATCGTGCGCAGTGCACTGGCTCGTGGGCATCCACTCCACCTGCTCACTTTGGCCAGCCTGATGATCCACTTGGCCAAACCCGACCCACCGGGACTTCTGAAATCTCGGCAGCGCGATACCCATCATCTCGACGAGCTCGTCACCAGCCTCATCGGCGCCCGGAATCGAGAGACGACGACGCTGCTGGCCGTGCTCGCCGAACTACTCGTTGACGACCCGGCACCCCAGCTCCGATGCCGACGCGAGCTGACCCAACGAGACGATCACCTGCCAAAGTGGCTCACCGCTCTACCGGAGCTAGACGTGTACCGGGCGGTCCGCAGAACTAATGTCTTCGGTGACGTCGATGAAATCGTGATCGGAACGCGCCTCGCAGGCGGGCACGAAATGACTATTGGGGTCACCATCGACCACAATGACGTGTCGGTTGTGGCCGACGCAGTCGTCGTGCCGGATTCGATTGAGAAGGCCCTCGTCCGTGCCGCCGAACACAGCACCGATGTCAGCGTCGTCGAGATCAGCCCTGCCGATGCCAGGGCGTCGATCGAGCACGCACTCGCCAGGCAGGTCTTTGTACCGCAGACGGAGACGTGGACGTTCTACGGAGCCCTGGCGCAGTGGGTGGTCGGTCAGCTACCCGAAGGCGGTGAGCTCCGATTGCCTGCCTGGGACTGGAAGCTGACCGAGGAGCTGTGCGCTGCGTTCTTCGCATCTCCGGCCGCTGCACCGTTCCGTGAGCGCAGCCATCGGCAGCTACTGGATGAGCTTGTCGAGACAGGTACGGGTGACGCATTGCGTTGGAGTGCGGCGCGCGTGGGACGGGCGCTCGCCGACCCGTCGGATTACGGTGAGGTCATGCCAGTGGAGGTAGCGCTGGACGCCCCCGACCTGTTGCGCGCATTCATCCCATACGTCCATGCGCAGAGCGGGATTCGGGACGAGTTGACGGCGCGGACACTCTCCGTGATCGACGCGGTGAGGTCCAGCTACAAGCGAGCGGTACTGCGGCAGGAGCGGGACGCATGGCTCGATGACGAGGCGGTGTAGCGTCCGACAGCGTGATGAACCGGCTCGATCAGCGGGCCGCGAAGCAAGCCATCGCTAACGACTAGGCCTAGTGATGTTCTGCCAGAGAACAGCTTCGATGGTTTCAGACATTCTCCGGTGAATACCTGCGGCAGTATGGCCCGAATGACGTCGGGGGTGCCGCGCTAGGGAACCCATAAATGGGTACCGGTTTTGGTACCGAAGCAGGTACTCTCGACGTTATGCCTTCGCTGAACCTGGATTTCGACGACGCCGAGATGGAGCAGATCCGGGCTGCAGCCCGAGAGGGTGACTTGTCGTTGAAGAAGTTCGCGCACGCGGCCGTCATGGAACGCGCCAGCATGCACAAGCGCAGGGTCGCCGAGGCGGCACGTGTCGTGGCTGAGCGTTCGGCGGAGCTCAACCGGCGTTTGGCGTGACTGAATACCTCGACCGTGATGATGTTCTCACCGCGGGGTCGATTGCGTTCGGTGGGGAGCTGAAGGTGCGTGACTATGGGCTGCTCGACGCCGCAGTGGCCCGGCCGCAGGCCACCGTGTTCGGCGTCGACGCGTACCCGGAGGTGTGGGACAAAGCGGCCGCGTTGTTGCAATCGCTGGCACGCAACCACGCGCTGGTCGATGGGAACAAGCGGACCGCCTGGGCGGCGGCGTGGACGTTCTTGCATCTGAATGGCTTTGAGTTGGCGGCCGACTTTGACGTCGATCGCGCCGAGCGCCTCATGAACGAGGTGGCGACTCGTGAGTGCGACTTGACCGATATCGCCGCATCGCTGCTGAATTTCGTCGCGAGTACCTGACGAAGTCGCTGTCGTTACTGCCGGCGCCGTCCCGGAGTGAGGCGGTGCCGGCGCAGGCGGACCGCCACTGCACCTTGGAGTGCCCATGGCACGGCTGCTCGCCTACGGACCCGCACGGCGCCGGTGGGTGCCCCGGCATCCGCTGCCGATCTCAGGTGATGAGGGCCGGCACGATTCCCGATACCTCGCGCAATTCGGCGGCGCTGATGGTCCCGAGGGGGTCGTCGAGTGCCACGTTGGGCAGCCACTGGTCGAAAGGCCTCAACACTGCGGATCTTGTATCTCCAGTGCCGCGCGGAGCCGGTCGGCGTCCATGCCGCCGCGTGCCGCGTCGCCGGCGGGGAAGGTGTCGAGCAGCTTGATCAGGTCGCCGCGCCGGGTGGGGTCGTCGGCAGCCTGACGTGGAGTGTGCCCGTCGAGCGCGGGGATGGGCTCGTCGAGCCAGCTGGTCTCGTAGTTGTGGATCGTCTCGGCGAGGAACGCCGCCACCTCCGGGTCGTCCGGGTCGAGCGCAGCACCACCACCACCCGGAAGCCGCTTGGCCAGGGCCGCGGCCTCACGGGTGTCACGGATCGGTTCGCGGGTGTCGTCGAGCACGGTCATCGCCGGATCCACCCGGCCCAACGCCTCCAATACCCGGTCCATCCGCTGCTCGCTGTTGGTGTGCACCCGCAGCGTGTCACCGTCGAGCACGAGCGCGGACCGAACACGCTGCATCCCTTGAGTTTTCACATGCTCGATCCACTGTGGCGGTCCGCCGTCGTCAAGCCGGTCGTAGATGCCGTCCAGCGCGGCCTCCATCTTGTGCGGATCACCCACCCGCACGGTCGCCTCGCACATCGCCAGCGGATCGCCCTCGGTGTTCACCAATGTCGGCGGGGCGAACCGTAGGCTCAGATGCGCGACCAACTCGGCCGGATCGGGTTCGTCGTCGAGCAGGGCGATCAACGCGTCGCGCTGGTGCAGGGCCACCGGCTCCATTCCGCCGAAGAACTGCATCGTGTCCCCGACGGGCACCGCCCGCGCACAGATCAGCTGACCGGGCTTCACGAAACGGCTCCCCGTGCGCTCCTGGATCTGGTGCCTGTCGCCGGTGCGCACGTCGCGCACGGTGATGCCCTCGCCGCGTCGCACCTCGTCGACCTCGTACACCGTCCGGTCCGTGAGCAGCCATTGCTCGGCCAGCGCCCGTTCGTCGTCCGGCAGCAACACGCCACGCACGTGGAGGAAGTCAGCGAACGCGCCACCCTCGAACAGGACCGCGTCCATCACCAGCGGATCCGTGGCGTCAACGTCGTCGTCCTCGGCGTATCGGGTGCGTTCGAGCCCCACGTCGTCCAGCATCGCAGCCCATCCGCCCATCACGACATGTTGGGCGGCTTTGGTGTACAGCCAGTCGGCACGCTCGGCCAGGGGCAGCTCGTCGCGTCCAAGGTGACACTTCTTGTACTTGCGGCCCGAACCGCACCAGCACGCGTCGTTGCGTCCCAGGTCGGGGGCCGGCTGGGCCCGGTGCTGCTCCAACAGCGCGACCATCGGATGGTCCGGGGCGGCGCCGGCGCGACGCAGCAGCGACAGCCCACGTTCGGCGTCACCGCGATCGGAGGCAAACCGCGCCAGGTCGAACAACACCGGTGCCCAGTCGGTGTTCATCGACTCGGCGGCCAGCAGTTCCTGTTCGGCGTCCTCGACGTTGCCGATGCGCTCCAGCGCGGTCGCGCGTAGCCAGCGACATGCCACCCGGGCGGCGCGCGGCACCTTCGGCTCGAGGACGTCGGCGAGCAAGCCCAGCGCAGCGGACCCCCCGGTGCGGTTACCGACCATGTCCGTCACGAGGATCGCCGCCAGCATTGGGTCGGCGAGGAAGGCTCCGACCTCACCGGTTAAGGCGCCGAGGTCTGGAATGTCCTCGCGCGCCGTGAGCGGCGCGTCGTGCGGTTCGTCCTCGTCCGCGTTCGCGATCAGTACCGCCATCTGGTCGTGCAGCTTGGTCAGGGCGTTCACCGCGAACGCCTCGTCGGGGTCGATGTCGTACCGCCGGACCAGCCGGGCACTCCGCTGCTCGAAACGCCAAAGGTCGTAATCGAATCCGGCAGGAGCGAGCCATTCGTCCTCGTAGGACAAACCGGCGTGGTCGGCGATTTCGATCAGAGGCGGCAGCGGTTCGGCGAACAGATCGGGCTCGTCGGCGCAGGCCTGCCACACCACCGTGTTGAAGAACGCCGGCCTGTCGGCGTCGAGCATGTCCGACAATCGCGCGCCCAGTTCGGTATCGGCAGTCGCGGTGACCGGCTCGATCGCGAAGCCCTGCGCCGTCAGCCGCAATCCGACCAGGTCGCCCTCGGCCAACCCCAGTGACGCCAGGGTGCCCGCAGCGAGCAGCAGCGCACCCGCAGGGTGCACCACGTCATCGGGAATGCCCCGCTCGTCGAGCACCTCGTGGTCGAACCCGGGCAGAGCGATGCGTACGGGTGATCCGTCGGTGAACCGCGTGTACTCGTCGTCGTCGCAGAGCCAGGTCAGCGGATCCAGATCCGGAGTCACCGCGAGCATGTCATGGGCCAGTTCGTGCGCGCTGGCCCGATGGGTGAGCACCCGTCCGGTGAGTAGGGACGGCAGCCAAATCCACCGTCCGTCGATCAATTGTCCAGCTGCACAACCGACTTCGTCGATCACCTCTTCGAAAGTGTCTTCCGGGTCCACCACGCCGGCGGCCAGCAGCCGTCGCAGGACGTCGTCCTCGGCCAACGGACCGTGTTCGTCCAGGATCTCCGCCAGTACCGTCGACGGATCGAGTTCGTCAGCCACGGGAATCACCCTAGTGAGGCGGGGACGGCGTGCAAGGCGCGACCGCTCGCTACCATCGACGGGCAACGTGGGGAGGACGTCGGCATGACCATCACCGTCGCCGAGACGCCGCGGCTGGCCAACGGCGCCGAACGCCGCGTCTATCAGCTGCTGATCGACCAGCTCGAGCCCGGCGACCTCGTCATCCCCGGCAAGCGCGTCACCGATCACCTGAAGGACCACGAGGTCGACTTCTTCGTGGCCATCGAGGGCGCGGGCATCGTCTGCCTCGAAGTCAAGGGCGGCGAGGTCTGGCACGACGGCGAAACCTGGTGGGTCAAGCGCAGGGGCCACGAACACAGGGCCGACCCCGTCCGGCAGGCCCGCGAAGCCTGCTATGCCCTGCGTGACTTCATCGAGAAGGACCCCCGCTGGACACAGGGCCGGCTGCGCTGGGACCACGTCGTCGTCCTGCCCAACACCGACCTGCCCGAGGACTTCGCCCTGCCGGAGTGTCCCCGCTGGAAGGTCATCGACCGCACCGACCTGCCCACCATGGTGGCCAAGCTGCGCGAGATCCTGCTCGCTCAGGAACTCGACCGGCCGATGCTCGACCGGGAGGGCATCGCTGAACTCAGCGAGGCCCTCAGCGGTCGCGGCCTGCCGCAGCGCAGTGTCGTGGCCCGCGCCCTCGAAAACGAGGACGCCGCAGACGTTCTCACCGAACACCAGTCCGTCATCCTGGATGCCATCAAGCTGATTCACCGCGTCGAGGTCCGCGGCGGCGCGGGCAGCGGCAAGACGTTCCTGGCCATGGAGCAGGCCCGCCGGCTGGCGCGCGACGGCAAACGCGTCGCGCTGGTCTGCTACTCCCACGGCCTGGCGTCCTACCTGGAACGCATCACCGCGGCCTGGAACCGCCGCCACCAACCCGCCTACGTCGGCGAGTTCCACGACCTCGGCAAGACCTGGGGTGCGCCCGAAGGTCCTGACGAGACACTGCGCAACGACGAGACCGTCAAGTTCTGGGAACATGATCTGCCGCTCCAGATGGCCGAGCTCGCAACGCAACTGGAGCCCGGGCACCGGTTCGACGCGATCGTCGTCGACGAGGCGCAGGACTTCGCCGACGCCTGGTGGGATCCGCTGCTGGCCGCGCTCAAGGACGACGAGACCAGCGGGATCTATCTGTTCACCGATGAGGGTCAGCGGGTGTTCAGCCGGCACGGATCCCCGCCGGTGCCGTTGGTCCCGCTGATCCTCGACCACAACCTGCGCAACACCCGACAGATCGCCAACGCCTTCCAGCCGCTGGTTGATCACCCGATGCGGTTCCTCGGCGGTGAAGGCCCCGCCGTCAAGTACGTGGCCTGCTCCCGCGAAGACGCGATGGGCGTCGGCGACGACGAGGTCGAGCTGCTGCTCGAGCAGGGCTGGCGGCCCGAGGACGTCGCGCTGCTGACGACCGGCACCCGCCACCCCGAGCAGAAGGAACGTCAGGCCGCTGGCAGCGCCGCGTACTGGGACAGCTTCTGGGACGCCGAGCAGGTGTTCTACGGTCACGTGCTCGGCTTCAAGGGACTGGAACGTCGCGTCGTCGTGCTGGTGGTCAACGAGGACGCCGCGTTCGAACGCTCCCGCGAACGCCTCTACGTCGGGCTGTCGCGGGCCCGCGACCAACTCGTCGTCTGCGGTGATCCCGACTTCCTGCGCGCCGTCGGCGGACCGGACCTGGCGCGGCGGCTCAACATCCCCTGAGATGTCGTCGCGACGCGGCGAGACTTGGTGGGGTATCTACTGTGGAAGTCGTCACCAAGTGTTGACGACCTAGACAAGACACTGGTCAAGCTCACCGGTGGCCGCCGCTTGCTGTGCTAGCAATGTGATAGCGGTTGGCATGCGACATGGGTACATTCGCTTGGTGCGAACTCTGCATCTGCGTAATGTGCCCGACGACGTCATGGACCGGCTCGAGCGGCTGGCGCGTGCTTCGAGCACGTCAGTGACAGCGGTCGCGATACGTGAACTCGATGTCGCGACCCGCCGAGTCGACAACGCCGCGTTGCTCGCCACCCTGCCTGATCTCGACATCCCGGCAGAGAAGATGGTCGAACAGTTGGAGGCCGATCGCCGGTGATCGTCGTCGATGCGTCGGCGGCAGTCTCGGCACTGGCTGAACGACGGTCAGGCGCGGCGGCTCATCGCCGGTGAATCTGTTCATGCGCCACACCCGGTGGATGCCGAAGTGGTCAGCGTGTTACGTCGGCAGGTTGCCTCGGGTCTGCTGGCTCCACGGGAGGGGCGCCGTGCCTTGGATGTCTGGACGCGGCTTGGGCTGATTCGTTACGCCGCTTCACCTCTGCTGGAACGTGTCTGGGAACTCCGGGCCGCTGTGACGTCCTATGACGCGATGTATGTCGCTCTCGCCGAGAACCTCGGCTGCGCTCTGATTACCGCAGATGCGCGATTGGCCGGGGCGAACGGACCTCGTTGCGCCATCACGGTCGTACCGCGATGAACTGACGTTCACACTGCGCAGACGGCGGGCGCTACTCGCACATCGTCACCCTGGTTGCAGTATGAACGCCTGGTGCGGCTATGACTTGCTGATCGCTTCCAACCGCTTGAAGAACCGCGACTTCAGCTGCTCGTCCATGTTGATGTCCAACACCACGGCGCCCATGTACACGGTGCCCGTCGCGTGCTGCAGCACCTGCGGCAGGGACTGCACCACCCCGACCAGTTCGTCGATGAACTCGCGGTAGCTCTGTAGCGGAACATCCAGCAGCCGTGCGCAATCGGCGATCACGTCGGCGTACTGCGAGGGCGCGGACAGGCTACGGCAGCGCTCCGACAGCGTCAGGAACCGCTCGTGGTAGTCCATCACCCGATGCGCGACATGTTTGATCGCCTCGGCGTCGGCGGGTGAGCCATCGGCGCCATCGCGCATGGCTGCCATGAATGCCGGCGCGGCCATGAAGCTCTCCAACTGGCCTGTCGTCGAAAGCAACTCGTCGATCAGCCCGACCAGTGTTCGCCCCAACTCCGGACCGGAATACACCCGTGTGGTGCTCGCCGGGGTGAAACCGAGCTCGCTGTCGCGCAGCCGCGGCAGCAGCGGCGTCCTCCGCTGCACCAGGACCGACGCGAACAGCGCCCACTCCCACCCCTGCGGCTGATCATGCCCCAACGCCGCCAACTCAGCGGCGGTGGCCGCCATCGTCGCGACGGGCTCCGGCGCGGCGTCGTCATCCTCGCCGGGAAGCGACGGCGTCGGTGCCACCTCGCGCATCGCCGCCGCACCCTCCGCGCCGTAGATGGCGCGCGGATCGCCGGCCAGCATCCACCGGTGCTGGCGGTCGGCGCGCCGCTTGAGTTCGTAATCTCGCTCCTCGGCGAGCTCTCGGCGCTCCTGCACCCCGCGCGCCACCGCCCGGCCGACGAAGAACAGCCCGACCAACGCTCCCGCGCCGACGATCCACCAGAAGTACTGGATAACCACCCCGACGATCAGCAGCAGGACGAACACGACGGCGAATCCGCCGCCGGAGTCCGATCGCCTCGATGCCATGGCGTAACGGTACGAACCACCACCGACACATTCAGACTGCGCTGGTGGCGCACATTTCGCCCATTTCCGCGCCGCCAGCGCAGTCTCAACGCTAGACATGGTGCGGGGAACTACCGGAGGAGAGTTTGTGGGCCAGCCAACGACCAGGAGCCTGGACGAGATCCGCGGCGCCATGGAGCACTGTTACGCCGCGACGGAAGCGCTGTGTGCGGACTTCAGCGACGACGAGTGGCAGGTGCAGTCACTCTGCCCGGACTGGACGGTGCGCGGCGTCGTCGACCACGTCACCAGCATCGAAGCCGTCATGGCCGGCTGGTTGCCCGACGACGTCACGACGCTTCCGCCCTTCGAGCGGGCCGGCGAGTTCCTCGCCGACACCACCCCCTACGTCGACAAGGTCCGCGCCGTCTACGACCTCCGCCGTCGTGATCTGGCCGCCATGACCGAGGAAGACCTCGACCGCCCGTCCTGGATGCCCGTCGGCCCCGGCACCTACGGCCAGTTCCTGGCGATCCGGGTCTTCGACTTCTGGGTGCACGAGCGCGACATCACGACCCCGCTCGGCCGGGCGACCGACGACACCGGCATCGCGGCAGAGCTCGCCCTGGCGCAGGTGGAGAACTCGATCGGCTACATCGTCGGCAAGAAGGTCGGCCTGCCCGACGGGAAGGGCATCACGTTCGATCTCACCGGACCGCTCACCCGTCAGCTCCACGTCGCCGTCGACGGGCGGGCCGCGAGGGTCGAGAGCCTCGACCACCCGGACGTCACGGTGACCACTGATTCCACGACGTTCATCCAACTCGCCTGCGGCCGTATCGATCCGCAGGCCCAGATCGACTCCGGGGCGATCAGCTGGACCGGCGACGACGAGATCGGCGACCGCGCCGCCCGCAACCTGAGGTTCACGATGTGAGCAATCGTCCTGTCTCCGTTGACTTCCACTTCGACGTCATGTGCCCGTACGCCTACCAGACGTCGCGGTGGATCCGCGAAGTGCGCGACCTGACCGGCCTCGAAGTGAACTGGCGGTTCTTCAGTCTCGAGGAGATCAACCGTCTGGAAGGTAAGAAGCATCCGTGGGAGCGGGAGTGGTCCTACGGCTGGTCGATGATGCGCATCGGCGCGCTGCTGCGCCGGCATTCGATGGCCGACGTCGACGCATGGTACGAGCGGGCGGCCCGGGCGCTGCATGTCGAGGGGCACAAGCCGCACGAAAAGGCCGTCGCCAAGTACCTTTTGGAGGAACTCGGCTTCGATCCGGGGCTGGTCGACCAGGCGATCGCGGACCCGACGACGGGCTATGAGGTGATGGCCGACCATCAGCGCGTCGTCGACGCCGACGGCTACGGCGTGCCCACGCTGTTCTTCCCGGACGGGCAGTGCCTGTTCGGGCCGGTGCTCGTCGACCCGCCGATGGGGGAGGCGGCGGTGCGACTGTGGGACGCCGTGGTGGCGTGGACCGAATTCCCTCATCTCTACGAGCTGCAGCGGCCCAAGACCACTGCCGACGAGTTGGCGATCGCCGAGACGTTCCGCCCGTACCTGGAGGCTAGGGACTGGGTGTCGATCAACCGCGGCGAGGTCATCACCTTCGACGACCGCGGTGCCCAATCCTGATGAGCGCAGTCTGCGAACGCCGTGGAGCGGTCGCGATCGTGACGATCGACGACGCGCCGTACAACAGGATGACGTTCGCGTTCATGGACGCGTTGGAATCGCTGGTCGACAGCATCGCCGCCGATGACGGGGTCAGGGCCGTCGTGATGACCGCGGCGGGGGAGCAGAACTTCTCGGTCGGCATGAACCTCAAGGAACTCGCCGGCTCGCTGGGGGATCCGCGTCGGGTCGACGAGATCCTCGACCAGCGACTGCGGGTGCTCTCGGCCATCGAGAACATGGACAAGCCCTGGATAGCAACGCTTTTCGGCAACTGTCTGGGCGGTGGGCTGGAGCTGCCGCTGGCGTGCCACTTCCGGCTGGCCGCGCAGGAGGGTGCCAGCATCGGGTTGCCCGAGTTGCATCTGGGCACGGTTCCCGCGTGGGGCGGCAGTGCCCGGCTGCTGCGGCGCATCGGTCGCGACCGCACGATCGACCTAATCCTGCGGGCCAAGACGATGTCGGGTCCCGAAGCCTTGGCGCTCGGTGTGGTCACCGAGGTGTGGCCGATCGGCGAGCTCAAGCAGCGCGCCCTGGACCTCGCCGAGGAGTTGGCGGCGATGCCGCGGATCGCGCTGGCGGCGATGCTGCGGTGCCTGGTGTCCAGTGAGGACAAGACACTGCAGGAGTCGTTGCGCGACGAGCGCGCAGCGTTCCACGCCACGCTCGGCAGCCCCGACATGGACGAGGGAATCGCCGCGTTCCTGGAGAAGCGGCGTCCGGCCTTCAATCGGCGTTGACGCTGCGCCCAGGGCGCCCGCTACTCGCACTTTCTCGCCCAGGATGCAGCCTCAACGCCGGGCCACGCCAAGCTACCCCCGCATGATCTCGGCGAGGCCGCGGCGGTCCATCCAGCGCTGTTCCAGGGGGCGCTGGGCGTGGGGGTCGATCAGCGTCGGATAGGAGGTCAGGTCGGTGAATTGCATCCGCCCGGACTGGAATCCGAGCATGGCGCTGGCCCGGCCACCCGATTCGAGTTGCTCGGAGAGGAACTCGATGCAGCGGGCGGTCAGGCTCGTCGCGTGGATCCGATCGAACGGCGACGGGTCGCCACCCTCCTGGATGTGACCGAGGATCGCCTGGCGGGCGTCGAACAGGTCCCCGCCCTCCTTCTCGAACAGCGAGGTGAGGAACCCGGTCGTGTAGACGGCGTCGGCGCGTTCGCTGCGGATGATCAGTCCGAGCCGTTTGCCGGAGCGGAAACCCTCTGCGAGAGTGTGGATGTCGGCGGTCAGCGAGTCCAGCGTGATGCCCTCCTCGGGCAGATAGATGCGTTCTGCCCCTGACGACAACCCGCTGAGCAGAGCCAGGTAGCCACAGTCCCGGCCCATCACCTCGACCACGAAGACCCGGCGGGTCGCCACCGCGGACTGCCGGATCTTGTCTACGTCGGCGACGATGCTGTTGAGCGCGGTGTCGCTGCCGATGCTCAGCTCCGTTCCCGGGACGTCGTTGTTGATCGTCATCGGCATGCACACGATCGGGATGTCGAGCGCCCCGTACCGCATTCGGTGCCGGTGCAGCTCGTGCGCGGCCTGGTAGCCAGCCCATCCACCCGCCATCACCAGGCCGTCGATCCGATGTGCGGCGACCTGTTCGGCGATCTGCGCGATCGCGTCGCCACTGGGCACATACCGGTTGGTGCCGATCTCGGCGCCGCCGTCTGACACCCAGCCGCTGACGTCCATCCAGCCCATCTCCTGGATGTCGCCGTCGCGAAGCCCGCGGAATCCGTTCTGTATCGCCAGCACCGTGTAGCCGCGGTCCAGGCCGAGTCGGACGAAGGCGCGCACCGCGTTGTTCATCCCCGGCGACGGCCCGCCACCGTGCACGATCGCGAGCCGGAAACGTCGCCGGCCCGCCGGTGTAGGCCGTGCCGCAGCCTGCTGGATGGTCTGAAGGATCTTGTAGGACTGCCGGAAGCTGCCGCCGCGCAACAGCATTGCCCCGTCGAAGTCCTTGCTCTCGATGCGCTCGGCGACGGCCTGGGTTTGCGCTACACAGTCCATCAGCGGTGTGGTGACCACCCGGTTCCCGCGCAGCCCGATCAGCTGCGGGGTGGTATCCACGCCGTCGGTGAGCAGGCGCTCGACGGCGGCGTGGCCGAGGAGGGTGGCTAGGTAGCGGTCGAACGCACTCGGCGCGCCACCGCGTTGCACGTGGCCGAGGATCGTGATCCTGGTGTCCTCGCCGAGTTCCTGCTCCAGCATCGATCTGATGTGGTCGGCGGTGATCGGATTTCCCTGGGTGTCGTGGGCGCCCTCGGCGACGAGAACCACGCTCTGCCGGCGGCCGATGTCACGGCCCGCCTTGATGTCCCTGCACATCTGCATCGCCCAGTCCTCGTCGGGAGGCTGCTCGGGGATCAGCAGCCAGTTCGCCGCGGTGGCCAGGGACGCCATCAGCGCCAGGTAGCCGCACTGGCGTCCCATCACCTCGACCACGAACGTGCGCTGATGGCTGGATGCGGTACTGCGCAACGCGTCCATCGCCTCGACGATCCGGTGTAGCGCAGTGTCGGCGCCGATCGTCATGTCGGTGCCCGACATGTCGTTGTCGATGGAGCCGACCAGGCCGACGAGACGCAGGACGGGGTGCTCCTCGGCGGCACCCGGGGAGATGTCGCCGGCGTCGACCAGTTCGGTGAGCAGGTCAGGCCATTCCTGGCGGAAGATGTCGGCGCCGGTCAGACTGCCGTCGCCGCCGATCACCACGAGTGCGTCGATGCCGCGCTCGACCATGTTCCTTGCGGCGCTTCGGCGGCCGTCCCGCGTTCGGAATTCCTGCGATCGGGCCGTGCCTATCGCGGTGCCGCCGCGGTGCAGAATGCCGTCGGCGTCCTCGGGTTCCATCCGCTTGATCAGATGGCCACCGGTGACAAGACCGTGGTAACCCTCGTGAATCGCGTAGACGTCGATGCCGTGGTGCATGGCGGTGTAGATGACCGCGCGCACCGCCGCATTCATCCCCGGGGCATCGCCTCCGCTGGTCAACACTCCGATGCTGGCCGGCCGGCTGTGGATCTCTGACATGTCGATGCCCCCAAAGCAGATCGGGATCCAAGTAAGGCGTGGGATCAACCTAGCCGGTCAGGGTCATGCGCTGCGCAGCTTGTCGAGACCGGATCTCGCTGGGCGGCTGGGGCGGGCTGCGCTGCGGTGAGTGTCGGTGTCTGCCGTGCAGGTCGTCAACAGATGATGACGACCCAGACGCCACATTGAGCTAGACGCCACGTTGAGACTGCGCTGGCGGCGGGCTTTTGCGCGGTTTCGGCGCCGTCAGCGCAGCCTCAACGCGGGAGGGGGGCCGCCTCAACGCGGGAGGGGGGCCGCCTCAACGCGGGAGGGGCGCCTCGATGAGTCGAAGCGCGGCGGACTGACCGCCGCGCAGGAACTCGATGATGCCCGCCGCGGTGTGCCGAATTTGCTTCTGGCTGGCGCGTTCTGGTCCGAGGAGGGCGGTGACCGCGGTACCCAACACCCGCAGGCGATCATCGGCAGCGGGCGGCTCGAGGGAAGTGCCGATGAGCGACAACGCGACGCCGGTGATGAGGGCGTGCAGGGCGAATGTCTGGTCGGCGATGTCCCAGTCCGTCCTCGCAAGTCCGTCGCGCCGCCACAGAGGAACCATCGCGTCCAGCACGGCGCTGGGCCCCAATGCGTCGTTGAGGGCCACGGAGCGGGGATGGTCGGCGAGTAGGCCGAGCAGGTCGTCATCGTGGCGCTGCAGTGCAGCGACCAGGGGTTGACTGGTCGCTGCGTGAAGCATCATCGGGCAGAAGCGCGACGGCCGGGCGAGCGCAGGGTCGTCATCGAGCTGCTGCACCAAGTCGTCGAGGACACGCAGGAAGCTGCGGCCGATGAGACCGATGAGGAGGTCCTCCTTCGTCGGCCAGTAGAGGTACACAGTGCCCTTCCCGACATGGGCGCGCGCAGCCACATCGGCGACCGTGAAGCCTTTCGCGCCGCGACCGAGCAGCAGATCGTTGGCGGCGGTGAGAAGCCGCGCCGCCGTCGAGGAGTGCCGCTCAGGCAGGTCGCCGCGCAAGGTGCTCACCGGGGGACTATATCGGCGCCTCGGGTGCACATAGCTCACCGTAATGGATGAACTGACCAAATCAGTCATCTGGTCACCACGCGCGCTACCATGGCCAGAGGGCGCAGATCCGACAGGCGTGGGGTCGTGGCCCAGCGGCCCACTGAGAAGGAAGCGATGCACATGCCCACTACGAGTCCGAGCAGCAAGGATCTGGATCGTCTGGTCAACGAGCCGGGTCGCGTGCAAGCGCTGAGGAAGGCGATCTTCGCGGTCGCCGACGGTTTGGCCCCGGTCATCGACCTGTGTCGGATCTACGTCGACGGCTTGGACAATCTGCCGCGGGACGGGCGGTTTCTGCTCGTCGGCAACCACACGCTGTCCGGTGCGGCCGAAATCGTCTTGATCCCCTACTTCGTCCATCGCGAACTGGGCGTGCGGGTCCGCGGCCTGGCCAGCACGCAAGTCGCGGATATGAATGGCGTCGTCCGTGACGTAATGGAGGCGGCCGGCGCGGTGCTCGGGCACCCGGACACCTGTGCGGAATTGATGCGGCAAGGGGAGACACTGCTCGTCTTTCCGGGCGGCGGCCGGGACATGCTCAAATTCAAAGGCGAGAACTACCAGCTGCAGTGGGAACGCCGAATTGGGTTCGCCCGTCTGGCCGTCGCGCACGACTATCCCATCGTGCCCGTCGGCCTGGTCGGCGGTGACGATGTCTATCACAGCCTGATCGAGCGGGACAGCGCCTGGGAGCGCGGGAGTCGCACCGTCGGCGAACGCGTGCACGGTCTTGAAGGAGTGGGAATCCCGTTGGTGCGCGGCGTGGGGCCCACCCTAATCCCTCGGCCGCAGCGCATGTACCTCCGCTTCGCCGCACCGATCGCGACCACAAAGCCCACTGGCGTCGGAGCCGATAAATGGGTCGCCACCGTCAAGGAACAGACACAGGGTGCGCTGGAGTCCACCTTGGCCGAGCTGCAAGACGTGCGGGCAACCGATCCGTTTCGGAACCTGAACCCGCTCGCGTGGGGCCGAGCCGTCCGCGGCGACCGCTGATCGGTTGCTGCTCGCCGCGTTGAAACTGCTGTGAGGGCGGGCTTTTTCCCGTTTTCGCCGCCGTCAGCGCAGCCTCAACGATTTGCGGCCACCGGTGTGGGTCTCTGTACGGTCGGGTGCATGGACGTATACAACCTCGCCTTCGAATGGACGGAGACCAACCGGCACTGGTTCATCGAAGTTCCAGCCCGGATCGTTGCGTACATCCTCGTCGTGCTGATCGCGCGCTATGTGCTGCACCGGATGATCGACCGAGCAGCCACCGGCAGGACGCGCACCAAAGCCACCGCAGTTGACCAGGAGCGTCCCAAAAGGACGGCACTGCTGAGAGGCATTCGCGACCGCACGCCGTCATCGTCGAACGCGCGCACCGCCGAACGCCGCCAGCAGCGCGCCCAGACCATCGCGTCGGTACTGAAGTCGACGGTGTCGATCGTGCTGCTGACCTGGGTCGCGCTGGCGATCCTCAACGTGGTGGGCGTCAACATCGCGCCGTTCATCGCCTCGGCGGGCGTGGTCGGCCTGGCTATCGGATTCGGCGCCCAGAACCTGGTGCGCGACTTCGTCACCGGCGTGTTCATGCTGCTCGAGGACCAGTACGGCGTCGGCGACACCGTCGACCTCGGAGACGCGATCGGCGAGGTGGAGAGCGTCGGCCTGCGCATCACCACCGTGCGCGACATCGACGGCACCCTCTGGTACGTCCGCAACGGTGAGATCGCGCGTGTCGGCAACATGAGCCAGGACTACGCCGTCGCCCGCATCGAGGTGCCGGTGGCGCTGACGGCCGACGTGGCGCGCGCCGAGCAGGTGGCGGTGGAGGCCGCCCAGGAAGCCCTCGAGGACCCTGTGGTGGCCGCCAAGGTGCTGGGCGAACCGGAGATGCTTGGGGTCCAGGCACTGCTGCCCGACCAGATCACGCTGCGGATGACTCTCAAGGTTCGGCCCAACGCGCAATGGTCGGTGCAGCGACGCCTGCGGCGCGAAATCCTGCGTGCCTACGACGAGAACGGGATCGAACTGCCCTACCCGCCGGGACGCTATCCGGCGATGGTGGGCGGGGGTGCCGCCGAATAGCCACCCCGCGGGCGCCCGACCGCGTCCTATGCTGGCGACCCTAGGAACGCACCGTCTACCTGACTGGGTGGTCATGCCGGCTGACCGACTCGCGATCATGCGCAGGGCCCTCGCTGCGGTAACGGTGCTGGTCACGGTCGCGGCGTGCGGCCAACCCGCGCCGACCGAGGTGGTCGCCCAGGAGGTGACGACGCAGCCTCCCGCCACGGTGCAGCCGCCGGCCACTCCGGAGATCCGGCCGCCCGACGCGCCCGCACCGGACTTCGCCGAGGTCACCCAGCGGATCGACGACGCGATCGCGGCGCGTCAGCTCCCCGGTGCGGTGCTGGTCATCGGGCACGGCGGCCGCGTCGTCTTCCACCGGGCATACGGCCTGCGAAAGCTGCCCGGCGAACCCGGGCTCGACGGATCGCCCGCACCTGCCGAGCCGATGACCGAGGACACGATCTTCGACCTGGCCTCGGTGACGAAACCCCTCGCCACGGCGACCGCCGTCATGCAGCTCGTCGAGCAGGGCCGTGTCGGGCTCGACGATCCGGTGCAGAAGTACCTGCCCGACTTCAATGCCACGAACGACCCGCTGCGTGCACAGGTGACGGTGCGCATGCTGCTCACCCACACGTCCGGTGAAGCGCC
Source organism: Mycolicibacterium sp. CR10 (assembly GCF_005222675.1). GTDB lineage: Bacteria > Actinomycetota > Actinomycetes > Mycobacteriales > Mycobacteriaceae > Mycobacterium. The sequence continues at coordinate 91,577 of NZ_STGE01000015.1, read as the reverse complement.
CGATGTCGAGCTGAAAGATCCGTGGGGCCTGGCCGGGGCCGACAAAGCAGAAGGCATTCATCGCGCGCTCACCACACCGCTGGTGTCCCGACCGGGTGAGGTCTTCCGCTACTCCGACATGAACTTCACCGTGCTCGGCGAGCTTCTCGAGAGAGTCACCGGGGAGGCGCAGGACGTCTACGTTCAGCAGAACATCTTCGGCCCGCTGGGCATGACAGACACCCGCTATCTGCCGCCGGCCAAAGCCTGTGGCCCCCATACGATCCGGGGGGTCGCGATCGCGTGGGCCGCCGACGGCCCAGTGCCCGACGGGTGCGCAGCGGGCACCTGGAGCACCGACCTGCTGTCCCGCATCGCACCCACCGCACACGACAATGAGCTCAGTTCCGATCCAGGCAGGAATCCCGATTTCGGGCACCTGCTTCGCGGAGCGGTGCACGATCCGACGACGCGCCGCATGGGTGGCGTCTCGGGGCACGCCGGGGTGTTCTCGACGGCGCACGACGTCAGCGTCTTCGCTCAGGCGTTGCTTGACCGACTTGCCAACCGTCCCAGCACCTTTCCGCTGACGCAGGCGACCCTGGAGTTGATGACGACCCCGCAGCAGCCAGGGCATACGGACGTGCAAGTCGACGCTGCCAACGAGGCGAGCCGCGCGTCGACACCGAACTCGGTCGACCCGCTGCTGGCTCCGGACTACCCGGCGATCGCGGGGCAGAACTTACGGGGATTGGGCTGGGACATCGACACGTCCTTCTCCGTGACGCGCGGAATGGGCTTTCCCATCGGCAGTTTCGGCCACACCGGCTTCACCGGAACCTCGATCTGGGTGGACCCGGGTTCGGATACCTACGTGGTGCTGCTCGCGAACTCCATCCATCAGCGAGGCAGCGCACCGATCAAGAAGCTGCGGGGCGAGGTGGCCACGCTGACGGCCCGAGCACTCGGGATGCACTAAACGGGCCGGACGAGATCCCACTGCCCGAAGTCGGCCGCCATGACCTCGTCGACGTCCACGTGGGTGCCTCCGATGGGGACACCCAGCTCGGAACCGCTGACCACCACCGACTGATACAGCACTGCCCGGGTCTCGCGTTCCCCGGCCGACCAGGCCCGCGTCTGCCACGCCCACCAGTGCCCGTCCGTGGTGGATGGCCCGATGACGCCGTCGTCGATGGCCCACGCACACACCCGGGAATGCCCGTAGACGCCGGTGCGGTTGACGCCGAGCACCGCGTTGATTCCCCGAAGCCATTCCACGGCAATGCTATTCCAGGTGTCGAGGTCGATGTCCTCGTCGATGCTGAAGAAGATCGGTGCCGACGCCGGTCCGCCAGCCGCCGCGTGCAGCCGCAGCGCTGTCTGCGCGTCTGCCACGCCGCCGTCGTATCCGCGCGTGTAGTCCGAGGGCGTCGGCCAGCCGGGCTTGCCGTACTGGTAGCAGCTGACGACGTGCAGACCCAGCGCGCGGAGGCCGTCGGCGTACTCACGGGTGACGGGCTTGAAATCGAAGTCGGCGCCCGGCCGCAGTTCGGACACGTAGACCAGTGCCCCGTCGAAGCCCGCCGCCTTGATCTGCTCGGGCGAGGCCAGCCGATGCGTGAAATCGATCAGCCGCAGACCTTGCGCTGCTGCCTTCGACCCGGCGAACGTCGTGGCCGCCACCCCGAGAACCAACGAAATCGGCGCGGAAAGCGCGTATCTGAGGACCGCGCGGCGAGACGCGCGCCGGCCAGAGGGTGCCTGAGATTCGTGCACGTCGCGACTGTAACAACATGACGCCGCGGGCGGGCGCGTCCGGTCAATTCTTGGTGGACGAAATTTGTTGCGCCACTGTCCCGTACCGCTCGATCCGGTCGCGGTCGGCCAGCGCGTTGTACAGCACGATCCGCGTCGCCGTGCCTGCGTACTTCGCGGTCAGGGCGTCGGCCAACCCGTCCCACGTCGACTCGGTGGCGAACGTCGCGATGTGCTCGTCGGTGATCTGCGCGGCCATGCCCGCCATGTCGCCGGCCTTCTGCTTCTCCCGGATGCGCGCCGTCGTCCCGTCGAACCCGGCCTCGTCCCAGATGAACGCGTAATTCGGGGTGCTCCCGTAGAAGCTCATGCTGGCCCGCACCAGTTCGCGCTCGCGATGACGCTCCTCGTCGGTGTCGCCCACGATCGTCATCACCGGCACGATCACTGCGATGTCCTCCCGCGGCCGGCCCGATTTCGCGGCTCCCTCAACAAGATTCGGGAGCACATGGCGCGCGATGTATCCCGGCTCGCCGAGCGGATGCACGTGGATGCCGTCGGCGACCTCGCCGGCCATCCGCAGCATCCACGGGTTCACGGCCGCGATGTCGACCTTCGGGTCCGGCGCGTCGATGGGGCCCGCGCTCCACTGCGGGGTGATGAAGTCGAGGTCGTAGAAGTCGCCGTGATGGTCGAGCCGTCCCGTTCGGAACGCCGCGAAGCACGCCTTCACCGCCCGCACGTAGTCCCGCAGCCGCGGACCCGGACGCTCGAACTCCATGCCGTAGCGCCGCACCACGTGGGTGCGCACCTGGGTGCCGAGCCCGAGCCGGAAGTTGCCGCCCGTCGCCTCCTGCAGCTCCCACGCCGTCGCCGCCGTCACGAACGGACTGCGCGGAAACGCCACCGCCACGCCCGTCGACAGTTCCAGGCCCGGCGCGGCCGTCGCCACCACCGCCGCGTTGAGATACGCCGTTCGCCCGGTTTCGGTGAACAGCATTCCCGAGAAGCCCGCTGCGCGGGTGCGCTGGGCAAGGTCACCGATTTCTCGCAGGGGCTGCGGAGTCGTCATCACATCGACGTGCACGGTCCACCTTTCGCGTCGTTGAGACTGCGCTGGCGGCGGGCTCTTCTCGCACTTTGTCGCCGTGGCTGCAGTCTCAACGGAAACAGTGTCATGCGGCCAAGCGTTCTTCCGTCGCCACCGGCGCCGTGTTGTCGTTGATTTCGTCGATGGAGCGGTAGGTGAGCAGGTACCGGTCGATCTGGGCTCGGCGCACCGGCTGCGCCCACACGTTCGCGCCGTCGACCGGGTTTCCACTTTCGTCGGACTGCGCGACCTCGCGGGCGCCGCGGCGGAACCCCACCACGGCCGCAGTGACGCAGGCGACGAGGCTGCCCCCGAGGATCGCCGCCCGGTCGCTGCCGACAGCCAACGCGTAGACGAACCCTCCGAGCGCCACGAACCCCAACAGCAGGCACACGTAAGCCACGTTCGTCATCGATATGCGTGCCAAAGCCTTGACCATCTTTTTCCCTCCGTTTAAAACGCTACGCGTAGCGTAGCGCTACGGTTAGTGTAGCGTTTGCGGCCCGGTGGATATTCCGTGGCGGGTGAGGGGGATCAATGGCGGGGCGACGCAACGTCGACGATGACATCACCGACGCGACCTTGCGGTTGCTTCGCGCCAAGGGCCCCAAGTCGGTGACCGTCGAAGCGGTCGCCGCCCGCTCCGGCATCGCGAAGACCACGATCTACCGGCGCTATCGGGACCGGCGCGAGATGCTGTCTGCCGCGCTGTCCCGGGTGACGTCGCCGGAACCGCTCACGCCGGAGACGGCCGCGTCGGAGCGTTTGCAGTGGGTGATCAGGCATGCCGTCGAGGCGGTGGACGGCGGCATCGGGTTCGGCGGGTTCGCCGCCATGCTCACCGAGGAGGACCCGGAGTTCACCGCGCTGTTCCGCCAGATCCTCGTCGACCAGCGCGCTGCCTTGGAGTCGGTGATCGCCGCGGGGCGGGTCGACGGGTCTTTCCGTGCCGACGTCGACGGGGCGACGCTCATCGATGCGGTCGTGGGGGCGTACACCGCCGAGCGTGCCCGCACCGGAACGGTCGCCGCCGGTTGGGAATCGCGACTGTTCGACCTCTTCTGGCCCGCCGTCAGGCCCTGACTACGGCGTTGAGACTGCGCTGGCGGCGGGGGCTACTCGCACTTCGTCGCCGTGGCTGCAGTCTCAACGCCGGGTGACCTGACCATTGCGTTGAGGCTGCGCTGGCGGCGGGGGTCTCTCGCACTTTGTCGCCGTGGCTGCAGTCTGAACGCGAGTGGCTGCAGTCTGAACGCGAGTGGATGCAGCCTGAACGCGAAAACCGCTGCATGAGAAGCCACTCATCTTCGTCTCCGCCGGCTCTCACACCCGCTCGAGATTCTCGACGTCATGAAGCACATCCTCGAGTGGAAGATCGCGACGTTCACCGTCGCGCTGGGCGGTCTGCAGCTGCTCGGCTACACCCACGCCACCGCCAAACCGCACCTCACCGGTTGCGATCCGGTGGCCGGTCAGCGGGTGGTGTGCACCGACTCGGGTAGTGCCTCCGCCACCGCCAAGGCGCGGCCCCTGAGCCGGCTCCGCTACCAGTGGGAGGACGACGCCGAAGAAGCGACCGACCACAAAGCCCGGCAGTCACTCAAAGCCTTGACGAGCGTGCCGCACCTACCGCCGAGCATTGAGCCGCTCCGATGATGAGGCTCTGGGTGCTCCTGACCCTCGCTCTCGCCTTCCTGGTCACCCCGGCCCAGCCGACGGCGACGGCCGTGCTCGCCACGGTGATGGACCACCGCGTCTCCGACGAGCGGTACGCGCAGCTACTCCCCAAGCTGCAGACCGCCTTCGACCTCATGGACGCGGACACCGTGAACACCCGCGCGATGATCCTGGCGCAGCTCGGCCACGAGTCCGGCGGGCTGCAGTGGCAGCGCGAGCTCGCCGACGGCTCGGACTACGAGGGTCGCGCCTGGGACCTCGGCAACTATCTGCCCGGCGACGGCGTGCGCTTCGCGGGCCGCGACTTCATCCAGGTGACCGGCCGCGCCAACTACACCCGCCTGTCCGTGTGGGCACATCAGCGCGGGCTGGTGCCGACGGCGACGTTCTTCGTCGACGACCCCGCCGCGCTGCAGAACGACACGTACGCGTTCGTCGGCGTCGTCTGGTACTGGACCACAACGCAATTCGGCGGCAGGTCGCTCAACGAGCTGGCCGAGGCGGGCGACATCGAGCGGGTGTCGCGGGCGATCAACGGCACCAACGGATCCACCGGCCGCGCCAACGGCATCGACGAACGGATCGCGTTCTACCACCGGGCGCTCGCCGCGGGTGACGACCTGCGAGCTGGCGCCGGTCAGGGCACCTCTTCCAGCCGGTACCCCATCCCGCGAAGTGTAGTGAACCGGTCGGCGCCCAGCTTGCGCCGCAGGTACCGCACATAGACGTCGACGACGTTGGAGCCGGGATCGAAGTCGTATCCCCAAACGTGGCTCAGCAGCTGTTCACGCGACAGCACCTGCCCGGGGTGACGCAGAAACGTTTCCGCGAGGGCGAATTCGCGCGCCGACAGGTCCACGGAGCGCTCGGCGACCGTGGCCCGCCGCGTCCGCAGGTCCAGGTGCAGACCGCCGTAGGACAGCGCGGTCAGCTCGGCGGACCGGTCGTTGGTGAGCCGAACCCGCACCCGCGCCAGCAGTTCCTCAAACCGGAACGGCTTGGCCATGTAGTCGTCGGCGCCGCCCTCCAGCCCGGACACGGTGTCCTGCACACTGTCTCGTGCGGTGAGCATGATGACCGCCACCGGGTTGCGGTCGGCGCGCAGCTTGCGTAGCACCTCGAAACCGTCCATCCCCGGAAGCCCGACGTCGAGGACCATCAGGTCGAACTCCCCGGTGCAGGCATAGTCGTAGGCCGAGATGCCGTCTTCAGCGACGGCGACGCTGAACCCGTTGGACGACAGGCCTTTATTGATGAAGGAAGAGATGCGCGGCTCGTCTTCGGCAATGAGGATCCGTGCCATCACTGCACCTCCTTAGCGGGAATGACGACGGTGAACGTGGCCCCGTGGCCGGGACTGCTGTCGAGTTCGACGTGCCCGTCGTGTGCGGTGGCGATCGCCGAGACGATGCTCAACCCCAAACCGGCGCCCTCAGAGCGGCGCGCCCCCGCGCCCCCACGGGCGAAACGCTCGAAGATCCGTGTCCGGTCCTCCTCGCTGACACCGGGTCCCTCGTCGATGACGAAGAACCGCAACATGTTTCCGTCGATGACGGAGCCGATCCTGATCCGATCGTCGTCATCGGTGTACCGGCACGCGTTGTCGGTGAGCGCGACGACGGCCTGCGTGATCCGCTGCGGATCCAGGACCACAGTCACCTCGGCGACCTCCTCGAGGCTGAAGTCGCGGGTACCCAGTTGGCGCACCTTGTCGAAGATGCTGCGGGTCAGCGCCCCGACGTCGACGGGCCGCGGCTGCAGGAACGTCGGCTGCTCGGATTTCGCCAGCAGCAACAGATCCGACACCATCCGGTTCATCCGCTCCAGCTCGTCGTCGACCAGCGCGAGGGTGTCGCGCAGGTCGGCCGGATCGCCGGGGTCGAGCACGTCGAGGTGACCCCGCACGATCGTGATCGGCGTCCGCAGCTCGTGGCCGGCGTCGTCGACGAAGCGGCGTTGCGCGGCGACACCCGCCTCCACGCGGTCGAGCATGCCGTTGATGGTGCGGATCAGGTCGTCGAGTTCGTCGCCGGTGCTGACGTCTGGGGCCCGGATGCGTCGGGAGATGTCGGAATCGGTGATGGTGCGGGCAGTTTCGGCGACGTCGTGCAGTGGCCGCAGGATTCGTCCGGCCAGCAGCCACGCCGCCGCAGTCGCCAGCAGCATCGTGGCCGCGCCGACGGCCAGCATGATCCGCGCAACCCCGTCGGCGTCGGCGCGTTCCGCGTCGGCTTGGAACGCGGCGACGATTACGCCGCGCGAGGGGTCGCCGGCCACGCTCACCGGCAAGGCGATATAACGGATTTCGCCGATCTCGGGTTGTGCGTAGCGACCCACGACCTGTTCGGAGACGGAACCGACGAGCGTCGTGAACGCCTGGTCCTCGGCCAGTACCTGCCCTTCTCCGGTCTTCACTCCCAGCTGCCCGGCGGCGTCCGCGCATCGACATTGGGCGTAGTACTCGCCGTCGACGTAGCCGAGGAAGTATTCGTGCGGCCGGGCGATGTTCAGACGCAGCGCCTGGTCGATCAGCTCTTCGGCATTGGCGAACGGGGCGCCGGTAGACGGATTCACCCCGGACGCGGTCAGCTGTGAGAACTCGACGACCTCCAACCGCAGTGCGGCGTCCATGCGGTGATTGACGGCCGACACCAGCAGCCGCCAGGTGACCAGCGTGACGATGCCGAGCGCGGCCAGGATGAGCAGCAGAACCCACACCATGATCCGGGTGCGGGTGGCTGACGGCAGCATTCGCCGCCACCGTGGTGTCGCGCGGTGGGGTGCCTCCGGACGCGCATCCGATATTGACGGCAGCGCAATGTCCACCATGAGAGTCAGAGGACCACATTTCCGCCGAGTTCGCTGGCAGATCGCCGATGCCGCCCTGCGCAGGCGAGATGCTGCTTTTGCGGGTCGCTCGCCGCGTGAGAAACCCTTCATGTTGGTCTCCGGTTGCTCTCACGCACGATCGCGAATCTGTACTTACGCGAAATACGCGATATCGGAAAAGCAAGGAGAACACCATGCGAGGACACACCTTGAAGGTCCTGACCGTCGGCGTTGCCATGGCCGGACTCGGTCTGATCGGGGCGGGGGCCGCGTCGGCTCAGCCGACGCCCACCGCGGTCAAGCCGCCCCCCACTGCGGCCCCCGCCGCGCCGACCGCGCCGACGGCCCCAACTGCGCCGACTGCGCCGACTGCGCCGACTGCGCCGACTGCGCCGACGGCCCCGACCGCGCCGACTGCGCCGACTGCGCCGACGGCGCCGACCGCGCCGACGGATGAAGACCGCGACGCACCCGCGCCGGCCGCGCCGACGGATGAGGGCCGCGACGCACCCGCGCCGGCTGCCCCGACCCGCGACCAGGGCCGCGACGCGGCACCGCCGGCCGCCCCGACCGGCGACGGTGATCGGGAAGCCACCGCACCTGCCGCCTAGTAATCGGAGAGGCCCGCCGGGTCTGCCGGGATACGTCCGCGTTGTATAGCGGCGTATCCCGGCAGTCTGGTTTCTCAGGCCGTACATTCACGGGGTGGCGGCCACGGCGTGGGACTTGAACTCCTCGGAGGGGCAGCTGCTGGTGACGACCGGCGTCGCGGGCCCGGCAGCCAAGATGGGTCACCGGCTCACCATCGCCATGACGTCGTGGCAGGCCACGGTGCGATGGACCAAGGGCAAACCCGTCGCCCTGGACCTGACGGTCGACGTCGACTCCCTGCAGGTGCAGAGCGGCGAGGGCGGCGTCAAGGGATTGTCGAGCCCCGAAAAGGCGCTGGCGCGATCGAACGCCCTGGGTGTGCTGGACGCGAAACACTTCCCGCACATACTGTTTGGAGCCAAGGACATCTCCGCGGTCGACGGCGGCTACCGCCTCGACGGCACGCTGGAGATCCACGGCGTCACCCAGGAACGCGGGATCGACTTGCGCGTCGAAGATCTCGGGACGACGTGGCGGATGTCATGTGACGCCGTGGTCCGCCATTCGGATTTCGGGCTGAAGCCGTACTCGATGATGATGGGCGCGATGAAGGTCACCGACGAGGTGACGGTGACGTTCGCGGCCGAGCGACTCAAAGCCTGACGCTGCTGCCGAAGGCGAAGGGGGAGAGATGGTTCGAATCGCTCTTGCCGCGGGAGCATCTGTGGTGCTGCTCGCGGGATGCGGTGGTGGCACCGACAGCGCACCGACCACCGTCACCGAGACGGTCACCCAGACCTCGGCGGCGCCACAGTCGTGGGTGATGCCGGATCTGATCGGCCAGAATCTGCAGGAAGCCCAGGACGCGATCCAGGCGCTGACCGGCAACGGGGTGTTCTTCTCGGGATCGACCGATCTCACCGGCCAGGGCCGCAATCAGGTGTTGGATCGCAATTGGCAGGTGTGCACGTCCACGCCGGCGCCGGGGGAGGCGCTCAGCAACGGCACCTCCGTCGAGTTCGGCGTGGTTCGCATCGACGGCGAAAGCTGCCCCTGATCCCGCATTGAGACTGCAGTGGCGGCGAGTGCTACTCGAACTTCTCCGCCGTCAGCGCAGTGTCAACGCTCAACGGGGGTCACGGACCGCGAGGTAATGCTGCGAGACCGGCGCACCGTCGGTGTACTGCTCGACGTTCTGTTCGATCACCAGGTCCTGTCCGGTGAGCCGGGTGTAGTGCTGATGCATGTGCTCGCCCCACGAGCGCACGAGGAATGTCTCCACGAACGTCGACTCCTGCTCCACGCTGCGGAAGAGCCGCCACTGCGACGCCCCGGTGCGTTGCCGTGATCGGCCCAGCACCGACATCGCCGCCACGAACGCCTCCTCGTCCTGCGGGTCGACGCGATAGGAGGTGAGCACCAGAACCGGACCATCGAGCGGCTCGGGCTCGAAGACCAGCGTCGGCTCCGGCCAGTGCGACGACGGTGTCAGGTCGAGGCCGCCGGTCCGCGGATGCAGCGGCCACCACAGCGACGACAGCCCGCACACCAGCAGCAGGGCCGCGCTGACCAGCAGGCTGGTGACGCTGGTCGTCGCTCCGGCCAGCGCACCCCACAGCACCGATCCCAGGGCCTGCCCGCCCATGAAGATCAACAGGTACACCGACAAGCCCCGGGCGCGCACCCACCCCGGAAGGCTCAGCTGCATCGCCGCGTTCACCGTCGACAGGCACAGCAGCCAGGACGCACCGCCGACCACCAGCGCGGCCATCACGATGCCGAAGTTGGGCACCAGCGCCAAGATCACCGTGGTCGCGGCGAAACCGACGGAGGCCACCGTGAGCAAGGTGTTCTGACCGAACCTCGCCCGGATCCGGGACAATGCGAGAGCGCCGAGCAGCGCGCCGACGCCGAGAGCGCCGAGCAGCAGGCCGTAGCCCGATGCCGACAGGCCCAGTTGATCTTTCGCGATCACCGGCAGCAGACCCCACAGCGCGCTGGCCGGTGTGATGAACAGCGCGGTCCGCAGCAGGATCCGCCGCACGATCGGCGAGCTGCGGATGAACCGGCCGCCGGCGTTCAGCGCTGCGAAAGCCCGCTCCGACGGGAAGGACTGCTCGACGGCGGGCCTGCGCCACATGATGAGCACGATCACAATGCCCACGAACGACACTGCGTTGAGAGCGAAGACCAGCGTAGGCCCGGACAGCGACACCAGGGCGCCCGCGAGCGCTGGCCCGATCGCCCGCGCGCCGTTCATGCTCATGCTGCCGAGCGCCGCCGCGGCCGGAATCTGCTCGGGCGGAACGAGATCCGGCTGGATGGCCTGCCACGCAGGCGCGGTGAGCGCCTGCCCGCAACCGATGACGAACAACAACAGCAGCAGCACGGTAGGGGTGGTCAGGCCGGCACCGGTCAGCCCGGCCAGGGTAGCCACCGTCGCGGCCATCGCGCCCTGCGTCGCGATCAGCAGCCGACGCCGGTCGACCAGATCCGCGATAACCCCGGACGGCAACGCCAGCAGCATCACCGGCAGCGTCGTGGCGGTCTGCACCAGCGGCACCAACACCGCGGCGCGGGGGTCGCCGACGAGCATCCACTGCGCGCCGACCGTCTGCATCCAGGTGCCCAGATTGGAGACCAACTGCGCGATCCACAGCGCGCGGAAGACCGGCGAGCGCAGCGGGGCCCACGTCGAGACCGGCTGCGCGGTTGTCATGGGCTACTCCATCCGTTCAGACTGCGGTGGCGGCGGCCGCTACTCGGACTTCTCCGCCGTCAGCGCAGTATCAACGCCGACGCCCGAGACCGCGCGGTACACCAGATCGGACACCGTGCGGCAGTAGTCGTCGTCGACGGGCTCGCCGGTGTACAGCGCCCGCATGTTGATCGGCGCGAACAGAAGCTCCAACACGGTGGAGTAGTCGACGTCGGCACGAAACTCGCCGCGCTGCCGGGCCCGCTCGAAGACCACGTCCAGACTGGCCGCCCGGGTCCGCCACGCCGTTTGCCGGACCTCGATGCTCGTGATGAAGGCGTCGCCGATCAGGTGACCGCCGTGCAGTTTGCGTCCGTGGTCCGAGGTGACCATCGCCGCCATCCTGGCCGCCAGTTCGAACAGATCCGTCCGCAAGGAGCCGGTATCGGGAAGCGACTCCTCGTCACCCGGTCGGCGTGCCAGCGCATCGAGGATCAGGAATTCCGGATCCGGCCAGTGCTTCTCGATGGTGTCGAGATCCAATCCGTGGCGATGGGCAAGAGCCCCGACGTTGAACCGATCGATACCCCATTGGGCGAGTTCCTGGTGCACGGCGGCGAAGATCCGACTTCTTTCGGCGTCGGTGAGTACAGGTTCGCTCGCCATACATGCTCCATCCCCCGATGTTGTTGTACCAAGAACACTGCCACAGCGATGGGGGTGCACCAGACATCATTTGCGCGATCGCGGGCGTTGAGACTGCGCTGGCGGCGGTGCCGGCGTTGAGACTGCGCTGGCGGCGGGCGCTACTCGAACTTTGTCGCCGTGGATGCAGTCTGAACGGGGGTCAGTCCAGCATCGACTTCGCGATCGCCACATAGCGGGTCAGGCCGTCGGGGTCACGCATCGCCTCCCGCACCACACGGACGATGACCCAGGCCCGGGCTCGCTCCTCGTCGAACCCCGCCGCGTCGACCAGCGTGTAGAAGCGCCGCCGGACCCCGTCGCGTACGTTGCCCGCCACGTCGTCCCATCGACTCCACAGCATCGGCGCCACCTCATAGTGCGGATCGCCGTTGAGCGGCTTCGGGGCGATCGCCAGCCACGGCTCCCGCTCGGCCGCCAGCACGGTCGCGTAGTGCAGGTCGCCGTGCAGCACCGTGGTGTGCGGCTCGTCGGCGAGCTCCCCGGTGAGCCCGATGGCCTGCTCGACAAACCGGTGCGGGATCGGCGCGCTGCGCGGCAGCTCGGCGAAGTCGCGCCGCCAGTGCTCCAATTCTGCTTGCAGCGTGAGTAATTGGGGCATCGCCGGAACGTGCAGGGTTCGATACAGGCCGGCGATCACCTCGCACGCGTCGACGCCGGAGAGGCCGTCGAGGGTCTGGCCGGACAGCCGTTCCAGCAGCAGGGCCCGGTGGTGCGGATCGGCCCGGAGCAGCCGGACCGCCCCATGCCCCGACCACCGCCGCAGCACCAGATGCTCGTGCTCCGCGCTGCCGATCTTCAGCACCGCACGGGCGCCCTCAGCGGTCAGCACCGGCATCACGGATTGGCTCGACGGCCCGTCGGGACGCAGCTGCCACCGGTCGAGGAAGTCCTGAATCACCCGACCGGCCGGACCCCGTGCACGACGAAAGCCTACCGAGAAATCTCCGTGCGGAATCGCCCCGGACACCACGCCGATACGAGTTCATCACGAATACGCACAGCTCACCCGGGCACGTCAGCGGCTGTCGGTCCGGAGGCCTAATATGGCGTCCGACCGACTGGTCGAACAACGTTCCCGGCCCCCGCCGACCCATACTGGAGTGCTCTTGCCTTGGTCCCGTCGTGCCTACGCAGCCTGTGCAGCGGCTGTCGTGGCCGCCGTCCTGCTGCTCGGCGGCGACGTCTCGCGGACGTCCGTGCAATGCACGGAGAACTGCGAGATCGCCACGGCGGCGCAGACCCGTCCGTTTGTGCCGCCGGCACCGCAGGCCGCCGCCGTGCAGGTGCTTCCGGGTGCGCTCGCCGAGGACGTCGATCCGGCGGGCCCGGTGTTCGTCGTCGCACGCTCCGGCACGCTCGATGACGTCACGATGGAGAACGAATCGGGCACCCTGGTCCCTGGCGTGCTGACCCCGGACAGGAAATCGTGGCGGCCCGCCGAACCGCTCGGCTACGGACGCACCTACAGCATGGAGATCGCCGCGCGCGGCCCCGGCGGGATGCCGTCCCGCCAGACCTCCAGCTTCTCCACGGTGTCGCCCGAGGCGCAGGCCGCGGTGTACCTGAACACCACCGCGGGCATCCCGATCAAGGACGGCGGCACCTACGGCGTCGGCGTGGTGGTGGTCGCGCGCTTCGATTCGCCGATCGAGGACAAGGCCGCCGCCGAGCGCCGGCTGCATGTCCGCACCGACCCGCCGATCGCCGGCTCGTGGAACTGGATGGACGACCAGACTGCCCATTGGCGGCCCGAGAAGTATTACCCGCCGGGCACTTCCGTGGACGTGACGGCGCACCTCTACGGGGCGCGGCTCGGCGACGGGCTGTACGGAGAGGAAGACAAGCACGTCTCCTTCACGATCGGCGACTCGCACGTCTCGATCGCCGACGACACGACCAAGCAGGTCAGCGTGTTCGAGAACGGCAAGCTGGTGCGCACTATGCCGACGTCGATGGGCATGGGCGGCACCGAGACGGTCGCCGGCAACACCTTCTCGTTCTGGACCCCGAGCGGCGTGTACAGCGTGCTGGACAAGGCCAACCCGGTGGTCATGGATTCCTCGACGTACGGGCTGCCGACCGGATCAAGCCTGGGTTACCGCACGACCGTCCCCTACGCGACGCGCATCAGCACCGACGGCATCTATCTGCATCAGCTGAACGCGACCGTGTGGGCGCAGGGCAACACCAACGTCTCGCACGGCTGCCTGAACCTCAGCGGCGAGCACGCCAAGTGGTTCTACGACTTCTCCGTTCCCGGGGACATCGTCGAGGTGCGCAACACCGGCGGGCCGCCGTTGCAGTTGCAGCACAACGGCGACTGGGGTGTGCCGTGGGAGCAGTGGCGTCAGGGCAGCGCGCTCAACAAATAACCGGCGTTCGACTGCGCTCAACCGGCGTTGACACTGCGCTGGCGGCGGGCGCCTCGCTCGTCGCCCGTTCAGACTGCGGTGGCGGCGGGCGCTACTCGCACTTTGTCGCCAAGGATGCAGTGTGAACGAGCCTCAGACCCCGGCGGGCACCTTCGCGGTCATCTCCTGACGCAGCGTGGTGAACTCCGAGATCGACCGGGTCGCCACCGACGCGACCGGGCGGGCGTTGCGGCCGGTGGCCTCGGTCTTGGACACCATCACGACGTTGTCGATGTAGGGCTGGATCGTGGTGGCGTTCTGCACCGTCGCCACGATCACGAGCTGGAAACCGAACTTGCGGAACGCCTGCAGCGCCTGCTGCGCGAACTGCGGGTCCGACTTGCTGAACGCCTCGTCGAGCATCAACTGCGCGAACACCGGCCTGTTGTCGGTACTTTCGGGGCTAGCCAGGTTGAAGCTCAGCGCGCCCGCCAGGCAGAACGCCATCAGCTTCTCCTGCTCGCCACCGGAGTTGTCCCCGGCGTTGCTGTGCGTGCGGATCAGCTCCTCGCTGCTGACATCCCACTCGGCGCAGTCGAACGTGAACCGGTTGCGCACATCGAGGGCATCCCGCGTCCATGCCTTGTCCTCCGTCGCGGTCGACGCCAGCCGGTTGCGCAGCCGCAGGATGTCGGCGTACTGGTCGAGGATCGCCTGCTTGTCGCCCAGCCCGACCTCAGCGATGCGCCGCGAGATCGACCGCACGATCTCCGTCAGCTCCGACACCGCCGTCAGGCTCCGCGGCGTCGCCCGCAGCGTCAACCGGGTGCCGCGGTTGAACTCCACTGCACCCAGGCCGGTGTTGACCCGGTCGATCTGCTCGCTGATCCGCCTCGTCTCCTGCTCGGCCACCCGGTGCAGCGTGAGGATCGCATCGGGCGCCTGCTCGGTGACCAGCCGCATCATCCGCTCGTAGGCCTCGGGTAGTTCGCGCTCGTCGATGTGCCGGCACAGCGCCACGTAGTCGTGCACCCGCTCGTCGAAATTGTCTGAGTCGTTCGGGACCGCGTCGGGGAACGCCGTGTCGAATGTGTTGAGGATGCGGGCCAATTCGTCGTAGGAGCGACGACGGCTCTCCCGCAGCTGCTCGCGTTCCTTCTTGATCGCGGTGAACAGCGCATCGCGGTGCGGCTCGGGATCGAGCAGCTCGAGGCTCACCGGGATCTGCCCGGCGTAGCGGTCCAGCAGCTCGGTCAGCGGCTCCGACACGAAAGCGGGTTGCAGCCGTTCGGCGAGCTCCAGCAGCCGCGTCCTGCGGTCGTCGAGGTCGTCGCGGCGGGTCTGGATCGCACCGCGGCGCGTCATCAATTTCTGGATCTGCGACCAGCATTCGTCGGCGCGGGCGTTGAGCGCCTCGATGTCGGGATGCTCGGCCAGCAGCAGCTCGTACTGTTCGCGCAGCCGCTCGGCGTGCCCGTCGGCGGTCTCGGTGTCGATCTGGTTCCACTGCGGGTATTGCTCGCAGATCGCCTTGCACGCCGCCGCGCGGTCGCGCCACTGCTGACGCTGCGCGGCGATCTCGTCGGCGGTGTGCCGCGCCTTCTGGAACGCCTCCTCGGCGACGGCGAGGTCCAGCGTCAGCGCGTTGATCTTCGCCGACACGTCGCCCTGATAGAGATAGTCGGACTGCCTCAGCGGGCGGCGGTCGTCTTTGATCGCCAGCCGGTCGGAGTCCTTGTACAGGCCGGTGTCGGTGACCGCGCGGCGGAACCGGGGGAACACCTCGGGGGTGTCGACGCAGATGTGGTCGCCGGCTGCAGCGACGACGTCGACGGCCTCGGCGGCGCAAGGGTGCGTGGGATCGACGGCGAACAGCTTGCCCGCCAATGTGTTCGGTTCCGGATCCACGGGTGCGGCGCCGAGCATCTTCTCTCGGACGTGGTGCAGTTGCAGCCGTCCGCGCATGTTGGTCTCGTTGACGAACCGCAGTACCGCCGCGTAGTGCCGGTCGGGCACCAGCAGCCGCAGCCCCGCCCCCCGCAGCACCTTCTCCACCGCAGTGCGCCAGCGGGTCTGGTCGGGCTGCAGATCCATCAGCTCGGCGATGTAGGGCAGGTCGGCGGCGTCGACACCGACTGCGGCACAGATCTGTTCACGCACCGCCAGCGCGAACTCTGGCAGCGCCGAGCCGACGTGCTCGACGCGCTTGAGTTCCTTGGCGGCGTCGTCGCGGGCGATGCGGGCCGCCTTCTGCGCATACTCCGCGTCGGTGGAGGCCTCGCGGTGGCGTTCGACCTTGGCGAGCAGGTCGGTGGCCTCGGTGAGCAGCTCCTCCCGCAGGTTCCAGAACTCGTCGGCGGTGTCCGGGACATCGAGGTCCTGTGCGGTCAGCAGGTCCTCGTAGGCGCTGCGGCGACGCGACACCTGCTCGGCCTCCGTCTCGGCGGCGGTCACCTGCGACTGCAGCGGGGCAACATTCGCGCTGGTGCCACTGATCTGGGCGTTGAGCGAATCCGCCTCGGCCTTCGCGAGATTCAACGACCGGGTGACGTCCTCGTATTCGTTGTCGAGCTGGTCGATCGTGGTGTCCAGCTGGGAGATCTGCGTGGGACATTGCGCCAACCGCACGTGATCGGTGTAGGCCCGCACCATCGGTAGATCCACCAGGTCGATGATGCCCAGATCGGTGGACTCCGCGGCGTAGCGGTGCTGGATCTTCTCGATGTCGCCGAGGATCTTGCGTTTGCGCTGCGCCACGGCCAGCAGCTCGCGCGCCTCCACCAGCGGATCGATCTGTTTGAGCGCTTCCGGCAGCCGGGCCAGGCTGGCGGGTTCGTCGAGCATGAACTCTCGGACGAATTGCTCCAGTCCACCAACGCTTTTGAGCGACTTGGCCTTGCCGAGCAGCTGCTGGGCCGCATCGGAGGCGCGAATGCCGATCGTCGCGTACAGCTGAGCCAGGTACTGCGACTCCACCTTCGTGGTGAACCGCCAGCCCAGACTTTTCCCGTCGCCGCGCTCGCCCCGGTCGTCCTTGAACACCCCGGTGTCGAAACGTCCTGCCGCCCAGCGGTTGCAGATGTCCTCGATGTCGAGATCGCCGTCGCCGAGTACGAACCGGCTCGACGAGTCCGCGCGGGACTCGCCGGTGAGCCATTTCAGCACCAGGCCGGTGACGGTGCGGCCGGAGTCGCCGGTGTAGGTGACCGCGACCGCCGACCAGGCGGTGCCGTCGCCGCGCAGGTACATCACCCGACTGGTGGCGCCGTCGCTGCGTTGCCCCCACGCGCCACGCACATACTTGTCGACGGTGCGTCGTCCCGCGCTGGAACCGGCCGCCGTGTTGTCGCCGGAGGCGTTGAAGTTGCGCCGGTTGAACGGCAGGAATCCCAGCGAAATTGCATCCAGCAGTGAGGATTTGCCGCTGCCGGAGGCTCCGGCGATCAGTGCGCCGCCGGCGCTGAACGGGATCGAGTGGTACCCGTCGAACACGCCCCAGTTGATGACCTGCAGCCGCGACAGGTGGAACTGTTCAGTCATCTGCGGGGTCCTCCTGCGGGGCGCCACCGTTGAGCAGCTGTTCGAACTGCTGCTGCAGTTCGGTGATCACCGAGGCCGTCATGATTGCGGTGATCACCGGGCTGATGGTGTAGCTGTCTTCGTCGTCGCGGCTCTTGCGCAGGATCTCCAGCCCGGCCAGCCGGGCGATCGCGCCGTCGACTCGTGCGGCGAACGTCACCGCGTCGCGGTCGGTGTCGTTGAGCACCCCGGAGAACAGCCCGTGCATCTCCTCGCGGCTGATCAGCACGCTCTGCCCGCCCGAGGCCCGCATCATCTGCGCCAGATGCAGCGCCAGGATCGAGTCGTAGGTGCCCAGCGGCTCACGCCTGAGAAGCTTGATGCCCTTGGCGGATTCGTAGCGCGCCTGTTCGACGAAGGCGACGTCCGTACCGTCGATAATGCGCAGCAGAAGGTCCAGTTCCGACAGCCGGACGCTGATCTGATTGCGATACTCCAGCACCCACGCGTAGATGTCGCTGTCGGCCTCGGCGCTGATGTAGCGCCGGGTCAGCAGATGCTGCAGCGCCCAGCAGGCGCGGTCGGGCAGTTCGGAGACGTCGCCGTCGAAGCGTGGCCTGCGTTGGTGCGGGGGACGGGCGTTCTGGTCGACCTGGGGCAGCGAGCTGAAGGCTTCATACTCGGCGGCGGAGTCGGCGACTGTCATGTAGCCCCCACGGTGATCGGTTCGGTGAACATCAAATGGGGAACGTCGATTTCGCGGTCCCGGCCGTCCAGGGACCGGAACCGCACTGAGGTCGACGCGTTGACCCCGTCGGCGTCGGGTTGTTTCAGCGCCCAGGACCACAGCACGATGACGTGACCCAGGTACGCGTTGTCGAGCATCGCGACGGCTTGTGGAAGCGACACTGGCAGTGCGGCATTGAGCATGTCCGTCATCGCGGGGGCGTCGACCTGTGTGGTCAGGGCGGCGAAGCTCGCTAGGTCGACATCGCCCTCGGCGGCCACGGCGGGCTTCGGGCTGGACAGGTCGCCGATCTTGAAGCTGAGCGCGCCGACCGAGCTGATCGCGTGGCGGGCCAGGGGAAGCTCAAGATCGAGGCGCGAGTCGGTGAACGAGGACTTCAGCAGTGCGCGGGCCGCGCCGAGGGCCTCGTTGAGCTGACGGGCCACGCCGCGGCTCTGCTCGAGGGTGCCGAACGCGGTGAACCTCTTGACCCGCTGGGCGCAGCGCTGCTGAATCCGCTCGACCTCGTCGATCTGGTGGCCGACCAGCTCGAAGAAGCCTGCCATCACCTTGCGCAGCGCCGGATCGAGCAGCGGCAGCGCATCGGCGACCGCGGCGACGTCGGCCTCGAACTCGGCGCGCTGGTCGGGGTCGTTGATCATCCGAAGGAAGGCGCGGTGGCTGTCGCGTCCCTGGGAGTCCCATGCAGTCTGGTAATCGGCGTACATCTGGCGCTGCCGGTCGCGGTACTCGACGTTGGTGTCGATCGGCTCGTCGAGGGCGGCGGTGGCCTGCTCGATCATCGAGCCGTACTGGCCGATATCGGTGATCAGCCGTTCCATCTGCATGGCGATGGCGCGGGCCTCGTCGTAGGAGTCGGTGACGTCGGGTGCCGGGCGCTCGCCGGCATCGAGTTCCTCGAGTTCGGCACGCAACGCAGCGATTTCGGCCTCGATGCCCTTGCGGATGCGGGCCGGGTCGTTGCCGACCTTGAGAGCCACATGCTTGAGGCGCGACGCGATGCCGTTGATGGAGCCGCCGGTGGCGATCGTGTCGTTGCGGCGCATGCCGCGGACGAAGTCCAGCGCGCGGCGGGCGTCCTGGGTGAGGTAGCAGACGTTCTGGTCGCTGCGTTCGTCGACAATGCGGTGCAGCCAGCCCTGGCTGGCCCACGACTTGATCAGCGCGAGCCCAGACTGCGCGTCATCGAGCTCGTCGAGGTCGCGTTCCAGCCGGACCACCAGCTCGGTCTCCGGGGTGACGCCGCCGGACAGGTGACGCTCCATCAGGGTGGCGTAGAGGCTGAGGTTGGTGGTGGCCAGCAGCCGCATCGCTCGGGAACTCTGCACGTCGCGGTTCAGCTCGAGCAGGCCGGCGGCCGACTGCACCGTCGGGTCGTCCACCTGGCTCCCTCGATCCGTCGTGTTGTTCGGACGCCCCAACATAGGGCACGGCGGGGACATCTCCGGGCTAGGGGAGGGGAGTGTCGCGGAGTGTCTCGCGGGGTCTGTGACGTGTGTGGCCAGCGGGATTGCAGTGTGTTGTGAGGCCCCCTGCGTTCAGACTGCGCTGACGGCGACGGTGTCTCGCACTTCTCCGCCGCCAGCGCAGTCTGAACGCTGGGGAGGCCCGCGCCGTGACGCCCGACACAGTCACCGATCAGTCGCGCTGCGTCGTCGTCCGTGTAGCCTTGACGGCGAGCAATTGGCTTGTGCTGCTATGACTTCGGTGTCGCGGCATTCTGCCCGCCATGCGAGAGGGTTCAGCGCAGCATCCAGCGGGAACACCGTCACAGCCGCGTCGCGCAGGTCGCGCAAAGAGGAGGTGCGAATATGGGTTCACCGTACGGCGCCACTCGTCTGGGCACGCGATTCGGACCTTACGACCTCCGCGAGCTGATCGGCATGGGCGGAATGGGCGAGGTCTATCGCGCCTACGACACCGTGAAAGAGCGGATGGTGGCGATCAAGCTGCTGCGTGCCGATATGGCGGCGGATTCGAGCTTCCAGCAGCGCTTTCGGCGAGAGTCGCGGATGGCGGCCCGGCTGCAGAACCCGCACGTCATCCCCGTTCATGATTTCGGTGAAATCGACGGCGTGCTGTTCATCGACATGCGACTGGTCGAGGGCCCCAGCGTCAAAGAGGAACTGCGGGTCAACGGCGCGCTGCCGCCGGCGCGGACGGTGTCGATCGTCGCCCAGGTCGCCGCAGCGCTGGATGCCGCGCACGCCAACGGTCTGGTGCACCGCGACATCAAGCCGGAAAACGTGCTGCTGACGGCCGACGACTTCGCGTACCTGGTCGACTTCGGCATCGCCCACGGCGGCGGCGAGGCGAGCGTGACGAGCACCGGGCTGGTCATCGGCTCGTGTGCCTACATGGCCCCTGAACGGATCAACGGAGGGCGGGGCGGCCCGGCGTCCGACGTGTACTCGTTGACGTGCCTGCTGTACGAGGCTCTCACCGGTCGGGCACCGTTCGCGTCCGGGGACCTGCGAGCGATCATGGGCGCCCACCTGTTCTCCCCGCCGCCACGGCCCAGCACCACGCATCCGGCCCTCAGCCCTGCATTCGACGACGTCGTCGCACGGGGCATGGCCAAGGATCCGG
The DNA here is from genome assembly GCF_005222675.1 of Mycolicibacterium sp. CR10. Taxonomy (GTDB): domain Bacteria; phylum Actinomycetota; class Actinomycetes; order Mycobacteriales; family Mycobacteriaceae; genus Mycobacterium. Next base: position 71,040 of record NZ_STGE01000015.1, on the reverse strand, counting down.
CGGACCGGTACCGCTCGGCCGGCGAACTGGCTCGGGCAGCCACCGCGGCCGCCGCAGCCGCGTCCCGAACCGATGCGCCGCAACCCGCGCCGATCCCGAGCCCGCCCCACACGCGGCAGTTCTCCGGCACCGATCCAAATCCGGCCGCGTCAGGGCCCGGCCCACGGCTGCCGTTTCCTGCACCACCGGCGTCGCCGCCCCGCACGACGTCGCGCACGGCTCCGATACTGGTGATCGTCATCGCCGTGATGTTCGCGGTGGCTGCGCTGCTGGCCGCCGTCCTGGTGTCCGGGAACGACACCGGTGACCCGGAAACCCCCACCCGACTCGCGGGACCGACGCCGACGACGTCGGCGGCCCCCTCGACGTCCGACGAGACGACATCGGCCGACCCGACGACCACCACGACAACGGCGCCGTCGACCACAGGCGCGACCGCTGTTGCCGGGGTGTCGGGAACAGACGCGCAGGGCTTCGTCGGGCACTCGGCGCGCTGCGATGCGGGAAGCTCGCCCGCGGCGGCGATCAGGACGGCGAACTCGCTTGCGGTGGTGTGCGAGACATCAGCGGGCAACTTCTACTACCGCGGCGAACGACTGCGCGACGGTGCCAACTTGGAGCTCTCCGATGCCCGACGGTCCGGCGACGGCTTCGAAGCAATCAACCCCGCTGACGGCGCGAGGTATCAGGTGCAACCGGACATGCTGACCATCTCGAGTAATCGCGGCGTGGATTCCGCAGAACCGGCACTGGAGTACGGCTCGGATTAGCCCTCAGCGCAGCCGGGCGTCGAGAATCGACAGTGACTGCAGCAGGGCGTCTTCGGGGAACGGATTGTTGTGCGACGCGGCGATCAAGACGCCGACGATCGCGCCGGCGAGCGCCCGCCGCTCGACCTCGTCGGTCGGTTCTTCGAGGCGGGCTTCGATTGCCTGCGCGATGAGGCCGATCAAGCGGACGTATTCGGTGTACAGCAGGCCGCGGGCCTCGGGAATCCCGTACATCATCTGCTGGCCGGCGATGGCGTCGTCGCGTTGTTCCTGCGACAGCGCCCCGAAGACCTTGGCCACAGCGTGTCGGTACGCGGCCACCAGCGTCAGCTCACGCGGAGCGGCCACGAAGGCCGCGACGATGGGCGATATATGGTCGTCGGAGAGCAACACCGCTTCTTTGACGCCGAAATAGCGGTAGAAGGTGCGTGGCGAGATCTCGGCGGCGTCGGCGATCTGATCGATGGTCGTGTCCGCGTAGCCGTTCTGCTTGAACAGCCGAAACGCCTCCCGGCGGATCGCGTACCGGGTCTGCATCTTCTTGCGTTCCCGCCTGCCCAATGGCGGATCGGCAGCCGGCACTAGACGGATCCGCCGAGGACGCGTTCGGCGAACTCCAGGATGGGCTTGTCCAGGGCACGGACGGCATCGGCGTCGCCGGCGATCAGCGCGTTCGTGACGAGCGTCGAGATGGCCGCGACCAGGGCCTGGCAGGCGAACCGGTCAGCCTGGGTGTGAATGTTGAAGATGTTGGCCACACCGACGACGAACTCCTGCTGCAGCTCGAGCCTGCGCTGCATGGCTTCGGGACCTGCGGCGTACACCTCGACGAGAAAGAGCCTGGCGGTGGCCGGGTCGTGGGCCATGTAGCCGAGATACTTGCTCAGCATGACGCCGAAACGCTGCATGGTCGTACCGGCCTCGGGCACCGCCATGATGAACTCGATGATGAGTCGCTGGCTGCGGGCATAGCCGGACATGAAGCAGTCCTGCTTGGAGTCGAAGTGCTGGTAGAAGGTCGCTCGAGAGACTTGGGCGTGCTTGATCAGGTCCTCGACCGTGGTGCTGGTGTAGCCCTTCTCGACCATGACCGCCGCGAGCGCCTTGAACAGCCGACGCCGCTGGTCAGCCGCCACCTCGTCGCGCGTGAGGTGATGACGGCCGGAAGCGAGCCGCTTGGTCACGCGGTGGCCTCCTTGCCGTGAGTGTGCCTCGCCCACTGTAAGGGGTCGCGACGCCGGCTTCGGTCCCATCCACCTTGGCGCTGCCGGGCGGAAATCTCCCAGAAACGCACTCGTTCACCAAAAACATTTTCGTTTCTATAGGATGCCCGTGACCCACCGGGCACGCGCAGTCGAGGGGTTGGGCGATGCCTGTGTCGACGCGTCGGTCTCTTGTGTTGCTGCAATTCGGCGAGCCACACAGAGACCGGCGGCGTCGGCGGCCGCACGTCTCCGCAGGGGCGTCACCAGTTGATGACGGCTTCGGACCGTCAGGGGTTCCCGACCGACGGACGCGCGTAGGACGCGTCGCGATCGGCGGACATCGCTGCTACTTGTGGGCAGGTCCCGGATCGGGCGCAGGCGAAGGAGTGACGGGTGTATCGGGGATGTCGTCCGGTGTGAGCCGTTCCGGCACCTCGACGGGGGTGAGCCGTTCGGGTTGCTCGGCGGGTGCGCTGTTCATACCCGGGGGCTACCCGGTGTCCGCTCGCACCAAAACCGACGTCACAGCTGGTTGACGTCGCCGGCGGTCGATGACGCGTGTGCTGCGTCGCGGAACCGGGTGACCAGCGCCGAATCCTGCGGGCCTGTCCACATCACCTGCGTGAGCAGGATGTCCGCCACGCCTGTCGTCGGGTCCGTGCGCCAACCGGTGCCCAGGCCGCCGTCCCACCCGTAGTACCCGCTGGGCTCGACGCACTGCCCGAACCCCCACCCCGCACCGTCCAGATACGCGGCGGCAGCCTCGCGCTGAGGCGCCGTCAGATGGTCGGTCGTCATCGCCGTCAGCGACTCCTCAGAGATCAACCGGCCGTCCCGCAGCGCGTCGGTGAACGCCACCAGGTCATCGATCGTCGACACCAAACCCGATGAGCCCATGGGGAACTGGGGCGGCGCGGCCCACATTCCGTCGACCGGGTCGAACATCTGGCGGCCGTCTTCGGTCGGAATCCACTGCGGGATGAATCGTTCCCGCTTGTCGGCGGGAACGTGGAACGCTGTGTCCGTCATGCCCGCCGGCTCGAAGATCCGCTCCGCCAGCAGCTCGGGCAGCGGCCGATCGGCGGCCCGCGCCAGCAACACCCCGAGCAGATCCGACGGCGTCTGATACAGCCACGCCGACCCCGGCTGGGCGATCATTGGCAGCCCGGCCAACCGCCGGATCCACTCGTCGGGCGCCGGGAGTTCGTAACGCCCGGGCGGCCCGTCACTACCGAGTTGCGCAGCGGCGTAAGCCAACTGAATCGGCGCATCCATCGGGAATCGCGGCAACATGCCGTCCCCGCACCGGAACGTCAGGACGTCCTCGACGGTGACCTCCCGCTCGGCCGCGACCGTGTCGTGCAGCGCGCCGTCATCGGCGCGAAGCACCGGCCGGTCCGCGAGTTCGGGCAGCCATCGGGTGATCGGATCTCCCAGAGCGATGTCGCCGGCATCCACAAAGGTCAGTGCCGCCGCCGTGACGATGGGCTTGGAGATGGACGCGATCCGCATGATGGTGTCGCGTCGCAGCGGCGTGCCGGAGCCGTCGTCGCCGCCGACATAAACCACCGGGCCGCGGCCGGGTGCCGTCACCGCGGCGACGGCACCGGGGATTTGACCGTCGGCGAGGGCCTTGTCGAGTACTTCATCGATGCGCATACCGGTACCGACCGTACGCGCCGGCCGAACTCATCGCGTCAGGCCGGCGCCAGCACCTCGTGTGTGACGACCTCGACCGCGGCCCGCTCGCCGGAGCGCACCGCGCCGTCGATGAAGCCGTACATGACGGCCGACGATTCTGTTCCCGCCCAGTGGATTCGGCCGCACGGCTCCCGCAGTGCAGGCCCGAACTCGGTGAGCACCCCGGGCGGGGTGTGCGAGATCATCCCGCCACCGGAGTAGCGGTCCACCGTCCAGTTCTGTTCCAGGTACTCGTTGGGAGAGAGAGCCTTGTCGCCGAAACGCTCGGCGACCGCGGCGAGCACCGCCTGACGGCGTTCGGTGTCGGTCAGCGTGCAGAGGTCGCGCGCTTCGCGTCCCTCGGTGATGACGGTCAACATCCCGGGTGTCCCGGCGTCGGTGCAGGAATCGATGGTGAGGTTGGCCGGTGAACCCGGCGCGAACGACTGACCCGATAGACCGTCGGCCCGCCAGAAGGGTTCGTCGTAGATCAGCGCAATCTTGAAGACCGCCCCGCTGGGCATCCGCTGATGCAGGAAGGTGCGGTCCACCGACAGCGCAGGCTCGTAGATGATGTGTGACGCAATGGCGATCGGCACCGCGACGATGGCGCGGCGGGCGCGCACCACCAGGTCATCGGCACGCACGGTGACGCCGTCACGGTCCTGGGTGATGCTGCGCACCGGCTGCGAAAGATGAATGGCATCAACGAGTTCAGCGGTGATAGCCCGGTGGATCGCGCCCATCCCACCCACGGGCCGAGCGTCCTCGGCGGCGTCCTTGACGCCGAGGACAAAGCTCGGCCCGCCCGCCGCTGCCATCTGATAGAGCACGAACAGCAGCGACAGTTCTGAGGCCGCCGAGGTGTACAGCCCGGCGACGGAGGATTCCAACAGGTCGCGGGCCGGCTTGGACAAGGTGTTGCCGTCCAACCATTTCGACCACGTCAGCTGATCCCACTTGCGTGCCTTCGGCGCCTCCCAGGGCGCCTCGGCGGGTATCGATTTGCACATCTGGGTGAGCTCCAGGAACACCGCGCCGATGTTGGCGACCGCGAACGGGCTCATCGACAGCGGTATGGTGCCCTGGTAGCGGTACTTCTTGCCGCCGATGAACATCATCGCGTCGCCGTCGACGAACTGCTTGTAGCTGCGTATCCCGAACTCGTTCATCAGAGCATAGATCCGGTCCTGCCCCGGCCCGATCCAGGCACCGCCGCGATCGATCCACGTTCCGTCGTCACGGGTTTCGGTGAACGTCCGCCCGCCCACGCGGTCGCGGGCCTCGAGCAGCATCACCGAGTGACCGCCCTGTTTGAGTCGCAGAGCCGCCGTCAGCCCAGCGAATCCCGCACCGACCACGCAATAATCCACGTCCACCATGACTGTCCCCGGTCAGTTGTCCACGCAGCCGTTAAGCCGGGCGTATCACGATCTGGCCTACTCCTTACTGCCGGTGGAGTCAATATGCTTCAGCGGTCTCGCTTGCCTGAGCAAGTACCGGCGCGCCGCTACAGTCACGGTTATGGCGCCCGACCACATCATCGATTGGCTGCTGGACTCCGACCCGGCGCTGCGCTGGCAGGTGGAGCGCGATCTCGCGGGCGAAACCTCCGCGGTGTGGGAGGCGACGCGAGCCCGGATCGCCACCGAAGGCTTCGGCGCGCGCCTGCTCGGGCTTCAGGACCCCGACGGGCAGTGGGCGGGCGGCGCGTTCTTCCCGGCAGGCTTCGACTTCGACTCCGTGGACACCGAGGGGCAGCCGTGGACGGCGACGACGTGGACGCTGAATGCGTTGCGCGAGTGGGGCCTCGACCCCGCCGTCCTACGGGGAACCGCTGAACTGCTTGCCGCCAACAGTCGCTGGGAGTATGACGACCTGCCGTACTGGGGCGGCGAGGTGGACTGCTGCATCAACGCCTGGACCGTCGCCAACGGAGTGTGGCTGGGTGCCGACGTCAGCGGGATCGTCGACTGGTTCGTCGAACACCGCCTTGCCGACGGCGGCTGGAACTGCGAATGGGTGGACGGTTCCACGCGGTCGTCCTACCACTCGACCCTGAACTCCCTCAAGGGGTTACTCGCCTATGAGACCGAGGCGGGGGGTTCTGCGGAGGCCCGTGCCGCCCGAGTGTCCGGGCAGGAGTACCTGTTGCAGCGGAACCTGTTGCGCCGGTTGTCGACCGGCGAACGGGTGGGGCCGTGGGTGGATAACTTCACCTACCCGTTCCGGTGGTGCTACAGCGTGCTCAATGCCGCGGATTACTTTCGGGAGGCGGCACGTGTGGACGGCCGCCCGCCGGATCCGCGGATGGCTCCGGCGATCGACATGATCCGTGCCGCCCGGCAACTGGACGGCCGGTGGCTGCAGGGGCGGCCCCACCCCGGTCGGGTGTGGTTCGAGGTCGACGTGCCCAGCGGCGAGCCGTCCAAGTGGGTGACGCTGTACGCGTTGCGGGTGCTGGCGTGGTGGGATTCTGCGCCGAACTGACACGTGTTCAACGCTTTTCGAGCGACGCGAGCCCGGCGAGGATGATCTTCAGCCCGAACTCGTGTGCCGCGTCGGCGTCGGTCGCCGCGTTCTGCGCCTGCCCGGCGGCGGTACCGATGCGCGACGCCAGGGGAAAGCGCTCGGCAACCCCGAGTGCGGCGAGCCTGGCGCCTTCGCGCTCCCACCACTGCTCGGGCGCCTCCTGCTCACGCTCGCGTCGGGCATGTGCTTTGGCCCTGGCGCTGGACCGGACGAAGTCCACAACGAGGGTCAGCGCCGCATCGCGCGCCACATCGGAGAGCGGAAGCGATTGCACAGCAACAAGTTCCCGCTCATACTTGGCCAGCGTTCCGGGGCCCAGGATGGCGCGTTCGGATTCGATGTCGGCGAGCCACGGGTGGCCGTCGAACAACCGTGCGTTGTCCGCGGCCACCGCGGCCAGCCGCTCGGTCCACCCGCCGTCCTGATCGGTGTGGGCCATGTCGAGGCGGCACTGGTCGACCATGAGCTCGAGCAGTTGCTCCCGGCTGTCCACGTAGGAGTACAGCGACATCACCGGCGCGTCCAGCGCTGCGGCAACGTCGCGCAGCGTGAAGGACAGCCCTGCCCGGTCGGCCACCGCGATCGCCGCGGCCACCACCTGATCCGTCGTCAGCTTCGGGGGCCGACCCCGTCGCGGCGGTTCCTGCGCCTCGTGACGCCACAGCAGGCCGACGGTGTCCACAAACAGCTCCTTTGCTTTCTCGTACGCAATACGGATAATATTTCACGTACAGCATACGAGAAAGGCATTCGGATGAACATCTCAGCCACCGCGGTGTCCCTGAACGTCGCCGACCCGCAGGCGTCCGCCGACTTCCTGATTCGCCACGTCGGCTACACCACTGCGATGCAGGCCGACGGGTTCGTGTCGTTGAGTCATCCGGACGGCGGGACGAACGTGGTCTATCTGCGCACCGGGCTCTCGTCGTTCAAGCCGCGTCATCGTGCCGGAAGTGCCGGGGACGGTGTCCTTTTGGCGTTCGTCATCGACGACGTTGACGCGGTGTACGAGAAGGTGCGCTCGGCGGGCGCCACCTCGGTGACGCCTCCCGAGACCGAGCCGTGGGGTGAGCGCTACTGCCAGTTCGAGGACCCCAACGGCATCATCGTGCAGTTCGTCCAGTGGGTATGAGCGTCAGGTCAACGCAAACCGTCAGGTCAGCGCAAACCGCAACCCCGCCACCGCGGTGCCGTTCCAGATGGTCGCGTTGACCTCCTCGGGCCGCACCGCGATCACCTCGCCGCCCTTGTCGAGCACCGTGATCGCGATGCGGGACAACAGGTCATAGCCGCTGTCGTCATAGGTGACGCGACCGTTGGCGGCGTTGAGCCTTCCCAGGATGTCGACGGTGAAGTCGTACACCAGCGTCGAGACCGCCCCCGAGATCGCCGCTTTGCCGATGTCGGCGATGTCGGTGGCCACCAGGCCGCGGGCCACGCCGTCACCGATGTCGTCGACGAGGGTGTTGATGCGCCTGGCGTTGATGGTCGACAGTGACGCGCGGATGGCATCGTCGATCTGGTCGGGCCGCAGCGTATCGGACCCGCCGCGCACCGCGACCGTCTGGCGCTTGTGGTCGAGGCCGAGGTACATCTCCAGCAACGGGTCCGCCGCGAAGACGAACAGCGGCCGGGTTGCAGACGGGTCGACATGTCCCAGTTCGGAATTCACCGCGTCGGCCACCCGCTTGGCGTAGGTCTCCAGCAGCACCTTCTTGCCTTCGTCGCCGACGAGCCTGCCGACGTGGTCGCGGTCGCGGACCGTCGCGCGATTGGTCGCCTCGGCGACATCGGTGGCGTACTCGCCGACCAGCGGCATCTCCTCGGCACGGGCCGCTGCGGTGGCCCTCCACAGGTTCCAGCCGTTGGCCGACAGCGTCAGCGCGTAGGCCTCCTGTGGGGTCATCACCGCACGGACCAGCTGGCCGATGTCGAAGTAGGCGCCCATCTGCGACTGGTTCTCCAGCCGGTTGGGCAGCACGAAGACCTCGTGGAAGTCGTCGGCGATGAAGATCGCCAGCGACCGCGACAGTCGCAGCCACAGGTCGGACTCGGCGATCTCCGTCCACCGGTCCCGAAGCTGCTGCTCGACGGCGTGCCGGGTGCCACGGTCCCGGATACCGCGCAGCGCACGGTCGACGGCGCTCTTGGCCGTGAGGAAATTGTTCTCGCGTTGGTCGGGGGCGGGCGAGGTCTGCGCGTACACCGTGATGGCGTGGGCATGAGGCTCGCCCAGGCGGATCAGATCGGCGGTATCGGGCAGCTGATATCGGGTCACCGGTTCACTCCTTTGTGTCTGGTGTCTCGCCATCCACCATACGGACGCTGCACGGTGACACCCGCCGCGAGCGCGGCCGGAATCGTGGAAAAGCTTTGGGGGCAGGGTGTTTCGGTGAGGCTGAGAATCTGGACGCGATCTCTCAGGAATAGGTGCGTTTTTAGCGCAGCGCGGCCAGCACGCCGTCGACGTCGTCGTTTGTGGTCGCCCACGAACAGACGAAGCGGACCGCCGGCAGGCCGAGGTCGGGTTGGTGCACGGCGTAGGACCGGCTCAGCTTCTGGCGCACTTCGGGGTCGAGGTCGACGAACACCTCGTTGGCCTCCGTCGGCGACGCCAGCGGCAGCCCTAGTGCGACCATGCCCTCGCTGAGTTTCTTGGCCATGGCGTTGGCGTGTGCCGCCGTCTCGAGCCAGAGGCCGTCCTCGAGCATCGCCGGGAACTGGGCCGCGACGAAGCGATGCTTGCTTGCGAGATGGCCGATCTGCTTCTGCACGTAGTGGATTCCGCCGAAGTGCTCTGGACGGCGCACCAGGACGGCATCACCGAAGAGCATGCCGTTCTTGGTGCCGCCGACGGTGACGATGTCGGCGTCACCGATCGCGTCCCTGGGCGAGACATCGAGCGCGGCAATGGCGTTGGCGATGCGGGAGCCGTCGACGTGGACCAGGAGACCGAGCCCGTGCGCGTGGTCGATGAAGTCTCTGATCTTGGGCGCGGTCCACACCCGGCCGTTCTCGGTGGACTGGGTGATGGTGACGATGCGGGGCTGCGAATGGTGGACCTCGCCGCGGCGCGCCGCGGGGCCGTCGAGCGCGGCGGGTGCGATCAGACCGTCGTCGCTGGGGACCCGGGTGAGCTGCGCCCCGGAGAGCCTGACGGGTCCGCCGGCCTCGTCGAGCAGGACGTGGGCGACGTCGCTGCAGAGGATTTCGTGCCACGGCTGGACTGCGGACGCTAGCGCGATGATGTTGGCCGCGGTGCCGGTGAACGCGAACAGCACGTCGGCGTCGGGGGAGTCGAAGGCGTCTCTCAGCGCCTCGGCGGCGTGCCGGGTGACGGGGTCGTTGCCGTACGACGCCGCGGGCCCGTCGTTGACCCGGTGTAAGGCTTCGAGGGCTTTCGGGTGCGCCGGAGCGGCATTGTCCGAGGCGAAGGCGGTGGAAACGGTGGGCACGTCGGCCATTCTGCGCCGAGTGAGAAGCCAGGGCTGTGATCGGGGGCTGGATCGCAGCCCGGAACGCTATTCCGCGTCGGCCGTGCGGGCGGCGAGCCAGGCCAGGAATTCGTCGGCGTTGAACACCGGCTTCCCGTACTCCTGCGCCTTGCGTGCCTTACCCGACTGCGTCCCCGCTTCAGCCGTGACCAGGACATCGCAGCGCGTCTTGCTGACCGTCTTCACCGGTGTCAGTCCCGCCGAGGTGGCGAGCTTCTCCATCTCCCAACGCTCCACGATTCGCCCGGCACCGTCCTGGGCCGTCCCGGTGAAGCAGATCCGCATCCCGGGCACCAGGGTGTCGTCGATGGAGTGCCGATCCGCGAATTCGACATCGCCGGCGATATCGAATCCGAGCAACGTCTCCACCCCACGAAGCCGTTCGATCACGTCATCGGTGGGCGTGACGCGCGTCAGCGCAGCCCGCAACTGATCGGCCACCGACTGGCGGGCCGCAGCATCCCACGTCGACTGTTCGCTCCGCGTCGGCGTCACACCCAATAGCAGCGCGCCGACGTCGCGGCTGATCCGCAGCATCGCCGACAACGCCGGCAGGTGATCCGCCTTCGGTGTCGGCACCTCGGTGTCCCGGGACACCAACAGGCCCGACGTCTCAACGGAATCCGGCTCGTCGAACGCCGACGACCCGCCCTCGGTGTCGGCGCCGGCATGCGCCTGCAGGGCGGTGCGGGCCCGCTCCAGTGCGGTACGCCCCGACACCCGCACCCCCCGCAATTCGACGCCCAGCGGCATCGCCGTCACATAGCCCAGCCGCTTCAGCTCGAAGTCGATCAGGCCGAGTTGCTCGTCCACGCCCGCGCCCACCGGGGTACAGCCCGCCAGCATCGGCGCGATCACCGCCCAAGCTTGGCGCAGCGTCGGCGCCAGAAGCACGTCGGACACGCTGATGCCGAACGCTTTTCGCGCATCGGCCAAGTCGCGCTGCGGGTTGACCAGCGTGGTCACCGCGGTGCCGTCGTCGAACGCGACGGCGATCTCCACCGGCCGCGGCCGCGACATCCGGCCCTCATCGCCCACGGTCAGCATTCCGATGGCGCAGTACCGCCGCGCGCCCGCGTCCCCGGTCGAGCTCCGCAGGTAGCGGGCGATGCGCCGGTCGGTCTTCAGATCCTTGGGCAGCACAGGCCTTTTCAGCACCAGCCCGGCCAGCGAGGTGCAGCGGCTCAGCGCCACATAGAGCTGGCCCGTCGAGAACATGCCGCCGGTCAGGTCGACGATCAGCCGTTCCAGCGTCTGCCCCTGGCTCTTGTGGATCGTGATCGCCCACGCCAGCTTGAACGGCAACTGCGTGTACGAGCCGATGACTTCGCGGCTCAGCGAGCCGCCGGAGACCACCGGCCGCGTCGCCTCCCAGGTGTAGGGCGCGACGTCGGCGGTGGTGCCGTCCGGGAACTCCACGACGACGACCGCGCCGTAGCGGTCGTAGTCGACACCGACCACGCGGCCGATGGTGCCGTTCACCCAGCGGTTGCCCTGGTCGTTGTTGAGCATCATCACCTGCGCGCCGACCTTGAACCGCAGCGTCTCCTCGACCGGCGGATCGAACAACGACAGGTCACCCGAGGTGCGCGCCTGGTGGACCAGCTCGTCGCCGGGCAGGCGCTCCAGGTGCTGGCGGTTGCGCGCGGTCACGAGGCGGTTGGTCGGCGCCAGCGTCAGCCAGAACTCGTCGTCGGGCGGCACGAAGTCGGCGTCGGCGCGGGCGTTGAGCTGGTCCTGCGCGTGACCCAGCAGTACGCCTTCGCGAATCTCGTTGAGAATTGCTGTCATTCGGTCGTCGCCGAGCTGGCGGAACACCGTGGTCAGCGACACGGTGGGGAAGTCGTCGCGGTGGAAGGACCTAGCGGAGAAAAAGTAGGGCGTCTCGTATGTGGTGGTGAAGAATTCAGCCTCGTGCTCGCTGACCACCGGCGGTAGCTGGTACAAATCGCCCACCAGCACGATCTGCACCCCGCCGAACGGCGTCCCCGGTGCGGGCCCGAACCGCTCCAGCGCGGCCGCCACCATGTCGAACACGTCGGCGCGCACCATCGATGCCTCGTCGATGATCAGCGTTTGCAGCGATGCGAGTGTCTTGGTGAAGCGGCCCGGCCGGTACCCGCCGCCGCGAACGTCCTCGAGCGTCGTCGTCGTGCGGAAGCCGAACAGTCGGTGCACGGTGTAGCCGTCGACGTTGAGCGCGGCGATGCCCGTCGGGGCGACCACGACGACGTTGCGGTCGGTGTCCGCCATGAAGTGCCGGATCAAGGTTGACTTGCCGGTGCCCGCCTTGCCGGTGAGGAAGACGTGCCTGCCACCGGCCAGCAGCTGCAGCGCCTCGCGGAACTCGTCGGTGAGGACGATGCCTGGCATGAGTGTCAAGGTTAGTGCCCGCCGGACGCTACGAGCGAGATCGACCTGAGGGCTGCGGATGGGCGGCTCCGAACCCAGATCACAGCCGCCATGTCGATCTCGCCGCTAGCTTTCGTCAGTGGTGCCCCCCGCGCGCCAGTGGCGCCATCCGCGGTGCGCGGCGAAGGCGCCCGCAACGGCGGTGAGGACATAGACGACTCCTGCCGCGATGGCCAACGGTAGCGACCATGAGCCGATCGACGCGCCGAGCGCGGTGTACGCGAACGCCTTGGGGGCCGAGCCGATGAACGCCCCGGCCGCCATCTGCCACAGCGGAACACCGAACGCCCCGAAGGCATACGACGCCAGCGCGTCGTTGACACCCGGCACGAACCGCTGTCCGACCACCGCCCACAGCCCACCCCGCTGCACCAGCGCGTCGATCCGGTCCGAGCGTGCGGGTCCCAGCAGTGCGCGGGCGCTGTTCCTGCCGGCGCGACGGCCCGCCAGGCTGGTGAGGATCGCCGAGCCGACCGTCGCGCCGAGCGTCACGAACGTCCCCAGGACCGGCCCGAACAGGAAGCCGCTGCCCCCGGCGAGAATCGGCCCGGGAATCAGCAGCGCACCGAGCACCGACGACACCAGCACGTACACCACCGGTGCCAGCGGGCCCGTCGACTGGATCAGTCCGCGGACTTCCTCGACGTCGATGACCCGCTGGACGGCCATCAGGTAGAACAGCGCCGCCAGGACAGCGACGAACACGCCCAGCCGCACGATGTGCGGTCGCCGGGACGTCTCGAGAGGGCCTTCGCTGTCAACCATGCCGAACGCAATCCTGCCGCACCCCGTTAAGTTGGCAGCGTGAGTGTTACGCCGGGGGATCTGACGGGAACCGAACGAGCGGTGCTGCTGGTGCTGATGGCCGAGTCGCGTCCGGTGCCCAACCCCGAACTGGTGACCCTCGGCCCTGCGCTCGACAAGGCGGGCCGTGACAAGCTCAACCGCCTGGGCCTGCTCGAATCCGAGCGCGTCGGCAACAGATATGTCCACGAGCTCACCGATCGCGGGTGGCGGTTGTGCAGCGACATAATCTTTGGCGGCGCCGCCGGCATGCCGCCGCGCTCCACCGGACCGACAAAGACCCTCTACACCGTGGTGGGCGCGCTCGGCCGCTACCTGCAGCGTTCCGACCTGAGCCTGGCCGAACTGTTCTGGCCGGCCACTGCCGACCCCGGCGAGACCATCGAGGACCGCATCCGCGCCGCCTACACCAAGCTCGCGGCGCGGCCCGGCGGCTGGGTCCCGCTGACCAGATTGCGTGCCGAGCTGGGCGACACCCGCGCCGACGTGGACGCCGCCCTGGTCACGCTGCATCGCACCCCCGGCGTCAGTGTGATCCCCGAAGAGGACCAGAAACTGCTGACTGCCGAAGACCGAGCGGCGGCGGTGGTGATCGGCGACCGCCCCAAGCATCTGATCGCGATCGAGGCGTGATGGACACCCTTCAGCGCGATGCGCTCGCCTCGTTGCGGCTGACCTGGGCGCCGACGTCCGACGACCTGTGGCGTCCCCAGGCGGCCACCCACGTGAGCGGCCTCAATGAGCACGCCGCCGCCGATGTCATGGACGCGTTCGGCGATGCGCGGCGCGATGACGCTGCCACGCCGCTGGGTGTCGTGATCCGCGGCCCCGCCGGGTCGGGCAAGACACATCTGCTCGGCCAGATCCGCGAACGCGTGCAGGCTGGCGGCGGATTCTTCTTCGTCGTCGAGCTGCTCGATGCGGCGAGCTTCTGGCAGTCGGTGCGTAGCGGCATCCTGGAGAGTCTCGGCCGCCCCGGCGCCCAGCGGGAGACTCAGCTCAAGGACTTGCTGTGGGAGTTGTCGTCGATTGCGCACGTGTCGCGGGCCGACCGACGTGCCATCATCGGTGACGACGACCTAGACCCCGAAACGCTGGACCGGTTCATCAAGGCACTGGCATCGGTAGCCAAAGAGACTGTGCGGCAATGCCATCAGACGCTGCGCGCACTGGTTCTGCTCGGCGCCGGCGACTTCACCGCCCACGACATCGGTGAGGGCTTCCTGCAGGCCAGCGAGGAGTTCGGCGCCGACGCCCGCGGTCCGTGGGGGCTGCGGGCGGCCCCTGAATCGGCGCAGGCCTGCGTGCGCGATGTGTCCCGGCTGGTCGCGCTGGCCGGACCCGCCGTGCTCGCGGTGGACCAGATCGACACGCTGCTCGCGCAGTCGCTGGCGCGAGTGGATGAGTCCGACGGCGTGCTCGAGCAGGTCGCTCACGGGTTGATGGCGCTTCGGCAGACCGCCCGCAGGACGGTGCCGGTCGTCGCGTGCCTGCCCGCGGTGTGGGAGCACATCCGTGATCGGGCCGCCGCGAGTGTCGCCGACCGGTTCCGGGTGACGGTTCCGCTGACCCCGCTGCCCACCGCCGACATCGGCCGCGCCATCTTGGAACGCCGCTTCACCGCGAGCTACGGGGGGATCGGCTTCACCCCGCCGTACCCGAGTTGGCCGGTCAAGCCGGTCGCCTTCGAGGAGGCCCCGTCCTACACGCCGCGCCAGCTGCTCATCAGGGCCGACACTCACGTGCGGGAGTGCCTCAAACACAGCGAGATCGTCGAGCTCGAGCATCTGCGCGCCGACGCACAGCCAGCGTGGGAACCTGAGTCACCCAACGGAACTGCTGCCTTCTCCGCCGCCCTGGATCGGAAGTTCGCGCAATATCGGCGCCGGGCGGTGCCCGCGCCCGCGTTCGACCACGAGGGCGAAGACACCACCATACCGGAACTACTGTCCGCGGCGCTGACGGCGTGGATCGCCGAACGCGACGGCGAGCAGGTGTTCACGGTGGATCCGCCGCCCGGCTCGCATGTCGTGCTGCACGCGCGGCTGCGGCAGAGCCTGGACAGCGTGACCGATGACGAACGGCACTGGGGATTTCGGGCGATCGCCGCGACCAACGCCCTGGCGGCCCAGACCCGCATCAGAAAGGCCCTTGCGGCAACGGGACTCAGCGCGGGATCGGATCGCAGGCACCTGGTGCTGCTGCGAAACACCGCCTGGCCGACGGGGCCGAAGACCGCCGCGCTCGTCGAGGAGGTCAAGGCTGCCGGTGCGCGAACGATCGCTCTCTCCGACGAGGACGTACGTACCATGATCGCGTTGCGCGACCTGATCCATGACGATGACGCGGACCTGTCGGCGTGGCTGCAAACACGAAGGCCCGCAAACGGACTGGCGCTGCTGCGCGACGTTCTGGACGGCGCCGCTCCAGCGCCCGCGCCGATCGAGCTCGAGCCGGAGGTCGTCGTCGCACAAGAGCCCGACGATCCGGAGCACGTCGTCGAGGTAGCGGACACCGAGATGCCGCTGGGGTACGACCTGCACACCGGCGACCCCGTGTCGATCGACCTGGCCGCACTGCGCAAACATGTCGCGATCTTCGCGGGATCCGGGTCGGGCAAGACCGTCCTGATCCGTCGGCTGGTCGAGGAGTGCGCGCTGCGAGGCGTCTCATCGATCGTGTTGGACACCAACAACGACCTGGCGCGGCTGGGCACCGGATGGCCCCAGCCGCCGGACGGATGGCGCCGTTCCGACGACGCGCGTGCCGCCGACTACCTCGCCCGCACCGAGGTGAGGATCTGGACGCCGCGGCGATCGACCGGGCGCCCGCTGGCCTTTCAGCCGTTGCCTGACTTCAGTTCTGTCCTCGACGACCACGACGAGTTCAACGATGCCGTGGAGTCCGCGTGCGCCGCCCTGGAACCACGGGCACTGATCTCGGGTCAGACTCAAAAGGCGAACCGGGCCCGTGCTGTCCTGCGAGAAGCGTTGCAGCGCTATGGCCGAACACCGGCGCCGACACTGGACGGCTTCGTGGACATGCTCTCCGATCTGCCCGACGACACCAGCAATATCGCCGGGGCGCGCAAGATCGCCGACGACCTCGCGCAGGATCTGCGTGCGGCGATGGTCAACGACCCGATGTTCGGCGGCTCTGGCACACCGGTGGACGCGGGAGTGCTTCTCACCCCGTCAGACGGGTACCGAGCCAGGGTGTCGGTGATCAGCATGATCGGCCTGTCGTCGGACGAACAACGCCAGAGTTTCGTCAACCAGTTGCAGATGGCGTTGTTCGCGTGGATCAAGCGGCATCCGGCCGGTGAGCGCCCGCTGTCCGGGCTGCTGGTCATGGATGAAGCGCAGAACTTCGCCCCGTCAAAGGGATTCACCACCTCCTTGCGGAGCACACTGGCGCTGTCGTCGCAGGCCCGCAAGTACGGACTCGGCCTGGTATTCGCCACCCAGGCCCCGAAGGGTCTGCACAACCATATTCCGGGGAACGCGGCCACGCAGTTCTACGGCCTGCTGAACTCGCCCGCTCATATCGAGGCTGCCCGGGAGATGGCCCGCGCCAAGGGTGGTCTGGTGAACGACATCAGTCGGCTCGGTGCCGGCAACTTCTACGTCGCGACCGAGGGTGAGGCGTTTCACCGCGTCGTCGCGCCGTGGTGCCTGTCGTATCACCCGTCGAGCCCGCCGTCGACCGAAGAGGTTCTGGCGCTGGCGGGTTCGGGCCGCTGATCCTTACTCGGCGATGTCGAGCACGGGCGTCGGCCGCTGGAATCCGCGGGTGACCACAAGCAGCCACACGAAGCCGATCGCCAGCCAGATCAACCCGATCACCAGCGCCTGGCCGGACAGGCTGGTCCACAGCCACGCGGTCAGCAGGAAGCCGATCGCCGGGGCGATCAGGTTGAGCACGATGTTCGACCGGTCCTTCAGATCGATGAAGTAGTGCTTGATCACCGACAGGTTCACCACCGAGAACGCCACCAGCGCACCGAAACTGACGACCGAGGCCAGGATCGCCAGGTCGATGAAGACCGCCCCCAGTGAGATCACGCCGACGAACAGGATGGCGTACACCGGCGTGCTGAACTTCGCCGACACGTGCCCGAACACCCTGCGGGGCAGGATGCCGTCGCGGCCCATCGCGAACAGGATGCGCGCCACCGACGCCTGCGAGGTCAGGGCCGACCCGAGCGCGCCGGCCACATAGGCGGCGGTGAAGAACGTGTTCAGGAACGATCCGCCTGCGGCCACCATCACATCCAGTGAGCCGGAGTCGACGTCGGCGAAATCGTTGGACGGGAACACCAGCTGCGACGTGAAGGACAGGACGATGAAGATGATGCCGGAGACGACCGTGGCGATGATGATCGCCCGCGGCACCGTGCGTTTGGCGTCCTTGGCCTCTTCCGAGAGCGTGGACACCGCGTCGAAGCCGAGGAAGGACAGACACAGGATTGCCGCGCCTGCCAGGACGGGGCTCAAACCGGAGGTTGATCCGTCCCCGGTGAACGGCGCCATCAGGTCGACGCTCCCGTAGCCGGAGATCTTGCCGGCCGCCAGCGCCAGGAAGGCCACGATGAAGATCGTCTGGATCGCGATGATCAGGAAGTTCGCGCGGGCCACCGACACGATGCCGACGATGTTGAGGACGGTGACGATCGCGATCGAGATCACGACGATCACCCACTCGGGCAGCGCGGGTACCGCCGCGTTCAGATAGAGGCCGATTACGAGGTAGTTCAGCATCGGCAGGAACAGGTAGTCGAGCAGCAGCGACCATCCGGCCAGGAATCCTGCAGGGGCGCCGAACGTTCGCTGCGTGTAGGTGTACGCCGAGCCCGCGACCGGGATCGCCGCAGCCATCCGGGCGTAGGACAGCGCGGTGAAGATCATCGCGATGAGGGTGAAGACGTACGCCAATGCCAGTCGGCCACCAGAGATCTCGGTGACGATGCCGTACGTGGTGAACACCGTCAGCGGCACCATG
The DNA here is from genome assembly GCF_005222675.1 of Mycolicibacterium sp. CR10. Lineage (GTDB taxonomy): Bacteria > Actinomycetota > Actinomycetes > Mycobacteriales > Mycobacteriaceae > Mycobacterium. Next base: position 53,142 of record NZ_STGE01000015.1, on the reverse strand, counting down.
TACACCAGCCCGAACAGCACCAGCGACGGTAGGCCCAGTGCCCGCTTCAGGTGACCTTCGGGTTCGAGAACGTACGGCCCGGGCGAGGGCGAATTGGTCGGCGTCGTCATGGTCTGCCTTTCAGTTTTCGGCCCGGTACACCGGTGCACCGTCGAGATAGGTTGCGAGGATGCCGATTCCGGCCAGCTCCGACGGATCTGTGTGGCGGGGGTCGCGGTCCAGCAGTACGAGATCCGCACGGGCTCCCGGCGCGATGCGGCCCCACGTGGCGTAGGCCTGGTGCGCCACGCCGGAGGTGTATGCGCTCAGCGCGTCGTCGATCGGCAGGATCTCGTGCGGAGTCCAGCCGCCTTCGGGGTCGCCCTCGGAGGTGCGGCGCGACACCGCCACCGCGATGCCGTCCAGCGGTGCGCCCGAGGACACCGGCCAGTCCGACCCGAAGCCCAGCGGCGCCCCGGAGCGCTCCAGCGTGCGGATCGGATACTGCTTGTCGGCGCGCTCGACACCCAGCCGCGGCACGGTCAGCACCGTCATCAGCGCATCGAGTTGTGCCCACAGCGGCTGCATGTTCGGGATGACGCCCAGCGCGGCGAAGCGGCCGAGGTCGGCCTCGTCGACCAGCTGGCAGTGCGCGATCACGGGCCGGCGATCGCGTGGACCGTTGTGGGCGACAACGTGTTCGATGGCATCCAGTGCCTGCCGGACGGCGGCGTCACCGATGGCGTGGATGTGGATCTGCAGGCCCAGCTCGTCGACGCGGCGGGCGGCGTCGGCCAGCGAGTCGCCTTCCCAGTTGCGCATGCCCAGGTTGTCGCCGCCGTGGCTGTGCAGTCCCGAGCAGTACGGTGCCAGCAGCGCGCCGGTCTCGTTCTCGACCACGCCGTCGGCGAAGAACTTCACGCTCTGCGCGGTCAGCAGGCTCGAGTTCGCTTCGTCGACCTGCCGCCGTTGCTCCGCGAAATGAACGACCTGCGAATCGAAGTGGCGCGGATCGGCGTACAGCGCGAGGTTGAACCTCATCCGCAGCTTGCCTTGTCGCGCCGCCGTGACATAGGTGGTGACGTCGGCGGGTTCGACCCAGGCGTCCTGCACCCACGTCACACCTCGTGCCAGGTAGTAGTCGGCGGCGGTTCCGAGCGCGTCGATGCGGAGTCGCTCGTCGCGGGGCGGCATCACGGCCATGACGAGATCGGTTGCCCCCCATTCCCGCAGCGTGCCCAGCGGTGAGCCGTCGTCGCGGTGCGGGATCTCGCCCAACACCGGTTGAGGCGTGTCCGCGGTGATACCCGCACGCCGTAGCGCCTCGGAGTTGCACCACACGGTGTGGTAGTCCCACGCCCGCAGCACCACCGGCCGGTCGGGGACCGCGGCGTCGAGCCAGCGCGCGTCGAACAGGCCGTCGGGAGCCAGGCTGCCGTCGTAGGAGGCGCCGACGATCCACTCCTCGCCGGGGTTCTCAGCGGCGTATGTGCCGACAGCGGAGACGATTTCGTCGACAGAGTGGCATTGGCGCACTGGTGGTCCGACGGCCTCCAGACCGCCATAGAGCGGGTGGGCATGCCCGTCGCCGAACGACGGCATCAGGAAGCCGCCGCCGAGGTCGACGGTGTCGGCGACGGCCCCGCGGGCGTCGTTGCCGATGGCGGCGATGGTCCCGTTCTCGACCAGGAGTGCGTCTGTCTCGCCGTCGCCGGTCCAGATCGTGCCGCCGGTGAACAGCGCCGCGCTCACTTGACCACCGCCGTCGCCTCGTGCCCGGAGCCGTAAGGATGTTGTGTGTCAACGGGTTCGGTCAGTGCGCCGTAGGTGTCGGGGCGTCGGGTCAGCAGGAACGGGAACAGCTCGAGCCAGTCACGGCGCTGGTCGAGATCCAGGTCGGCCACCAGGACAGCCTCCTCGTCGCGGGGCGCCTGCACAAGCACCCGGCCGTACGGGTCGGAGATGAATGACGAGCCGTAGAACGTCACCGCACCCTCATCGCCGACACGGTTGGGCACCACCATGAACAGCCCGCTGTTGATGCCGTTGGCCACGATGACCTGCTGCCACAGCGGGCGGGTGTCGAACTCCGGGAACACCGGTTCGGACCCGATCGCGGTGGGGTACACGACGATCTCTGCGCCGCCGAGCGAGTAGCTGCGGGCGACCTCGGGGAACCACTCGTCCCAGCATGTCGGCAAGCCGATCCGGGCGCCCAGTCCCTCGGGCTCGTACACCGGGTAGGGATTGTCGGCGGGGCCCTGGCGGAAGTAGGTGTCCTCGTAGTAGCCCGCCGAGATCGGGATGTGCAGCTTGCGGGTCCGGGCGACCAGCTCTCCCTTTGGCGACACCAGGATTGCGGTGTTGAGGCCCAGACCGTCGGCGGCAGGGGACTTCTCGTACAGCGAGGCGTGGACGAAGATGCCGTGCGCCTGTGCGGCCTCGGAAGCTAGGGCGAAGGTCGGGCCGTCGGTCACGTTCTCGGCCTGTGCGCCGGGGTCGTCGCCTGCGGGTTGGTCGGCCGGGTAGCGCAGCAGCGTGATCTCGGGCAGGAAGACTGCTGTGGCACCCTCGGCGGCGGCGCGGTCGATCCCGTCGCGCAGCACTTTGGTCAGCTCAGCGGCTTTGTCACGCCAGCGGTGCTGGACGAGCCCGACGCGCAGGGGCGGGCGCTGCGACTCGGTCGAACGCGACAAGGGCGGAGGTGCGGTGGCGGTCAGCGTGAGCAATCGGGTCTCCTAAAACGAACCGGATTCGTTTATTGTGAACTGCGTCACTGCTTCGTGCAAGAGGAAGAACTGCCGAAACGGCATTCCGGCAGAGGTTCTGCGAGAAGGAACCTGCCGGAATGCCATTTCGGCGGGGGAAGGCGGCGAATGGGACGGCCTCGCACCCCGCTGCTGTCCAGCGATCGCATCTGTGAGGCGGCGCTGCAGCTCGTGACGGCCACCGGTGGGTTCACCATCCCCGCCGTGGCGCGCACGCTCGGGGTGCGGCCGTCGTCGCTGTACAACCACGTGGCCGGGCGCGACGACATCGTCGAACTGCTGCGCGAGCGGGCCATGTCGGAGGTGACGCTGCCTGCCGTCGATCCCGAGCGCCCGTGGCGCGAGGTGGTTGCCGACATCTTGCGGTCGTATCGACACAGTTACGCGCGATACCCCAGGCTGATCCCGCTGCTCACTGCGCATGCGGTCAACAGCCCGCACGCATTCACGATGTACAACGCGCTGGCCACCACGCTGTCGCGGGCCGGGTTCAGTCCGGAGGACACGCTGCGCGCGATCACGCTGATGGACTGCTTCGTGCTGGGGTCGGCGCTCGACGTCGCCGCGCCCGACGAACCGTGGCATTCGGGCGCTGAGGTCGGTCCCGAGCTTGCCGCCGCGCTGGCCACCGGCGCCGAGAAGCCGGAGCGGGCCGACGACGCCTTCGAGTACGGGCTGGCGGTGCTGCTGCGCGGGCTGTGATCGTTGCCGCGGCCGTCGCTGCCACGCGCGCTGGCCCGCGACTGCCCCGTCCGCGACCCGCCCGCGAGTGAGAAGCCACGGCTGTGAAATCGCCGAATTCACAGCCCGGAGTGCTATTCCGCGACGGGCGTGTCGCGCGGCGGGCCTTCGGCGCGGTTACCGTGGAATGACACCGTGTCCGCGCCATCCCGGAGGAAACACCCGTGCCATACCGCTACGTCATCGTCGGCGCAGGAGCCGTCGGGGGAACGGTCGGGGGCGCGCTCGCCCGATCCGGTGCCGACGTCGTACTGGTGGCCCGCGGCGCACACGCTGAAGCGCTGTCCGATCGCGGGCTCGTGCTGCGCACCCCCGACGGGGTGTTCGAAATTCCGGTGACTGTCGCTGGCGAGCCGTCCGAGATTCGTCTCACCGAACACGACGTCCTTGTCTTCGCGACGAAGACCCACCAGCTCGATGCCGCACTGGGGGACTGGGCCGACCAACCCGTCCACGACGGCCCCGACGTAGTCGGCTCGGCGGGCGAGCTTCTGCCCGTGCTGACCGCACTCAACGGCGTTGTCGCTGAGGAGAAGGCACTGCGAATGTTCAGCCGTGTGTTCGGGGTATGCGTATGGATGCCGGCGGCGCACGTCGTTCCGGGTGAGGTCATCGTGCGCTCCTGGCCGGTGGCCGGGCAATTCCATGTGGCGCGGTGGCCCGCGACGCTGGCAACACCGGTGGACGCGGAGCTGCTGGCCGAGATCGACGCGACCTGGACACCCGCAGGCATCCGCGTGCAGCTGCCCCGCGATGTCGCGCCGTGGAAGTACAACAAGCTACTCAGCAATCTTGGCAATGCTGTTGTTGCGCTGACTAATTCGACCTCGGATGCGCGACACGTGACCGACGCGGTCCAGCGCGAGGGGGAGGCGGTGTTGCGGCAAGCGGGCATCGATTTCGTGCCGTTCGCGGTATCCGAAGCCGCGCGGGTGAACGGACCGACGATGCGCCCCGTCGAGGGCACCGCTGAGGTGATAGCCAACTCCACCTGGCAGTCGTTGAAGCGGAACACCGGTGGAATCGAGACCGACTTCCTCAACGGTGAGATCGTCCGAATCGCACACAGATACGGCGCAACTGCTCCCGTCAATGCCGCGCTGGCACGTCTCGCGCGGACTGCCGCCCGTTCCGGACGCGGGCCGGGAGAGTTCGCTGCGGCTGAGCTGGCGGCCGAACTCGGGCTGACGCACTGCGGCTCTGATGTCTGAGTGCTATCAGCCCGCGGAGGGTGAGCTGTCCCGCGGCACGGTGGTCGTGGTGGGCGGACGTGGTGAGGCGGCCGTCCTGTACAGCGGCTTCGCCACCAAACTGTGCGCGGCCGGTTACACGGTCAACGTCTTTGGCGATGTGACCGACGATCTGTCGTCGGCGTCCAACGCCATCTCAACTATTCTGGCGGACAACGCATTTCCCGGGCCAAAGGTTCTGATCGGCTCGGACACCGGCGCGCTGCTGGCATTGCGGCTCGGGATGCAGCCTGAACTGGGGATCGACGGAATTGTCGTGGCAGGCGTACCGGCCTCAGACGGTCCTGCCTCTCGCCGACTCGTCCTCGTGGATTCAGAGTCTGCGTCCGACCCGTCGGTGCCCGCGCTGCTAAGGGCCGTCGAACCGCATCGAATAAGCGCGCCGGTACTCGCATTACACGGACAAGGCGACTCCGTGGCGCCCGTCGACCCTGCGCTTGAGATCTACCGCGCCATACCGCATTCGGAGATCGTCATGATCGACAGCGGCAGGCACCACATCCTCGACGGCATGACCGACCGCACCGCCGTCACCACGATCGTCGCGTTCTTGGAACGCGTCGAATACGTAGGGCTGGAATCGGGCTGACCGACTGACTGGAATCTAGGAGTAGTCATGGGAACTCGCGAGAGCGTGCTGATCACCGCTGAGGAGCTTGCCGGTCTTCTTGCAGCGGGCGAGCCGGTGACGCTGCTCGACGTCCGCTGGTCGCTGCCCGAACCGGACGGCACGGCCGCCTACGAGAGCGGCCACCTGCCGGGCGCGGTGTACGTGTCGCTCGACGACGACCTCACCGACCATTCCGTCGAAGGGCGCGGGCGTCATCCGCTGCCGTCCGGGTCGTCGCTGCGGGCCGCCGCGCGACGCTGGGGCGTGAAGACCGGCGTGCCGGTGGTGGTCTACGACGACTGGAACCGCGCCGGGTCGGCGCGCGCGTGGTGGGTGCTGACGGCCGCAGGTGTTCCCGATGTGCGGATCCTCGATGGCGGGCTGGCGGCGTGGACGGGTGAACTGCAGACGGGGACTGTCTCTTCCGAGCCCGGTGACGTGACCGTCGCCTACGAGGACCTCTACGCCGGGGCCCGTGCAACGGTGACGGCCGACGAGGTCGATCGCGCCGGTGTGTTGCTCGATGCGCGTGCGCCCGAGCGCTTTCGCGGCGAGGTCGAGCCCGTCGACGCCGTGGCCGGCCACATCCCCGGCGCACGGAATGCGCCGAGTACCGGCCTGCTGTCTTCCGACGGTGCCCTGCAGTCGGAGTCCGAGCTCACCGCGTTGTTCGCCGACCGCGGTGTGGATGCCCATTCCGATGTCGCGGTGTATTGCGGGTCGGGTGTCACCGCCGCGGTCGTGATCGCCGGCCTGGCTTCTGTCGGCGTCGACGCCGCATTGTTTCCGGGGTCGTGGTCGCAGTGGAGTTCGGAGTCGTCGCGCCCGGTGGCCGTCGGCGAGGGGTAGGCCACCGGTTCGCTGCCCGCCGTGAGAGTGAAGCCAGGGCTGTAGATCCGGCGAAATCACAACCCGGAATGCTATTTCGCGGGCGAATGAGTGAGCAGGCGATGAGTGAGTGGCGATGAGTGGGTGGGCGCTGAGTGGCGATGAGTGGGCGGGCGATGAGTGAGCGCGCTCAGAGCTGCACGCCGCGGGTCAGCGCGCCGTCGACCAACAGATTGGTGCCGGTGATAAAGCTCGCCGCCTCGCTGGACAGGAACACCACCGCATTGGCCACCTCCTGGGGCGTGGCCATCCGGCCGGTCGGGTTCAGCGCGAGCGCGGTCGCAAACAGCTCGGGGTTGTTCTCCTCGATGCTCGGCCACACCCCGCCGGGGAAGTAGGTGTTGCCGGGGCTGACGGAGTTGGCGCGCACCCCCTGGCCCGCCAGCTTATGGGCCAGGCCCTGGGTGTAGTGGATGATCGCGGCCTTCATCGTCCCGTAAGGGCCTGCGGCGAAGTCGATTTCGCGGCCCGACACACTCGAGATCGTGACGATCGACCCGCCGCCGGCCTTCAGCAGGTGCGGCAGCGCGGCGTCGACCAGCCCGATGGTGCCCAGCAGATCCACTTCGAACGAGGTGCGCCAGTTCTCCGCGGACTCCGGGATCGCGAGTGCGCTGACGTTGGCGACCACGCCGTCCAGCCCGCCGAGCGCCTCGGCGGTGGCATTCACCCACGCCGTCAGCGAGTCGGCGTCGCCCACGTCGACCGCGGAGCCGACAGCGGTGACGCCGTCGGCGGACAACTCCTCCTGCGCCTCGGCCACCGCCTCCGGCGTCCGCGCGCAGTAGGCGACGGTCGCCCCCTCGGCGAGCAGACCTTCGACGACGGCACGCCCGATGCCGCGGGTGCCGCCGGTCACGGCGAAGCGCTTTCCAGCAAGGCCGAGATCCATGACAGTCCTTCTCTCAGTAGGTGATGGTTCCGAATGACATTGCTGCCGTGCGCAGTTCAACGTGCACGCCGCCGTAGGCCGCCGCGGCCGGCAGTAGCCGCTTGTCGATCTTGGTGACGGCGCTGTAGTTGGTGTCGACGACGTTGGCGATCGGCGCCAGCGAGATCTGCGTCAGCAACTGGTAGGCATCCAGCCGATCCAGGCCGTAGAGCTGACCGAGCCACGTGATCATTTCGACCTGACCGGCCCGCCACGCTTCCTCCAGCGGCCGGCCGGAGCCCACGCACATCAGGTGGGTGTCGGTCTCCAGCCGTGGCCATGCGGGGCCGCCGCCCTTGATCAGTTCGACGATCGCGGTGACGTGCATAGCGCCCTCCACCGCGGTGCCGCACGACTCGCCCTCACCCTGCCGGTAGTGCCCGTCACCGAGGGAGAACAGCGCGCCGGGCACGTTCACCCGCAGGTAGCAGGTCGCGCCCGCAGTCATCTCGGGGGTGTCCATGTTCCCGCCGAACACATCGGGCACCAGCGAACTGCGGACCTCGCGGCGGGCCGGCGCGACGCCGACGGTACCCAGCATCGGGTTGGCGGGCAGGCTGACGTTGAAGTCGCTGGCCTGCGCCGCGAACGCCACTGTCTTTGCGGCGGAATCGTATTCGTAGATCCAGGTGCGCTCGGGCAGCGGATCCTGCAGCGTGGGACTGGCGGGCACGCTGGTGAGGCCACCGAAGAACGGGATCACCGTCGACGCGCCCCAGCTTCGCGCGGGGGTCAGGTCGACCAGGTGGATCGCCAGCGTGTCGCCGGGCTCCGCGCCCTCGATCCAGAACGGCCCGGTCTGCGGGTTGAGGTCCTCGGTGTCCAGCGCCGTGGTCGCGACGTCCGCCGCGCTGGTGATCCGTCCGCCGTAGGCGTCCTCGGTCCACAGCGTCAGCGCGGTCGGTGGGGTGATCCGCATGACCGGGGCCACGCCGCCGAAGGTGAAGTTCAACTGCTCGGGTGTCGGGACGAAGGTGACGTGGTCCATGCCCGCCATCCTCGTCCGCGGGTGGCGAGGTTGCAGCCCGGTTGGCGATCGCGAGAGAGAAGCCAGGGTTGTGATCCCGGCGAGATCACAGCCCGGAATGCTATTCCGGCGGGCGAGGGCGTGGTCATACGATGGCGTGATGGCCGATGCGATGAGCGAAGAACGCGATTTCAACCAGCGCAACATCGACGAGTTCCGGGCCAATGGCGGCAAGGTGGGCGGTCAGTTCGAAGGCTTCCCGCTGCTGTTGTTGACCTCGACCGGCGCCAAGAGCGGCGACCAGCGTGTCAGCCCGACCGCCTACTTCGACATCGAAGGCAAGCTCTACATCGTCGGCTCCGCGGCGGGCCGGGGCCGAGATCCCGCCTGGGCGTTCAATATTCGGGCGCATCCCGACGTCACTGTGGAGATCGGCAGCGACCCGCCGAAGGCCTTCACCGCCCACGAGCTGCCGCGGGCCGAGCGCGATCGCGTCTACCCGCTGGTCGTCGAGCGCGCCCCTGGCTTCGGCGACTACGAGAAGCGCACCGACCGCGTCATCCCGATCTTCGAACTGGTGCCCACCGACTGACGGGAATGTGACGGCGCTCGCAGTCGTTGGCTCAACACATGTCGAAGATGACCAGCGAAGAGCGCGAGCAGTATCTGGCCGACGTCCATGTCGGGGTGATCGCCGTCGAACGACCCGGCCGCGCCCCGCTGGCGGTCCCCATTTGGTACGGCTACCAACCCGGAGGCGAGGTCCTGCTGTGGACCGAATCGGGATCGGTCAAGCACAAAGCGATCAGCGAGGCCGGACGGTTTTCCATCACCGCGCAGGATGAGAACCCGCCGTACAAGTACGTCACCGCCGAGGGGGACGTCACCGGAATCGGGCCTGCCGATGTTGCTGAAGTTCGCGACATCGCCGTCCGCTATCTGGGAGCCGACGCCGGAGCGCAGTTCGCGGGCGAGAATTTCACCGAGACATCGATCGTGATCCGGATGCGGCCGCTTCGCTGGCTGAGCACCGATTATTCAAAGTAGCCACGCCTTACCCCAAAATCTGCGACGGTGTCAATAACGTTCGCGAAGGGTTGGGGCCATGCGTATACGCGTTCTCTCCATGGTGGCTGCGGGACTGTTGCTTGCCGGCTGCGGTGGTTCGCCGCAGCAGGAGGCCGACGCGCCCGACACGACCCAGGCGCCGGCGTCGTCGTCGGCACCTCCCTCCGGTAAGTCGGCCCAGGGTCCTGACGGCGAGGAGCCAGCCGGCACCGGGTCGATGATCGTCACCTACCAGGACGCGACGAGCCCGGAGGCGATCGCGGGCCGCGACGTGCTGCAGGCCGACCAGGTCCTGGAGGAAATGGCCGACGACATCAACCAGACGCTGAACCTGCCGTACGACATTCCGCTGCTGGGCGTGCAATGCGATCAGGCCAACGCCTTCTGGGACCCGAACGCCAAGACCATCAGCATCTGCTACGAGGACACCTCCAACAGCGAGCGGATCTTCACCGAGGCGGGCGACCCCGATCCTGTCGCGGGGGCGATCAACGCTGAGTGGGCGACGTTCTATCACGAGGTCGGCCACATGGCGATCACCGTCTACGACCTGCCGGTGACGGGGCGCGAGGAGGACGTCGCCGATCAGTTGGCCGCCTACATTCTGCTGACGCCGGGCGACGACGGGCAGATCGACCCGGAGTCGGTGCAGGCGGTCAAGGACTTCGCGCGGGTGTTCAATTCGTCCGGCGAAGGGGACACCGAGGTGAGCGAGCAGGAGATGGCCGACGTCCACTCGCTGGATCTGCAGCGGGTCTACAACCTGGAGTGCTGGATCTACGGGTCGGATCCCGGGGCCAACGGTGACCTGGTCGCCGACGGTCAGCTGCCCGAGGACCGCGCGGCCGGATGCCAGGACGAGTGGCAGCAGCTCGACCAGGCATGGTCGACACTGCTGGACCCGTACTTCAAATAGCTACCGCGGCGCCGGTGGAGCCGGTGGCGGGGGCAGTGGCGCCGGAGGAGGCGGCGGTGGCGGCGGTGCCGTGAGGATGCGCACCATGTCCGCCTTCATCGCCTGCAGTTGCGCACCCCAGTAACCCCAGCTGTGGGTGCCGTTGGGCGGGAAGTTGAAGACCGCGTTGCGACCGCCCGCGGCCAGATACTTCTTCTGGAACTCCTTGTTGGTGCTGACCGTGATGTTCTCCAGATACTGCGCACCGAAGTTCGCGCCGAAGTCGTTGTTGCTGTCGAGGTCCGAGGTGACGCCGTTGCCGCAGTAGACCCACAGCGCGGTCCGGTTGGCGACGAGGCGGTTGACGTTGACGGTGGGGTCGTTGCGCGCCCAGGCGGGGGAGCCGGGAGTGCCCCACATATCGATGGCGTCGTAGCCGCCTGCATCCTGCATCGCGATGTCGATAAGCGTCGGCCACAGCCCCCGCGACGGCGCGAGGTACCCCGACAGCGAGCCGGCGAACTTGTACTGGCGCGGATAGAAGGCGGCCATCGTCAGCGCGGCGCTACCCGACATCGACAGTCCCACAACGGCATTGCCGAATGGGTCCTGGCCCTTGTTGGCGGCCAGCCAGGTCGGCAGCTCGCGGGTTAGGAACGTCTCCCACTTGTACGTCTGGGTGCCCGCGCTGCCCCTCGCGGGCTTGTACCAGTCGGAGTAGAAGCTGGACTGGCCGCCGACGGGCATGATCACCGAGATCCCGGACTGGTGGAACCATTCGAACGCGGCGGTGTTGATGTCCCAGCCGTTGAAGTCGTCCTGCGCCCGCAGACCGTCGAGCAGCAGCACCGAATGCGGTCCGCCGCCATGGAATTCGACGCGGATGGTGCGTCCCATGGCCGGTGACGGCACGTCCAGCTGCTCGATGGGCAGGCCGTCGCGGGAGAACGCCTCGGCCTGCGGGGCGGGGGATGCCAGCAGCCCGGCAGCGACCAGCGCCACGACGGCCAGGCGCACGCCGACGCGACGGACCCGCTGTCCGAAGTGTGTCACGGGCGTGAACGTAACAGCGCGCGTGGACGATGCCGCCGGGCCGCGCGGGGCAGTGACCGGGTTGTGACCTCAGAACACCCGCCCCAGTGGTGCCGACGATCCCGGTGTGAGCGGGGTGGTCAACACCACCGGGGCCTGGGCCATGAATCGCGGTGTACGGCCGCGGTGTTCGTCGGCGGCGTGCACGGTGAACGGATGCACCACGTACATGTCGCCCGGTGAGCCGGTGGCGTGGCGTATCGGGCGGTCTCGGCTTGCGGCGTCGGCCAGGGCGCCGGCGGCGACGGCGTCGAGCGGCTCGTCCCCGAGGGCGGCGGCCACGTCACGATGGGAGCCCGCGCGCAGCCGCGTCGGCGCGTCCTCGGACGTCACCTCGGACAACAGCGTGAGCACCAGAACGGTGTGCGGACGTGCACTCACCGCCCACGAACCGTCGGGCTGCGGCGTGTTCAGATCGATGTGCCAGCCGCGGTCCTCGGCAGGCGGTGAGACGGGGAATCGCACCGGGATGTTGCCCACCGACCCGCGCGGCGTCCATCCGCCGACGCCGCAGATCAGGTCCAACCCCTCGGCGAGGCGCGGGCTACGCGTCAGCTCGCCGAACGGGCCCGCACCCATTAGGTCGGACGCCCACTTCACCGGCTGCGCCCACGACGCGGGGTCCTCGGGGGACAGCCCCAGTTGGGTCCACAGCATCGCCCTCGCGGCGTCGGCGACATCCCGCGGTGCGGCCCGCTCGACCTTGACGAACCCGTCGCGCGCGAATGCCTCGACATCGATCACGCGTCGAGAGTGGCATATCAGCCGCGCTGCGCACCAATGGTTTTCGCGCCGCCGGAATTGCATTCCGCGGCGGGTGGTTCTCGCACTTTGTCGCGTGGAATGCAATTCCGGCGCTGCGGGGACGGCGCTGTGGGCGGAGGCGCTACGGGTGTTGGCGCTACGGGTGTCGGCGCCGGCTGCGCACCGTCGCGGCAATCACCACGACAATCGCGACGGCCGTCGTCGCCGAAAGAACGACGCTTCCCCGCTGTGCGGCGCCGATCGCCACCGCGACCAACGCCCACAGCGCGCCCGCGACATACCCCCACGTGCCGCGCAGGATCGTCGTCAGCAATACCACGAACGCGGAGGCGGCCACCAGGATCGCCAACTGCCACCCCACGGCGGTCGCCGACACCCCGGAGTCGATCAGCGCGGCACCGACATTGGCGAACACCGCGACCGAGGACCAGCCGAGGTACAAGCCGAAGGTGACAGTCGCCAGCGTGGTCAGCCACGGCGGGCAGGACAGATCGCCAGACCTGTCGATCAGGAGACGCAGAATGTGGAAGAGCGCCCCGTTCATCACCGCGAATACCGCCACGCTGACCCACAACCAGTCCTGAGACGCCACGACAAGCCACAGGCTGAAGCCGGCGAACACCACGGCGGCGTCGATCAGCACGCTGGACTCCCACGACGAGCCCAGGCCGAAGCGCAGTACCGCCAGGGCGGTCACCGCGCTCAGCAGCGTGATGAGGCCCCACACGCTGAACGCGTAGCCCGCCGGGGTGATCAACGCCTCGTTGGTGGCGCCCGACTGCAGGAAATCGCCGAACACAGCATTGACCACCAGCGGCGACACCAGCTGAGTCAGGGCCAGCACGGTCAGGACCCAGCGCAACGGCCGCACTGACGGCGAGTTCGTCGTGGGTGCGTGGTCGTTCGACGTGCTCGGCAAGGTCGATCTCCTCATCGGGTCAATCTCGATCATCCCCGATTGATTCGGCGCCCGAGCCCGATCAGATGGCCCCGCCCCGCCGAAACGGCATTCCGGCAGAAGTTCTTCGAGTGGAGACCTGCTAATCCGAAAATAGAGGTGGGTTGGGCTGGGAGTCTGCACGTCGGTATTGCCGTGTGTTCACGGCGAGGTGTTGGTGTTGTGGTCAGGCTGCTGAGGTGAGGGTGACGGTGTAGCCGAGTGCTTCGAGTTGGCGGATATGGTTGCGTTTCTTGGTCTCTGGATTGAGTCGTTTGGTGTAGTGATCGGGTCCGAGGTCAATGAAGGTGGCGTCCGGGTCGTCCAGTAGGTGCCAGATAATGACCAGGATGGAGCGTCCGACGGCGACCAGGGCGCGTTTGTTGCCGCGGCGCCGGGCGATACGTCGGTAGCGCTGCCCAAGGAAGGTGTCGGTGCGGCTGGCGGCGATGGCGGCTTCACCCAGGATCTGAGCCAGGTAGCGGTTGCCGTGCCCGGTGGAGGCGTTGCCTTTGGTTTTGCCGGCCGAGGATTTGATGCCGGGGCTGAATTTCGCCCAGGAGCACAGGTGGCCCGCGGTCGGGAAGACCGACATGTCGGTGCCGATCTCGGCGAGGATGATCGCGGCGGCCACCGGCCCGATACCGGGGATCTCATCCAGGCGTGCCGCCGCCGCGGCGAAAGGGGCCAGATAGGCCTCGATCTGTTCGTCGAGGACGGCGATGTCGGCGTCGATGCCGTCGAGGCGGGCCAGCATGCGGGTCAGCAGGAAGCGGTGATGGGCGTCGAAGTGGCCGTTGAAGGCCTCCTCGAGGCGGTCCATCTTGGACCGCATGCGGGAACGCGCCAGTTGCGCGAGGACCTTAGGGTCACGTTCACCGGCGATCAACGCGGCCATCATCGCCCGTCCTGACACCCCGAAGATGTCGCTGGCCACGACCGAGAGCTTGATGCAGGCGTCTTCGAGAAGCTTTTCCACGCGGTTGCGTTCGGCGGTGCGCGTCGCGACCAGATCGATGCGGTAGCGGGTCAGATCCCGCAACTGCCTAATCGGCGGTGGCGGGACGAAACTGGGGCGCAGCATCTGACGTTCGGCCAGCTTGGCCAGCCACACCGCGTCCAGCACATCGGTCTTGGGTCGTCCCGGCAGGTGTTTGACGTCGCGGGCATTGACCAGCCACGGGTCCAATCCGTGAGCTTCGAGCAGGTAGAACACCGGTTTCCAATAGTCGGAGGTGGCTTCCATCACCACCCGCGAGACCCCGGATTCGACGAGGTGATTGGCCAACTCGGTCAACGACCGCGTCATCGTTGAATGCGTCGACACCTCTTGCAGGCGTCGGGTCCCACGGCCCGGCACCCGCACACAACAGACCAGCTCGGCCTTGCCGATATCCAGGGCTGCGACCCTGGCGATGATCTGTTCTGAGTCCTCAGATTCTGCCAACATCCTTAACCTCCACTTCTCGCGCGTGCCCACCATCAATTGAGGGTGTGGTCGCCTCGTGGAGCCGCAGGGCCAACAGAAAATCTAATCCGCGTGCTCAATCGCCAAAGACCAATGGCGGCAACAATGAAGGGCCCGCAACGCGACTCCAGCGCCCGGCTGGAATCCGGCCTGAAAGAACCATGCAGAGACGGCGTCGCAAGGCGACCACCCCCCAATTTTCACCCCCGAACGGGCGACCACAAGGTCAAATTGGCTGGAATGCAATTCCGGCGGAAAGGGAGCTAGAGGTCGACGGACATCGGGCCCACGCCCCAGATCTCGTCGCAGTACTCCTTGATCGCCCGGTCGCTGGAGAACAAGCCGCTGCGCGCGGCGTTGCGGATCGACATTCGCGTCCACGTCTCGCCGTCCAGCCAGGCCCGCGAGACCTGATCCTGGCAGTCGACGTAGGACCGGTAGTCGGCCAGCGCCAGGAACGAGTCGTGGTGCAGGAAGTTGTCGACGATCGGCCGCAGCACCTCGGTGTCGCCGTGGGTGAACACCCCGCTCGCCAGCAGTTCCAGCACCGAGGCCAGCTCGGGGTCGCGCTCGACGTAGCTCAGCGGTCGGTAGCCCTCGGCCTTGACCGCGACGACCTGGCTCTCCGTCAGGCCGAACAGGAAGAAGTTCTCCGCGCCCGCCTCCTGGCGGATCTCGACGTTCGCGCCGTCCAGCGTCCCGATGGTCAGCGCGCCGTTGATCATGAACTTCATGTTCCCGGTGCCCGACGCCTCCTTACCGGCCGTGGAGATCTGCTCCGACAGGTTGGCCGCCGGGTAGACCAGGTGCGCGTTCTTGACGTTGAAGTTCGGCAGGAACACGACCTTCATGTAGCGGTTGACGTCGGGGTCATTGTTCACCGTGGCGCCGACCGCGGTGATCAACTTGATGATGCGCTTGGCCATGAAATAGCCCGGCGCGGCCTTGCCGCCGAAGATGAACACCCGCGGCGGGATCGCCAGCCCCGGGTTCTGCTTGAGGCGGTGGTACAGCGTGACGATGTGCAGCGCCATCAGGTGTTGACGCTTGTACTCGTGGATCCGCTTGACCTGCACGTCGAACATCCACGTCGGGTCCAGTTCGATGCCCGTCGCGGAGTGGACGTACTCGGCCAGCCGGGACTTGTTGGCGCGCTTGACATCCCGCCACCGCTGCCGGAATGCCGAATCGTCGACGAAGGAATCCAGCCCCTTGAGCCGCCCTAGGTCCGTCAGCCATCCGGGGCCGATGGTGTCGTCGAGCAGCTCACGCAGACCGGGGTTGGACAGTGCCAGGAAGCGCCGCGGCGTCACACCGTTGGTGACATTGCCGAACCGCTCCGGCCACATCTCGTAGAAGTCCTTGAGGATGCTGGCCTTCAGCAGTTCCGAGTGCAGCGCCGCGACGCCGTTGACAAAGTGACTGCCGACGGTGGCCAGGTGCGCCATCCGCACGGACTTGCCGCCCTCCTCGCCGATCAGCGACATGCGACCGACCCGCTCCTCGTCGCCGGGGAACTTCGCCCGCACCTCCTCGAGGAAGCGTTCGTTGATCTCGTAGATCAGCTCGAGATGCCGTGGCAGGGCCTCGCCGAAGATGCGCAGCGGCCACGTCTCCAGCGCCTCCGGCAACAGGGTGTGATTGGTGTAGGCGAACGTGCGCACCGTGAGATCCCACGCCTGATCCCACGTCACCTGGTGCTCGTCGATCAGCAGCCGCATCAACTCCGCCACCGCGATCGACGGGTGCGTGTCGTTGAGCTGGATCGCCCACTTGTCCGGCAGCGCCGAGAGCGGCAGCCCCACCCGATGAAGGTGGATGTCGAGGATGTCCTGCAGCGAGCACGTCACGAAGAAGTACTGCTGCAGCAGCCGCAGCCGCTTACCCGCCTCGGGTTCGTCGTTGGGATAGAGCACCTTGGAGACGGTCTCGGAGATCACCTCCTCGTCGACTGCCTTGTAGAAGTCGCCGGTGTTGAACGCATCGAGGGCGAACGAGTCGACCGCCCGCGCGCTCCACAGCGTCAGCGTGTTGCACGTGGTGACGCCGTAGCCCTGCACCGGGGTGTCGTACGGCATGCCTTTGAGCACCCGCTGCGGCACCCACCGCACCCGGAACTTGCCGGTGACGTCCTCGTACTCCTCGGTGTGGCCACCCCAGTTCACCTGGTAGCTCGCATCCGGCTTCTCGATCTCCCACGGGTTGCCGTGGGCCAGCCAGTTGTCGGTCTTCTCGACCTGCCAGCCCTCGTGGATCTCCTGCTTGAAGATGCCGAATTCGTAGCGGATGCCGTAGCCGATCGACGGCCGCTCCAGTGTGGCCATCGAATCCAGGTAGCAGGCCGCCAGCCGGCCGAGGCCGCCGTTGCCTAGGCCCGGCTCCCCCTCGCAGTCCAGGATCACGTCGAGGTCCTGGCCGAGGTCGGCCAGCGCGGCGCGGGCCTCGTCCTCGATGCCGAGGTTGAGCAGGTTGTTGCCGAGCTGCGGACCCATCAGGAACTCCGCCGACAGGTAGCACGTCACCTTCGCCGACAGGTCCAGCCAGTCCTGCGTGGTGGCCATCCAGCGCTTCTGCATGCGATCCCGCACCGCCAGCGACAGCGCGCGGTAGTAGTGCTCGGGCGTCAGCACCGCCGCCGGACGGGCGATCGAATACAACAGGTGATCGGACACCGCATGGCGCAACGCGTCGGCGGTCATGCCGGAGCGGGTCTGCCCCGTCGGCCCCACCGGCGCGCCGTTGACCTCGGTGGATTCACCTGAGGTGTGGTTCACGACATCGGTCACTGCGTCTCCTACGGTCTCGCTCAACGTAGCGGGAAGGCGCCATTCTGTCGTCCCGATGTTGCGGGAATGGGTCCTCGGCGTGAACGAGGGAATTGCTGAGAATTGCGTCAAGAATTGTCGCCGCCAATATTTACGCTGTTGACTATGGGGATGCTGACGGGCGCGGATCGCTGGGCGGACATGTCCGCGCGCGTCCGCGACCGCATGCCGCCACTGCCCCGCCTGCTGGCCTGGACCGTTGCCGTCGGCGTCACCTGCTACGGGGTGCGGGCCCTGGTCTACCTGGACAGCTGGTCCTACGCCCTGGTGTGGCCGGCCATCGCGCCGCAGATCGTTGCGTTGCTGACGTCCCCGCGCCGGCAGTGGCCGGTCTACATCGCGTCCTTCGCCGCCATCCAGATCATCCCGGCCCGCCTGCTGCTGGACATGAGACCCGAGGTCGGTGTGCTGGCCACGATGACCGCGGTCGTGGTCGCGGCGGCGTTCCTGCACCGTGACCAGGAATGGGTGTCCGGCCGCAGCGATTCCCTGACCAGCTGGCGACGCTTCCTCGTCTATGGGGTGTTCCTGGCGCCGCTGCTCGCCAGCCCGATCGGACTCGCGAGCCTGATGTGGAACGGCCAGGTCGGCGTCGACGCCCGGTCGGTGGTCGGCGCCCTGATGGCCTGGTACCTCACCGAGGCCATCGGCATCGCCTTCCTGGTTCCGGTGATGCTGCGGTGGCGGCGCTACACCCGCAGGCATTCGTGGCGCGAGGTGCTGTGGTTCGCGGCGATGACCGTGCTGACGATCGGGCTCTGCGCCGCGTCGGCGACCAAGTCCAGCTTCGTGCTGGTGTTCCTCACCGGGCTGCCCGCGCTGCTGGTTCTCATCCGGTCCGGTATCGCCGCGGCGTTGGCCGAGATGGCGATCGCGTCGGCGCTGGTACTCGGCAGCACCTTCGCCGGCTACGGCCCGTTCGCCGCCTCCATCGAGAACGCCGGGCAGGCGATGGTCTCGGCGCAGGTGTTCCTGCTGGGCGCCTACGCGATGGTGGTGATCGTCGCCGCGGCCCTCGAAGACCGCATGCAACTGGTCGCCCTCGACGACGCCAGCCACAACGCCTACGACCTCGTGGCCGAGTTGACCGGCGACGTGGTGATCCTCGTCGACTCCGACGGCAACGTGCTGCACCGGGCGCACGGCGGTGAGCAGAACCTCGATATCCCCGACGGTCCGATCACCCGGGAGCAGTGGCTGCGGCACATCCATCCGCAGGACCGCGTCGTGTTCCAGAACCGTTGGGACCCGGCGTCCGAAGGCCCCTCCGCGCCGTTCCGGATTCGCAGGGTCGACGGATCGTGGGGCTGGTACGTCGTGCACAGCCGCCGCACCGGTGTCGGCCTGTCGGCGGCGGTCCTGCGGGACGTGACCCTCGAACACGAGGTGCAGGAGTCGCTGACGGACATGGCGAACACCGATCCGCTGACCGGTCTGTTGAACCGGCGCGGGCTAGCGCTGCACGCGAGCGAGATCTGTGTGCGCGCCAACGAATCCGGCCAACAGGTGGCCGCGCTGTTCGTCGACGTCGACCATTTCAAGGCGTACAACGACCACTACGGGCATCACGCCGGTGACGCCTGCCTGCGTGATGTGGCCGATGTGCTGCTGCACCTGGGCGATCTGGACACCTGCGTGTCCGCGCGCTACGGCGGCGAGGAGTTCGCCGTGGTGCTGGTCGGCTGCGAGGATCCGTATACCTTCGCGATGGGCCTGTCCTCGGCGATCCGCGCGCTCGAGATTCCCCATCCGGTCACGCCGTCCGGCGTCGTGACGATCAGCATCGGCGTGGCCGCCGCGCATCCCCGCCACGAGCTCATGTTCCCGGGTGCGGACCCGCAGGCGATCATCAGCGAGTTGCTGGACCGCGCCGACCGAGCGCTCTACGAAGCGAAATCCGATGGCCGCAACACGATTTCGGTTGCCGACATCGACGCCGTGCTAATCGGCGAGCAGATTCACCATGCCGGTGAACACCCGCGGGAGGCGGCTGGCGGCGGGCACGATGAGTGAGCGCACCGGTGACGTGGCGGCCTGCAGCATCCCGGCGGTCATCAGCCGGTAGCGGCGGGTGGTGCTGCGCCACTGCCGCTCGTAGTCGCCGGGACTATCGGCGACGACGCTGTCGACCAGCAACCGGGCCGCGGCGAACGCGAGCCCCAGGCCTTCCCCGGTGAGCGCGTCGACGTATCCCGCCGCGTCACCGACCAGCAGCACCCGTCCCGCGACCCGGCCCCGAACCCGTTGCCGCAGTGGACCCGCCGCACGGTCGGGCTCATACGGATGGCCGTCGGTCAGCTCCCGCAGTACCGGAAACGCGTCGAGGTGTTGCTCGAAGCGACCCTGCCGTGACGTCAGTATCGCGATGCCCACGCAGTCGTCGGCCACCGGCGTCACATAGGCCTCGCCCGCTTCGGGTGACCAGTACACCTCGACGACGTCGCTCCACGGTGCGACGGCGATGTGCCGCTTGATGCCCCAGCGTCTGGTCCGTCCCGCGGTCCGCTCCAGGCCGAGGTCGGCCCGGATCGGTGAGTGCAGGCCGTCGGCGGCGGCCAGGTAGCGGGCGCGAATCCCGGACCGGCCGACACGGACTGTCACCGATTCACCGTCCTGGGTGATCGGCCCGATCTTCTCGTGCACCAGCGTCACCCCGGCCGCTGCCGTCTGCTGCAGCAGCGACTCGTGCAGCGTTCTGCGCCGCACCCCGAGGCCCGGGCCGGAGCCGAATTGCGCGGTGACGCTGTGGCTTCCGTCGAGATAGCGCACACCCCGAAACGGTTTGCCCGCCGGCGTGGCGCCGAGCAGTTCGAGTTGGCGCACCGCGTGCGGCATCAGGCCCTCGCCGCACGCCTTGTCGATGGGTCCGGTGCGCTTCTCGATGACGACGACCTCCAGGCCTGCGCGCGCGGCGTGGATGGCGGTGGCCAGGCCGGCGGGTCCACCGCCCGCGACGACGAGGTCGATCATGTGCGCAGGGTTTCCAAGGCCCGGTTCTCCACCGAGATCCGGGTCCACAGCAGCGCGGCATTGAGGACCGTGAACACGAGTGCGGTGATCCATGCGGTGTGCACGAGCGGCAGCGCGATGCCCTCGACGACGACCGCGACGTAGTTGGGGTGCGACAGGAACCGGTACGGGCCGCCGGCGACCCGGCCGGCGTCGGGAACGACGACCACCCGGGTGTTCCACTGCTTTCCGAGTGTGCTGATGCACCACCAGCGCAGCGCCTGGGCAGCGATGACGACGGCGAACATCGACCACCCCAGCACCGGGATGAAGTCCCGGTGCGCGGCCTCGAACAGACAACCGGCCAGCAGTGCGGTGTGCAGGACGACCATCACCGGGTAGTGTCCAGCACCGAACTCGACGCCGCCGTGCGCCCTGCTCCACTTCAGGTTCCGTTGGGAGACAACCAGTTCCGCGACCCGCTCGAGTGCGACCGCGGCGATCAGCACGGTGTAGGCGAACATGCTCACCGCCAGCGCAGCAGCACGAGTTCGGAGCAGAAGCCCGGCCCCATCGCCATCAGCAGGCCGGGTTGCCCGGCGGTCGGCTTCTTGGCGCGGGTGTCGCGCAGCACGTGCAGCACCGACGACGACGACAGGTTGCCGACCTCGGCGAGTGACCGCCAGGTCAGCTCGAGCGCGTCGTCATCGAGGCCGAGCGCAGCGTTGATCGCCTCGATCACCTTGGGCCCACCGGGATGTGACACCCAGGCCTCGATGTCGCCGATGGTCAGATCGTGCTCGCCGAGGAACCCGGTCATGTCGTCGGCCAGGTAGCGGTCGATCAGGTCGGGCAGGTTCGGCGACAGGATGAGCGCAAGCCCGTTGCGCCCGACCTTCCAGCCCATGGTGTCGAGGGTGTCGGGATACATCCGGCTGCGGGAGTCGAGCACCTCGGGCCCGGTCGCGCCGATCTTGGCGGCGCGGTCCTCGCCGACCGCGATCACCGCGGCCGCGCCGTCGCCGAACAGCGCGCTGCCGACGAGGCTGGCGATCGTGGGCTCAAAGGCCGGGAATGTCAGCGAGCACAGCTCCACCGACACCAGCGCGGCGACGTGATCCGGTGCGCCGCGCAGGTAGTCATTCATCCGGGCGACGCCCGCCGCGCCGGCCACGCAGCCCAAGCCGAACAGCGGAACCCGGCGTACGTCGGGCCGCAGCCCCAGCCGGCCCGCGATGCGCGCGTCCAGCGACGGCACCGCGATGCCGGTGACGGTCGTCGTCATGATCAGATCGAGATCGGTTGGTGCCAGCCCCGCCTCGTCGAGTGCCGCCGTCAACGCCTCGCACGCGAGGTTCACCGCGTGCTCGAGGTAGAGGTCGTTGGCCTCGCCGAAGTCCGTCAGCGACGGGTAGCGCTCGATCGGCAGCACGAAATGGCGGGAGTCGACCTTGGCGTGCTCGTGCAGTCCACGCAGCAGGTCCTCGAGGTCGGCGAAAGCCGGTAGACGCAAGATCTTTTCGGTGACCTCCTGCTGGCTGTAGCGGTGGGGCGGCAACGCCCCCTGAACGCCTGCGATGACGCTGATGGGGTGGTTGGTGGTCATGAGGGCACCTGCTCTGCTTGTCTGCTGCTGTCGGGATCTGACTTCGGCGCTTCGTTGAAGCCGAGGCGTTGGTGAACACGCTGGAGCCAGTGGGGTGCCCACCAGTTCCATCCCCCCATGAGACGCATGAACGCAGGGACGAGCACCATGCGCACCAGCGTCGCGTCGACGAGCACGGCGAGTGTCAGGCCGAGGCCGAACATCCGCATGAACGACACGTTGGCGGCGATCAGCGCCGCGAACGAAATGGACATGATCAGTGCGGCGGCCGTAATGATACGGCCGGTGTAGGCGATTCCGAGGGCGACGGACTCGTCGTTGTCGGATTGTCCTGTCTCGAGCCAGAATTCGCGGATACGGGAGACGAGGAACACCTCGTAGTCCATCGACAACCCGAACGCGATACAGAACAATAGCACCGGCATGTTGGCGACGAGGGTGCCCGTCGGCGTCGTCCCGAGCCCGGACAGATGCCCGTCCTGGAAGATCCACACCAGCGCGCCGAACGCCGCGGTGAGCGAAAGAACGTTGAGCACCAACGCTTTCAGCGGCACCACGATGCTGCCGGTGAGCAGGAACAGCAACGCGAACATGATGACGGCGATGACACCGAGCACCAGCGGCAGCCTGGAGGTGATGGCGTCGACGCTGTCGCGGTTGACCTGGGCGGTGCCCGTCATCTCGACGGCGCGGCCTCCGGGGCCGGCAACGGCGTGCAGTCGGTCGAGCTGCGCTTCGGAGGCATCGGAGAACAGCGCTGCGGTGCTGGCGACCGTGAGGAAGAGGCTGCCCTCGTTCTCGCCGGTCGGGGCCGACGGCGGTCCGGTGAGAACCCCGTCGACGAACGTCCCGGTCGGTGCCGACACCGCCGGAACGTCGGGAATCCGGGACAGTTCGGCGGCGTAGGCGGACACGTCAGCGGGTGCCAGGCCGTCGCTGTCGGGAACGACGATGGTGACGGCCGTGTCCGAATTCTGGACGAAGTCGTCGCGCAGCCGATCACCGACCTGGTGTGCCGAGGCCGACTGCGGCAGCACCCGGTCGTCGGGAAACCCCCAGCGGACGCCCAGAAAAGGCGCGCCGAGCGCCAGCAGCAACACGACCACGGCCAAGCCCAGCGGCAGGGCGCGTCGCATGACGGCTTTCGCGCACCGGTACCAGAAGCGCCGCTCGACCGGGACGGGCTGCGGTTCGGGCCGGCGCAGGATCCGTCGGGTCAGCCGGCGCACATCCAGCGCGTCGAGCCGATCGCCGAGCACCACCAGCGCGGCGGGGGTCACGACGATCGCCGCCGCGGCCGCGAACGCGACGGTCGCCACCCCGGCGTAGGCGAACGACTTCAGGAAGTGCATCGGAAACAGCACCATCGCCGACATCGACAGCGCCACCGTGGTGGCGGAGAAGATGACGGTGCGGCCGGCGGTCGTCATGGTGCGCTTGAGCGCGGCGGTGCGGTCCGCGCCCGCGGCCAGCTCATCGCGATAGCGGCTCAGGATCAGCAGCGTGTAGTCGATGGCCAGCGCCAGGCCCATCGCGGTGGCCAGGTTCAGCGCGAAGATCGACACATCGGTGCCGAAGGTGACCAGCCGCAGGACGGCCAGCGCGCCGATGATCGCCATGCCACCGATCGCGACCGGCAGCGCGGCGGCCAGTAGCCCGCCGAACACCCAGACCAGCACCAGGAAGCTCAGCGGTATCGCCAGCGATTCCATGACCAGCAGGTCTCGTTGGGACTGCTCGGTGATCTGGACGTTGACCATCGCGGTGCCGCCGGTCTGGACGGTGACGCCGTCACGGTCGCCGGTGACCTCCTCGGAGATCTCCTTGGCGTAGGTCTGCTGCTGGGCCTCGGTGCCGGTGAGGCCGGCGACGATGAGCCCGGCGGTGCGATCCCTGCTGACGAGGTCGGCCGCAGCGGCGGGTGGGGAGGTCCAGGCCGACGAGACATCGGCGACGTGGGGATTATCGTTCAGCCGGTCGACGATGCCGGTGCCGATCTCCCGGGCCCTGGCGCTGTCGATGCCGTCGGACGATGCCACCACAATGAGCATCTGCACGTCGCCCTGGCCGAACTTCTGAGTGAGAACCTTTGCGGCGCGGGTTGATTGGGAACCCGGGTCCTGAAATCCGCTGGGGGAGAGCTCCTTGGCGACGGGCAGTCCGAATGCCGCCAAGACGACCGTCAGCAGCGCCGCGGCCACGAGGATGCGGCGCGGTGTAGCCAGGGCGATAACGACGATTCGGTGTAGCAGCTCAGCCTCCAGGTCAAGGAAAGCGCCTCACCCTACGACACGTAGTAGATCGCGTTGGGGTTCACGTTTCGGTCATATTTGACGACTGCGTCAAGGTTAGCCGAGCTCGAAATGCTGGTAATCCTTCGGAGTACGCCAGTAGCCGCCCCAGCTCCAGCCGCGGTCGGTGAACGCGCGCACGGCAGGGTCGTCGTCGTGCAGCATCCCGGGGTCGGTGCGGGGCGCGGTCGACGAACTGGCCGGCGTTGGCGGGCTGGTAGTCGCCGCGCCGATCGACAAAAGGGTTCAGCCGGGGGTTGACGTCGACCGCCCTGCCGTACGCGTGCAGCGACCAGCGTCCGGTTCCCGGAATGTCCCGGCAGTTGAACGCCGAGGTGTTGTTGTCACGCATGGACAGCTCATCGTCGGCGCCGAGGTAGTGGTCGACCGTCCGCATCCGCTCGATCGGGAAACGCATCCGGAACAGCTCGTCGAAAACCTCGATGACCTGCGCTGTCACGTCCTGGTGCACCACCAGTTGGCCGCGGTGGGGCTGCTCGTCGAAGCCCCAAAAGTCGAGGTCGACGCGCCGGAGGGTCTCGGGGGGCACCGGGCAGCCGGGACGCCATGTCGCCCCGAGTTCGGTGGCGCTGACGGGGTGGACCGATGCGGGCTCGGGCCGCGGGGTCGGCGGGGGTGGCGGCGCGGACGTCGACGTCGTTTCAGAGGGCTCCGGAGCCGGGGCGGGCGCCGGGGCGCACTGCACCAGAACCACCGCCGCGGCGGTCAGCAGGGCCAGCCTCGTCATGGTCATCAGTAGGTCACCAGGACCCAACCTACCGAACCCGCCGCCGCGATTAGTAGCTCTAATCAGTTCTGTTAGTTGGGCTTTCGAATTGACGTCGAGGTCACAACCTCACCGTCAAAAGTGTGATTTACATCATTGGGAGGTTATATTGTGTGCGCAATCACAGAGAGGGCCGGTCATGGTCGGAATGGGCGAGAGCGCGATGGTCCCGCAAGAGGTCGAGCAGCCGCGTGCCGTGCGGGCATCGACCCACGTCAACTGGATGGTCGCCATCTTGATGTTGGCCATCCTGATCGCCGCTGTCGCGGGCGTCGTCGTCGCGCTGTCCAGCGGAATGCCCACCATCGCGATCCTGATCGCGCTGGTCACCGGTGCGGTTTTCGCCGGCCTCGCCTGCTGACTCGTCACCACACCTTCGCCGCGAAATACCGCATCTTCGCCGCGAAACTCGCGCACTCCCGTCGCGAAACTCCTCACCTTCGCCGCGAAATATCATTCCGGGCTGTGATCCACGCGGCGGATTCACGACCCGGAATGCTATTTCGCGGGCGATGACTCCTGGCGGGCGATGACTCCTGGCGCTAGATCATGTCGTTGCGTGTCAGCCACCGCATGATCGGCCAACCGATGAACACCGGCAGCCAGCACGTCAGGATGCGGTAAAGCAGCACCGACGGCACTGCCACCGCGGCAGGCACCCCGAAGGCGGCCAGGCCACCGATCAACGCGGCTTCGACGGCGCCGACGCCGCCCGGGGTGGGCGCCGCCGAGGCCAGCGTGCCGCCGACCATCGTGACGATCGTGACGGTGACGAAGCTGGCGTCGCCGCCGAACGCCTCGATGCTCGCCCACAGGGCCAGTGCCGCCCCGAGAGTGGTTGCCGCGCAACCGAGCACGATCAACGCCAGGCGTTTGGGCTCGCGGGCCAACTCGATGAGGTCGTCGATGACCTCCTTGAGCCGGGGTCGCACCGCCGTGGCCAGCCAATGCCGCAGCTTAGGGACGAACAGGAAAACGCCGACCGCACCCAGCGCGGCGCCGGCGATCAGATACAGCACCGTCGCGTCAGGCACGAACTGCCGCAGGTTCGCCGACGCCCCCGCCGCAGCGCTGAAGATGATCAGCAGCGTGATGTGGGTGATCACCTGGACCGACTGCTGAAGCGCCACCGCGGTGGTGGCCCGCAGCGCGCCCAGCCCGCCCTTCTGCAGGAAGCGGGTGCTCAGGGCGAGACCGCCGACCCCGGCGGGCGTGGTGGTCGCGGCGAACGTGTTCGCCACCTGCATGATGGCCAGGTTCCGGAACTTCACGAGGCCGTCGGCGCACGCCCACAGCGCGGTACCAGCACCCAGATACTTCAGCGCCGACACCGCCAGACCGGCCACGGCCCACCACCAGTTCGCCGCGCCCAGCTCGGCGAAGAACACCGGCACCGAGGCGATGAACGGGTACGCGACGTAGACGAGCGCCACCAGCAGCACCGTCTGGATCAGCTGATTGCGGGTGAACCGGGTGATGGTCGCCGTCTTGATCTGGTCGGCACCCGTCTGGCGCTTCACCTCGTCACGAGCGATCGTCATCGCGGTGCCGGCGTCCCGGACCGACGTCCGAACCCGTTTCGGCACAGCCGCTTTGGTGAGTCGACGCGATGCTGCCAACACCGCCTCGTTGCCGAACACCGTGATCGCCGCGGCCACAGCCGGTTCAGCGCCGTAGAGATCTGTCGTGGTCAGGAGCAGTTGCGCGATGTCGGTGTGCAGGTGGGCTTCTGACGCACCGTACTCGGAGTGGGTGAAGCCGCCGAACATCGGCGTACCGTCGACGACGGTGATCTCCTTGCTGCGCAGATCACCGTGGGAGATCTGCTGGCTGTGCAGCACGCCCAGCGAGTCCCACACCCGCGCGACCGGTGTCGCGTCGGCGCAGTCGTCGATCGTCTCCCCGCGTGAGGGCTTGTGCGCGTAGAGGGTCCAGCCGCGGTCCAGCGTCGCCACCGCGATCGGCGATGTGTTGGCCAGCGCGAGGTCACCGACGGCAATGGCCATTAACGCCCGGTGTTCGACGGCGCGTCGCATCGACGTCTGCAGCGGCGCCGTCTCGCTGTCGCGCAGCCGCAGCTTGCCCCAGAACTGGCGCAGCGCACCGCCGCCGCGTTGATGCGGCCCGTACAGCTCGACCGTCGCCGTGCCTGCCGCAATCTCCGGGGCATCGGCGGGACCATCGGACGACGGATCCTGGGTGGCGGTCAGCACCAACGGCCCCCGCCCGGCGGGCCGGAGCACCTGCAGCGCCGACACCCGGAACCCGCGTCGCGCCATGGCCCGCACGGCGTCGTCGAGCGGCACCTCCAGCGCCGGTGTGCCCACGACCAGGACGACCAGCGCGCCGACGAACCAACCCACCGCGAGCCCCAGCAGCGAGCGCGCCGGCACAACCGCGCTGACGACCAGATGAATGGGCACAAACGCCAGCAGCAGCGCCCACCACCAGCCGCGCCAGCGCGCGGGCAGCCATGGCCCCGACACCGTCAGCACCGCCGCGAGCAACGCGATCCACCGCGGGTCGTCGAGGAACTGTGACGGCAGGGTGTCGAGGCGTTCGGTCAGGTCAAGGTGCCAGCTTGGCGCGGCGATGCCGCTGCCGGTGATCGACAGAGACAGGACCGCGATGGCTCCGGCCGCAGCGTAGGCGCCGAGCAGTTTCCACTGCCGCGCGACGATCAGGCCGACCAGGATCACGAACGGCAGGGCGAGGATGGCCACGCCATAGCTGAGGTAGACGATGTTGGACTGCGTCGGGGTGAGCACACCGACGATGCCCGAGATCGATTTCTCCAGCGCCTCCCACTCGTAGCGGGTGATCAGCGAGCTGGTGACGATGACCACCAGGAAGATCCCGGCCAGGCTCAGCCGGAAGATGTCGTTGGTGCGCCGCGTCAACGGTTGGAGAAGGCTGCCTGAGACAGCGATCTCCCGCCCGTCAACTCGCATATGGCAACGATCTCTCGGATTGGCTGGATAACCGTGAACGACTCACGCAACAACTTAGCGAGTCTTCGGTGTTCTCCGGTACCTGCCACAGGGGCGCCCCTGGTGAGACGCCCCGTGATGGTCAGCCGATCTCGACGAAGTAGAAACGGCCGGTGGTCTCCACTACCCGGTCGGTGTTGTTGCGATTCTCTCCTTGGCGTCCGGACTCCAGGACCACCTGTTGCATCTGCGGGCCGGGTCGAACCGAGACCACGTCGGCTTCCGCAAGCGGGACGGTGCTTGACCGATTGACGATGACGTAGTTGCCGTCCGCCTTGAGCATGTCGATGATCTGCATCGCGTTGCCGGCCCCGCCGGGAGCGGCGGTGGCGGGGGCGGCCAATCCGACGATGGCGGCGGCGGCGAGTCCGGCGAGTCCGGCGGTGCTGGCGAGGGCGGTGATCTTCATGAGGGCCTGTGCTTTCTGTTGTCTGGAGGGCTTCCTACTCGGGGGTGGCCATGAGACCCGAAAGCGTTACAACCGGCTTGGCGTGCACACAAAAAGGGGCGCCCCGGGTGGGGGCGCCCCTCTTGTGAGAGTCCTAGCGGACGTCGACGAAGTAGACGTGGCCGGTGGTCTCGAGGACCCTGCGGTCGCCCTGGGCGTCCCAGACGTATTCGCGGATCGGCTGACCCTGGCGTACCGAGGTCACCCCGGCGCTGTCCAGTCCGGCCGAGCCCTGGCGGTTGACGACGACGCGGTTGCCGTCGGCTTCCAGCGAGCTGATGGTGTCGGCGGCGCTGCCTCCGACGGGCGCCCCTTTCGGGGGCCACGGTCCGGCGGCGGCGGGGCTTGCCAGCCCGATGAAGGCGGTGGCGAATCCTGCGACAGCGGCGGTGACGGCGGTGGCGGCGGTGAGGTTCTTCATGATCTTGCCCTTCCCTGTGGGGGTCGGAGCCGTGGAGCGAATCTCGCGGTTTCGACGTTTTTTGTTGGTGTGCTTGCGATCTGATGTGTCTAACCTGCCGCCGGCACGGATCATTTCCGTTGGCAGAGATTGACCGCTCGCTGGCAGAAATCCATCGCCGAACTGGCATTCCGGCAGGAAAAGGTCGAGAGAAGCTCTGCTGGAATGCCATTTCGGCGGGAAGGTGAGGGGGCGGGGAAGGTGAGGGGGCGGGGAAGGTGAGGGGGCGGGGAAGGTGCGGGGAATCAGCGCAGGCGGCGGGCCAGCCCGGAAGCGCGCATCACCCGCCGCGCGATCGCCGCCCGGATGGCCGCTTCCGAGCCGACCACCCGCACCTGCCTCTTCGCCCGCGTCACCGCGGTGTAGAACAGCTCGCGGGTCAGCAACCGCGAATCCTGCTGCGGCAACAACACCGTGACCTCGTCGGCCTGGCTGCCCTGGCTCTTGTGGATGGTCATCGCGTGCATGGTGTCGACGTCGGCGAGCCTGCCGGTCGCGAACTCCACCGGCCCTGCACCCGAACCGATGACCACGCACAGGCCGTGATCGCGCACCACCGTCACACCGGTGTCCCCGTTGTAGAGGCCGAGGCCGTAGTCGTTGGCCGTCACCAGGACCGGGCGCCCGGCGTACCAGTCGGTCCAGATCGGTTCACCCGTCGCGTCGGTCAGCCAGCGCTCGATCTGCCGGTTCCAGAACCGCACGCCGTAGGGGCCGCGTCGGTGCGCGCACAACAGCCGGTGCTCACCCAGGATCGCCAACCCCGCAGCGGCGTCGCCGAGAATCGCTGCCTCGCGGAGGCGCTGTGCGTGCGGAAGCAGCACCGTGCGCAGCTGCTCACCCGGCTCGTCGGTGTCGAGCCACTCGATGTTGTCGCCGCCGGCCGTGAGCAGCTCGATCACCTGGTCGGCCTCGCCGTCGCGGATGGCGGTGGCCAGGGTGCCGATCGACTCCCCGAACCGATGCGACGTCTCCAGCGCGGCGATCCGCACGTCGTCGCGTCCGCCGAGACCGTCGACCAGATCTGCCAACACCGCGCCGGCCTCCACCGAGGCGAGCTGATCGGGATCACCCACGAGCAGCAGGCGACTGTCCGGGCGGACCGCCTCGAGCAGTCGGGCCATCAGCGTCAGCGAGACCATCGACGTCTCGTCGACCACGATGACATCGTGGGGCAACCGGTTCTCGCGATGATGCCGAAACCGCGACGAGTTGCCCGGTCGACGCTGCAACAGCCTGTGCAGCGTCGACGATGTCAACTCCGGCAGTCGATCCCGGTCGGCCGCGTCGAGCTCGTCGACCTCCAACTGCACCGCCTCCAGCAGCCTCGCGGCGGCCTTGCCCGTCGGCGCCGCCAGCGCGATCCGCAGCGGCGGCTGCCCGGCCAGCGACGCCTGCTCGGCCAGCAGCGCCAACAGCCGCGCCACCGTGGTGGTCTTCCCGGTGCCGGGCCCACCGGTCAGCACCGTAAGTGACTGCGTCAGCGCGACTTCGGCGGCTCTGCGCTGCTCCTCCCACCCGGCGGGGAACAGTCGGTCCAGGCTCGGCACGGTGCCGCGCAGCGACGACGCCAACAGAGCCTGCACGTCGTCGCACACCTGCTGTTCCTCGAGCCAGTACCTGTCGAGGTACAACAGATCGCCGAAAAGCCGCAGCACTGGCGTCTTCGTCACCAAAGGGCTCGCTGCGACGGTGGCCAGCCAGGCGTCGGGTTTCGGCCACGGCAGCTCGGGAACGCCGACCTGTTCTGCGACCGAACGCAGGTCGACGCAGACCGATCCGCCACGCAGTGCCCGCACCGCGACAGCGACCGCCAATGCAACGGTCTCGTCGGACTCCTCGGCGAGTGTGGTCAACCGGCGCGCGACGTGAATGTCGGCCGGTTCGAACAACTCGGTGAACGCCTCGAGGCTCATGCCGCGACCACCCCCGAGCCGAGCAGATCCGACACCGCGATGATCAATGACGCGGGAGGGCGCCAGCTGAACACCCCGGCCGGATGACCGTCCACCACCGGGGTCCCCTCACCGCACATCCCGCGCACGAACAGGTACAGCACGCCACCGAGATGGCGCTCCGGGTCGTACCCGGGCAGCCGCCACCGCAGGAAGCGATGCAGCACAACGCAGTACAGCAGCGCCTGCAGCGGGTAGTCCGAATGCAGCATTGCCTCGGCCATTCGTGCCTGGCCGTACGCGGCGGACGTCAGTGGCTGCTCCGGTTCACCGAGCCAGTTGGTCTTGTAGTCGGCCACGACGTATCGCTCACCGACCCGCAGCACCACGTCGACTGAGCCGGTCAGGTAACCCCGCAACGACTGCCCGGCCAGCGCGCCGCTCGACAGCCGGCCCGCGTAGGACGCCAGCGGGTCGTTTGCGGCTACATGCTCGCGGTACAACCGCCCGACGTCGGCCAGGGAGATTCGGCGCGCATCGCGGTGCCGGGTCCCTCCCGACCCGCCCGGCAGATCGCCGCCCGCGAGCGGGAACTCGAAGTCCATCTCCCGCAACCGGTCTCGAAATCCGATCTGCCGAAGCGTCACGCCGGGAGCCAGCGGGCCCAGCGGCGTGTCGTGCATCGGAACCAGTGCGGCGGCAAGTTCGGCCGCGGGCACGTCGACGGGCCACCACAGCGAATGCTCGCGGATCTGCGCCTCGAGTTCGGCGGCCAGGTCGTCGGCGACCGGGTTGGCGGTCTCCAACACCGCGTGCACCAGCGTGCCGAACTTCGCCCCCATCGGCAGGTCGGCCATCGGCGATGGAACCGTCGCGACGCCGACCTCTGACCTTCCGACCGGCTCGGACACCGGCACGTCGCCGACCTCATCGTCCTTCTCGTCGTCCTTCCCCAGGACTTCCGGTTCGCTGGACACTCCACCGACCGTCTCTGCGGCGCGAATCAGACCGGAGTACGACGTGCGCCGCCACGACGCATCGATGCGGCGGTCGAAGCCGCGCACCGCGAGACCCGTTGGTGGAAGAGGTAACTCGACCTCAGCGCCGGTTGCCACCAGCGAATCTTCGAGAACCGGGCCACCACGGTCGGACCAGGCGCGCAGCGCCGCCATCGCATCGGCATCGTCCAGAGTCGCGGGAGCGCAGCGGTCGGGGACGACCGGATCACCGGGGGCGCGGCCCCGCAGCAGTCGCGACAGCCCACCGTTGGGTTCATCCCATGACGGCGCCCACCACGCCACCACCTGCGACTGGGCCCGGGTCAGCGCGACATAGGTGAGCCGGACATCGTCGGAGGCGGCCTCATGCCTGCCGAGCCTCGTCACCTCCCGGTAGTCGGGGCTGGTCTCGCCGCCGATGTGCAGACACCGCTGGGCTCCGTCGTGGAACAGCACCGCCTCGTCGGTCCAGATGTTGCGGTTGAACGCGAACGGCAGATATACGACGGGGTACTGCAGACCCTTGCTGGCGTACACCGTCATGATCTGCACCGCGGCGGCGTCGCTGTCGAGGCGGCGGTTGCGTTCGGTTGCGCCACTGTGCTCTTCGCGCTGGGTGCGCAGCCAGTCACGCAGCGCGGGCAGGCTGAAGTGCTCACGATGGGCGGTGTCGTGCAGCACCTGCGTCAGGTGCGCCAGATCGGTCATCTGCCGCTCACCGTCGGTCCACGACAGCACCCGGCGACCCATGCCGGCGAGTTGTGCGGCCTCGAAGACGGCCGCGACGCCACGCTCGCGGACGTGGTCGGCCCACTCTCGGACCGTCTCGGCGATGCGATCGGTCAAGGTGTCACCCTGTGCGGCAAGGTCTTCGGCGGTGTGGCCGAAGAACATCGTGGTGGCCGCAGCCCGGACCAGCCCGGTACGGTGCGGCTGGTCGAATGCCTCGAGCAGGCAGAGCCAGTCTTCGGCGGCATCGGAGCGCAGGACGTCCGAAGCGCCGGTGTAGACGGCCGGGATGCCCGCCGCGGTCAGCGCGTCGAAGCACGCGCGTCCGTCCTTGTGCTTCTCGACGATCACGGCGATGTCGCCCGCCTGGATCGGCTTCCCGTCGTAGGTGGCGCCGCTGGCCAGCAGCGCGGCGACGTCGGCCGCGAGATCCTTCGGAATGTGTTTGCGCAGTTGATCGATCGAGATGGTCTTGTCCTGCCGGGTCCCCATGGTGTCGCGCGACACCACCCGCAGCCGGAACGGCTCATTGTGCGGGGCGCCGGCCAGCCGGTGCCCCTGGTGGTGCGCCTCGACTGGGCGCACCACGATGTCACTGTTGCCGAGTTCGGCGTCGCGGAGCACCGCCTGCAGGCTCTCGACGAGCACCGCGTCGCTGCGCCAGTTCATGCCCAGCGTCTGGCGTTCCCCCGCCGTCGCGGCCGCGTGCAGGTAGGTCGCGATGTCGCCGCCGCGGAACGCGTAGATGGCCTGCTTGGGGTCGCCGATCAGGATCAGCGTGGAGTGGCCGGTGAACGCCCTGTCGATCACCTGCCACTGCACCGGGTCGGTGTCCTGGAATTCGTCGACCATGACGATCGACCACCGTCGGTGCATGCGGACCCGTGCCGGCGAGCCGTCGGCCTCCAGCGCGGCTGCCAGCCGGCTCAGCAGGTCGTCGTAGCCGAGGATGCCGCGGGTGCGCTTGCGGCGCTCCAACTCCGAACACACCGCCGTCGCGAAGCCCACCCGGACGGCGGCCTCGGTACCTTCGGGCGGGTCGATCGGTCGCCGCTCGGCGCTCGGATTCGCCACGACGGCGCGTGCCAGGCCGAGTGCGGCAGTGCGGGTGAGCTGCGGCTCGTCACGCTGCTGGCTGAAATGCGCGAGGTAGACGTCGTCGACGATCTCGGTCACCAGATCGTCGAGACTCTCGGCCAGCGTCACGCCCGAATCGGTGTCACCCGCCACCCCCAGCGATTTGAGGACGAGGTGGCAGAACTGGTGGGTGGTCGCGATGGTGGCGGCGTCGAATCCGGCAAGGGCGTCGCGCAGGCGTTGTTCGCGCTCGTGCAGTTCTTCGGGGGTGCCGTTGAGCAGATGGGTAATGAGCTGGTTGTCGCCGACGGTCGTCGGATCCCCGAACGCCGTCACCGCGGCGACGATCTGCCCGCGCACCCGTTCGCGCAGCTCCTGGCTGGCCGCCTTGCTGAACGTGATGAGCAGCATCTCGTCGAGAGTCGCCACCCCCTCGGCGAGGTACCGCGTCACCAGCCCGGCGAGCGCGAACGTCTTACCGGTGCCGGCGCTGGCCTCCAACACCGTCGTGGTGTTCGGGGCGGGGAGCGGGCCGAGCAGATCGAAGGTGAGCGGATCGCCCACGTGCCGGGCCATCAGTGAGACGCCCCCTCTGCCTGCAGCATCGGCAGCCACAGTCGCGCGGCATACGCACCCAGTCGGGTGGTCTCACCGTCGCACTCTTCTCCGGGGCGCACCGGCTCCAGCAGGACGCCGAGCTTCGACATGCCCCACACGCGCTGATGGGCGGGGTCCTCGTTCTCACCCGGGAACTTGGCGGAGTCCCATTTGAACGCCGCCTTGGGTTCGGGCTGCCGCCCGGCATGCCGGGCTTCCGCCCACGCATACGACGTCTTCAGGGGCAACGGAATCGGCTCGCGGCGCCCGGCGTCGTAGATGGCCACCAGATCACCGAGCACGTCGGCCGCGGGGATCTCCGGGGGCCCGAGCGTCCGCTCGACGGGTGGACCGCTGCGTTTGGGCCGCCCGATGCACACTGCGGACCTCTCCCGCTCGGGATAGCGAGCGGCCAACGCCAGCAGGCGAATCCACGACTCCAGAAGGTGCCGGCCGTCGAGCTTCGAGTACGTGACGGTGACCAGGCGGTCACCGTAGACGCGGGGCACGGTGCCGGTGACGCGCCTGCCGCTGCCGACGTCGATGTCGACGTCGTAGGCCTGCGGTGCGACGCTGCGGTGCTGGTGCGCCGCGACCGCGAGAGCCGCGGCCTGATCACTGATCTCCAGCGCCTTGCGCCAGCCGAGCTGCCCCGGCGGCAGCGAGCCGCGCCGCCACTCCGCCTGCCGTGCGTCCTTCGGATGCATGCCGCGCTGCATGTCGTCGAGCATCCGGTCGCCGACCTTCCATTCCTGCAGGGCGTCGATCTCGACGGGCATCGCGTCCTCGATCGCATCGACGTCCCACGGCAGCGTGTAGTCGAGCGCGCGGAAGAAACCCTTGACCGGGTCGCGGAAGAAGCCGATCAGGTCATCGAGGGCGACGTCGTCGGGCGGTGGTGCCGGTAGCGGCGTCCCGAGCAGCGACGGACGGTCGGCACGCTCACCGGCGGCGACCCTGGCGGCGGTGAGCGCGGTCGGATCGAACGTGAACGGTGTGCCAGCGGGCATGTTGAGAGCACCGGGTGTCACATTGCGAATATCGAAGGGCTGCAACGGGTGTTCGACGAGTACCTGCTTCCGGGCGGGCGCCGGTGTGGTGACGTCGAGGCTGTCCAGCAGCTCCATCAGGGGGACGGCGGGAGGTCGGCGCTGCCCGGAATGCTCGTTGGTACCGGTGTAGGTGATCACCAACTTCTCGGTCGCGGCGCCGATGGCGTCGAGCAGCAATTGCCGGTCCTCGGAACGGATGTCGCGTTCACCGGTCATCGGATCGCGGGCCAGCGCGTCGTCGCCGTCGACCACGCCCAGGCGCGGGAACACCCCGTCGTCGAGGCCGACCAGGCACACCACCCGGTGCGGCACCGAGCGCATCGGCACCATCGTGCAGACGGTCAGGGTGCCGGTGCGGAAGTTGGCGCGTGTCGGCCGCCCCGCCAGGTGGCGGTCCAACAGTGCGCGGATGTCGGGCAGGCGCAGGACGGTGTCGGCGTGCGGTCCGGCCGTGGCGCGCACATCGTTGAACTCCCGCTGTGCCTGGCTGGACTGCCACGCATCCGCGTCCGGAACGGCGGTCAGCTGCGTGATGCCGTCGGCGAGCGCTGTCAGCCAATCAGTCAGTGGCCTTGCACCGGAGAGTGATTCGACGACGGTGCGGAGTCGGTCGACATAGTCGGCGAGTCGGCCGGCCAGCTCGACACGGTTGCTGCCGACATCGTCGAGCGGCAGGGTGGTCTGCAGCCAGGCGTGCGAGTCGTCGGACATCGCGACCCCGGCAAGCACCCTGTCGATGCCGAACCGCCAGGTGTTCTGCACGAAGTCGATGCCGTAGGGGTGGCGATGGGCGGAGTCGAAGCCCCAACGGATGTTGGCCTCCCGCACCCAGTTCCCGATCGCGTCGAGATCGTCGTCGGTGAAGGCGAAACGGGCCCGAATCGGCTCGGCCTCAGCGAGATCGAGCACTTCGTTGGCGGTGGCCCGACCCCCGGCCAGGGTCAACAGCTGCTTTGCGACACCCAGCAGGGGGTTGGTCTGGGTCAGGGCGCGGTCGGCGAGCTTGACCCGCAGTTGATGGGCCGGGTGCGCCCCGCGCACCACATCGCCGAGTCCGAAACCCGCGACGATCAGTGGCGCGTAGGTCTCGATGTCGGGGCACATGACCAGAATGTCGCGGGGTTCCAGCGTGGGGTCGTCGGCCAGCAACCCGAGCAGGACCTCCCGCAGCACGTCGATCTGTCGGGCGGGCCCGTGGCTGCTGTGCACCTGGACCGAACGATCGGCGGGGGACAGGTTCCTGCCCGCGGAGCGGACGGCGTTGGCGGCGATGTCGGATTGCAGCCAGCCGAGCAGGGTGTCGGGGCGCTCGGCCGATCCGAGGCATTCGTCGGTCTGCGCGTCGCCGGGCAGGCTGCGCTGCAGTTCGCGCAGGTCGCGGCCGAGGGTGGCGACCAAGGGGTGCCCGGCATCGCGGTGGGACGTATCCGCGCGGCGAGGGACGGCGACGTGAACACCGTGCAACGAGTTCCACAGGTTGTCACTGGGATGCGGCAGCCACAGGTGCAGGTCGTGGTGAGTGCTCAACGCGTGCAGCAGGTCGATCTCGGTGACCGGCATCCGGGTGTGCCCGAACAGCGACAGCCGCTGCGGAAGACTGGTGGGTGATTCCTGAAGTCGGGTAACGGTTTTGGCGTGCAGAATGTGCGGCGGGTCGACGTCGACGTGGTCGAGCAGGGTCCGGTAGAGCGCCGGCTGCCACTGCAGGTCCTGGTCCAGGCCGTCGGTGCGGCCCTCGATCCAGTCGGCGAGCAGCTGCGGGCGTTGCCGGGCGTAGGAGGAGAACAGTCCGGCGAGTCGGCGTGCGACTGCGTACCGCCTGCCCCGGCGAAGCTCCTTCTCCTCGCCGCGCGCGAAGTGGCCGAGGTGGGTGGCCAGGGTGGTGCACCAGGGTTCGTCGAGGCTGACGTCGATGACGCGCAGCAGCGGCCACACCATGGCGTCCGGTGACCACGGGTCCTCGTCGCCGGCGTCGGACAGCTCGGCGATCAGGGACCGCGGATGCCGGAATGTCACGCCTGCGCACACGCCGTCGTCTCTGGTCGTCGGTTCCTCGCGCGAGCGCTCGTCTTTGGCTCCGCGACCCAGCACGTGCGAGAGCCGCTGGCTGAGCCAGCGCTCCATACCCCGTGCGGAGACGAGGACGAGCTCCTCGGCGAACGGGTCGGGCAGCGGGTCGGCCAGCAGTTGCGCGAGACCGTCGGCGAGGAGATCGGTGCGGTCGGCTCGATGGAGGTGCAGCGCCATCGGCCGTCAGACCACGACGGCGGGGACACTCCGCGTCACCAGGCCGGCGAGCTCGTCGACGACCCGGCCGAGTTCTTCGACCATCCAGCTGTCGAAGCCCCGCTCGCGGTAGGCGGCGATCAGCCCGCGGTAGTACCAGAGGTGGTCGTTCGGGTCGTTGACCGTGAAGCGCTCCCACAGCCGCGGACCGTGGGTCCGGAAGTCGCGCAACATCGCCCGCGCGTTGTCGAGCTTGTCGGCGACCGAGACCAGCAGGGTGTCCTGACCGACCCCGGCGAGGTGGTCGAGGTAGCTCTGCTTCCGAGTGCGCCACGGCGGCTTCGGCGTCTCGTCGGTGTCACTGCACTCGGCGACGATGCGCGCCACGTCGTCACCGAAGTTGGCCGCGATCTCGGCAAGGGTCTGCGGGCCACCGGCGTCTTCGACACAGTCGTGCAGCAGCGCGGCAATCGCCTGCGATTCGGTGCCGTCGTCATCGATCACCAGGCCCGCCACCGACAACAAGTGACCGACATACGGGACCTCGCCGCCCTTGCGAACCTGGTTGTGGTGTTTGAGTTCGGCATACACCAAGGCCTTCGAGAACTGGCCGGAGAGCCTGGGTGCCGTTGTCTGTTCACTCATGCGTCGTTCCTCCCCTGATGACCCGACCATAGCTGTGGGTACCGACACGGGAAGCTACGCCCGGTATCAATCGGCGCCACGTCGAGATGTTCCACCCGCCGCCGGCCGACCCAAAAGCGTTCAGCCCTGTTCGATGACGTTGCCGGTGCCCGACTGCGAGACCGTCGGGTTACCCGCGCGGTAGGTCACCTTGTTGTCAAAGCCCGACGCGGTGATCTCGCCCGCGGATTCGACGGTGATGACGTTGTCCATGCCCGACACCGAGACACTGGCGCAGTCGCCCTGGATGTCGATGGTGTTGGTCATGCCGCTAATGCTCACCGAGCCCTGATTGCAGATGATGGTCTTGTTCTGAGATACGCCGCCGAGGCTCAGCGTGCCGCCGGCCTCGACGGTGACGATCTGGTCCGACGGCGCGACCGTGATCGGTGCTTCAGGCGTGGGGACGTCCACCTCGGGTGTGTCCAGGGATCCGCCGCCGCCGGAGATGCCGGGCGATGACCCGAAGGTGCTGCTGCCGAGATTGAAGTACGCGACCGCCCCGATGGCCCCGGCCACGATGATGCCGACGACGACCAGCGGTATCAACCACAGCACCGTCTGTGGACGCTTGTGCACGACCTGCTGGGGCGGCGAGTAGTACGGCGACCCGTACTGCGGCGAGCCGAACTGTGGCGACCCGTACTGCGGATACGGCGTTCCCGGCGACGGGCCCGGGGGTGGCGGCGGCGCGTTGTACGGATAGGGCGCGACCGGGACGTCCTCGGCGGGCGCGGCCTCGTACCCGCGCGTCCCGATCTCGTTGGCCTGTGCCCTGTCGGCGAGCGGGCGCTCGAGGTCCCGGATGCGGGCTTCAGGGTCCCCGAATGGCTCCATCCGCAGATGTTTGCACACGTGATCGCCCCAGCTCAACGGTTGCAGGCAGGCGGTAGATCTGACCGAAGGCTGACCGTTGCCCGCGGCGAGGTTGGTGCACCAGGATGCGTGGTACCCAGAACGCATGGGGGCTCCGGGATTTCTCGCCATCGGCAGTGGTCCTGCGGGTCTGAGCGCAGCTGAGACGTTCCGCAGCAGGCACCGCCAGATCCCTGTGCGCATCCTGTCGGCCGATCCGGCGCTGCCGTACGCCAAGCCGCCGCTGAGCAAGGATTATCTGTGCGGGCGCCGGGCCAACCTCGATCTGCACAGCGCCGGCTGGTTCGAGCGCAACGACGTCGACCTGATCCGCGGGGTGACCGTCGACCGCATCGACGTCGAGGCCCGCGAGGTGATCACCGCGGGCGGCGTCCACTATCCGTACTGGCACCTCGTGCTGGCTCCCGGATCGGCCGCTGTACCGCTGGCCGTGCCCGGTGGAGATCTCGCCCAACCGCTGCGCTCCTTCGCCGACGCGGTGGCGCTGAAGATGGCGGCGCGCCACGCTGAGACGGCGGTGGTGGTCGGCGCGGGTCTCATCGGGTGCGAGGCCGCGGCGTGTCTGGCCGGCCTCGGGGTCGCGACCACCATCGTCGCCCCCGAAATCGTGCCCCTGCAACGCAGGTTCGGCGTCGACGTTGGCGAGCGCGTCGTCAAGATGCTCTCCGACGCCGGAGTCCGGTTCATCGGGGCCAGCTCGGTGGCCGCCGTCGAGGACACCGGCGTGCTCCTGGCGAGCGGCGAAAGCGTCGACGGTGACGTCGTCGTCGCCGCCACCGGAGTCCGTCCGGATATCCGGCTCGCCACCGCCGCCGCGTTGGCCACCGAAGACGGCCGCATCGTCGTCGATGAGCACATGCGCACCTCGGACCGAAACATCTATGCGGCAGGCGATGTCACGCTCGCGTACAACGTCTCCGCAGGCAGGTCCGTCGTCTCCGAGCACTGGCGCGACGCCGCCCAGCAGGGCCTCGTCGCCGGTCTCACCGCCGCCGGCTTTCCGCAGTCCTGGATCAGGGTCTCCGAATTCACTTGTAAGATAGGAAAATTCACTCTCAGGTATCACGGCTGGAGCCCACCTTACGACTCGTGCAACGTCACCGACCGACGCAACGGCTTCAGCGCCACCTACGAGTTCGACGGCGGCGTCGTCGGAACCCTGGACGCTACAACCAGTCCCGCCTCTTGAACATCACATACAGTCCGAGCACCAGGACCACGATGATCGTCGTACTCGTCACGAAGCCACCGACGGTCTCGATACCGGGGTAGAGGACGTTCTGGCCGTAGAAGCCGGTGATCGCCGTCGGCACCGCAATGATCGCCGCCCACCCGGTGAGCTTCTTCATCACGATGTTCAGGCGGGCGTCCTGCAGCGACAGGTTCGTCTCGAACACCGTCGTGACCATGTCGCGCAGCGATTCCGTCCACTCCGAGACCCTCAGCACATGGTCGTACAGGTCGGCGTACACCGGGTCGAGCTCCGCCGCGGTCTTGGCGTCCATCCTGCGGTGCTGGATGACCGTCACCACCTCACGCATCGGCAGCACCACCCGCCGCAACGCGACCAGGTCCTTACGCAGTCGAAACGTGTTTCGCTGCAAGCCGCTTCGCGGAACCTTCTCGGCGAACAGATCGTCCTCAAGGCTTTCGATCCCGTCATCGAGGCACTGAACCGCGTCAAAGTGACCGTCGACCACGACGTCGAGTAGGCCGTGCACCAGCGAGCCGACGCCGTACTCCTGGCCACCGAGTTCGTCGAAGCGCCGCGACACCTCCTCGATGTCGAAGTCCGGTGACAGTCGCACGGTGATCAACCCGCGAGGCAGGATGAACCCGGAGATCCGGTGGATGTCCAGCGTCGACTCCGAGGTGTCGGCGGGCGGTGGATCCTTGACCGTGACCTCGTAGACGGTGAAGAACGTGTGCGTCTTGTAGACGACCGCCTTGGTGCGTTCGGCGTCGGCGATCGCGTCCTCGACCGCCCACGTGTTGAGGTTCAGCTCGACGGCCAGATCCTTGAGGATCGCGTGGTCCGGGTCGTAGATGTCGCACCAGACCAACGTGTCGTCGGCGGCGAGGCAGTCCGAGAGCGACGAGAAGTCGAAGTCGTCCTGGGGTTTGCCATCGCGCCAGATCCGGCCACGAACGTGGGTCACTCGCTCATCATGGCAGGCATTTAACCCGCCGCGATTCTAAATGGATCGGCCGCAGCGTTCTCGGGGAAACAGTGGGGGAGACCGGCGGCCCACCGAGAGAGAAGCCACGGTCGTGATCGGGTCGATTTCACGACCCGGAATGCTATTCCGCGGAGAGAACGGGACGCTTAGCTGAGGCTGAATTCTGTTGCCAAGCCGTCGATTCCGGCCTGGATGGCATTCAGCGCGGATTCGCGGGCCTTGAGCTTGGTCGCGAGGTGCGCGCCGGCGTGCAGCGTGGTCGCCGCCTCCTGAGCCACCTGCTGCGCCCGCGCCAGCACCTGGTCGGCCTCGACGATCTCGTCGAGCCAGCCGGCGGCGATCGCGTCGTCGCCGACGAACGTCGACGCCAGCGCCGTCGCGCGCTGGAACGCCGCGGGCGTCAGCCGCATCCGCATGATCTCGATCGCCGAGATCGGGATGGTCATGCCGATGGCCACCTCGATGGCCTGGCAGCGCGACTTCGGCGCACCCACGCGATGGTCGGCCGACAGCAGAAGGAACGAGCCCATCGCGATCGCGGGCCCCGTCGCGGCGATGATCACCGGCACCGGGAACGTCAGCGTGCGCACCGACAACTCGAACCCGCCCCCGAGCATCCCGAGCGCCGCGGCCGCGTCACCCGAGGAGAACACCGCCAGGTCGAACCCGCCGCTGAACACCCGCGAGTTACCGGCGAGCACTACCGCTTTGGCGCCGTCGGCCTCGGCCCGATCCAGTGCCTCGCCGATCGCGGTCTGCATCGCGGGCCCCAGCACGTTCACCTTGCCGTCGTCCAGGGTGATGGTCGCCACCGGGTTCTCTGCGTCCGCGAGTTCGTAGGAAACAGTGCTGGTCATGGTTCTCCCGTCGTGCCGTGCCGATGCCAATCAGGCGGAACCGAACGTAACAGCGCGACCGCGGGCACTACCTAGCCGGGTTTGGGTTCGCCGACCGAACAGAGGTAGCCGACTACGCACGACCCGGCTCGCGTCCGTTCATAGCGTTGTTTTCAGCGCGGTGACGAGGGGTTACCGCGCTCCAACCTAAAGGAGACGCCATGCGTGCCAAGAGGAAGCGCTCGGCCGAGCATCTTGAGTCCGAGAAGAGCGCGCGCAGGCGCCGGCGCGCCGCGAACAGCGGTGTCCCGAAGCTCGGTCTGTGGGAGTGCGGGATCGGCTCGGGCTGGAAGTGAACACCGGCCGGGAAGGCTAGGACGCCGCGACCAGTTCGGGGGCGGTGCTCGGCGTCGACGGCTTCGACATCAGGCGCTCGGAGCGGGCCTCCCACTCCGGGTCGGCCCACGCGAATCGCGCCGGCAGTCGTCGCCAGTACCACGGATGGGCCTGCAGATAGGTCGCCACGCTGGCGTGCACGGCCGCATCGGCGGGGACCCTGCGCGACGACACCGTGTGGGCGCTGCCTGCGAGGGCGTCGACGGCACACGGCGCCGGAGCCCGGTGCCGGTCCGACGGGTCCATCACCGCGCCCGCCTTCAGGGCGCCGTCGAGCACCCAGTCCAGCGCGATGTCGGCCAGCGGCGGGCACGCACCCGGCTCGCCTGCCACGTCACAGTGCGCGCCGCGGAACCACACCTCCTCGACGGTGTCGGTGGTCGGCCCGAGCGACCGCGCACCCAACGGTCCGTAACCGCCGTCGATCGCGACGGCGTGCCGGGCAGCCTTGAGATTCAGGAGCGTGTCGGGGGCCTGCGCCCGAGGAAGACCCGGCACGACGGCGGTGTCCCAGAGCCCGAGGAAGTCGACGTCGACGGCGATGTCCTCACGGCCCGAGAGTTGCGCCGCCAACTGCCCGACGCGCAGCCAGTCGGGCGCGCTGCGGGGCGTGCGCGGCATCGCGTAGACGGACAGCACGTACTCCCTGAAGTCGGCGGCCGTCCACCCCGTGACGTCGGGTCCGCGCAACACCCCGACGGTGCCGAGGAGGCGGGCGAGCGACCGCGCACACCAGGCGCCGCGGCCCGCGCCGAACACATAGAGCCCATCGCCGGTTTCCCACCGGTCGACCAGGAATTCGTAGGCTTCGACGACCGAGGCGCGAGCGGCCTCGAGCGCCCGCGATCGCCGGTCACGGGAGGCAAAGCGCTGGCGGGCGGTGGGGGATTCTGAACAGGACCAGACGATCTGATGGTCATCGGTGTGCAGCAGCGCGACCAGTGCCGAGGCGCTGGTGTCGCCCGCAGACCTGGTGTGGTCACGGACGTGGTCGAAGCACAGCGCGATGTTCTTCACGAAGACCCCCGACGCGATTGTGCGGTATGCGCTGGCAGCTGAGTTTGCCAGAACCTCGTGTCGGTGTCTTCGTTTTACGGGTTGTTCTCCGGGTTTCGCAACGGATTCCTCGTAGCTGAGGGTGACCTGCCGTGGAATCCGTAGATTAGCTAGGAGAGTGGCACCTGGATGCCCGGGCTCAGCGGGTCGGTGTGCAACTCGATGGCCTCGGGCGTGGTTCCCGGTGGCACATCGAACGCGACCGCCACGTCGGCCTGGTCG
Source organism: Mycolicibacterium sp. CR10 (assembly GCF_005222675.1). GTDB lineage: Bacteria > Actinomycetota > Actinomycetes > Mycobacteriales > Mycobacteriaceae > Mycobacterium. The sequence goes on along the minus strand of NZ_STGE01000015.1, from coordinate 9,603 downwards.
CCTGGGTTGAGTTCGGCCATGCCACCGCCGAGGTAGAACGTCGCCTCGTCGTCGATCGAGTACACCGTGCCGCCGGCCAGCAGCTTCTGGAAGGTCCCCAGGAACGGGGTGGCGACGTCGCCGATGTTCGTCACCGTCATGTGCACGACCACGTACTCGCCTACCGCCGTCTTCTCGACGGGCGCGTCCGCGGACGTCACGGTGGTGCCGACCTCGAAGCCGTGCACCGAGTACGCGAAGGCGCCGTCGGTCGGGTCACCGGTCTCGGTGGGCGACGCCTCCTCGGTGGTCTCGGTCTCGGTCGCGGTCGGGCTTGTGTCCCCGGCTGTCGCCGGGGTCGAGGTCTGGGATGTCGTCGGGTTCGACGCACGGATGGCCGCCGAACCGTCGTCGGCGAAGAACGCCGCGTAGACGCCGACGGCGACCGCCACCGCCAGCAGTGCCGCGCACACCGCGAGATAGCGCATCAGCAGCGGCCGGTCGGTGCCCCCGGTGGGCACGTCGGAGAACGGCGGCGGTGACGTGGGTGGTGGCATGGGTGGTGGCGACGTGGGTGGTGGCAGGGGTGGTGGCGACGTGGGGATGACGCTGGTTGCCTCCGGGGGCGTCGAATCATCAACGCTCTCAACAGGTATCGACGGAACGTCGTCAGGCTTGGTCGACTGCTCGGGCGGCTCAGGCAGATCCTCGTCCTCGTCCTCGTCCTCGTCCTCGTCCTCGTCCTCGTCCTCGTCCTCGTCCTCGTCCTCGTCCTCGTCCTCGTCCTCGGGCTCGCGGGCGCGGTGCGCACCGCCGACCCGCTCGGGCGCAGCCGGCGGGGGAGACGGCGGCGGGGCAGGCGGCGGCGAGGCAGGCGGTGGAGGGGGAGGCGGTGGCGCCTGCGGTGCGGGGGCTCGGTGATCGGTCCACGTGTAGCCGTCCCAGTACCGCTGACCGCCCGACCCGTCCGGGTCTGAGTACCAGCCGGCGGGCGTTTGCGGTGTTGTCATCGCGGTGCGTCCTCCCCGTCGCGCGCCGCACGGCGAGCATCGGGAGAATATCCCACTACCAGCACATTGGCCGGATAATGCCGACTCAGCCGCCCATCAGCATTCGCCACTGATCTAGATTGCTCGCGCGGTAGACGTAATTGTTTGTTCGGACGTCGGCGAGTGTCGCGCTCGGCTCCGCGGAATACCAGTGGCCCGGGAAAACCGTCGGGTCACCGGGCAACTGGGCCAGCGCCTGCAGGCTGCGGAACATGTCGTCGACGTTCCCGCCGGGGAAGTCGGTGCGGCCGCAGCCATCGAGGAACAGGGTGTCGCCGGCGACCAGGCGGCCGTCGAGCAGAAAGCACTGGCTACCCGGGGTGTGGCCGGGCGTATGCAGCAGTTCGATGTCGATGTCACCGACGCTGACTGTGTCGCCGTGCTGGTGCGAGGTCAGCTCGCTGGGTGCGATCCCGGTGACCCGGGAAACCCAATCCGCTTCGTGGCTGTTCACGTGCACCGGCACGCTGACGCGTTCCAGAAGTTCGGCAAGGCCCTTGAGCTCGAAGCCCATCATCGAACCGCCCACGTGATCGGGGTGGTGGTGGGTGACCAGCACTCCCGAGAGGTGCATTCCGTCGGACTCCAGCGCGTCCACCAGGTCCTGGGCGGCGTACGCGGGGTCCACCACGACGGTGTCGCCGGTCTGCCGGTCCCCGATGAGGTAGGCGAAGTTGCGCATCTGTTGGGCGATCACGTCGCCGGCCGCGAAATCGCGGCCTGACAGCAGCTGCTTGAAATAGAGGCGGTCGGCGTCGTCCTTGTCACCCATGACGGCCAGCGTAGGCAGTCAGAGGCACCGCCACCGCGCTCAGGGTCGTCGCCGCCGCACCTGTCGCCGTCCCGACAATGCTTGTCCCGCAACGACCAGCGGTTTGGCGACTGAAACGGTGGGAATGTACCCTCTTTAAGGCCCGTCGCACGGCATTGTGTCGCGCACGGCAGCAGGCCCCCTTAGCTCAGTCGGTAGAGCGTTTCCATGGTAAGGAAAAGGTCAACGGTTCGATTCCGTTAGGGGGCTCGGTGGATATCGGGCGAGCGAAGCGACGGGGGAAGCTCCGGGCGGCGTATCGCTCGCATCCGTCGGGGCGGTGTAGCTCAGCTGGTTAGAGCGCACGACTCATAATCGTGAGGTCGGGAGATCGAGCCTCCCCACCGCTACAAGGACTACGAACACCAAGTTTTACGAAAGCAGAAAGAGGCACCGACGTGGCGTCCAGTACCGACGTACGGCCGAAGATCACTTTGGCCTGCGAGGTGTGCAAGCACCGCAACTACATCACCAAGAAGAACCGTCGCAACGATCCCGACCGTCTCGAGATCAAGAAGTTCTGCCCGAACTGCGGCAAGCACCAGGCCCACAAAGAGTCGCGCTAAGCGACCCAATCCGGGCCGGGCGCCGATTCACGGTTGCAGGGCCGACTAGGTAGGTTCAGTACTCGTGTCTTTCTTGGACGGCTTCGTCGGGGCGCACTTTCGCTACCCGGACCATTACGTGGTCGGCCGCGAGAAGATCCGCGAGTACGCCGTCGCAGTCAAGAACGACGACGCCGCGTTCTTCGACGAGAAGGCCGCCGCCGAACTCGGCTACGACGCACTGCTGGCGCCCCTGACGTTCATCTCGGTGTTCGGGTACCAAGCGCAGGTGGCGATGTTCGACGCGGTCGGCATCGCCATCAGTGATGCGCAGATCGTCCAGGTCGATCAGATCGTCAAGTTCGTGGCGCCCATCAAAGCCGGCGACAGGCTGTACTGCGACGTCTGGATCGACTCGCTGCGCAAAGCCCACGGCACCGACATCATTGTCACCAAGAACATCGTCAGCAACGAGAACGGTGACGTGGTTCAGGAGACCTACACCACCCTTGCGGGACGTAGCGAAGAAGACGGAGAGAGTGGCTTCAGCGATGGCACTGCGTGAGTTCAGTTCGGTCAAGGTCGGCGATCAACTGCCCGAAAAGACCATTCCCCTGACCAGGGCCGACCTGGTCAACTACGCCGGGGTCTCCGGCGACCTGAACCCGATCCACTGGGACGACGAGATCGCCAAGCAGGTTGGCCTGGACACCGCGATCGCGCACGGCATGCTCACCATGGGCCTCGGTGGCGGCTACGTCACGTCGTGGGTGGGCGACCCCGGCGCGGTGACCGAATACAACGTGCGGTTCACGGCCGTGGTGCCGGTACCCAACGACGGCGTGGGTGCCGAAATCGTCTTCAACGGACGTGTGAAATCTGTTGATACGGAGACGAAGTCGGTGACCATTGCGCTGAGCGCCACGTCGGGCGGCAAGAAGATCTTCGGCCGCGCCGTGGCCATCGCGAAGCTGGCGTAGGCGTCCGGCTATGGCTCTCAAGATGGACATCCGGGGGGTCGTCTGGAAATACCCCGATACCTACGTCGTCGGCCGTGAACAAGTCCGTCAGTACGCGAAAGCCGTCAAAGCCTTCGACCCGGCCTCTCATGACGAGGACGCCGCCGCCGAACTCGGCTACAGCAGCATCATCGCCCCGCCGACCTTCATGGCGATCTTCGCGGTGATGATCCAGAACCACTTCTTCCAGAACAACGACATCGGCATGGAAACGATGCAGATCGTCCAGGTCGACCAGAAGTTCCTGTTCCACCAGCCGATCAAGGCCGGCGACGAACTGACCGGCGCCCTGTACGTCCAGTCGGTGGACGAGCGCTTCGGCGCCGACATCGTCACCACCCGCAATGTGGTCGCCAGGCCCGACGGCGAGGTCGTGATGGAGGCGTATACGACCCTGATGGGCCACGAAGGCGACAACTCGATCTCGGTGAAGTGGGATCCCGAGACCGGCCAGGTCGTCCGCACAGCCGCCGCCGAATAGCCTTTTCGCAGGCCATCGCGGGGTGGGGCCGGATTAGTAACTCCGACCGGGTGCGCGCTACACTCGGACCTCGGGGTTTTCCCAGTCCAGCGCGCTGTCTGTCGGGTGTCGATCTACCCAACGGAGGGCGCGCGGTTTGTGTGGCCTCTGACCCGCCATGAAGGGGCGTAGCTCAACTGGCAGAGCAGCGGTCTCCAAAACCGCAGGTTGCAGGTTCAAGTCCTGTCGCCCCTGCAACTGAATACTCGACACGTGTGGACACTGGAAGGTGTACGCACGGGACACCCGATCAGACGAAGGAAGGCAAGCGGTGAGCGACGAGCGCGATGGTGCCGGCTCCGCAGACGCTGGCGCCGATACCGACAGCGGTGACACCGGTGGTCAGACCGCGGTTGTGACCCGGCCGCTGCGGCCCACGGGCAAGCGGTCGCGTCGCGGCGCGGTGACCGAGGCCGGCCGCCAGGACACCGACGACGACGCAGAAGCTCCCGAGACGGACAGTTCGGGCGGCAAGGACGACGGTGGCAAGGGCGGCAAGCCCAAAAAGACCGCCTCCAAGAAGCCCAAGGACGGGCCGTCGCGCAACCCGATCGCGTTCGTCCTGAACTACCTGCAGGAAGTCATCGCCGAGCTGCGCAAGGTCATCTGGCCGAACCGCAAGCAGATGGTCAGCTACACCACCGTCGTGCTGTTGTTCCTGGTGTTCATGGTGACGCTCATCGGGTTTGTCGACCTCGGTCTGGCCAAGCTCGTGATGATGGTGTTCGGCTGACCCCGACGGGTTGGCGGACGCCGACAGTGAAATTCAGAGAGGACTGACACGTGACTAGCTTCGAGGGCCAGGCGCCTTCGGGTGACACCGTCGACACCATCGAGGTCGACGAGGACACCGCTGGGGCTGAAGCCGCCGTCGACGCCGACGCCGACGCCGGGTCCGAAGCCGGGGCTGAGGCCGTCGCCGCCGACGAGGACGCAGCGCCCGCCGAGGTGACCGACGCGGTCGGTGCTGCCGAAGAGACCCAGGACGACGAAGAGGAAGACCCCGCCGTCGCGCTCAAGAAAGAGCTGCGTCTCAAGCCGGGCGAGTGGTACGTCATCCACTCCTACGCCGGTTACGAGAACAAGGTGAAGGCCAACCTCGAGACCCGCGTGCAGAACCTGGACGTCGGTGACTACATCTTCCAGGTGGAGGTGCCGATCGAGGAAGTCACCGAGATCAAGAACGGTGTTCGCAAGCAGGTCAACCGCAAGGTGCTGCCCGGCTACATCCTGGTTCGCATGGAGCTCAACGACGAGTCGTGGGGCGCGGTGCGCAACACCCCCGGTGTGACGGGCTTCGTCGGCGCGACGTCGCGGCCGTCGCCGCTGTCGCTCGACGACGTCGTCAAGTTCCTGCTGCCGCCCGCGACGGCCAAGAAGCCCGCCAAGAGCACCGCCGGTGGGGCCGCCTCCTCGGAAGCCTCGATGGAGCGTCCGGAGATCCTCGTCGACTTCGAGGTCGGCGAATCGGTCACCGTCATGGACGGTCCGTTCGCGACGTTGCCCGCGTCCATCAGCGAGGTCAACGCCGAGCAGCAGAAGCTCAAGGTGCTGGTGTCCATCTTCGGCCGCGAAACACCTGTCGAACTGACCTTCACCCAGGTCGCCAAGATCTAAGACAAAGAAAGAAAAGGAACCGAACACTCATGGCCCCGAAGAAAAAGGCCGTCGGGCTGATCAAGCTGCAGATCCAGGCCGGGCAGGCCAACCCCGCCCCGCCGGTGGGTCCGGCACTCGGTCAGCATGGCGTCAACATCATGGAGTTCTGCAAGGCGTACAACGCCGCGACCGAGTCGCAGCGCGGCAACGTCATCCCCGTGGAGATCACCGTCTACGAGGACCGCAGCTTCACGTTCGCGCTGAAGACCCCGCCGGCCGCCCGGCTGCTGCTCAAGGCTGCAGGCGTGGCCAAGGGTTCCGGCGAGCCGCACAAGACCAAGGTCGCCAAGGTGACCTGGGATCAGGTCCGCGAGATCGCCGAGACCAAGAAGGAAGATCTCAACGCCAACGACATCGACGCTGCCGCCAAGATCATCGCCGGCACCGCGAGGTCGATGGGGATCACCGTCGAATAGTTCGGTGACAAATCTCGTTGAGACTGTACTGAGGGCGCAGAAGTTCGAGTAAACGCCGCCCTGAGCGCAGTCTCAACGGAAGTAGTCCGTGGGAGGGCCAGCTCCGGCCCGCCAACCACAACTCTGAATCAAGGAGAAACGAATGAGCAAGAACAGCAAGGCATTCCGCGAAGCCGCCGAGAAGATCGACAAGGACCGGCTGTACACGCCGCTGGAGGCCGCGGCGCTGGCCAAGGAGACGTCGTCGAAGAAGCAGGACGCCACCGTCGAGGTCGCGATCCGTCTCGGTGTCGATCCGCGTAAGGCCGACCAGATGGTCCGCGGCACCGTGAACCTGCCGCACGGCACCGGCAAGACCGCGCGCGTCGCGGTGTTCGCCGTGGGTGAGAAGGCTGAAGCCGCCGTTGCCGCCGGTGCCGACGTCGTCGGCAGCGACGACCTGATCGAGAAGATCCAGGGCGGATTCCTGGACTTCGACGCGGCGATCGCGACACCCGACCAGATGGCCAAGGTCGGCCGCATCGCGCGCATTCTCGGCCCGCGTGGCCTGATGCCGAACCCCAAGACCGGCACCGTCACCCCCGATGTGGCCAAGGCCGTGAACGACATCAAGGGCGGCAAGATCAACTTCCGCGTCGACAAGCAGGCGAACCTGCACTTCGTGATCGGCAAGGCGTCCTTCGACGAGAAGTCGCTGGCCGAGAACTACGGTGCCGCACTCGACGAGATCCTGCGCGCCAAGCCGTCGTCGTCGAAGGGGCGCTACCTGAAGAAGGTCGTCGTCTCGACCACGACCGGCCCCGGCATCCCGGTGGATCCCGCCGTCACCCGGAACTTCGCCGGCACGGACGTCTAAGTCCCGGACCGCACGCAACGAGAAACCCCGCACCTGACGGTGCGGGGTTTCTCGCGCTCTGCAGCTTGTTGGAGTGCTCCTCGGTCACCGCAGCGACCAACCCGGCTGAGCCACCGCCCCCACCAACGACGGATCAGCGTCCCGGGCCGGAAGATCGACGCCGTATCCCCCATATAACCCCGATGTGGTGGCCGAGAAGCACCCCTGCAGCAACATAACACCCGACCATGGGTTGGGAGACCGAAATGTAATTATCGCGCGGGAAAACGTTGTGCTGACACGGTTCTGCTGCGACTTCGGCAAGCCTGCAGTGCCGGTGACATCCTGTTTTGACGCTGTCGCGCAAAGTCGTTGACTTCGACAGCAAACAGATCCGCGGGTAACGGTTTGGGGATTCTCATGCGATTTCGTGCCGTGAAACTGAGAACTGGCAACATGTGCCAACCCGCGAGACCGCTAGCTCGGCACACCTCTCGCCAGCCGCGCGACGACATGGTCGGACAGCCGCTGATGCGGCACGCCGGCGCGCCGGCACGTCGTCACGACCGCCTCCGGTGATCCCGCATCGAACACGCCGTAGAGCACCTCGTCGGTCGGGACCGACAGCGTCATCAACAATCGCACCGGGGTGCCTTCGCCGGAGACCGTGGACGCCGCCGCGTCGATGCGTGCCACGATGTCGTTGACCGCCGCCTCCGCCAGATCCGGCAGGTACCACTCCGCGAGGAAGGTCGTCGCGTCGGCCATCACCTGACCGTAGCGACGACCGCCGACGAGGGAATCGGGAGTTTCCCTATGGTTTGCGCGCCGATGCGTCCCGGCATTCGTCGGCTCGGCGGCGCAGGAACGCCTGCGCGGAGGCCGAACCGCTGAGTTCCAGCGCTCGCCGGGGACCCTGTGTCCCACTCTCTACCTGTCTGACGAATGGCGTCGCCGCAATCCGACAGCGGCGGCACAAGCGTCCCGAACGAGTTTGCTGCTTCTTCCGTCCGGGCCTCCGGTGATGTGTGATTGTGGACCCGTGCGTAACCAGGGCCGTGCGATTGTTCTTGTTTTCCTCTCGCTGCTGACCGCGATGGCGATGGGGATCGCGTCGGCTCTCATGGGTGCGGTGGCGCTGGGTGCCACCGCGCTGATCGTCCCCGGAACCGGGACACCCAAGCCCAACGAGGTCGATCAGTACCTCGGCAATGCCTGGAGTCGCTACATCGACGGCGTCGCCTGCATCGAAAACTGTGCCGACCCGGACCTCGTCGGTATCGACTACCCGGCGTCGTTCTGGCCGCTGACCTTCATTCCCGGGTGGTGTGTCCCCAGTCGCTGCGCGAAGTGGGACGCCTCGGTGGGTGAGGGCGCGACGAACCTGATCAACCAGCTGACGCCGTTCCTCGACGAGGGCTCCGACGAGGATGTGTACATCTTCGGCTACTCGCAGGGCGGTGCCGTGGTTTCCAACACGCTGGAGTACCTCAAGGGCCTCGACCTCGATCCCGGGGTGAAGGAGCGGTTGGAGGTCGTCACGATCGGTGGGATCGAAAACCCCGACGGTGGGTTCTGGCGGCGGCTGGCCTGGCTGCGCTACCTCCTCGGCGAGCCGGTGCCGATTATCGATGTGTCTTTCGAGCCGGGCATGGCCGTGGACACCGGGATCAAAACCACCTCGATCGGCTTCGAATACGACCCAGTGGTCTATGCACCCCGCTACTGGGGGAACGCGCTGGCGGTGCTCAACATGATCGCCGCGTTCGACACCGTGCACGGCTATTACCTGTCGCCCAACGGAAATGACGAAAATGCGGTGCTGCCCTACGGGTACACGCCCGCATCGCCCACCGGTCCCGGCACGCTGGCGCCGCAGCTCAACTGCGGGCTGAACCCCACCAACTGCCGCGAGGATTCGTACGGCAACACCTACATCATGATTCCAGCGACGAGCCTGCCACTCACGGATCTGGTTCGCTCACTGGCGGATTCGATGGGGATCGGGCGCCTCGCGAAGCCGTTCATCGATCTGGTCGAGCCGGTGCTCAAAGTGATGGTCGATCTCGGCTTCGACTGGAGCGGCGACCCCGGGGTGTCGCGGTCTTTGTCGCCGCTGCCGTTCAAGATCTTCCAGAACTGGATCAAGGTCGGCGTCGACCTCGCGGTGGCCACCATCAAGGGCATCGAGGCGTTCTTCGGGAACTTCGACACCGGTTCGGCGGCAACGCAATTGCTGACCCCTGAGCGGCGCGAGCTGGCTCCGCTGTCGGTGGCTGCCGATTCCACGGCGGCCGGCGAGTCCGCAGATGCGCACCGCTCCTCCCCGTTGGAGCTCACCGTAGGGGAGGAGCAGCCCGCCGAGGCCGACCCCTCGACGGTCGATCAGGTCGCCCCGGGTGAAGGCAACGACGCCGGAGTCGAAGACGTCGTCGAGGACGATGTCGTCGACGAAGGCTTGGTTGACGAGGACGTGGTTGACGAGGACGTCGTTACGGAGGACGTGACCCAGGACGAGGACGTGGCACAGGACAACGCGACCCAGGATGACGCGCCCCAGGACGAGGACGTCACTGCGGATGACGACACCGCCGGCGACGCCGACACCACCGAGAGTGACACCAGCGGCACCGACACCAGCGACACCCAAGCCGCGGCCTGAGGGCCGAGAAAAGGAGAATCCCCCGCAGCCAGGCGGTTTCTAGGGGTTGTTGCAACACTGCTGGTTAAGTGGTCAGTAGTAGATCACGTAAACGCTCGGCTGGGGTAT
>NZ_STGE01000014.1 GCF_005222675.1 Mycolicibacterium sp. CR10 | reverse complement strand
CCACAACCGGCCGCGGGTCAGCAACGACAATCCGTTCTCCGAATCGGAATTCCGCACGATGAAGTACCGGCCGAACTACCCCGGCGTCTTCAACGAACTCAACACCGCCCGCACCTGGGTGAGCGCCTACGTGTCCTGGTACAACCAGCACCACCGCCACAGCGGCATAGAACTGTTCACCCCCGACGCCGTCCACAACGGCACGTGGGCACAGCACTGGGACCGACGAGACACCGCCCTACAGGCCTACTACGACGCCCACCCCGAACGGTTCCGCCACCGTCCACGAACCAAGAGTCCCAGCCCCGTCGTCGGCATCAACCTCCCCACCGAAACCGACCCCAACCGACTCCACGCAGCTTGACATCGCCCGTGGAACGCAATTCCGCCGAGGGGTTTACATGCGGGCGCTGGCCTCGGTGAGCACGCCGCTGAGGATGTCGTAGATGGCGTCGAACTCCTTCTGCCCACTGATCAGTGGCGGAGCCAGCTGCACGACTGGGTCGCCGCGGTCATCGGCGCGGCAGTACAGACCGGCCTCCCACAGGGCGGGCGTCAGGAACCCACGCAGCAGCCGTTCGGACTCGTCGTCGTCGAACGTCTCCTTCGTCGTCTTGTCCTTGACCAACTCGATGCCGTAGAAGAAGCCCTCACCACGCACGTCGCCCACGATCGGCAGGTCGTGGAGCTTCTCCAGTGTCGCCTTGAATGCCGGTGCCATCTGCTTGACGTGGGCGTTGAGGCCCTCGCGCTCGAAGATGTCGAGGTTGGCCAACGCCACCGCCGACGACACCGGGTGCCCGCCGAACGTATAGCCGTGGCCGAACACCGTGTGTCCGTCGTTGAACGGCTCGAACAGCCGGTCGCTGGCGATCATCGCGCCGATCGGCGAGTAGCCCGACGTCAGTCCCTTGGCGCAGGTGATGATGTCCGGCACGTAGTCGAAGTCGTTGCACGCGAACATCGATCCGATGCGACCGTAGGCGCAGATCACCTCGTCGGAGACCAGCAGCACGTCGTACTCGTCGCAGATCTCGCGGACCCGCTCGAAGTATCCGGGCGGCGGAGGGAAACAGCCGCCCGCGTTCTGCACCGGCTCCAGGAACACGGCGCAGACGCTGTCGGGGCCCTCGAACTCGATGGCCTCGGCGATGCGGTCCGCGCAGTAGCGACCGAAAGCCTTGATGTCGGTGTCGTAGGGCTCGGGCGCGCGGTAGAAGTTGGTGTTCGGCACGCGGAACCCACCGGGCACCAGCGGCTCGAACGGCACCTTGAACGCGGGGATGCCGGTGATCGACAGGGCGCCCTGCGGGGTGCCGTGGTAGGCGATCGAGCGCGATACCACCTTGTGCTTACCGGGCTTTCCGGTCAGCTTGTAATACTGCTTGGCCAGCTTCCAGGCACTCTCGACGGCCTCGCCGCCGCCGGTGGTGAAGAAGACGCGGTTCAGATCCCCCGGCGCATATCCGGCCAGACGCTCCGAGAGCTCGATCGCCGGCGGGGTGGCATATGACCACAGCGGAAAGAATGCCAGCGTCTCGGCCTGCTTGGCCGCGGCCTCGGCGAGTTCCTTGCGGCCGTGGCCGACCTGGACCACGAACAGACCCGAGAGCCCGTCGATGTAGCTCTTGCCCTGGTCGTCGAAGATGTGCACACCCTCGCCGCGGGTGATGATCGGCGGGGTGATCCCGGCGCCGTGGCGCGCGAAATGCCCCCACAGATGGCGGTTGGCTTTGGCGCCCAGGTCGGAAGTGACTTCCGGAGCGATTTCGGTAGTTGTCATCGTGTACCCCAATTGTATTGCTGTTTAACGAGTTTCAGGTAAACAAGGGTTTCGGTGGATATCACTCCCGGCAGTGCGCGGATCTTGGTGTTGAGAAGTTCGAGCAGGCTGTCGTCGTCTTCGCAGACCACCTCGACGATGGCGTCGAACGAGCCCGCGGTCAGCACCACGTAGTCGACCGATTCGATCTTGGCGAGTTTCTCGGCGATCTTGGTGGTGTCACCAGTGCATTTGATCCCGATCATCGCCTGACGCGCGAAACCGAGTTGCATGGGATCGGTGACCGCGACGATCTGCATCACGCCGGCGTCGACCATCCGCTGGACCCGCTGGCGGACCGCGGCCTCCGAAAGCCCGACCGCCTTACCGATGCCGGCGTAGGAGCGTCTGCCGTCCTGCTGCAGCTTCTCGATGATCGCCTTGGACAGCTCATCGAGCTGAAACGCAGCCCCGGGTCGAGACTGGTTGACGCGGAACGAGACGGGGCCGACGGCGTGCGGAACCCCGGGGTTAGCCATGCCCCTGATTGTGCACGGAATCCGTCGTGCCAAGCAACCATGACCATGAAATCGCTTGTTTTTGATGGTTGACGGTGCCGTAATGCGTAGCCATGGTGGCGAGGCCGCGATAGCGTTGGGTCATGACTGTGGTCTCTTCTTCGGCCGTGACGACCGGCCTCGCAGGCAGTTGGCTCGACGGGGCGCCGAAGGTGACCGGCGGACCCGAACATGTGGTGATCAATCCGGCGACGGGTGCCCCCGTCGCCACGATGGCGTTGGCCCAGACGTCTGACGTCGACGCGGCCGTCGCCTCGGGGCGCGCCGCGCTGCGGGACTGGGCGGGTGCCACGCCGGCCGAACGGTCCGCGGTGCTGGCGAAGCTGGCGAAGCTCGCCGACGAGGCCGCCGACGTGCTGATCGCCGAGGAGGTCAGCCAGACCGGAAAGCCGGTGCGGCTGGCCACCGAGTTCGACGTACCCGGCAGCGTCGACAACATCGACTTCTTCGCGGGCGCCGCGCGCCACCTCGAGGGCAAGGCTTCCGCGGAGTACTCGGGCGATCACACGTCGTCGATCCGGCGCGGGGCCGTCGGCGTCGTCGCCACCATCACACCGTGGAACTACCCACTGCAGATGGCAGTGTGGAAGGTGTTGCCCGCGTTGGCCGCCGGCTGCAGCGTCGTCATCAAGCCTGCCGAGATCACGCCGTTGACGACGCTGACGCTGGCCCGGCTCGCCACTGAAGCCGGCCTGCCCGACGGGGTGTTCAACGTGCTCACCGGGGCCGGCGTCGACGTCGGCACCGCGCTGGCCGGCCACGCCGACGTCGACATGGTGACGTTCACCGGGTCGACGGCCGTGGGCCGCAAGGTGATGGCCGCGGCCGCCGTGCACGGTCACCGCACCCAGCTCGAGCTCGGCGGCAAGGCGCCGTTCGTGGTGTTCGACGACGCCGATCTGGACGCGGCGATCCAAGGCGCGGTGGCGGGCTCGCTGATCAACACCGGCCAGGACTGCACGGCGGCCACCCGGGCCATCGTCGCGCAAGACCTCTACGACGACTTCGTCGCCGGTGTCGCCGAGGTGATGAGCAGGATCGTCATCGGCGACCCCGAGGATCCCGACACCGATCTGGGTCCGCTGATCACCATGGCGCACCGCGCGAAGGTCGCCGAGATGGTGGGCCGCGCGCCGGGGGAGGGCGGCCGGATCGTCACCGGCGGGGTTGCGCCGGAAGGCCCCGGGTCGTTCTACCGGCCGACCCTGATCGCCGATGTGTCCGAGCAGTCCGAGATCTACCGCGAAGAGGTGTTCGGCCCAGTGTTGACGGTGCGGTCGTTCACCGACGACGACGACGCGATCCGGCAGGCCAACGACACCCCCTACGGCTTGGCGGCCTCAGCGTGGACGCGTGACGTGTACCGGGCGCAGCGCGCGTCGCGTGAGATCCACGCGGGCTGCGTGTGGATCAACGATCACATCCCGATCATTTCCGAGATGCCGCACGGTGGCTTCGGCGCGTCCGGCTTCGGCAAGGACATGAGCGACTACTCGCTCGAGGAGTACCTGTCGATCAAGCACGTGATGAGCGATATCACCGGCGTGGCTGACAAGGGTTGGCACCGAACAATATTCACCAAGCGCTGAGTTCCCGCGGAATAGCATTCCTGGTTGCGATTTTGACCGAATCACAGCCAGGAATGCTATTCCGCGGCAAGAGCCCGAGGCTCAGCCGCGCGGCACCACGATCACCGGCACGTCGACGCCGGCGAGGATGCGCGCGGCCGTCGACCCCAGGAAGATCCGTCGCGGCGCGGCGAAGCGGCTGGAGCCGACGACGAGCAGGTCGCCGTCGTCCCACTTGAGCTTCTTCAGCGCCGACTCCAGCGTCACGCCGTCGGCCACCAGAGACTTGATCTCAGGGGCATCCGGCAGAGCGCGCGCGGCCACGGCGAGGTTCTCCTCGGCGGCCGCGACCTGAAACTGCCGGACCTCCTTGGCGCTGCCGGCCTCCGCGAGGTTCTCCGCCGACACCAGCGAGAGCATGCGGATCGGCAGCCCGCCCGCACTGGCGAGCGTGATCGCGAACGGCAACGGGTTGTCGTCACCGGGCTTGGTGGGCACGGCGGCGGTCACGCCCTCGATCACCTCGTCGGGATCATCGGCGTAGCCGCGTGGTGCCAGCGCCACCGGAATCGGCGAGGAGTGCAGCAGCGCACCGGTGACGGGCCCGATGGTGTGGCCACCGAAGAACCCGTCCCGAGCACCGCCGACCACGATCAGGTCCGACGACTTCTCCTCCGCGAACTCGATGAGCGACTGGGCGAACGACTCGCCGACGGTCACCGCGGAGCCTGCGGTCACCCCGCGGGCGGCCAGCCTGGCGACCGCGTTGGTCACCCACTGCTGGCCGCGGTCGATGAGCAGTTCCTGGTATTTCGCCCGGCCGGGGTGGCCGTCCGGAAGCGCCTCGCGGACGACAAGCAGCACATCGACGCTGGCGTCGAAGGTCTTGGCGAGCGCGCTGGCAAGGGCGATCCCGTCGTCGCCGGTCGGGGTCGCTAGGTAGCCGACGGTCAAATGCATTGCAGGACTCTCTCTTTAGAAGGTGTCCGGAACCGCGACTTCGGTACTCGCGGTCAGCGTCTCGCCACGGAAGAACCGCTTGGTGCCGAAGGCGAAGCAGGCCAGCATCAGTGGGATACCGAGTACCAGCATGCCAATGCCTAGCACGAACACCCCGCCGATCGGACCGAATGCGGTGTAGCCGTAATCGGGCGCCATCATGTCCTTGGCGCTGATCAGGAACGCCGCCAGCATCGAAAGCCCGCCGAGGAGCGGGAAGATGCCGCGGAAGAACAGGTTTCGCACCGAGGTGAACAGCGTCCTGCGGAAGTACCAGACGCAGGCGAATGCGGTGATGCCGTAGTAGAACGCCACCGCCAGGCCCAGCGAGGCGACCGAGTCGAGGAGTGCGTTCTCCGACAGGACCTTGAGCACCAGGTAGAAGAACAGCGCCGAGATGCCCATCACGATGGTGCCGAACGCCGGGGTCATGTAGCGCGGGTGCACGCTGGCGAAGCGCTTCGGGATGGCCTCGTAGACGGCCATCGACAGCGTGCCGCGTGCGGTCGGCAGGATCGTGGTCTGCGTCGACGACAGCGCCGACACCGACACAGTGAGCAGTAGCGCGGAGGCGGCGATCGCGCCCGCGACGGGCTCGCCGAGCACGGTGAGGACGTCGTCGGTGTTGTTCGGGTTGTTCAACCCGATGCCGACTTCGCCAAAGCCGGCGAAGCTCTGCAGGGCGTAGGCCACCAGCACGTAGGTGCACACCAGGATCAGCGTGGTGATGACGGCTGCGATGCCGGGCGTCTTACCGGGGTCCTTGGTCTCCTCGCCGACGGCAAGGCATGCGTCCCAACCCCAGTAGATGAAGATGCACAGGATGACCGCTGCGGCGATCGACGACACGTCCAGCCCGCTGGGCCACAGCCACGACAACTCCGGGGAGATCGCCTGTGCCCCTGCGGTATCGGTGAACACACGGAACAACGCGATGACGCTGACGGTGATCAGCACGCCGAACTGGATGGCGATCATGATGTTCTGGACGCGCTCGCTGACGACGATGCCGCGGGCGGACACCAGCGTCATCGCGATGATGAAGAAGCACCCGAGGCCCACGGTGGCGGGCACGCTCTCGGCGAGGCCCTCGAGGCCGAGGAAGTTGTAGAGGTAGATCGCGGCGATCTCGGAGACGTTGGCCAGCACGATGATCGCCGACACAGCCAGGCCCCAACCACCGATCCAGCCGATCCACGGCCCGAACGCCTTGGTGGCCCACGTGAAGGTGGTGCCGCAGTCCGGGGTGTCCTGGGACAGTTCTTTGTAGGCGAAGGCGACGAGCAGCATCGGGATGAACGCCAGCACGAACATCGCCGGCGCCTTCTCCTGGACGTTGAGAACGACGTAGCCAAGCGTGGCCGCGAGGCTGTAGGCGGGGGCGACGGCGCCGAGGCCGATGACGACGTTGCCGACCAGTCCGAGTGCCCCGGCCTGCAGCCCCTTGCCGCCGACAGCAGGAGACGACGGTTCCTCCGTGATAGCCATTCGCGCAATATACGGTTCCGGTGGTGTCCACGCGCGGCGTACGTGGAAAACGTTGCCGACAGGAAACTCCGCCACGAAATCCGCCGCTTCGCCACCCGATCACGCGGGGTTTTAGACTCGCTGGGTGACCACCGGTGCGCGGGTGGAGGAGTTCGAGCAGTTGCGACCGCATCTGCTCGCCGTGGCCTACCGGCTCACCGGCACGCTCGTCGACGCCGAGGACATCGTTCAGGATGCGTGGCTGCGGTGGTCTGCGAATCGCGACACCTCGATCAATGATCTGAAGGCGTGGCTGACGACGGTGACCAGTCGGCTGGGCCTGGATCGGCTGCGGTCGGCGGTGCATCGGCGGGAGACCTATGTCGGGGACTGGCTGCCCGAGCCCGTGGTCACGGGGTTCGACGGGACGGATCCGCTGGCGTCGGTGGTGGCCAGCGAGGATGCCCGGTTCGCTGCGATGGTGGTTCTGGAGCGGTTGACGCCGGATCAGCGGGTGGCGTTTGTGCTGCACGACGGGTTCGGGGTGCCGTTCGACGAGATCGCCGATGTTCTGGGGTCGACGCCTGCCTCGGCTCGCCAGCTGGCCTCACGGGCGCGCCGCGCGGTCTCCGACGCTCCTCCGCCCGCCGCCGAGCACGACGAGGTCGTCGCAAAGCTAATGGCGGCCATGGCAACTGGCGATGTCGAGGCCGTCGTCGCGGTCCTGCATCCGGACGTGACGTTCACCGGCGACTCGAATCGTCGCGCACCGACGGCGGCCCGCACCATCCACGGTGCCGACAAGGTCGCGCGGTTCCTCATCGGGTTGGGGCGGCGATACGGTCCGAGGCTGTGGGAAGCGGGGCGCCCGGCACTGGTCAACGGAGAGCTGGGGCTCTACAACGAGCGGATGGACACCGGGGGTCAGTGGCCGGAGATCCAACCCCACATCCAGGCGCTGACGGTGCGCGACGGTGTGGTCTGTGCGATCTGGGACATCGCCAACCCCGACAAGTTCACTGCTTCTCCACTGAACCCCGCCTAACGTCACGTCGCCATCTATCCGTGACGCGTCGCTGACGAACAGCGTCCCGGCTGGCACGCGGGGGACAAATTGACGCAGGCTGCAATTTGACCAGCCGCACTCAGCGGACAGCCGAGCCGAGGACGTCGCCCTGCTGCATCGAATCGCGTCGTGGGCTATCGCCGCGCCGCGGCGCATCATCGGCATTGCGGCGCTGGTGATGGTCGCTGCGTCGATTTTCGCCGTGCCGGCGGTCGACAGCCTCGTCGCCGGCGGCTTCCAGGACCCGACGTCGGAGTCCGCCCGCGGTACCCGCATCCTCACCGACACGTTCGAGCGGGGCGAACTGCAGTTGCTGTTCACCGTCACCGACCCGCAGGGTGCAGATACACCGACTGCGCGCGCCGCCGGGGCGCAGATCGTCGACCGGATCGAGAATCACCCGCAGGTCGTCAGCGTGCTGTCCCCGTGGACGTCACCGCCATCGGGTGCCGCCACGCTGCTCAGCGAAGACGGCAGGTCCGGCCTGATCGTGGCCGAGCTCGCCGGGGGTGAGGACACCGCGCCGCGGCTGGCTCAGGAACTCGTCGACGACATCAACGCCACGGTGTTGCCCGACCACGACGGCGTCACGGTGCTCGCCGGAGGTTCGGCGATGGTGTTCTCGCAGATCAACTCTCAGACTCAGCGCGACGTGCTGGTGATGGAGGCGATCGCGGTTCCGCTCAGCTTCCTGGTGCTGGTGTGGGTGTTCAAGGGCTTGCTGGCGGCGCTGCTGCCGATCGCCGTGGGAGCGCTGGCGATCGTGGGCTCGATGTCGGTGCTGAGGGCGGTCGCGACGGTGACCGACGTGTCGATCTTCGCGCTGAACCTCACCACCGCCCTGGGGCTTGCGCTCGCCATCGACTACACGCTGTTGATCATCAGCAGATACCGCGACGAGATCGCCGGCGGCGCCGACCGCGACGATGCCCTGTTCACCACGATGGCGACGGCGGGTCGCACCGTGCTGTTCTCGGCGCTGACGGTGGCGCTGTCGATGGCGGCGATGGTGCTGTTTCCGATGTACTTCCTGAAGTCGTTTGCCTACGCCGGGGTCGCCACCGTGGCGTTGTGCGCGACGGCGGCCGTCGTCGTGACGCCCGCGGCGATCGTGTTGTTGGGCTCCCGACTGGATGCGCTGGACGTCCGGAACCTGATGCGCCGCGGCCGCCACCGCGCGACCCGCACGGTCGAGCAGACGTTCTGGTACCGGTCGACGAGGTTCGTGATGCGCCGAGCGGTCGCGGTCGCGGTGGCGGGCACCGTGGCGTTGCTGGCGCTCGGGTTGCCGTTCCTCGGGGTGGCCTGGGGCTTCCCCGATGACCGGGTGCTGCCGCAGTCTGCGTCGGCCCATCAGGTCGGTGACCTGCTGCGCAGCCAGTTCACCGATAGCGCCGAGGCAGCCGTGACCGTCGTGGTGCCCGACGCCGCGGGTGTGACCGCCCAGGACCTCGAGCGGTACGCCGCTGACGCGTCGCGGGTGCCCGACGTCTCGGCGGTCAGCGTGCCGACCGGCACCTTCGTCGACGGCCGCAACGTGGGTCCGCCGGTGGGTCCCTCCGCAGTCGCAGAGGGCGCGGCGTATCTGACGGTCGGCAGCACGGCGCCGTTGTTCTCGGCGGCCTCGGAGGACCAGCTCGACCGCCTGGGCGACATCGCCGGGCCGGGTGAGCGCGAGGTCCTGCTCACCGGCATGGCCAAGGTGAACCGGGACAGCGTGGCTGCGATCACGGCGCGGCTGCCGGTGGTGCTCGGCGTGATCGCGGTGATCACCCTCGTGCTGCTGTTCCTTCTGACCGGCAGCATTCTGCTGCCCCTCAAAGCGCTGGTTCTGAACTCGCTGTCGCTGACGGCCACGTTCGGCGCGCTGGTGTGGATCTTCCAGGATGGGCATCTGGGTGGCTTCGGCACGACCCCGACCGGCACGCTGGTGGCGAACATGCCGGTGCTGTTGTTCTGCATCGCGTTCGGCCTGTCGATGGATTACGAGGTCTTCCTCATCGCGCGTATCCGCGAGTTCTGGCTGGCCAGTGGCCGCACCCGGGCCGACAACGACGAGAGCGTCGCCCTGGGGTTGGCCCGCACCGGGCGGGTGGTCACCGCGGCCGCGCTCATCATGTCGATCTCGTTCGGTGCGCTGATCGCCGCCCAGGTGTCGTTCATGCGGATGTTCGGTCTCGGGCTGACACTGGCGGTCCTGATCGACGCCACGCTGGTCAGGATGGTGCTGCTGCCGGCGTTCATGCGTCTGATGGGCCGGTGGAACTGGTGGGCACCGGCGCCGCTGGCTCGGCTGCACGGCCGTTTCGGCCTCCGCGAAAATCAATTGACGTCCGAGCCAATCTGGTCCGGCCGCGGCTCCGAATCGTTGGACGACGGAGTTGTCGCGGACCGATCACACAACCAGAAGGAACGTGCAGTTGAGCAACGGTGACCGAAATGGGGTGCGCCTGGCTGCGCCCGAGGAACGTCCGCGCGGCCGCGCAGCCGCAGTGTCGCCCTGGCGCGACGACGTCCGGTCGGCGCTACGCCGCCATCTGAGCGACTTCGTGCACGACGAGTGCGTGGAACGGCTCGCCGCCGCCCACGTCGACGTCGCCGACGAGGTGCTGATCAACTTCCTCGACGGCGGCAAGTACGTGCGCTCCACCTTCATGTACCTGGGGTGGCTGTGCGGCGCCGACGAGGACTACGCGGCGCTGCGTGCGTCGGCGAGCCTGGAACTGCTGCACGCTTTCGCGCTGATCCAGGACGACGTCATGGACGGCTCACCGTTGCGCCGCGCCAGGCCCGCCGCGCACGTCGCGTTCGCTCAGTGGCACCGCGCCCGCGGCCTGGCCGGCTCCGCGGACCGCTTCGGTGAGTCGGCGGCAATCCTTCTCGGCGATCTGTGTCTGGTGTGGGCCGAGCAGATGCTGCGGCGCAGCGGTGTCGGCGCCGCCGCGTTGGCCCGGGTGTGGCCGCGCTACGACACCATGCGCACCGAACTGGCGGTCGGCCAGTTCGCCGATCTCGTCAACAGCTCGCAGAGCTTCCCGAACCTCGACCAGGTTCTCGACGTGCTGCGCCGCAAATCGGGCAACTACACCGTGCGCCGCCCGCTCGAAATCGGCGCCGCGATGGCGGATTGTCCCGGCGACGTCATCGATGCGCTGTCCGGCTACGGCGTGGCCATCGGCGAAGCGTTCCAGCTGCGCGACGACGTGCTGGGGGTGTTCGGATCTCCTTCGCTCACAGGTAAACTCGCGCGCACCGACATGGAGGCGCACAAGGCCACGAGCGTCATCGTCGCCGCCTATGAACTGGCCGACCCTGCGCTGCGCCGCCAGCTCTCGGAACTGATGAGCATCCCCGAGATCGACGCCGCAGCGGTCGACCGCTGGCGCAACCTGATCGTCGCCAGCGGTGCGGTGCAATGGATTGAGGAGTTGATCGCCGAGCGGTGCCGCCGGGCACTGGCGATCCTCGATTCCGCAATCATTCCGGATGCGCCGCGCGCTGCACTGGCCGACATGGCCGTCGCCTGCACGGATCGGGCCTCCTGATGCGCACCGTGAGCGGTCGAACCGATCGGGTCGTCGTCGTCGGTGCCGGGTTGTCCGGCCTGTCCGCGGCGCTGCAACTGGCCGGCCGAGGGCGGGCGGTCACCGTGCTGGAACGCGGTGAGCATCCCGGGGGTCGGGTCGGGCGCGCCGACCTCGCTGGGTACCGGCTGGACACCGGGCCCACCGTGTTGACGATGCCCGACATCATCGAGGACGCGTTCGCCGCGGTGGGGGAGTCGATGGCCGACCACCTGGTGCTCGATCCCGTGCATCCGGCCTACCGGGCCGAGTTCGCCGACGGCAGTGCGCTGGCCGTGCACACCGAGGCCGCTGCCATGGCGGCCGAGATCGAGCGGTTCGCCGGGGGTCAGGAAGCCGACGGCTACCTGCGGCTTCGCGACTGGTTGACCAAGCTGTACCGCACCGAGTTCGACGGCTTCATCGGCGCCAACTTCGACTCGCCGTTGTCGCTGCTGACACCGCAGTTGGCCAGGCTGGTCGCCCTCGGCGGGTTCCGCCGTTGGGAACCGATGGTGCGGCGGTTCCTCAACGACGAGCGACTGTTGCGGGTGTTCACGTTCCAGGCGCTCTACGCCGGGGTGCCGCCACAGAGCGCGCTCGCGGTCTACGCGGTGATCGCCTACATGGACACGGTCGCCGGCGTGTACTTCCCGCGTGGCGGGATGAGGGCGCTGCCGGATGCAATGGCCGCCGCCGCGGCCGGCGCTGGTGTCGAATTCGTCTACGGGGCAACAGTTTCCGATCTGGAGTTTAGCGGCTCCCGGGTCACCGGGGTACGGACCACCGACGGAGGCCGGGTACCCGCCGACGCCGTGGTGCTGACCACCGAGCTGCCCGACACCTACCGGATGCTGGGCCGCACGCCGCGTCGGCCGATGAACCTGCGGGCCGCGCCGTCGGCGGTCGTCGCCCACATCGGTTGTGCGGCCGTGGGGGAGAGCGCCGGCCACCACACGATCCTGTTCGGTGACGCCTGGTCGCAGACGTTCCGCGACATCATCGACAACGGCCAGGTGATGGGCGATCCGTCGCTGTTGGTGACCCGTCCCACCGCAGGCGATCCGTCTCTCGCGCCGGCCGGCCGTGATCTGCTCTATGTGCTGGCGCCGGCACCCAATACCGAGGTCGGCACCGTGAACTGGGACGACGCTGCACCGGGTTACGTCGAGCAGATGCTGGCCAAGGTGCGCACCCGAATGCCCGGCGTCGCCGAGGACGCCGAGGTGCTGCACGTGGTGACCCCCGCCGACTGGGCCCGTCAGGGAATGGCGGCCGGCACTCCGTTCGCGCTCGCCCACACCTTCGCCCAGACCGGACCGTTCCGGCCGGCCAACACCGTGCGCGGTGTCGACAATGTGGTGCTGGCGGGATCCTCGACCGTGCCCGGGGTGGGAGTTCCGACCGCGATCATCTCCGGCCGGCTGGCTGCCGACCGGGTCACCGGAATCGCCACTCGCCGTACGGATTCGGAGGTAAAGCAGCCATGATCAGCTCAGAGCTCGACGCTGCCGGGGTCCGCGAGCCGTTGCTTCGTGACGCGTACCGGCACTGCCGGACCGTCAACGCCCAACACGGCAAGACGTTCTTCCTGGCGACCCGGCTGCTGGCTCCGTGCCAGCGCCCGGCGGTGCACGCGCTCTACGGTTTCGCGCGCGGCGCCGACGACATCCTCGACGACTTCGACGACGACCGCGGCGTCGAGCAGCGCGGCCGACAGCTGCAGCGGTTGTCGACCCGGCTGTTCAACAGCCTCGTCGGGAACCAACCGTGTGACGATGATCCGTCACTGGCCGCAGTGGTGCACACCGCGCGCACGTACGACATCGCGTGGGACCTGTTCGACGACTTCCTGAACTCGATGCGGATGGACCTCACGGTCACCGACTATCCAGACCGGCCGTCCCTGGACCGTTACATGTACGGCTCGGCCGAGGTGATCGGGTTGCAGCTGCTGCCCGTCCTGGGCACCGTCGGCCCCCGCGAGGAGGCGGCGCCGTACGCGGCTGCGCTCGGTAAGGCGTTCCAGCTGACGAATTTCATTCGCGACGTCGACGAGGATCTGAGCCGCGGTCGGGTGTACCTGCCGGCCGACGAGCTCGCCGCCCACGGCGTCGACCGTGACCTGCTCACCTGGTGCCAGACACACCGGCGCACCGACGACCGGGTGCGCCGGGCGCTGGCCGAGCAGCACGCGATCGCCCGGTCGATCTACGACCAGGCCCGGCCCGGTATCGAGGTACTGGCGCCGATCTCGCGGCCGTGTGTGGCGGCGGCGCTGACGCTGTACTCGGAGATTCTGGCGCGCATCGAGACCCTCGACTTCGAGATCTTCGGGCGCCGCGCGACGGTGGGCAAGCCCCGACGGCTGGCGGTGGCCGCCACGGGTCTCGCGAAGGCGTGGGGTTACCGGCTGCGACATGTCAATGGGTGACGGTGTACCTCAGGCCGCCAATGTGTTTCGCGCGCGGACGATGAGCGCCGACGGTTCCGACCGCCGCAGACAGACGCTGCCCGGCCGTCCCGGACGCAGCGGTGTCGCCCCGGGTGAACAGCCGCCGCGCGTCGTCGTCGTGGGCGCCGGCATCGCTGGTCTGGCCGCCGCGGCGGGACTGGCCGAGCGCGGCGTGGCCGTCGACGTCGTCGAACAGTGCGACCATCTGGGCGGCCGGGTCGGTGGCTGGCCGGACACCCTGGCCGACGGCTCGCCTGCCGCGATGAATCGCGGCTTTCACGCGTTCTTCCGGCAGTACTACAACCTGCGGGCCCTGCTCCGGCGCGCTGACCCGACCCTGTCGGCCCTGACGGCGGTGCAGGACTATCCGTTGATCGACGCGGCCGGGCGCCACGATACCTTCCGGGGTTTAACGGCCACCCCGCCGTTGAACGCGTTGGCGTTCGCGCTGCGCAGCCCGACCTTTCGGTTCCGCGATCTGATCCGCCTGGACGCGAAGGCCGCGGCACCGCTGGCCACGGTGTCGGTGCCGCAGACCTACGACCTGCTCGACGAACGCGATGCCGCAACGTTTTTGCGCGACATCAACTTTCCCGATGCTGCGCGCCATCTGGCCTTCGAGGTGTTCGCCCGCAGCTTCTTCGCGCGGCCGGAGGCGCTGTCGGCGGGGGAGCTCGTCACGATGTTCCACATCTACTTCCTGGGCTCCAGCGAAGGTCTGATCTTCGACGTCGCGAACGCGAACTTCGATGTGGCGCTGTGGAATCCGCTGCGGACCTACCTGGAGGGTCTAGGCGTGCGGTTCCACACCGGCGTCGAGGTGCAGGCCGTCGAGGTCGGCGCCGACGGAGTCTCGGTAGGGACCGCCGCGGGCCCGGTGTTCACGGCCGATGCCGCGGTGCTGGCCACCCATGTCGACGGGCTACGCCGCCTGGTGGCCGCGTCGCCGGGTCTGGGTGAAGGCGACTGGCGCGCCAGGGTCGCGGCCATGGGCACCGCGTCGCCGTTCGTGGTGCTGCGGTTGTGGCTGGACCGTCCGGTGCGTGCCGATCGCGACGCGTTCGTCGGGACCGGTGGACGGGAGCCGCTGGACAACATCAGCGTGCTCGAGCGCTACGAACAGCAGGCAGCCGAATGGAGCGCCCGCACTGGCGGTTCGGTGATCGAGCTGCACGCGTACTCGGTGCGTGACAGCGACGAGGACGTGTTCACCGGGCTGGTCGCCCGGATGCACGAGCTGTATCCGGAGACGGTGGGTGCCAGGATCGTCGATCAGCGATTGCTGCGCCGCGACGACTGCCCCCGCTTCGCCCCGGGTGATTTCGCCGACCGGCCCACCGTGCGGACCCCGGACCCGCGGGTGGTACTGGCGGGCGACGGTATTCGCATCGACTTACCGGTCGCGTTGATGGAACGCGCGGCGACCACCGGCTGGACGGCGGCCAACGAACTACTCGGCCTGTTCGGGCTGAAAGGGCATGCGCTGCAGACAGTGCCCAATTACGGTCGGTCGGCGCTGTTGCGTCGGCTGGCGACGCCCCGAGGTGCTAGCCGCGTTGTCCGATCCCCGCAGCCTCGAGCAACGGAACTTGTTCAGCCGCCCAGGGGCTGATCGCCCATGGGAGGCGCACGGCAGTGTGCAGGTGGGCCCACGGCACCCAGGCGTAGTCCATGACCTCGTCGGCGTCAGCCCTCACCGGGCCGACGGCGCGCCCGCAGTAGACTGGGCACACCTCGTTTTCCACCACACCGTCCGCGGCGACCGCATGGTAGCGGAAATCGGGCAGCACGCAGCGCAATTCGGCGATTTCGACACCGAGTTCCTCGCGAACCCGGCGCTTCACCGCCTCGCTCGGCGACTCATCGGGTGCGGGATGCCCGCAGCACGAGTTGGTCCAGATACCTGGGAATGTCTTTTTGTGCAGAGCGCGCCGGGTCAGCAGCACCCTGTCCCGGTCGTCGAAGAGATAGCAGGAGAACGCGAGATGCAGGGGCGTGGCGGCGTGGTGGACGTCGGACTTGAGAGCCGAACCGATGGTTCGGCCGGCGTCGTCGAGAAGCACCACCTGCTCAGGACTGGCGACATTCATGAGGGGGATTCGTCGCCGCCGCGGGCTCGGATCGGTCCGGTCGTGAGGCGGGGAGGTGCGCGGTGGCCGTAGTTCTGGCCTACACCTCTCCGGCGATCGGGCACCTGTTCCCGTTTTGTGCGCTGCTGGACGAACTGGCCGCCCGCGGCCACGACATCCACATCCGCACGCTGGCCTCGGGCATCGACCTGTGCCGGGAACGGGGGTTCGGGGCACAGGCTGTCGATCCTCGCATCGAGGAGTTGCAAAGCGACGACTGGACCACCTCCAGCGTGCTGCGATCGGTGGGCAGCACCGTCCGGGTGCTCACCGCTCGAGCCGCGCTGGAAGTGGCTGACGTCAACCGGGCGTTGCGCGACGTCGATCCCGACATCGTCATCGTCGACGCCAACTGCTGGGGCGCGATGTCGGTCGCCGAGACGCAGTCGCGCCCCTGGGTGGTGCTCTCGCCGTTCATCCCGTATCTGCGGTCGCCCGGGTCACCGCCGTTCGGCGCCGGGGTGACACCGCGGCGCGGCCCGCTGGGCTGGGTGCGTGACCTGGGGATAGGCGGCGTCACCAAGATCCTGTTCGACCGCCCGCTGCGCGCCGGAATGGCACCGGTGCGCGCTTCTCTGGGACTGCCCGCGGTGCGCACGGCCGACGAGTTGTTTCGCCGGGCACCCGCCGTGCTGGTCGCCACCGGCAAGCCGTTCGAATACCCGCACACGGACTGGGGTTCCGCGGTCGAGCTGATCGGTCCTGCCGATTTCGACCCCCCGCCACGCGGCTGTCCGTCGTGGCTCGACGACATCGACGTCCCCATCGTGCTGGTGACGACATCGTCGGTGCGACAGGCCGACGACGCCCTGGTGAACGCCGCGATCGAGGCACTCGATGGGGTTCCGGTGCACGTCGTGGCCACCAGTCCGGCCTGCGGTAGCGTCCCCGAGTCCCCGCGGCCGGGCGTCACGCTGGCGCGCTTCGTTCCGCACTCGTTGGTGCTCGATCGCGCGGTCTGCGTGGTCACCCACGGTGGGATGGGGGTCACCCAGAAGGCGCTGAGTCGCGGAATCCCGGTCTGTGTCGTGCCTTTCGGCCGTGACCAGTTCGAGGTCGCCCGCCGGGTGGAGGTCGCGCGCTGCGGCACCCGTCTGCCGGGGCGCCGGCTCAGCGCGCCCCGGTTGCGGCGGGCCATTCAGACGGCGATGACGATGTCGGCCGGGGCCGCCGCGGTGGCCGAGGGGTTCGCCGCGACGGGCGGGGTGGCTCGCGGCGCCACGCTCGTCGAACAGCGTCTGCGCTAGTCCTCGCCGGAGCGCACCCGGCGGTAGTGGCGGCGGGCCTTCATTCGGTTGCCGCACATGGCCATTGAGCACCACCGTGCGGAGTTGGGCTTGCTGCGGTCGATCAGGAACAGGTGGCACTCGGTGTTGGCGCAGGGCCGCAGTCGGCCGGGGCTGGTGAGGCGCAGCCCGTCCCATGCGATCACGGCCCTTGCGGCGCCCAGCGCGCCGTCGGCCGTGAGCTCCCAGTCGAGTCCGTCGCCACCCGCGGCGGGACGGAGCCGCACTCCGTCGAGCACGGGCTGCAGTCCCGACGGTGATTGCTCGCCCCGAACGATGGCCTGCAACACCGAGCGGGCGCCCACGAGCGCGGTCCATTCCGCCGTGGTGGCAGGGACGGCATGGTCCGTCAGCCACGGCGTGGCAGAAGGGAGGTCGGCCAGGGCGTCGGTGGGGACACCGTCCAGGACGGGCGTGGTGTTGAGCAGGTCGAGCAGGAACGCCTCATCGGACGGCGTCGTCGCATACAGATCCATGACTAACCTCCAAAAGTCTATTGACAGGTTACACGCACCCGGGTTCAATCGAACTAACCGTGAAAACTATTTTTAGGAGTTAGTCATGACTGAGGTGCACCATCGCCACGCGACCGTGGCCGGGCGGCAGATCTTCTACCGCGAGGCGGGCCCGGCGGACGCCCCGGTCATCGTGCTGCTGCACGGGTTCCCGACGAGCTCGTTCATGTTCCGCAACCTGATCCCCGAACTGGGCACCACCTACCGGGTGATCGCACCGGACTACCTCGGCTTCGGATACTCCGACGCCCCCTCGGTCGACGAGTTCGACTACACCTTCGACGCCCTGGCAGACCTCACCGCCCAGCTACTGGGCCAACTCGGGGTGTCGAGGTATGCGATCTACGTCCAGGACTACGGCGCCCCGGTTGGCTGGCGCCTGGCATTGCGCGATCCGCAGGCCATCACCGCGATCATCACCCAGAACGGAAACGGCTACGACGCCGGCTTCGTCGCCGACGGATGGGCGCCGGCATGGGAGTACCAGCGTGAACAGACGCCCGAGACCGAGGCGGCGCTGCGGCAGATCCTCACCTTCGACACGACCAGGTTCCAGTACCTGGCGGGGGTTCCCGACGAGAGCCTGGTCAGCCCCGACACCTGGCATCACGACTTCGCGCTGCTCTCGCGGCCCGGGAACGACGCCATCCAGCTCAAGCTCTTCCTGGACTACGCCACCAACCCGAAGCTCTATCCCGCGCTGCACGACTACCTGCGGGCCAGCGAGGTCCCTGTGCTGGCGGTGTGGGGTGACGGTGACCCGTTCTTCGGGCCCGACGGCGCACGCGCCTACGCCGAGGATGCTGTCGACCCCGAGATCCACCTGCTCGAGGGCGGACATTTCCTGCTGGAGAGCAGGGGCGCCGAGGTGACGGCGCTGATCCTGGACTTCCTGTCGCGCCGCCTGTGATGTCCGCCGAAATGGCATTCCAGCAGAATTTGTTCGAGTGAGGGCCTGCTGGAATGCCATTTCGGCGCAGTTGATCACGCTCACCGTGACCAACGACACCCGAATCGCGGCCAATCCGTTCAACTGACCGCCCGATGGGTAGAGAGGGCGGGTGGAAGATAAGACGATGGCGGTTCCCCGTCGGGGTTCGGTCTACGGCGCCCATCTCCGATCGAGTGCGACGGTGGCGGTGCAGCTTGTTGCGGTGGCCGCTGCGCTGTGGGTTCTCGCGTGGGTGGTGGGCAAGACCTGGGTGATCGTGCTGCCGGTGGTGCTGGCGGTGATCGTGTCCACGGTGTTGTGGCCACCGGTTCGATGGTTACGGGACAAAGGTCTGCCCCCGGCCGCAGCGGCCCTGTCGATTCTTCTGGTCGCCGTCGGCGTCATCGGAGGGGTGATCGCTGCGGTGGCGCCGGCCATCATCGATCAGGCCACCGAATTGGCGGAGCAGGCGACGGCCGGTGTCGTCCAGGTGCGGGACTGGCTTGACGGTCCACCGCTCAATGTCAGTGACAAGCAACTGAATTCGGCCGTCACGGCCATCAACGACACCCTGAACTCGAGTAGCGCGCAGATCGCCTCGGGTCTGTTCACCGGTGTGGGGGCGGCGACGTCGGCGCTGGTCACCCTGTTCACCGTCATCGTCGTGACGTTCTTCCTGCTCAAGGATGGCCCGGGCTTCGTCCCGTGGATGCGCCGCGCGGTCGGGATGCCCGGGGCGCCGCAC
This sequence comes from Mycolicibacterium sp. CR10, assembly GCF_005222675.1. GTDB lineage: Bacteria > Actinomycetota > Actinomycetes > Mycobacteriales > Mycobacteriaceae > Mycobacterium. The sequence goes on along the minus strand of NZ_STGE01000014.1, from coordinate 65,150 downwards.
GTGGCGGAAGTACTCCAGCGCGTGTGGTCCACTCTCGGAGGGTTCATCCGGACTCAGGCGCTGGTCAGCTTCGTGGACGCGGTCCTCATCGGCATCGGCCTGGTGGTTCTCGGGGTGCCCTTGGCCTATGCGCTCGCGATCATCACGTTCATCGGCGGCTTCGTCCCGATCGTCGGCGCGTTCGTCGCCGGCGGTCTGGCCGTGCTGATCGCGTTGGTCGCCAACGGGCCGGTGAATGCGCTCATCGTGCTGGGCATCATCCTGGCCGTGCAGCAGCTGGAGGGCAACGTCCTGCAGCCGTGGCTGCAGTCCAAGTCGATGAAACTCCATGCGGTGATCGTCTTGCTGGCAGTGACATTGGGCGCGTCCACATTTGGCGTCATCGGCGCGTTCCTGGCCGTGCCGGTGGCTGCCGCGGCGGCGGTGATCATCCGGTACTACAGCGAACAGGTGGGCCTGCGCGCCGGCGAGAACCCACCAGCTCCGGCCACCGACACCGACGACTCATCCGACACCGACGACGAAGCCCCCGACGACCCCCCCCACGCCGCCGGAATTGCATTCCAGCAGGAAAAGATCGAGTAAGGCTCTGCCGGAATGCAATTCCGGCGCAGGAGTATGGGTACGCGTCGTTCGCATACGGCCGCAGCCCGCCGGGGCTGGTGAGGCGCAGCCCACACCAGGCGATGACGGCCAGGGCGGCGGCGGTCGCGTCGGGTGCGACTTTCTCCAGGCGTCCTCTCCCGGCGTCTGTGATTTTCGCCCCGTTTGCATTCGGCACGCCCTCACCCGGAAAGTTCTGAGGGGAATCAGCGTGCGAACACCGTCTCGGACAGCATCCGTCGGCACCATCGTCGGTACGCGTCGGCGCTCCAGTCGTCGCGGTGGGTCATCCGTAGGTAGGTCTCGACGCTGCAGAGCACCGCGGCCGTCTCGACGAGCTCATCGAACGGCACATCCACGCGTAGCCACCCTTTGTCACGGAACGTCCCCAGCACCCGCCGGAACTGCCGAGTGACACCGGCGGTCAGGTCGTTCCAGTAGCGATTCAATTCAGGGTCCGCGCCGGCACCGCCGATGAGCGCCAAGGCCAGTGGCGCGGTCCGTTCGTGCACCTCGGTCTGCGCGGAGGCGGCGAAGTCCAGAGCCTGTTCGGGGTCGTCGATAGCCAGCAGTGTGTGGCCGTAACTCAGATCCAAGACGTTCTGGTCACCGGCCACACCGAAGGCGGCATGCTCGATCGCGGCGATCATAAGCGCGGCCTTGGGGCCCTGTCCCTGAACGGTCTCTGCGGAAACGCCAGCTGCCGCAGCGATTTTCGCGAGCGTGGTCCGTGCGTAGCCGTCCGCTGCGAACAGGTCTGCCGCCGCTTCGAGGATCCGGGTCCGGGTGGCCTCCGCCTGCTGCTGACGCAGTTCGGACCGGTACGCGCGCGGCGCCTTCTCGGATATTGACTTGGGTGTCACAGTAATGAATACTACATGACAGCAAGTAAGGGGGTTGCCATGACGTCCATCATCATTGCGAGCATCCCGGCGCACGGCCACGTGACACCGCTGCTGTCTGTCGCGGCGAATTTCGTCAAACGCGGCGACGATGTCCGCTTCATCACCGGCGCACGCTTCGCTGACAAGATCGCCGCGACGGGTGCGGTGCACGTGCCGCTGCCTGCCGACGCCGACTACGACGAGTCGCTTTTCGACAGCTTTCCCGAGCGTGCCCGGCTCAAGGGCGTGAAGGCGATCGCCTTCGATGTCGAACATGTCTTCGTGCGGCCGGCCAGGAGCCAGTACGACGCGATCGTTGCTGCTCATGGGGCCAGACCCGCCGACGTCGTGCTCGTCGAGCCCGCGTTCACGGGCGCCGCACTACTGCTCGAGCACCCGCGTGCGGTGCGTCCAACGGTCATCGTGTGCGGCGTCCTCCCGCTGTGCATCGACAGTGCCGACACCGCCCCGTTCGGCATGGGGCTTCGTCCGATCCGATTCCTCAACCGTCCACGCAACGCGGCGTTGGCTGCTCTGAATAGCCGGGTCGTCCGGCGACCCCAGCAGGTCGCTGACGACCTTTTCGCAGAGGTGCATGGCACACCGATGGCGTATGCGCTCACCGACTGGAACCGCCGAGCCGATGCGCTCGTCCAGTTCAGCGTCCCGTCGTTCGAGTACCCGCGTTCCGATGCGCCTTCCGAACTCCACTTCGCGGGGCCCCTGTCGGCGACCGGCTCGCAGGCCCCGCTGCCGGAGTGGTGGTCTGAGCTCGACGGGTCGCGCCCCGTCGTCCACGTGACCCAGGGAACGGTCGCCAACGTCGACTACGAGCAGGTCATCGCTCCGACGCTTCGTGGATTGGCCGACGACGACGTGCTCGTCGTCGTGACCACCGGCGGGCGCCCGGTGGACACGCTGCCACCGCTGCCGCCGAATGCGCGCGCGGCGACTTTTCTGCCCTACGACGAATTACTGCCGCGCACAGCAGTTTTCGTCACCAACGGTGGATACGGTGGCGTCCAGTACGCACTGCGCTACGGCGTGCCGATCGTCGCCACCGGTGGCAAGGAAGACAAACCAGAGGTCGGAGCGCGGGTGGCGTGGTCCGGCGTGGGGCGACGCATCAGAAGTGAGCGACCGACACCGCGCGCGTTGCGCCGCGCGATTCGCGACGTGCTCAACGAGCCGCGCTACCGCGAGGCGAGCACGCGCGTGGCCGCCGATATGGCCACAGCGCCTGGGTTCGCCGGACTGGCCCGCGTCGTCGACCGCGTGACCCACGCCAGGAACCCCGCGGGGTGACACACCCTCTCCGTCGGAATGGCATTCCAGCAGGAAAAGATCGAGTAAGGCTCTGCCGGAATGCCATTTCGGCGCTGAGAGGGTTCACGTCCTTGTGGTGAATTCCTCACCCGTCAGCGGGTCGATGGCCACCTCGCCAGGGGGCAGATTCGACAGGTCGGGTGAGATCACCGTCGGCATGTCGCCGGAGTCCGGCAGGCCGAAGCTCGGCGCCGCATTGACCGCGGGCACCAGCAGCAGGTCCGCCCTGCGGGGCAGGGTGCGGCCCTGGAAGAAGCCCGGTGCGGTGATCCAGCACACTGCCATCACGACCAGCCCCAACACCATCGCGCCGATACCGACGACGGCCACGGCCCCGAAGCCGAAGATCGTGACGTTGTTGCCGTCGTCGTCGGTGAGCCAGTCCGCCTTCGCGTACTGCAGCAGGCCGTAGATGAAGATGACCAGCAGGATGACCCCACCGAGCAGGGGGACCAGGAAGCGCATGAAGAAGTTGCGCGTCGACGAGGTGAAGGTCTTGCGGTAGTACCAGACGCAGGCGAACCCGGTGAGCCCGTAATAGAAGGCGATCATCAGGCCGACCGAGCCGATCAGCGCCGTCAGCAGGTTGGTGCTGATGACGGTGAACAGCAGGTAGAACGCGATGGATGCAACGCCCATGACGATCGTGGACGTGGTCGGGGTCAGGTACCGGCGGTGGATCTTCGCGAACGACTCCGGCAGCGCCCGGTACACGCCCATCGACAGCGTGGTGCGCGCGGTGGGCAGGATGGTCGTCTGGGTCGACGCCGACGCCGAGGTCAGGATCGTCGCCGACAGCAGCAGCAGCCCGATGTGGCCGAGGACGCTGTCGCCGAACAGGGCGGGTCCGATCGAGGCGAATACGTCCCCGGAATTGTCCGGGTTGCTCAGGCCGATGCCCTCGGATCCGGTGCCCGCGAAGGCGATTGCCGCGACGGTCACGAGGGCGTAGGTGGCCAGCAGCAGGAACGTGGACAGCACGGCGGCCCGGCCCGGAGTCGTCCCCGGATCGTCGCACTCCTCGTTGCACGCGACCGCGGTATCCCAGCCCCAGTAGATGAAGATCGTCGTCAGGATCGCGGGGGCGATGACGGTGCCGAAATCCAAACCGGCAGGCCAGAACCAGGCCAGCGACGGGTGCATCGAGTAGCTCTCGGCGGTGTTGGCGTAGACCTTGATCAGCGCGTAGACCGAGATGATCACCAGGATGATGACCTCGAAGCCGAGCAGGAAGTACTGCAGCCGCGCCGAGACCTCGATGCCGCGGTAGCAGATGTAGGTCATCACGATGATCCACACCACACCCGCTGCCGTCGCCCACACCGTGCTGTCGGCCAGGTCGGCGACCGACGTCCAGCCGAGGTCGCCGACGAACGTAAAGGAGTAGGCGCCGGCGATCTGAGCCAGGTTCGCCATCACGATGACGTCGGCGGCGATGATGCCCCAGCCGCCGAGCCAGCCGACGACCGGGCCGAAGGCGCGCGACGCCCAGGTGAAGGTGGTGCCGCAGTCCGGTTCGGCTTTGTTCAGCTCCTGGTACGCGACGGCGATCAGGTACATCGGGATGAACGCGAGCAGAACGATCGCCGGTGCCTTTTCGCCGGCAAGCAGGCTGCCGCCGCTGGCGACGATGAGGCCCAGGGTCGCCGCCAGGCTGTAGGCCGGGGCTGTCGAGGCCATCCCGACGACGACGCTGGACACCAGTCCCAGCGCGCCGCCCTTCAAGCCCTTGCTGTCGACGGTGCCTGCGGGCGATCCGACGACGATCTCACCCTTGCTCATGGTTTCTCCGCTCCGTATTCAGACCGTTGGGACGGTACGGATACGGTGGCTAAAGCGCGCGGCGACAACGGAATTAGTGACTTTAGTCCCTCGGCGGCCAGGAATCAGTCGCCATCCCGTCAGCCGCCGGAATTGCATTCCATGTGGTCCGCACTCGAGAAATCCCGCGTGGAATGCAATTCCGGCAGCAACGGGCCGAGGGTCAGCGCGCGAACATCAGCGCGCGCTTAACCTCCTGGATCGCCTGGGTCACCTGGATGCCGCGCGGGCAGGACTCGGTGCAGTTGAACGTGGTGCGGCAGCGCCACACCCCGTCGACGTCGTTGAGGATGTCGAGCCGCTCGGCGGCACCCTCGTCACGCGAATCGAAGATGAACCGGTGGGCGTTGACGATCGCGGCAGGGCCGAAGTACGAGCCCTCGCTCCAATAGACCGGGCAGCTGGTGGTGCAGCACGCGCACAGGATGCACTTGGTGGTGTCGTCGTAGCGGGCCCGGTCGGTCTGGCTCTGGATCCGCTCACGGGTCGGCTGGTTGCCGGTGGTGATCAGGTACGGCTTGATCGCGCGGTAGGCGTCGAAGAACGGCTCCATGTCCACGATCAGGTCCTTCTCCACCGGCAGGCCGCGGATCGGCTCGATCGTGATCGTGAGCTGCTTGGACGCCTTTTTGGGCAGCATGTCGCGCATGAGCACCTTGCACGCCAACCGGTTGACGCCGTTGATGCGCATCGCGTCCGACCCGCACACACCGTGGGCGCAGGATCGCCGGAACGTCAGGGTGCCGTCGAGGTACCACTTGACGTAGTGCAGCAGGTTGAGCAGCCGATCCGACGGCAGGCACGGCACGCGGAAGCTCTGGAACCCGGCGCCGTCGGGGTCCTCGGGGTTGAACCGCGCGATCTTCAACGTCACCATCACCGCACCCTCGGGCACGGGCGGCAGTGCGGGATCTTTGGTCGAGGGCTCGACGAACGTCGTCATCAGTACTTCCGTTCCATCGGTTCGTACCGCGTCTGGACCACCGGCTTGTAGTCCAACCGGATGTTACTCAGAAGCGCGTCACCTTGCTTGTAGGCCATCGTGTGCCGCATGTAGTTGGTGTCGTCGCGGTTCGGGTAGTCCTCGCGGGCGTGCCCACCGCGGGACTCCTTGCGGTTCAGCGCCCCGGCCACGGTGACCTCGGCGAGCTCCAGCAGGAAGCCCAGCTCGATCGCCTCGAGTAGATCGCTGTTGTAGCGCTTACCCTTGTCCTGCACGGTGATTCGCGAGTACCGCTCCTTCAGCGCGTGGATGTCCGTCATTGCCTGCTTCAGCGTTTCCTCGGTCCGGAACACCGCGGCGTTGTTGTCCATCGACTGCTGCAGCGCACCGCGGATGTCGGCGACGCGTTCATTGCCGTGGTCGGAGAGGATGTCGCCGACCCAGCCGACCACCATGTCGGCAGGCTTGGCGGGCAGGTCGACGAAGTCGTGGCCCAGCGCGTAGTTCGCGGCGGCGATGCCCGCGCGACGACCGAAGACGTTGATGTCGAGCAGCGAGTTGGTGCCCAGGCGGTTGGCGCCGTGCACCGACACGCACGCGCATTCGCCGGCGGCATATAGGCCGGGGATGACGGTGGTGTTGTCCGAGAGCACCTGGCCGTTGATGGTCGTCGGGATGCCGCCCATCACGTAGTGACACGTCGGGTAGACGGGGACGAGTTCGGTGACGGGATCGACACCGAGGTAGGTGCGGGCGAACTCGGTGATGTCGGGCAGCTTGGCCTCGAGGACGTCGGCGCCGAGGTGTCGCACGTCGATGTAGACGTAGTCCTTGTTGGGGCCGGCGCCGCGGCCCTCGAGCACCTCGAGCACCATCGAGCGGGCCACGATGTCGCGGGGCGCCAAGTCGACGATCGTCGGCGCGTAGCGCTCCATGAAGCGCTCGCCCTCGCCGTTGAGCAGTCGACCGCCTTCGCCGCGCACCGCTTCGGAGATCAGGATGCCCAGACCCGCCAGTCCTGTCGGGTGGAACTGATGAAACTCCATGTCCTCCAAGGGAAGTCCCTTGCGGAAGATGATGCCCAGGCCGTCACCGGTCAGCGTGTGGGCGTTGGAGGTGGTCTTGTACATCCGGCCGGACCCGCCGGTGGCGAAGACGATCGACTTCGCATGGAACACATGGATGTCCCCGGTAGCCAGCTCGTAGGCGATGACGCCGGTGGCCACCGGGCCCGACGAGGTCTGGGTCAGTGCGATGTCGAGGGCGTAGAACTCGTTGAAGAACTCGACGTCGTGCTTGACGCAGTTCTGGTACAGCGTCTGCAGGATCATGTGTCCGGTGCGGTCGGCGGCGTAGCAGGCGCGTCGCACCGGGGCCTTGCCGTGGTCGCGGGTGTGCCCGCCGAACCGGCGCTGGTCGATGCGGCCCTCGGGGGTGCGGTTGAACGGCATCCCCATCTTCTCGAGGTCGAGCACCGCGTCGATGGCCTCCTTGGCCATGATCTCGACGGCGTCCTGGTCGGCCAGGTAGTCACCGCCCTTGACGGTGTCGAAGGTGTGCCACTCCCAGTTGTCTTCCTCGACGTTGGCCAGTGCCGCGCACATGCCGCCCTGGGCTGCGCCGGTGTGGCTGCGCGTGGGGTAGAGCTTGGTCAGCACCGCGGTGCGGGCGCGTGGGCCGGCCTCGACGGCCGCGCGCATCCCTGCGCCGCCTGCCCCGACGATGACGACGTCGTAGCGATGTTCCTGGATCATCTATTGCTCCCGATTCAGCTGATCGTCGCGTCGAAGGTCAGCAACACATAGGTGCCCAGCACCAGCGTGAACGCCATCGACAGCGCCAGCAGGGTGTTGAGCCAGAACTTCGTGGAGTCCTTGCGGGTGTAGTCGGCGATGATCGTGCGCATCCCATTGCCACCGTGCAGTTGAGCCAGCCACAGCAGCAGCAGGTCCCAGGTCTGCCAGAACGGCGAGGACCAGCGCTCCGCGACGTAGTTGAAGTCGATGCGGTACACACCGTCTTCCCAGATCAACATGATGAACAGGTGGCCCAGCGCCAGAAATACCAGCACGATGCCGGAGAACCGCATGAACAGCCAGGTGTACTTCTCGAAGTTGGGCATCCCGCCGGAACGACGGGGCGCGCGCGGGTTGTCCAGGCTCGCGGGCCGGTCGTAGCTGCGCTGCAGCACCGGCGCGGGGCCGCCGCGGTCGCTGATGTGGTCGTACGGGTTCTCGGCCCGGCCGCGACCTGACCCGCCGGCCGCGCTCCTGCCCGCCGGCGCGCTCACAGGAACCGCTCCGCCATGTGCATGCCGATGACGCCGAGCGCGGCGATGAAGACGGTGATGAACACACCGGCCACCACCCAGAGCATCTGGCGTTGGTAGCGCGGACCCTTGGACCAGAAGTCGATCAGGATGATCCGGACCCCGTTGAGGGCGTGGTAGAGAACCGCGGCGACGAGGCCGATCTCCATCATGCCGATGAGCGGCGTCTTGTAGGTCTCGATGATCTCGTTGTAGGCCTGTGGGCTCACCCGCACCAGCGCGGTGTCCAGCACGTGCACGAAGAGAAAGAAGAAGATGGTCGCGCCGCTGATGCGGTGCAGCACCCATGACCACATGCCCGGATCGCCGCGGTAGAACGTGCGTCGTCGCGTGGGCCGCGATCGCGGTGCCGGGATGCCGGCATCAGCTGTTGTGGTGGTACTCATGTGACCCTCCAACGGCATTGGTGGACGCCTGGGGTTCGGCCCTGCTACCGGGGCCCCAAACCTCGGGGCGACTCTAATCCCCTTTGTACTGTTGAACGAACTAGCGTGGGGTGATATGCCGCAAATGTCAGGCGAAAGTCAGAGGTGTCTGTCGGGGATCTCGGGTCACGGGACGGATATCGGAATGGATTCAGATTCGGTTGGGGTGGCGCGGCATGGCTGCTGATGTTGACTGGAACATGTTGCGCCGCAAAGCAATAGATGCTTCGGCCAATGCCTACGCGCCGTATTCGACGTTCCGGGTCGGTGCGGCCGCCCTGGTGGACGATCACCGGATGGTGGCCGGATGCAATGTGGAGAATGTCTCATATGGCCTAGGTCTCTGCGCCGAGTGCGCGGTGGTCTGCGCCCTACATTCCGGCGGCGGCGGAAGGCTGGTCGCGCTGTCCTGCGTGGGCCCCGACGGCGAGGTGCTGATGCCGTGCGGTCGCTGCCGTCAGGTGCTGCTGGAGCATGGCGGACCGGAGCTGCTCATCGACCACCCGCAGGGCCCGAAGCCGCTGCGCGAGCTGCTACCCGACGCGTTCGGCCCCGACGATCTGGCCCGCGCCAGGCGCCCCGTCGAGGAAACGCCGTGACACAGTTCACATTCGACGCACCCGAGCCCATGTCGCATCTCGATGCTCCGTCGGTCATCCGGACCAAGCGTGACGGCGGCGTCCTGTCCGACGACGCCATCGACTGGGTGATCGACGCCTACACCCACGGCCGCGTCGCCGACGCGCAGATGTCGGCACTGTTGATGGCGATCTTCCTGCGCGGCATGACCACCGCCGAGATCGCCCGATGGACCGCCGCGATGGTCGATTCGGGGGAGCGGCTCGACTTTGGTGATCTGCGTCGCGGCGGCAAGCCGTTGGCGTTGGTCGACAAACACTCCACCGGCGGTGTCGGGGACAAGATCACGATCCCGCTGGTGCCCGTCGTCATGGCCTGCGGCGGCGCGGTACCGCAGGCGGCGGGGCGTGGTCTCGGCCATACCGGCGGCACCCTGGACAAATTGGAGTCCATTCCCGGATTCACCGCCGAGATCACCAAAACCCAGATCCGCCAGCAACTCTGTGACCTCGGCGCGGCGATCTTCGCCGCCGGCGAGCTCGCACCGGCCGACCGCAAGATTTACGCGTTGCGTGACGTCACCGGCACCACCGAGTCACTGCCACTGATCGCCAGCTCGGTGATGAGCAAGAAGATCGCCGAAGGCACCCACGCGCTGGTGCTGGACTGCAAGGTCGGTTCGGGTGCCTTCCTGGCCACCGAGGCCGAGTCGCGGCAGTTGGCGCGCACGATGGTCGATCTGGGGACGGAGTACGGGTTGCTCACCCGCGCGTTGCTCACCGATATGGAAGTGCCGTTGGGACGCACCGTCGGTAACGCCATCGAGGTGGTCGAGTCGCTGGAGGTGCTCGAGGGCGGCGGACCCGACGACGTCGTGGAGCTGACGTTGGCGTTGGCACGCGAGATGCTCGATGCCGCCGGCGTCGACGGGGTGGACCCGGCGCAGACCCTGCGCGACGGGTCCGCGATGGACCGGTTCCGGGAGCTGGTGGCCGCCCAGGGGGGAGACGTGACGTGTCTGTTCGCCGACGCGTTACCCGTCGGTGCGCATGAGGAGACCGTGACGGCACCGCGCGGTGGCACGATGGGCGATATCGACGCGATGGCGGTGGGGCTGGCGGTGTGGCGCCTCGGAGCGGGCCGCTCCGAGCCGGGTCAGCGTGTCCAGTTCGGCGCCGGGATGCGCATCCACCGCAGGCCCGGCGAGCCCGTCGCGGCGGGCGAAGCGTTGTTCACCCTCTACACCGACACCCCGGACCGGTTCGGGGCGGCGCTGGCCGAACTCGACGGCGCGTGGAGTGTCGGGGATCACTCACCGGCCCCTCGGCCGCTCATCATCGATCGGATGGTTCCGTGACCACACCGTTGACCCTGGAGAACATCCGGCAGGCACCCAAGGCGCTGCTGCACGACCACCTCGATGGCGGTCTGCGACCCGCGACGGTGCTCGATCTCGCCGAACAGAACGGCTACGACGAGCTGCCCGCCCACGACGTGGACTCGCTGGCGAACTTCTTCCGGACGGCGGCACACAGCGGGTCGCTGGTGCGCTACCTGGAGCCGTTCGCGCACACCGTCGGCGTCATGCAGACACCCGAGGCTTTGCACCGGGTGGCCTTCGAATGCGTCGAGGACCTGGCCGCGGACAACGTCGTCTACGCCGAGGTCCGGTTCGCGCCCGAGCTGCACATCGACGGCGGGTTGTCGCTGGACGCCGTCGTCGACGCGGTGCTCGCCGGGTTCGTCGACGGCGAGAAGGCCGCGGGGGCCGCCGGCAAGACGATCGTGGTGCGCTGCCTGGTCACCGCGATGCGGCACGCGGCCCGCTCGCTGGAGATCGCCGAACTGGCCATCCGGTTCCGCGACAAGGGCGTCGTCGGCTTCGACATCGCGGGCGCGGAGGCCGGTTACCCGCCGTCGCGGCACCTGGATGCCTTCGAGTACATGCGGAACAACAACGCGCGCTTCACCATTCATGCGGGCGAGGCGTTCGGCCTGCCGTCCATCCACGAGGCGATCGCGTTCTGCGGCGCCGACCGGCTCGGGCACGGCGTGCGGATCGTCGACGACATCGAGGTCCATTCCGACGACGACGCGACGCTGGGCCGGCTGGCGTCGCTGTTGCGGGACAAGCGGATCCCGTTGGAGCTGTGTCCCAGCTCGAACGTGCAGACCGGGGCCGTCGCCAGTATCGCCGAGCACCCGTTCGCCCTGCTGGCGCGACTGCGCTTCCGGGTGACGGTCAACACCGACAACCGGTTGATGAGCGACACCACGATGAGCCAGGAGATGCTGCGTCTCGTCGAGGCCTTCGGCTACGGCTGGAGCGATCTGGAGCGGTTCACCATCAACGCGATGAAGTCGTCGTTCATCTCGTTCCGTGAGCGGTTGGAGCTGATCGACGAGGTGATCAAGCCGCGCTACGCCGTGCTCGTCGGCTAGCTGTTCCGTTCTCCCGCGAGCTCGCACTCACTCCTCGCGCAGGCGGGACTCCACGAACGTCTCCAGGGACTCCCACTGCGCGACGGCGTCGGTGAAGGGCGCGCTCGGCCGGCTGACGGAACCGGGTTCGAGCACGCAGCCGATCAGACGTCCCAGCGGCGCGTCAGTGGCGAGCTTGGCGTCCACGCTGGGGTCTTCGGAGTAGTCGCCGATGTCCTGCAGCAGTTCCACGGCCAGCGCCAGCTGATCGCGGTCCAGCGCGTCGGGGCCTTCGGCCAGGTCGTCGACGATGTCGGTCAGCACGTAGACGTTGTCGTCGGTGACGTCGACGCGCAGCGAGCCGTCCGTGGCGGCCGTCCGGATGTCGTCGTAGGTGGCCAGGTCGGACAGGTCGTGGTCGTGCTCGTCGGCGAGGTACCGCGCCAGCGCGCGCTCGGACGGAAACACGCTGATACGGCCGTTGCGGCCCAGGAAGATGGGACGATCCTCCAGGTAGCAGCGCAGCGTGAAGAAGTTGCCGCTGCGGGTCATCATCCGGACCGGGTCGATGCCGACGCGCGCCCAGAAGTCCTCGTCGCCGCCGAGCACCTTGGTCTCGGCGACCGCGGCCAGTTCGTCGGACTCCTCCTCGGTGTCGACGATGTCGTCGATCACCACGTCGTCCTCGTCGGGTTCGGGTGCGTCCTCGTCGAGCTCGGCCTGGGCCTTCGCCACGGCAGCGCTGTCGACGTCAGGGGTGGTGATGATCTCGTCGATCGCATCGATCACCTTGTCCCAGCCGCGCGCGATGATCTTCTCGATCTCGGCCCAGCGCTTCTTCCCGGCACGGCCGCTGAACGCCTCCGCCCCGCCGCCGACGGTCCCGAGCACCGGGTTGCCGTTGAAGAACTTGGTGACCGACGGCAACTCGCAGACCGTCCCGATCGACGACACGACGGCCAGCGCGCCGTGCAACTGGTCCACGCTGTCGTCGGTGGGCTTCTCGGCGAGCAGTTCCTCGAAGCCGGCCAGGTCGTGCGTGTGCTCCTCGGAGGGGTCCAACCGGTGGGCGTTGGCCTCGGTCAGCTTCTCCCACGCCGGATGGTCGGCGATGTCGTTGTCGGTGTTGGTCCGCACGAAGGCGACCAGGTCGGCGACGGATTCGAAGACGTAGAGGTCCTCGTCCTTGCCGAGGAAGGCCTCCCACTCGTCACCGTCGGCGCGCCACCGCGGCGCCCACAAGGTGTACACGTCGCCCTTGGTCAGCCTGAGCCGGATAGGCACGATGTCAGCAGCCATGCGGCACAGCCTAACCATCGTCGTCGGACGTCCGGACGGGACACCTGACGACGGGCGCACGGTGTCACCCCGCGCACGGTTAGGCAGGCGCACATCAGTAATCGGCACGTCGCCGCAGGTAACGGGTCAAGTCTGCCAAGATTGCCGGGTGCCCAGCCTCGGATTGCACTGCCTCGGCATCGGCGCCGGTGCCCAGCGCGGCGTGATCGACGCCGTCGCCGCGGCGGCGGACCGGTGCGGCTTCGCGACGTTGTGGGCGGGCGAGCACGTGGTGATGGTCGACGAATCGGTCTCGCGCTACCCGTACACCGGCGATGGCCGGATCGCGGTGCCGGCGGACGCCGACTGGTTGGATCCGCTGATCGCGCTGAGTTTCGCCGCGGCGGCGACCACCCGCATCGGGCTGGCCACCGGCGTCTTGCTCCTTCCGGAGCACAACCCGGTGATCACCGCCAAACAGGCTGCGTCACTGGACGCCCTGAGCGGGGGCCGACTGTCGCTCGGCGTCGGGATCGGCTGGTCGAAAGATGAGTTCGACGCCCTCGGGGTGCCCTTTCCGCGGCGCGCGCAGCGCACGGTGGAGTACGTCGCCGCGATGCGCTGCCTCTGGCGCGACGACATCGCCTCCTACGCGGGCGAATTCGTGTCCTTCGACCGGGTCCGGGTCAATCCGAAGCCGTCGCGGCGGTCGATCCCGATCGTGTTGGGGGGCAACACCGACGCAGCGCTGAAGCGCGTCGCCGCATGGGGTGACGGCTGGTACGGCTTCAACCTCGCCGACGTCGAGGAGGCGGCCTCAAAGGTGTCCGCGTTGCGCAGCATGTGCCGTTCGGCCGGGCGTGATCCGAGCGATCTCCGACTGTCGGTGGCGCTCCAGAATCCCGCGCCCGCCGATGTCGGAAGACTGGCCGACGTCGGCATCGACGAGTTGGTGCTGGTGGCCGGACCACCCGCTGATCCGACCACCGCGGGCGCCTGGGTCGAAGCTCTGGCCCGCCAGTGGGTGCCGGGCGGCTGACGCCGTCCCGGCGCGGTGTCGCGAGCAAGAATCTGATTCCGCTCGAATCCCACGCCGAGGTACCTACGCTGGGTAAATGGAGAGGTTGAGCGCAACCGAGAGCGTCGCCGACCACGACAACGGGGCGTCGGTGGCACAACTGTTCCTCGACCGTGTCGCGGCCACCCCGCAGCGGGAGGCGTTCCGGTTCCCCGAGGGCGGCGGCTGGGCGAGTGTCACCTGGCAGCAGGTCGGCGACCGCGTGCAGCGGATCGCCGCCGGGTTGGTCGCGCTGGGCATCGCCCCCGAGGATCGCGTCGCGCTGGCGTCGTCGACACGCTACGAGTGGGTGCTGGTCGACTTCTCGGTGCTGTGTGCCGGCGCCGCCACCACCACCTTGTATCCGACGACCAACGCCCGCGACGTCGCGTTCATCGTGGCCAACTCGGGCAGTCGCGTCGTCATCGCCGAGGACCAGACGCAGGTCGACAAGTTGCTCGAACACCGCGCCGAGCTACCCGCTGTCGAGAAGGTGGTGATCATCGACGGCGCGGGCGACGGGGACTTCGTGATCACCCTGGACGAGCTCGAGAGGCGCGGCGAGCAACTGCTCGCCACGTCTCCCGACGTCGTCGAGCAGCGCGTCGCCGGCATCCGTCCCGACCACCTGGCCAGCATCATCTACACCTCCGGCACCACGGGCAGGCCGAAGGGTGTGCTCCTGCCACACCAGGCCTGGACGTACACCGCCGCGGCCATCGACGCGCTCGGCATCATCGGTCCCGACGACCTGAACTTCCTGTGGCTTCCGCTGGCCCACGCGTTCGGAAAGGTGATGCTCGCGCTGCCGCTGATGGTGGGCTTTCCGACGGCGATCGACGGTCGGGTCGACAAGATCGTCGACAATCTCGCGGTCCTGCATCCGACGTTCATGGCCGCGGCCCCAAGGATTTTCGAGAAGGCCCATGCCCGTGTCGTGGGCATGATCGCTGAGGAGGGCGGTCTCAAGAAGCGCATCTTCGACTGGGCCATCGGAGTGGGGGTCGAAGCCTCGCAGGCCCGGGAAGCCGGCCGCAAACTGTCGCCGCTGCTCTCGATCCAGCATGCCGTCGCGGACCGGCTGGTGTTCTCGACCATCCGAGAGCGCTTCGGGGGGCGGCTGCGATTCTTCGTCTCCGCCGCTGCGCCGCTGAATCACGACATCGCGCAGTGGTTCGACGCCGTCGGCATCATCGTGCTCGAGGGCTACGGGATGACGGAGTCCGCCGCGGCGTCATTCATCAACCGCCCCAACGCATACCGATTCGGAACCGTCGGGCTGCCGTTCCCCGGTACCGAGGTCAAGATCGCCGACGACGGCGAGATCCTGCTGCGCAGCCCCGGTGTGATGACCGGCTACCACGACCTGCCGGAGGCCACCGCCGAAACGCTGGATGCGGACGGCTGGTTGTACACCGGTGACATCGGCACGATCGACGAGGACGGGTTCCTGCGCATCACCGACCGGAAGAAGGACCTGTTCAAGACGTCGCAGGGCAAGTACGTGGCGCCATCGGCGATCGCCGCGGCCTTCAAGGCGATCTGCCCCTACGCGAGCGAGATGATCGTGTACGGAGACGCCATGCCCTACTGCGTGGGACTGGTGAGCCTCGACACCGATGCGATCACCGACTGGGCGGCCAAGAACGGCCTGGAGAACCTGCCCTTCCCTGAGATCGCCCGCCACCCGAGCACCCGGGAGTTGATCTCCGGGTATGTCGACACCCTCAACGAGCAGCTCAACCGGTGGGAGCAGATCAAGAAGTTCACCATCCTCGACCGCGAGTTGTCGGTTGCCGCAGGTGATTTGACGCCGAGCCTTAAGGCGAAGCGCAGTGTCATCGTGAAGAATTCCGCCGACGCCATCGCGGCGCTCTACGACTGAGGTCCTCGGCCCGAGCAGAACATCGGTTGCGCCAGGAGGGGCACTCCAGCGCGACTGCAGAGGACTTTCGCCTCCAGTCACCCGGATGTGCAGCCCGCAGACTGTGAGTTTGGCGGTCCTCCGAAGTCAAGGGCGGGAACATGACGGCGACACATACCGGCACCGAATCTGTCGGTCTTCATCAGCTGACGAACCCGAGTCCACCCGATGAGCAGCGCACGGCCGAAGTCGACGCCATCGTCGAGGTGGCCGCCGAGGCAGCCCGGGAATTCCGCAAGCTCGACCAGGAGCAGGTCGACGTGATCGTCGAGGCGATGGTGCGCGCCGGCCTGCGGGCGGCGGCCGAGTTGGCGAGCGTGGCGATCGAGGAGACCGGGTTCGGTGTCTTCGAGGACAAGGTCGTCAAGAACTATGTGGCGACCGAATTCCTGCACGACTATCTGCGCGGCAAGAAGTCCGTGGGTGTCATCGACGAGGACATCGAGAACAACATTCGCTACGTCGCCGAGCCGATCGGCGTGGTGCTGGCGATCACCCCGGTGACGAACCCGACATCCACGGTCCTGTTCAAGGCGATCGTCGCGGCGAAGACCCGCAACGCGGTGCTCTTCCGGCCGTCGCCGTACGCGACGCGTTGCTGCGAGCGAAGCGTCGAGATCCTGCGCGAAGCCGCCGAAGCGGCCGGGATGCCGCCGGGTGCGCTACAGGTCATTCCCGATGCCGCTCACGAGGTGACGCATCATCTGTTCAAGCATCCGAAGGTGGACTTCGTCTGGGTCACCGGCGGGCCGAAGATCGTTGCGCTGGCGAACGCGTCCGGCAAGCCCGGCGTGAGCGTCGGACCGGGAAATGCGCCGATCTACATCCACAAGACCGCGGACGTCCGGGGCGCCGTGGTCGACATCCTGATCTCGAAAACCTTTGACTCGTCAGTGATCTGCCCGGCCGAGCAGACATGCATCATCGACGATGTCATCTACGACGAGATGATCGCCGAATTCGAGCGGATGGGCGCCCGGCTACTCAGTGACGAAGAGGCCGCCAAGATTGCGGAGTTCGCGTTCGGCTGCGGCGACAAGATGTCGCTGGATGCGGTGGGGCAGAGGGCTTCTGAGTTGGCCGCCCGCGCGGGCTTCACGGTGTCGCCGACGGTGAAGATTCTGTTGGCGCCGTTGCCGTCGGATCTGGACGCGCTTGCCGCGCATCCGCTAGTGGCCGAGAAGCTGATGCCGGTGCTCGGCGTGGTGCGCGCCCGCGACGTCCAGCACGGCATCGACGCTGCCGTGCTGGTGACCGAGCACGGCGGGCTGGGCCACACGTCGGCGATCTACGCCAACGACGACGACGTCATCGAGCGGTACAGCCTGGCGGTGCGCACGGGACGCATTCTGGTCAATGCGCCCACCGCCGTTGGTGCCCTCGGCGGCATCTACAACAACCTCACGCCGACGTTCTCGCTGGGTTGCGGTACCTGGGGTGGGTCGAGCACCACCGAGAACGTCAACTACCGCCAACTGCTCAACATCAAGACCGTGGCGCACCGGCGGACCCCGCCGCAGTGGTTCCGGGTGCCGTCGAACACGTACTTCAACGAGGGCGCCCTGGACAACCTGCGCGAACTCGACTGCGAGACGGTTGTGGTGGTGACCGACGCCCTGACCGAGGAGCGCGGGGTGGTGGACCAGGTGCGCAGCAGGCTGCGCACCCATCACGTCCAGGTGTTCAGCGAGGTGACCCCCGAACCGGACGAGGCCTTGATCCGCCGCGGCGTTGCGCTGCTGCAGCGGGCCGAGCCCGACGTGCTGATCGCCGTGGGCGGCGGATCGGTGCTGGACGCGGCGAAGGCGATGCGGTTGTTCTACGAACATCCCGAGATGAACCTCGAGGAGCTGACGATTCCGTTCCTCGATCCGCGCAAGCGGGTTGCTGACTTCCCGACCGACCGCCATCGGCTCCAATTGGTCGCCATCCCAACGACATCCGGCACCGGGTCGGAGGTGTCGCCGGCGGCGGTGTTGACCGTGGACGGTCGCAAGGAGACGCTGGTCGACTACAGCCTGGTGCCCGACCTCGCGATCGTCGACCCGCTGCTGACGGCGTCGATGCCGCCGACCTTGACCGCCGACACCGGCTTCGACGCGTTGACGCATGCGCTGGAAGCGGTGATCTCGATCTTCGCGTCGTCGTATACCGACGCGTTGTGCGCCCAGGCGGTGCGGCTGATCTTCGGTGCGCTACCGCGGGCCTACGCAGATCCCGCCGACCATTCTGCGCGGACCGATATGTCGAATGCCGCAACGCTTGCGGGGCTGGCGTTCTCGAATGCGTTCGTCGGCACCAACCACGCGCTGGCTCACGCCGTCGGGGCGAAGTTCGGCATTGCGCACGGCCGGGCCAACGGGATCTTCCTGCCGCATGTGCTGCGCTACAACGCGAGCCTGCCGAGCAAGTTCATGCCGGCGCCCGGATACTCGGCCTACGTGGTGCCCGAGAAGTACGCCCAAATCGGGCAATTGGTCTTCGGCGGCCATGAGCCCGAGGACAGCCGGGAGCGGTTGTTCCGCGCCGTCGAGGAGCTGCTGGATACGCTCGACATGCCGCGGTCACTGAAGGAGTACGGCGTGCCCGAGGATGAATTCCTGGCCGCGCTGCCCGAACTGGCGATGACCGCGTTCGAGGATCTCAGCAACCGCACGAACCCCCGCATGCCACTGGTCGAGGAGATCGCGGGCTTGCTGCGGCAGGGTTACTACGGCGCCTAGCGGAGTGGGCGCCTGGCCGACGAGCGTTCCGATCGCTGTTCGAGTTCGCCGATGTCGGGACCTTCTGCTCTGGGTGACCGGGCATCGAGGCGCGACCATTGGAGTAGGCCGGCCGATGGCTGGCCGCATTCCGCGAGGGAGGCGCATCGTGACATCTCTCGAAGTCGGCGATACGTCCCGCCACTCTGCTTACTGGCAGGGGCGGGGGATTGCTGTGGCGGGGATCGTCGGAGCTGCGGCGATCTCGGTGCTACTGCTGGTGCCGGGGATGCGACTCGGCGTGGACCAGCCGTGGCTGGGGGTGGTGGTCCTACTCGGTCCGACGGCGGCGGTGTTGGCGGTGACGGGGCGTTCGCACTACGGCCCCGGCCGCGCGCTCGTCGTCGCACTGGTGGTTGCGGTGTTGTCCGGCGGCGTGAGCTGGCTGGTCGCGCTGTTCACTTTGGTCAGAGCCTTGAGCGGGGTCGGCGTGGGGCTGGCGTGGGGAGTTCTGTTGTTTGTCACTCCCGCGGTGTCGGTCCTCGCGCTCGGTCTGCTGGCGCTGAGGATGGTTGCGCCGCAGTCGAAGCCGCGGGTCCCGGACCGGAGCAGGACGTGACCGGCGAGGTCGGGATGCGCACGGGCGGGGCAGTGGCGAGATGGGACCCGTGTGTGACCCGACGCGTCGTCGACCTGACCCGCGTGATCGTGAAGAGCTACTTCCGTTCTGAAGTACGGGGTTTGGAGAACATCCCGACCGGCGGGGCCCTGATGGTGGCCAACCACTCGGGCGGGCTGCTCAATTTCGACCTCTCGGTGATCGCGGTCGACTACTACCAGGCGTTCGGATACCAGCGGCCGCTGTTCGCCCTCGCGCACGACAACTTCTTTCGAGGACCGGTGGCCGACTTCTTCGAGCGCACCGGCGTCATTCGGGCAACCGCGGAGCACGCCGCCCAGGCACTCGCCGCTGAGGGTGTGGTGCTAGTGTTTCCCGGTGGCGACTACGACGTCTATCGACCCACGTCACGCGAGCACATCATCGATTTCGGCGGTCGGACGGGTTATGTGACCGCGGCGATCGAGGCGGGCGTCCCCATCGTGCCCGCGGTGTCGATCGGCGGGCAGGAGAGCCAGTTCTTCCTAACCAGAGGCAGGCGGCTGGCGAGCGCACTTCGGCTGACGTCGTTGGAACGCAGGTTGTTTCGGACCAACATCCTGCCGGTCACCATCGGTTTCCCGTTCGGTCTGAGCGTCGTGCTGCCGATCAACGTGCCGCTTCCCACGAAGATCGTGGTGCAGGTGCTTCCGCCGATCGACATCGCGTCCGAGTTCGGCGAGGAACCCGACGTGCGGCGCGTCGACGCCCATGTGCGTGCGGTGATGCAACATGCCTTGGTCGCACTGGCCCGCGAGCGTCGACGGCCCGTGCTCGGTTAGTCCGGTGTCACAGGGGCCCCAGCCGCTACTTGGGTGAATCGTCCGGGGTGCGCAGAGACCGGTCGGCGCTGTGGACGACGCTGCGCAGGAACTCGTACTGCGTGGTGACGAGCCGGTCGGCCATATCCAGCGCCGCGTCGATCACCGTTTCCCGCCGCGACAGGTGGTCATCCTTGGCGGGCAGCGCCTCATCGACGGTGTCGACAAACTTGCGTACCGCCTCGATCGCGGCACGCTGGCCGGTTTCCACCGACTTGAGCACGTCGTCGGACAAACCGGCCGCACGCTCGACCACCGTGTGCACGGTGCTCGCGGTGCTGTGGGGACTCTCAGAGGCGGTGTTCGTTTCGGTGGGCGATGTCATGGCGGGCTCCTGAGCGTGGATTCATTGGGTCACTTGAGAATCCCTGTGTCAGGGATGCGCAACAAGAGTCTTTGGGCTCCAGATGTCGCGCCGGACGTCGCCCCGCCGCCGGGCAGCGGCCCTCCGTCCGGCGACCGGCTACCATCAGCGCATGCAAGGAGCAGTAACGGTTCACATGAAGGCCCCGGCAGCCGAGATCTGGGACCTGGTCGCCGACATCCGCAATACCGGCAAGTTCTCGCCCGAGGTTTTCGAATCGGAGTGGCTCGACGGAGCCACCGGACCGGCTCTCGGTGCGAAGTTCCGCGGCCACGTCAAACGCAACGAGATCGGCCCCATCTACTGGACAACGTGTCGGGTCACCGCCTGCGAGCCCGGTGTCGAGTTCGGTTTCGACGTCCTGGCAGGCGGCCGGGTGGCCAACACCTGGCACTACCGGTTCGAGCCCAAGGGCGATGGGACCGACGTGACCGAGTCGTTCCGGTTGCCACTGCCGCCGCTGCTGCAGGTGGCGTCGGTTCTTATGTTCCTGCGCAAGCGGCGCAACCTGCGGGACATGCGCACCACGCTGGAGCGGATCAAGGCCGTCGTCGAGGCCTGACCGCCACCGGGCGGGCAGGCCCCGACGGCTCAGCTGTCGGGGATGCCGGTCTTGAGCTTCTCCATCACCTGCTCGAGATTGAAGCTCGCCGACTCCTGCCGCTGCGGGAACTCGATCAGCGTCTTCAGCTGCTCGGCGACGTAGGCCTGCGCCGGCGTGAACACGAAGACGCGATCGAGCATCCAGTCGAAGTAGGTGTTAGACGTGATGTCCGCGCGTTCGTACGGGTCGGTGCGCAGGTTGAACAGCTTGGGCCCGCGGAGCACCACATAGGGTTCGAGCCAGATCTTCAGCGTGCCCTGCGCGCGCTGCTCCATGAAGACGATCTTCCAGTTGTCGAAGCGCAGCGCGGTCAGGTCGCCGTCGTCCGACACGTAGAAGAAGTGCTTACGCGGGCTCTCATCGGCGGCACCGGTCAGGTAGTCGAGCTGGTTGTGCCCGTCGAGGTGAACCTTGTATGTCGTGCCGTTGAGATCGGTTCCGGCGCGCAATCTTTCGGCGATGTCGGCATCTCCGGCCGCTGCGAGCAGGGTGACGAACCAGTCGTTGTGGCTGACGATGCCGTTGAGCACCTGGCCCGCGGGGATGTGTCCCGGCCAGCGGACGACGGCCGGAACCCGGTACGCGCCTTCCCAGTTGGAGTTCTTCTCATTGCGGAACGGTGTCATGCCCGCATCCGGCCAGCTGTTCATGTGGGGGCCGTTGTCGGTGGAGTACATGACGATCGTGTCGTCGGCGATGCCCAGCTCGTCAAGGGTGTTCAGCAGGTCACCGACGATCTCGTCGTGATCCAGCATGGTGTCGTGGTACTCGGACTGCCACCGCCCCGAGCGGCCGATGCTCTCGGGCTTGGGATGGGTGCGGAAGTGCATGTGCGTCGAGTTGAACCACACGAAGAACGGGGTGTCCGCCTCGTGCTGGCGTTTGATGAAGTCGATTGCGGCGTCGCGAAATTCGTCGTCGCAGGTCTCCATCCGCTTCTTGGTCAGCGGACCGGTGTCCTCGATGCGTTGGGTGCCGTCGCCGTTTGCCCAGGTGTGGAGCACGCCGCGCGGGCCGAACTTCTTTCGAAACTCCGGATCCTTCGGGTAGTCCACATTCTCGGGCTCCTCCTCGGCGTTGAGGTGATACAGATTGCCGAAGAACTCGTCGAACCCGTGCGCCGTCGGCAGGAACTCGTCGCGGTCACCCAAGTGGTTCTTGCCGAACTGGCCGGTCGCGTAACCCTGCGCCTTGAGTGCCGTGGCGATGGTCGGGTCCTCGGCTTGTAGTCCGAGTGTCGCTCCCGGCATGCCCACCTTCGTCAGGCCGGTCCGGTACGGGTTCTGACCGGTGATGAACGCTGCCCGGCCCGCGGTGCAACTCTGCTCGCCGTAGTAGTCGGTGAACAGCGCGCCCTCGGCGGCGATGCGGTCGATGTTCGCCGTCCGGTATCCCATCAGCCCGTTGCTGTAGCAACTGAGATTGCTCTGGCCGATGTCATCGCCCCAGATGATGAGAATGTTCGGCTTCTTGCTCATAGAGAGCCTTTCGGAGAGCGAAGGCGCGGCACGCGATGGCGGTGGCGCCGCCTTCTGCACGCCACGACCGAACAATAGTCTCGACCGCCGCGGGCATCGTCGAAAATGGCGAGGCCGTCAGTCAGTTGGCTTCCACGGTCACGAACACCAACGCAGTGGCACTGCGTGTTGGGTTCTCGCTGTCGGTGACGGTGTAGTAGAAGCTGTCGAGCCCGGTGAAGCCAGCGGGTGGGGTGTAGTAATACTTGCCGGCGACCTTCGTGATGGTGCCGCCGCGGGTCGGTCCGAATACCGGATCACTCAGCGGGTTGCCAGTGCGGTTGACATCGTTTCGCGTGAACATCGAGTCGAACTCGGTCGTCTGGCCCGCTGGCATCCAGTAGAAGTCGTTGGAGGCCGTGATTGCATCGGTCACCGTCAGGGTGACCAGGGTGGGAAGCGACACAATGCTCGGGTCGCCGCTGTCGGCCACGGTGTAGATGAAGCTGTCCACGCCGTTGAAATCCGTGTTCGGCGTGTAGGTCAGCGTGCCGTTGCTCTCGCTGAGCGTGCCGTAGACGGGTTGGGTCAGCACATTGATCGCACCCGGCGGATTGTCGGCCGGGAATCGGTCGTTGTAGAACAGCTCAGGCGTCAGCGCGGTCGGCTCGTTGGTGAAGACAGTGATGTTGTCCTCTCCCGCGTAGACGGGCGGGGAGTCGACGACGGTCAGGGTGACCGTCGCGGGATTCGACACGATGCCGCTGTAGAACGAGTCGGAAACGGTGTAGGTGAAGGTATCCGTGCCGGTGAAATCGTTGCCCGCGCGGTAGGTCAGAACCCCGTCCTCTTGGACGAGGTAACCGTGCAACGGGGCGGTGACGATGGTGATCGGACCGAGCCCGTTGATGCTGCCGCCGTCGTTCGCGGTGATGAAAGGAAGCAGCTTGGTAAACGTGCCCGTCAGCACCGTGTACACGTCGCTTCTGGCCACGATCGGGCTGAACGGATGGACGGTCAGCGTGACGGTGCCGGGCGCCGACACCTTCGTCGGATCGACGCTGTCGCGCACGGCATAGGTGAAAGTGTCGGTGCCGGAATAGTCTGCGTTCGGCGTGTAGGTCAGCACGCCGTCCGTCGCGCTCAGGGTGCCGTGAGAAGGGCCGTCGACGATAGACACGTCGCCCAGTCGGTTACCCAGATCGGTGGTGTCGTTGTAGGTCACGCCGGGCGCCAGGGCGGTCGCCGTGTTGAACGGAATCGAGTACGTGTCGTCGTTGGCGAGGATCGGGTTGTAGACGACGACGGTCAGCGTCACCGTGGCGGTGTTTGACACCTTCGTGGGATCGACGCTGTCACTGACGGTGTAGGTGAACGTATCGGTGCCGGCATAGCCGGCGGTCGGCGTGTATGTCATCACGCCGTTGGCTTGAGTCAGTGTGCCGTGCTGTGGACCATCGGCGATGGTGACAGGAGCGAAGGGCCGATACAGATCGGTGGTGTCGTTGGCGGTCGGTGTCAGCACCGTTGGCCGGCCGAGAATCGTGTAGGCGTCGTCATTCGCGGTGAGCGGGTTGTAGGCAACGACGGTGATCGTGACGGTGGCGACGTTCGAATCGATGTTGGAGTACGCGTCTTCGACGGTGTAGGTGAATGTGTCGGTCCCGAGGAAGCCGTCCCAGGACCGGTAGGTGAGCACACCGTTGTTCTGGAACAGAGAGCCGTCGGCCGGCCCTGTCACGATGGTGATGGCGCCCAAAGGTGAGTTCAATAAGGTGGTGTCGTTGACGGTCACTACCGGGGTCAGTTCGACGGTCGCGCCGCTGACCGCTGTATACGCGTCGTCATTCGCGGTGATCGGCCGGACGACGTTGATGGTGACTGTCGCGGTTCTGGACTCGATGGTCGCGTCGGCGCTGTCGGCGACGACGTAGGTAAACGTGTCGGTCCCGAGGAAGCCGTTATATGACCGATAGCTCAGGACGCCGAACGACTCGTAAACGATTCCGTTGGCGGGCTGGGTGAGGATGGTGACGTCGCCTAGCGGGCTCGCCAGGCTCGTGGTGTCGTTGGCGGTGGGGGTGAGGGTGATGATGTCTCCGGTGATCGCCGTGTATGTGTCGTCGATCGCGGTGATCAGTCTCGGGGTGACGGTGATGGTGGCAGTGGCGATGGCGCTGAAGGCGGCGCCGTCGAACGCTCGATAGGTGAAGGTGTCTTCGCCGGTGTAGTTGGCGTCGGGGATGTAGGTGAAGGTGCCGTCGGGGTTGAGGGTCAGCGCGCCGTGGGTGGGTTGATCGATGACGGTGGCGCTCAGTGCGGTGTTGTTGTCGGCGTCGCTGTCGTTTCCGGTGACGCCGTTGGGGACGGTGACGACGAGCGCGGTGTCTTCAAAGGTGGTGTAGGCGTCGGGGTTGGCCACGGGGCCGTCGTTGACCGGAGTAATGGTGATGGTGACGGTGCCGGTCGCGAATCTGTCGGTCCCGTCGTGGATTCCGTAGGTGAAGCTGCCGGTGCCCGAGTAGTTGGCGGTCGGGGTGAAGACGAAATTGCCGTCGACGACGTCGAGCGTGCCGTTGAGCACCGAGCTCGTGCTGTAGACCGAGATGTCGTCGCCGTCTCCGTCGGTGTCGTTGGCCGCCAATTGGGCCGGAGTGATCGTGACCGGGGTGTCTTCGGCGGTGGTGAATGCGTCGGGGTTGCCGACCGGGGCGTCAGGGACCGGGGTGACGGTGATGCTCACGGTCGCGGTGTCGCTGAGGGGACCGTCGGCGACGCGGTAGGTGACGGTGTTGGTGCCGCGGAAGTTGGCGTTGAGGGTGAAGGTGCCGTCGGAGGCGCGGTAGGTGAAGGTGTCGGTGCCGTGGAAGTCGGCGTCGGGAGTGTAGGTGAAGGTGCCGTCGGGGTTGAAGATCAGCGCGCCGTGGGTGGGTTGATCGATGACGGTGGCGCTGAGGGCGGTGTCGTTGTCGGGGTCGCTGTCGTTTCCGTGCACGCCGTTGAGAATTGAGACGGTCAGGGCGGTGTCTTCGGGGGTGGCGTAGGTGTCGGGGTTGGCGACCGGGGAGTCGTTGACCGGGGTGACGGCGACGGTGACGGTCGCGGTGTCGCTGAGGGTGCCGTCGGAGGCGCGGTAGATGAAGGTGTCGGTGCCGTGGAAGTCGGCGTCGGGGGTGTAGGTGAAGGTGCCGTCGGGGTTGAGGTCGAGGCTGCCGTTGCCCGGTGGGGTGACGATGGCGGTGGTGAGGGCGGCGTCGTCATCGGGGTCGCTGTCGTTTCCGTTGACGCCGTTGGGAATTGAGATGGTCAGGGCGGTGTCTTCTGCGGTGGTGTAGGTGTCGGGGTTGGCGATCGGGTCGTCGTTGACCGGGGTGACGGTCACGGTGACGGTGGTGGTGGAGGTGTGTCCGCCGCGGACGAACAGACCAGTCATGCGGTGAAGGTGCCAGGGGCCGGCTTCGTCGGAGACGGTGTAGGTGAAGGTGTCGGTGCCGGTGTAGTTCGCCGCGGGTATGTAGGTGAAGGTGCCGGCGGGGTTGAGCACCACGGTGCCGTTGGCCGGTTGGGTGTAGTCGGTGACGGTAAGCACGTCACCGTCACCGTCACCGAGGTCGGCGTCGGTGTCGTTGGCCAGCACCGCGATGGTGAGGCCGGTGTCTTCGGCGGTGGTGACGTCATCGATTACGGCGGTGGGGGATTGGTTGAAGAAGGAGCGTCGCAGTTCGCGTTGCACCCAGCCCAGCACAACGAACAACATCGTCGGTGGCGCCGGGGTGGTGGGGCCGGGCGCGAAAATTGAGGTCAGCAAGGTGTTGATCGCGGTGACGGCGATGTTGACCAGCACGACCGGCGCCGTGATCAGCGCTTCGATCAGATTGGTTGGCTGGCGTCTCAGCGGCGCGGGCGTTGGAGTGACCGGCGCGGCGGTAGCGAGGAGCGACTGCGATGCTGCGGTGGGGTCGTCGACGCTCACCACCCTCGGCGTGGGCTGCTGTGTGGTCTGTCGCGCGGCGCGCAGGCCGTCGCCCTGGCCGTTCGGATCGTTGACGTCCTCGATGAGGATGCCGGTGGTCTCCGGTGCGGTGGGTGCGACGTCGGCATCCGAAGACGACTCGGAGGGTGGCGACTCGATGGTTGGAACGGTCTCGGTGTCGGTCACCGCGGTCGGCGGAGAGGTCACCGTCGGCGGTGCGGGCACCACTATCGGGGGCGTCTCGATCAGCTGCGGTGGGGCTGTTGGGCTCGCGGTGGCGTCCGATCTGGTTTCGTCGTCGACGACCTCGGACGGTTCTCCGTCTCCGGTGTCGGAGAACTGCGTCTGCGGCACTGTCGGATCGCTGCCGGTCGCGGGATCCGGCTCCGCCGTTGGTTCGGGGTCGGTGCTCGGCTCAGCGGTGTCGGCGGGACTGTCGGACGGGTCGTCGGCGGTGTCAGATGGCTCCTGCGAGGATCTGTGGGGGGTTTCCTGGGAGGGCGAAGCGGCATCGTCGTCGGCCCATGCCACCGCCGGGTTGCCGTGTCCGGTGGCCACCGCAACCCCGACGCCCAGCGCCACTGCCAACGCACCCACCCGGCCGACATACAGTGCATGCCCCATGTCTGCGTCCTCCACGACCCAGAGGTCCCCCGCGAAACCAGGGTCAGTAAAGTTTCGGTCGTTGCCAGCCCGATCGCGTCACTCGCTAAGCGACAGCAAATTAACTGTGCCGTCGGAGAGTAGCAACATCTCTGCCTTGTGCGACGCCTTAACGGCACATTGGACCGCAGCCGGTGCCACTATGCGGTCGGCCTCCAGAAACCCTGAAAACCCTGTCCGGCGTTGGCGGTCCTGATCGGGGACAGCTTCACCGGGTCACCCGCCTCGATCATCGTGCCATCGCCGACGACCATCGCGACGTGGCCGTCCCAGACCGCGAGATCGCCGGGCAGTAACGCGCCCGGAGCGACGGAGGCGCCGATGTCCTGTTCCTGCGCCAACCGTGGAATGTTCAGTCCCGCTTCGCTGTATGCCCACTGCGTCAGACCACTGCAGTCCAGTCCGACGCCCGGGCTGGTGCCACCCCATTGGTAGGGCACCCCCAGCTGCGTCAGTGCGTGCCGCACGGCGCTGGCGGCGACGGCGTTGGGCGCCATCACAACCGTGCCGTCGGGCAACCGCACCGCCACGCCGTCACCGAACATCGCCGCGTCGGGCGTCTCGGCGATGTCGGGGCGGACGAGTTCAGCCAGGTCCCCGAAGCCACCGCCGGAGCCGAATCCGCCCGGGCTGCCCAAGCCGCCCCCGGATCCCATGGGTGCTCCGCCCCCGAGCCCCGACCCCATGCCCGTCGGGCTCGCGCCGCTGTAGCCCGCGGGCACCGTAGCGGCCGGCGACGCGGGCCGGCTGTCCAACGCGGCCGCGTGCCCGTCCAGTTCGGCACGCAACTCCTCGACAACCGCGACCGCCTCCGCCAGCGACCTTCGTGCCTCGGCCAGCAGTTCCTCGGCGACCCCCGGCGAGTCGAGCCGGGGTTCCAGCGCGGCGGCCTTGGCCTCGAACTCGTCGACGATCGACTGCAGGCGTCGGTGTGCCCGCGCCACCGCTGCGGCCGCACCCTCGGCCGTGGCGCCCAGGCTGCCCGCGCGTTCGGCGGCGCCGTCGATCGCCGCGGCCGTCGTCGTGGCGAAGTCTGCCGCGGCGTCGGCTCCTGCGCCCGACCATCCCGCTCCGGTGGCGCTCCATGCGCTGCCGGTCGCCGCCGCGACGTCGGACAGCATGGTGCTCACCCCGGCCAGCACCGCGACCGGGTCCGCGCCGGGATCCCCCGACCATCCAGGGCCGACAAGCGCCTGAATCTCCCGGATCGGCGCCGCCAACGCCGTCACCAGCGGACCGGGCATCACCAGGTCCCCGGCAGTCGCGTCCCGGCACTCGCGTCGGCGCTCTCGTAGGCCTGCGCGGAGTCGTGCGCGGCCAGATGCGCCGCCGCGAGCGAGTCGCGCAGATCGGTGACGGCACGGGCCTCGCCCTCGACCGCTCGGGTGAGCGCCGCCAGAAACCGGGCGCCGACCGGGCCGAACATCGAGGCCGGCGCACTCAGTGCACTCAGGCGTGCGGCGGCCGTTTGCAGGTCGGCCGAGTGGGCCGACGAGGCCGATCCGTAGGCGCGGAGGAGGTCGGTGTCTGCAGACAAACGCGCGAACATAGCTTTAGGACGCCGGGAAACACCGGACGGTTCCCACTAGGGTCGGGATCCATGGATGTGCGCGTTGTCGACCACCCACTGGCCGCGGCGCGGCTGACCACCCTGCGCGACGAGCGCACCGACAACGCGGGTTTCCGGGCCGCGCTGCGGGACCTCACCCTGATGCTGGTCTACGAGGCCACTCGAGAGTTGGCGGTCGACACGGTGTCGGTGCGCACCCCGCTGGCCGAGACCGCAGGCACGAAGCTGGCGAACCCGCCGCTGCTGGTTCCGGTGCTGCGTGCCGGGCTGGGCATGGTCGATCAGGCGCACGCGCTCATCCCGGAGGCCAAGGTCGGTTTCGTCGGTGTCGCCCGAAACGAGCAGACCCACCAGCCCACTCCCTACTTGGAGTCGTTACCCGATGACCTGAGCACGCAGCCGGTGATCGTGCTGGACCCGATGCTGGCCACCGGGGGGTCGATGGTGCACACCCTCGAGCTGCTCTACGAGCGCAACGCCGTCGACGTCACTGTTATCTGCGTTGTCGTTGCACCGGAAGGTGTTGCAGCACTGGAGAAAGTGGCACCGGAGATCAGATTGTTCACGGCGACAATCGATTCCGGACTCAACGACATCGCCTACATCGTGCCGGGGCTCGGCGACGCCGGCGACCGTCAGTTCGGCCCCCGCTAACCACCGCCGAAATGGCATTCCAGCAGGAAAAGTGCGAGAGCATCGCTGCCGGAATGCCATTTCGGCGCGGGCCCAGCGGCGCGGGCCCAGCGGCGCGGACCCGGCTAGTCCCACTCGGCGATGGCCGCCGCGACAGCGTCCTGCATGCGTTGTGCACGGGCGCGGGCAGTCGCCAGCTCGCCCGAGCATCGAATCTCGATGTAGGACTTCAACTTCGGCTCGGTCCCTGACGGGCGCGTCACCACCCGCACCGACGTGGTGTCGTCTCCGCCGGAGTAGACGAGGGCATCGGTGTGCGGCGCCAGGTCGGTCACGGTGACGGCGTAGCCTGCCAGCCGATCGGGTGGAGCGGAGCGCAGCCGCGCCATCAGCGCCGCCGCCGCCTCGGGGGAGTCGACGCGCCGGGTGACCGCGGTGGTGGTGTGCACGCCGTGCCGGCGGGCCAGTTCGTCGAGGGCGTCGAGCACCGTGCGCCCCTGAGCACGCAATGCGACGACGAGGTCGCACGCCAACACCGCCGCACTGATGCCGTCCTTGTCGCGGACCGCAACGGGATCCACGCAGTGCCCGATAGCTTCTTCGTAGGCGTACAGCAGTGTCCCGTCGAGCCCTTCGTCGGCGCGGGCCAGCCACTTGAACCCGGTCAGCGTTTCGACGTGACGCGCGCCGTAAGCCTCGGCGATGCGCGCCAGCATCCGCGACGACACCACGGTGCTGGCGACCACGGCCGTTGCGGGATCAGCGCCGGCGAGGAGGTAATCGCCGAGGAGCCAACCGGTTTCGTCTCCCGACAGCATCCGCCAACCCGAGGGGGTCGGAATCCCCACGGCGCAGCGGTCGGCGTCGGGATCCAGGGCGACGGCGATCTCGGCGTCGACGCCCGCGGCCAGCGCCAGCAGTTCGTCCACGGCGCCCGGCTCCTCCGGGTTCGGGAAGGCCACCGTCGGGAAATCCGGGTCGGGAGCAAACTGACTGTCGACGACGTGCACGTCGCTGAATCCGGCCAGCGCCAACGCATCGAGGGCGAACTCACCGCCGACGCCGTGCATGGCGGTCAGCGCGACGCGTGCGGAGCCGACGGTGCGCCGGACGGTGGCGGCCCGTTCGATGTAGTCGCGCACCTGGCTGGCACCGGCGGGTTCGACGGGCGCCCTGGGGATCTCGTCGGCGGGCGGGGCGATCGCGATGGCGTTCTCGATGTCGCGGTCGGTCGGGGCGACGATCTGCAGGCCGCCGGAGAAGTACACCTTGTAGCCGTTGTCGGAGGCGGGGTTGTGCGACGCGGTGATCTGCACGCCCGTGGCGGCGCCCATGCTGCGCACCGCGTACGCCACGGCGGGCGTGGGCACCGGCCAGGACATGAGCGTGACGGAAAACCCCTGGACGGCAAAGACTTCGGCTACGGCGCGGCCGAACTCGGCGGAGCGGTGCCTGGCGTCGTAGCCGACGACGACCTCGGACCCGGCCAGCCCCCGGTCGGCGAGGACCTTGGCCACCGCCCAGGTGGCACACAACACCACGGCGAGGTTCATCCCGTTGGGCCCGGCACGCAGCGGACCCCGAAGCCCCGCGGTGCCGAACGTCAACGGCCGGGCGAAGCGGTCCTGCAACTCGTCCTCGCTGCAGGCCGCCAGTTCAGCCGCGGCGTCCGGATCCGGGTCGTGAGCGATCCACTCGGCCACCGCCGCTGCCAGCTCACCCATCGCTACACCCCATCAGAGGCGAATCGGGCGCGCAAACAGGCCTCAGCGCGCCGAGTCCGCGTCGGCGAGCTTGCGCAGGATGGGGGCCACCAGCATCAGCAGGTCGACCTCCAGCGTCGACAGCGTGTCGCGCATGGTGTCGTGCAGCCACTCGTCGCGTTCGGCGCGGTCGGCCGCCAGCAGGGCTGCGCCGCCGGCAGTGATCTCGACGAGCTGGCGGCGGCGGTCGGTGTCGTCGGGCCTGCGGGCGATCAGCTCGCGGGTCACCAGCTCGTTCAGCGAATCGGTCAGCGACTGGACCTTGACGTGCATGAGGGCGCCGAGTTCGGCCGGCGTGGTGACACCGGCGCGGCTGATCTCGCCGAGCAGCTGCATCTGGCTCAGGGTCAGCCCGTTGTCGGGGCGATGCCTGCGCATCTGCCGGGCAACCGCCATCACCGACTCGCGGAGCTCTGTTCCGGCCGAGGAATCCATATACCAAGTTATACCTTGGTATCGATATCAGGTCACGTGCAGAATAGCCGTGTTGCGATCATGATTTAGCAAGAGCATACTTTGAATAAGCATGAAGTGGATACGACAGATACCCAGGTGGGCAGGGCTGCTGGCGGCGACGGCCGCGGTCACCGTCCCGCTGACTCTGATCGGCGTCCCCTCGGCGGCACTATTCGCCGCACTGGTCGTCGGCATGGTCCTGGCGCTGATGTCGGTCGGGCCCGAGCGCGTCCCGAGGAGGCTGGGTGTCGCCGCCCAGGGTGTGCTCGGCGTGTACATCGGCACGATGGTCCACGAGGACGCCCTCAACTCACTGGGTGGTGACTGGCCGATCGTTGTCGGCATCGCCGTCGCGACGCTGCTCCTCAGCGTCATCGCCGGGGTCCTGCTCGGGCTGCACCGTGACGTCACCCCGCTGACCGGTTCGCTGGCCCTGGTGGCCGGCGGCGCGTCCGGCCTGGTGGCCATCGCCCGCGAACTCGGCGGTGACGACCGCGTCGTCGCCGTCGTGCAATATCTGAGGGTGGGCCTGGTCACCGCGTCCATGCCCGTCGTCGTCACGCTGATCTACCATGCGGACAAGACCCACAGCGCCACCGCCACCGCTCAAACCGACACGGCCCCTTGGTATCTCAGTCTCGGCATGTTGATCGCGCTGGTCCTGGTCGGCGCGACCGCCGGACGGCTGATCCGCCTGCCCGGCGCCGGACTGCTCGGGCCCCTGGCGCTGACGGTCGTGCTGGAGATCAGCGGCCTGTCCTTCGGTCTGTCGGTGCCGGTGCTCCTGGTGCAGGCGGGCTACATGCTGATCGGCTGGCAGGCGGGGCTGGCCTTCACCCGTGACTCGCTGCGCGCTGTCGGCCGCCTGCTGCCCGCCGCGATCGCGCTCATCGTGGTCCTCGGTGTCGCGACTGCGGGCCTGGGGGTGCTGCTGGCGCACGTCACCGGACTGAGTCCGCTGGAGGGTTACCTCGCGACCAGTCCCGGCGGGGTGTACGCGGTGCTGGCCACCGCGGTCGAGACCGGGTCCAACGTCACGTTCATCATCGCGGCCCAGGTGGTGCGGATCCTGCTGATGCTGTTCGCGGCGCCGCTGCTGGCGCGGGTCGTGGTGTGGGCCAGTCGCAAGCTGACCCCGGATCAGACCCGCTCGATCACGGAAGAGAGCAGAGAGCCCATCCGGGTCGCCGACTGACGGCCCGCCTCGAGCACTTCGTCGTGGCTGAGCGGCGCCCCGGTCATCCCGGCCGCCAGGTTCGTCACCAACGAAACTCCCAGCACCTGCGCGCCGGCCTCCCGGGCGGCGATCGTCTCGTGCACCGTCGACATCCCGACCAGATCGGCTCCCAGCGTGCGCAGCATCCGGATCTCGGCCGGGGTCTCGTAGTGCGGACCCGGCAGGCCCGCGTAAACGCCGTCGGCCAGCGTCGGGTCGATCTCCCGCGCGATGGCCCGCAGCCGCGGCGAGTAGGCGTCGACGAGGTCCACGAACTGGGCGCCGACCAGCGGGGAGCGTGCCGTCAGGTTGAGGTGGTCGCTGATCAGGACGGGCTGGCCGACCGAATATTCGGAGCGCAGGCCGCCCGCGGCGTTGGTCAGCACCACGGTGTGCGCGCCCGCCGCGCAGGCCGTCCGCACCGGATGCACCACGTGGCGCAGGTCGTGTCCCTCGTAGGCGTGGATCCGGCCCAGCAGCACCAGCACCCGATGGGCACCGATCCGCAGCGACAGGGCCTGGCCGCCGTGCCCCTCGGCGCGGGGTGGCGTGAAGCCGGGCAGGTCCGCCATGGGGACGACGGCGCCGGGGTCGCCGAGTGCCGCGGCCGCGGGCGCCCATCCGGATCCGAGCACCACGGCGACGTCGTGTGCGTCGACGCCGGTGCGTTCGGCCAGGGCTGCCGCGGCCTGCCGGGCGGCTGCCGCGGGTTCTGCTGGGTCTTCCACGGTGGGCAGCTTAAGGCGTCGGTCGGACCGCATCACGGGCAGTGAGATACTGCCTCCATGCCCACCGCCGCGTCGACGTGCGTCGAAGACGCAGTGCGTCGACGCCGCAGCGACCTGATCGAGCTGTCCCACTCGATTCACGCCGAGCCCGAACTCGCCTTCGCTGAGCACCGCAGCTGCGCCAAGACGCAGGCCCTGGTGGCCGAGCGTGGGTTCGAGATCACCACAGCGCCGGCGGGCCTGGACACCGCGTTTCGCGCCGTGTTCGGCAGCGGTCCGCTGGTCATCGGCATCTGCGCGGAGTACGACGCGCTGCCCGGGATCGGGCACGCGTGCGGGCACAACATCATCGCCGCGTCGGGCGTCGGCACTGCGCTGGCGCTGGCCGAGGTCGCCGACGAACTGGGCCTGACGGTGGTGCTGCTGGGCACCCCCGCCGAGGAGGCGGGCGGAGGCAAGGTACTGATGCTCGACGCCGGGGTGTTCGACGACATCGCCGCCACCGTGATGCTGCATCCGGGGCCGATCGACATCGCCGCGGGGCGCTCGCTGGCGCTGTCGGAGGCGACGGTCCGCTACACCGGGCGGGAATCACACGCCGCCGTCGCCCCCTATCTCGGGATCAACGCCGCCGACGCGGTGACGGTCACGCAGGTCGCGATCGGCCTACTGCGCCAACAGTTGGCGCCGGGGCAGATGATGCACGGCATCGTGACCGACGGCGGCCAGGCAGCCAACGTCATCCCGGCGCGAACCGAGCTGCGCTACACGATGCGCGCCACGAACTCGGAGTCGTTGCGCGAGTTGGAATCTCGGATGACAGGGTGTTTCGCGGCTGGCGCTGTCGCCACCGGCTGCGAGCACGTCGTCACCGAGACCGCACCCGCCTACGCCGAATTGCTCCCCGATGCCTGGCTGTCCTCGACCCTGCGGGCCGAGATGGTGCGCTTCGGGCGCACGCCGATACCGGAGGACGTCGAGGCGTCGATGCCGTTGGGCAGCACCGACATGGGCAACGTCACGCAGGTGATGCCGGGGATCCACCCGATCGTCGGCATCGAGGCGGGCGGCGCGTCCATCCACCAGCCGGCGTTTGCCGCCGCGGCGGTCAGTGACAGTGCGGACACCGCGGTGACCGAGGGCTCGATCATGCTGGCGCGCACCGTGGTTGCGCTGGCCGAGAACCCGAGCGAGCGCGACAGGGTGCTCGAGCATCAGCGGAGGCGGGCATCGTGACGGGGCTGCCGGAGATCGCCAACGCGTGGCTGGGCGCCCACTACGACGACCTCGTCGGGTGGCGCCGTCACATTCACGCCCACCCCGAACTGGGGCGCCAGGAGTTCGCGACCACGCAGTTCGTCGCCTCGTTGCTCGCCGACGCGGGTCTCAACCCCAAGGTTCTGCCCGGCGGCACGGGCCTGACCTGTGATTTCGGCCCGGAGCACGGGCCGCGGGTGGCCCTGCGCGCCGACATGGACGCGCTGCCGATGGCCGAGCGGACCGGCGCGCCGTACACGTCGGTGGTGCCCAACGTCGCCCACGCCTGCGGCCACGACGCGCACACCGCGGTGCTGCTGGGCGCCGGACTGGCGCTGGCGTCGGCGCCCGAACTGCCCGTCGGTGTCCGGTTGCTGTTCCAGGCCGCGGAGGAACTGATGCCGGGCGGCGCGATCGATGCGATCGCCGCGGGCGCGCTGACCGGGGTGTCACGGATCTATGCGCTGCACTGCGATCCGCATCTGGCGGTGGGCCGGGTCGCGGTCAAGCCGGGCCCCATCACCTCGGCCGCCGACCACATCGAGGTGACCCTGCATTCGCCCGGTGGGCATACGTCGCGTCCGCATCTGACAGGTGATCTGGTGTACGGGCTGGGCACGCTGATCACCGGTGTGCCCGGCATTC
This sequence comes from Mycolicibacterium sp. CR10, assembly GCF_005222675.1. GTDB lineage: Bacteria > Actinomycetota > Actinomycetes > Mycobacteriales > Mycobacteriaceae > Mycobacterium. The sequence continues at coordinate 30,050 of NZ_STGE01000014.1, read as the reverse complement.
TGTCGCGCCGCATCGACCCGCGCTTCGGCACCGTGATGGTGTGGGGCGCGGTCAATGCCGGGGTGGCCGCCAACGCCATTCCGCAGATCGGCACGCTCGCCGGTACCATCCGCACGGCCAGTCGCGAAGCCTGGCTGACGCTGGAAGCTATTGTGCAGGAAGCTATTTCGTCCTTGCTGGCGCCGCTGGGCGTCGAGTACGTGCTGCAGTATCGCCGCGGCGTGCCGCCTGTCGTCAACGAAGAGGTGTCCACGCGCATCATCACCCACGCGATCGAGGCGATCGGCCCTGATGTGCTGGCCGACACCCAGCAGTCGGGTGGCGGGGAAGACTTCTCCTGGTACCTCGAAGAGGTGCCGGGCGCGATGGCGCGGCTCGGGGTGTGGAACGGTCGGTGGCCTCAGTTGGATCTGCATCAGCCGACATTCGACCTCGACGAGCGTGCGCTGGGCATCGGGGTGCAACTGCTGGTGAACCTGATCGAACACGCTTCGTCCGGCTAGGGCTCAGTTCAGGCGCAGCCCTGTGGTCGACGAGAACCAGTGCAGCTTGTCGGCGTTGGGCGTCAGATGGACCGTCTCGCCCTTGGCGGGGGTGTGGTGGCCGGTGAACCGCGCGACGATGGGCAGGTGTGACCCGCCCACGTCGAGTCGGCCGTAGACGAATTCGTCGGCCCCCAACTCCTCGATGACGTCGACCTCGACAGGTGCTCCGTCGTTGGACACCGTCCACGCCTCGGGCCGCACGCCGAGGATCACCCGGTTGTCGGTGACCGCGTCGGCGACGGTGCGTTCCAACGGAATCTGCAGTGCGCCAAGGCCGGCGTGGCCGTCGGCGACGTCGAGTGTCACCAGGTTCATGCCCGGTGAGCCGATGAAGCCGGCGACAAAGCTGTTGACGGGCTTCTCGTAGAGTTCCTTGGGGCTGGCGCACTGCTGCAGCAGCCCGCCTTTGAGCACCGCCACCCGGTCGCCCATCGTCATCGCCTCCACCTGGTCGTGGGTGACGTAGACCGTGGTGGTGCCCAGTCGACGCTGCAATTGCGCGATCTGCGTACGGGTCTGCACCCGCAGCTTGGCGTCGAGGTTCGACAGCGGTTCGTCCATCAGGAACACCTGAGGTTCCCGAACGATGGCCCGGCCCATGGCGACTCGCTGCCGCTGGCCGCCCGAGAGTGCCTTGGGCTTGCGGTCCAGGTACTCGGTCAGGTCGAGGATCTTGGCCACCTCGCCGACCCGGGTGGCGATGTCACTGCCCGGCATGCCGGCGATCTTCAACGCGAAGCCCATGTTCTCGGCGACGGTCATATGCGGGTACAGGGCATAGTTCTGGAACACCATCGCCACGTCGCGTTCCTTGGGCGGGACGGCGGTGACGTCGCGGTCACCGATGCGGATCGAGCCGTAGTCGACGTCTTCCAGGCCGGCCAGCATCCGCAGCGAGGTGGACTTGCCGCAGCCCGACGGACCGACGAGGACCAGGAACTCGCCGTCGTGGATGTCGAGGTCGAGATTGCGGACCGCTGCTCGGTCGGTGCCCGGATAGAGCTTGGTCACTTGCTGATAACTGACTTGTGCCATGGGTGGTGCCCTTTCTACGTGGGTGATGCCGACTCAGCCGACACGGTGGGCCGACCCTTTTGGGTAGCCGGTGAGGAATTGGGGGCCGGGCAGTCCGCGGCCGGCGGCGGCGACACGGACGTGTTCGGCGACGGCAGTACGTGTTCCCACCGGGATCAGCGCTATCGCCGAGCCGCCGAACCCGCCGCCCACCATCCGGGCGCCGAGGGCTCCGGCGTCCCGCGCGGCATCCACCGCGGTGTCGAGTTCGATTGAGCTGACGGCATAGTCGTCACGCAGCGAGCGGTGGGAAGCGCTGAGTTCCTCCCCGATGTCGCCGACGGCGCCGCTGCGGAGCGCCGTGGCGACCGTCTCGACGCGACGGATCTCGGTGAGCACGTGGCGCAGCAGCCGTGTCAGTTCGGGATCGCCGTCCACGGCGTAGCGCACCACCGCCTCGATGTCGGTCGATTTCCGCAGCACATGCTGGCCCATCCGCGCGGCCACCCGCTCGATCTGTGCCCGGCGCACGCCGTAGTCGCTGTCGACCAAACGGTGCGGGGCGTTGGTGTTGATGATCAGAAGCTCGAGGTCGTCGACGGCAAGGTCGAGTGCGATGTGCTCGACGGTGGAGTCGGTGCAGTCCAACAGCAGTGCGTGACCTGCTGTGGCGCGCAGCGCCACCGACTGGTCCATCCCGCCGGTGGATGCGCCGGCCACCACATTCTCGGCGTGCACGCAGTCGCGGGCGAGCACGACGCGGCCGGGCTCGTCGGTGGCGACGTCGAGCAGTTCGGCGATGCCCAGTGCGACAGCCGTTTCGAGCGCCGCCGAACTGGACAGGCCGGCACCTTGGGGCAGCGACGAGTGGACGGCGATGTCCGCGCCCGGGAACCGGCCGATGGTGCCGTGCCGCGCCATCGCCCACGGCACACCCACCGCGTAGGCCGGCCAGTCGCGGGGCGCGTGCGGTCCGACGTCGGCGGTGGTGCCCGCCCACGTCTGTGGCTGTCCGGACGACGCGCAGCGCAGGACGTCGTCGTCGCGCAGACGAAGGGCGACAGCAGTGGCGTACGGCAGCGCGAACGGCAGCACCCGAGCGCCGACGTAGTCGATGTGCTCGCCGATCAGGTTGACGCGGCCCGGCGCCACCCAGACGCCGTCGGGGTGTCCTCCGAACCTGTCGGTGAACAGTCCCCGGGTCTGCACCGCCAGTTCGTCCTCGGCGACGGGCGGGAGCCACCCGGGCACGTCGGCCTCGCGGGTCACGGTGCGACCTCCCGGAGACGGTCGGCGATGCGCTCGGGGGTGGTGTCGTTCACCCACGCCCCCATGGCCGATTCCGATCCGGCCAGGAACTTCATCCGTCCGGGCGAGCGCATGAGGGAGAAAAGCTGCAGATGCAGCCGTCCGAGCGGGCGGTCGACGCCCACCGGAGCCTGGTGCCAGGCCGCGATGTACGGCGTCTTGTCGACGCCTTCGAAGAACTTGTCCACTCGGCCGAGCAGGTCGAGGTAGGGGGCGGCCAGGTCGGCGCGTTCGGCACCGGTCAGGGCCGCCAGGTCGGGCGCGTCCCGGCGGGGTGCCAGGTGTACCTCCAACGGCCAGCGTGCGGCGGCGGGCACATAGCCAACCCAGTGCTCGGTCTCGATGACGATCCGACGGCCCGAACGCCGCTCTGCGGCAAGCACATCGGAGAGCAGGTTTCGTCCGGTACGTTCCCGGTGCTCGCGTGCCTGGCGTACCAGCGCCTGGGTGCGCGGGGGCAGGAACGGGTAGGCGTAGATCTGACCGTGGGGATGGGTCAGCGTGACGCCGATCTCGCGGCCGCGGTTCTCGAAGCAGAAGACCTGCTCGACGCCGGGGATGGCGGACAACTCGGCCGTGCGGTCCGCCCACGCCTCGATGACGGTGCGTACCCGCCTTTGGCTGAGGCCGGCGAAGCTGGCATCGGGATCGCTGGTGAAGCACACCACCTCGCAGCGACCGGTGCCCGGCGCCAGGGGCCACAGGGGCTCACCGTCCACTCCGGGGGGCAGGGTCTGGCCGGCGGCGAGCCGCGACAGCGACGGGAAGCGATTCTCGAAGACGACCACGTCGTAGTCACCTGCGGGGATCTCGGTGGGTCGCCCGGGCCTCGACGGGGCCAGCGGCGAGGAGTCCGGCGGCGGCAGGAACGTCCGATCCATCCGCTCCGCGGCGATCACCACCCACTCACCAGTGAGCACGTCGAAGCGCATCTGGGCGTCCGACGACGCGGGCGGCAGCCCGCGGGTGTCGGTGAGCTCCCGGGTGTCCCCGCCGGAGAGATAGGGCTCCGAGTCGTCGAAGTAGATCAGCTCGCGACCGTCGGCCAGCGTCGTGGCGGTCTTGCGGACAGTGGCAGGCACGTCCCGGACGGCGGGTTCATGCGTGCTCATCGCCGGCTCCCTGTGGCGATGAGCCGGTCACGGCGGCTTCGGCGGTGAGTCCGGGTGCGACGACGACGTCGCCGACCCGGTCGGCGAGGATCTCGCGGGCGCTGCGGTCCAGACCCGAATCGGTGACCACCATGTCGATCTCCGACAGCTTGAGTGTCCTGGCGATCGCGGTGATGCCCCACTTCGTGTGGTCGGCCAGTACGACCACCCGGCGCGCTGCCGCTGCCATCGCTTGATTGGTCTGTGCCTCAAGGAGGTTGGGGCAGGTCAATCCCGATTCGGGGTCGATGCCGTGAGTGCCCAGGAACAGCATGTCCATGTGCAGGCGTTCCAGGGTCGCCACCGTCAACGGGCCGACCAGCGCCATGGACGGCGTGCGCTGGCCGCCGGTGAGCAACACCGTCTGATCGTCTCGGCCGCCTTCGTGGAACCGATCCGCCACCGGCAGTGAGTTGGTCACCACCGTCAGGCCCGGCACGTCGAGCAACTCACCGGCGAACGTGTGGGTGGTGGTGCCACCGGAGATGCCGATGCAGATGCCGGGGCGGACCAGACGTGCGGCGGCACGGGCGATGGCCAGCTTCGCGTCCGGCTCCCGGGTGGACTTCGCGTCGAACCCCGGTTCGTGCACGCTGGCGGCGCGGGGCAGTGCGACGCCGCCGTGCACCCTCTCGACGAGTCCCTGCTCGACGAGCTCCTTCAGGTCACGGCGGATGGTCATATCCGAAACCCGAAGCGCGGCACAGAGATCGGTGACCTTCACCGCGCCGTGGCGGGACACCTGTGCGAGTATCTCGTCCTGGCGTTGTCGGGCAAGCATATTCGTCAGACCTCCTGTCGCAGCACGGCACAGCCACCTGCAGGTAGGCGGAGGGGAGAGGTCACCGTTTCTCCGGTCAGCAGGTCGTGACCGCCCACCGGGACGGTCACCTTGTCGGGGGAGTGGTTCATCACGAACAGCCAGACCGCGGACGCACCTCGTCGGCGGACCAGCTCGACGTCGCCGGCGGGTACCGGAAGGGTGTGCACCGCAGCGTCGGTGAGCACGCGCGCGGCCATCGCCCGCCACGCGTCGGCGTCGGGCACCGTCGACAGGTAGTAAGCAGCCCCTTCCCCGACGGTGCGGCGGGTGACCGCGGGGAGGCCGCCGAGGTGCCCGTCGGCGTATCGCGTCAGTACCTCGACGTCGTCTCCGTGGCGTAGCTCTTCGCTCCACAGGACCGCGCGGCCGCCGTCGTCGAGTCGGGTGACGTCGCCCTCGGCGAGCGGGAAGAACTCTTCGGTGCGGATGCCGAGCAGGTCGCGGAACGCTCCGGGATAGCCGCCCGGGTAGACGTGGTCGTTCTCGTCGGCGATCCCCGTGAACGCGGTGACCAGGACCCGGACGCCGGACCGGGCGGCTTCGGCGACGCGCGCGGCATTCTCGTGCGAGCACAGGTACACCGCAGGCAGGACCAGCACCCGGTAGCGGCTCAGGTCGCCCTGCCAGCCGATCACCTCGCAGGTCGCACCGGACGACGTGAACGCCCGGTGGGCCCGCAGCGCCTGATCGGCGGGCTGGAGCAACGTCGAGGGGTGACCGACCTGTTCACACGCCCATTGCGACGGCCAGTCGAACAGGATGCCGACGGGTGCATCGACGCTGCTGCCCGCAACCTCGGCGAGCCGGTGCAGGTGTTCACCGAGCACGAGCGCCTCGCGCCACCGGGCGCTGTCGGTGCCGGCGTGCGGCACGAGTGCGGAATGGAATTTCTCCGCTCCGGCGAGCGAGGCCCGGAACTGGAAGTAGGCGATGCCGTCGGCACCGCGCGCGACGTGCGAGAGCGAGTTGCGCGTCATCTGGCCCGCGATCTTGGCCCGGTTCACCGGTTGCCAGTTCACCGCGCTCGGTGAGTGTTCCATCAGCAGCCACGGACGGCCCCCGGCGATGCCGCGGGTGTGGTCCGCGGCGAACGAGAGTTTGTGGTGCGCGGCGTACTCGCCGTCGGGTGCACCGATCAGGTAGTGGTCGGTGCTGATGATGTCGCGGGCGGGATCGAGTCGGGCGGCCCATCCGGCGTAGTCCATGTCGCCCATCACCGACAGCGGCGCCCAGCCCGGCATCCCGACCATGAAGTTCGTGGTCACCGGGATCTCCGGGGTAATGCGTTGCAGAACAGCGCGTTCGGCGAGGAACTGGTCGAGCAGCGCATCCGAGCAGTAGCGCCGCCAGTCCAGCAGATGGGCCGGGTTGCCGAATGTGGTGCTCGGTGCCGGGGGAACGACCTCGTCGAAGCTGGTGTAGCGCTGGCTCCAGAAGGTGGTGCCCCACGCGGTGTTGAGACCGTCGATGTCGCCGTAGCGATCGGTGAGCCAATGACGGAACGCGGCGGCGGAATCGTCGGAGTAGCAGCGCGAGTTGTGGCAACCCAGCTCGTTGGAGACGTGCCACAGGGCCAGGGCGGGGTGGTCGCCGTAGCGGGTGGCAATGCGCTCGACGAGTTCCAGCGAGGCCTCGCGGTAGGTGGCCGACGCCGGGCTCCAGGTCTGCCTGCTGCCGATCGCGTAGCGGTATCCGCGCTCATCGAGCGGGCGTACCTCGGGGTGGCGATGGGGAAGCCACGGCGGCGGCGAGGCCGTCGCGGTCGCGAGGTCGACCCGGATCCCGCCGTTGTGCAGCAGGTCCAGGACACGGTCGAGCCAGTCGAAGTCCCAGCGGCCGGGTTCGGGCTGCAGGCGCGCCCAGGAGAACACCCCGACGGTCGCGAAGTTGATCCGCGCGGCGCGCATCAGGTCGACGTCCTCGCGCCAGACGTCCTCGGACCACTGTTCGGGGTTGTAGTCGCCTCCGTAGGACAGGCCTTCGGTGGGCCAACCGGCCCGCGGCTGCCGATGGTGTGCTGTGGTCACCGTCACAGTCTGGCACAACTCTCGACAAAGTCAAACATAAACCAACAGCAAATGTTGAGACGTTTGGTTCGCTGTAATGGCTGTTGAGGACGGTTGACATCTCGAAGTGCGTGTGATTTTGTTGCCTAAGTCACACCCCGCCCCACCACGTTGGCAGTGTCCATTGATCGAATTTGTTCGATTAGGTCGGATGCGGGGTGACACCGGGAAGGACCGTGATCGACCTGTGAACGAGCAACGATGACGACAACGATGACTTCAGGGATGACGAGGCAGCCGTCCCCACGCGCCGTGGGCCGGCGGACGTTTCTCAAAGCGGCACTGGGCACTGCGGGCGCCCTGTCGCTGATGCCACTGGCGGCCTGCGCCGCGCCCAACGACCCGAACCGGGTCACCCTGGGCTCGCGACTGTCGGACAAGAACGCCAAGGCCGGACTGGCCGGGGTGATCCGCAGTTTCGAGGCTGCCACCGGGATGTCGGTGCCCATCAACACCGTGGACTCGACGTCGTTCCAGGAGAACGTCAACAACTACCTGCAGGGCACCCCGGACGACGTATTCACCTGGATGTCGGGCTACCGGATGCGCTACTTCGCGCAGAAGGGCCTCGTCGACCCGATCGACACCGTGTGGAGCGATGTCGGTTCGGGCTTCAACCGAGGCTTCCAAGAGGGCTCGACCGGCAACGACGGCCGCAAGTTCCTGGTGCCCTTCTTCTACTACCCGTGGGCGGTGTTCTACCGGCCGTCGCTGTGGGCCGAACGCGGCTACTCGCCGCCGGCCACCCACGACGACTGGATCGCGCTGTGCACGCAGATGCAACGGGATCGATTGGTGCCCATAGGTTTCGGCGCGCGCGATGGCTGGCCCCCATTCGGCACCCTGGACTATCTGAACCTGCGGATCAACGGGGCGGACTTTCACCGTCAACTGCTCGCGGGCGACATCGCGTGGACCGACCGGCGCGTCTACGAGGTGTTCGACGCGTTTCGCGAGTTGCTGCCGTTCCAGCAGGCTCAACCGCTGGGCCGCAAGGTCGCCGAGGCGCAGCAGGCCCTGCTCAACCGCGAGGTCGGCATGATGGTGGTGGGCATGTTCGTCGCCCAGTCCTTCCCCGAGGGCCCCGACCGCGACGATCTCGATTTCTTCCCGTTCCCGTTGTACGACCCGGCGGTGGGTGCCGACGCCGTCGAGGCGCCGATGGACGGCTTCATGCTGCGCCGCGATCCGCGCAATCGCGCCGGCTCCGAGCGTCTACTCGAGTACCTCGCGCAGGCTGATCCGCAGGTGGCCTACGCCCGACTGGATCCGCAGGCCATTCCCGCACACCGCGCGGCCGACCTCACGCAGTTCTCACCCATGGTCCAGAAAGCCGCTGCGCTGGTGCAGAATTCGCCCGAGATCACCCAGTTCCTGGACCGCGACACCAGACCGGACTTCGCCTCGGTGGTGATGATCCCGGCCATGCAGCAGTTCCTGGGCAACCCCAATGACATCGACGGGCTACTGCGCAGCATCGAACGGCAGAAGAAGGCGGTGTTCGGCTCATGACCCTGCAGCAACCCCTCGAGTCGGTCGACGCAGAAGCCGGCCCGCTCGGCGCGCCGACGACGCACATCCGGCGCAGCCGCGCCGACCGGTGGGCCGCCGGGCTGATGCTGGGCATCCCCGCGGCGTTCGTCATCGGCCTGGTCTGGATCCCCACGGTGTTCACCGTCGTCCTGTCGTTCACCCGATGGGACGGCATCGGCGGCGTCTCGTCGATCGAATGGATCGGGGCGCAGAACTACGTCGACGCCTTCCAGGCCTACCCGCCGTTCCAGGAAGCGCTGCGCAACAACGTGTTGTGGCTGGTGTTCCTGTTCGTCTTCCCCACCGTGCTCGGCGTGCTGCTGGCCGTGCTGCTGGACAAGGGGATGCGCGGCAGCCGGATCTACCAGAGCATCTTCTACATTCCGGTGGTCCTGTCGATGGCGCTGGTGGGCTTCATCTGGCAGTTGATCTATTCACCAGACGGCGGCGTGCTCAACACGGTGCTCGGCACGAACATCGACTGGCTGGGCGATCCCGACATCAACATCTGGGCGGTGATGGTGGCTGCCAGCTGGCGGCACGCGGGCTACATCATGCTGCTGTACCTGGCGGGTCTCAAGGCGATCGACCCGTCGGTGCGGGAGGCCGCGCTGATGGACGGCGCCGGGCCGGTGCGCACCTTCTTCCAGGTGGTCTTTCCGCTGATGAAGCCCACCAACCTGCTGATCGTCGTGATCACCGTCATCGAGGCGCTGCGGGCTTTCGACCTGGTCTGGGTGATCAACAAGGGCCGCAACGGACTCGAAGTGATCTCGGCGCTGGTCACCGCCAACGTCGTCGGCGAGGCCGGCCGGATCGGTTTCGGTTCGGCGCTGGCCACGATGATGCTGGTGATCTCGCTGGTGATGATTGCCGCCTACCTGTGGATCGTGATGAGGAGCAAGGACTGATGGCAACCCTGACCGACACCCCGATCACGGACGACGCCATCCTCGGTGAACGCAACACCGCGGGAGCGGCCAGCCACGGACGTGCCGCGGTGGCCCGGTTCGCGACGACAGCGCTGCTGGCCGTCCTGGCGTTGATCTGGCTGTTCCCGCTGGCATGGGCGGTGTACAACTCGTTCCGCGACTACGACTACGTGCTGAAGAACGGCTACCTGTCCTTCGGCGGGTTCACGTTCGGCAACTACACCGAGGCGTGGACCGTCGGCGACATCCCGCACTTCTTCCTCAACTCGCTGATCATCACCGTGCCCGCGGTGATCCTGATCCTGCTGCTGGGTTCCATGGCGGCGTTCATCCTGTCGCGCTACTCGTGGCGCTTCAACCTGCTGATGCTCGCGGTGTTCGTGGCAGGCAACCTGCTGCCCCAGCAGACCCTGTTGACTCCGCTATTCCGCCTCTTCAACTCGGTCCCGCTGCCGTACTGGATGAGCTCGTCGGGGTCGCTCTACGACAGCTACTGGGGGCTGATCCTGGTCCATGTCGCCTTCCAAACGGGCTTCTGCACGTTCGTGCTGAGCAACTACATGAAGACAGTGCCCGAGGAGTTGACCGAGGCCGCCACGGTCGACGGTGCCGGCGTGTTCCGCCAGTACTGGCAGGTGGTGATGCCGTTGTGCAGGCCCGCACTGGCGGCGCTGGCGACGCTGATGGTGACCTGGATCTACAACGACTTCTTCTGGGCGCTGGCGTTGATGGTCAGCGGCGACAAACTCCCGGTCACCACCGCGCTGCAGAATCTGCAGGGCAGTTTCTTCACCAACACCAACCTGCTCGCCGCCGGGTCGGTGCTGGTGGCATTGCCGACGGTGCTGGTGTTCATCGGCCTGCAGCGGCATTTCGTGTCGGGCCTGACGATGGGCGCCAACAAGTGACGTTCACCCACCTGCGCCGCGACGGGGTGTCGCTGGTGCTCGGTCCTGGTGCCGGTGCGGGACTGCCGGTGGTGCTGCACTGGGGCGCCGACCTCGGCCCGCTGTCGCAGGCCGACCTGGAAGCGCTGCACGCGGCAGCGGTGCCTGCGGTGCCGCACAGCAGCATCGACGAGCCGCGCTGGCTGAGTGTCTCTGCAGGCCAGGATGATTCGTGGGAAGGCACTCCCGGCTTGGCGCTGCACCGCGCCGGCCGCGGGCTCTATCCCCGGTGGGGCGAGGTGACCTGCCGCCCGGGGCCGCACGAGGTCGCCATCGCGGCAACCGATGACCGCAACGCGCTGGACTGGTGGATGGATCTGCAACTCGGCGCGGGTGGGGTGCTGCGGGTGCGCCAGCGGATCACCAACGCCTCGGCGGAGCCGTTGACCGTCGACGCGGTGCTGGCGTTGCTGCCGCTGCCCGACACGGCGGCCGAACTGCTCGACACCAGCGGGCGGTGGTGTCGCGAGCGCACCCCGCAGCGCAGGCCCTTCCATCACGGCACCACGCTGCGGGCGTCCCGCCGTGGCCGCACCGGGCACGACGCCACCCTCGTACTCTTCGCCGGGGCAACGGGTTTCGGATTCCGGGACGGCGAGGTCTGGGGTGTGCACGTCGGTTGGAGCGGGGACCACCAGCACCTGGCCGAGCGGCTGCCCGAGCGCGCCGGACAATCCTCCGGGGTGATCGGCGGCGGTGAACTGCTGGCTCCGGGCGAGGTGGTGCTCGGCACGGGCGAGACCTACACAACGCCGTGGGTGTCGTTCGTCCACTCCGACACCGGTCTGGACGGGGCGGCCACCGCAACGCACCGCTGGCTGCGGGACCGCCCCCAGCACCCGCGGTCACCGCGGCCGTTGGTCGTGAACACCTGGGAGGGTGTCTACTTCGATCACGACCTGCCGAGACTTCTGCGGCTGGCCGACGCGGCCGCCAAGGTCGGCGCCGAGAGGTTCGTGCTCGACGACGGCTGGTTCACCCACCGCCGCGACGACACCGCCGGACTCGGCGACTGGACCGTCGACACCGGGGTGTGGCCGCAGGGTCTGGCGCCGCTGTTCGACCACGTCCGTGCCCTCGGTATGCAGCCGGGGTTGTGGGTGGAACCGGAAATGGTCAATCCCGACTCGGATCTGGCGCGGTCGCATCCCGACTGGCTCCTGGCGTCCCCCGGGCGCACGCCGGCGGCGTGGCGCCACGAGTACGCGCTCGACCTCAGCAGACCCGAGGTCTACGACTACCTGCTGGAGAGCCTGTCGGCGGTGATCGCCGCTGAGCGGCCTGGCTATCTCAAATGGGATCACAACCGCGACGTGCTGGCGGCGGTAAATCACGATGGCCGCGCCGGGGTGCACCGGCAGACCGAGGCGTTGTACCGGCTGCTCGACGAGCTTCGGGCACGTCATCCCGGCCTGGAGATCGAGTCGTGCGCCTCCGGTGGGGGGCGCGTCGACCTCGGCATTCTCGAACACACCGACCGGGTGTGGGCGTCGGACACCAACGACCCGCTGGAGCGCCAGCGCCTGCAGCGCTGGACCACCCAGCTGATTCCCCCGGAACTGATGGGCACACATGTCGGTCCCGCCTTCTCGCATACGACGGGACGCCACGCGACGCTACTTTTCCGTTGTCTGACAGCGCTTTTCGGTCATGCCGGGATGGAGCTCGACCTCACCGAGCTCGATGACAGCGAACTGGACGTGCTGACCCGGTGGGGTGCCCTGTACAAGGAGTACCGGGGCCTGATCCACAGCGGGACGATGGTGCGTACCGAGCCCGATCCGTCCCTGTGGGTGCATGGCGCGGTGTCCGGGGATCGCACCGAGGCCCTGTTCGCCGTCGTGTGCCTGGACAGCTCCGCCGAGGACCGGCCCGACAGGGTTCGGCTGCCCGGTCTCGCCCCCGCCCTCCGCTACCGGGTCACCGTGGTGCCCGGCCTCAGCGATCCGGGCCACTCGATCGCCCCGCCACCGTGGCTGGCTTCCGGCGTGGAGCTTCCGGGTTCGGTGTTGGAACGGGTCGGTGTCGCGATACCGGGTCTCCATCCCCAGACCGGGTTGCTGCTGTCGGTTCGTGCTGCGACGACGGGGTAGAAGGCGGACATGCGGCTACTGGTCACCGGCGGGGCGGGCTACGTCGGAAGTGTCTGCACCCAGGTCCTGCTCGAGCGGGGCCACGACGTGGTGGTCGTCGACGATCTGTCCACCGGACATGGCGACGCGGTCCCTGCCGGCGCGCGCTTCGTCGAAGCCGACATGGTCGAGGCGGCGCCGGCGCTGCTCGCCGAAGGAATCGACGGGGTGTTGCATTGCGCCGCCAAATCCCTTGTCGGGGAATCGGTGTCGGCACCGGAGCTGTACTGGCACGGCAACGTGATCAAGACGTTGCAGCTGCTGGAGGCGATGCGTGCAGCGCGGACCCCGCGTCTGGTGTTCTCCTCGACCGCCGCCACCTACGGCGAGCCCGAGTCGGTGCCGATCGACGAGGACGCACCGACCAGGCCCACCAATGCCTACGGCGCCACCAAGCTCGCCATCGACCATGCGATCACGTCGTACGCCGCCGCCCACGGTCTCGCGGCGACCAGCCTGCGGTACTTCAACGTCGCCGGGGCCTATCAGGGGTACGGCGAGCGGCACACGGTGGAAACGCACCTCATCCCGTTGGTACTGCAGGTGGCCACCGGGCGGCGCGCAGAGATCCTGGTGTTCGGATCCGACTGGCCCACCGGCGACGGCACTGCGGTCCGTGACTACATCCACATCCGCGATCTCGCCGAGGCCCATGTGCTCGCGCTCGAAAGCGCACAACCGTCCACCCACCGGATCTACAACCTGGGCAACGGGACCGGGTTCTCGGTGCGCGAGGTGATCTCCTGTTGCGAGCGGGTGACCGGACTGCGCCTGCCGTCCCGCGATGTCGATCGCCGACCCGGTGACCCGGCGGTGCTCATCGCCTCCAGCGATAAGGCGATCGCCGAACTGGGATGGCGACCCCGGCACACCACCCTCGACGAGGTTGTCGCCGACGCCTGGGAGTTCGCCCGCGCCCGAGGTGACTAGGTGCCCGGGCCGATGTTGCTCGCCGGCCGGGTCCGCAAATCGTGCACGTATTCGGCTGGCGCACCGGCGATTTCGGCCGCCTCGGCCATCACCCCCAGATAGCGTGCCGACGGGATCCCGCCCTCCCAGGCGTCCACCACGTACAGCCACGCCAACACCGGGTCGGTGTCGGTGTCCGACGACGTGCGCTCCACCCGGCACCGGATCTTCTCGTGGATGCCGAGCTCGGAACCCTCCCAGCGATCGAGATTGTCCTCGTCGTCCTTGGTCATGTCGTAGAGCACCACGAACACCTTCGACGTCGGATCCTCGACGACGGTGGCCAGCGCGCCCTCCCAGCCGATGTCGGCGCCGCCGAACGTCAGACGCCAACCGTGCAGCCAGCCCGTCCCGGCCATCGGCGAGTGCGGTGCGCGCTCCAGCATCTGCTCGGGATGCATATTCGAGCCGTAGGCGGCGTAGATCGGCACGCGAGAAGCTTAGACGCATCGCGTTCGGCAGGCCGACATCCGCGAGGGTTCTCCACGCCCGGACGTCGGCGTGGCAATAGGGTGAAACGGTGGTAACGCGCATCGTGATCATCGGCGGCGGGCCGGCGGGATATGAGGCGGCGCTGGTGGCGGCCGCCCGGGGGCGTGACGTCGCGCAGGTGACGGTCATCGACTCGGACGGCATCGGTGGGGCCTGCGTGCTCTTCGACTGCGTGCCGTCCAAGACGCTGATCGCGTCGACGGGGGTGCGCACCGAGCTGCGCCGCGCCGAGGGACTCGGCTTCGACATCCCCATCGACGCGGCCCAGATCTCCCTCGGCCAGATCAACAACCGGGTCAAGACCCTGGCGGCGTCGCAGTCCGCCGACATCGGCAGCCAGCTGATCAACCAGGGGGTGACGATCATCGGCGGCCGCGGCGAACTCGTCGACGACACCTCGGGTATGGCACATCACAGGGTGAAGGTCACCACAGCCGACGGGAAGGTCGGCATCCTGAAAGCCGACGTGGTGCTGATCGCCACCGGTGCCAGCCCCCGGGTGCTGCCGAGCGCGGTGCCCGACGGTGAACGCATCCTCACCTGGCGGCACCTTTACGACCTGTCTGAGCTGCCCGAACACCTGGTCGTGGTCGGCTCCGGCGTCACCGGTGCGGAGTTCTGCAACGCCTACACCGAGCTCGGCGTGACGGTCACCGTCGTCGCCAGCCGCGACCAGATCCTGCCGCATGAGGATTCCGACGCCGCCGCCGTGCTGGAGGAGGTCTTCGCCGAGCGCGGCGTCACGCTGGTGAAGAACGCCCGTGCGGACTCGGTGACTCGGACCGACAGCGGTGTGCGGGTCACCATGGCCGACGGCCGCACCGTCGAGGGCAGCCACGCGCTGATGACGGTCGGATCGGTGCCCAACACCGCAGGTCTGGGCCTTGAGCGGGTCGGCGTCGAGCTCAAACCCGGCGGCTACATCCCCGTCGACCGGGTGTCGCGCACCCCGGCCTCGGGCATCTACGCCGCGGGCGACTGCACCGGTCTGCTGCCGCTGGCGTCGGTGGCCGCCATGCAGGGCCGCATCGCGATGTACCACGCGCTGGGCGAGGGGGTGTCGCCGATCCGGCTGCGCACGGTCGCCTCGGCGACGTTCACCCGCCCCGAGATCGCCGCGGTGGGCATCCCGCAGACGGCGATCGATGACGGCAGTGTGCCCGCCCGCACCATCATGCTGCCGCTGAACACCAACGCCAGAGCGAAGATGTCGCTGCTCAGGCATGGTTTCGTCAAGATCTTCTGCAGGCCGGCGACGGGCGTGGTGATTGGCGGTGTGGTCGTCGCCCCCATCGCCTCGGAGCTGATCCTGCCGATCGCGCTGGCGGTGCAGAACAACCTGTCGGTCACCGACCTGGCGCAGACGCTGTCGGTGTATCCGTCGCTGTCGGGATCGATCGTGGAGGCGGCCCGCCGACTGATGGCGCACGACGATCTGGACTGAGGCCACGTAACCTGGGACGGACAACCGTACTGACGAGTAACGAGGAGTCGGTCAACGTGGGTGACCCGATACCCGGTCCGGGCAACGGGCAGACGTTTCTGGGCCCCGAACAACGCGCCCGCGCGTGGGAGCGGCTGGGCAGCGAGCAGTTCGACGTCGTCGTGGTCGGCGGCGGGGTGGTCGGCGCGGGTGCAGCCCTCGATGCGGCGACGCGCGGCCTCAAGGTGGCGCTCGTGGAGGCCCGCGACTTCGCGTCGGGGACCTCGAGTCGCAGCAGCAAGATGTTCCACGGTGGCCTGCGCTACCTGGAGCAGCTGGAATTCGGCCTGGTGCGCGAGGCGCTGCACGAGCGTGAGCTGTCGTTGACGACGCTGGCGCCGCATCTGGTGAAGCCGTTGCCCTTCCTGTTCCCGCTGACCAATCGGTGGTGGGAACGGCCCTACATCGCGGCGGGCATCATGCTCTACGACCAGCTGGGCGGCTCGAAATCCGTTCCGGCGCAGAAACATCTGACGCGGGCCGGAGCGCTGCGGCTGTCGCCGGGCTTGAAGCGCTCGTCGTTGATCGGCGGAATCCGTTACTACGACACCGTTGTCGACGACGCCAGGCACACGATGACGGTCGCCCGTACGGCCGCGCACTACGGTGCGGTGGTGCGGACGTCGACGCAGGTGGTGGCGTTGCTGCGCGAAGGTGATCGCGTCACCGGGGTGCGGGTGCGCGACACCGAGAACGGTACGGTCACCGAGGTCCACGCCCACGTGGTGGTCAACGCCACGGGCGTGTGGACCGACGAGATCCAGGCATTGTCCAAGCAGCGCGGCCGATTTCGGGTGCGGGCGTCCAAGGGTGTGCACATCGTGGTGCCACGGGATCGCATCGTCAGCGAGGTCGCGATCATCCTGCGCACCGAGAAGTCCGTGCTCTTCGTGATCCCGTGGGGCACCCACTGGATCATCGGCACCACCGACACGGACTGGAATCTCGACCTCGCGCATCCCGCGGCCACCAAGGCCGACATCGACTACATCCTCGAGACCGTGAACACCGTACTGGCAACTCCGTTGAGCCACAACGATATCGACGGGGTATATGCAGGACTGCGACCGCTGCTGGCGGGGGAGAGCGAGGAGACCTCCAAGCTGTCCCGTGAGCACGCCGTCGCGGTGCCCGCACCGGGTCTGGTGGCGATCGCAGGCGGCAAGTACACCACCTACCGGGTGATGGCCGAGGATGCCATCGACGCCGCAGCCGAGTTCGTGCCGACCCGGGTGGCGCCGTCGATCACCGAGAAGGTGCCGCTACTGGGCGCCGACGGGTACTTCGCCCTCGTCAACCAAACCCAAAGTGTCGGCGCGCATTACAACCTTCACCCGTACCGGGTGCGGCATCTGCTGGACCGTTACGGGTCGCTCATCGGCGAGGTGCTGGCGCTGGGGGAGGACAATCAGGACCTGCTGGGGCCGATCACCGAGGCGCCGGTCTACCTCAAGGTCGAAGCGGCCTATGCCGCCGCGGCCGAGGGGGCGCTTCACCTCGAGGACATCATGGCCCGCCGGATGCGGATCTCCATCGAGTACCCGCACCGCGGTGTTGACTGCGCCCGGGAGGTCGCCGAAGTTGTTGCGCCCATTCTGGGTTGGAGCGCCGAGGACATCGACCGCGAGGTAGCGACCTATCTGGCGCGCGTCGAGGCGGAGGTGCTCTCGCAGACCCAGCCCGACGACGAATCCGCCGATGCGCTGCGGGCGGCGGCGCCGGAGGCACGCGCGGAGATTCTCGAGCCGGTGCCGCTGACATGACCGCGGGCAGGAGCGAAGCGACCCGGGGATTCGGACCGGCGGGCAGGAGCGAAGCGAGCCGGGGATCGGATGAGTCGTGACGCCGGGGGCAGGTGCCGGGCCAGGCGCCCGGCGCCGCTTCCGGTGCGCGACGGCCTCGGGCCGGCCCGGATCCGACTGCGCGGCGGCGCGGTGCTCGTGGAGTTGGCGGACCGATTCGGCGAGGCCGCCGCCACCAAGGTTCTCAACGGCGAAGTGGTGGCCGCCGACGGCAGCGTCATCACTGCATCCACTGTGCTGCAGCCTAATTCACTGGTGTATCTGTATCGGGATCTGCCCGACGAGGTGACGGTGCCGTTCGACATCCCGATCCTGCACCGGGACGAGAACATCGTCGTCGTCGACAAACCGCACTTCCTTGCCACCATGCCGCGGGGCGGTCACGTCGCGCAGACCGCGCTGGTTCGGCTGCGCCGCGACCTGGATCTGCCCGAGCTGAGCCCCGCGCACCGCCTGGACCGGCTGACCGCGGGGGTGCTGCTGTTCACGGTCCGGCGGGAAGTGCGCGGTGCGTACCAGCGGATGTTCGCGGATGGGCTGGTGCGCAAGGAGTATCGGGCACATGCGCCCGTGGACGCGGACCTCGAGCTGCCGGTGACGGTGCGCAGTCGAATAGTGAAGCGGCGTGGCTGTCTGCAGGCAGTGGAGGAGCCGGGCACGCCCAACGCCGAGACGCTCGTCGAGCATGACGGCGGGGGGCGCTACCGCCTGACTCCGCGCACCGGGCGCACCCATCAACTGCGGGTGCACATGGCGTCACTGTGCGTACCGATCACCGGGGACCCGCTCTACCCGAGTGTGCTGGACGTGGAGGCAGACGACTTCTCTACGCCGCTAAGGCTTCTGGCACACCGGATGGAATTCGAGGACCCGGTGACCGGCGCAGCGCGGCGGTTCACCAGCATGCGCCGACTGCCTGACGCAATTTAGTGTGTGCTCAGATCGCAATTCCCCTCGGAGCTCACGCATTATTGCGATCTGAGCACACACCGTAGGCACCCACGAGGTACTTACAGACGGAAATGTACGACATCGGTCTGAAGTTCGCTAATTGATTCGACGATGTTGTCAAAAGTATCTGCGACGAGGCATGGAGCGTCTCACGGGGCGCTGGAGAAATTTGCCCAGGGCTGTGAGGGCCGCTACCAAACGGCCACAGCGGAGAGGCCTCGTCGAAGTGCCCGCGTGCAGTGCCGATGTGCGAAACGCGGACGCGGGGGCGCACGATTGGCAAATTTCGACATGTCGCGGTGGCGAAAATGCGGGTGTCTTCGCCGCGGCGACACCTCGATCGAGTTCAGCCCCGTGAGCGCCCGACGACTGCCACAATCAGGCGGTGTCTGCGGCGATGGCCGCCGAAAGCAAGGAGTGAAAGTGCGCCAGAGATGGCTCGTCGCGGCAGCGGGACTGTTCGTGGGTGCGGTGCTCAGCCCGGTACTGGGCTCGACCGCCACGGCGCAGGCAGAGGTCTGCGGGTCGGTCGGTGGGGTCCACGTCGACGTCACCGGCTGCTCGGACCCGCTGTACGAACTCAACGACGCGCTGGACTATCCGCCGCCGCCCCCGCCTCCACCTCCGCCGCCACCACCCGGTGCGCCGCCCCCGCCGCCGCCTCCACCGGTGTACATCCCCCCACCGCCGCCTCCGCCGGTGTACATCCCGCCGCCGCTGCCCAACGTCGCCGTCTGCGCCGACGTCGGCCGCCGGATCAGCGTGGGCGGCTGCATCTAGGTGGACCGCACGTCGTTTGACCGGCTGTTCGACATGACAGGCCGGACAGTCATCATCACCGGTGGCACCCGCGGGATCGGACTGGCGCTGGCCGAGGGCTACATCTTGGCCGGCGCCCGGGTCGTGGTGGCCAGTCGCAAAGCCGACTCTTGCGAGAGGGCCGCCCAGCATCTGCGGGGGCTGGGCGGCGAAGCCATCGGGGTGCCGACGCACATCGGTGAGGTCGACGACCTCAGTGCGCTCGTGGCGCGCACGGTGTCGGAGTTCGGCGGCGTGGATGTCCTGGTGAACAACGCTGCCACCCCGATCGCCCAGCCATTGGGGCAGTTGACGGTCGAGGCGCTGACGAAGTCCTTCGAGGTGAACCTGCGGGGACCGGTGTTTCTGGTGCAGGAGGCGCTGCCGTATCTGAAGGACAGTCCGCACGCCGCGGTGTTGAACATGGTCTCTGTCGGCGCGTTCATGTTCGCGCCGATACTGTCGATCTATGCATCGATGAAGGCCGCGATGATGTCGTTTACCCGGTCGATGGCGGCCGAGTTCGTGCATCACGACATTCGGGTCAATGCGCTGGCCCCCGGGCCGGTGGACACCGACATGATGCGTAAGAACCCGCAGGAGGCCATCGACGGGATGGTCGGCGGCACGCTCATGGGACGCCTGGCCACTGCGGACGAAATGGTCGGTGCCGCATTACTTTTGACCTCGGATGCCGGCAGCTATATGACGGGGCAGGTCATCATGGTCGACGGCGGCGGGACTCCGCGCTAGGACCGCTGCGGCGGTGTTCGATGGCCGCGCCGTCCCAGCGGTGCAGGTAGTCGCGGAGGTCCTTCCCGACCCGCGGCGGCCTGCCGGGATCGATGACGAACGACTGCAGGGTGCGCAGCATGTGTTCGCTGACATCGTCGAGGTCGGAGTCGGTGAAACCCGCTGCCGCCCAGTCGACGTTGTACCTGCGCAGCATCGAGCGTGACAGTGCGAGCGCGGTGTCGGACGTGACGCTGGCGCTGAACGCTCCGGTGCGCTCAGGCGACAGCAGCAGCCGCATGTACGGGTCGTCGGGCAGCGACTCGAGCGTGTAGGCCACGCCCTCGACGATCGCGGTCGCCGGGTCGGTGATCTCGGCGAGGTGCTCGGCGAGGTGGTCGAGGAAGCCCGATGCCGAATCCATCGCGGCGGCGATCAGCAGGGCGTCGGTGCTGGGGAAGTACCGGTAGACGGTCTGACGGGTGACGCCCACGGCGCGGGCGATGTCGGCGATGTTGACGTCGCCGTCGCGGTCGATGGCGGCCTTGGCGGCGGAGAGGATGCGCGCGGCGGCCTCTTCGTCGCTCGCCGGTGCCGCGCCGCCCCAGCCGCGGGTGCGGGTCACGTCGGTCGGGCTTCTGCGTGGCTCACCTCGGCAGGATACCGATCATACGTATTGCCTCGTGTGTATGATCAGGTGCATGGCTATCAGCGCGACGCAGACTCCGCTTGACCGCAGCCTGACCGAGCGCGGGCTGGCACTGGTCAACGGGAAGACCACCGACATGGCCGACTCGGTGCTTCGAGTGCCGCTGCACTACTACCGGGACCCGAAGATCACCGAGATCGAGGAGTCGGCGATCCTGCGCCGCACGCCGCTGGCGATCGTGCCGAGCACCCAGATCCCGCACAGCCATGACTATGTGGTGCGCTCGGTGCTCGGGGACTCGCTGCTGGTGACCCGCGACGGCGACGGTCGCGCGCACGTGTTCCTCAACTACTGTCGCCACCGCGGCGCGATGCCGGCGTGTGGCAGCGGAAACGCCCGGCGATTCGTATGTCCGTACCACGCATGGAATTACGACACGGCCGGCAAGCTGGTTCGCATTCCCGGCAGGGAGGGCTTCGCGGACGTGGACCTCGGTAGCTACGGCCTCGTCGAGTTGCCCAACGAGGAGCGCTTCGGGTTCGTCTGGGCGGTGCTGACGGCCGGTGCCGACATCGACCTCGATGCCCATCTGGGCAGCTTCACCACCGAACTCGATCAGTGGAACTACAGCGGGTACGGCTATCACGACCACCGCGAATTCGAATCCGAAACCAGTTGGAAGGGCGCGCTGGAAGCCTTCGCCGAGGGTTATCATTTCCCCTTCGTCCACGGGCAGAGCGTCATCGGCCAGAATACCGTGGCCAACACTCATGTCTACGACGAGTGGGGGCGCCATCACCGAATCGGGTTCCCGTTCAACAACATTGCCGATCTCAACGACGATCCGTCACAGGATTGGGACCCGATCCTGCGGATGGGTGTCATCTACTGGATCTATCCGAACCTGATCCTGGCCAACAGCCCGGTGGGTGTCGAGGTCATCGATATCCTGCCCGCGGGCTCGCCCACCACGTGCATGGTGCGACACAGCTGGATGGCCCGCTACCCGGCCACTGACGACGCACAGCGCGCCTTCTACGACGAGATCTACAACCAGGTGCACGCCGCGGTGCGTGACGAGGACTTCGTCATGCTGCCGCAGTGCGGTGAGGGCGTACGCCACGGCCAGCACGACCACATGATCATCGGGCGCAACGAGATCGGCGTCCAGCACATGATCCGCGTGTTGGCCGGCGACCTCGGCGTCGCGCTCGACTAACCCCCTCGCGCCGGAATTGCATTCCACGCGGCCGCTTCTCGAGGTTTTTCGCGTGGAATGCAATTGCGGCGGAGCGAGGGCTGCGCTAGGGCTTGCGCAGGATGGCCGCGGCGGCCTCGCGCATCTCGCCGCTCGTCGACGACAGGATCTGGCTGCGGTTCTCCAGGTGCAGCGCCGCCTCCAGGCTCGAGGCCTCGAGGTTGGCCCACAGCACCTGCTTGGTCGATTCGACGCCGAACTTGCCATAGCCGCAGAGGGTTTCGGCGACCACCAGCGCTTCCCGCACCGGGTCTTCCGCGAGCCGTGACACGAGACCCAGCCGCAGCGCCTCGTCGGCGTCCACCGTGCGCGCCGTCAGGATCAGGTCGAACGCGGCGCCCGCCCCGACGATGCGCGGCAGCGTGTAGCTGACCCCGATGTCGCAGCCGCCGAGCCCGAGCTTGATGAACTGCGTGCAGAACCGTGCCGATGGCGACGCGATCCGGATGTCGCAGGCCAGGGCGATGCCGAAGCCGCCGCCATAGGCAGCTCCGTTGACGGCGGCGATCACCGGTTGGCGCAGGCGATGGATCTTGGCGGTGAGGTCGGCGATGCGTTCCTGCCACCGCATGCCCGAGCGGGGGAACTCGGTGCCACCACCGGCTTCTGGCGGACTCGGCGCCGACAGGTCCAGACCCGAGCAGAATCCACGCCCCGCGCCCGTGAGCACCACCACCCTGCACACGTTGTCGACGGCCAGGGCGTCCAGCGCGCTGTGCAGGTCCTCGACCAGTTCGTAGGACAGCGCATTGAGCTTGTCTGGCCGGTTGAGGGTGAGGACCGCGATCTCGGGACGGGGGTAGGTCACTTCGAGGGGGGACGCCATGGCCGTCACGTTAACTGCTGCGCCACCCCGCCACGCCGATGGTGATCATCCGCAGTTGCTTGGTGGCGATGCGCCGGATCTCTTCGATGTTGACGGGGTCGGTGGTGTCCTCGAGGGACTCCGCGATCACGATCATCGAGTTGACGAACACGCTGGCCAGGATGTTGAGGTCTTCGCTGCTCCACGCGTTCAGCCCGGGGAAGCGGGCCAGGTCGATGGCCAGTTCGGAGGTGATCAGCCGGATCTCGGTGCGGATCGCATAGCGCAACACCGTCACACCGCTGTTGCGTTCCCGCCCGATGAACAGCCAGTGTTCGCGGCGTTCCTGCACCCCGTCGATGAGGATGTCGACCGACGATTCGATGACGCGGTTGGGGTCCAGCTTGCCGGCGCGCGCCCCGCGCAGCATGTCCCTCAAGGAGCGGAACGACTCGTCGATCAGCACCAGCCCGAGGGCTTCCATCGATTCGAAGTGGCGGTAGAACGCGGCGGGGACGATGCCGGCCTCGCGGGTGACTTCGCGAAGGCTCAGTGCGCTGAAGCTCTGTTCGGCGAGGAGCTGCAGGGCCGCGGCGACGATGGCCCGTCGGGTCGCCTCTTTGCGCTGCTCACGCGTCAGGCCGTCCTTGTCGCCTTTGTCCCTGCTTCGCGACGATTCCCGCGAGCGTGACCTCTCCGATCGACCGGAGTGTGATCTGGGCGTACGACTGTTCACTGTTTGTGAAACCTACCACAACCTGTGGTTATCCATTGACGCGCAGGGGGTGATTGTCC
Organism: Mycolicibacterium sp. CR10; assembly: GCF_005222675.1. Lineage (GTDB taxonomy): Bacteria > Actinomycetota > Actinomycetes > Mycobacteriales > Mycobacteriaceae > Mycobacterium. The sequence continues at coordinate 6,865 of NZ_STGE01000014.1, read as the reverse complement.
AATGGTGTACACATGTTCACTGAAACATTGACCAAGCGAGTGCGGCGGTCCGCGTTGCTGGACCTCCTCACCGGTCCGCACGGCGTCGACCGCTACACCGAGCTGGTCGACCCCACCTGGACGCGAGGCCAGGCCCGCGCCCGCATCGTCGGGGTACGTCGCACGACCCCCCGCAGCGTCACGCTGACCCTCGCGCCGAACCGCGCATTCACCGGCTTCCGCGCCGGTCAGCACATCAACCTGTCGGTCGAGATCGACGGCCGTCGGCGCACCCGGCCCTACTCGCCGGCCAACGCCCAGACCGACTCAAATATCGAGCTCACCATCGGCCACCACGACGGTGGCCTGGTGTCGACCTACCTGTTCACGCACGCACGCACGGGGATGGTCGTCGGCCTCGACTCCGTCGGCGGCGACTTCACCCTGCCCGACCGCCCCACGGGACGCATTTTGTTCGTCTCCGGCGGCAGCGGCATCACCCCGGTGATGTCGATGCTGCGCACGTTGCGTGCACAGGCGTTCACCGGCGAGGTCGCGTTCGTCCACTACGCGCGGTCGGCCGACGAGGCCTGCTACCGCACCGAGCTCGACGAGGTCACCCGGGCCATGCCGAACGTCACGGTGCTGCACGGCTACACCCGGGCGACGGCGGGCTCGGACCTGCATGGCCGGTTCGGGGCCGAGCACCTCACCGCGGCGATGGCCGACGAGAAGGCAGCAGCGCAGCGGCCGGGGGACTACTGGGATTCCGTGTACGTGTGCGGACCGCCCGAGCTCGTCGATGCCGTCCGCGAACACTGCCCCAACGCCGAGTCGGAGAGCTTCGTGCCGCCGGTGTTCTCGGGGGTGTCGTCCGGCGGCCGGGTGACCTTCGCCGACAGCGGCGTCTCCGTCACCGATGACGGCAGTCCGCTGCTGGATCAGGCCGAGGCCGCGGGCCTGCAGCCGGAGAGCGGCTGCCGGATGGGCATCTGCTTTTCCTGCACGCGTCGCAAGACCAGCGGCGCGGTGCGCAACGTGATCACCGGTGCGGTGTCCAGCGCCGAGGAAGAGGACGTGCAGATCTGCGTGTCCGCCCCGGTCGGCGACGTCGACATCGCTCTGTAGAGACCTGAAAACCGAAAACTGAAGGGAAGTAAGGACAATGACTGACATTCTGGAACCGACAGACACCACCGAAACTGCCACGCCCGCACAGGCGCGGACCATCGAGAAGACCGTCGGGGGCCGCAAGGTCACCTTGACCCCCGAGCAGGCCGAAGCGTTCGGCCGCGAACTCGACGAGCTCAAGGACAGCGTCATCGCCGACCTCGGCGAGCGTGACGCCACCTACATCCGGCGGATGATCAAGGCGCAGCGCACCCTCGAAGTCGGCGGCCGCGCACTGCTTTTCGGTGGGATCTTCCCGCCGTTCTGGTTGGCCGGCACGGCCATGCTGGGACTGAGCAAGATCATCGACAACATGGAGATCGGCCACAACGTCATGCACGGCCAGTACGACTGGATGGGCGATCCGGCGATCTCCAGCAAGAACTTCGAATGGGACACCGCGTGCCCGGCCGACCAGTGGCGGCACTCGCACAACTACATGCACCACACCTACACCAACATCGTCGGGCTGGACCGCGACATCGGCTACGGCATCCTGCGGATGAGCTCCGACCAGCGGTGGCGGCCGTACTACCTGGGCAACCCGGTGTACGCGTTCCTGCTGATGGTGCTGTTCCAGTACGGAGTGGCCCTGCACGAGCTGGAGAGCGAGAAGATCGCCTCCGGCGAGATCACGCTCACGGACAAGAAGGAAATCCTGTCGGGAATCTGGGCCAAGACCAAGCGTCAGACGCTCAAGGATTACGTGGCGTTCCCGCTGCTGGCCGGACCGTTCGCGCCATGGGTGTTCACGGGCAACCTGACCGCCAACCTGATGCGCAACGTGTGGTCGTACATGATCATCTTCTGCGGTCACTTCCCGGAGGACGTCCAGGACTTCTCGATCGAGGAGACCAAGGCCGAGACCCGCGGGCAGTGGTACTTCCGGCAGGTGCTGGGCTCGGCGAACCTGAGCGGCGGCAAGCTGTTTCACATCCTGAGCGGCAACCTGTCATTCCAGGTCGAGCATCACCTGTTCCCCGACATCCCGGCCTTCCGGCATGCGGAGATCGCCCCGAAGGTCCAGGAGATCTGCGAGCGCTACGGCGTGCCCTACAACACGGGGTCGCTGCCGCATCAGTTCGGGACCGTGGTCAAGAAGATCGTCAAGTTCGCTCTGCCCTTCTGACCCGCCCTTTGCGCCGAAATGGCATTCCGGCAGAAGTCTTCTCGAACTTCCTCTGCTGGAATGCCATTTCGGCGTTCTTGCGATAGATGGCCGGCGGGCAGCCGAACCATCGTCGACACGATCGGGTCAGCACGCTCTGCTCGGCGTAGCCCAGTTCGCGGGCCAGCTGCGACAGGGTGACGCGGGTGTCGCGCAACAACCGCTCGGCGATCTCGCGGCGCACCTCATCGACGATCGCCGCGAAGGTCGTCTGCTCGCCGGTGAGTCGGCGCTGCAGCGTCTTCGGGTGCAGCCCGAGCTGTCGGGCAACTGACGCCAGCGAGACCGTCCCGGTGGACAGCAGCTGCCGAACCAGCAGCCGCACCGCGTCGCCGGTGGTGTCCTCGCGTGACGTCATCTCGGCGAGATAGGCAACAACCGCCTCGTGGGCCAGCCGGTCCTGCCGCAGGGGCTGCTCGACGTCGACCCGTCGCAGTGTGAAACCTGCTGTGCGCTCGGCAAATCGGGGCTCACACCCGAAAAACCGCCGGTACCCCTCGATGGCGGTCAGCGGGTCGTGTGGCAGGTGCACCGAGACGGGGCCGCGGTGGCTACCGAGCAGAAATCGCAGCACCCGCAGCGTCACCCCGAGTGTCAGTTCGACCGACTGCGTGATCGGTGGCAGGTCGCGGTCGACGAACGTGACCTCGAAGAACACGCAGTCGCGGTCGTCGGCGTCGCTCAACCGCACCTGCAGTCCCGGGGTGTAGGTGGCCAGGAAGTTCTCGAAGATGGTGAGTGCGTCGGCAACAGTGGCGGCGGTACGAGCCGCGACACCGACCGGACCGAGAATCTCGATGCCCTGGCATTCGGCGAGTCGACGTCCGAAGTCGGGTGTCGCGGTGAGCACGGCGGCGGTCTCGACCGCCGTCGCGACCTGCGGCAGGGGGATGAACACGTTGTGCAGGCCGACGTCGGTCGTGCGGATGCCGACCGACGTCAGCAGGGCGTCTCCGTCTCCGCCCAGACGATCCACCAGCTCGGGCAAACCAGACAGGGACGTGCCGCGTACCAGGGACATGTCTCTGAATGTCAAAGAAATGTCCTCAAATGTCAAGCACCGGGGCGTCTGGGGGCGAAGAATCGATGAACGCGGTGGTCCTGCCGCTGTTGTTCAACGGAGGTCTCCATGGTCTGGCCAGACCGAACTCGTTTGCCCATCGCCGATCGCGCCTTCGCCGGAGTTGCTGGTCGGACTCTCGCCGAATCCACCGGCGACTGGACGATGGTCGGACACGTCGCACCCCCGGAGGGCGCCCCCAACGTGCTCATCGTCCTGATCGACGACGCGGGGTTCGGCGGACCGACGACCTTCGGCGGCGATATCAACACCCCGACGCTGACCCGGCTGGCCGAAGGAGGGTTGACGTACAACAGATTTCACGTCACCGCGGTGTGCTCACCGACCCGCGCGGCACTGCTCACCGGACGAAACCATCACCGCTGTGGGTTCGGATCGATCGCCGAGTACCCGGGACCGTACCCGGGGTATTCGGCGACGTTGCCGCGCAGCATTGCGCCGCTGCCCCGGATACTTCGTGACAATGGTTACGTCACAGGTGGTTTCGGCAAGTGGCATCTCACGCCGGACAACGTGCAGGGCGCGGCGGGCCCGTTCGACCGTTGGCCACAGGGCTGGGGGTTCGACCACTGGTGGGGCTTCCTCTCCGGTGCCGCAGGACAATACGACCCGATCATCACGCAGGACAACGGCGTGATCGGCGTGCCCACCGAGGGTCGCGACGGCAAGCCGTACTACTTTCCCGACGACCTGACCGATAAGGCGGTCGGCTGGCTGCATGATGTGAGGGCGCAGGACGCGACGAAGCCGTGGATGATGTACTACTCGACCGGCGCGACCCACGCCCCGCACCACGTGTTCTCCGAGTGGGCCGACAAGTACCGCGGGAAGTTCGACGACGGCTGGGATGTCTACCGGGAGAGGACTTTGCAGCGCCAGAAGGATCTGGGCATCGTGCCGCCCGATACCGAACTGACCGAGCGTCCGGATCTCTTCCCGGCCTGGGACAGCCTGACCGACGCACAGCGCACGCTGTATGCGCGCCAGATGGAGGTCTTCGCCGGGTTCTCCGAGAACGCTGACTGGAATGTCGGCCGACTGCTCGATGCGGTCGACGGCCTGGGGGACCTGGACAATACCCTGGTCTTCTACATCTGGGGCGACAACGGTGCGTCGATGGAGGGGACCATCACCGGATCGTTCAACGAGATGACGTTCCTCAACGGTGTGGTGCTCGAGGCCGAGCAGCAGTTGGCGCTCATCGAGCAGTACGGCGGCATCGAGGCGCTGGGCGGCGAACACACCGCTCCGCACTTCGCCGCGGCGTGGGCGCACGCCAACAACACTCCGTTCCAGTGGGGCAAGCAGATGGCGAGCCATCTCGGCGGCACCCGCGACCCGATGATCGTGTCGTGGCCGGCGCGGATCACTCCAGACCCGCTCCCGCGCAACCAGTTCTCGCATTGCATCGATATCGCGCCGACGGTTCTGGACCTGGTCGGCATCCCCGCGCCCGCCAGCGTCGACGGGATCGATCAGGAACCGATGGACGGCTCCAGTTTCGCGGCCAGTGTCGCCGACGGCTGCGCTGCCGAGCACCGCAGCGTGCAGTACTTCGAGATGTTCGGCAGTCGCGCAATCTATTCCGATGGCTGGTGGGCCTGTACCCGACTGCACAAGGCGCCCTGGGACTTCTCACCGGCGACGATCAGCCAGTTCGGCCCCAGCGGCTCCTACAACCCCGACGATGACGTCTGGGAGTTGTATTACCTGCCCGACGATTTCTCGCAGGCCCACAATGTCGCCGACCGGCACCCCGACAGGCTCGCCGAACTCGTCGCATTGTGGTGGGCCGAGGCACAGCGCAACCTGGTGCTGCCGCTGCTGGGCGGGATGTCGGTGTTGATGGGCGATCTGCCACCGCTGCCGACCGTGACCCGGTTTGCCTTCCAGGGTGGGGTGCAGAACATCCAGCGCGGCATGGCGCCGCGCATCCAGGGCCGGTCCTACGAGATCTCGGCCGACATCCACGTGCCCGAGGATGGCGCGGAGGGCGTGCTGGTCGCCAACGCTGACTTCATCGGCGGCTACGCGTTGTGGGTGGACGCGGACGGGCTGCTGCACCACACGTATTCGATGCTCGGAGTGCAGACGTTCCGTCAGGTGTCGACGACGCCGATTCCTTCCGGGGACGTCACGGTGCGCATGCTGTTCCGCAGCGAGCAACCGGTGCCGGGATCCGGCGGGCACGTCACGCTGTACGCCAACGATGAGGTGATTGGAGAGGGAGACATGCCCAACACCGTGCCCGTCGCCTTCTCGTCGTACGCCGGGCTCGACATCGGCCGTGACAACGGTCTGGTCGTCGATCGGGCCTACGAGGACAAGGCGCCCTATGCGTTCACCGGGACGGTCCGGCAGGTCGTGTTCGACCTGCAGCCAGAGGATGCCGATACCGAACTGGCGCTGCATCGCCACGCTGCGGTCCAGGCCGTAGGGGACGGGGCGGCGGGATGAGCGATGTTCCCGACCTCGAGGGGCTAATGCGACTACCGGCCGATCAGCCCGTGGTGATGGTCAACCTGATGAAGTTCCATCCCGATGGCAGGGAGCACTACGCCCGCTATATGGCCGCGGCGACGCCGCATCTGCAGCGGGTCGGGGCCACGGCGCGCTACGGCGGTGATGTCGGCGCCACCATCCTCGGGGACGCCGCCTGGTGGGACGCCGTGCTGCTTGTCGAGTATCCGACTCCGGCGGCGTTCATCGACATGGTGTCCGACCCGGGGTATCGCGACGCGCACAAGCTGCGGAACGCCGCGCTGGAACGCCATGAACTGATCGCGACGACGGTGTGGTCGCCCGGGACGTAGGCCTTGTCGGACGGCCGACCGCGTGATGTGGTGTGCGTGGGTCGGTAACGTTCGGAAGGAAATGCGTTGATGCGTGCTGCGTTCGCGGCGATGACGGTGTTGGTGGCAGGCGGTCTCGGGGCGGCGGGGGTGGCGTCGGCTGAGCCGACGGTGCCCAGCGCCGGCGAGTTGACCTCTCAGCTGCAAACCGTGCTGAACACCGGAGCTCCCACGTCCGATCGGGCCGCTAAGCTGGCCGGCGGGCAGGCCGCGGTGTCCACCGCCGACAACATCGCCAACCGGCTGAATACCTATGGCGGCATGGTGAATTGGCAGGTGCAGAACCCGGTGCTCAATGGCGATCAGGTCGACGCGCAGATCGCGGTGACGATCCCGATCTTCGGCACCAAGACCCACGACATCTACTGGGTGAACCAGGATGGTGCGTGGAAGCTGTCGAATCCCTCGGCGTGCGTGATCGCCACCCAGGTCGCCGGCGTCGACTGCACGGTCTAGCTCGGCACCCCGGCGGTCTCTCCGCCCACTCTCCGCCGAAATGGCATTCCAGCAGGCCTCTACTCGAACTTTCCCTGCGCACGGGCGATGTCAAGCTGCGTGGAGTCGGTTGGGGTCGGTTTCGGTGGGGAGGTTGATGCCGACGACGGGGCTGGGACT
>NZ_STGE01000013.1 GCF_005222675.1 Mycolicibacterium sp. CR10 | reverse complement strand
GGCCAGGACCTGATTCCTGACGGCAACCCACGCTCACATGTGGTGAGGCCCCAGCCTCCCCATACCGTCTATTCCGCGAGCGGTGTCGGTGTCGGCGTCGTGAGGGCTCAGGTCACGGGACGACGGTGGAGCCGATCGTCGGCATGAACTGGCACTGCTTCTCGGTCGTGGTGACCTGACCGAAAATCGTCGACATGATGCTGCCCGAACCGGTGTCGGCGATTGCCGTCAGCGTGGTCGGCCCGGCAGGGTTCATGTCCGGGCGCGGCTTGAGCGTGGCGCTGCCGGACTTACCCGTGCTCAGGTTCACCCAGGTGACGTTGAGCGGCAGTTTCTGTTCGGCGGCAGGCCCGGGGGTGCCGATGGCGGTGAACACGTAGGCGGTCTGGCCGGTTCCGGGGCCCGGGAGCGGGATGGTGGCCGGGCCGGCGACCGAAATGGCCGTGGCGAGCACGTTCCCGCCGTCGGATAGGCAGCCATTGCTGATCGACGGGTACAGAAAGTCCTGGGTGACCGGGGCGTTCGGCCCGAAGTCCGGGGCGCCTGCGGGCGCCGGGGCGCCAGGCCCTGGCGCAGGCGCCGGCACCGCAACCGCGACGGGTGCGACACCGGGGACCGCGACGGGTGCGGCACCGGGGACCGGACCCGGTGCGGCGTCGGGAACCGGGGCGTGGGCGATCTCGGGCGCGGCCTGCGGCAGCGCTTCGGGCATCGGACCCACCGCGTGCGCCGGGTTCACGCCGGCGGGCAGGTGTGCGTCCGTGCCCGGAACCGCACCGGTGGCCGGCACATGGGCGACTGGCTGGGCGACGAAACTGTTGACCGCCGACGCGATGTCGCTGGAGGGTCGCGGCGAGGCCGCATCTCCGGCGAACACTGCGGCGGCGGCCATCAGCATCGACGCGGCATTGGTGGGGTCAGACGCCGCCTGCTGGATGACGGGACCGAGGCTCTGCACCGCGGGCAGCCCGGGTGCCTGCAGCCCGTCGATCGGCGCCGGCGCCGCCGCCGGGTCGGCGTGCGCCACTCCGGTGACGCCGACCATCAGCAACGCGGCCGACGAGCCCACCGCCATTGCGGTGGTGAGCATCGTCCTGGTCGTTGACATGATTCCCCAATGCATTCGGTGGTTTAGCGGACTGAGATCGGAACGAGCGTCACGGCAGAGCGGACAGCGGGGTGAACACCGGCCCCAACGGCGCCGCCGGTGCCGCCGGAACGGCAGGTGCCGCCGGAACGGCAGGTGTCCCACCCGTCGGCAGCAGGCTGCCCAGTGGCGAGTTGGCGGGCATCAGTGAGGCCAGCGCACCCGGCAGTCCCAACGAATCGGTCAGACCCGTCGGCAGCAGTGACGGCGTCGATGCGGGTGCGGCCGTCGCGGCCGGCACCGTCGTCGTGTTGCCGGGCAGGATGGCCGCCGAACCCGGCACGGGGCCGGGCAGGGTCGTTGTCCCGGCAGGCAGCACATTCGCGGCGTTCTGCGGGAGGGTGATCGACGCGGTCGCCGACGGCGGGGTGGTGACCGGGGCCGGCGGCGTCGCTGCGGCTCCCGTGGTGTTGCCCAGGGCCGACGCGAAGGTCTGCATCAGCTGCGTCGCGGCAGCCGGATTGGCCGCGAGCTGCTGCAGGAACGGCAGACCGGGCACCTCGGGTCCGGGGGCCGGTGCCGGCGCCGGCGCAGGCTGCGCCGCTGCAGGAGTACTGAGCGCCAGCGCAGCCGAGACCGCTCCCGCCGCTGCGATCATGGTCGTTGCGAACAATTTCCCGGTGCGGTGCATGACTTCTCCCAATACTCGATGGCCGTGAACGGCATAGTTGGCACGCCTGAACCCGAAGCTAGCCTGTTACTAGAGTTACTCAAGTGACACGTGTGGCATTTATGGAACCGTTACGGACCCGAGTGCCGATGGTGACCGCTCGCTAGAGTCGTTCGGCATAGACGCCATCACGCCCGCGGCATCCGCCTCAGCAAGGTCCGGCTCGCGCCTGGCGGCCCGACTGTCAGCAGCGGCGCCCGTGCTGTTGCTCCTCAGCATCGCGGCCCGCCTGGCCTGGACGTACCTGGTGCCCAACGGCGCCAACTTCGTTGACCTGCATGTCTATCTCGGCGGCGCCGGTGCGCTGGATAAGCCCGGCACGCTCTACGACTACGTGTACTCCGAGCAGACACCGGACTTCCCGCTGCCGTTCACCTATCCGCCCTTCGCGGCCGTGCTGTTCTATCCACTGCAGCTGCTGCCGTTCGGCGTGGTCGCACTGGCCTGGGAGGTCGGCATCTTCGCAGCCCTCTACGGCGTGGTGCGCATCAGTCAGCGACTCTTGCCCGGCGGCGCGACCGCTGACCGGCGTGTCGCACTGCTGTGGACGGCCGTCGGTATCTGGATCGAGCCGTTGCGAAGCACGTTCGACTACGGGCAGGTGAACGTGCTGCTGGTGCTGGCGGTGCTCTACGCCGTCTACTCGACGCGGTGGTGGGTCTCGGGCCTGCTCGTGGGCCTGGCGGCCGGGGTGAAGCTGACGCCGGCGGTGTCGGGTCTGTATTTCGTCGGGGCCCGGCGCTGGGGTGCGGCGGCGTTCTCGGCGGTGGTGTTCCTTGGGACGGTTGGGGTTTCGGCCCTCGTCGTCGGCGATCAAGCCCGCTACTACTTCACCGAACTGCTCGGCGACGCCAGCCGGGTCGGCCCGATCGGGACGTCGTTCAACCAGTCGTGGCGTGGCGGCATCTCGCGGATTCTGGGACACGACGCCGGTTACGGCCCGGTGGTGCTTGCGGGCATCGTCGTGACCGCAGTGCTGGCAGTGCTGGCGTGGCGCGCGGTCGGCGGTGCCGAGGACCGGCTCGCGGCCATCGTCATCGTCCAACTGTTCGGCCTGCTGCTGTCACCGATCTCGTGGACGCATCACTGGGTGTGGCTGATACCGCTGATGATCTGGTTGCTGCACGGCCCGCTCCGTCAGCGACTCGGTGCGCGCATCCTCGGGTGGGGCTGGCTGGGGTTGACCGTGATCGGCGTGCCCTGGTTGCTCAGTTTCGCCCAGCCGACGATCTGGGTGATCTCGCGGCCCTGGTACCTGGCGTGGGCAGGGCTCGTCTACATCGTCGCCACATTGGTGACGTTGGCGTGGATCGCGACTACTGGCCGGCGATCCGGTTGATGTCGCCCGCCATCGCCACGTCCTTGTCGGTGATGCCGCCTTCGGAGTGTGTGACCAATGCGAAAGTGACTGTCCGCCATCGGATGTCGATGTCTGGATGATGATCCTCGGACTCCGCGTGCTCGCCCACCCGCCGCACGGCGTCGATGCCGTCGAGGAAGGTCGGGAACTTGATCGCGCGGCGCAGAGTTCCGTTGACGCGCTCCCAACCGCCGAGGTCGGGCAGTGCGGCGTCTACTTGGTCGTCCGTTAACACAGCCATGTCTTCGAAGGTATACCGTCTGCGGCAGTGTCAAACCTTGTCGTGGTCGCGGGTGCGCTGATCTCCGGTGCGTCGCTGCTCGTCGCGCAGCGGGACCGACCGCCCGAGCTGGCGGGTCTCTGGGAGCTACCGGGTGGAAAGGTCGCGCCCGGCGAGACGGACCAGGCGGCGCTGCAGCGCGAACTCCGTGAAGAACTGGGTATCGACGTGACCGTCGGTGCGCGGCTGGGTGACGATGTCGCGTTGAGCGGGTCGCTGGTGCTGCGTGCCTACCTCGTCATCCAGACCGGCGGAGTGCTCGCGCCGCACGACCATCGGGCGTTGCGATGGGTAGGCGTCGACGACATCGACGACCTGCCGTGGGTGCCCGCCGACCGCGCTTGGGTGCCGGACCTGACCGCCCGGCTGGGATCGGGCCCGGCTGTCTCGTAACGCCACTGCGGGCGGGTCCCGTACGGGCGAATCGGTGACACGGTTGCCCTCCGTGCAGTGGAACAATGGAACCAATATTTCGCACTGGTGAGGTTGGGTATTGGCTGTCTCGTTGTCAGTTGTGGAAGCTTCGCGCCCCGGGGGCCTCAGCGAGTCGGCGGCACAACTTGTCGACAAGTTGGCCCAGCTGGATCAGACCATCGCCAGTCAGCACCACGCGATGAGGCAGTTGCGGGGTGCCTGGCAGGGCCGGGGGGCTGACGCCGCTCTCTCTCGGGCCAGACGCGACCTCGCGGCGCAGCGTCAACTTCGCGGCAGGCTCGGCGCCGTGCAGTCGGCGCTGACGTCCGCCGGGTCGCAGCTGTCCTCGATCCGCTCGGCGATCGTCGCGATCGTCGAGGGGCTCCGGGCACGCGGATGGCAGGTGACTGACATCGGCGCCGCGATTGCGCCGCCGTCGCCGGCGATTCTCAAGTCACTGGAGGGTGCGTTCACCTCCATCGTTCAGCGCCTGCTCGACATGTTCGAGCACGCCGACACTGCGACCGCCGCGGCGATCACCGTCGCAATGCAGCCGTCCGCAGCCGAGTCCTCAGGCACGGCGTCCTATTCGTTCGGTCCCGGTGGCGCTCCGCAGGCGCCTCAAACGGAACAGGACGACGAGCGTCGGCGGCACCAGATCGATGCGTTCAAGGCGGCCACGGGACGAGTGCCGGTGACGGAGAACGACTGGCGTACCGCTGCGATGCTCGATCCGCACAACTACTCGGACAAAAACCACGGCGTCCAGTCGAATGTGGTTGTCGGTCAGATCAATCCCGTGCCCGGGCAAGGGGCCGTCCAGACAAATCTGTTCATTCCGGGGGAAGAAGCCTGGTATCCGGACCTGACAGGCGGGATATCTGGCCACAACCTCGGCGACAACCGGGGCTTCAACCCCAATGCAGGGCCGGAGGACTCGCGGGTCGTTTCGTACGTCGACTACGAGAATGGCCTCGTGGTAGCACGGCAGAACCCATCGATCGATACCCGGTCCGGTGAGATCAAGGTGGGCACTCCACATGTGAACGTCAGCCAGAACCCCGACGGTGCGGTGCTGATCGACTACAAAGCCGCCGACCCGTTCTCGCCGGGTGGCGAGGAGCTCGCGCTGGACTCTCCGTTCAACGTCAACGGGCAGATGGTCATCAAGCCCACCGGAGACGGACCCATCGCGGGCGGAATCGTGTCGTCGTTCCCCGCCATAGAGATCTACAGCCACGGCGCAGAGGGAACCAGCGAGATCGCAAAGATCATGCCGCAGAACATCACCCAGGCAGGCCCGCTCGCGGGACTACCGTTCTCACAGAACATCGGCGTTCCGCTGATGGGGGAATTCCCCGATACAGTGCTGCCTCCCATGCCCGGAATTCCCGACCTCGATCTGGCCCCGGGTCAAGATCTACCGGTCCTGCAGCCGACGCCACCGTTCGTGATTCCATATCCCTCTATCGAGCTCGGTCCGGTCGGAGACGACGTGAATATTCCTGTAGGGAAGTGACAGATGATCCGTGCGGAAATCAACTGGCGGCTGGCCCTGTATTCGGGAGCCCTAGTGGGGGGTGTGTTGTGGGCGGTGCTTGCCGGACGCATTCTCGGGGCCGAGAATGCCACCGATGCAACACAATTCACCGTCTCAACAGCGAGCTGGTGGATCATCATCGCCACATCGGGAGCGCTGTTCGTCGCCGGTGTGCTGGCGGCCGGACGGTCCCGCGGTATCGTCGCCCGCAGCCTCGGCGTCGCGCTCCTGATCAGTGCCCTCAGCGGTTGGTTCATGATCGCCTGGCTGGCCGTGCAGGGTTTGTGACGATGTCCTGGGAACAGGAACTCACCAAGCGGCCGGGTTTCAACCGCCGCAACGGATCACCGATCGCCCTGATCGGCTTCGTCCTCGGCCTGCTCGCGATGTCCACGGGTGTCTTCGTCTACTACTGGCTGCTGGCGCCGCTCGCCCCGTTCGCCCTGACCGCGGTGTTCGCGATCGCGTCGTTGTTCGCGGGCCGCTACTCCGCGCGCGCCGCGCACCTGGCCGACGGCGCGCTGGCCGCAACGGTATTCGCGCTCACCTTCGCTCTCGTCGGCTCCGTCGCGTTGGCGACCTGAACCTCAGTAGTGCAGGCGATCACCCACGAGCCGCACATCGGCGCGGGCGCCCGGATGGTGCAGGGCATGAATGGGGTGGGTCAGCACCGGATGGCGGCAGTGCGGACACGACGTCCTCGGGCTGTTGGCGGAGTTGAACGCCAGGTGGTGACACTCGGTGCACCGCACGACGTAGAGCGCTCCGATCCAATTGAGCAACCCCAGAAAGATCGCCGCGACGGTCGCCGCCGCCAGCGTGATGATGAGAGCAATGGTGAGTACTTCGTAAACCGCCATGATCACCGACCTCCAAAGCCTGACGGGTACTTCCCACGGTACGCCGGTGCGCGCCAGGAAACTCAGGCCTTTCGAGCCCGATTGAAGACCTTCGTCAGTTCCTTACCCCGCATCCCGTTGAGTTCGGCCTTGCGCACCTTGTTCAGGACCAGTGGGCAGCGCTTACAGCGGGGCTTACTGCGGCAGCATTTCTTCTTCGGCTTGATGTCGGCATAGTTGGTCGACGTCACGTGATGGAGTTCCTGCCGATCGCTGATTCGGGGCGGTATTCAGGGCGGTAATGGGATTACCCACTGTGTCACGGCGCCTGCGGGGCGGTGTGACGTGCCTGGCTGCATTTCGCGTTCACCGAGTCACACTGCGACACTTACCGACGTGGATTTTCGCAACGTTGCCATCGTCGCCCATGTCGATCACGGCAAGACGACCCTGGTGGACGCAATGCTGCGGCAGTCGGGTGCTCTGACGCACCGCGGCGACGACGCGATCGAGCGCCTGATGGACTCCGGTGACCTGGAGAAGGAAAAGGGCATCACCATCCTGGCGAAGAACACCGCCGTGCACCGCAAGCATCCGGACGGCTCGATGACGGTCATCAACGTCATCGACACTCCGGGCCACGCCGACTTCGGTGGCGAGGTGGAGCGCGGCCTGTCGATGGTCGACGGCGTGCTGCTGCTCGTCGATGCGTCGGAGGGGCCGCTGCCCCAGACCCGGTTCGTGCTGCGCAAGGCCCTGTCCGCGCACCTGCCGGTGATCGTGGTGGTCAACAAGACCGACCGCCCCGACGCACGGATCGCCGAGGTGGTCTCCGACAGCCACGACCTGCTGCTCGACGTCGCCTCCGACCTTGACGAGGAGGCGCAGAAGGCCGCCGAGCACGCGCTCGGACTGCCGACGCTCTACGCATCGGGCCGTGCGGGCATCGCCAGCACCACCGAACCGGCCAACGGCGAAAACCCCGACGGCGAGAATCTCGATCCGCTCTTCGACGTCCTGCTCGAGCACATCCCGCCGCCGCAGGGCGACCCGGAGGCTCCGCTGCAGGCGCTGGTCACCAACCTCGACGCCTCGGCATTTCTCGGCAGGCTCGCGTTGATCCGCATCTACAAGGGCCGGATCCGCAAGGGCCAGCAAGTGGCGTGGATGCGCGAGGTGGACGGCCATCCGGTGATCACGAACGCCAAGATCACCGAACTCCTGGCGACCGAGGGTGTGGAACGGACCAGCTCCGACGAGGCGGTCGCCGGCGACATCGTGGCCGTCGCCGGGATGCCCGAGATCATGATCGGCGACACCCTCGCCGACGTCGAGCATGCGCACGCGCTGCCCCGGATCACCGTCGACGAACCTGCGATCTCGGTCACCATCGGCACCAACACCTCGCCGCTTGCCGGAAAGGTGTCCGGTCACAAGCTGACCGCCCGGATGGTCAAGAGCCGCCTCGATCAGGAACTCGTCGGCAACGTCTCGATCAAGGTCGTCGACATCGGCCGCCCGGACGCTTGGGAGGTTCAGGGCCGCGGTGAGTTGGCGCTTGCGGTGCTCGTCGAGCAGATGCGCCGCGAGGGCTTCGAGCTCACGGTCGGCAAGCCGCAGGTGGTCACCCGCACGATCGACGGCAAGCTGCACGAACCCTTCGAAGCGATGACGATCGACTGCCCCGAAGAGTTCGTGGGCGCGATCACCCAGCTGATGGCCGCCCGCAAGGGCCGCATGGAGGAGATGGCCAACCACGCCGCCGGATGGGTGCGGATGGACTTCATCGTGCCCAGCCGTGGACTTATCGGCTTCCGGACCGACTTCCTGACCCTGACCCGTGGCACCGGCATCGCCAACGCCGTCTTCGAGGGATACCGTCCGTGGGCCGGCGAGATCCGGGCCCGCCACACCGGCTCCCTGGTCTCGGACCGCACTGGCTCGGTGACGCCGTTCGCGATGATCCAGTTGTCTGACCGCGGTCAGTTCTTCGTCGAACCCGGTGACGACACCTACGAGGGCCAGGTCGTCGGCATCAACCCGCGTGCCGAAGACCTCGACGTCAACGTCACGCGCGAGAAGAAGCTGACCAACATGCGGTCGTCGACCGCCGATGTCATGGAGACTCTGGCGCGCCCGCTGGAGCTGGGTCTGGAACAGGCGATGGAGTTCTGCGCCGAGGACGAGTGCGTCGAGGTGACACCGGAGATCGTGCGCGTCAGGAAGGTCGAGCTCGACGCCACCCTGCGCGGTCGCGCACGTTCGCGCGCGAAGGCCCGCGGGTAGCGGTCGATACCCTGAATAGCGTGCCGACGACCCTGCGACGCGTCAACGCCGCCGCCGTCGCGTTTCTCGCCACGTTGGCGCTGGTCACGGGGTGTACCGTCAGCCCGCCGCCAGCCCCGCAGAGCACCGACACCACCGAGTCCACGCCACCGCCGCCGATGAAGGCGACGCAGATCATCATGGCGATCGACTCGATCGGACCGGGTTTCAACGCCCACCTGCTCTCCGACCAGTCGCCGGTGAACGCGGCCATCAGCTCGCTGGTGCTGCCCAGCTCGTTCCGGCCGATTCCGGATGCCCGGACACCGACGGGGTCGCGCTGGGAAATGGACCCGACGCTGCTGGAGTCGGCAGAAGTCACGAGCGAGGATCCGTTCACCGTCACCTACAAGATCCGCCCCGAAGCGCAGTGGACCGACAACGCGCCGATCGCGGCGGACGACTACTGGTACCTGTGGCGCCAGATGGTCAGCCAGCCCGGGGCGGTGGACCCCGCCGGCTACGACCTGATCACCGGGGTGCAGTCCGTCGAAGGCGGAAAGACGGCGGTCGTGACGTTCTCCCAGCCGTACCCGGCGTGGCGGGAACTGTTCAACAACATCCTGCCCGCCCACATCGTCAAGGACGTGCCCGGTGGTTTCGCTGCCGGACTCGTGCGTGCCCTGCCGGTGACCGGTGGGCAGTTCCGGGTGGAGAGCATCGATCCGCAGCGCGATGAGATCCTGCTGGCACGCAACGACAGGTACTGGGGCGAGCCGGCGACGCCCGACCTCATCCTGTTCCGCCGCGGCGGTGCGCCCGCCGCGCTGGCCGACTCGATCCGCAACGGCGACACCCAGGTCGCCCAGGTGCACGGTGGGGCGGCGGCCTTCGCCCAGCTGTCCGCCATCCCTGATGTGCGGACGGCGCGGATCGTCACGCCGCGCGTCATGCAGTTGACGCTGCGTGCCCAGCAGCCCGCGCTCACCGACACCCAGGTGCGGAAGGCCATCCTCGGTCTGCTCGACGTGGATCTCCTGGCCGCGATCGGGGCCGGTGACGACAACACGGTGACGCTGGCGCAGGCGCAAGTGCGCTCCCCGTCAGATCCCGGTTACGTGCCGACCGCTCCGCCCGCGATGACCCGGGAGCAGGCCATGGAACTGCTGGCCGACGCCGGTTATCAGATCGAGCCGGTGTCGACAGCGCCCCCGGCCCCGCCGACGCCGAGCGTGCCGGAGAACAACCGGGGACAGCTCACCAAGGACGGCGAGCCGCTGACGTTGGTGCTCGGTGTCGCGGCCAACGATCCGACGTCGGTCGCGGTGGCCAACACCGCCGCCGACCAGTTGCGCAATGTCGGGATCGCGGCGTCGGTGTCGGCGCTGGATCCGGTGACGCTGTACAGCGACGCCCTGGTGAACAACCGCGTCGACGCCGTGATCGGCTGGCATCGGGCGGGCGGTGACCTGTCCACGGCGCTGGCGTCCCGTTACGGCTGCCCAGCTTTGGAGGCGACCCCCGTCGCCACCACCTCGGCGCCATCGACGTCACCGTCACCGACGTCGCCCGCACCGTCGTCGTCGCCCACGCCGGAGCCCCCGGGCACCACGACCTCGGCGACCCCGCCTCCCGCGCCCGACGCCGGTGAGCTGGTTCAGGCGCCCAGCAACATCACCGGCATCTGCGACCGCGGCATCCAGCCCAGAATCGACGCGGCGCTGCGCGGCACCGCGGACATCGGCGATGTGATCGACGAGGTCGAGCCGAAGCTGTGGGATATGTCGACGGTGCTGCCGATCCTGCAGGACACCACGATCGTGGCGGCCGGGCCGAGGCTGGAGAACGTCAGTCTCACCGGCGTCGTGCCGGTCGGCATCGTCGGCGATGCCGGCAAATGGGTCAAACTGCCGCAGTGACCCTCGTGCGTCGTCGCCGTTCCTCGGCGAGCGCGTGCGCCGCGTACGCGGCGATCCCGAACACCGCGAACAGCCACAGCGGAGGGTGGGCGAGTTCCCAGACGAACAACGCCGCGAACAGCGGCGACCGTTGTGTGATCGCCAGGACGCCCGCTGCACACGTCAGCGACACCGCGGCCACGTGCAGGTGCGTCCCGGCCCACTCATTGAGACCCAGAGCAACCAGTGACCCCGCGGCCGCGCCTGTCGCCAACGCCGGCGTGAGGAGTCCGCCGACCGCTCCGGCACGCAGGTACAACGACGTCAACAGCGGCTTGAGAAGCAGGATCGCTGCGGCCGCACCGAATGTCAGGCCGCTGTTCACGCTGACCTCGAGGATGCTGCGGCCGTTGCCCGGCAGTTCCGGCAGCCAGATCGAGCAGACACCCGTCAGCAACCCGGCCGCCGCGATCGCCGGGATCAGAATCCACGAACGAAGCTGCGGCTTCGGTGTGGCGGCGGAAGTGATGCGGTCGAAGGCCAGCGCGACGACGACCGCGAGCGGTGCGAGTGCCAACGCCAGGAACACGAACAGGTAGGACAGGCCGGCGTCGGGCCATGCCAGCGGGTGCTCGAGGTGGGTGACGGGCGCGGCGACGGCGACGGCCAGGCTCGAGGTGATCAGCGCCGTGCCGAGCGCACGCGGGTGCCAGGTGCCGAGCAGGATGCGGGCGGCGAACACCGCTCCGCCGAGTGGCACGCTGTACACCGCTCCCAGACCGGCCCCGGCGGCGCAGGCCAGCAGGATCTCGCGGTCGCGTGCGGTCAGCGTCAACTTCGAGGTGCCGAGATCGCCGAAGGCGGCGGCGAGTTGGCGCGGCGCACCTTCGCGGCCCAGCGACGCGCCGGAGCCGACGAGCAGCACCTGCAGGCCGGCGTCGATCGACATGCTCAGTCGGGGGATCGGGCGGTGCTCGGCGATGGTCGCCGACAGTGCGGGCACTTCACACCGGCGCCGCAGCAACCACCATCCGAACCCGGCCAGCGCGCCGCCGATCATGGGGCCGAGCGCGCGACGCAGGTGCGGGCTGTCGGACACGCCGGTCAGCAGCGTGCCGAAGGTGTAGTGATAGGTGAGGTGCTCGATCGCGTGCAGCAGCAGCGTCGTGGCCGCTCCGGCGACACCCGCGAGCAGTCCGATGATGACGATCGCGCAGCCGAACTCAACAGTGCGCCGCGTCACGAGGCGAATGTATGCCAGGGCGGCTGCCCGTGGAGGTCGATGGGCAGGCAAGCTGGTCGGAATGGAGACCCCGCGGTTGCTTTTCGTCCACGCCCACCCCGACGACGAGACGATCACCACCGGCGCGACCATTGCGCACTACGCCGCCAGGGGCGCGCAGGTGCAGGTGGTGACCTGCACGCTCGGTGAGGAGGGCGAGGTCATCGGCGAGCAGTGGGCACAGCTCGCGGCCGACCGCGCCGACCAGTTGGGCGGATACCGGATCGGTGAGCTGACGGCGGCCCTCGAGGCGCTCGGCGTGGACCGTCCCCGATTCCTGGGCGGGGCCGGACGCTGGCGCGACTCCGGGATGGACGGCATGCCGCCGGAGCCGCGCCGTCATCAGCGGTTCGTCGACGGCGGCTTCGCCGAGCAGACCGAGGTGCTCGCCGCGGTGGTCGCCGAACTGCGTCCCCACGTCGTCGTCACCTACGACGAGAACGGCGGTTACGGACATCCCGACCACGTCCACGCCCATCGGGTGACGACGGCCGCGGTCGCGGCGGCCGACGGCCGCTGGGCCGTGCCGAAGCTGTACTGGACGGTGACGTCGGCCACGGCGCTGACCACTGGGCTGACGGCACTGACCGACGTGCCCGAGCACTGGGTCCGAGTCCGCGCTGACGATCTGCCATTCGGGTTCTATGCCGACGACGCGATCGACGCGGCGCTGGACCTCGCCCCGCACCTGCCCGCCAAGGTTGCCGCGCTGCGGGCCCACCGGACACAGGTCACGGTGTCCCAGGACGGCCGGGCCTTCGCACTGTCGAACGACATCGCGCTGCCGATCGACGCCACCGAGCACTACGTGCTGGCCGAGGGCGAGGCCGGGGAGCGTGACGACCGCGGCTGGGAGACCGATCTGCTGGCGGGCCTGAACGTGGGTTAGCGCAACGGCAACCGGGTAAGCTGCCCGAAACCGACGGCGCACGGAGGGAAGCACATGGACCCGGACCTGGATCCCAACCTTCAGCACTGGCAGGACCGCCTCGACAGCTTCCAATGGGTCCTCGGCTCCCTGGCCTCCGTGCTCGACAGCATCCCGACCTGACAGCGCCGCCTGCGCCGGTCTCGGACCGACTTCGCTACCTAGTACTGGCCGTCCTGGCGATCGACGGTGTGCTCTCGGCCCTGATGGCGATCTTCTTCCTTCCGCTTCGTATCGGCTCGGTGCCGTTCCCGATCAGCGCCCTGCTCAGCGGTGCCCTCAACGCGCTGCTGGTGTGGGTGGCCCTGCAATGGACGTCCAACCCGCGGGTCGCGGCGCTGCCGGTGTGGGCCTGGCTGCTGACCGTCTTGGTCTTCACGTTCGGTGGCCCCGGTGAGGACATCGTGTTCGGGGGCGCCGGGATCATGGAGTACGCGGCGGTGGTGCTCATCGCGCTGGGGGCGGTGCCGCCGGCCTGGCTGCTGATGCGGCCGCCTGAGGTGGGCGCATCGGGCAGCGTGACAGACTCCCGTCCTCGGTAGCGGAATGCGATAGTTGCCCTATGAAGGCGCGGATCGTGGGCCGCTGCGCGGAGCTTGGGGCAGTCTCCGAGCTCTTGTCCTGCGGCCGAGTCGATCCGTCGCGCCTGCTGCTAGAGGGTGCGCCCGGAATCGGGAAGACCACTGTATGGTCGGCGGCTTTGGATTTGGCCCGCGAGCAGGGTTATCGCGTGTTGTCGACTCGACCGACCGCATCGGAGTCGGTACTCGCCTACGCATCGCTGGCCGACGTACTGGCCGGAGTCGACGCGGCGCATTGGGCAGAGCTTCCGGCGCCACAGCAGCGTGCGCTGGATCGGGTGTTGTTGCGTACGAACGTAGATGGAGCCGCCACCGACCCGCGCGCGGTGGCAGCCGGATTCCTGTCTGTGCTGGAACGCCTGGCCGAGCAGTCACCGGTTCTGTTGGCCATCGACGACATGCAATGGCTTGATTCCTCCAGCGAGGCGGCGCTGACCTTTGCGGTGCGCCGACTGAGCGGACACGTCGCGTTCTTGGGCGCCGTGCGGGTGGAACACGCGGGGCCCAGTTCGGGACCCGTTATGCGGCTCGACGAGTCCGAGCGCGTGTGTCGAGTTCGTTTGTGTCCCTTCGATTTAGCGGGTACCCGTGCGGTGGTGTCTCAGTCGGCTCAGCGTTCATTCGCCCGGCCGACGATGGTGCGCATTCACGAGATCTCAGGAGGAAACCCGTTCTTCGCCGTGGAACTGGCACATGTTATCGACGACCGGCAGGCGCGCCACGAGATGCCCTTGCCGGCAACACTTTCGGAAGTGATTAGAGCCAGGCTGAGGGGGCAGAGTTCCGACGTTTACGCAGCTCTGCTGGCTGCCGCTTCCGCGTCGTCGCCGACGGTCGAATTAGTCGCCCGAGCCGTCGGCAACACGACCGAGAATGTCGTCGAGCTGCTGGAATCGACCGCCGTCAAGGACATCGTCACCGTCCGCGGCGCCGCCGTCCGGTTTAGTCACCCCCTGATGGCATGGGGCGTCCACACCGACGCGGACCCGGGTGCGCGCCGGGCGACGCACCGGCGCTTGTCTGCCATTGTCGAGGAGCCTGAATTGCGGGCCCGGCATCTTGCGCTCGCGGCTACCGGCCCGGACAAGGAAACTCTGCAGTCGTTGGACACGGCTGCCGAGTTGGCCCGGCATCGCGGGGCTCCGGCCGCAGCCGCCGAACTCATCGAGATGGCCATCGCACTGGGTGGCGATACGCTGCAGCGCCGAATCCTGTTGGCAGGAAACCAGTTCATCGCCGGAGATAGTGCAAAAGCGCGTGCACAACTGGACCGTGTTGTGGCGGGGCCGGCACCCAGCACGCTGCGTGCGGAGGCATTGATGCTGCTCGCAGTGCTCAGCCTTAGCGACGGCAGCTGGGAGACGGGCGCGGGGCTGCTCAATCAGGCGCTTGGCGAAGCACAGGGCGACCTCCCGCTGCGAGTGCGAATCCTGATCCCGTTGGCGCTGGCTCAGCTGAACGGCGGACAGCTCGAGGCGTCCACGCGCACGGTCGCCGTCGCCGTCGCCGTCGCCGTCGAATTCGGGGATGCGCAGCTGTTGGGTCAGGCGCTCAGCATGTCCGTGATCGTCGACTTCCTGGAGGGCAATGGTGTTGACGACGAATCGCTGAGCCGCGCGGTGGCGTTGGAAAAGCGCGACCCGTCGATCTGGGTGCAACTTCGCCCGCACGTGCACCACGCGTCTTTGCTTGCGTGGACCGGACAGCTGGACGCCGCCCACGACCGGTTCCTCGTCATCCGGCAGGACTTGATCGATCGCGGCGAGGAAAGCGAGTTGATGTTCGTCGCGTTCATCAGCGTGCTCAACGAGATCTGGCGAGCGGACTTCGACACGGCCAGATCAGTGGTCGCCGATGCCCATGAACGGGCGATGCACCTGAGCGGGGGCTTGCCGCGCGGAGTGGCCTTGATGCTGCAGGCGACCCTCGACGCGTACGCAGGTCGCGAACTCGACGCCCGCCGCCGCATCGACGAAGCGACCGAGGCGATTCACCACAGCGGATCCCACTATCTGATCACGTGGCTGAACGCGGCTTCGGGCTTTCTCGAGGTGTCACTGGGCAATTATGAATCCGCCCTGCAGATATTCGAATCTGCGTTGGCCCGACTCATGAACTCCCCGCGCGCAACGGAGATTTTCGTCGCAGGATGGGTCCCGGACGCGGTCGAAGCCCTCGTGCACCTTGGCCAGTTCGACAAGGCCGAACTTGTGATCCGCATGCTCGAGGACAACGGGCGTCGACTCGACCGGGTTTGGATGCTCGCCGTGGGCGCGCGCTGTGAGGCCATGCTGCTGGCCGCC
Source organism: Mycolicibacterium sp. CR10 (assembly GCF_005222675.1). GTDB lineage: Bacteria > Actinomycetota > Actinomycetes > Mycobacteriales > Mycobacteriaceae > Mycobacterium. The sequence goes on along the minus strand of NZ_STGE01000013.1, from coordinate 56,508 downwards.
AGGGGCGATGTGGACGCAGCCGAAGACGCCGCCGAGCGCGCGTTGCGAGAACACCGGCGGTTGCCGATGCCATTCGAGCGGGCGCGGTCTCTGCTCTTGCTCGGCCAGGTTCAGCGCCGCCGGCGTGCCAAGGACGTCGCTGCGGCCACGCTGCGCGACGCGGTTGACCTATTCGAGGAGGTCGGCACTCCGCTGTGGGCAGATCGGGCCCGGGTCGAGTTGACCCGCATCACGACGGGTGCTCGTCCCACTGCCGAGCTGACACCGTCCGAGTTTCATGTGGCCGAACTACTCGCGTCGGGGATGACGCGGCGAGAGGTCGCTGCTGCGCTATTCATCAGCCCGAAGACGGTGGAGGCCACCCTCGCCCGCATCTACCGCAAGCTCGGCATCCACTCGCGGGCCGAACTGGGCCGGCATATGGCGAATCGATAGGCGAACGCCCTATTCCTTCGGACGGTGGCTCCCCATAGCGTCGAAACCACCGCGCGTCACGCGTGCGGGATGGTCGGGCACCAGAGAAGGAGGGGCCATGCAAACCCATATTCGGCCGGCGATCCGTCGCTTGGCGCCCGCGTTGCTATTCGCGGCAGCAGCTGCCCTCATTTCGAATCCTGCGACGGCGGGCGCCCTGCCCGGGGAATGGGACATCGGACAGTACGACAACTGCATAGACGATTGGCAAAACGCTTCCCTGTGGAACGACGCCATCACCCCCCAAGATTTGCAGACAGCCTTCAGTGCCTGCTGCACAGATTCCGGCGGCGTAGTGGACGCCGGAGCCCCGGGCGGTTGTGGGGCTCCCCCCGCAGTAGCAGCTCCCAACACGCCGATCGCGCCACCCGTGGCAAACGCCGACCCCGACGTCGGCTCCGGCCCCGGCGCAGGCGCGGGCCCCAAACCGACCAGGAAACCGCCGGCGGCACCCACCGCTCCGTCCGGCGATAACGACGACGGGTCGGGGTCAGGGTCGGGCGGCACCCAGAACGACAGCCCGGTCGGCTAGACCCGGGCTGACCCACCTTTGTCCCAGCCTCGGCCGGGGCGGACTCCGGAGGGCGCGCCCATTGACTAGTGTGGCCGGTATGCCAGGCGCCGTTTTCGCCGAATGTGGCACGCGCGGATTATCCGTGTCGATGCCGGGGTTATGAGGAAGTGGCTCTGAACCCCCAGCACGGCACCGACCTGCCCAGCCCCACCGTCCCACCCGCCGCGCCGGCGCCGTCCGCGGCCGCGCTGAGGCGGGTTCTGCGGCGGGCGCGTGACGGTGTGGCCCTCAACGTCGACGAAGCCGCGATCGCCTTGACCGCGCGCGGCGACGACCTCACCGACCTGTGCGCCAGCGCGGCGCGGGTGCGTGACGCCGGCTTGGAGGCCGCGGGCCGTCGCGGTGCCACCGGTCGGCTGCCGGTCAGCTACTCGCGCAAGGTCTTCATCCCCGTCACCCATCTGTGCCGCGACACCTGCCACTACTGCACGTTCGTGACGGTGCCCGGCAAGCTGCGCGCCGAGGGCAAGGGCATGTTCATGGAGCCCGACGAGATCCTCGACGTCGCGCGCCGCGGTGCCGAATTGGGTTGCAAGGAAGCGTTGTTCACTCTCGGCGACCGTCCCGAGGCGCGGTGGGACGAGGCGCGTCAGTGGCTCGACGAGCGAGGCTACGACTCCACGCTGGACTACGTGCGGGCGATGGCGATCCGGGTGCTCGAGGAGACCGGGCTGCTGCCGCACCTGAACCCGGGCGTGATGAGCTGGTCGGAGCTGTCGCGGCTCAAGCCGGTCGCTCCGTCGATGGGCATGATGCTCGAGACCACGTCCCGACGGCTGTTCGAGACGAAAGGGGAGGCCCACTACGGCAGCCCCGACAAGGATCCGACAGTGCGACTGCGGACGCTGGACGACGCGGGCCGGCTGTCCATCCCGTTCACCACCGGCCTGCTGGTGGGTATCGGCGAGACACTGGCCGAGCGGGCCGACACCATCCACGCCATCCGACGGTCACATAAAGAGTTCGGGCACGTCCAGGAAGTGATCGTGCAGAACTTCCGCGCCAAGGACCACACCGCGATGGCCGCAGTACCCGACGCGGGCATCGACGATTTCGTGGCGACGCTGGCCGTCACCCGACTGGTGATGGGCCCCAAGATGCGCATCCAGGCACCGCCCAACCTGGTGTCGCGGGCCGAGTGCCTGGCGCTCATCGCGGCCGGCGTCGACGACTGGGGCGGCGTATCCCCACTGACGCCCGACCACGTCAACCCCGAGCGTCCGTGGCCCGCCCTCGACGAATTGTCGGCAGTGACCGCTGAAGCGGGCTACGACCTGGTGCAGCGGCTCACCGCGCAGCCCCAGTACGTGCAGGCCGGCGGCGGGTGGATCGATCCCCGGGTGCAGGGACACGTCGACGCGCTGGCCGACCCCGACACCGGTTACGCGCTCGACGTCAACCCGCAGGGTCGTCCGTGGCAGGAGCCCGATGAGGCGACGGAGTCGTTGGGTCGCACCGACCTGCATGCGGCGATCGACGCCGAAGGCAGGCTCACCGACACCCGCAGCGACCTGGGCAGTGCCTTCGGCGACTGGGAATCGATCCGCGAAAAGGTGCACGAGCTGGCGGCGCGCGCGCCCGCACGACTGGACACCGACGTGCTCGCCGCGCTGCGCTCGGCCGAGCGGGATCCGGCCGGATGCAGTGACGACGAATACCTGGCGCTGGCCACCGCGGAGGGTCCGGCGATGGATGCCGTTGCCGCGCTTGCTGATTCACTGCGACGCGATGTCGTGGGTGACGATGTGACCTACGTGGTCAACCGCAACATCAACTTCACCAACATCTGCTACACCGGCTGCAGGTTCTGCGCGTTCGCCCAGCGCAAGGGTGATGCCGACGCCTTCTCGCTGTCGACCGGCGAGGTCGCCGATCGCGCATGGGAGGCGCACGTCGCGGGTGCGACCGAGGTGTGCATGCAGGGTGGCATCGATCCCGAGTTGCCGGTCACCGGATACGCCGATCTGGTCCGTGCGGTGAAGGCTCGGGTGCCGTCGATGCACGTGCACGCGTTCAGTCCGATGGAGATCGCCAACGGAGTGACCAAGAGCGGCACCAGTATTCGCGAATGGCTGATTGCGCTTCGGGAGGCAGGCCTGGGGTCGATCCCGGGGACTGCCGCCGAGATCCTCGACGACGAGGTGCGCTGGGTGCTGACAAAGGGCAAGCTGCCCACCTCGATGTGGATCGAGGTGGTGACCACCGCCCACGAGGTGGGGCTGCGGTCGAGTTCGACCATGATGTATGGACATGTCGACCAGCCCAGGCACTGGGTCGGACATCTTCGGGTGTTGAGCGAGATCCAGGACCGCACCGGGGGTTTCACCGAATTCGTGCCGCTACCGTTCGTGCACCAGTCCTCGCCGCTTTACCTGTCGGGCGGCGCTCGGCCCGGTCCGACACACCGCGACAATCGTGCGGTGCATGCGCTGGCGCGAATCATGCTGCACGGCAGGATCTCCAATATCCAGACCAGCTGGGTGAAACTCGGCGTCGAGCGCACGCAGGTGATGCTCAACGGGGGAGCCAACGACCTCGGCGGCACCCTGATGGAGGAGACCATCTCCCGGATGGCGGGTTCGGAGTTCGGCTCGGCCAAGTCCGTCGAGGATCTGGCCCTGATCGCCGAGGGCATCGGCCGCCCCGCCCGCCAGCGCACGACGACGTACGCACCGATGGCTGCCTAGAGCCGCGCGAGTGTCACCGCCGACCCGCTTCGACTGGCATTGCGCGCACGCTCGCGGCCGTTGAATACGCGGTTCCGGGCACCCTTCCTGGTAGTACGGAGGGGTGAAGTTCCGACGCGTGCTCACCGACGGTGTTCTGGAAGTGCAGTCACTGGCCGGGGACGGGTCGTGGGAGCGGGCGCAGGACTCGTTGGCGCTGGGCGGCACGGTCTTCGACCTCGGCTGGGACCTGGCCAACGCCCAGCGTCACCAGGAACTCTCAGGCAACGTCCTGCCGTTCCAGCCGGCGTCCTTCCGCGATTTCATGCTCTACGAACGGCATGCGATCGATGCGGCACGCGGGTTGGTGCGCCGCTTCCATCCCGGCCAGTCCCGTGCGGCCGCGGGAATCGAGAAGCTGACGCGGAGACCTTTTCCCCTATTCAGGCCCAAGCCCCTGTTCTACCGTCAGCCGATCTACTACATGTCGAACCACTTGAGCTTCGTTTCCAGTGGCACCCCGGTCGCGATCCCGTCGTACTCGTCGGCGTTGGACTTCGAGCTGGAGATCGGCTTCGTCCTGCGGGCCCCACTGTTCAACGCGAGCCCCGCGGAGGCACTCGAGGCGATCGGCGCGTTCGTTGTCGTGAACGACTTCAGCGCCCGCGACGTGCAGCGCGCTGAAATGGCCACCGGGTTGGGCCCGCAGAAATCCAAGCACTTCGCGTCCTCGATGTCGGCCCTGGCCGTCACCGCAGACGAGATCCTGCCGCAGATCGATGAGCTCAGCGGATCGGTCACCCTCAACGGAACCACCGTCGCGACAGTGTTCAGCCGCGGCATGCAGTGGACGATCGGCGACGTGCTGGCTCATGCCTCTCGCGATGAAAGACTCTATCCCGGTGAGCTTTTCGCCACCGGAACCCTGCCCGGCGGTAGCGGCATGGAGACGGGCCACTGGTTGCGGCCCGGCGACAGGCTGACGCTGGCCATCGACCAGATCGGTGAAATCAGCCATCCGATCTCGAGTGTTCAGGAGTCCACATGACCACCTTTGCCGGCCTGCCAGCGCATGCGCTGCTGGTCCACGCGATCGTCGTCCTCGCGCCGCTGACGGCGCTGCTGGCGATGCTGTGCGCGTTCTGGCCCGCGGCCAGGCGGCGGTTCGTGTGGCTGGTGGTCGCGCTGGCGGCGGTGACGCTGGTGCTCACCCCGTTGACCACGTCCGCCGGGGAGTGGCTCTACAACAGGGAGAGCGCGCACAGCCCGATTCTGGAACTGCACGAAGAGCGTGGCGAGACGATGATCTATTTCTCGGTTGCCCTGCTGGTGGTCGCCCTCGCGATCGCGGTGCTGCACGTGCTGAGCACTCGATCCGACAAGTCGCGCACGGCGCTGGCCGTCATCGTGGCTGTCGTCACGGTCGTGGTGGGGGTGTCGTCGATCGTCGGTGTCGTCCGGATCGGCCACACCGGCACCGAGGCAAAATGGGGTGTGATCAGCGAATAGTGGCACGACAAAGCCACTGCCAGTCGGGGCAATGGCTTTGCCGTGCGCGGTGTCAGGCCTGCTTGAGCGCTTCGATCTCGAGGGTGACGGTCACCTTGTCGCCCACGACTGCGCCACCGGTTTCCAGCGGCATGTCGATGTCGATCCCGAAGTCCTTGCGGTTCAACACAACCGATGCCTCGAAGCCGGCGACCTCGCCGTGGCCCATGCCCGGGTTGACGCCGTTGAACTCCAGATTCAGGGAGACGGGCCGCGTGACGCCCTTGAGGGTGAAATCACCGTCGAGCACGTAGTGGTCACCGTCGGCGCGGACCGCGGTGGAGGCGAACGTCGCCACCGGATAGGTTTCGGCGTCGAAGAAGTCGGCGGCCTTCAGGTGCGCGTCACGCTGCTCGTTGCGGGTGTTGACCGAGTTCACGGCGATCTCGGCGTGCACCGACGGCGTGCCGTCTTCGGCGACGGAGATCGCGCCGCTGAAGGTGTCGAACTGGCCCCGAACCTTGCTGACCACGAGGTGGCGTACGGAGAAGCCGACCGACGAGTGGACGGGATCGATCGCCCAGGTGCCGGTGGACAGCGGTGTGGTGACGGCGGAAACGGAACTGGTCATGATGTCTCTTTTCGCGAAGCGGGCGTCGGGTCTTCCGACGGGGTACTTCAGCCTAAACGGACCATGGTCCGAATTCATTCCCGGGCTAGCCTGATGGGGTGGCTGCCTCGGACTTCGACGAGCGATTCACCCAGCTAGACCCCACGATCTGGACGGCGTCCTACCTGCCGGCGTGGAGTTCGCGGGCCGCTGCGGCGGCGACGCTGGCCACCGGTCGCGAGGGGCTGGACCTGTCCATTCCACCGTCGCAGCCCCTCTGGTGCCCGGATCTGCACGACGGGCCGCTGCGGGTGTCGGCCATCCAGAGCGCCAACCGGTCGGGCCCGGTTGGCTTCACCGACGCGCCGCAACCGTTCCGCGACGGGTTGGTGGTGCGTGAGGCGCAACCCACCGTCCTGGGCTTCATCCCGCACTTCGGCAGCGTTGTCGTCACCTGTTCGGCACACCTGACTCCGCGCTCGATGTTCTCGGCGTGGATGGTGGGACTCGAGGACCAACCCGACCGGTGCGGCGAGATCTGCGTGATGGAGATCTTCGGCGACAGCGTGGCGCACGGGCGCGCTGATGTGGGGCAGGGTATCCACCCGTTTCGCGATCCTGCACTGCACGAGGATTTTTCGGCCGAACCGCGGAAGATCGACATCGAGCAGTCGCACACCTATGGCGTGGCTTGGCGTCCGGGATCGGTCGAGTTCTCCATTGACGGGGTCACCACCCGCACCGCCGCTCAGGCACCCGACTACCCGATGATGCTGATACTTGGGCTGTTCGACTTCCCCGACCGCCCAGGCGATCCCGACGATGTGCCCCACCTCTGGGTGACGCGGGTGACGGGCAGTGCACTGGTTTAGAGCCGGGCGGCGAGCTCGGTGCCCTGGCGGATCGCCCGCTTGGCGTCCAGCTCGGCCGCAACGGCGGCGCCGCCGATCACGTGCGGCGTGATGCCCCGCGCGTGCAGGCCGTCCTCGAGGTCGCGCACCGACTCCTGCCCGGCGCAGATCACCACGTTCTCGACCTCGAGCAGCCGGGGGTCGGAGCGGTCCGACCCGAAGCTGATGTGCAGCCCGCCGTCGTCGATGCGCTCGTAGTTCACGCCGGAGAGCTGCTGAACGCCCTTGGCGCGCAACGACGCCCGGTGCACCCAGCCAGTCGTCTTGCCCAGGTTGCGGCCCTGGGTGCCCTTGGTGCGCTGCAGCAGGTATACCTCGCGTGTCGCGGGCGCGGGCAGCGGCGTCGTCAACGCGCCGCGCGCCTCCTGAGGATCGACCACGCCCCACTCGGCCTTCCACTCCTTGAGGTTCAGTGTGGGGGAGTGCTCGGTGGTCAGGAACTCGCTGACGTCGAAGCCGATGCCTCCGGCGCCGACCACCGCGACGGACTTCCCAAGGGGTTTGCCGGTGATCGCCTCGGCGTAGGACAGCACCATCGGGTGGTCGATACCCGGGATGTCGGGCATCCGCGGCGTGACTCCCGTCGCCAGCACCACCTCGTCGTAGCCCAGCAGCTCGTCGATTCCGGCGCGGGTGCCGAGGTGGACGTCGACACCGTGCTTGTCGAGCATGCGGGTGAAGTAGCGGATGGTCTCGCTGAACTCCTCCTTGCCGGGAATCCTTCGGGCCAAGTCGAATTGGCCGCCGATCTCGGCGCGGGACTCGAACAGCGTGACTCGGTGCCCGCGCTGGGCTGCGGTCACGGCGGTAGCCAGTCCCGCGGGGCCGGCGCCGACGACGGCGACACGCTTGGCGCGCCGGGTCGGCCCGAGTGTCAGTGTGGTCTCGTGGCCGGCGCGCGGATTGAGCAGGCACGACACGGTTTTGTGCACGAACACGTGGTCCAGGCAGGCCTGATTGCAGGAGATGCACGTGTTGATCTCGTCGGCGGCATCGGCGGTCGCCTTGTGTACCCAGTTTGGGTCGGCGAGCAGTGGCCGGGCCATCGAGATCAACCCGACACCTGTGTCGGCGAGGATCTGCTCGGCCGCCTGCGGCATGTTGATCCGGTTGGACGCCACCACCGGAATATCGACGTATTCGGCGACCGCGCTGCTGATCTCGACGAACGCGCTGTTGGGCACCGACGTCACGATGGTGGGCACCCGTGCCTCGTGCCAGCCGATTCCGGTGTTGATGATCGTTGCCCCGGCTGCTTCGACTTCGGTTGCCAGCGCGACGATCTCGTCCCAGCTCTGACCGTCCTCGACGTAGTCGGCCATCGACAACCGATAGCAGATGATGAAGTCGGTGCCGACGGCCTCGCGGGTGCGGCGCACGATGTCGACGGGCATCCGGCGACGTTTCTCCGGGGTGCCGCCCCACGCATCGGTGCGCTTGTTGGTGCGCGGCGCGAGGAACTGGTTGAGCAGGTAGCCCTCGCTGCCCATGATCTCCACACCGTCGTAACCCGCGTCGCGGGCCAGGACGGCGCTGCGGGCGAAGTCGTCGATGGTGCCGTCGACGTCACGGAGCTTGCGCGGCCGGAAGGGGTTGGTGGGAGCCTTGATCGACGATGCGCTGACCGAGAACGGATGGAACGCATACCGTCCGGCATGCAGTATCTGCAGCAGGATCTTGCCGCCGGCCTCGTGCACCGCGCCGGTGATCCGGCGGTGTCTGCGGGCGTCCGACGGTGAGGTCATCTGTGCTGCGAACGGCAGCAGCCAGCCGGTCCTGTTGGGGGCGTAGCCGCCGGTGATGATCAGGCCGACGCCGCCACGGGCCCGTTCGGCGAAATACTCGGCGAGCCGGTCGGTGTCGCGGGCGCGGTCCTCGAGGCCGGTGTGCATGGACCCCATCACCACCCGGTTGCGCAACGTCGTGAAGCCGAGGTCCAACGGCGACAACAGATTTGGATACGGCGAGCTGGGGTTCATCCATTGTCTCCCAGTGCGGCCGCTACTTCGTCGAGCCATTCGATGGCGCTCTCCTCGGCGCGGATGCCACCGCGCAGCACCAGGTGCTGATGCAGGTCGGTGCCGGTGACGGCGCGCGGATCCGGGAACTGGCTCTTCTCGAATCCGCGGTAGGCGTCCAGCAGTTCGGCACGCTCCGCGCGCAGCGCCACCACCTGGCCATGGAGCGCGGCGACGTCACCGTGTTCGGCTCCGCGGATCTTGACGGCGAGGTCGCGCGTCCGGCTGTCGGCCAGCGAACCGCCCCGACCACCCCGGCCGACCAGGGGGGCGGCGATCCAGCGTGCGAGTTCGGCGCGGCCGGCGTCGGAGGCGCGGTAGACCTTCTTGTCGGGTCGACCGTGCTGCTCCACCTCGGTGACATGCACCCAGCCGTCGTCCTCCATCGCCCGCAGCGTGCGGTAGATCTGCTGATGGGTGGCGGCCCAGAAGAATCCGATGGACCGGTCGAATCGGCGGGCCAGCTCGTAGCCCGAGCCCGACTGTTCGCAGAGCGAGACCAGGATCGCGTGCGGAAGAGCCACCGGCGCATCGTAGGCGGCCCCGCTGGTTATATGCAATTAGTTGCAGTGCACCTCAGCGCATAGCGGAGTGGGTACTAGGCGACCGGTATGTGCGACGTTTAGTATCTGTAACCACGCGCAACCCTTAACCGAGGGTGGCGTGCGAGTTAGGGCACACTGAGACACGCGTCCAACTATCGGCATGGATACTTGCTGGGACCCGGACGCGGTCAACGGCTGAGCCCTGCCTGGACCGCAGCCCACTGGACAGGTGGTTCGAGAGAACTTGAGGAGAAGTTAGTGACGTACACCATTGCCGAGCCTTGTGTTGACGTCAAAGACAAGGCGTGCATCGAAGAGTGCCCTGTCGACTGCATCTACGAGGGCGCTCGCATGCTGTACATCCATCCGGACGAGTGCGTCGACTGCGGCGCCTGCGAACCGGTGTGCCCGGTCGAGGCCATCTATTACGAAGACGATGTGCCGGACCAGTGGAGCGGCTACACCCAGTACAACGCAGACTTCTTCGCTGAACTGGGATCGCCTGGCGGCGCGTCGAAGGTCGGTCAGACCGACAACGACCCGCAGGTGATCAAGGACATGCCCCCGCAGGGTGAGGACTGAGTACGACGGCACAGCCTGAGGCCACTCGCCGCCCGCGCAAGGCCGGCCCTGTTTCGGGATCGCTTCCGGTGTTCCCCTGGGACACCCTGGCCGACGTGACCGCGACCGCGCGTGCGCACCGGGACGGCATCGTCGACCTGTCGGTCGGGACTCCCGTCGACCCTGTGGCACCGGTGATCCGCGAGGCGCTCGCCGCTGCCAGCGCCGAGCCCGGCTATCCGACCACCGCAGGCACCCCCGCGCTTCGGGAGTCCGCCGTTGCTGCGCTGCACCGCCGGTATGCGATCACCGGCCTGGCGCCCGCCGCGGTCCTGCCGGTCATCGGCACCAAGGAGTTGATCGCGTGGCTGCCGACCCTGCTCGGCCTCGGCGCCGCCGACACTGTCGTGGTTCCCGAGCTTGCGTACCCGACCTATGAGGTGGGCGCCCTGCTCGCCGGTGCCGCGGTGCTGCGGGCGGACTCGCTGACCCAACTGGGGCCTGGGTCACCTGCACTGTTGTATCTGAACTCGCCCAGCAACCCGACCGGCAAGGTGCTCGGTGTCGAGCATCTACGCAAAGTGGTCGGGTGGGCGCGCGAGCGCGGAGTCCTGATCGCCTCCGACGAGTGTTACCTCGGCCTCGGGTGGGACGCCGCGCCGGTGTCGGTGCTGCACCCCGACGTCTGCGACGGTGACCATACCGGCCTGCTGGCCGTGCACTCGTTGTCGAAGACGTCGTCGCTGGCGGGTTACCGGGCCGGGTTCGTCGCTGGCGATGCCGCCGTGGTCGCCGAACTCCTGGCCGTCCGCAAGCACGCCGGAATGATGGTGCCGACTCCGGTGCAGGCCGCGATGGTGGCCGCCCTGGACGACGACGCGCACGAACAGGCGCAGCGCGACCGTTACGCGCACCGGCGCGACGCCCTGCTGCCGGCCCTGCGGTCTGCCGGGTTCACCGTCGATCACTCCGAAGCCGGGCTCTACCTGTGGGCGACGCGCGGCGAACCGTGTCGCGATACCGTCGCGTGGCTCGCCGACCGCGGCATCCTCGTCGCCCCCGGGGAGTTCTACGGACCCAACGGAGCTCGGCACGTGCGGGTGGCGTTGACGGCCACGGACGAGCGCATCGGCGCTGCCGTGCAGCGATTGGTGCGACGCTAGCGCTGGGTGGCCCGCAGCCCGAGGGCGAGCACCAGGCGTTCGTCGGCGTCATCCAGCGAGGTCGCGAGAAGCGTCTCGATCCGGCGGATGCGGTACCGCACGGTGTTGGGGTGGACGTGCAGCTGCCGCGCGATCGTCGCGATGTCCCCGAACCCGTCGAGGTAGGCGGACAGCGTGTCGGCCAGCATCGGTTCTTGCGCACACAACTCGCGCACCCGAGGATCCACCAGCCGCGGCTCGGCCGCCACATGCGAGACGATCTCGTCGAGCAGCACGGTGGTGCGTGCCTCGTCCAACGAGACGACCTGGCCGATGGCGGACGGGTGGCGCTCGGCGCTGTCGAACACGCGGTCCACCTCGGCGCGGACGGCCGCCGCGGCTGCCAACCCGGTCAGGGGTGCAGCCGTCACCGCACGCACGTCGAGGCCGAGCTCGCGACGCAGGGCGGCGACCACGCCACGCGCCCACGACGTGACCGCCGCCGCCGCTCCGATCTTCGGCAGCAACACGTACACCCGATCGGTGGTGGATGCGACCTGCGAGTCGGCGCGAAAAGCGCTGGCGCTCAACGCGATCACATCAGAAGGGACTGGCCCGCCCAACGCGCGGAAGCCGACGAGCGCGCCACGGCCGTCGGCGGGGATGCCGAGCTCGCGGGCGAGCGTGCCGACGTCATCGCTGCCGTCACCGGCCAGACCCAGCAGTTGCTGCACCCGTGCGGCGTGCTGGGTCGGCACGGCGGCCAGCCGCGACATGATGCGCGCCGCCAGCACCGCCCCGCCGCGCAGGATGTCCTCGGTGTCGTCGGCCAGCGGCATCGATCCCTGCTGGAGCCAGATGGTGCCCGCGAAGCCGGGTTTGCGGGTGTCGGTCGGGCCCAGATGCACGCCGACGGCCCGACGGGGCCGCAGTCCCAGTTCGGGCCGTTCGTCGACGCGGACCACCTCGGCACCGGACCTCAGTGCGTCGAAGATGCCCCACTGGCCGATCCACTCGAGATGTTCCGGGGGTCCGGCGCGGCCGAGGATCGTCAGGCGGCGCAGTTCGTCGGCTTCGTCGCTGGAGGCCGAGTAGGCCAGCATCCGGCTGTCCGCGTCCTCGATGCAGACCATGCCCCGGGTGCGGTCGGCGATCGACTGCGCCAGGCCGAACAGGTCGGTGCCGGAATCGCGTCGCGGGTCGGTGCGATCCCCGTGGTGTTCGAACGCGTAGTTGACCAGGCGGTAGAGGTGTTCCCACCGGGCCTGGGGGTCGACGGCGACGACCGCGGCGCCCAGCGTGACGGCGCGGGCCACCGCGGTGGGTGTGGGTTCCTTGACGAAGATCGCGGCGGGTCGCCCGGCGTGCTGTTCGAGCCAGTCGACGGCCGCCGCGTCGGACACTCCCAGCAGGAAGAACAGATCGGCCGAGCCCGGGCCGACCGCCAGACCCAGCCGGACGTCGTCCGCGTCGACGAGCGCCACCGAGCTCACGGGCATGTCCAGTCCGCGGGGTGCCTCCACCAGCGTGACCATCGTTCGGTCCAGGGCCAGCAGCAGTTGGCCGAGACCCAGCCCGGAACCGCGGACCACCATCGCCACCCCTTTTGTCTGTTCGGACTATTCAGTGTGCCAGGGCTTGTCCGATCAGCCATCGGATAACGCGCCCAAAACGGGCATCCTTGCAGCATGGACGCGATCACTGCGATATCTGACGTACCGGCCCCCATCAACGAGCCCGTCCGCGACTACGCCCCCGGATCCGCCGAACGCGGCAGGCTCACCGACGCGCTCGCGAGCCTGGCCGCCGAGTCGATCGAATTTCCTCACGTCATCGGTGGCGAGCACCGGATGGGCGCCGGCGCGCGCGTCGACGTGGTGCAGCCGCACCGGCACTCCGCACGGCTGGGCACGTTGACCAACGCCGACCATGCCGACGCCGCCGCGGCCGTCGAGGCGGCCGTCGCGGCCAAGGCCGCATGGGAGGCCACCCCGTTCGATGAGCGCGCCGCGGTGTTCCTGCGGGCCGCCGACCTGATGGCCGGACCGTGGCGGGAGAAGATCGCGGCGGCGACGATGCTGGGACAGTCCAAGACCGCCTATCAGGCCGAGATCGATTCGGCCTGCGAGCTCATCGACTTCTGGCGTTTCAATGTCGCGTTCGCCCGGCAGATCCTCGCCGAGCAACCCGTCAGCTCGCCGGGGGTGTGGAACCGCACCGACTATCGCCCGCTGGAGGGCTTCGTCTACGCGATCACGCCGTTCAACTTCACCGCCATCGCGGGCAACCTGCCCACCGCCGCCGCGCTGATGGGAAACACGGTGGTGTGGAAACCCTCGCCCACCCAGACACTGTCGGCCTATCTGACCATGCAGTTGCTCGAGGCGGCCGGGCTGCCCGCCGGCGTCATCAACCTGCTGACCGGTGACGGAAAGGCAGTCTCGGACGTCGTGCTCGCCGACCGCAGGCTGGCAGGTATCCACTTCACCGGGTCGACGGCCACCTTCCAGCATCTGTGGCGCGAGGTCGGCACCCACATCGACCGCTACGACACCTACCCTCGGCTCGTCGGCGAGACCGGCGGCAAGGACTTCGTGGTCGCCCACAGCTCCGCGCGCCCGGATGTGCTGCGCACGGCCCTGATCCGGGGGGCGTTCGACTATCAGGGACAGAAGTGCTCAGCGGCGTCGCGGGCCTTCGTCGCACGCTCGGTGTGGCAGAAGATGGGTGACGACTTCCTGGGCGCCACCGAGGCGCTGCGCTACGGCGACGTCACCGATTTCACCAACTTCGGCGGCGCGCTGATCGACGATCGGTCGTTCGCGAAGAACGTCAACGCCATCGAGCGAGCCAAGAGCGCGGCCAACGTCACCGTCGCGGCCGGCGGCGAATACGACGACAGCGAAGGATATTTCGTCCGACCGACGGTGCTGCTGTCCGACGATCCGACCGATGAGGCGTTCTCCACCGAGTACTTCGGTCCCATCCTGGCCGTGCACGTCTACCCCGACGACGACTACGAGCGCATCCTCGACGTCGTCGATTCGGGCGCCCGCTACGCGCTGACCGGCGCGGTGATCGCCGACGACCGCGCCGCGGTCCTGCAGGCCCAGCAGCGACTGCGCCACGCCGCGGGCAACTTCTACGTCAATGACAAACCCACCGGCGCAGTGGTCGGACAGCAGCCGTTCGGCGGTTCGCGGGCGTCGGGCACCAACGACAAGGCCGGCTCCGCGCTGAACCTGCTCCGCTGGACCTCGGCGCGTTCGATCAAGGAGACCTTCGTACCGGCCACCGACCACACCTACCCCCACATGGAGGCATGAGCCATGGGCTTCTTCGGACGCGTCGCCCGGCCGGTGATCCTGGCCGCGGCCAAACAGGACGGTCTGCGACGGACCGCCGAGCGGTTGCCGATGACCCGCGAGGTGGTGCACCGCTTCGTCCCGGGGGAGAGCACCGCTGATGTGATGCATTCGGTGGAGCAGCTGAGGGATTCGCGTCGGCTGGTGTCGATCGACTACCTCGGCGAGGACGTCACCGACGCCGACGCGGCCGAGGCGACGGTCGAGGCCTACGTCGGTCTCCTGGAGGCGCTGGAGACCCACGGTGAGGCACCGGGTGCGGTGCGCCCCCTCGAGGTGTCGCTGAAGTTGTCCGCGCTGGGGCAGGCGCTGCCCCGAGACGGGGAGAAGATCGCGCTGGAGAACGCGCGCGCGATCTGCGAACGCGCGCAGCGCGCAGGGGTATGGGTGACGGTCGACGCCGAGGACCACACCACCACCGACTCGACGCTGTCGATCGTGCGCGACCTGCGCGTCGACTTCGACTGGGTGGGCACGGTGTTGCAGGCCTACCTGAAGCGGTCGCGCGCCGACTGCGCCGAGTTCGCCGCCTCCGGCGCGCGAATCCGGTTGTGCAAGGGCGCCTATGACGAACCGGCGGCGGTCGCCTTCCGTGACCGCGACGACGTCACGTCCTCCTACCTGCAGTGCCTGCGCATCCTGATGGCAGGCAGCGGCTATCCGATGGTGGCCTCCCATGATCCCGAGATCATCGCTGCTGTGCCCGCGCTGGTTCGCGAATACAGCCGCAGCGTCGATGATTTCGAGTATCAGATGCTGTACGGCATCCGCGATGCCGAGCAGCGCCGGTTGGCCGGCTCGGATGGACTGGAGGGCAATCACGTGCGGGTCTACGTACCGTTCGGCACCCAGTGGTACGGCTACTTCGTCCGGCGACTCGCGGAACGCCCTGCGAACCTCACGTTCTTTCTGCGGGCCCTGGCCGAACGCCGGCGCTGACCTTCCCCGCGACGTCGGCGAGGATCTCCACGATGTGGCGATAGGGCGAACCCGTCGCCCGCGTCATCGCCATCTCGCAGGTGCGGTTGCACGAGGCATGGGCCGACGTCGGGTGGGCACGGACCTGGGCGGCTTGCTGCGAGGTGGCGGACGCCGTCAGTTCGGGGTGCAGCATGCCGCGGTCACCCGCGAAGCCGCAGCAGCCCCAGTCAGCGGGAACCACAACGTCATCGGCGATCTCACGCGCGATGGCCAGCAGATCCTCGGTGGTGCCCAGCTGTGACGACGAACAGGTCGGGTGGACCGTCACCGAGGCCATCTTCGGGAGATCGCCCAGCAGCGGCAGCACGCGTTCGCGGATCACGGTCACCGCGTCGACCACCCGCACGTGCGGAGCCGACTTCCGGAGCATCTTGACCAGCCCCTCGGTGCAACTCGACGCGTCACACACCACCGGCAGTGTCCCGTCCCGGCTGGCCGCGACCACGGCTGCGGTGGTGCGCTCGCTCATGGTGCGGTAACCGGTGGCCATGCCCTTGGATGACCACGGCGTGCCGCAACACAGCGAGTCGATGCCGTCGGGCACCGCGAGCGTGAGACCTACCAGCGCGCAGAGCTTTTCGAATCCGTCCTGAACCCCGCTGGCGGCGTTGCCGCCGTCGGCGCCGAACATCGCGTTGACGCAGGCCGGCAGATACACGATGTCGGGTTCTGCGGTGGGAGTGGGCCGCTGCCTGCGGCGTCCACCCCGGGGTAGGTCGGCCGACCACTGCGGAACCAGATCGGTGCCTGCCACCGCGCGCGCGGCGCGGCTCGCGGTGACGGGAAGCGCCGCCGGCACCGCCGCAGCGGCGGTCAATGCCGCGCCCGCCGCCCTGCTCGCCCCGCTCCAGTGTTTAGCCGCCAGCGCCCAACCCCGGTCGGCCAGCGGGCCGCGATCCTCGGCACGCAGCCTGCGGACCAGATCACCGGTGTTGATCAGCACGGGGCACGCCGTGGCGCACATGCCGTCGACCGCGCAGGTCTGCACGCCGGCATAGTCGTAGGACGCCGACAGTTCGGCGGCAAGCGTGCAGTCTCCGGCGAGCTCGGCCGACGCGATGGCGCGGCGCACCACGATGCGTTGACGGGGAGTCAACGTGAGATCGCGGCTCGGGCAGACCGGTTCGCAGAACCCGCACTCCACGCAGCGGTCCACTTCGGCCTCGACGGTCGGAGTCACCTTGATGTGCCGCAGATGCGCCTGCGGGTCGTCGTCGAGCAGCACCCCCGGATTGAGCAGCCCGGACGGATCGATCAACCGCTTGAGCTCGACCATGACGGCGTAGAGCTCGTCGCCGTACTGGCGGCGGACATACGGCGCCATCACCCGGCCGGTGCCGTGCTCGGCCTTGAGTGAACCACCCTGCGCGAGAACCAGATCCACCATGTCCTCGGTGAAGTCCGAGTATCGGCTCTGTGACTCGTCCTCGGCGAACCTGTCGGTGAGCAGGAAGTGGATGTTGCCGTCTTTCGCGTGTCCGAAGATCACCGAATCGCGGTACCGGTACCGGTCGAACAACTCGCCGAGCCCCGAGCAAGTATCGGCCAGCAGGTCGACGGGCACCACGACGTCCTCGAGCAGGGCGGTGGTCCCGGATTCCCGTGCGCCGGCGACGGAGGCGTACAGCCCCTTACGGAGTTTCCACAGCCGGCCGGCCGTCGTCGCGTCACGAGTCAACGCGGGCGCCTCGCGCAGCCCGAGATTCGCAAGTACCGGCGTCGCGGTCGCGGTGAGCGCGTCGAGTTCGTCGCCGTCGGTGGACTGGTACTCGACAAGCAGCGCAGCGTGATCGACCACATCGATCGCTGCGATCTGCGGCGGCTGATCGGGCAACTGCTGGCCCACCCGCAGGGAGCGGGCGTCCATCAGTTCGACCGTGGCGGCGCCGGTCTCGACGAGTGCGGGAAGGGCGCGGTTGGCCGCCCCGAGGTCGTCGAAGACGAGAAGTGCGGTGGCGGTGTGCCCACGCACCGGCACGGTCCGCAGCGTCACCTCGGCGACGAAGCCCAGCGTCCCCTCGCTGCCGACGACCAGGTGGGCCAGGATCTGGCTCGGTCCGTCGAAGTCCAGGAACGAGTTCAGGCCGTAGCCCATCGTGTTCTTCATCGCGAACTGCCGCTGCACCGTCGACACCGAGGCGGGATCAGAGCGCACCCGGTCCCGCAGCCGCAGCAGTCCCGCGAAGATCTCCGGCTCATCGTGGCGCAGCCGGGCATCCGCATCGGCGGCACCGGTGTCGACGACGGTGCCCGATGGCAGCACCACCGTCATGGAATCAATTGTGCGATAGGTGTTCTCGATGGTGCCGCAGGCCATGCCGCTGGAGTTGTTGGCGACCACGCCACCGATGGTGCACGCGACCTCGCTCGCCGGGTCCGGCCCGATCTTGCGTCCGTAGGCCGCGAGTTCGGTGTTCAGTCGGCGGACCGTCACCCCCGGCTGGGTCCGGATCCGGGCGCCCCCGTCGAGCACCCGGCAGGTGCGAAAGCCCTTCCGGACGTCGACGAGGATGCCGTCGGTCACCGACTGACCCGAGAGGCTGGTGCCGCCCGCACGCAGCGTCAGCGGCACGCCGTGCCGGGCGCTGACCGCGAACAGTCGCCCGACCTCTGCCGCGTCGCGAGCTGTGACGACGACCCGCGGGGTGAGCAGGAAATGCGACGCGTCGTGGGCGGCGGCGTGGCGGTCCAGGGCCCCGACCCCGACGCGGGTGGCGTCGCCCGTGGCCGCGATGAGCGCCTCAGTGAGCGCCCCGGTGGTGACGGGCATGTCAGGGCACCATCCAGCCGAGGACGTCGGTGGACTGCAGGTAGACGAAGACCGTGAACACCGCCAGCATGCCGAGGCTCCAGCCGATGAGCTTGCGGAAGATCTCTCCTTCGCGGCCCACCATGCCGACGGCCGCGGCGGCAACGGCGAGGTTCTGTGGCGAGAGCATCTTGCCCAGGACACCGGCCGAGGAGTTCGTTGCCGCCATCAGTACCTGGCTCAGTCCTGCTTGATCCGCCGCGGTGGCCTGCAGAAGGCCGAACAGCGAGTTCGACGAGGTGTCCGACCCGGTGATGGCCACACCGATCCAGCCGATCAGGGGTGACAGCAGTGCGAACAGCCCACCGGCGGAGGCCAGTGCAAAGCCCAGGCTCTGGGTCTGCCCCGAGAGGTTCATGACGAACGCCAGCGCCAGCACGGCGGATACCGTCACGATGGTGTACCGCAGGGTGACCAGGGTGTCGCGGTAGACGCGCACCGCCTCCCGTGGCGAGATCCGGTACATGCCCATCACGAGCAGCCCGGACAGCAGGAGCAGGGTGCCGGTGGCCTTGAGATGGTCGAGCTTGAAGGTCTGCGCGGACAACGGTTTTCCGGTGGCGTCCACGATGTCGAGCCCCGGCCAGTGGAAGATCCAGCTGCCGTGGGCGGCCAACCACGGCTTCACGACGGGCAATTGGCTGATGCTGAACACGCCGATGATGATCAGATACGGCGCGAGCGCACCGAGGGTCGAGCGCTTAGCCGGTGCCTCAGTGCTGACCGGCCGGACGACGGTGGTGCCGGTGTCGCGCGGCGGCGGTCCCGAAATGCCCTCGGGCTCCTCGATGTCAGTGGGTGTGGAGCTCGCCGGCTTCAGGATTCGCACTGCCACCAGGACCGCGGCGACGGTGACGACGGCGGCGACGATGTCGGTGATCTCGACGGCGATGAAGTTCGACGTGACGAACTGTGCCAGGCCGAAGGTCACGCCCGCGACGAGCGCCACCGCCCACGTCTCCCGCAGACCCCGGCGTCCATCGACCAGGAACACCAGGATGAACGGCACGAACACCGCGACGAACGGGGTCTGGCGTCCCGCCATCTGCGACAGCGTGTGCAGGTCCAGGCCCGTCACCGAGCTCAGGGTGATGATCGGTGCGGCCATCGCCCCGAATGCCACGGGCGCGGTGTTGGCAAGCAGCGAGACCACCGCCGCTTTGACGGGCTTCATCCCGGCGGCCATCAGCATCGCCGCGGAGATCGCCACCGGCGCGCCGAACCCGGCCAGCGACTCGAGCAGCGCGCCGAAGCAGAACGCGATCAGGATCGCCTGGATCCGTTGGTCGTCGGAAATCGACCGGATCTTGTCGCCGAGCACCGCGAACCAGCCCGTCACCTCGGTGAGGCGGTACAGCCAGATGGCGTTGATGAGGATCCACAGGATCGGGAAGACGCCGTAGAGCGCGCCTTCGAGGGTCGCGCTGGTGGCTTGGAGCACCGGCATTCGCCAGACGGCGACCGCCAGCACCACTGACATCGCCAGGCTGACCAACGCGGCGCGGTACGCGGGCCACTTCAGGATGCCGAGCATGACGAACAGTGATGTCAGGGGTACCGCGGCAAGAACCGCGGAGAAGACAAGGGACCCCGCGGCGGGGTCGAGGAGCTGCTGGAACTGGGCCATCGGACGACCTTCTCGGGTGATGTGGGCGGGTGGTGGTGATGATCGTGACACACATCACCATAAATTGTCTAGCAAGTACACATGATTGCCAAGTAGACCTGCCAGGTGATCGATCCGTATTGTGGACGAATGCCCAGCGGAATCCGGGTGGTGTCCGTCGTCGACGCCATCGCCGACAACCTGCGCGACGCGATCCTCGGTGGCGAACTGCTGCCGGGGACGGCGCTGACCGAGACCGACGTGGCGACACGCTTCGACGTCGCGCGACCTACCGCGAAAGCCGCCATCGAAAAGCTTGTCGGCGACATGTTGCTCGAGCGGCCCAATCACAAGACCGCGCGGGTCCGTCGACTCGGGCCCGAGGACGTCCGCGACATCTACCGCACCCGAGCGACGATCGAATCAGAGGTGCTGCGCCAGTTGGCCATCAAGCGATTGGTGCCGGCCGGTACCCGGGAGGCCAACACCGAGATCAAGGCCGCCCCGGACAGCTCGGCGTTCTCGGTGGTCAAGCCCGACATGGCTTTTCACACCGCGCTCATCGACGGGATCGGCAGTGTGCGCACCAGCAGGCTGTACCGTTCGCTGGCCTCGGAGGTCACCCTGTGCATGGCCCAGGTGCAGGGCCGACATCTGTTGGACACCAAGATGATCACCGCCGAACACGATGGACTGCTCGACCTCGTCGGTGCAGGCGACGGGGCCGGCGCGGCCGCCCTGCTGGACATTCACCTCAGCCGGGCGCGGGAACGCCTCGTCGGCGCCCTGGGTGGGACACCCGGCCCCGAGGCCGACCTCGAGCTCACGGTGCCGCTGGCGCACTGAGCCGAGACTGCCCACAGATCGCGTTTTTCCGTCGGAACGCGATCTGCCCGCAGTCTCGACGTCCGTGCGGCCTACTCGCGGCTGCGTTTCGAGAATCGACCCTCGGTCACCTCGTCCCACTTCTGGTACACCTGGTCGACCTGCGGGTTGCCCTGCTCCTTGATCCAGTCGCACGTCGACACGTAGGTCGCGGGGTTGGTGACGATGATCGTGTGCAGCTCGGGGCGCTTCTGCGCCAAGGCCTCCAGCTCGTCCGGCGGCGTCGACGGGTCCGCGGCCCGCAGCGCCTCCAGCGGGTCGGGCAGCGCCCCGCGCGGCGCATCGTGTGCGGCCAGGTCGCCCTCAGCCGTCTCGTCCCGGCTTCCGGTGTTCAGCAGCAGGTTCAGCACGATCGCCGCGATCGCACCGGCCGAGATCCCGGAGTGGAATATCGTCTGGAACCAGTCGGGGAACTGGTGGTAGAGGTCCAGCGCCACGTTCACCGGTGTATCCGACAGCGACCGGTCGGTGTAGTACAGCTTGGCCTCGGTCAGCATGGCCACGCCGACCGAGATCGCCACGACCAGGATGTTGGTGTTGGTGAACTTGACCTTGGTCAGCGTGCGGATACCGCTGGCCGCGACCATGCCGAACAGCGCGACACCGGCGCCGCCGAGCACCGGCAGCGGGATGCCTTCCACGACCGCCGCCATTTTCGGCAGCAGGCCAAGCAGCACCAGGATGATGCCCGCGACGGTCGCGACGTGACGGGTGCGCACTCCGGTGATCGCGACAAGGCCGACGTTCTGCGCGAACGCCGTGTACGGGAACGTGTTGAACACCCCTCCGATGACGGTGCCCAAACCGTCGGCGCGCAACCCGTCGGCGAGCTTGCGCGGCGTGATCTTCTCGTCGACGATCTCGCCGACGGCCACGATGTCACCCGTCGTCTCGGTCATGATCACGATCCCGACGATGAGCAGGGCGATGATCGAGCTGATCTCGAATGTCGGCAATCCGAACTGGAACGGCGTGACCACACCGAACCAGTCGTAGTCGCCCATGTGGTCCCAGGTGGTCATGCCGAACGGAATCGCGACGATGGTGCCGATGGTGAGCCCGAGCAGGATCGACACCCGCCGCAGGCTTTCCGGCGCGAACCTCTCGATCGTGATGATCATCGCGAGGGTGAAGAATCCCAGGCCGATCGCCGACGGTGAACCGAAGTCAGCGCCGGTGGCGGTGCCGCCGCCGAACCACCCGGCGGCCACCCGCATCAACGACACCCCAATGATCAGGATGATCGTCCCGGTGACCAGCGGCGGGAAGAAGCGGATCAGCTTGCCGAACACCGGAGCGAGCAGCATCATGAACAGCCCGCAGGCGATCACCGAACCGTAGATCGTGGTGACGCCGTGGTTGAGGCCGATGGTGATCATCGGGCCGACCGCGGCGAACGTCACACCCTGCATCAGCGGCAGCCGCACGCCGAACCGCCAGAACCCGACGGCCTGGATGATGGTCGCGATTCCGGCCACGAACAGGTCGGCCATGATCAGGTGCACGATGTCGGACTGCTCGAGTTGGCCGGCGCCCACCATCGCGCCGCCGACGATCAGCGGCACCGCGACCGCGCCGGCGTACATGGCCAGCACATGCTGGATGCCCAGAGGAAGTAGCCGTTTCAGCGGGGGGATGTCGTCGACGGGCCGCAGACCGGTCTTGCCCTCGTTCAGCATCTTCTGGATCTTCGTCGGTGTCGCCATGGTGGCTCAATCTTCGAAGCAGTCAGTTTCGGGCGGTTTCCCTGCCTGTGACCACGGGGTTACGCCGGGTACGCCGCGACCGGCATCACAATGGTGCCCTTGCACAGCCCTTCGAGGACCTCGGTACGCCACGTCCCGTACATCGAGCCGTCCAGCGTCGGCGAATAGAACACCAGAGAGCGGGCGGCGGCGTACTCACGGGCCACGTCGTCACCCCGGAAGCACTCCCACTGCCAGTTGTAGTTGAACACCCACTGCCGCCCGTCCCACGTGTACCGGCTCGGCTGCGGGACGGTGGGGTTGCTCGGTGCCGGGCCGTCGGACGCCGTGGCCACGCAGGTGGTGGTGCACGAGGTCGAGAACGTGTACTGGCCGCTGAAGTCGGGTTCCGGCTGGCGGGCGGCGATGCTGGTACCGCTCTTGCTCGACGCGAAAGTCACCACGGTGTAGCGGCCGCTCCACTCCGTCGGCGGCGCTGCGTGGGCCGTGGCCGCGGTGCAAACACATGCGGCCGCAACGTAAGTCGCGGAGACAAGTGCGGTGCACGCCCGTCGGGCAGACATGGTTCCCTCACAGTTGATCTGAGTGTGGCATTCGCAACCTAGTTGCCCTCGCCGTCAAGGTGTCCGACCGACACGGCGCGTTGGGGCACGGTTGGATCACGGGTTGGTATCGGGTCCGGTGAACGAATGGCGTTCGTGCGGAACGACCCTCGGAGGCTTCTAGTGCTCCGCGAGCAGCATCAGCGTCCACGCGGCCAGCGTCTGCGCGTCGGTGATGACACCGTCACGCATCATCCCCTCGACCTCGACGCGGGTGAACCACGCGCTGCGCATGTCCTGCTCCTCATGCTCGCGCTCGTGCGGGCCCTCGGTGATCCCCGTCGCCAGGAAGACCCGGCCGCGCTGGCTGCTCATTCCGGGGGCGACGTCGAGAAGCCCGAGTTCGGTCAGTGATTCGGCGAGCAAGCCCGTCTCCTCCCGCAGCTCGCGCGCGGCCAGCTCGACCGGATCGAGGTCGGCTCGCCCGGGCGCCGTTCCCTGCGGAAACTCCCAGCGCCGCAGGCCCAAGGGATAGCGGAACTGCTCGACAAGATGGAAGCGGTTCCCGTCGCGGGGGATCACCAGCGCGTACGCCGGCTTGTCAACCACCGCATAGATTCCGTTGCTGCCGTCGGGTCTGCGGATGTCGTCCTCGCGGATCGTCAGCCAGTTGTTCCGGTACACCTCGCGCGACCCCACGGCCCGGATGGAATCCACCGCTTCAGTATGGGGGAGTAGCCTCAGTTTTCGTGCTGCTGGCCTCCCTGAACCCCGCGGCCGTCGCCGCCGGTGCCGACCTCGACGACGCGGTGCGTATCGACGGAACGACCTTGAGTCGCAGTGACCTGGTAGGTGCGGCGACCTCGGTGGCCGAACGCGTCGCCGGCGCGAGTCGGGTGGCCGTGCTGGCGACCCCCACGCCCACCACCGTGCTCGCCGTCGCGGGGTGCCTGATCGCCGGGGTGCCGGTGGTGCCGGTGCCCGCCGACGTCGGCGCGGCCGAGCGGCATCACATCCTCGCCGACTCCGGCGCGGAGGCGTGGCTCGGGGAGAAGCCCGGCGACGACGCAGACGCCGACGGGAACCACGAGATCCCACACATCCCGGTGCGGCTGCATGCGCGGTCGTGGCACCGTTATGCCGAACCGTCTCCGGATGCCACCGCGCTGATCATCTACACCTCGGGCACCACCGGCCTGCCCAAGGGCGTGGTGCTGAGCCGTCGCGCGATCGCGGCCAACATCGACATGCTCGCCGAGGCCTGGCAGTGGACGGCCCAGGACACCCTGGTACACGGTCTGCCGCTCTACCACGTGCACGGCCTGGTGTTGGGGTTGCTGGGTTCGCTGCGCATCGGAAACCGCTTCGTGCACACCGGAAAACCGAAGCCCTCGCTGTATGCGCAGGCCGTCTCCGAGCACGGGGGCTCGCTGGTGTTCGGGGTGCCGACGGTGTGGTCGCGCGTCGTCGACGACGGCGACGCCGCGCGGGCGATGGCCAGGGCGAGGTTGCTCGTGTCGGGCAGCGCGCCGCTACCGGTCCCGGTGTTCGACGGGCTGGCCTCGTTGAGCGGTCACCAGCCTGTGGAGAGGTACGGCAGCACCGAGTCGCTCATCACGGTGAGCACCCTGGCCGCCGGGGAGCGCAGGCCGGGCTGGGTCGGGTTGCCGCTGACGGGGGTGCAGACCCGTCTGGTCGCCGAGGGCGGCGGTGACGCACCCCATGACGGGGAAACCATTGGGCACCTTCATGTTCAGACGCCCGCGATGTTCGACGGATATCTGAACCGTCCCGACGCCACGGCCG
Organism: Mycolicibacterium sp. CR10; assembly: GCF_005222675.1. Lineage (GTDB taxonomy): Bacteria > Actinomycetota > Actinomycetes > Mycobacteriales > Mycobacteriaceae > Mycobacterium. Next base: position 31,819 of record NZ_STGE01000013.1, on the reverse strand, counting down.
AGGTGCTCAGAGACGGCGGCTGGTACCACACCGGCGACGTCGCGGTCATCGACGGCGACGGGATGCACCGGATCGTCGGACGTGAATCGGTCGATCTGATCAAGACCGGAGGCTTCCGGGTGGGCGCGGGCGAGATCGAGACCGCACTGCTGGGCCATCCCGGCGTCCAGGAGGCCGCGGTGGTCGGCGCGCCCGACACGGACCTGGGCCAGCGCATCGTCGCCTTCATCGTCGGTGACGCCTCGCCCGATGCGTTGGTCGAATATGTGGCGCAACAACTCTCGGTGCACAAGCGGCCCAGGGAGGTCCGGATCGTCGAGAGCCTGCCCCGCAATGCGATGGGCAAGGTGCTCAAGAAGGAACTCGCTCAATGGGTGTGAGGTTCAGCGAGATCTGCATCGACGCCGCTGACATCCATGAGCTGGCATCGTGGTGGTCCCGATTCCTGGGCTGGCCGCAGGAGGACACCGACGACGGCGACGTGCTCCTGCGTGCGCCCGACGGTGCCGGTCCGAACTGGTTGTTTCTGGCGGTGCCCGACGACAAGGTGATCAAGAACCGCATTCACTTCGACTTCACCCCCGATGATCAGGACGCCGAAGTCGACCGGGCGATCGCGCTGGGCGCGAGACACGTCGACATCGGTCAGGGCGAGCAGAGTTGGGTGGTGCTGGCCGATCCGGAGGGCAACGAGTTCTGCATCCTGGCGGCCGAGGAGTGATGCGCAAGCTCGCGGCCGTCGGCGCTGCGCTCAGCGTCGTGCTGCTCGCGGCGTGCGGCCGGCCGCCCGAGGTCACGCTGGTCCAGACCAGCTTCGTTCTGCCCCCGCCCCCACCCCCGGAGCCGGTGGTCCCGGCCGGCGACACCCTGGCGATCGGCCCGGCGGCCGTCGACACGACCGGCGGCTGGTTACCCGACGGCTCCATGTTGTCGCCGTTCGATGTCGCGAATCCGATTCTGTCGCAAATGGATCCCGCGTTACTGAAAGCCATCCAGGATGCGACCACCGCGGCGCAGGCGCAGGGCGTGAACCTCAGGGTGACGTCGGGGTGGCGCTCGAAAGGGTTCCAGCAGAGGCTCTTCGACGATGCGGTGCGCACCTACGGCAGTGTGGATGCCGCCGCCCAATTCGTTGCGACGCCTGAGGTGTCCAAACATGTGTCGGGCCAGGCGGTCGACATCGGTCCCGTCGAGGCCGACATGTGGCTGATCGCCAACGGCCGCCAGTTCGGGCTGTGCCAGATCTACGCCAACGAGATCTGGCATTTCGAGCTCGTCGCCGACGCGCAGGGCAATTGCCCCCTGCTGCGGCCCAACGCGGCCGGGTGACCTCAGTTGGCGTGCAGTGCCTCGTTCAGCGTGATGCCGGTGCCGTCGCGCTTGACCACCTCGACCGCGCCCGTTACCGAGTTGCGGCGGAACAGTAGGTTGCTGCCGCCCGAGAGATCCCGCGCCTTGACGGTCTGCCCGTCCGCGGTCTGCACCTTGGTGCCCGCGGTCACGTAGAGCCCGGCTTCGATGACGCAGTCGTCGCCGAGCGAGATCCCCAGTCCGGCATTGGCGCCGAGCAGGCACCGCTTACCCACCGAGATCACCTGCGTGCCGCCGCCGGACAGCGTGCCCATGATCGACGCACCGCCCCCGACATCGGAGCCGTCGTCGACGACGACGCCCGCCGAGATCCGTCCCTCGACCATGGAGCTGCCCAGGGTGCCGGCGTTGAAGTTGACGAAACCCTCGTGCATGACCGTGGTGCCCGACGCGAGGTGCGCACCCAGCCTGACCCGGTCGGCATCGGCGATCCGCACGCCGGAGGGCACGACGTAGTCGACCATCCGCGGGAACTTGTCGACCCCGTAGACGGTGACCTGGCCGCGGCGGCGCAGCCGTGCCCGCACCACCTCGAAGCCGTCGATCGCGCAGGGACCGTGATTGGTCCACACCACGTTGGTGAGCACACCGAAAAGCCCGTCGGCGTTCAGGCCGTGCGGCGCAACCAGGCGGTGCGACAGCAGATGTAGCCGCAGATACCCGTCGTAGGCGTCGACGGCCTTGTCCTGCAGCGACGCGATCACGGTGCGCACGACCACGGTCTCGACGTCGCGGTCGTCGTCGCGGCCTGCGAGTGCGGCGAGATCCTCGGGCACCTCGGCCACCGAAAGGCGCACCGTGCCTGCGGAGGGGCCGTCGCCGCTCAGCTCCGGTGCCGGGAACCACACGTCGAGAACGGTTCCGTCGGCCGCGATCGTCGCCACGCCGACGCCTGATGCTCCAGTCACGGTGCTCCAGGCTACCGGTGCGCCTAGCATCGCTTCACGGGGTCCCGACCAGGCCAGGAGGTGAGCCACGACCGGCGACGTGACGTTGCGCCAGCTGCGATACTTCGCCGTTCTCGGCGAGGAATTGAACTACCGGCGTGCCGCTGAGAAGTTATTCATCACGCAGCCGGCGTTGTCGACGGCGATCAAGCAGCTCGAGCACCAGGTGGGCGTCACCTTGTTCACCCGCAGCACGCGTGAGGTGGCGCTGACCGAGCTCGGCCGGGTCTGGTTGCCGAAGGTCCGCGACGCATTGCACGGGGTCGACGCGGCCATCGACGACCTCGTCGTGCTCGCGGCGCATCGCCGTCGGATCAAGCTGGGCTACCTGATCGGCACCGGTGCCGACCTGCTGTTTCGGCTGGTGCGTCACTTCGAGGCGGCGCATCCCGAAATATCCTTGGAAACGCGGGAATTCGACTTCTCCGACCCGACGGCCGGGCTTGCCGACCGCACCACGGAAGTGGCGATCATCAGGCCGCCCGTCGATCTGCCCGAGCACCGGATGCTCCTCCTCGATGCCGAGAGCTGGGTCGCCTGCCTGCCCCGCGATCATCGCCTGGCGCACCGCTCCGAAGTGGCGATCGCCGAGTTGCTCGACGACCCCATCGTCGTCGCACCTGCCAGCGCGGGCCCGTGGCGGGACTACTGGATGGCGATGGACGCCCGAGGCGGTAAGCCGCCGATCATCGCTGCGGTGGCGGCGACCTATGAAGAGGAGACGACCACGATCGCGCGGGGTCTGGGCATCAGCTTCACCAGCGAGGCAAGCGCCCGGCTGTACAACCGCCAGGGCATCGCCTACGTGCCGATCGTCGACCGCCCGCGAAACTACACGGCACTGGCGTGGAACCCGGCGACGGTGAACCCGGAGTCTGCGGCGTTGATCGCCCACGTCCGCGAACAGTGGAGCGCCGGGGAGGGCCCCGAAAACGATCCGGGAGACGGCTCGGGGGAGGTGTCCGGCGACGGTGGAGCGCGCGAACATCCCGCCACTTATTACTGACGGCGATCACGACTCATTGATAACTTCGATTTATCAGCAGATCAGTTATTGGAACTTCCGCGGCACCGCGGGAGCGGGTTTCCTGACAGCACCGAATACCCAACTGCGCTGGAGAAACCATGACAGACGTCGTACCCGCCGCCGACGCAAAGGTGCCGCTGCCGGATAACGCCGAGGACGCCAAACTCAGCGAGTTCGGCTACACGCAGAAGCTGGACCGCTCTGTCGGCCGAATGGCCTCGTTCGCGATCGGCTTCGCGACGATCAGTGCCACCACGGCGGTGTTCACCGGCTTCGGTGCCGGGTACTTCACGGCGGGCGGGCCGTTCGTGTGGACTCTGCTGCTCGCCGCGGCGGTGTTCCTCGTCTGGGTCGTGATCGCCGCGGACCTGACAGCGAAGATCCCGCTCGCGGGCTACGCCTACCAGTGGACCAGCCGGATTCACGGCTCCACCCTGGCGTGGTTCACCGGTGTGATGGCGCTGGCCGGCTGGATCTGTGGCATGACCGGCGTCGGATTCATCCTCTCCGGGTATCTCGGTGGCCTGTTCGGCTGGGCGATGAGTCAAACCGCACAGATCCTCGTCGCCATCGGTGTGATGGCGGTCTGCATGCTCGTCAACCTCTACGGCGTGCGGTTCGCCACGATGGTCAACAACATCGGGGTGAGCCTGGAATTCGTCATCACCATCGGTGCCACGATTCTGGTCGCGATCGTCGCCTTCTCCTCGCCCGACAATCACCAGCCGTTCTCGGTGCTTTTCAGCGGCGGGACCTCCGAGGGTGCCTACATCGTGGCGTGGCTGGCGGCCTCACTGGGACCGTTCTTCGGATTGATCGGCGTGGAGGCCAGCGCCGACGTCGCGGAGGAAACGATGAACGCCAGGCACGTCATCCCGCGCACCATGATGTACGCGCTGACCGCTTCGATCGTCATCGAGTTGGCGATGTACATCGTGTTCGTGCTGGCCATCAAGGACTCTGCCGCGGTCGAGGCCAATGGTGCGGCACCGATTGAGGAGATCATCACCCAGCAGGTCGGCCCGGTCATCACGAAAATCGTTGTCGCCGTGGCGCTGACGAATGTGATGGCCTGCATCCTGGCCAACATCCTGGTGGCGACCCGGCTGACCTACTCGATGGCCCGCGACAACATGCTGCCGTTCTCCCACGTGTGGCGGCACGTCTCCCCGTCCAACCGCACCCCCACCTACGCAGTGCTCGGCCTGTTCGGCTTCTCGACCCTGCTGCTGCTCCTGGCCCTGGTGAGCGAGAAGGCCTTCTTCCTCATCCTCGGCCTGTCGGCTCTGGCCGTCTTCGCCACCTACGTGCTGCAGACCATCGCGCTGATCATCGGCTACCGCCGGGGCACCATCCCCGCGGCAGAACCGGGCACGTTCGACCTGGGACGCGCGCGCATGCCGATCTACGTCGTCGGGTTGATCGTGTTCTCGCTGGTGTGTGCCGCCCTGCTTCTGCTGCCGCAGTTCGCCGGTAACAAGTGGGTCTTCCTGGGTCTCATCGTCGCTGCCGGAGCCTGGGCGGCGACAGGGCTGCGCAGACGCCTGGCCAACGGCGAGGCCGGACCGGACTACGCCAAGACCCACCCCTCCTGAAACATTCACGCTACCAAAGGAATAACGCATCATGACCGTCGTCTCCCCTTCCATCGGAAGCAGCAATCTCGTCGCCGTCGAGCCGGGCGCCATCCGCGAGGACACCCCGCCCGGTTCGGTGATCCAGTACAGCGACTACGAACTCGACACGTCCAGCCCGTTCGCCGGCGGCGTGGCCTGGATCGAGGGCGAGTACATGCCCGCCGAGGACGCCAAGATCTCGATCTTCGACACCGGCTTCGGCCACTCGGACCTCACCTACACCGTCGCGCATGTATGGCACGGCAACATCTTCCGGCTCGGCGACCACCTGGACCGGCTGCTCGACGGGGCCCGCAAGCTGCGCCTGGACGCCGGGATGTCCAAGGACGAGCTCGCCGACATCACCAAGCGGTGTGTCGCGATGTCGCAGCTGCGGGAGTCGTTCGTGAACCTGACCGTGACCCGTGGCTACGGAAAGCGCAAGGGCGAGAAGGATCTGTCCAAGCTGACCCATCAGGTGTACATCTATGCGATCCCTTATCTGTGGGCATTCCCCCCTGCCGAGCAGATCTTCGGCACCACCGCGGTCGTGCCGCGCCACGTCCGCCGGGCCGGCCGCAACACCGTCGACCCCACGATCAAGAACTACCAGTGGGGCGACCTGACTGCGGCCAGTTTCGAGGCGAAGGATCGGGGTGCGCGGACCGCGATTCTTCTCGACTCCGACAACTGCGTGGCGGAGGGCCCCGGCTTCAACGTGTGCATCGTCAAGGACGGCAAGCTGGCATCGCCCTCGCGAAATGCGTTGCCCGGCATCACCCGTAAGACGGTGTTCGAACTCGCCGATCAGATGGGTATCGAGGCTACCCTGCGTGATGTCACCAGCCACGAACTCTACGACGCCGACGAGCTGATGGCGGTCACGACCGCGGGCGGCGTCACGCCGATCAACTCGCTGGACGGCGAGGCGATCGGCCACGGGGAGCCCGGCCCGATGACGGTCGCGATCCGGGACCGGTTCTGGGCGTTGATGGATGAGCCGTCACCGCTGATCGAGCCCATCCAGTACTGACCGTGGCCGCCGTTGAGGCGGTCGTCGACCTGGCTGCGATCGCTCACAACGTCGGCGTGCTGCGTGCGCGATCCGGTACTGACGTGCTGGCCGTGGTGAAGGCCGACGGATACGGGCATGGCGCGGTGCCGGTCGCACGCGCCGCGCTGCGGGCCGGTGCCGCCGGGATCGGCGTCGCCACCGTCGACGAGGCCATGGCGCTGCGGGCAGCAGGGATCGAGGACCCGTTGATCTGCTGGCTGCACACGCCCGCCACCGATTTCGTCGCGGCGGTTCGCGCCGATGTCGAGGTGGTGGTCTCCACGGCGCGCCAATTGGCGGCGGTCGTCGATGCGGCCGACACCCTGCGCAGCACGGCGACAGTGGGTGTCAAGGTCGACACGGGCCTGGGACGCAGCGGCGTCGCCGGCGATGAATGGTCCGATCTGCGGGATGCGTTGGTGAAATACGCCTCGTCGGAGGTGATCTCGCTGCGAACCGCGATGACACACCTGGCGCGCGGCGACGAACCCGACCATCCGCTGAACGACCGCCAGGCCGCCGGCCTGGACGACCGCGTCGAGGAGCTCCGGCGTGCCGGGGTGCCGCCTGACGTCGTGCACGTGTCGAATTCCGCGGCGGCCCTGACGCGGCCCGACCTGTCCCGGCACATGGTGCGGGCCGGTATCGCCATCTACGGCCGCACACCCGTACCGGAGTGCGGGGATTTCGGTCTGATACCAGCGATGACGCTGACCGCGGAGATCACTCAGGTCAAGAGAGTTGCTGCGGGGCAGGGTATCTCGTACAACCACACCTGGAGCGCGCCGCGGGACACCGTCATCGGCGTCGTGGCGTGCGGATACGCCGACGGGGTGCCACGGGCGGCTTCCGGCCGACTCGAGATCTGGATAGGCGGGCGACGGCATCGCAACATCGGCAGGATCTGCATGGATCAGTTCGTCGTGGACCTCGGGCCCGACGGGTCCGGGGTGGCCGAGGGAGACCGCGTGGTGCTGTTCGGCACCGGTGGCCAGGGTGAGCCGACCGCGCTGGATTGGGCGCGGCTGGCCGGCACCATCGACTACGAGATACTGACCGGCATCCGCGGGCGTCGGGTTCGCCGCTATCTGAGGTGAGGGAGGCCGGGACCGCGGGACCGGCTACCGTGGTCAGTTGTGCTGGATCTACACGGTGACCCCGTCGCGCTGACCGCGGCCCTGGTCGACATTCCCAGCGAATCGCGGCACGAGACGCGCATCGCCGACGAGATCGAAGCGGCACTGCGTGAGCAGACCACCGGATTCGAGATCATCCGCAACGGCGATGCCGTGCTGGCCCGCACCAATCACGGCAAGCGGTCCCGGGTTCTGCTGGCCGGCCACACCGACACCGTGCCCGCCGCCGACAATCTGCCCAGCCGACTGGTCGACGGCGTACTCCACGGCTGCGGAACCTCGGACATGAAATCGGGTGACGCGGTCTTCCTGCACCTGGCCGCCACCGTGGCAGACCCCGCCCACGACATCACCCTGGTGATGTACGACTGCGAGGAGATCGAGGCGTCGGCCAACGGCCTCGGACGCATCGAGCGGGAACTGCCCGAGTGGCTGGCCGCCGATGTGGCGATACTCGGCGAACCCTCGGGCGGCTACATCGAGGCCGGTTGCCAGGGCACGCTGCGCGTGGTCGTCAACGCGTCGGGAACCCGGGCGCATTCGGCACGATCATGGTTGGGGGACAACGCCATTCACAAGCTCGGCGATGTGCTTGCCCGGCTCAAGGAGTATCGGCCCCGCAGCGTGGACATCGACGGCTGCGTCTACCGCGAGGGGCTGTCCGCCGTGCGCATCGACGGTGGCATCGCCGGAAACGTGATCCCCGACGCGGCGAGACTGACAGTCAACTTCCGGTTCGCCCCGGATCGCAGCGTCGAGCAGGCTTACGCGCACGTGCGGGAGGTGTTCGACGGTCTGGACGTCGCGATCGACCTCACCGACTCGGCCGCCGGAGCGCTGCCGGGCCTGACCCGCCCTGCCGCAGCCGCGCTCGTCGACGCCGCAGGCGGACAGGTGCGTGCAAAGTACGGCTGGACCGACGTATCCCGGTTCGCAGCACTGGGCATCCCGGCCGTCAACTACGGACCCGGCGACCCGAACCTGGCGCACCGCGCCGACGAACACGTCGCCATCGAGCAGATCACCGCGACCACCGAGACGCTGCGACGGTATTTAACCGGTTGACGGGTCGCCTACCCTGGAAACCATGCTGGGAGACGACATCACCGGGTAGGTCCCGGACGCTGTCCGTATCGCTTTCGCGGGCCTCTGGCCGCCCGCCGCACGAGAGATCTCTCGCATGTCTTCTTCCGTCTCCACGTCATCGAACCTGCCTTCGGTCGTCTGCTCCCACCTGTCGTTCTCGTGGGCGGACGGCACCCCGCTGTTCACCGACCTGTCTTTTGCGGTCGGCGCCGGCCGCACCGGTCTGGTCGCGCCCAACGGCGCGGGCAAGAGCACGCTGCTGCGCCTGATCGCCGCTGATCTACACCCGACCGCGGGGGTCGTGGCCGTCGAGGGCACTCTCGGCTACCTGCCTCAGACGCTGCCGCTGATCGATGACCGCACCGTCGCCGAACTGCTCGGGGTGGCACCGACGATCGAGGCGCTGGACGCGCTGGACGCGCTGACCGCAGGCGATTCCAGCGAGGCCGTGTTCGCCGCGATCGGCGAGGACTGGGACATCGAGGAGCGCACCCGCGCGCAACTCGACCGCCTCGGCCTCGCGCACATCGCGCTCGATCGGCCGCTACGCACGCTCTCCGGTGGCGAGGTCGTCAGCCTCGGCGTAGCGCGGGAACTGTTGCGCCGTCCCGATGTACTGCTGCTCGACGAGCCGACCAACAATCTCGATACCGAAGCGCGCCGCCGGCTCTACTCGGCGCTCGACGACTTCACCGGCTGCCTTCTGCTGGTCAGCCACGACCGCGTGCTATTGGACCGGATGGACCGTATCGCTGAGTTGTCCCACCGCGAGATCACCTTCTACGGAGGCAATTTCACCGTGTACCAGGACGCGGTCGAGCAGGCCCAGCACGCCGCGGAGGGGGCCCTCCGAAGCGCCGAGCAGCACCTCAAACGGGAGAAACGGCAGCGGCAACAGTCCCGTGAGCGGGCGGCCCGCCGGTCGGGCACCGCCAAACGGAACATCAAGGATGCCGGCCTGCCGAAGATCGTCGCCGGGGCGATGAAGCGCCGGGCGCAGGAGTCTGCAGGCCGCTCCGACGATGTCCACGCCAGACGGGTCGACGACGCGAAGGCGCGCCTCGACGACGCCGAGCGCGCGCTGCGGGATGACGATGCCCTGATGCTCGACCTACCGGAGACCTCGGTGCCGTCAGGGCGGATGGTGCTCGACATCACCGGGTTACGCATCTCGCGTGGCGGCCGCGCGCTGGTGACGGCCACCGACCTCTCAGTGCGTGGGCCGGAGCGGATTGCGCTGACGGGCCGCAACGGAGCGGGTAAGACGACGCTGCTGCGGACGCTGCTGGGTGAGATCGAACCGGACGGTGGCGCGATCCGGGCGGCACAGGGGCGGGTGGCCTACCTGTCACAGCGCCTGGATCTGCTCGACGACGACATGTCGGTGGCCGAGAATCTCACGGCGTTCGCGCCGAACCTGTCGGTCACCCGGCGCATGCACCTGTTGGCGCAGTTCTTGTTTCGTGGTGATGACATCGAGCGGGCGGTGCGCACCCTGTCCGGAGGGGAGCGACTACGCGCGACGCTGGCGTGTGTGCTGTTCGCCGAGCCCGCACCCCAACTGCTCCTGCTCGACGAGCCGACCAACAACCTCGACCTCGTCAGCGTCGGGCAGCTGGAGAGCGCGCTCGCGGCGTATCGGGGAGCGTTCATCGTCGTCAGCCACTATGCGTCGTTCCTCCACGCCATCGGCGTGAACCGGGTGCTGCGGCTGGCCGACGGCGGGCTGACCGATATCTAGTCCGCCAGCCGGGTCGGAGCTGGAACAGCCGCCAGAGCCGTCCGGCCGAACGCGCAATCGACCACACCGCACAGCCGGGTCAGCGTGTCCACGCCCCGAGGATCGCCGAGCCGGACGGCCTCGACGGCGGCCCGCAGCGCGATCGCCTCCTGGCTGCCGCGTTCGGCGGCCTTGACCGCGTCCCGGGCCGCGGCCACCGCGCCGTGCACGTCGCCCCGCGACGACATCGTCCATGCCCTGGCCAGCGCCAGTTCCGGTGCGAACAGCATCGATTTCAAGCCGTGCCGGGATTCCGCGCGCCCCAACGCTTTTGCCGCCTCGACCGGCTCGCCGAGTCGTCCCAGCGCCTGCGCCAGCAACATCCACGCCAGCGGTCCCCACGAGTACCCCGTCGGGGCCAGCGTCGCCGCCGCCCCCCGCAGCAGCGGGACCGCCCGGTGCAGGTCGCCGGTCGCCATCAACGCCTCGGCCACCAGCACCTCGCCGATCGAGCGGCCCGGCTGCTGCCGCTGCGCGAAGTCGGTGAGTCGTTGAGCGAGCGCCAGCGCCCGCTCCGCCTCGCCCGTCATCAGCAGCGTCGTCGTCTGCCCGAACCCGCTGGTGAATCGCAGCAGGCCCGGGTGCCCGGCAGCCAGCGCCTGCTCGGCCAGCGCGTCGACGTCGCCGAAGCGGCCCATCCGCGCCGAACTCAGCGCGGCAGCTGAGGCCGCCCAACCGATCGCGGTGTCGTCGGCGGTCGGTGACGCCAGCACCTCATCGGCGATTTCCATTGCGCGACGGACATTTCCGGCGTTCATCGTGAACGTCGCCGACAACGCGTCCAACGTCGTCAGCGCCGCCGGGGAGGACACCTTGCCGCGGGTAGCCCTCAAGAACGCCGTCGCACGCTCCGGCTCGGACAGCATCCAGAACTGATTGGCCGCCGTGGGCAGGGCCCACGCCATCAGTTCGTCTTCGGTCAGCGCCGCCGGGTCGATCTCGGCGAGCACCGCGTCGGCTTCCCGCCCGCGTCCCTGCCACGCCAGCGCATATCCAACGGTGAGCCGGGTGGCCAGATCCGGTTCCCGACCGAGCGCCGCCTGCCCGAGTCGTTCGCTGAGCTCCAGATCCCCCAGTCGCAGGGCCTCCTGGGCGGCGGCGCACGCGTCGGCCACGGGTTGCGGACGGTCGCTGCCGATCGCCACGACGGCCCGGCGCAGTCGCCCCACGACACTGTCGGCGCCTGACGCGGCGAGCCGCTCCACCAACGCGGTGCGCAACCGGCGCAGGTCCGGGCCGCCGAGCGCCCGGCGTACCGCGTCGACGAACAAGGGATGCGCCGGGCGCAACCGGTCGTCGTCCACGACAACAGCCCCGGAGCTCACCGCGTCCTCGACCGCGTCGGCCCCGGCCAGCGCCACCGCGTCGGTAAGGGGCAACGGGTCGGCGACGGCCAGGTACTCCAGGAGTCGGTGCGATGCCGCGGGCAGCGCCTCGACGAAATCGTCGACCTGGGCACTCAGCCGGCGGTCGTCGTGGCCCGGCGGATTGAGCTCGATCCGCGTCACGACCCCGTCCCGCCACAGCGCCGAGATCTCGGGCGGCACGGGAGCCCGGTCGACGGTCGCGGTGATCAGCATCCGGACCGTGCGGGTGACCGCCAGCTGGTAGACGAGCGCGGCCGACAGCGAGTCCAGCAGGTGGGCGTCGTCGAGGACCAGCAGGCGGCCGTCGCCCAGTGTCTCGCGGGCGGCCCGAAGTACCGCGGCGGTCTTTCCGGTCTCGGGCACCTCGAGCAACCGCTCGAATGCGGCGAACGGGACCGCCGACCCGGATGCCGTCGCCCGCACCCAATCGACGCGAGGGAAGTCCGGCGCCAGCCGCTCGGCCGCATCGCGCGCCAACGTCGTCTTGCCCACGCCCGCAGGGCCGATCAGAGCCGCGCCGACGCCCGTGCGGACCGCTGCTTCGAGCTGCTCGAGCGCGGGTGCGTGCGGTGCGGTCACCCAGCGGACGGGGAGAGGCACAGGCACCGCCGGAGTCTATGGCTACGTTTGTCGTCGTGTCTTCAGAAGCGATCCGACAAGGCGACCGTGAGTGGGCAGTCTGTGTCTACTGCGCGTCCGGCCCCACCCACCCTGAGTTACTGGAGCTGGCAAGCAGGGTCGGCGGGGCGATCGCGCGTCGCGGGTGGACCCTCGTCTCCGGTGGCGGCAACGTCTCGGCGATGGGAGCTCTGGCCAGCGCCGCCCGGGACGCCGGTGGACACACCGTGGGTGTCATCCCGAAGGCCCTGGTTCACCGGGAGGTTGCCGACACCGAGGCCGACGAGCTCGTCGTCACCGACACCATGCGCGAACGCAAGCAGGTGATGGAAGACCGCGCCGACGCGTTCATCGCACTTCCTGGCGGCATCGGCACCCTCGAGGAATTCTTCGAAGCCTGGACAGCGGGGTATTTGGGTATGCACTCGAAACCCATCGTGATGCTCGACCCATTCGGGCACTATGGCGGGTTGCTGGACTGGCTGCACGGTCTGGTCGGGAGTGGTTACGTCGCCGAGGACGCGCTGGGGAAACTCATCGTCGTCGACGACGTCGATGCCGCCCTGGCCGCATGCGCACCCGACGATTGACCGACGTCATCCGCAGCTAGGGTGACGAACACACGACACAGTGGAGGAACGACCGACCGATGACAGTGCGCGAGGAGCAGAGATGACGGAGAAGTCCGGAACCCGCAGCAGTGTGGGGTTGCTCGACATTGCTAGCCAGGTGCCCGGTCTGTTGATGGATGCGCCGACGATCCTGCGCGGCGTCGCCACCGGGTTTCTCGCCCGCCCGTCTGCCAAGACGTCCATCGGCAAGGTTTTCCAGGATCGCGCCGCCCGGTACTCCGACAAGTTGTTCCTCAAGTTCGACGACCGCGAGATCACCTACGGCGAGGCCAATGAGACGGTCAACCGGTATGCCGCAGTGCTGGCCGCCCGAGGTGTCGGCCACGGGGACGTCGTCGGCATCATGCTGCGTAACTCAGTTGAGCCGGTGCTGCTGATGTTGGCAGCGGTCAAGTGCGGCGCCATCTCGGGAATGCTGAACTACAACCAGCGCGACGACGTGCTCAAGCACAGCCTCGGGCTGCTGTCCGCCTCGGTGGTGGTCGCCGACACCGAATTCGTGGAGCACATCTCCGAGTCCGGCGCCGACACCACGGGCCTGCTGACCCTCGACGAGCTCAAGCAACTCGCCGAAACGGCGCCCGCGACGAATCCGGCCACCACGTCGGCGGTGCTCGCCAAGGACAAGGCGTTCTACATCTTCACCTCGGGCACCACGGGGATGCCGAAAGCCAGCGTGATGACGCACTACCGGTGGCTGCGGGCGCTCGCCGGCTTCGGCGGCCTGGGCATGCGGCTGAACAGCAGCGACACGCTGTACTGCTGCCTGCCGCTCTACCACAACAACGCGTTGACCGTCGCGCTGTCGTCGGTGCTGAACTCCGGAGCCACGCTGGCGCTGGGCAAGTCGTTCTCGGCCTCGAAATTCTGGGACGACATCATTCGGTACGACGCGACCGCCTTCGTCTACATCGGCGAGGTCTGCACGTATCTGCTGGGCCAGCCGGAAAAGGACACCGACCGCAAGCACCGGGTGCGCGTGATCGCGGGCAACGGGCTGCGTCCGGCGATCTGGGACGACTTCACGGACCGGTTCGGGATCGACCGGGTCTGCGAGTTCTATGCCGCCTCCGAAGGCAACACCGCGTTCGTCAACGTCCTCAACGTCGACAAGACCACCGGCATCTGCCCGACCCCGGTGGCGTTCGTCGAGTACGACGAATCCGGCGACCCGGTGCGCGACAAGGACGGCCGGGTCCGCAAGGTCGCCAACGGCGAGCCGGGACTGCTGCTGTCCAAGGTGAGCAACTTCCAGCCGTTCGACGGCTACACCGACAAGGAAGCCACCGAGAAGAAGTTGGTGCGCGACGCCTTCAAGGAGGGCGACGTGTGGTTCAACACCGGGGACCTGATGCGCTCGCAGGGCTTCGGGCATGCGGCGTTCACCGACCGGCTGGGTGACACCTTCCGGTGGAAGGGCGAGAACGTCGCCACCACCGAGGTCGAGGCGGCGGTCGCCACCGACCCGCAGGTCGAGGAGGCGACGGTGTATGGCGTCGAGGTGCCCGATACCGGCGGCAAGGCGGGCATGGTGGCGATTCAGCTCAAGGACGGCCAGGAATTCGACGGTAAGGCGCTGGCCAAGGCGGTGTACAGCAAGCTGCCCGGCTACGCGGTGCCGCTGTTCGTGCGGGTGGTCGAGGAGCTCGCGCACACGTCGACCTTCAAGAGTCAGAAGGTCGACCTGCGCAAGGAGGGCTACGGCGGCTCGAGCGGCGAGGGCGACGACGACGACGTCAAGGTCGAGGACCCGATCTACGTGCTGTCGGGCAAGAGCGAGGGCTACGTGCCGTTTTACGACGAGTACCTGGCCGAGGTGAAGGACGGCAAGAAGCCCAAGTAGCGCGCGATTCGGCGCACTTGGTCACGCTGGGGTTGACAAACGACGCCAGAACCGCGAGGCCGTCGGGGAAACGTAGCCTGGTGACGTGCAGTCGACGTTTCTGGGGCGCCCGGTGGCGGGGGATCGCGCGCTGATCATGGCGATCGTGAACCGCACGCCGGACTCGTTCTACGACCGCGGCGCCACCTTCACCGACAGCGCGGCCCAGGAGGCTGCGCACCGGGTGGTCGGCGACGGCGCGGATGTCGTCGATGTGGGCGGCGTCAAAGCCGGCCCCGGTGTCACCGTGGACGTCGCCGAGGAGATCGCCCGCGTGGTGCCGTTCATCGAGTGGCTGCGCGACACGTTCCCCGACCAGCTGATCAGCGTCGACACCTGGCGTGCCGAGGTGGCCAAGCAGGCCTGTGCAGCCGGCGCGGACCTGATCAACGACACCTGGGGCGGAGTGGACCCGGACCTTGCGGGCGTGGCGGCCGAGTTCGGGGCCGGTCTGGTGTGTTCCCACACCGGCGGTGCGGTGCCCCGGACGCGGCCGTTCCGGGTCAACTACGGCATCTCCGAGCGGGGTGTGGTCGACGACGTCGTCGCGGAGGTGACCGCGGCGGCCGAGCGCGCGGTGTCGCTCGGCGTGCGCCGGGACGGGATTTTGATCGATCCGACCCACGATTTCGGCAAGAACACTTACCAGGGCCTTAGTTTGTTGCGCCACGTGAAAGACCTTGTAAAAACTGGATGGCCGGTCCTGATGGCGCTCAGCAACAAGGATTTCGTCGGGGAGACTCTGGGTGTGGACCTGACCGAACGCTTGGAGGGCACCCTGGCGGCCACCGCGCTGGCCGCAGCCGAGGGAGCTGCAATGTTCCGGGTGCACGAGGTCGGGCCCACGCGACGCGTCCTGGAAATGGTCGCGTCGATCCAGGGCGCGCGGCCGCCGACTCGCACGGTGAGGGGACTGGCATGACTGTGTTATCCGACCGAGTACCTGATCTGGTGGCCACCGACGACATGGCCGACCACCGATGGCTGACCGACCACAGCTGGAGCCGACCGACCTGGACAGTTGCCGAACTCGAGGCCGCCAAGGCCGGTCGCACGGTGTCGGTGGTGCTGCCTGCGCTCAATGAGGAAGAAACGGTCGCCAGCGTCGTCGAGACCATCACCCCGCTGCTGGGTGGACTTGTCGATGAGCTGATCGTGCTCGATTCCGGCTCCACCGACGACACCGAGATCCGCGCGCTCGCCGCAGGCGCCCGGGTGATCAGCCGCGAGGTGGCACTGCCGGAGGTCGCTCCGCAGCCCGGCAAGGGCGAGGTGCTGTGGCGCTCGCTGGCCGTGACCACCGGTGACCTCGTCGTCTTCGTCGACTCCGACCTTCTCGATCCCGATCCGATGTTCGTGCCCAAGCTGCTCGGCCCGCTGCTCACCCAGGAGGGTGTCCACCTGGTCAAAGGCTTCTACCGGCGGCCACTCAAGGTCAGCGGTAGCGAGGATGCCAACGGTGGCGGCCGGGTGACCGAGCTGGTGGCCCGCCCGCTGCTGGCCGCGCTCCGGCCGGAGCTGTCCTGCCTGTATCAGCCGCTGGGCGGCGAGTACGCGGGCACCCGGGAGTTGCTGACAGCAGTGCCCTTCGCCCCGGGTTACGGCGTCGAGATCGGCCTGCTTGTCGACGCCTACGACCGGCTGGGCCTCGACGGCATCGCCCAGGTCAACCTCGGGGTGCGCACGCACCGCAACCGTCCGCTGACCGAGCTGGCGTCGATGAGCAGGCAGGTGATCGCCACCCTGCTGTCGCGGTGCGGGATCGCCGACTCAGGCGTCGGACTCACGCAGTTCTTCGCCGACGGCGTGGACTACACCCCGCGCACGTCATCGGTGTCCCTGGACGACCGCCCGCCGATGATCACCTTGCGCCCCCGCTGACGTTCCCTTTCCGCCGAAATGGCATTCCGGCAGACAAAGTTCGAGAGAAGACCAGCTGGAATGCCATTTCGGCGGGGTGAGTGGTCGCTGGTGTCCGAGCCTTCGGGCACTATCGACTCGTGACACTCGTTCTTCTCTACCTCGTGGTACTCGTGTTGGTCGGTGTGGTGCTGTTCGCCGTCGGCAGCGTGCTCTTCGGCCGCGGTGAGGTGCTGCCGCCCCTGCCGCATGCCACCACGGCGACCGTGCTCCCCGCCTCGGGTGTCACCGGCGCCGACATCGACGCGGTGAAGTTCACCCAGACCTTCCGCGGCTACAAGACCGGTGAGGTCGACTGGGTGCTGGACCGGCTTGGGCAGGAACTCGACCAACTCCGCGGCGAGCTCGCGACTGTCCGGGCCGCCTACGGACTGGACGAGCCCACCTTCGAGGACACGGGGGAGGGCGCGCACGCGCTGCCGTCCGACGCCGCCCGGGACGACGCATGACCGCCGAGGTGGTCGACCGCCGGATCCGATGCGGCTGGATCGACCAATCACGCTTGTCGCCAGACGATTTCGAGCTCTACTGCAATTACCACGACGCCGAGTGGGGTCGCCCGCTGCGTGGATCGGCGGCGCTGTTCGAGCGGGTCACCCTGGAGGCCTTCCAGAGTGGGCTTTCCTGGTTGATCATCCTGCGGAAGCGGGACAACTTCCGCACCGCGTTCGACGGTTTCGACGTCGAGCGCGTCGCTCGCTACACCGAGCGTGACGTCGAGCGGTTGATGGCCGACCAGGGGATCGTGCGAAACCGTTCGAAGATCGACGCCACGATCTCCAATGCCCAGGTCGTCGCCCGCCTCGCGGACGACGGCGTCGACCTGGGGGAGCTGCTGTGGTCGTTCGCACCGCAGGATCGGATCACCCGGGACCGTCCGGTGGATCTGTCGCAGGTGGCGCCCGTGACCCCGGAATCCACGGCGATGGCCAAGGAGCTCAAACGCCGGGGTTTCAGGTTCGTTGGCCCGACAACCGCGTACGCGTTGATGCAGGCAACCGGGATGGTCGACGATCACGTCGCAGCATGCTGGGTTCCGCGGCTGTCCGAGTGATCCGGCCGTCGTCGAGGCCAAAAAGTAGCCAGGAATCCGGTGGTCCCCACGGACATCAGAGCCGCCATAGCCGGGTCTTTGCACACGGGATGGCCCGGATAGGGAACAATGGACGTCTGTAGCAGTTCAGGGCCGGTTGCTGTCATTGTTCGTCGAATGGTGGGCGCAGCTCCGGCTCGTACGACAATCGGGCCCTAACGGGCACGCCCACGCGGAGGGAGCACTCGATGGCGGCGATGAAGCCCCGGACCGGCGACGGTCCACTGGAAGCAACCAAGGAGGGGCGCGGCATCGTGATGCGGGTACCACTGGAAGGTGGAGGCCGGCTCGTCGTCGAACTCACCCCCGACGAAGCCGCTGCGCTGGGCGACGAGCTCAAGGGCGTCACCAGCTAGCCATTTCGACGTGAACGGCCGCGGCCACCGCGGCCGTTCATTGCTGTTCTGCTAGGACGAGACCGTGCGGTAGACCTCCACCGTCTGCTCGGCGATTCGTGCCCACGAGAACTCGTCGATACACCGTTGCCTGCCCGCCACGCCGAACTGGCGGGCTTTGTCGGTATCGGCGACGAGCGAGTTGACCGCGTAGGCGAGTTCCCGCTCGAAAGACGCAGCATCGTTGGGGTCGTAGTGCACCAACAGGCCCGTGTGCTGGTCGTTGACCACCTCGGGGATGCCGCCGACATCGGAGGCCACCACCGCCGTCCCGCACGCCATCGCTTCGAGGTTGACGATTCCCAACGGCTCATACACCGATGGGCAGACGAAAGTAGTTGCCGCCGAGAGTATTTCGCGAATGTCGTCGGTGGGCAACATGTCTCGTACCCAGAACACCCCGCCGCGCGCCTCGGACAGTTGCTGCACCGCCGACGTCACCTCTGCGGCAATTTCCGGCGTGTCGGGCGCTCCCGCGCACAGCACCAACTGGACCTCGGGCGCGAAGTGGTGCGCCGCGGCCAGCAGGTGGGGCACTCCCTTCTGCCGCGTGATCCTGCCGACGAACGCGACGATCGGCCGGGACGGGTCCACGCCGAGCTCCGCGAGCACGGAACCGTCCGTCCCCGCCGGGACCGGATGCCACACCTCGGTGTCGATGCCGTTCTTCACGACGTGCACCCGATGCGGATCCAGCGAGGGATAGGTGCGCAGCACGTCATCGCGCATCCCGGAGCTGACGGCGATCACGGCATCGGCTGCCTCGACGGCCGTCTTCTCCACCCACGACGACACCCGATAGCCACCGCCGAGCTGCTCGGCCTTCCACGGGCGCATCGGTTCCAGCGAATGCGCGGTGAGCACATGGGGCACTCCGTACAGCAGGGCGGCCAGGTGCCCGGCCATGCCGGCGTACCAGGTGTGCGAATGGACGACGGTCGCGTCCGCTGCCGTGTTGACCATGTTGAGGTCGGCAGACAGCGTCGCCAGCGCCGGATTTGCACCCTCCAACGCCGGGTCCGGTCGAGCGACCGTGGCCCCGGGTCGCGGAGCACCCATGCAGTGCACGTCGACTTCGCAAAGGTGTCGCAGCTGCGCGACCAGTTCCGTGACGTGAACGCCTGCACCGCCGTAGACCTCGGGTGGGTACTCCCGAGTCATCATTGCCACCCGCATGGTTCGACCGTATCCAAATTCGTGGCTCGTCGCGCCGCATCACCAATTGTCTTGACGGACAATCCGAGAACTCGCCGTCAACCGCCGTCTGCGCAGGTGTTCACGCGCTCAATAGGCCGAATGGCTGGCCCCCGTCCCTAGGTGCGGATAGGTTGGCAGCCATGAGGGAAGCGCCACACGTGCTGGGCATCGTCCTCGCCGGCGGGGAGGGCAAACGGCTGTATCCGTTGACTGCGGATCGCGCCAAGCCCGCGGTTCCCTTCGGGGGCGCCTACCGGCTCATCGATTTCGTGCTCTCGAATCTCGTCAACGCCCGATTTCTGCGGATCTGTGTTCTCACCCAATACAAATCGCATTCGCTGGACCGCCATATTTCGCAGAACTGGCGGTTGTCGGGGCTTGCCGGGGAGTACATCACCCCGGTTCCGGCTCAGCAGCGGCTCGGCCCGCGGTGGTACACCGGCTCGGCCGACGCCATCTACCAGTCGATGAACCTGATCTACGACGAGGACCCCGAATACATCGTGATCTTCGGTGCCGACCACGTGTACCGGATGGATCCCGAGCAGATGCTCCAGCAGCACATCGAGAGCGGCGCGGGGGCGACCGTCGCCGGAATTCGCGCTCCCCGCGCGGAGGCGAGTGCGTTCGGCTGTATCGACTCCGACGAATCCGGCCGGATCCGGTCGTTCATCGAGAAGCCGGCCGACCCGCCGGGCACCCCTGATGATCCCGAGCAGACGTTCGTATCGATGGGCAACTACATCTTCACGACCAAGGTGCTCATCGACACGATCCGGGCCGATGCCGACAACGACGACTCCGACCACGACATGGGCGGCGACATCATCCCCAAGTTGGTGTCCGACGGGATGGCCTCGGTCTACGACTTCAATGCCAACGAGGTGCCCGGGGCGACCGAACGCGATCACGGCTACTGGCGTGACGTCGGGACGCTGGACGCGTTCTACGACGCGCACATGGACCTGGTCTCCGTCCACCCGGTCTTCAACCTCTACAACAAGCGCTGGCCCATCCGGGGAGGCTCTGAGAACCTCGCCCCCGCCAAGTTCGTCAGGGGTGGTTCTGCCCAGGAGTCCGTGGTCGGGGCGGGCAGCATCATTTCGGCGGCCTCGGTGCGCAACTCGGTGCTGTCGTCGAACGTCGTCGTCGACGACGGCGCGATCGTGGAGGGCAGCGTGCTCATGCCCGGCGCCCGCGTCGGGCGCGGCGCGGTGGTGCGCCACGCGATCCTGGACAAGAACGTGGTGGTCGGTCCCGGCGAGATGGTCGGGGTGGATCTGGACAAAGACCGCGAACGGTTCACGATCAGCTCCGGCGGCGTGGTCGCCGTCGGCAAAGGCGTCTGGATCTAGCGCACCTAGCCTGCGGCGGCGCGCGGTCTGCGCCGTCGCCGGATCAGCCTGAACGCCGCCCACGCCAGGGCGATTGCCGCCACCAGCACCAGCACCGGTAGCAGGATGGCCAGGAACACGAGCACGACGCTGGTGATGTCCTCGACAGTGCTCAACACCGGGGCGGCCATGCCCGCGGTCGCGACGTTGGCCGCAGGCCGGACCGTCGATTTGGTCAACGACACCACCAGTGCGACGACGACGCCGATGGCCACGGGAAGCCATTGACCCGTCTGGGCGAACGCGCCGGGATCGGTGACCGCCGCGGTCTGCGAGGCGGTGCCCGAACCGAACACGATGCCGCCGGCGGTCGGCCGGACAAACGTCTGGATCACGTCGTTCACGCTGTCGAGTGCGGGAACCTTGTCGGCGATGACCTCGACGACCAGCAGCACCGCCACGATCGCCATCACCCAGCCGTTCTCCAGCCAGGCCCAGGCCTGCGGAAGCGACACCAGTTCGGTGAACCGCGACAACAGACCCAGCGCCAGCAGCGGGATGTAGGCGTTCAGCCCCGCCGCGGTGGCCAGCCCGAGACCGGTGAGCATCTCCATCGCATCAGTATGGTCCGGGCTCGTGTCGGCTCTGGCGCAAACGACGCGACGCCGGCACGCGTGTCAGTCCTGTACCGGCGGCCGGCTGGCGCGATGCCGGGCCAGCGGGTTGAGCTCTCGATAGGGATCGCGGCTGCGGAGTTCGAGCAGTTCGTCGAGGATCTGCTCCAGTGAGTCCTGGGTCTTCGCCTTGATGGTGGCCGCCCACTTCTCGTCGGAAACGCGTGCGGGTTTGGTGGTGTCGATGGGGGAGGCGAAGCGCAGGTACATCCGGTGCGGCCGCGGGATCAGGGTGGGGCCGATCCCGTGCATCAGGGGAAGGGCCATGTCCGAGCGGCCGGAGAGCTTCTTCGACAGCGCCAGGCTCATCTGTCCCCACCAACTGGTTCGGGTGATCAGGCTCCGGTACACGTCGTCGCCACCGACCAGCCCGACGGGCACGATCGGATAGTGGTGCTCCGCTGCCAGTCGGGCGAACCCGGCACGACCCTGCCAGCGCAGGGTGTACTCCTCACCTTTGAACTTGGCGATCTCCCGGCCACCCCCGGGGAACACCAGAATGGGTTCGTCGTGTCGCATCAGCTCGCGTGCGGTCTCGGGCGCCCCGACCACCGCGCCGGCGGCGGCGAAGAGTTCGCCGGCCGGGCCACGCATGTTGCCGAAGTTTCGGTCGGCCAGCGGTCGCACCCGGGAGCCGATCGCCCGCCGCACGAAGTACGGGATCAACAGCGCCTCGGCGCCGGCTTGAGTGTGGTTGCCCACCAACAGGAACCTCCCGTCGGCAGGGAGATTCTGCAACCCGTCGACGTAGGGCCGGGAGACGTCGACGATCGGTGCGGCCCGGTCGGCGACGATCTCCACGGCCCGGCGCAACACCCGCACCTGGCGGGGGGGATTCATGATGGCGTCGAGATTCACCGGGTCGGTCATCACTCTGGCTCAGGTCTCCTTATGTATCTTCCGTGCACTCACTGAGAGCCACGATACCGAACGAACCAGTTCGTCTGATTATGATCTTCCTGTGAGAAGCACTGTCGAGCTGCGGGGTGAGATCCTGGCTGCCGCCCGGGCGGAGTTCGCCCGCTACGGACTGGCGGGTGGCCGGATCGACCGAATCGCGCGGACCGCCCAGGCCAGCAAGGAACGCCTCTACGCCCACTTCGGGGACAAGGAGACACTGTTTCGGGACGTGGTGGCCGCCGACAGCGCCGAATTCTTCCGCGCCGTCACCCTGCGGCCCGACGCCGTCTCCGAGTTCGCGGGCGATATCTACGATTTGGCCCGCGTCCACCCCGAGCACTACCGAATGATCACCTGGGCACACCTGGAAGGCGTCACCCTCGACCAACCCCGCGCCGACGGACGGCCCATTCCCGACCAACACGTCGCCGCCATCGAAGCCGCCCAGGCAGAGGGCCACGTCGACTCCCTCTGGGAGCCCGTCGATCTGCTCGTGCTGCTCATCGGGATCGGCCTGGCGTGGATGCATCTGCCACATCCCAATGCCACGACCGAGGATCCGACCGTCATCACCCGTCGTCGGGCTGCCGCTGTCGAGGCGGCAGCCCGCATCATCGCCGTCGGCCGGTGACTCAGCGGCCGCGTCGCTCCGTCAGCGCGCGTCCCGCCGAGCCTGGCGACGTGCCCCCGCTGCTTTGGTTGATGCTTCGAACTTCTTGCGACCGGAGGTCTTGCGGGCGATCACGCGGGACTTCGACGGCGAGCCGGCTGTGCTGCCGGAGCCATCGACGTTGACGACGTCGGGCGCCTCGTTGCGGGCGCGGGCCAACCGCTCATCCTTCAGCGCGCGGGCGCTGTTCTTGGACACCGTTGCCAGTTGACGGCTGACCCTGCTGAGCGCATCCTCGAACACCTCGGCCTTGTCGGCGTTGCGCTGGTTCGCCGATTTGCCCGATCCGCGGCCGCGTTTCTGGCCGACCTTGGCCGCACCCGCGCGCCGGTACAACTTCACGTACTTGGTGCGGGCTCGTCGAACGCGAGTGTGTAAGTCGAGCAGGTCATCTTCGTCGAGACCGTCCATCTGTGCTTTCGTGGTCTCGCGAATCAGCACGAACTCGTTTTCTGACAACGAGTTTTCGATCTTCGACATGGTGAGTCCAATCCATCGATTGTCGTCAGCATTGTCGCAGGAAATCAGTGACGGGCGGTGGCTTTCGGCCCATGTCAGCGACGACGCCCCGTGCTTCCGGTGATTTTGCTCTGTAGGCACCTGTGAAATCCACAGCGCAACAACGGCGTTCACCCGATGTGCAGACGCCCGGTGAGGTCACCACACGCCGGGAACCAGCCGCGAGCGCACCTGGGTCGTGTACTCGCGGTAGCCGCTCAACTCCTCGACGAGCATTTTCTCCTCGTCGAGGATGCGGGCGACCAGTGCCGGCACCGCCAGGACCACGACGGCCAGGCCCCACAGCGAGTCCAGCGCCAAAGGAGTGCCTGCCATCATGATCAGGGCGCCGGAGTACATCGGATGCCGCACGATGCCGTACAGACCCGTCGAGACGAGCGGCTGGTCTGCCTCCACGGTAATGGTGGCTGATGCGTAGGCGTTCTGCACAACCACCAGCTGCGCGCCGGCGAGCCCGACGACCACCAGTACTTCGCCGAGAACGATGGCCCACAACGGAACCGTCGACCACCCGAACCTGTGGTCCAGTGCGCTCACAACGAACATCGCCACGGACGCCAACAGCGTGGCCGAGATGATGATCCGTTGCGCGGGGCGGGTTTCCGCGGTGGGGCCCGCCTTCAGCCTGCGCTGCAGAGCAGCGGGACTGTTCACGGCGAGGTAGAGGCTGGGGATCGTCGTGGTGATGGCGAACAGCGCAATGAAGACCCACGCCTGCCAATAGCCGAACGTTCCCGCGGGCAAGAACAGCACCAACCCGAAGAACAGCAGTCCGGCCACGACCGTTGCAGCGGTCTGAAGGGCGATCTTCATGGCAACTCTCAGCGCAGGTCGCGGCGTCGAAAGGCGATGATGCCCAACATGATCAGGGCGGAATCAAGCGCCAGCAGCCAGAACAGCGGTGCCGCGGTGAACTCGCCCGTTCCGACGCGGGGAATGTGGGTGAAGGGTTCGAGGTTGAGCAGCCACTGTGGTGAGTTCGCCAGCGAGCCGAGCAGGAACACGGCGATGAACGCGATCAACACACCCCAGGCGACCGGCGTGAACCGTGGCAGCACCCCGAACAGGGCCACCGTGACCGCGACCAGCAGCCAGACGGCGGGTAGCTGCACGGCCACGGTGCCGAGCACCGTCGGCAACGTGCCGGCGATGTCGCCCGCGCTGGCGCCGTACGTCACCCCGGTCACGACGCCTGCGACCAGCAGCGCGCCGGCCGAGCCGCCGATCGCGAACAGTAGGTGACTGGCCAGCCAGCGAGTGCGACTCACCGCGCCCGAGAGCACCGCCTCCGCGTGCTGGGTGGATTCCTCCTGATGCAGCCGCAGGGTCAACGAGATCGCGAACGCCGCGGCGACCATGCCGAGCATGCTGAATGCCACCGCGATGAACGCCTGCTCCAGGGCATCGCTACCGCCGAGGCGCACCACGACGTCTCGGGCGGCCTGGCTGTCGCCGATCTCGTCGCCGATGCCGTGGACGATGCTGCCGATGACCAGGCCGTAGAGGCTCAGCCCGACCGTCCACAGCGTCAGCGCGCCACGGTCGAGCCGCCACGCCAACGTCACGACGCCACGCAGGTCGGTCCCGGCACGTGGGGGCCCGAGACGTTCGGCGAGCAGTCCCGCGCCGACGTCGCGCCGTGCCAACAGCCGGTAGGCGACCGCGACCAGGCCCACGGTGAGCGCGAGGTGCAGCCCCAGCACCCAGAACCTGTCGCCGGCGAAGGGCCGCACCTGCAGTGACCACCCCAGCGGCGACAGCCAGGTGAGAAACTCCGCACGCGGCCCCGCATCGCCGACGGCGCGCAGTGTGAACGCCGCCGCGAGCACGGCGAACGCGGCGCCGCGCGAGAACCGTGCACTCGGGGACAACTGAGCCGCGACCGCGGCCACCGCCGCGAACACCAGACCCGAACAGGCAAGCGCGGCACCGAAAGCCAGTGACCCGGCCGCCGGAATGTTCTGGGTGAGCAGACCCGCGGTGCCGATCGCCGCGGTCAGTACCGACGCGCCGCCTGCGAGCAGCAGTGCCGCGGTCAGGCTTGCGTAGCGCCCCACGGCGGTGGAGTCGATGAGCTCTGAGCGCCCAGTCTCCTCGTCGCCACGGGTGTGTCGGATCACCGTGAGAATCACCGCCACCGCGATCAGGACGTGGAACATCCCTGCCTTCCAGATCCCCACGGCGCCGATGCTGTCGTTGAAGACCCGGCCGTAGAGCGCCCGTTGTGCCGGACTGGCCATGATCGACGCGACCAGCGACGCGCGGTCCGCGTCGGTCGGGTACACCGCCTCGGTGCTGCCGACGTACACCGTGGACAGCGGCACCGACAGCAGCAGCACCCACAGGGGCAGCACGATTCGGTCGCGGCGGAGATACAGCCGAAGCAGCCCAGCGGTTCCCGAGAAGATCGTGCCCCGCGCGGGCGCCTGGTGGGCGGGCAGATGCCGAGGCTCCACCACGATGCTCATGCGCTCACCTGCTGCGACTCGTCGTTGGCTGTGTCACCGGTGTCACCCGTGTCACCCGTGTCACCGGTGTCGCTGATGTCGTAGTGCCGGAGGAAAAGTTCTTCCAAGGTCGGCGGCTGGCTCACGAGACTGCGCACGCCCGCGTCGCCGAGCATCTTGATCACCTCGGCCAGGCTCTCGCCGTCGACCTGCGCGCGTAGCGTGTTGCCGTCGATGCTGACATCCTCGACACCGCGGATCCGGGTGAGATCGCCGGGATTGCGGATCATCTCGGCCTTGATCGAGGTTCGCGACAAATGGCGCATCGACTCCAGCGTGCCGGTCTCGACGGTTCGGCCCGCCCGGATGATGGTGACGCGGTCGCACAGCGCCTCCGTCTCGGCAAGGATGTGGCTGGACAGCAGGACCGTGACACCGCGGTCCCGCGCTTCACCGACACACTGCTGAAACACGTTCTCCATCAACGGGTCCAGACCGCTGCTGGGTTCGTCGAGTAGCAGCAGCCTGGCGCGTGAGGAGAACGCGGAGACCAGCGACACCTTCTGCCGATTGCCCTTGGAGTAGGTGCGCGCCTTCTTCGTGGGGTCGAGGCCGAACCTCTCGACGAGTTCCGCGCGACGGGGTTCGTCGATCCCGCCACGCATGCGGGCCAACAGGTCGATCGTCTCGCCACCGGTCAGCGTGGGCCACAGCGTCACATCGCCTGGTACGTAGGCGAGTTGACGGTGCAACGGCACGGCATTCGTCCACGGGTCACCGCCGAGCAGTCGCACGGTGCCGGCGTCAGCGCGAACGAGGCCGAGGAGGACGCGGATCGTCGTCGACTTCCCCGCGCCGTTGGGTCCGAGGAAGCCGTGGACCTCGCCCTCGGCGACGGACAGCTCGAGTCCGTCGAGGGCGCGCACCGAACCGAAGTTCTTCGTCAGGTTGTGGATGTCGATGGCGGGTTGTGCGGTCATGGCCGGTCGGTGTCCTCTCCGGTGTCGGGGTCCTCAGGGGCTCCCGTGATCGGGATGCCTTCCGTCTGTCGTGCAAGGAACGCGTCGTACATGGTCGAGTCGGCCATCAGGCCCTGGGTGTACAGCTCGAGGGCGGGCAGCACCATGGCCTCGGTGTAGTCGTGAAGCACGGCAGGGAGATTCGTCGGGTCGTCGTGCAACTGCAGATAGAGCAGGAAACCGCCGCCGCCAGCCATGGCCAGGAAACGTGCCCGGCCCTTGGGGTCCCGGCTCGGCTTGACGGTGCCGGCACGCACACCCTCCTCGATGTACTGCTCGGTATTGTCGATCATGGTGTGCCACAGCATCTTCGCGAGATCTCCTCCGGCCTGCATGCTCCGCACCAGATACGCCATCATCGGCGCGTACTCCTCGATCTCGGCCAGCTGCGCGAACCACGTTGCGGGGTCAGCGCTCTGGATGGTCTCGGACTTGCTGGTGCGGATGGTTTCGGCGATGTAGTCGTCGCACGCTTTGTGCAACCCCTCCTTGGAGCCGAAGTGGTGGATGACGAGTCCCGGGCTCACCCCGGCTGCCGTCGCGATCGCCCGCAGGCCGACCCTGAATCCGTCGCGGCCGAACAGGTCGATGGCCGCGTCCCGGATTCGGGCCGTGGTGGTGAGATCCTCCGCTGAACGCATGTTCAGTACGCTAAACGCACGTTTAGCGGCCGTCAAGGGCGTCGAGCATCAAGAATTCGTCAAGGTGTCTGCGATCGCGGGTCGGCCCGTCGCCGAACGTGCGTTAAGGGCGGGATTCGAGGCAGACGTCCGCCCTGGGCGCACGGTCGGAGCGTCGGACTCTCCGCGATGGGGGGTGGGTCAGTCGCGCGCGGCGGCGAGCAGTCCGTCACCCAGGGGGATCAATACCGGTGTCAGCCGCTCGTCCTCGGCGATCAACCGTGCCGCCTCCCGCACCGCGCTGACCTCGTTGTCCTTGGCGGACGCATCGCCGGCGCGCCCGCCCAGCGCAGCGCGATGCACGACAATCGCGCCACCGGGGCGCAGGAGTCGTACGCCCTCGATGACGAACTGGGGTTGGTCGGCAGGGTCGGCGTCGATGAACACCAGGTCATAGGAGTCGTCGGCCAGTCGGGTGAGGACCTCCTGGGCGCGGCCGCTGATCAGTCGGGTGCGCCCCGGCCCGACACCGGCCTCGGTGTAGGCCTGCTTGGCGATGCGTTGGTGTTCCGGTTCGACGTCGATCGTCGTCAGCACCCCGTCGTCGCGCATCCCGGACAGCAACCACAGCCCGCTGACACCCGCCCCGGTACCGACCTCGACCACGGCTTTCGCGCCGGTCAGCTTGGCCAGCACGCACAGCAGCGCGCCGACCGCCGGGGTCACCGCGCCCGCGCCGATGTCCACCGCACGCTCCCGGGCCGCAGCGACAATCGCGTCCTCGGAGATCGAGTGTTCGGCGTGGGCGACGATCGCCTCGGCCTGACTGGCCCTGGCCCCGGAATCGCCGGAGCGAGCGTCGGGCTCGTCGGTGCTGGCCATGCCCCGCAGCGTAGAGCGAAGCAAGGACCGCGAGTAAGGCGACACGCCCGGCCCGGGTCCGCGACAATCCGCAGCGGCGAGCGCTGTTTTCGCTGGTCGAAAAATGGGTAGCGATCTTTCTCAGGAAATGTTCAGTTTGCTCATATGCCTGGCACACCCGCACGGGAGACGGTAATCGCATGACAGACGGCGCGTTCAGCGCACGCAGCGACATCCTGAGGCCCTGGGTCGATTCGGGGAAGAAAGCCGGACAGCGCCGTGTTGTCGATATCGAGCGCTTACCAACCGGTGATCGCTGCCATCACGACCTGGAGGATCCGACGACCACTCATGCCGGCGCAACCGCCGCTCCCGTGACTGCACCTGTGTCGATGGCACATCTCGAGCAGTTCACCGACGGCGAGTGGGTTGAGCCGAACGACGAGTTGACCGGCACAGCAGTGTTCGACGCCACCGGCGACAAGGCTGCGATGCCGAGCTGGGACGAACTGGTGCGTCAGCATGCCGACCGGGTGTATCGCCTCGCGTACCGCCTGTCAGGCAATCAGCACGACGCCGAGGACCTCACCCAGGAGACCTTCATCCGGGTGTTCCGCTCGGTGCAGAACTACCAGCCGGGAACCTTCGAAGGCTGGTTGCACCGCATCACCACCAACCTGTTCCTCGACATGGTCCGGCGCCGTGGCCGCATCCGGATGGAGGCGCTGCCCGAGGACTACGACCGGGTGCCCGCGGACGAGCCCAACCCGGAGCAGATCTACCACGACTCGCGGCTGGGCCCCGACCTCCAGGCCGCCCTGGACTCCCTGCCGCCGGAGTTCCGCGCTGCCGTGGTGCTGTGCGACATCGAGGGTCTGTCGTATGAGGAGATCGGCGCCACCCTGGGCGTCAAGCTCGGCACCGTGCGCAGTCGCATTCACCGCGGTCGCCAGGCGCTGCGCGACCATCTGGCACGACATTCGGATGCCGCGACACTGGATGGGTTCAACGGTTTTGACAACACGGCCAAATCTGCCTGACGTTCGCGCGTTGCCCCACAGGATGCCGCGCTACATTCGAAGAAGTAGTCGCGACACGACACGGGCAGAGAGGAGCCGGCTGATGTTCGAGCCCGGACATGCGTTCCGACGCGCCTTCTCCTGGCTCCCGACACAGTTTGCTTCGCAAAGCGATGCGCCCGTCGGTCCGCGCCAGTTCGGGTCGACCGAGCATCTGTCGACGGAGGCGATCGCCGCGTTCGCCGACGGCGAGCTGCGAATGACGGCGCACCTGCGCGCGGCCAGCCATCTGTCGCTGTGCCCCGAGTGCGCGGTGGAGGTCGACGCCCAGCGGCAGGCGCGCGCCGCGTTGCGGGACTCGTGCCCCGTGGCGATGCCGAGTTCTTTGCTGGGGCTGTTGTCCCAGATCCCGCACCACCCCCCGGAACAAGCTCCGGAGCAGACGGAAACGCCGCAGTTAGCTGATGGTGCGCAGCGCGCCCGTCGCAAGCGTCGGTAGGGTGGATGTTCAAGCCAATCGGCGCCATCAGCGCTGTTGCGTCGGCGTGTGTCGGCGCCCGGATAGAGGGATGAACCGGTGACCAATCTGGACCAGTCCGGCCGGGAGCGTCTCGAACCGCGCCCCGTGTCGCGCCCGCCCGTCGATCCTGCGGCCACGCGCGCCTTCGGTAGGCCCTCCGGCGTGGACGGATCGTTCATGGGCGCCGGCCAGTACCGCAATCAGGGGGAGTACACCCCGAAGGATCAGGCCCCCGACCCCGTGCTGGCGGAGGCCTTCGGCCGTAGTCATCCCGGTGGCGACTCGCTGCAGCGGCACCCCACCGACGCGGGCGCCCTGGAAGCGGAACGCGACGGCGGCGCGGACGAACCCGACGATCCGTGGCGCAATCCGGGGGCTCCGGTGGGGCTGGGAACGCCGGCGGTCGCAGCCAGTGCGCCCGTTGCGTCCACCGCCGCTGCCGGCAAGCTCGGTGTGCGGGACGTGCTCTTCGGCGGCAGGGTGTCCTACGTCGCGCTCGCGGTGCTCGGCATCGTGGCGCTGGTCATCGGTGTCGCCGGCGGCCTGGTGGGCCGCAAGACCGCTGAGGTCGTCGAAGCCTTCACCACGTCGAAAGTGACCCTTGAGACCAGCGACAGGCCCGACCTGCCGCCCGGGCGGTTCACCGAAGTCGCTGCGGCAGTGGCAGATTCGGTTGTCACCATCGAGGCCAGCAGCGACAGCGAAGGCTCTCAGGGCTCCGGTGTCGTCGTCGACGGCCGCGGCTACATCGTCACCAACAACCACGTGATCTCCGAGGCGGCCACCAACCCGAGTCAATACAAGCTGGCGGTGGTCTTCAACGACGGCAAGGAAGTGCCGGCCAACCTGGTGGGCCGCGATCCCAAGACGGACCTGGCGGTGCTCAAGGTCGACAACGTCGACAACCTCGTCGTCGCCCGGATGGGTGACTCCGAGAAACTCCAGGTCGGTGAAGAGGTGATCGCCGCCGGCGCGCCACTCGGACTGCGCAGCACCGTCACGACCGGCATCATCAGCGCGCTGCACCGCCCGGTGCCCCTGTCCGGTGACGGCTCCGACACCGACACCGTCATCGACGGTGTGCAGACCGACGCGTCGATCAACCACGGCAACTCGGGCGGTCCGCTGATCAACATGAACGCCGAGGTCATCGGCATCAACACCGCGGGCAAGTCGCTGTCCGACAGTGCCAGCGGCCTCGGGTTCGCGATCCCGGTCAACGAGGTGAAACAGGTCGTCGAGACGCTGATCCAGAGCGGCAAGATGGCACACCCGACGTTGGGTCTCACGGCGCGCTCGGTCAGCAACGACGTCGCCAAGGGCGCGCAGATCGCCAACGTGTCCCAGGGCGGCCCCGCCGAGCGGGCAGGCATCCTCGAGAACGACGTCGTCGTCAAAATCGGCAACCGCGACGTCGCGGACGCCGACGAGTTCGTCGTCGCGGTGCGGCAACTCAAGATCGGCGAGCCGGCACCCGTCGAGGTCGTCCGCGACGGCCGTCGCGTCACGCTGACCGTCACTCCCGGCCCCGACAACAGCACGTAGCCGATGTTCGCCAACGTCGGTTGGGGCGAGATGTTGGTCCTGGTGATCGCCGGCCTGGTGATCCTCGGACCGGAACGGCTGCCCGGGGCGATCCGCTGGACGTCCAGCTCCCTGCGCCAGGCCAGGGACTACATCAGCGGCGCGACCAGTCAGCTCCGCGAGGATCTCGGCCCGGAGTTCGACGATCTGCGCGAGCCCCTGTCCGAGCTGCAGAAGCTGCGGGGCATGACACCGAGGGCGGCGCTGACGAAGCACCTGCTCGACGGCGACGACTCGATCTTCACGGGCGCATTCGACGGCACGCCGAAAGCTCAATCCTCGGAGAAGCCGCAGTCAGCCCATGGCCCGGCGGAGGTCGCTCCGGCCGTCGCAGCCGCACCTGAGGCCACGCAGCCTGAACCTTCGGCGTCGGCATCGGCCTCGACATCCACATCAGCGTCGACACCCTTCGACCCCGACGCCACGTAGTCACCTCGGCGAAATGGCATTCCGCGGGCGATGTCAAGCTGCGTGGAGTCGGTTGGGGTCGGTTTCGGTGGGGAGGTTGATGCCGACGACGGGGCTGGGACT
>NZ_STGE01000012.1 GCF_005222675.1 Mycolicibacterium sp. CR10 | reverse complement strand
TGAACCCTGCACTGATCGACACAACCCAACCCCTTCGCGCTCACTCGAACTGACTCACAACGAGCGTGGCAAAGAGGGGCAGATGCAGTTTCGGCACGCCAGCGGGAGTAGGCGTAGGCCGGGATCTGGACTTTGCCTCGCCAGCCGCTGGCCAGCATCGCCTGGTGCAATGCGTGAATGCGTGCGACGGGGTGGTCCTCCTTGATGACCGTGATGACATTCCAGCCGAGGCGCGCGAGCTCGGGCAGCACCCGTCTGTCTTTGACGTACTGCCCGCGGCTGGTCTGGTGCTGGTCTCCGTCATACTCCAGCGCGACCGTGAAGTCTTCCCAGCCGAAGTCGAGCACGCGAACGGGTCGACCGTATTCGTCGAAGACCGGGATCTGTGTAGTGGGTCTGGGGAATCCGCAGTCGATCACCAACAGCCGCCAGAAGGATTCCATCGGTGACATCGCGCCGCCGTCGACAAGCGGTAGCACAGATTTGAGACGCGCCACGCCCCGCGCGCCGCGATAGCGCTTCGTCAGCATCAGGACGTCTTCCGATGAATACGGAGACACATTCATCAACGCATCGAGCTGAGCGACGGCGTGGTGGCGCTTCAGGAAGCGGCCGAGATCGAACGCGGTGCGCGCTGGTGTGGTGACCGGTATGCCCCGTACCAACTCCCACTCGTCGGGAGCGATCCGCTCGCTGCGGGTGATGATTCCCTGCGGTGGCCGGGGGTAGCTGTAGACCAGTTCGATGTCGACGTCAGTATCGATCCACCGCGACCCGCGCAGCGCCGCGGCAGCCAATCCTGTGACGATGCCGTTGCGCGCTGACCACAGCCATGCGCCTATCGTGCGGTCATGAAGGCTGAGTTCTCGGTCCCTCGGCGCGTGCACATTTCGATAGATCGGCCGATACCAGCGCTGCAGTTCGTATCTCGTGAGGATGCCGGTAGCGACGGCTTCTGTGCCGATGATGATTTCGTCCATGGCCGAATGCTCGTGACGGTCACTGACAGATCATGGCCGTCACCGCCGAGATCGCACCTAGGCTGGGGATAACTCGAACTTTCTCTGCCGGAATGCCATTTCGGCGAAAAACATGAGTCAGCGCTGGCAGGTGGGGCACCAGTAGGTGACCCGGTCACCGGACTTGTCCGTCTCGATGCGCGTGCCGCAGCGACGGCAGGGAAGTCCCGCCCGGCCGTACACCCACACGTCCTTGCCGGCGCGGGTGTCCCCGGTCGTGGTGCGATTCACCCGGGATCGGTTGGCCCACAGTATCTGCTGCGACCGCGTGGCCACCCGCAGCGGGTCAGCCACCTCGCCGACGGGCGTGCCGGGACGCAGCCCGAACACGAAGCACAGCTCGTTGGCGAAGACGTTTCCGACGCCGGCCATCACCCGCTGATCCAACAATGTTTCAGCGAAAGGCCTTGCAGGGTCGGCCATCAGGTTCGCAGCCGCCACCGGGGCCGACCAGTCCTCGCCGAGCAGATCCGGCCCCAGATGCGCGACGGCCTCCATGTCGCAAGCCCGTTCCAGGACCTCGAGCACCCCCAGGTCAACACCCGATGCCCGGGAGTCGGCTGTCTCCAGAATGATTCGCACCTTGTAGGCCGGCGCGCGGACCCGGCCGATGATCCAGGCGCCGTCCATCTTCAGGTGTGAATGGATGCTCGCGGCACCGACGCGGATGAACAGATGCTTGCCCCGGCTGAGCACTTCGTCCACCGTCTGCCCGGCCAGGTCGACGGCGGCGTAGCGGGGAACCCGGACATCGCAGCGGGTCAGCTCCTTGCCCTCCAGTGCTTCCCGCAACTTCGTGGCCGTGCGGAAGACGGTGTCGCCCTCGGGCATCAGCGCAGCCGGAGCCCGCGCGGTGTGCGGGAGAACCCCGCTTGCGTCAGCGCGACGGCCACCATCGAATCACGATCCTCGAGGACCGGAACGCCGTCGACCCGCTCTACCAAAAGCGCCGGAACCCGCTGTCGCGTAACCAGTTCGGCGAGCGCCGCCGCCGCAGCATTGTGTGTCTCCGCGTCGGCGGTGAAGCTCAGCAGCGACCGGCCGCCGCGTTCGACGAACCAGGCCAGCTCACCGTCGACGAGCACCACCAGCGCCCCCGCTTTGCGGCCTGGCCGGTGGGCCGTGTCGGTCTCGGAACCCCGCGCCGGCCACGGCAGTGCGGCGCCGAACGGGTTGGCGGGATCAGTCGCCGCCAGCGCCAGCGCCCGCAGCGCCCCTTGCTTGTCGTCGATGCTGTCGGCGTGGGTGCGCAGCCGGTCGACCGTGCTGGCGGTCGCGAACTGCGCGCCGCCAAGGGATTCGACGAAATAGCCACGCTGACAGCGCCCGGCCTCCTCCATCGTGGTCAGCACCTTGTACAGCGAGGCGAAGCCGCCGGCCACCCCCTCGGCTGCCACCGCACCCTTGGTGACCACACCGTGGCGCGCCAGCAACTGGTCGGCCTGGAAGTGGGCCCGCACCGTGGTGTCGGTCTCGGCGGTGGGTAATACCGACCAGCGCCCCGCCACCGTCGGGTCCGAGTCGCGATGCGCGCCCGAGCTGATGCTGTAGCGGCTCAGCCGTGGCGCGCGACGATGCCGGTGCGACGGGGTTGCCGGCCGTCGCGTGCCGGCGCCTCGCGTCCCGGACAGCAGTGCCCGCACCGGGGCGAACGTGTCGCCGCCGACATATCCGGACCAGATCAGCTGCCACAGAGCCTCTTTCAAAGATTCCGCGCTGACCCCGTCGATCGAGATCTGACGGAAGAAGTACGCGCCACCTCCGCTCAGAGCGGCCAGCACAGCCTCGTGCACCTCCGTCAGGTCCAGCCCAGTGGGTGGGGCCAGCGACAGCGGAGCGGCGTCGGCGGGATGGAATGCGACCCACCCGTCGGCCGACGACAGCGCGCCGGCACCCGACCACACCACCTCGCCGGAAGCGAGCAGTTCGTCGAGCATGCCGGGGTGATAGTCACGGACCCGCTGCCCGAAGACCAGCGGTTCCACCGCCGACGCGGGAAACGGCACCCCGGCAAGCTGGTCGATGACCGCGGCCAGCCCGTCGACCCCGGACACCGACTCGCTGCCCAGCAGCTGCCACGCCGGCAGGAAGCGACCCAGCGCCGCGGGGCTCACCGGCTCGATCTGCGCCCGCAGTGCCGCCAGCGATCGCCGCCGCAGGATGCGCAGCACCTCGGAATCGCACCATTGATCCACCCCTGTGGAATCCATTGGTGCGTCGATGAACTCGCCGCGCATCAGTTTGCCGTCGGCGGCCAGCCTGCCCAGCACGTCGGCCGCCACCCGCACGCCAAGCCCGAAGCGCGCCGCCGCCTCCAGCGTCGTGAACGGTCCCCGGGTGCGGGCATACCGCGACAGCAGCTCGCCCAGCGGGTCGACGATCGGCTCGAGGAACGCCATCGGCACACCCACCGGCACCGCGACCCCGACACCGTCACGTAGCCGACCGATGTCCTCGACGGCCGCCCACCACGACTGCCCGGCGTACGAGACCGTCACCACCCGCTTGGCCGTCAACAGGCCTTCCAGCCACCCGCCCACGTCGTCGGCCGTGCAGCGCACCGCGATCTCGTCGTACGTCAACGGACCGAGCAGCCGCAGCAGGTCGGCGACGCCCTCGGCGTCACGCGCAGCGCGCTCCGGGGTCAGGTGCTGCAGTTGGCGGTGGGTGGAGGCGACGACGTCGGCGTCGAGCAGTTCGCGCAGCTCGACCCGACCCAGCAGTTCGGCGAGCAGTGTCGGGTCCAAAGCCAGTGCGGCGGCTCGGCGTTCGGCCAGCGGGCTGTCGCCCTCGTACATGAACGCGCCGACGTAGCCGAACAGCAGCGACGCCGCGAACGGTGACGGCGTCTGGGTCTCGACCTCCAAGAGCTTCACCCGGCGCTGCGCCACCCGCGCCATCAGCGAGATCAGCGTTGGCACGTCGTAGACGTCCTGCAGGCACTCGCGGACCGCCTCCAACACAATGGGGAAGTCGGGGTAGCCGCGCGCGACGTCGAGCAGTTGGGCGGCCCGCTGCCGCTGATGCCACAGCGGTGAGCGCTTGCCGGGATGGCGCCGCGGCAACAGCAGCGCCCGGGCCGCGCATTCCCGGAAGCGGGACGCGAACAGGGCCGAGCCGCTGACCTCGGTGGTGACCAGAGGCTCGATCTCGTCGGGGTCGAACACGAAAATGTCGGCGCCAGGAGGATTGTCGTCGGTGTCGGGCAGCCGCACGATGATGCCGTCGTCGGACGCGGTCGGTTTCTCGTCGATGCCGTACCGCTCGTAGAGCCGCTTGCCGACTGCCAGCGCCAGCGGCCCGTGCACCCGCAGCCCGTAGGGGGAGTGCAGGATGACCCGCCAGTCGCCCAGCTCGTCGCGGAAGCGTTCCACGATCAGCGTGGTGTCCGACGGCACGGCCGAGGTCGCGGTGCGCTGCTCGTCGATCAGCTGCCACAGGTTGTCGGTCGCGAATGCATCGAATCCCACTCCTTGGCACCGGGATTCGAACGCCGCGCGGTCCAGCCGGGCGAGCTCCCCGGTGAACGCGCCGATCGCCGCGCCCAGCTCGGCGGGCCGGCCTACGCCGTCGCCGCGCCAGAACGGCAGCCGCGCCGGCTCGCCCGGAGCCGGGACGACGAGCACCCGGTCGTGGGTGATCTCGGTGATCCGCCAGCTCGTCGCACCGAGCGAGATCACATCGCCGGGGCGCGACTCGTACACCATTTCCTCATCGAGTTCACCGACCCGGGAGGGCTTTTCGGAGTCAGCGCTGGACGCCAGGTAGACGGTGAACAGCCCGCGGTCGGGAATCGCGCCGCCCGAGGTGACCGCCAGTCGCTGAGCGCCGGGGCGGGCGGTCAGGGTGCCGGTGTCGCGGTCGTAGACGATGCGCGGGCGCAACTCGGCGAACTCGGTCGACGGATACTTGCCCGACAGCAGATCCAGCGTCGCCTCGTACGCGCTGCGCGGCAGCGTCGCGAACGGCGCACTGCGCCGCACGGTGTCGAACCAGGCGTCGGCATTCACAGGTTCCAGCGCACAGGCGGCGACGGTGTGCTGCGCCAGGACGTCGAGTGGGTTGGCCGGCACCTTCATCGTCTCGATCTGGCCGGCGAGCATCCGCTGGACGCTCACGGCACACCCGATGAGGTCGGTGCGGTGCTTGGGGAACAGCACGCCCTGGCTGATCTCACCGACCTGGTGACCGGCGCGGCCGACGCGCTGCAGACCGCTGGCCACCGACGGTGGCGTCTCCACCTGGATCACCAGATCGACTGCGCCCATGTCGATTCCGAGTTCCAGGCTGGACGTCGCCACCACGGCCTTGAGCCGCCCGGTCTTGAGCGCGTCCTCGACCTCGGCGCGGGATTCCTTGCTGACCGAGCCGTGGTGCGCGCGGGCCAGCAGCGGTTCGGCGCCATAGGTCTGTCCGCTGGCCATGACATGCGCGGGCGCGCCGCCGGCCACTCCGGGATTCGACGAGCCCAGCTCGACTCCGGTGCGCTCGGCGTGAATCTCGTTGATTCGGGCGGTCAGCCGCTCGGCCAGCCGCCGCGAGTTGGCGAACACGATCGACGAGTTGTGGGCCTCGACCAGATCGACGATGCGTTCCTCGACGTCGGGCCAGATGGAGTTGTTCTCCAGGTTCGCCATGTCGGGAACCGGCACCTGCACGGTCAGGTCGAAGGTCTTGGCGGCCGGTGGCGCCACGATCGTCGTCAACGCCGCACCGGACAGGAACCGCGCCACCTCCTCGGGCGGCCGGACCGTCGCCGACAGGCCGATCCGCTGCGCGGGCCGCTCCAGCAGCGCGTCGAGACGCTCGAGGGAGACCGCCAGGTGCGCGCCCCGCTTGGTGGCCGCGACGGCGTGCACCTCGTCGACGATCACCGTCTGCACGCCCGCCAGCGTCTCGCGGGCCGCCGAGGTGAGCATCAGGAACAGTGACTCGGGCGTGGTGATCAGGATGTCGGGCGGGCGGGTGATCAGTTCGCGGCGCTTGCTCGCCGTGGTGTCCCCGGACCGCACGCCGACGCTGATGTTCGGCGGTGACTGCCCGGTGCGTTCGGCGATCCGCGAGATGCCGGTCAGCGGGGTGCGCAGGTTGCGTTCCACGTCGACGGCCAGTGCCTTGAGCGGCGACACGTACAGCACGCGGGTGCCCTTGGTGTCGGGCTCACGCGCCAGCCCGTCGATCGCCCACAGGAATGCCGCGAGCGTTTTTCCGGACCCTGTCGGGGCGATGACCAGCGTGTTGTCACCGTCGGCGATGGCGTTCCAGGCCTGCGCCTGCGCCGGGGTGGGCTGCACGAAGGTGCCCGTGAACCACTCGCGCGTCAGCGGGCTGAAACGCGACAGCGGATCGACGGAGCGGGGCACGAGTCCATGGTGCCCCCACCCACCGACAACCCGTCCGCCGCCCTCAACCTCGAGGCCACTCGGAAAGTTCACATTTGTGCAGGTAGCGGCTTACCATTCCCTCGTGGTGGCGGGGGACTGGCAGCCGCACATTCCGGCGGCCACAATCGGTCGACCGCGGATCGCCGACGGCGTTGTGCACCGTCCGGGCCTTCTGCAGCCGATGCTGGCGGCGAGGGCCGGAGAACTCGTCGTCATCGCCGCACCCACCGGTTACGGCAAGACCACGACGGCGGCACTGTGGGACGACGCCGACGAGCGGCCGTTCGCCTGGACGCGGGTGGATCCCCTCGACGACGATCCGGTTCACCTACTGCTGCACATCGCCACCGCCCTCGAACGCCTCGGCGCGGTGGATCGCGGACTGCTCGGCTACCTACGCGGGCCGGGACGCGGGCCGCTCACCCACCTGGTGCCCGGGATGGTCCAGGCGCTCGAAGCGTGCGGACCCGTGGTCATCGTGCTCGACGAGATACACGAACTGGGCGCGCCCGAGGCGGTCGACACACTGCGGGCCCTGATCGACGCCGCGCCCCCGTCGACGACGGTGGTATTGATAGGTCGTCGTCCGCCGTCACTGGATCTGGCTCGTCGCCGGCTCCAGAAGCGCCTCGTGGAGATCGGCACCGAGGAGCTGCGGCTGTCCGACGCGGAGGCGGCAGCGGCGCTCTCGTCGGTGAGTGGATCCTGCGACGACGGCACCATCTCGACCGTCCTCGGGATCTGCGAGGGGTGGGCGGCAGGGGTGATTTTGGCCGGCATGGCGCTGCGGGAGGGTGCCGCAGTCGAGGCCGTCACCGGACACCACGACTCGGTGGCGGACTATCTGGTGGAGGAGGTGCTGGACCGCCTCGACGACGACACCGTCACCTTCCTGGTCGAATCCTCGGTGCTCGACCGGTTCAACGCCGAGCAGCTCGACGAAGTGCTCGAGCGGGACGACTCCGCGCAGATGCTGGCGGGGCTGTCGACCACCGGCAACCTCTTCCTGATTTCCCTTGACCAGCAAAGGGTTTGGTACCGATATCACCGCCTGTTCGCCGACGTGCTTCGTGACAGGCTGCGCTCCGCGGCGTCGGGAAGGCTTCAGGACTTGGCGCGCCGGGCCGCTGAGATGCTGGAGCGCCGCGGGGACATCGACGGCGCGTTGCTGCAGGCGTTGGCGGCCGACGACCGGGCGCACGCCGCAGCACTGGTGGGACGAGAAGCCGTCCGCTTCGGATTCGACGGCCGTGCGGGCGTACTGGCGCGACGACTGGGCTGGCTCGACAAGCAGACGTTCGCCGAGTATCCGGACGCCGCGATTGCCCGGGCTTGGCTGGGCGTGACGCGGGGCGACGCCGACCTGATCCAGCGTTCGTTGATGTTGGCGCACCAGGT
Organism: Mycolicibacterium sp. CR10; assembly: GCF_005222675.1. Classification (GTDB taxonomy): domain Bacteria; phylum Actinomycetota; class Actinomycetes; order Mycobacteriales; family Mycobacteriaceae; genus Mycobacterium. The sequence goes on along the minus strand of NZ_STGE01000012.1, from coordinate 219,671 downwards.
CGATCACGGAGCGCCGCTGGCTGACGGCACCCCTTCGGTGAATGTGGCTGCAGCACTGATCAGTTCACTCGTCGGTGTCGGCGGCGTGCATGAGGTGGTGCGCCATGCCGACGTGGTGCGCGCCGCCGGGGACAGCCTGGTGAATCCGTGGTGGGGCGCGGCCACCGTGATGAAAGGGGCGGCCGAAGCGATGCTGGGCAACGCTGCCGCAGCGCGCCTGCTGCTCGAGTCGGCGTTGCCGGTGACCGACGACCTGCCCGGCTTCCAGGCGGCCGCGCTCGCTCACCTGGCGTTGCTCGATCTCGCGGCGGGAGACGACGGCGGGGCCGCCACGCGCAGCACGGCGGCCCGCGCGCTGGCCGACAAACGCGATCTGTGCGACGTGGTCCCGATGGTGGTCGTCTACGCGGTCAGCGCCGTGATGTCGGCTCGGGCAGGTGATCTCGAACGCTGCCGAGAGGCGATCGGCATCACCGAGAAGCTACTCGACCATCTGGGAAATCTCGCAGCCCGCACCGCGCTGCTGGGCCACGGGCTGCTGGCGTGGGCGGCCGTAGTGATCCACGACCCGGATCTGGTGAGCAGGCACCTCGACGCCGCCGATCGTGCCCGACTGCGTGAACCTGACGCCGTCGCGCTGGCGCAGCGCGTGGACCGGGTCCGCGCCATGGTGGCGGGCAAGACCAGGCCGCTGACCGCCGCCGAACTCCGACTGCTGCCCTACCTGGCAACACATTTCTCGCTGCAGCGGATCGCCGAGGAGTTGTTGGTCGGCCGCGAAACGGCGAAGAGCCAGGCGACGTCGATCTACCGCAAGCTGGGGGTGGGGTCTCGCGCCGGGGCGGTGGCTGAAGCGAGAAGGGTTGGCCTGCTTGCCGGTTGACCCACGCTCAGAGGCCGGGCATGGATGCCAGGTTCCGCCACAGGTTCTGGAGGCTCTCGGTACCGCCGAACAGCGTCGTGAAATGCGTGGAGTCGATGAGCACGATGTCACCGGCCCGTTCACCGGTGGGCGGCATCCAGATCAGCGCGTTGAACTCGGTATTGCCTGCGGCCGTGAACGGGTGCGGCCGGTGCGGGTCCACCCGTTGGCGGGCTAGCACCCGTAGCGCCTCGCCCTCCGGTGCGGTGAGCTGATAGTGGGGAAGATGCTGGTGAAAGCTCAACGTCGGCACGTCGACGAGCAACCCTGGGCCGTCGAGATCGCGGAAAGCGGTCAGGGGCGCAATGTCTTTGGTGCCGTCCACGACGGCAGGCCGCAGTCCCCAGGTGTTGTGCACGGGGACGTCGAGGGCTGCCATCAGGGAGCGGGTGTACTGGCTGAACCGCTGCTGCCGGGGCACCAGGCGATCACCGTGGTGTTCGTACTCCATCTGCCGCTGGGCGAGGTCGTCGGTGAAGCCCACGTCGTGGTGCGGCGCCAACAGCAGGCAGGTGCCGTCGCGGCGCAGCCACTCGCGCAGCGCGTCGACCTCGCCGGAGGCCACCTCGAGCCCGGAGGTGAGGTGGTCGAGGCCGAACACCAGCAGGGTGTCGGTGTCGTCAAGGATGCGTTCGTCGATCGGTTGGGGGTAGCCGGCCTGATCGACCCGTTGGAACACGGCGACGGGATGCCCGGTGAGTTCCCCGGCGAGGTCCTGAAATGACAGCGTCGACCGGTGAAACAGTTCGAGTGTCCCGGCGATGCCCTGCAGGAAGTTGGCGGCCTCGAACTCCGGCGTCTCGTAGGCGGGGTAGACGACATTGCGGACCTCGGTCAGCGTCGAGAACCGGTTCGCCATCGCGGCCGGATCCCGTTGCGCCTCCCAGGGATAGCTCCAGGTCCAGTAGATGCTGAGGCGGCGACGTCCGTCGACGGCCCGGGTGACGTGGTCCTGGTTGTAGGTGCGGGCCGGTCTGGTCATGGCTGGTCCTCCAGGCTCGCGAGGTAGCGCAACCCGCTCAGGCCGGGCAGGAAGAAGTAAGCACCGCCAGTGAGCGTGGTGAACGCCGGAATGCCCTTGTGCACCTTACGGATCGGGCGCTTGGGCACCGTGAAGTCGAGGGAACCGTCCTGGGTGCCGCAGATGGGGTCGTGCTCGTTGCCGAGTTCGTGGAAAGCCTTGTCGTTGATCCAGACGTTCTGGGCGAACTCGAACTGGCGGACCAGGCTGGCGCAGATGATGAACGCGGCGATGCCGCGGTCGATGTCGTCTTCGGGTGCTCCGTCGGGCAGGGCGGGTCCGTAGGTGGCGCCGCGGCGGATCATCCGACGCCGGTTCATGTTGTGGGCGGTGTCGCGGGGATTGAGGCGACGCGCATGCGACCCCAGCGGGCAGGCGTAGCCTAGCGGATCCATCTCCTTGTAATTGAAGTCGTTGTTGCGCATCGGATCTGCACCCAACTCGGGGTCGTCGGCATCGGGTGCCAGCACCAGCGGCGCCCCGCTGCGCCATCGGCCCATGAATTTCGCCGCCAGCAGTTCCTGCTCCTCGGGCGTTTCGGCATTCTCTGCCAGATAGGCGCGAAACAGCCCCACGTGTTCCTGCAGCCGCCGATACGCCATGAAGCTGCCGTTGCGCGAAAGGACCGGTGGCTCAGGGAGGTCCACGACTGGGCCGTCCTCGTCGGGGTAACCCAGGATGAACTCGCCGGGTTCCAGGGCATCACCCGATCCCGGCGTGGGTTCCTCGCCCGACCCCTTCATGACGGGTTGCGAGAGGCGGTCCCGGAAGCCGAAGTGATCGTGTGCATAGTTGAACGGCGGGTGGGCGTTCAGGTCGAGATACGACACGGTGCGCACGCCGTCACAGCGGGCGACCAGCTTGTCGTGTTCGCCGACGCAGCGACGGTACTCGTCGTCGTCGCGGGCGAACAGGATCGCGATGGCGTGCACGTCGTCGCCGGCCAGGCCGCCGACCCAGTGCTGCGGTGCATTCCTGCCGGTGTCGCCGAGGATGTCGGCGCGCGCGGCCATACCTTCTCTGAACTCGTCGGGAAAGGTGGCCAGTGCGTCCTCGGGCACCCCCAACGCCCGCAGGCCAGTCCAGGTGAACGCCAACGTGATCCAGCGTGCGGACGCATCCATGGTCTCGGTCGCGTCCGCCGCGGACTGCACCCGGTCGAGCAGTTCCGACAGCCAGGCGCGCCCGCCGGCGGGCGTGTCGAACGTCAGGAACTCGTAGCGGCCCGTCATCGCCGGCGTCCGGGTCAGCAGGATGTGCTGGATGTCGTCGAGTTCGAGGCTCACTGCATCTGGTCGAGCATGTCCGAGAACGCGGCCTTCAGTCGCAGCGCCTTCTTGATCTCGTCAGCCGTCACGTACGGGTATTCGCCGTACTCCAGAAAGCTCGGGCACTGGTGATCGCGCACGAACTTGATGAAGGCCTCGGGGTTGGTCTTCCAGTCTTCGGGAAATCCCTCGAGATTGGTGAACACCGTGGTGACCCCGGTGGCGCTGAACAGCTTGATCGCATCCTCGGTGTACTTGTCGAAATCGGTGTCGAAGATGCCCATGTACTGGAAATGCAGGCCCGAACCGACGTCGAAGAGATTCCACCGCAAGTAGTGCAACTTGAGTGGCGCCAGAGCCTCGGGGCTCGCGGCGATGGTGTCCTCGATCTGTTTGCCGTAGGCGCGGACCGCGTCTTCGCGGCCTTCCTTCACCTTCGCGATGATGGAGAAGCCGTAACACGCCGGGGTGCGCGGGTAGGTAGGGCCGTAGCGGCCGCGTTCGAGTTCGAAGTAGCCCTCCGGCGGGATCGCCTTCGCCGCGGGTGTCGCCCACCCGCCGTCACTTGCGGCCACGTGGCCACCCCCCATGAGTCGGTGTCGATCGCATGTTAGGACTGCCGATTGGCGAGTGTCGACCCCCAAAAAGGGGGAAGCACTGCAGTCTTCCGAACAGCTCTCCTGGCACCGGATCGCCCCGACACGTGCCGGAGTCGCCTGACTTTCACTGCTATTCAGCGCCATTCAGCCGCATTCGTCGCGCCTGGGCCCCCGCTAATGCCTCAGGTTGCGCCGCAGGCCTGCCTGCTAGGCGGAACGGCGGGGACGGCGAATGCGCGGCAACTCGGCGGTACCGCAAGCGAAAGATCGCTGTACCTTTCGCGAAGCGATTCGTCGCCGGCGGTCCCGTCTGATTTCGATGTTTAGGCCAGCCTTTTGCCCGCCCGACTGTTAGGCTCACTTTCAGTTGACTCCCAGGAGTTAACAGCTAACCGTGGGTTTGCACGGGTGGGGTTCGCAGCGTCAACGTTCGCGAACAGACGCAGTGGGAGGTAGTAATGCGGTTGCCGTACTTGCTTGTCGTGCCCATGTTGGTGACGGCCGGAGTCGCGGTCGCGCCAATTGTTGCAGCCGACTGCACCACCGTCGGTAATACGACCACCTGCGGGTGGAACAGCGATTCCGATATGGCCAGCGCTGGTCCGTCGGCGCCTTATCCGTGCATCTACGATGCGTACTTCTGCAACGACGACTACAACTGGTTCGTCCCCTGACGTCGATGCGACGGCCGACGATGATTCAACCAAGCGGACAGAGGAGCTATTGATGGTGTCTCACAAGACCTTCGCGCGGCGCGTGCTGGTGGCTGCAGTCGGTTCAGGCGCAGTGTTGCTCGCTGCGGTCGTTCCCGCGCAGGCCCAGCCGGCACCGCCGAACTGCACGGCGGCAGACCTGGCCGGCATCCTGTCGGGTGTCACCGCCTCCACGTCGGCCTACCTGTTCACCCATCCGCCTGTCAACGACTTCTTCACGTCCCTCAAGGACGTGCCCAAGGGGGAGAAGAAGGCGGCGCTGGAGACCTACATGAACGCCAACCCGGTGGTGAGGGGTGAGCTCGACGCCATCCGTCAGCCTGCCAAGGACTTCCGGATGCGCTGCGGCGCCCCCGAAACCCCATAGTTCAGCATCGCCTTACCCGACGAGCGCGCGTGTCGGCGCACCCTTGTGGTGCGCTAGACCGCGCGCTCGCGGCGTTCCGGTGCGCAGGACTTTCACCCGGTACGGGGGATTCGTTCTCGGCGTGAGATTCCTAGACTTCTCGTAGGCGGCCGGAGGCTGCAGCGGGAGGTCGTCATGCGGTTACCGTGCGTACTCGTCGCGCACGTCCTGGTGATGTTCGGGCTGGCCGTCGCCCCCACCGCTGCCGCAGATTGCGTCACGTCGGGAAACACCACGATCTGTTCGGTCGGCGGCGGCAGTAACGGTCCTTCCGTGCCCTACCCCTGCCAGTACGACTACTACTGCGACGATTCCTACGGGTGGGAACTCGACCTCGACGCGGACCCCGGACCGGGCGTGGGCCTGCCCGGCACCCCCGGAAACCGACCGGGCGGCGGCGGCGGTGGCGGCGGCGGGGGCGGCCGCGGCGGCCGGTGACGTCTCACCTGTTGTGGGGGATGTACTTTCGGCGATCGGTTCCTAAGCTGCAATTATCGACCCGTGAGTTCACGGGTCAGTTCGCAACGCCAAGTCCGCGGACAGACGCGGAAGGAGTTCAGTGATGCGGTTACCGTTCTTGTTTGTCGCACCCGCCCTCGTGATTGCCGGGCTCTCCGTCGCGCCCACCGCAGCAGCAGATTGCACCAGCACCGGGGGAACGACGTTGTGCTCCCAGGGCGACTCGCGCGGCGGCAACACCGGTGGTGGGCCCGGATCCGGACCCAGCGTGCCGTATCCGTGCGACTACGACTGGATGTGCGGCAGCGACTACTACGGCTGGGGAGTCGACATTGACGCCGATCCCGGTATCGGCATCGGGTACCCGGGTACCCCCGGCAATCGGCCGGGCGGTGGCGGTGGGCGACCCGGTGGCGGTGGCGGTGGCGGCGGAGGTGGCCGCGGCCGGTGATGACTCAATCAAGGGGACAGAGGAGCAGGTGATGGTGTCGCACAAGACGTTCGCACGTCGGACATTGATGGTCGCGGTCAGCGCCGGGGCGGTGTTGCTCGGTGCCGGCGTGCCCGCGCAGGCCCAGCCGCCGGCGCCGCCGAACTGCTCGGCGGCCGATCTGGCGGGAGTCATGTCGGGCGTCACGGCCGGCACGTCGGTCTACTTGTTCACCCATCCACCGGTGAACGACTTTTTCACCTCGCTCAAGGGCATGTCCCGAGACGAGAAGAAGGCGGCCCTGGAGACCTTCCTGAATGTCAACCCTCAGGTGAAGGCCGAGTTGGAGGGTATTCGCCAGCCCGCCAAGGACTTCCGGGCCCGCTGCGGCTGACCGCGAGCCACCACTCAGCGTCAGCGATGCTCGGCCGACACCGCGTCGGCGAGTGCCGCCGGAATGCCCGGCACGCGTCCGATGGCGTCCAGCAGGGTGTGGGCGCAGGTGTCGGCGACGTAGTCCGCGTCGATTGACGAGTCGATCAGCCTCTGCCTGCACATTTCGAACGTCAAGGCCAGCCAGCCGTAGACGGTCGCTCGTAGATCACGCTCGGCCTTCGAGTCGAGCGACTCACTGACCGCGTCGGTGAGTCGGTTGATGATGCGGTTGGCCTGCCGGTCGTTGTCGATGTCCTCGATGCCGCGCAGCACCGGATCCGAGCGGCCCATTCCGATGTAGGCGGCCCACGCTCCGTGGGGGTGTTCCTCGTCGTAGCGCAGGTAGGCGAGCACGCCCTCGCGGACCTGCCCGAACAGCGTCTGTCCCGGGTCCGGTGGGGTGTTGGTGGCCTCGAACAGTCGCTCGCCCTCAGTGCGAACGACGGCGGCGAAGAACGCCCGCTTGTCGGGGAAGTAGTGGTACATCAACGCCCGGGAGACGCCGGCGCGCTCGGCGATCTCGTCGATGCGCACCTCGTCGTACGGCCGCTGGCCGAACACCTCCGCGCCGAGTTGCAGTAGCTCGTTGCGCCGATCCTCGGGTGAGAGACGACGCCGTGATTCACCCATGGCTGCGATACTACTTGACACATGTACAACAGCGACGGAGGCTGGGGTCATGACCGCTGTAGATCACCGGAGGTCCTATCCCGCGCTCCCGCATCCCGGCCGCCGGGTGCCCGTGCTGGGCGACGTGCTGGCCTTCAGTGCGGACAGCCCCTCGCAGTCGACGACTGAACTCGCCAAGCTCGGCGCCGTCTTCGAATTCCGCTTCTTCGGGGCACGGTACGTCGTCGCCGCCGGCCCCGAGGCGGTGGCCGAACTCAGCGATGAAGGCCGGTTCTGCAAGCACGTCGGCCCCGACATCGAGGCCCTGCGGCTGTTGGGCGGTGACGGCCTGTTCACCGCCTACAACGACGAACCGAACTGGCAGAAGGCGCATGACGTGCTGATGCCGGCGTTCAGCCAGCAGGCGATGCGCCGGTACCACTCGATCATGTTCGACGTGGCCGACGAGCTCACCGACCGGTGGGACGACAGGGCCGGTCGCGGTGAGACGGTCGATGTGTCGGTCGATGCGACGAGGGTGACGCTGGAGACCATCGGGCGGTGCGCGGCGGGGCATCCGTTCGGCTGTTTCGAGTCCGAGGCCTTGCATCCGTTCGTCGAGCACATGGTGGCCGGTCTGAAGGGTTCTGACCGGGTCGGTGTGCTCCGGCAGACGTTCCTGCCGAGGTTCTTCGTCAGGCGGGCCGAGCGGCCGGTGCGTCACCACGCCGCACAGCTGCACGCGATTGCCGACGAGATCATCGCCGCGAGGCTGCGGGATGGTCTGGGTCGTCACGACGACCTGCTCGAGCTGATGCTGGTGTCCGACCTCGATCGGGCCAACATTCGCTATCAGCTGATCAACTTCCTGGTTGCCGGTCATGAAACCACCTCTGGGGCTTTGTCTTTCGCGCTGTACTTCCTGTCGCGGCATCCCGAGGTGGTAGCGAAGGCCCGCGCGGAGATCGCCGAGGTGTGGGGCGACGAGCAGCGGCCGGGCTTCGAGCACATCGCCAAGCTCAGGTACGTGCGCCGGATCTTCGACGAGGCGTTGCGGCTGCAGCCGACGGTCCCCGGGTACTACCGCGCCGCCCGCGAGTACACGGTGCTGGCCGGCGTGCATCCGATGCGCAAGGGAGATTGGGTGCTTGCGTTGATCGGGACGCTGCACCGAGATCAGCGCTGGGGTCCCGATCCCGACGCGTTCAACCCCGACCGGTTCGCGCCCGAGGAGGTCAGGGCCCGCCCCGCAGGTCTGTACAAGCCGTTCGGCACCGGCCCGCGATCGTGTATCGGGCGTCAGTTCGCGCTGCATGAGGCGGTTCTGCTGCTGGCTGTGCTGCTGCGCCGCTACGACCTGGTAGCCGATCCCGACTATGAGTTGCAGATCGCGGAGCGGCTGACGTTAATGCCCAGGGACTTTCGACTGGAGCTCCGTCGCCGCCCATAACCGGTTTGCTGCGGCGGTGCCCGTGATGGTTACTTTGGACCCTTTTTGCGCGCGTGACGCGCGGTCAGACTGGCGGAATGAGCGGTGAACAGCACTACCACGAGGTCCTGTCCGAGCTGCGCCCGGAGCATCGGGCGCTGCGACAGATGATTCCCGAGGTCTACAGCGGGTTCAACGCGATCAGCACGGCCGCCCTGGCCGAGGGAGCCCTGGACACCAAGGTCAAGGAGCTGATGGCGATGGTGATCGGGATCGTCCACGGCTGCGACGGCTGTATCGCCTCGCACGCCAGGGGTGCGGCTAAAGCAGGCGCGACCGAGGAGGAAGCCGCCGAGGCGATCGCGGTGAGCATCATGATGCACGGCGGCCCGGCCACGGTATACGGCGCTCGGGCGTTCTCGGCGTTCACTGAGTTCGCCGGGCCGGCGGCCGACGCGTAACACCTGTCGGCGTACTTGGAGAGAAGGCGGGCCGCTTCGAGGGGTAGCTGCCCGGCTTCTCTCCCGCGCGTGCCTCAGGGTTGGCGCAACGACCGTTGGTACCGGCGCATGCCCTTGATCCAGCGGTCGTAGTCACCGCCCTTGTGCCGGTACATCTCGAGCAGCTCGGCATGCGGCAACACCATGAACCGGCCAGTGCGCACCGCCTCGACCGTGACGGCGGCGACGTCCGATGCGCTGAGCACCGCGGCCGACGTCTCTATCGATGACGCGCCGAGCCGGGCGTCCGGGTCGTCGATGCCCCGGATCGTCTGCAGCAGCGGTGTCTCCACGCCGAGCGGGCATACGCAACTCACGCCGATGCCGTCGTCGCCGTAGGTGATCGCCAGCCACTCCGCGAACCCCACCGCGGCGTGCTTGCTCACGGCGTAGCCCGCCGCGCCCAACTGTGTCAGCAGTCCCGCAGCCGACGCCACCGACACGAAGTACCCCGAGCCCACCGAACGCCAGTGCGGCACCAGCAGCTGGGCCGCGCGAATGTGGGCGCGCAGGTTCACGTCGAGGACGGCGTCCCAGTCGGATTCGGTTCCCAGGCCGGACTTTCCGATGATGCCTGCGTTGGCGACGTAGAGATCGACCGGCGCGAATTCCTCGGCGCCCAGGGCGATCAGGGCCTCGATGTCGGCGACCTCCGCGGCGTTGGCCCGCAGTGCCACCGCCTGGCCGCCGGCGGCGCGGATCGCCGACGCCGTGTCCTGCGCGCCCGCCGCGTCGAGGTCGCCGACGACCACCCGCACGCCCTCCGTGGCGAGCTGGGATGCGAGCGCCTCTCCGATACCCGATGCGCCTCCGGTGACGATGGCAACCTTGCCGTCCAGTTCCATGGTCCGAGTGTGCCCGCGCCGCCCGCGAGCTGTGACAGGGGGTCCCGGACTGGCGGGGCGGCACAGCGGGGCCCCGCAGCGGCGGCCTCTCCCGATACCGACCCTTTCCAGCCCCTCAGGCCAAGATCGACATGACGGCCGTGATCGGCCAGGCAGAACCGGTCTTCGACAGCCATGGTGTCGATTTCGACGCGAGCACCGCAGGAGGTGGACCGCCAGGGAGCGCGGCCGGGCCGGGCGGGGAGAACCGTCAGCCGAAGTGGACGCCCTGGGCCAGCGGCAGCTCCGACGAGTAGTTGACGGTGTTCGTGGCGCGCCGCATGTAGGCCTGCCACGCGTCGGAGCCCGACTCGCGGCCGCCGCCGGTCTCCTTCTCGCCGCCGAACGCACCGCCGATCTCGGCGCCCGACGTCCCGATGTTGACGTTGGCGATGCCGCAGTCCGACCCGTCGGCGGCCATGAAGCGCTCGGCCTCGCGCATGTCGAGGGTGAAGATCGACGACGAAAGACCCTGCGGCACCGCATTGTTCAATGCGATGGCCTCGTCCAACGTCTCGTAGGTCAGCACATAGAGGATCGGGGCAAAAGTCTCCGTGTGCACCACCTCCGACTGCGCGGGCATCCGGACCACCGCGGGCGTGACGTAGAACGCGCCCTCCCCGTCATCGGAGCCGACGTCGACACGCTCGCCGCCGATCACCTCACCACCCTCGGCCTCGGCCTGCTGCAGCGCGCCGACCATGTCCCGGTAGGACGTCTCGTGGATCAGGGGGCCCACGAGCGTGCCGTCGACAAAGGGATCGCCGACCGGCAGCTGCTGATAGGCGGCCGCGATGCGCGACACCACCTCGTCGGCCACCGAGGAGTGAACGATCAAGCGCCGCAGCGTGGTACACCGCTGCCCGGCGGTGCCCGCCGCCGAGAAGACGATGCCGCGCACCGCGAGATCGAGGTCCGCCTGGGGAGTGACGATCGCCGCGTTGTTGCCGCCGAGTTCGAGCAGCACCTTGCCGAACCGCTGCGCCACCCGCGGGCCGACCTGCCTGCCCATCCGCACCGACCCGGTGGCGCTCAGCAATGCGACGCGCGAATCGTCGACCAGACGCTCACCGATCTCCCGCTCGCCGAGAAGAAGCCGGCCCACGGCGACGGGTGCGCCGACGTCGGTGCACGCGCGCTCCAGAAGCGCCTGACATGCCACCGCGGTCAACGGCGTCAGCTCCGACGGCTTCCACACCACGGTGTCGCCGCATACCAGTGCAATGGCGGTGTTCCAGGCCCACACCGCGACGGGGAAGTTGAAGGCGGTGATGACCCCGACGACGCCGAGCGGATGCCAGGTCTCCATCAACCGGTGGCCGGGCCGTTCGGAGGCGATGGTCTTGCCGTACAGCTGGCGTGACAGCCCGACGGCGAAGTCACAGATGTCGATCATCTCCTGCACCTCGCCGAGCGCCTCGGAGGTGATCTTCCCGGCCTCGATGGTGACGAGTGCCGCGAGGTCGGCCTTGTGCTCGACGAGCAGCTCACCGAGCCGCGCGACCAGGGCGCCACGGACCGGCGCCGGAGTCACCCGCCACGTCGTGAACGCCCGCGCGGCGTCGGCGATTGCCGCGTCGGCCTCCTCGACGGTGGACTCCGTGACCGTGAACAGCACGTCGCCGTTGATCGGGGTGCTGGCGGTCAGCCCGCCCGATCCGGGATCGCCGAGGGCGACGGTGGCGCCGACGGCCGTCAGCGCGTCACGCACTCGGGAGCGGAGGGTGTCGGACGTGGGCAGGGCGGAGGTGACTGCGGTGGTCATGAGGAGGCGACTTTCTCGTAGAGCTCATAGGGATCGTGAATGTGGTGACCGATCTGGCCGGTCATCCACTGCTGGCTGTAGTCCGTGTCGTCGCGGCCGTCGGCGGCCGGGGTGTCGGAGTCGAGGTTGGAGCGGAATATCCCGGCCGCCGAGGCCGGCAGGAAATCTTCGTAGACAACGGGTTTGGTGGGATCGCCACCCCGGTAGTAGGCCAGTCCCGATGCGGCCATCTCGGCGTCGGTTCCCGGGAAGTGCTGATCCCACACCGCGGCGGGGTCCTCAGACGCAATGGCCGCATCGAAGTGCTGCCGTCCCAGGGGTGTCAGCGCCACGCCACGCTGTTCGACCTCGCCGAACCGCACCCGCAGCGCACCGTCGGTGACGACGCCGTCGGCGCCCACGAACCGGCGTGGCTCCGCCAGCGCCCGAAATGACGTCTGCCGCAACAACACCTGTGGCCCCGCAACCCGGGGTGGGCCCTGGATGTCGTCGATCATCGCGATGCCGCGCCGGGTCATCGCTCGGTGCAGTTCGTCGATGTCGAGCACCCGAGGGGTGAGGTGGTTGATGTGGGTGGTGCTGACACCGGCGATGTCGGCCGCGACCGCGGATACCGCCGAGAGTTCCTCGTACCAGCCGAGGTCGATCGGCTCACGGGACAGCGCGAACGCCGAGACGGCCGCGGCGACGAACTCGTCCCCCTCGTGGCGGGAGCATCCTCCGGCGGCGGCGATTTGCCGCGCGCGGGCGATCAGCGCGGGGTCGAACAGCTGACGCTGGTCGAGGAACCGGGACACCCGGGAACGTAGGTCGGCGCTGAAGAAGCGGCTGTCGCCGGTGGCCAGCATCGAGGCGAACACCCGGAACGGGTTGCGTGCCAGCTCATCCGAATCGACGGGGCGGAACGCGGTGGACACCACCGGGACCGGGGACGCGGCGTCGCGCAGATCGTAGTAGCCGACGGGATACATGCCGAACGCCGAAAAGAGGTCGGCCACCTGGGCCAGTTCGAATGCGGTGCCGACGCGGATGGCCCCGTGGCGTTCAGCGGTGACGCGCCCCAGCGAGCCGAGGCGTTGCGCCTCCGAGTGCGCGCCGACGACCGCACGGTTCACCTCGGAGGCGACGTCGACCAGCGTGTGATAGGCCGGAACCTCGGCGCCGTACATGGTGGACAGTCCGGAGGCGAATTGCGCGCGCAATTGCCAGGTTTGGACGTAGCTACCCATGGCTCCTCCGATACAGTGCGGCCATGACCGATCCCGACGAACCCCAGTTACCCGCGCAGCTCGATGAGATCGATCGCGTGCTGGTGCGGGAGCTGGTCGCCGATGGCAGGGCGACGCTGGCGCATCTGGCCGCGGCCGCGGAGCTGTCGGTGTCGGCGGTGCAGTCCAGGGTGCGCCGGCTCGAGTCGCGGGGTGTGGTCACGGGGTATACGGCGCGGATCAACCCGGAGGCCGTCGGCAGCATGCTGTCGGCGTTCGTCGCCATCACCCCTCTCGATCCCTCTCAACCCGATGATGCACCCACCCGGCTGGAACACATCCCCGAAATCGAGGCGTGCTACTCGGTGGCCGGGGAGGAAAGCTACGTCCTGCTGGTGCACGTGGCGTCGGCGCGGGCACTGGAAGGTCTGCTCCAGCGGATCCGGACCGCCGCCGACGTCAAGACACGCAGCACGGTCATCCTACATAAGTTTTACAGCGATCGCCGCCACGTACCGGATTAGTTCCTGTTAGATGTCGTGCAACCATAAAATATCCGTTAAGATGGTCACATGACTGATCTTCTTCCGGTTTCGTGCCGCCCCGCATCGCCGGAGGTCACTCCCGCCGAGGTGCGCTCCGTTCTCGCCCGCAGCATCCTGGCCGACGGTTTGGACCTGGTGCTCGACATCGACCGCTCGAAGGGTTCCTACCTGGTCGACGCCCGCACCGGGCGCGGCTATCTCGATATGTTCACCTTCTTCGCGTCGTCGGCGCTTGGGATGAACCATCCGTCTCTGGCGGACGACGAGGACTTCCGCGCCGAGCTGGCAGCGGCCGCGTTGAACAAGCCGAGCAATTCCGACGTGTACAGCGTCCCGATGGCCCGCTTCGTCGACACCTTCGCGCGGGTGCTGGGCGACCCTGCGCTCCCGCACCTGTTCTTCGTCGACGGTGGCGCGCTGGCGGTCGAGAATGCGCTCAAGGTCGCGTTCGACTGGAAGAGCAGGCTCAACGAGGCGCGCGGACTGGACCCGGAGCTGGGCACCAAGGTGCTGCACCTTCGTGGCGCGTTCCACGGCCGCAGCGGCTACACAATGTCGCTGACCAACACCGACCCGAACAAGGTCGCCCGGTTCCCGAAGTTCGACTGGCCGCGCATCGACGCGCCGTACCTGCGCCCGGGCGCCAACATGGACGAGCTCGAGGCCGAGTCGCTGCGCCAGGCGCGCGCGGCGTTCAAAGCGGCCCCGCACGACATTGCGTGCTTCATCGCCGAGCCGATCCAGGGCGAGGGTGGCGACCGACACTTCCGTCCCCAGTTCTTCGCGGCCATGCGCGATCTGTGCGACGAGTTCGACGCACTGCTGATCTTCGATGAGGTCCAGACCGGTTGTGGTATCACCGGAACTGCCTGGGCCTACCAGCAATTGGGCGTCATGCCCGATGTGGTGGCGTTCGGCAAGAAGACCCAGGTGTGCGGCGTGATGGCCGGCGGCAGGGTCGACGAGGTGGCCGACAACGTGTTCGCCGTGAGCTCGCGGATCAACTCGACGTGGGGCGGCAACCTCGTCGACATGGTCCGGTCGCGGCGGATCCTGGAGGTCATCGAGGCGGACGGGCTGTTCGTCCGGGCCGCCAAGAGCGGACGCTATCTGCGGGACCGTCTCGAGGAGCTTGCCGTCGAGTTCCCCGGCCTGGTGCGCGATGTGCGGGGCCGCGGGCTGATGTGCGCGTTCAGCATGCCGACTGCGGCACTGCGGGACGCGCTGGTCGCGCGGCTCTGGGAGTGCCGTGTGATCATGCTGGGCTGCGGCTCAGACAGCGTGCGCTTCCGGCCCGCACTGACGGTGTCGCGCGAGGAGATCGACACCGCCATCGACGCCACGCGCGCGGCCCTCAGGGCGATGACGACTCTGTCGGCTCCGTCGGCCGGGTAAGTCGGCGGATCGTCGAGCGCAGCCGCGGCAGGTCCGCGCCGCTGACGAGTTCGCACCCGTGCAATTCGGCGAGTTTGCGTGCGGCGGGCGTGAACTCGTGATTGGTGACGACCATTGTCTGCGTGCAGTCCTGCATCGGCGCCCCGGCGACGACCTCCTGCACGGCACCGGCGCCGACCGGGCGCGACAGCCGCTTGCACTGCACCGCCAACCGGTGGGGGCGGTGCCCGACGATCAGGTCGACGCCCCAGTCGCCGGTGAGCGGCGTCATGATCACCGGGACGCCGCACCCTCGTGCCACCCGGGCGATGTAGTCCTCGAACTCGGTGCCCGACATGGCGTCAGCGGCGCTGCGCTCCTTGGCCCCTGGCGTGGCGGCGCCGACGACCGTGGCCACGAAGAAGCGTGGCGCGACCGCCACCACAAGGGGCGCCAGCACGGCCAGCAGCACGCTGGCGGTGAGCCCCGCCCCGACCAGATACGCGGTGGCGCCGACGGCCACGCCCAACGCCGCGTACAGCTTCCACCGCAGCCTGGTCACGCAGGCATGGTAGGCCGCGGCACCGACAAGACACGTTTACCGAACCGTGACCGTGGGAATTCTGGGCAACATGTCTGAGCTGTCCCATGACACCAGGGCCGTCGAGTACGACGATGCCGGTGTCTGGGGCGCGGTCCGCACCGGTATGGGATTCGCGGCTGCAGGTCTCGTCTTCCTCCTCACGGCCGCGCTGTGGGTCGGAACGTGCACCGGGTCCACCGCCGATGCGATCGCGTGCGGGGCACCGCAACGCGCCGCGCTGGCGCTGGGAGCACCGGCGATCCTGCTCGCCGGCGGGGTGTGGTCGTTGACGCGGGGCTTCCGCACACAGCGGGACCAGGCTTCATGGGTGTGGCTGGGAACCGGCTGGCTGCTCCTGGCATTGATGGTGCTCAGCGCCGTGGTGAGTCTACAGCTGTAGCCGGCCTCTCCCGCCCGCGTGGTAGGCAGGGCTGATGATGCTGATCACCGGGCCCTCCGGCAACGTCGGTCACGAGTTGGTTGAGGTGTTGCGCGCATCGTCTCCGACGGAAGGCTGGCGGGTGGCCTGCCGTCATCCCGAGCAACTGCGTCGTCGTCTGGGCGACGACGCGCAGGTGGTCGAGTTCGACTTCTTCGATCGGTCGACGTGGCCCGCGGCACTGCGGGGGGTGCGTGCGCTGTTCCTGCTGTTCCCACTGCCGGGTAACCGTGCGGCCCGAGAGGCGGTCATTCCCTTTGTGCACGCGGCCCAGGGCGCGGGCTGCGAGCACGTCGTCTATGTGTCGGTGTTCGGTGCCGACCGGGCCCGCTTCATTCCGCACTACAAGGTCGAGGCCGCTCTGAAGGTCAGCGGGATGAGCGCAACGATATTGCGGTGCAGCTTCTTCATGCAGAACCTTCATCGGTCGATCTCCACCCACGGCACCGACATCGTCGAGCGCGGTGAGTTGTTCATCCCCGCCGGGGCCGGGCGCACCACGTTCCTTGACGCCCGCGACGCCGCCGACGTCGCGGCCCTCGCATTGACCGACCCTGCCGCCCACCGCGATCGGGTGTATCACCTCACCGGGTCTGCAGCGCTGGGCATGACGGAGGTCGCCGAGGCGTTGAGTGTCGCGTTGGGATACCCGGTCACCTACAGCCATCCCGGGCTGCTGCGGTTTGCGGCCCGGCTGCGCCGCCGCGGAGTGGGTTGGGACACCATCGGTTTCATGTCCGCGGTCTACACGCTGACCCGGTTCGGGCAGAACCAGCCCATCACCGACGAGGTCGAGGCTCTGTTGGGCCGCCCGCCCCGCACGCTTGAGGAGTTTCTGCGCGACAGTGCATGGCGGTGGCGCGAGCAGGCCTGGACCTGACGTCGCCCTGCTCCGCGGGAACCGCTTACTCGACGGTGAAGATCATCGAGTGCCAACCGGTCGACCCGTCGGGCACTGGGCCTGGGTTGATCAGCCGCAGCCGTTCTTCGGCCTGCATGATGCCCGCTCCGTCGTACGCCCGGCACGTCACCGTGTGCTGGCCGGGTGGCAGCGACGTGGTGAGTCGGAACATCCGCCAGGTGTTGCGATTGACCTCGGTGGCCAATTCGGCGGGCTGCCACGGCTCGTCGTCGAAACGCAGTTCGACCTTGCTGATGCCGCGTCCCTGAGCCCACGCGGTACCGGCGACGGTGACGTCACCGGTGGGAAGGCGCTGAAAGGATGTCGGCGCGTCGATGCGCGAGGAGATTTTGATCGGCACCACCCCCGGCGGCTGACCGTCCCAACCCCGCTCCACCCAGTAGGGCTTGACGTCGTAGGTCGCCAGCTCCAACTCGGTCAGCCACTTGGTCGCCGACACGTAGCCGTAGAGACCGGGAATGACTGTGCGCATGGGGAACCCGTGCTCGGGTAGCAGCGCCTCACGGTTCATCCCGATCGCCACCATCGCCTCCTTGCCGGCAGCGCGCAGCATAGTCAGTGGGGTCCCGAGGGTGAACCCGTCGACCGAATGACCCACCACCTGTTCAGCGCCGTCCTGGATCCCGGCCCGCTCCAGCAGGTCCAGCAGCGGGACGCCGATGAAGTTCGACGTCGAGACATACGGTCCGCCCACCTCGTTCGACACACATGTCATCGTGATCGTCTGCTCCACCAATGGCATGGACCTGATGTCGTCGTAACTGAACTCGACCGGCTGGTCCACCATGCCGGTGATGCGCAGCACGGCGTCCTCGGCCCGCAGTTGCGGCACAGCCAGATTGATGTCGATGCGATAGAAGTCCGGGCTCGGGGTGAGGAACGTCGGCGTGCCCAATTCCGGGAACGCGGCGCCCGCAGGAATCGGCGGTGCGGGTCGGGAGGGGACCAGCTCGCCGACGCCGCGCCGCGACGCTGCGACGTCGACCCGCCTGGCCAACGCGAACCCGCCCGCTCCGGCGATCAGCGCGCCCACCGTCGCGGCCAGCGAGTTCAGGACGAATCGGCGCCTGCCGAGTCCGGCAGCCGGGGCGTCACCGGTGCTCTCGGCGTCGACGTCGGTGCTGTCGGCCTCTGTGTCGCGCGGCTGGGCTTTGCGGTGCAGCCACCAGAACACGCCGACGCCGGCGATCAGCGAGGCCAGCGGTGCCAGCAGCCCGAGCCGACCGGCGGACTGCTCGCGCACCGCCAACGCGCCCACAACGCCCAGGACACCGATCGCGGCCACGCCCGGGACCACGCTGCGGCGCGAGATCAGCCCGACGAGCAGCCCGAAGACAACGAGCACGACCGCCATGCCCACCAGCAGTGCGGGCTTGTCGTTGGTGCCGAAGTGGGTGATCGCGAAGTCCTTGACCGGGGCGGGCGTGCGATCGATCGTCGCGTTTCCGACCGCCAGGAACGGTGACGCGGCAGGGGCGAGGATGAGCCCGGAGACCAGGTGACCTGCGCCGAGGGCCGCGATCACAGCGATCAGGCCGGCGAGCGCGGCTCGCGCGGCGGGCAGGCGGGTGGTCGGCGTCATGCAGGTACTTCGTTGCGAACCGGCATCGGGATGGCCCTGTGATCAGACGAGCTCGACGAGCGTATCCGTACTATCCTCGATTGCTCCGAAGGTCGCGTGCACTCGGACTCTTCGGTCATCGGAACCATATGTTGCACAGACGATTCCGCACTTGCGACTGTCTACTCGCCTGGCGATCGCCGGGGAGCGTTGCATCAGCGCGATACCGGTCTCGACGATATGCGCCGCCGCAACTGACTGCACCGAGTCGGCGGGTGTGCCCCGTCGTACGACCGAGAGCAACGCGTGCTCGACGGTGGGACGCATCGCTCCGCCGGGCAGTTCGGCGCTCTCCCATGCTCGCAGCGCCGCGCGCATCGCGGGACAATCGTCGTGGCCGAGAGCCACGATCAGCGGAATTTCGAGCGTTTCGACGGCGTACTCGATGCTCGCCACGACGCTGGAGTCGACTGCGTGGCCCCAGGTGCTGACGTCGATCAGCGAGCCGGAGCCCTGCCCGAATACCTCTTCGTTGGCGATGAGGGCGTCGGAGCACCGGAAGACCGCAGCGATGGGCCGGTCTCGTGGCTTCATGTGAGGCGTTTGGTTGCCGGCGCGCAGTTCCTGCCAGGCGTCACGTGGGGTGGACATGGCGACTTCCTTTCGCGGGTGGTTCAGCTGAAGTAGTCGGGACGGCTGACGTAGGTCTCGGTCACGAACATCACCCCGGAGGACGCGTCGAGCAATGGACGCAGTCCGGCAAGCAGCGCCTCGACCTTGGTGTCGGGTACCACGGTGATGATCAGCTCGAGGGTGGCCTGCTGGTTGAACAGCAAGCGGCCCTGGTGGTAGCCGTGGTGGCCGAGTCCGGAGACCCCTGACAGGCTGGTGTAGCCGGTGGCACCGACACTGCCGATGAGTTCACGGACCGCCGGTGCCTCGCTTCCGTTGACGACGACCTCGACCTTGGTCATCTTGGTCAGGGCGGGTGTCATGAGATCATCTCCTCGTGGTAAGTCGTTGGTTGACAGAGGTTTTCGTTCCAGGGCTGCCAGCCGGCGCGCGTCCAGCGTTGCCATGGTTCCGCCGCGTGTTCACGAGCGGCCATGGAGACCCAGTCGTTCCCGAACAGCTGCTGCAGGATGGGGTTGCGATCGATCACGCTGTCGATGCGCGCGCGCGGCGCCTGCACGACGGCGAGCAGCCGTAGCGGCTCGTGCAGCAGCCGGTCGTGGTAGCTGACCGACTGCCAAGGCAGTCCCAGGCGTAGGTCGCCGACGTGCCCTGCGATGACTCCGACATTTCCGACGACGTTGTGGACGGTCTTGGTGCCGGCGCCGAACACCGTCGGCGCGACCGTGGAGAAGTAGTACTGACAGTTAATCCACTGCGCTACAACCAGTGGCGCGGTCAGGATGGTTTCCAAAGCGGTGCCGTCGGCGTCGACGGCGGCCTCGTAGGAGTGCAGGAAAGTGCGCCGCTTCAGGTCAAGGGCACGGGTGACTTCCCGTGGTGCGATCACGAACGCGGCGTTTCCGGCCAGTCCCCATTCCGGGTAGACCTGGGCCCAGTCCATCGATCTGCGCTCGACGTGTCGGGCCGCGGCGCGCGGTGACAGGCGCCGCCGGGCGCCGGGAAGAGTCGCGCACCGTTCGGCGGCCAGGGCACGGCCCGCGCGCAGGAGATCGGCTTCGAGGCGCTCGACGTCGGCGTGATGGCTGGGGGGAATGCGGTGGGTATCAAGGAGGGTGATCCGGTCGGTGGCAGTGTCGTGAAGGGCGGCAACGACGTAGGTGTGGTTGGGGATGTCGATGCCCACGGTGCGTAGTTCGTCGCGCACCTCGGGCTGGTTGAGAATGAGCGCCGCGGTGCGGGCATTGGGCCCACCGCCCTGACCGCCGCAGGCGCCACAGTCCAGCGACGCTTGGTACGGATTGTTCTCGGTGTCGCTCTGGTGGCCGCACAGGACAATCAGACGGCCGAAATGCTCTGTCAGACCGATCGTTGTCAGAGTCACCTGCGCGAAGAGCGCCCGCTCGGCCAGTGGCATCGTCCCCACGGTGAGCAGAGTCTGCACGGTAGGGGATATCACGTCCTGCAGCCTGCGCCGGAGTCCGCCGACTGCCGAGGGCGTCAGGGTCTTGGCCGCCGACAGGGGAAGCGCGACCCAGCCCGCAGCTTCGGCAAGCGCGAAGGGAGCAGCCAGAGATTCCTTGGCGGCATGGAAGGCCGTCTCGGCTCCCGCTAGGTTCGTCGCGCCGGCCAGACGCCGGCCCGCGGCGCGGTTGGCTTGTGGGGCCGGGACTTCGGCGATCTCGTGGCTGGGTGAGATCAGCACCGGGCACAGGTCGGCGGGTGCGCCACCCAGCAGATCGGTGAACCGGATCGCGACGGCAAAGAAGCCGGCAAAGCCGAGGGTCTGATAGGCCCCGCACGCTTCGAGGTGCCGCCGCAGTCCTTCGGAGCGGGTGTCGATGCAGGTGATGAGTTGGGTGTGTGCGGGTGGCGCGCTCGGCGGATGGTGAGATGTCAGGTTGTCGAGCAGTCGATTGTGGTAATGGGCCTCAAAAGCGTTCTGCCAGAGCATGGTTCGGGATGGAGCCGGAAGCACGGCCAAGATCCGGGCGGCCGTGGTTATCTCGGTCTCGGTCGCCTCGGTGATACCCCATACCTGCAGCAGGTGTGCGGCGCGCGTTCTCGCGGTGGGTGGTGTCGGCTGCGGTGGTTGTTCGGGAGTGCACCCGCGGTGGTTCTGCAGAAGCGCCGCTTCGTAATTCAGTCGCATCGCCAAGTACTGAAGCAGATCGATGCCTGCGTCTCGGTCGGCACACCAGTGCACGTGCGCCGCCCAGCCGGGCAGCCGGGTCAGGTGGGCCTGCAGGTAGGCGATCCGGGTGTTCTCGCTGACCCCGAGAGAGGCCAGTGCGTCCAGGATGGCGTCGTCGGGGCGTTCGGCGGTGGCGCGCAGCGCGGTGCGTACCGCCCGAGGCAGGGTTCGGTCGCCGGGTGCCAGCCGCCGCCATGCCGCGTAGAAGCCGTCCTCCCGGCCCGGCATCGGCCAGCTCGCGGCGCCGAGGAAAGCGGCCGACCATTTTGCGGTCTGGGCGTCGACGGTGCCGGCGATCTCGGGGGACAGCTGTTCGGCGCGAATCTGAACCTGTCGTCGTGGAGGTGGGGCCTCCACTCCGTGCAGCAGGTCAGCCCGCAGCAGTTCGAGCGCGGTCAGGCGACGGTCGGCCAGGTGCACGTCCGGCTCGTCGGCGAGAAGCGGGTAGCGGCGGGTGAGTGCGCTGTCCACGTCGGCGTCGGTGATCCGTCCCTGGTGGTGCAGCGCGCGGAAGGTGCTCTCCGGCAGGGTGCCAGGCGTGCCGTAGAGGTCACGGGAGCGTCGGATGGCCTGTTCGAACGGCATGGACTGCAAACCTGCGAGGGGATTGACGGCGATGAAGGTTCCCAGCGGGTAATGGGTGGGCAGCACGCGTGCGGCGAGCCGGATGTCGCTGCGAAGCCGGGCGCGACGGGAATCGATTGGGGGCGAGGTCGTCTCGGTCATCGGTGAGCTCCTGTGGTGGCTGGATGGATGGTGCCGGCGCCCAGCGCGTGGGTGTACAGGGCGCGGTGCAGTGTGGAGGCGCCCGGTGACCAGCGCACGGCTGCCAGTGCGGCGAGCACGACCACTGCGGCGGCGACGACCGCCCAGACGGCGGGGGCCGGAACTGTCGCGGTCGGCAGCGCCGGGGCGAGGAATGCGCTGATAGCGCCCACGATCGCGAGGTAGCCGGCCGCGGCCGGCAGGAGAAGGACCGCGGCGCCCAGTGCGCCTGAAATGGTCGGCCGGCGCTGCAGCCAGCCCCAGGTCGCGGCAGCGCCGGTCACCCAGGCGAAGAACAACAGGGCCTTCTCCGCGGCATGGCCTTGCGTCCAGTCGGGAATCAGCGCCATAGCGGCATACAGCGCGGCCAACGGCAGTGCCGCAGCCGTGGCCACCCCGAACAGCCGACGGTGCCCGGTCAGCGGGGGGGCAGCGGGCAGCCCGGCGTGCCGACGGTGGCGGGCGATTGCGGAGCCCGAGGACAAGAACAGGGTGGCTTTGTAGAAGCCGTGCGCAAACAGGTGGATCACCGTCGCGGCCCACAGCCCGAGCCCGCAGCTGAGCAGCATGAATCCCATCTGCGCCATCGTCGAATAGACAAGTGCGCCTTTGATGTCTGGCTTGACGAGCATGATGGCCGCGCCGTAGGCCATGGTGGCGGCGCCGGCGACGACGACGAGACCTGCGGCCAACGCGGGGCTGGGCAGTGGGCTCAGCCTGATCAGCAAGATTCCGCCGGCGTTCACGACACCGGCATGCAGGAGTGCCGACACAGGGGTGGGTGCGGCCAGTGTGGCAGGAAGCCAGCGGTGGAACGGTATCTGCGCGCAGCGGGACAGTGCCGCGGTCACAATCAGCATGGCCACCACCGCTGCCAGGGGGCCCTCGATCTGCGCGGTGGGCGCCTCGGCCAGGGCAACGGTGCCGGACTGGGCGCCGATCAGGCCGACGGCTCCCCACAGGGCCGCGTCGCCGATCAAGAACGCCGCAGCGGTGCGGCGGACGCCGTCCCGCGCACTCGGCAGCTGCCAGTAGGTGCCCAGCAGCAGGCAGAGCGCGACTCCGGCTGCCGTCCAGCCGACGGCGATGCCGACAAGCGTGGACGCGGTGACCAACACGACGGAGCCGGCGGTGAGAAGACTTGCGCCGCCGGTGAACCACCCCATCCGCGGGTCGCCCGCCAGGTATCGAACCGCAAAGGCCTGCGCGACCGCGCTGACTCCGAAGATCAACAGGAGCACCGCCACAGCGAGCCGGTCAGCGGCGACGGCGAACACGCCCGCACCTGCGGTGGCGACGTCACCACGGGCAGCGCTTGCGGCCAGCCCCGCCGCCACGATGAACCCTGATCCTGCGACGGTGGCACCGAGTCGCGCCGTGAGCATCGGAGCCCTCTGCCCGAGCCATGGAGCCACCAACGTCGTCAGCAGAGGCGCGGTGACCACCGCCACAAATGCCGCCGTCTGGATCGATACCAACATGCGAAATAAATTACGTGTAATGCGTTACGCGTGTCAAACTTCGTGCGCTCGGGTCACGGGGAATCACTCGTGTGCCACCGGTCTGCATCTCGGGGGTAAAGGTGCTGTTGAAACACGGCAACTTGACACGCGAATCAAGTTTCGCCATTCTCGTGGGCGAGGGGAGTACCCCACCAAGCCTGAGTCGTCACCACGTTCCGGCGTATCCGGACCCGGCACAGGCGCCCGCCAGATTGTGGTTGGCCGGGGAAGACCTCGTGCATTGCGATCGCGAACCGCATCTCCATGCGGTGGCGACGCCACGAGACGGGACGACCTCAGTATGTCTAGTGCTTCTATACATCCGCCGTCGGCAACGGCCGCCCGACCCGCAGGCAACTTCGCCCCGGTCACTCCGGGTCTGGTGACCAGGCTGCAGTCGCTGCGCGGCTACCCGAGCATCTCCATTCTGGCCAGCACCCAGCCGGGTTCGACGATGCACGGTAAGGACATCGCGACGCTGAGGTCGCTGACCGGGGTCGCCCGGCAGCGGCTGTCAGCCGACGGTGTCGAAGACGCCGCGTCCCTTCTCGACAAGCTCTACGGTTTGATCACCGAAGCAGTGGACCGCCCCGCAGATCGGGGAGTAGCGCTTTTCGTGAGCGCCGCGCACAGTTTCGCGGTCACCCTCCCGGTTCCGGTGGTCGACCGTTGCGTGATCGATCCCACCTTCGCTACCCGTGACCTTGTGCGCGCGCTGCACCACACCCCGCGTCACGCCGTCCTGATGCTGTCGACGGACCAGGCCCGTTTGCTGCACGGCCACGGCACCGCTCTGACGTCAGCGCCGACCAGTGCGTTCCCGGTAGTCCGTCGCACAACCGGCAAGGACCACGCCCGAAACGCCGAGCGGCCCAACGACTTTCTTCGCAGGGTCGACCGCGCCCTCGGCGCCGCGCTGCGGCTCAACCCGATGCCCCTGGTCCTGGTTGCGGCCGAGCCGACCGCTTCTACCTTCCGGCGACTGTCGCGCAATACCGCCCGGCTGGCCGGAACCGTGAAGGGCAACCACTTCAACACGTCCACCGAGGGCCTCGTCGACCTCATCCGTCCGGTGCTGCGCGACTACCTCAGGTCGCGGAGCCGGGAAGCTCTCGAGCTGATCGAGCAGCGATCGCACTCCGGCCGGGTGCTGCGGGACATCAACAGCGCATGGCTTGCCGCGCGGTGGGAGCGCCCCGAAATGCTCGCCGTAGACGAGGATTTCTACTACCCCGCCCGACTGGGGCTCGACGGCGACAGCCTGCTCCCCGCCGACGATGTCGACCACCCGGACGTCATCGATGACGCTGTCGACGAACTGATCGAGATCGTGCTCAGTCGCGGTGGCTGGATCGCCCTGCTCGCACCCGGCCAGTTGCCCGATGACACCCGCGTCGCACTGACGCTGCGCCTCCGATAGCGCGGGTGTGTCGGAAGGGTTCCGCACTGTCCAGATCGCGGCGGGTCGTATCGGGGCTGACCGGCTGACGCTGCGCATCGACGAAAGTGACTCCTGCTTAGCGCAGTATGTGACTGCCCTGGCAGCGGGGGTGCGGACTGCGCCCCGTGACATCGCGGCGCGACCGCTGGCCGAAGTAGCGAAAAATAATTCGTGTGTTACTGTTCGCTATAGAAGAAGGACGGAGATGCGACGATGTTGTGCGTTGGAGATGTGATGAGCCGCCCTGTGGTGTCGGTGCTCTACTCGACGTCCCTGCGCGAAGCCGGCGCGTTGCTCGCGGATCACGGTTATGCAGGCCTGCCGGTGGTCGATGAATCCGATGTGCTGCTCGGGATGCTGACATGTGGAGACGTGCTCCGCTCGGGGCCCGCACGACGGAACACCGCAGGCGCGGTGATGACAGAGCCGGCCGTCGTCGCCGAGATGCATACCAGCCTCGATGACGTCGGACGACTTCTGATCCGCCGGGGAATTCGCAGTGTGCCGGTGGTCGACACCGATGGCGGGCTGCTGGGCATCGTCAGTCGCGGTGACTTGCTGCGGCTCGACCTGACCACCGACGACGTCATAGCGGTGGGTGCGCAGAAGCTCCTCGATGACTACACCGGCAGGCGGCGGTGGGTGGCTCAGGTGCAGCACGGCACGGTCCTCGTCGCCGGTCGATTCGACGGCGACTCAGAACGTCGCATCGCGAGAGCGTTGGTGCGGATGGTTCCCGGCGTGCGCGACGTATGCATCGGAATGGCGCTGGAATGACGCTGGAATGATGTTGTCGCCCAACGGCTGAGTCGACGCCGGGACCAATTGACAGACCGTAGAACTTAGCGAAAAGGAGCCTCGGTGATGGCCGATGCTGTAGTAGTTCCGTTGTGGGGTTGGGTCGCGCTGACCGCGGCCATCGCCGTGATGCTGGCGGTGGATCTGTTCCTGCACCGCGACAACCATGTGATCAGCTTCCGTGAGGCCGCTGTGTGGTCGGCGATCTGGATCGCTGCCGGATTGGGCTTTGGCGCCGTCGTGTGGTGGGCCTACGGCGGCGAGGTCGCCGGCACCTACTATGCGGGCTATCTCATCGAGAAAGCCCTGTCGGTCGACAACGTGTTCGTCTTCGCGTTGATCTTCACCTATTTCGCGGTTCCCGAGCGCTACCAACACAAGGTCCTGTTCTGGGGTGTCGTCGGGGCGCTGTTGTTCCGGCTGGTGTTCATCTTCGTGGGCGCCGAACTGCTGGCCGCGTTCTTCTGGACCGCGTACCTCTTCGGTGCATTCCTGGTGTACACCGCCTACAAGATGGCCTTCCAGCACGACAAGGAACTCGAACCGGACAAGAACCTGTTGGTGCGGCTGGTCAAGCGGGTGGTGCCGATCGACCCGAACTATCACGGCGATCGGCTCTTCACCCGCATCGACGGAAAGCGAATGGCGACCCTGTTGTTCGTCGTCCTGATCGCTGTCGAGGCGACCGATCTGATCTTCGCCATCGACTCCGTCGCGGCGGTTCTGGCGATCACCACCAGTACCTTCATCGTCTGGACCGCCAACGCCTTCGCCGTGCTCGGACTGCGCAGCCTGTACTTCTGCCTGGCCGGACTCCTGCGCCGGTTCACCCACCTGCACTACGGGTTGGCGTTCCTGCTCGCCTTCGCCGGCGTCAAACTCATCCTGTCCGAGACGCCGGTGGGCAAGCTGCCGATCCCGGTGACGCTCGGCGTCATCGTGGTCACTCTGGTCGTCTCCATCGTGTGGAGCCTGCGCGCCACCCGGGCGGAAGCGGCCGACGATCGCGCCGTAGCCGACGAAGACGTCGGCAAGCCAGCCCACGACACAATGTGATTACTGAAACGCACTACGCGAATCGCGCTGTAACATACGGCGATGGCCGCCTCGCGAACGACGAAGAAGGTCGTGCCGACGGGCGCGGCCAAGAGGCGGCCGGCGAAGCGTTCGGGTTCTGCCGGCATTCAGGCGACGACGTCGAAGAACGGCGTCCGGTCCGACGCCTCCGAACGCGGGTGGACGTTCCTGACCAACCACGCGCACGTGCTGCTGTGCCTGGCGCAGGGCGAATCACTGACCGCCCGCGAGCTGAGCCTGCGCATCGGCATCACCGAGCGCTCGGTGCAGGCCATCCTGTCCGACCTGGTCGCCGATGGATACCTCGAGAAGACGAAGGTGGGCCGGCGTAACGACTACTCGGTGAATCCGTCCGGTCGCCTGCGCCACCCGTTGGAGTCGGCCCACACCGTCGGGGAGCTGATCAAGGCCCTCACCTGAGGCGGGAGCCGCAACCAAAGACAATGGGCCCAGCCGGAGATCCGGCTGGGCCCACTGTTGTGGAGCTTCTTACTGAGCGGCTTCCTGGCGCTTCTCGGCCGCCGAGGCGCCTGCACGTGCTGCCTCGGCCTCGCCTTCCTTCTTGGCGACATCGCGCTGGGCCTCGGCCTTGTCCTGCTGGGCCTTGCCCTCTTCGACCATGTCGTCACGGCCGGTGACGGTGCCAATCGTTTCCTTGGCCTTGCCCTTCACGTCCTCGACGACGCCCTTGATGCCTTCTTCGGGTCCACTGTTCTTGTCAGTCATAACTACCTTCCGCTCTTGGTGGATCAGGTCTTTCGAACGCCCACTGCGTGAGCTGGCGTTGCCGGCTTTCGGTGATCCCGGACGGTTCAAGGCTTCCCGAAAGACCCCGTTGCCAAACTGGTGACGTGGGTCTCAGCGAACCGTATTCGGCGGCAATGCAATTGAATCGAGACCCGCTGGACGGCCGCGTGGGGTTTGGGGTGCACAGCGGCCGGGGTACTGCACCCTGACCATGACGAGTTTCTGTTCGACACGCGCATCCGACCTGGAACGATGCCTGACTTTGTCCATCGATCACCCGGAGATCCCGTGAATAACGGGGGATCCGTCTGGGGTAATCTCGCACTCAAGTTTCCGGGAGGTCACATGGCGGAAGTCGCAAGCAACAACAACGGGGATCGCCAAGGCGTCCAGTCGGTCGAACTGCGCGTGGCCGCGACACTGGAGAACCTCGCGGTGCTGCGCACCCTTGTGGCGGCCATCGGCACCTTCGAGGATCTGGACTTCGACGCCGTCGCCGACCTGCGGCTTGCCGTCGACGAGGCGTGCACCCGGCTGATCCGATCCGCGGTGCCCGACGCGACGCTGCTGCTCGTCGTCGACCCGCAACCGGACGCGCTCATCGTGCAGGCCTCCACCACCTGCGACAGCCCCGACATCCTGGCGCCGGGCAGTTTCAGCTGGCATGTCCTCACGTCACTCACCGACGAGGTGGCCACGTTCTCGGACGGTCAGACAGGGGCTGGCGACGGGCAGGTATTCGGGATTTCCATGACGACGAGGCGAGCGAGCTCGCTGCGGTGACACGGTCGTCGTCAAAGGGCTCATCACGATCGAGTTCCGAGTACTCGGACGTGGCGCCCATGTTCCGGGAGCTGGCCGAGCTCGAGGAGGGTTCGGTTCCCTTCCAGCGGCAACGCGACCGCATCGTCCAGCGGTGCCTCCCGCTGGCCGACCACATCGCCCGCCGCTTCGACGGCCGCGGCGAACCCCGCGATGACCTGGTGCAGGTTGCCCGTGTCGGGCTGGTGAACGCAGTCATCCGCTTCGACGTCAACGCAGGATCGGACTTCGTGTCATTCGCGGTGCCGACAATCATGGGCGAGGTCCGCAGGCACTTTCGCGACAACAGTTGGTCGGTCAAGGTCCCGCGGCGCCTCAAGGAACTGCACCTGCGTCTGGGCGCGGCGACCGCGGAACTGTCCCAACGGCTGGGCCGGGCGCCGACGCCGACCGAGCTGGCCGCCGAGTTGGAGATGGACCGCGACGAGGTGGTCGAGGGCCTGGTCGCCGGCAGTTCCTACAACACGCTGTCCATCGACAGCGGAGGCAGCGGCAGCGAAGAGGCGCCGGCGATCGCCGACACGCTCGGTGATGTTGATTTGACCCTCGATCAGATCGAGAACCGGGAGTCGCTGCGGCCATTGCTGGCCGCGCTACCGGAGCGCGAGCGAACCGTTCTGGTGCTGCGGTTCTTCGAATCGATGACGCAAACTCAGATCGCCGAGCGGGTCGGCATCTCGCAGATGCACGTGTCCCGGCTGCTGGCCAAGTCGCTAGCGCGACTCAGGGACCAGCTCGAGTAGCCGCGGCTGCTCTTCGCGAACCGCCGTCAACGCGTTGTCGACGTCGGCCCGCACGGGCAGCGCTGAATCCGGGTCGCAGATCCGCAACAGCCGATCGACCGCCTTGCTGGGCACCAGGGCCCAGCGGATGTCCGCGCCGACAGACTGCACGTTGAGTGCATGCAGCGCGGTGAACCCTGCGGTGGCGAAGAAGGTCACCTCGGAGAGATCGATGACCAACCTGTCGGTGTCCGCCGCGTGGCGCAGCGCGAACTCGACGAACTGGTTGCCGTTGGCCGCATCGAGTTCACCGTGAACGGCGACGACGGCGGTGGACTGCTCGGGCCATTCGATCTCGAAGAGAGCGGTGTGGCAGTCGATACGTTCTTGAGAAAGCTCGTGAGGAGCGTTCTGGGTATCACGGATGTGGGGCATAGTGACTCCATCAGTCGGAATGCGTGTGATTCGGACTTTGGATCTGTCAAGGTGGGGCCCTTTGTCTCAAAGCCTGCGCGACGTGCTCCGCGTGACGATGACGTTTCCATGAGGCTGTGACTTCAACCTTGCTATGAACCCTACGCCTCTTATGTGATCTTGGACAATGCATCGGAAGATGTACACAGATTCCGTCGTGATGACGGATGCGTCATTCGTATCAGTACGGAAAGCGAAACCGGCTGTGCCACAGGAATTGTCGACTGCAGGGATATTGCTGGCCGCCGGCGCGGGCGCGCGGTACGGGATGCCGAAGGCGCTCGCCGACGGCGGTGAGTGGCTGCGCCTCGGCGTGGCTGCTTTACACGACGGCGGCTGCGGCGACGTCGTGGTGGTGCTCGGCGCGGCCCACGACGATGTTGCCGACATCCCTGCTCCCGGGCGCCCCATCGTCGCCGTGAACTGGGCCGAGGGGGTGAGCGCCTCGGTGCGGGCCGGCTTGCTGTCGCTGCACGACGACGCCGAATACGCGGTGCTGACCACCGTCGACACCCCCGACATCGGTGCCGCCGCGGTGCGCCGGGTGCTGGCTGCGGCACGGGCGTCGGTATCGGGGCTGGCCCGCGCCCGCTACGGTCGGCGCCCCGGTCACCCGGTGGTGATCGCGCGCCGGCACTGGCCCGCGCTGCTCGACGCGCTGTCGGGGGACGAGGGCGCCGGTCCGTTCCTGCGGTCGCAGGACGGCGTCGTCGCCGTGGACTGCGCGGATCTGAGCTCGGGCGTCGACGTCGACGAGCCCTGACCCGCGAATCAGCCGCGGTTCGCTGCTCATCGCGCCGAATCCGCAGGTGGCGTGTCCCCCGATTGGGGGAACGGGAATTCCACCGGTCTGTGGACCGATCGCCCGACAGACGCGCCCGCTGGAATGCGAGAGAGTTATCTCAACACCGGATCAGCCGGAAACAGACGAAAAGTCAATCGCTACAAGGAGATAACCATGAACCGCATCGCCCGCATCGTCGCACTGCCCCTCCTGTCCGCCGGCGTCATCGGTGGCGCCGCGCTCGGCCTGGCCGGCACCGCAAGCGCCTCGGTCTCGGTCAACGACAACGGCGGCATCGTCGCCACCCCGGACGTCCACGCCCACCAGCAGATGATGTACCCGATGATCGGCGGATACGGCTACGGGATGTACTACTGGCCGAACAACGCCCACGCCCCGCAGACCGACACCACGGTGCACACCAGCAACAACCGCTGATCTAGCCGCCGAACGCGGCATCGGCGAACCGACCTACCGCCTCCGCCCCGGTCCGAGCAGCCTGCTCGTGGCCGGGGCGCGCGCGTGCGCTCACCACCCCGGTCGACGGTTCCAGCGTCACCTCGGCCAGCATCTCGCCGGTTGTGGGCTCGCAGACCGCCCAGGAACACAGCGTTTCGGAGTCCCAGTGCGCCGCGAGGTGCTCGATGTAGTCGGGGCGGTGCTCGCCGAGGTCGGCCAGTGCGGGGCGGTCGTCGACGCGGTCGTCGGCGCGTAGCGCGCGCAGGTACCAGGCTCCGGCGTTGATCTCGACGGGCTCCACCCGGTCAGCTTGCCATCCGGCCGCGGAACGGCATCGGCCCCTAGACGGCATGGGTCCCTAGAACGGGATCGGCCCCGCCCTCATCGGCTGTCACCGTGAAAGCGGGACCGAACCACCCCTCAGCAAACTGGAGTACCCACTAAAGGCAAACGCTATCCGATGAGTGGTGATCAAGAGAAGGGTTCTGACGTCGCCATTTCTTGGGTTTTCGATGCAGCACCGATGCAAAGCGGCCTGACCAGGCAATCTTTGCGCGCGTCAATTAGCGAACGCGTTGATGAATTTTTGCCGTCCGGGTAGTCGTACCTACACGACGACGAAAGGGAGCGAGTGATGACGATCGAACATGTCCTGTCCGTGGTGGCGGTGTCCGACCTGCAGGCCAGCCGCGACTGGTACAGCTCGCTGTTCGGCAGGCAACCCGACAACGACCCCATGCCGACGCTGACCGAGTGGCAGGTGCTCCCGAAGGCGTGGCTTCAGGTGTTCCACGATCCCGACCGCGCCGGTTCGAGTCTGTTCAATCTGGCGGTCGAGGACATCGAGGCGTGCGTCGCCGATCTCGAGGGCCGTGGGCTGCGACCCGAGCCGGTGGTCGAGGCCACCAAGGGTGTCACGCTGTCGACGGTGTCGGACCCGGACGGGAACGTGATCCGGCTGATCGGTGGCTTCCGCGTCCAGTACTGAGCGCGCGATGCGGCTGGGTACGGTAGCGACCTGAGTTACGTCGCTATCGGAAGGCCCCATGAAAGTACTGATCACCGGCGGAACCGGCTTCGTCGGCGCGTGGACCGCCAAGGCCGTGCAGGACGCAGGGCATGACGTTCGCTTCCTGGTGCGCAGCGTCGAACGGTTGAACGCCAGCGCTGGCAGCATCGGCGTCGACGTCGCTGATAGCGTCCTCGGCGACATCGCCGACCCCGGGTCCGCGACCGACGCCCTCGACGGATGCGATGCGGTGATCCATTGCGCGGCAATGGTTTCGACCGACCCGGGCCGTGCCGACGAGATGCTGCACACCAACCTCGAAGGCGCGCGCTACATCCTGGGCGGCGCCGCCAAGGCCGGTCTGGACCCGATCGTTCACGTGTCGAGCTTCACCGCGCTGTTCCGCCCCGACCTCGAGGTGCTGCACGCCGACCTCCCGGTGGTCGGCGGCAATGACGGCTACGGCAGGTCCAAGGCCGTCGTCGAGGCGTACGCCCGCGGCCTGCAGGACGCCGGCGCCCCGGTCGACATCACCTATCCCGGCATGGTGCTGGGACCGCCGGCGGGCACTCAGTTCGGTGAGGCGGCCGAGGGTGTCGAGGCGGCGTTCAAGATGCACGGGGTACCGGGGCGCAGCGCGGCCTGGATCGTCGTCGACGTCCGCGATCTGGCGGCGATCCACGTCGCGCTGTTGGAGAAGGGGAAGGGGCCGCGGCGCTATATGGCCGGCGGCAGACGGATCCCGGTCGACGAGTTGGCGGCGCTGATCGGCACGGCCGCGAACCGGTCACTCGCGGTGTTCCCGGTGCCCGACACCGCGCTGCGGGGGGTGGGTGCGCTGTTCGACACGATCGGCTCGTACCTGCCGTTCGAGACGCCGATCAACTCCGCGGCGATGCAGTACTACACGCAGATGCCGCGGTCGGACGATTCACCCAGTGTGCGGGATCTCGGTGTCACCCAACGTGATCCGGCCGAGACGATCGCCGACACGGTCGAAGGACTACGACGCGTCGGCCGGATCTGACCTATTCGCCCTCGCTCTTGATCTCCGCGAGCACGGTGCCCTGGGTGACCGCCGCGCCGGCCTCGACGGCCAGGCCGGTGATGACGCCGTCCTTGTGCGCGGTGACGGGGTTCTCCATCTTCATGGCCTCCAGCACCACGACCAGATCGCCTGCGGCCACGGTCTGACCCTCCTCGACGGCGACCTTGACGACGGTGCCCTGCATCGGGGCGGTCACCGCATCTCCGGACGCGGCCGCACTGCCGCCGCCGCCACGCTTACGCGGCTTGGGCTTCTTGCGGATCGCGCCGTGGGCCGGTGCACCGCCGTTGCCGAGAGCCAGATCGCCGGGCAGCGACACCTCGAGGCGACGGCCACCGACCTCGACCACCACGGTCTGGCGGGGGATGGTGTCTTCCTCTTCGATCGGGTCGCCGCCAGTGAACGGCTCGACCGTGTTGTCCCACTCGGTCTCGATCCAGCGGGTGTGCACGTCGAAGCCGTCGCCGTCGCCGATGAAGGCGGGGTCGGCCACCACGGCGCGGTGGAACGGGATGACGGTCGCCAGGCCTTCGACGGTGAATTCAGCCAGCGCCCGGCGACTTCTCGCCAGCGCCTCGTCGCGGGTGGCGCCGCTGACGATCAGCTTGGCCAGCATCGAGTCGAACTGTCCGCCGATCACCGAGCCGGTCTCCACGCCGGAGTCCATCCGCACGCCGGGGCCGGTGGGGGGCTCGAACTTGCTGACGGGTCCGGGGGCGGGCAGGAAGCCGCGGCCGGCGTCCTCGCCGTTGATGCGGAACTCGAAGGAGTGGCCGCGCGGCGTCGGATCCTCGGTGATGTCGAGGGCCTCGCCGTTGGCGATCTTGAACTGCTGCAGCACCAGGTCGATGCCGGAGGTCTCCTCGGTGACCGGGTGTTCGACCTGCAGGCGGGTGTTCACCTCGAGGAAGCTGATCAGGCCGTCCTGGCCGACCAGGTACTCGACGGTGCCGGCGCCGTAGTAGCCGGCCTCCTTGCAGATCCGCTTGGCCGACTCGTGGATCTCCTTGCGCTGCGCGTCGGTCAGGAACGGGGCCGGAGCCTCCTCGACGAGCTTCTGGAAACGACGCTGCAGCGAGCAGTCGCGGGTGCCGGCGACGATGACGTTGCCGTGGGTGTCGGCGATGACCTGGGCCTCGACGTGGCGTGGCTTGTCCAGGTAGCGCTCGACGAAGCACTCGCCGCGGCCGAATGCCGAGACGGCCTCGCGGGTGGCGGAGTCGAACAGCTCGGGGAT
The DNA here is from genome assembly GCF_005222675.1 of Mycolicibacterium sp. CR10. Lineage (GTDB taxonomy): Bacteria > Actinomycetota > Actinomycetes > Mycobacteriales > Mycobacteriaceae > Mycobacterium. The sequence goes on along the minus strand of NZ_STGE01000012.1, from coordinate 185,887 downwards.
CTCCTCGATGGTGCGGGCGACCTTCATGCCGCGGCCGCCGCCGCCGAACGCCGCCTTGATCGCGACGGGCACGCCGTACTCCTCGGCGAACGCGACGACCTCGTCGGCGTTCTTGACCGGGTCCGGGGTGCCCGGCACCAGCGGCGCTTCGGCGCGGGCGGCGATGTGGCGGGCGGTGACCTTGTCGCCGAGGTCGCGGATGGACTGCGGGCTGGGCCCGATCCAGATCAGCCCGGCGTCGAGGACGGCCTGGGCGAAGTCGGCGTTCTCGGAGAGGAAGCCGTAACCAGGGTGCACCGCGTTGGCGCCGGACTTCGCGGCGGCGTCGAGAAGCTTCTCGAACACCAGGTAGGACTCGGCCGAGGTCTGACCGCCCAGGGCGAACGCCTCGTCGGCAAGTCGCACGTGGGGTGCGTCGGCATCGGGCTCGGCATAGACCGCCACGCTCTGGAGTCCGGCGTCCCTTGCTGCTCGGATCACCCGGACCGCGATCTCCCCGCGATTGGCGACAAGCACCTTGGAGATCTTTGAGCTGGCATGACTGGCCACTGCGCCTCCTGATGGCATCGTTCTCTAAGAGCGTCTTTAAGAATGTATCCCGGGGAAGTTTAAGCGCCCAACTTCAAGTCTCGGCGAGCCGGTCCCTTACCCGCCGGTAACCCGATGAGCGTGGGCCTTCGTGCGTTCATGCTGCGGTGGCGGCGGGCGTTACTCGCACTTTGTCGCCCTCAGCGCAGACTCAGTCGCCCGCAGCGCAGAGTGAACGGGAGTTCGCCGGCGCTCAGGTGTCGCCCACCTCGACGACATGGACGCGCACCCCGGCCGCCGTGATCCGCTCCAACTGGCCGCTGTCCGCCGTGGAGTCGGTGACGAGGTGATCGATCCGCCCCAGCGGCACCATCTTCGCCAGGGTCACCTTGCCGATCTTGGAGCCGTCCACGGCGACGACGACCCGCTGGGCGTTGGCGGCCATCGCGATCGCCGTCCTGGCCTCGGCTTCGTCGAAGGTGGTGGCGCCGACCTCGGCGGACATTCCGTCGGCACCGAGCACGGCGGTCCCGACGGTGATCACCTGGAAGGCGTGCTCCGACATCGGGCCGACGGCCTCGAGGGTGTTCGCCCGCACCAGCCCGCCCGTCGCGATCACCTTCATCTGGGCGTCGACGGCGCAGTCGGCGGCGATGGTCAGCGAGTTGGTCACGATCGTGATGTTCGGTCTGCCCTTGAGTGACCTGGCGACCTCGCCGGTGGTCACCCCGCCCGTCAGCGCGACGGCCTGCGGACCGGCGGGCACCAGGGCCGCGGCGTGCTGGGCGATCCGCCGCTTGATCGCGACCATCCGGTGGTCGCGGAGCCGCACCGGGATCTCACTGCCGCTGGGGTCCAGCGCCCGGGCACCGCCGTGGGTACGCACCAGCAGACCCTGCTCCTCGAGTTCGCTCAGGTCGCGGCGCAGCGTCGCAGGCGAGACCCGCAGGTCGGCGCACAGCACCTTCGACGCGACCTCGCCGCGCTCCCGGAGCAGTGACAGCACGGCACGCATGCGGTCGGTGCGCTTGGTCGACACGTGCGGGACCTCCTCGGGCCGGGTGCGTGGCGCCGACGGCGATCAGTTTTCCTGATCGTTTGGCCGGTTCGCATTGCGCGCTTTGAGCGAGCTTCTCATGCTCGAGTGATGTTCCCCACGTTCGCTCCCCGGCAGCAGGTGCCGGCGTGACCCTGGCCGCCACCGCCGACATCGTCGCGTCGGCCATCGCGAAGGACACTGCAGTCTTGGCCTTCAACGCGATCACCGTCGAGCACGCTGAAGGGATCGCCGAGGGTGCCGAGCGCGCCGGAGTGGCCGCGCTGATCCAGATCAGCGAGAACACGGTGCACTTCCACGGCGGCCGGATCGCCCCGATCGTCGCCGCCTGCGCACGCATCGCCGCTCAGTCGAGCGCAACCCTCGCGGTGCATCTGGACCACTTTCAGGACGCCGCGCTGCTCGACGAGGCGCTCGGATCCGCGGCTGATCTCGGCGTCACCTCGATCATGATCGACGCCGCCCACCTGTCCTACCGCGACAACGTCGAGCAGACCCGCGCGTTCACCGCACGCGCGCACGTCGCCGGTCTCTGGGTGGAAGCCGAGCTCGGTGAGGTCGGCGGAAAGGGCGAAACCGTCGGGGCACACGCCCGCGGCGCCCGCACCCGGCCCGACGAGGCGGCCGCCTTCGTCACCGACACCGGGGTGGACGGTCTCGCGGTGGCGGTGGGCAGCTCGCACGCGATGACCACCCGCACCGCCCGGCTCGACGTCGAACTGATCGCTGAACTGGCCGCCGCAGTAACGACTCCCCTTGTGCTGCATGGCTCTTCGGGAGTCCCCGATGACCAGCTCGTCGAGGCGGTCCGCGCGGGCATGCGCAAGATCAACGTCGGCACCGCGCTCAATGTCGCCTACACCGGCGCGGTGCGCACGGTCCTCGACGCGGACCCGGCGCTGGTCGATCCGCGCAGGTACCTGACCGTCGCGCGGCAGGCCGTCGGGGACACCGTGGCCGAACTGTGCCGTGTCGTCAGCGCGCCCGCACCGGTGGAGGCGCAGTGACGCATCCCGCGCAGACGCTGCACCGGGTCGACTGGCTGGCCGACACGATCGGACGGCACAAGTCCGGGGTGCCCGTGGGTGTCTACTCCGTATGCTCGGCCCATCCCACAGTTCTGCAGGCGGCCATCGCGCAAGCCGCGGCCGACGACGGATACGTGCTCGTCGAGGCCACCTCGAACCAGGTCGATCAGTTCGGCGGTTACACCGGCCTGCGTCCCGCGCAGTTCCGCGAGGTGGTTCTCGGCATCGCCGACGCGCACGGGTTCGCCCGCGACCGCGTGGTGCTCGGTGGCGACCACCTCGGGCCCAACCGCTGGCAGCACGGACCGGCGGAGGTGGCCATGGGTCATGCCGAGGTCCTCGTCGCCGCATATGTGGAGGCCGGGTACACCAAGATCCACCTGGACTGCAGCATGAGCTGTGCCGACGATCCCGCCGTGCTGTCCGACGAGGTGGTGGCGCGTCGCAGCGCCCGGCTGCTGAAGGTGGCCGAGGACGCGGCTCGCCGCAGCGGGTCTGGGGGACCGGTCTACGTCATCGGCACCGAGGTGCCCGTCCCCGGGGGCGCGCACGAGACGCTGGACGGTCTGACCCCGACACCGGCCGAGCGCGCCCGCCGCACGATCGCCGCGCACCGGGAGGCGTTCGCCGCGGTCCACCTCGACCACGTGTGGCCGCGGGTGGTGGCGCTGGTGGTACAGCCCGGCGTCGAGTTCGACCACCTCAACGTCGTCGACTATCGGCGTGAGGCCACCGCCGAGCTGCGCCGGGTCCTCGACACCGAGGACCATCTCGTCTTCGAAGCGCATTCGACCGACTACCAGCGGCCGGAGCGCCTGCGCGAGCTCGTCGAAGACCATTGGGCCATACTCAAAGTCGGTCCGGCCCTGACCTTCGCGATGCGGGAGGCGCTGTTCGCCCTGGCGATGATCGAGGTCGAGCTCGTCGCGCGGCCGTCCCGGTCGAACCTGATCGAGGTCATCGAGCGCCGAATGCTTGCCGAGCCGCTGCACTGGCAGAACTACTACGAGGGCGCCCCCCGCGCCCAGCGCACCGCGCGCCGCTACAGCTACAGCGACCGGATGCGCTACTACTGGGCCGTCGACGAGGTCGACGCGGCGCGGCGGATGCTGCTGGCCAACCTCGACCGGGCCGGCATCCCACTGCCGTTGATCAGTCAGTTCCTGCCGCTTCAGTACGAGCGGATCCGCACGGGCGAGTTGGAGGTCGACGCGCAGTCCCTTGTGATCGACCGTGTCCGCGACGCCCTGCGCCCGTACGCGAGTGCGTGCCACGCCCAGCCACTCGGAGGTGCCCGATGACCAGCCACACCGCCGTTCCCGCCCAACAGGACGGCGGCGCAACGATTCTCGAGATCGGTCAGCAGCCCGATGCCTGGCGGGAGGTCGCCGGCCGGCCCGACGACCAGGCCGCCGCGTTCCTGCGTGGGCTCGTCGGACGACCCGACCTCCGGGTGATCCTGGCCGGAGCGGGCAGCTCGGCGTTCGCCGGTGAGATCGCCGCGCCGGCCCTGCGGGCTCACCTGCACCGCCGTGTCGAGGCGATCGCCACCACCAGCATCGTGGCCAGTCCGCTCGATTGGCTGGAGCCCCGGACCCCGACGCTGCTGGTGTCGTTCGGCCGCTCCGGCAACAGCCCGGAGAGCCTGGCGACCACGGCGCTGGCGGACTCGATCGTCGACGAGGTCTGGCATCTGGTCCTCACCTGCGACCGGGACGGCAAGCTGGGCCGCGCGCACCGGGGTCGAGCGGACTCGTGCGTGGTCTTCATGCCGGAGCGCACCAACGACTCCGGCTTCGCGATGACATCGAGCCTGACGTCGATGTTGTTGAACTGCTTGATGCTCCTGGGTCCGGCCACCGCGGCGGACGCCGAGGCGCTGGCCCGCGCCGCCGAGTATGTGGTGGGGATGCAGCCCGACATCCGGGCGCTGGCGCGGACCAAGAGACAGCGCTTCGTCTATCTGGGCAGCGGACCGCTGGAGGGGCTCGCCCGGGAGTCGGCACTCAAACTGCTGGAACTGACTGCCGGAGAGGTGGTTACGTATTTCGACTCGCCGCTGGGGTTCCGGCACGGGCCCAAGTCGGTGCTCGACGCGGACACCCTGGCCGTGGTGTACCTGTCGACCGATCCCCACACCCGGCGCTACGACCTCGATATCGTCTCCGAGCTGCGCGCCCAACTCGGCGAGGACGCGGTGACGGTCATCGGCACAGAACCGATCCCGGCGGCGCTGGGGTCTGCGGTGGTCCTGCCGGGCCTCGCCGGCCTGCCCGACGCTCTGGTCGCTCTGGCGTACCTGGTGTTCGCGCAATACCTGGCGCTGTTCACATCGCTGGAATACGCGAAGACACCGGACAATCCGTTCCCGTCCGGTGAGGTCAGCCGCGTGGTTCGGGGTGTCACCATCTACCCGATGAACGGTGGTGGTCGGTGATGGCCCGCTATCTCGGGGTCGACGGCGGCGGCTCGAAGACGGCGTTCGCACTGATCGATGACGCCGGCCGCGTCATCGCCCGCGCGACGGCACCGGCGTCGTACTACTTCAACGCCGCCACCGACCCGTCTGCACAAGCGAACACGGGCTTCGACGTGGTCGAACATGTTCTGGCGCAGGGGGTCACGGACGTCTGCAACCAGGCGGGCATCACCGCATCCGACATCGACGCGGCGTTCTTTGGCCTGCCCGGCTACGGCGAGGCCAGTGGCGACGTCGCGGCCCTCGACGAGGTCCCCGGACGTGTACTGGGGCATCACCGCTACAGCTGCGACAACGACATGGTGTGCGGTTGGGCCGGATCGCTGGCCGGCCAGGACGGCATCAACGTCATCAGCGGCACCGGGTCGATGACCTACGGCGAGCGGCAGGGCACCGGCCACCGGGTGGGTGGCTGGGGTGAGCTGTTCGGCGACGAGGGGTCCGCGTATTGGGTTGCCGCACAGGGACTCAACGCCTTCAGCCGGATGAGTGACGGCAGGCTGGTCCGCGGCCCGCTGCACGCACTGCTCAAGGAGCGCCTCGATGTGGCGAGCGACCTCGACGTCGTCAGCCTGGTGATCGACACCTGGCGCGGTGACCGCTCGTCGATCGCCGCGCTGGCCACCACGGTGTGTGCCGCAGCCGCGGCAGGCGACGTGGCCGGCGAACGGATCCTCGCCGACGGGGCCGCCGAACTCGTCAGGCTGATCGAAACCACCCGAACCCTGGTCGGTTTCACCGATGAGGAGACGGTGCCGGTGTCCTACTCGGGCGGGATGTTCTCCGACGCCGGATTCCTGGCGCTGTTCCTGGGCGCGCTGCGCGCACAGCCCGCGAAGTACGACCTGAGGCGGCCGCTGCTCGACCCCGCCGTGGGCGCGGCCCTGTACGCCGCCAAGCGCAGCGGTCATCCGCTGACCCCGGGCGCTGTGGGTCAACTCGCTTACGTTCCAACACTATCCGAAGAGGTGGCGACAAAATGAAGCCCAGCATCGTCATCATCGGCGCGGGCAGCGTCGAGTTCACCCGCGAGCTGCTCGGCGACATCCTGTCGTTCGCCGAACTCGGCTCGGTCCGGGTGGTGCTCCACGACATCGATGTCGCGCGGCTCGAGACGGCGCAGGCCATCGCGGCGGCCACCGCGCGCGCGGCGGGCGCCCAGCCGGAGGTGGTCGCCACCACCGACCGTCGCCGCGCCCTCGACGGCGCCGACTACGTCATCAACGTGATCCAGGTCGGCATGCACGAGGCGACGGTGCGCGACTTCGAGATTCCCGCCAGATACGGGCTCAACCAGACCATCGGCGACACCATCGGTGTCGGCGGAATCTTCCGCGGGCTGAGGACCTTTCCGGTGCTGGCCGGCATCGCCCGCGACATGGAGCAGCTCTGCCCGGACGCCTGGCTGCTCAACTACACCAACCCGATGGCGATGAACGTCACCTACCTGCACCGTGTGGCGCCGCGGCTGAAGGTGCTCGGGCTGTGCCATTCGGTGTACTGGACGATGGTCGGGCTGTGCGAACTGGTCGACGTGCCCTACGACGAGGTGTCCTACTGGTCGGCCGGGGTCAACCATCAGGCGTGGGTGCTGCGCTGGGAGCGAGACGGCCGGAGTCTGTACCCGCTGTTGGATCAGCGCATCGCGGCCGATCCGGAGTTGCGCCGCCGCGTGCGGGTCGACATGTATCGGCGGCTGGGGTACTACCCGACCGAGACCAGCGAACACAGCAGCGAGTATGTGCCGTGGTATCTGCACGATCCCGACGAAGTGGCTCGGCTGCGGATCAACATCGGTGAGCACGTGTCCATCAGTGAACAAAACATGGCCGAATACAGCCGTGTCCGAGCGCAATTGGCCGACACGGACACCCTACCCATCGACAACGGCTCCACCGAGTACGCGCCGCAGGTCATCCATTCGCTGGAGACCGGCACCACCCGGGTGATCTCGGCCAACGTCGTCAACGACGGGCTGATCACGAATCTGCCCGACGGGGTGGCGGTGGAGGTGCCGACAGTGCTCGATGCGCTGGGCGCCCACCCGATGAAGGTGGGTGACCTGCCACCGCAGTGTGCCGCGCTCAACCGCGGCTTCCTGGGGCCGGTGGACCTGACGGTCCGCGCCGCCGTTGACGGTGATCCGTCTCTGGTGCGGGCGGCGGCCATGGTCGATCCGAACACCGCCGCCACGCTGAGCGTCGAGAAGATCTGGGAGCTGTGCGACGAGCTGACGGCCGCGCACGCCGACCTCCTGCCCGAGACGTTGCGCTCGACTCCGAACCGCCCAGATATCACCGATTAAAGGAGTGTCCACCGTGATCCGACGCAGGCTCTGTATCGCATTGATCGCTGTCCTCGCCCTCGTGCTCGCCGCGTGCGGGGGTGGTGGCTCGTCCTCGTCGGCAACCCCGGAGATCGCGGTGTGGCACGGCTACCAGGACACCGAGGGTGAGGTGTTCAAGAGCCTGATCGAGCAGTACAACAAGGAGAACCCCGACGTCCGCATCAACGAGCTGTACTCCAGCAATGACCTGGTGTTGCAGAAGGTGCTGACCGCGGTGCGCGGCGGCACCCCGCCCGATGTGGCGTACATGTTCGGGTCGTGGTCGCCGAACATCGCCCAGATCCCCCAGGTCGTCGACATGGCCGATGAGGTCTCCAAAGAGGATTGGACCTGGGACGACTTCTATCCGGCGGAACGGGAGGCGGCGACGGTCGGCGACAAGGTCGTCGGGGTGCCCGCGCTGGTGGACAACCTCGCGATCGTCTACAACAAGCAGCTGTTCGCCGACGCCGGGGTCGCCCCGCCGAGCCCGGACTGGACCTGGGACGACTTCCGGGCGGCCGCGGCCAAGCTGACCGATCCGGCCAAGGGGCAGTACGGCTGGCTGATCCCCGCCGACGGTAGCGAAGACACTGTCTGGCACTACCTTCCGATGCTGTGGGAGGCCGGTGGCGACATCCTGTCGCCCGACAACGAGAAGGCCGTGTTCAATTCCGAGGCCGGGGTCAAGGCGCTGACGGTGCTGCAGCAGATGGCGGTCACCGACAAGTCGCTGTACCTGGACACCACCAACGAGAACGGGCCGAAGCTGATGAACAGCGGCAAGGTCGCGATGTTGATCACCGGCCCGTGGGATCTGAGCCAGCTCTCCGACATCGACTACGGCGTGCAGGTGATGCCCACCTTCGCCGGGTCCAGCGGCGGCCACCAGACGATTGCAGGCCCGGATAACTGGGTGGTCTTCGACAACGGTGACCCGAAGAAGCAGGCCGCGGTCGACTTCGTCAAGTGGCTGTCGGCACCCGAGCAGGTCAAGGCGTTCTCGCTGGGCACCGGGGACCTGCCGATCCGCGCTTCGGTCGGCAAGGACCAGGCTGTACTCGACGAGCTCAACAAGAACGTGCCCGGCACAGCGACGTTCGTGGAGAACCTGAACAACGTCGAGAAGGTGCGTCCCACCGTCGAGCAGTATCCCGACATCTCCGAGGCGCTCGGGCAGGCGATCGTCGCCGTCATGCTCGGCAAGGACGAGCCCGCGTCGGCGCTGAACACGGCCGCCCAGGCCGCCGACGCGGCGCTGGCCGAGAAATAGCGCGCCGGGGAGGATGAGCTGATGCTGCAGACCGCCGACCCGTTGGTAGGGCAGGCACCGCCGAAGCCCCCGCGACGGCGCCGCCTGCGCGGTTCGGAGAGCGCCACCGGGTGGGCCCTGGTCAGCCCGGCGGTGCTGCTGATCGGCATCTTCGGTCTGCTGCCGGTGCTGATGTCGCTGCAGCTGTCGTTCCAGCAGTCCGACCTGCTGACGCCGGAGACGCCCTGGGTGGGTCTGGAGAACTACCGCAAGATGGCCGAGGACCCGGTGTTCGTCGAGTCGATCAAGCACACGATCATCTACACCGCGCTGTTCGTGCCGGGCACGATGCTCGTCGGGCTGCTGGTGGCGGCGGCACTGAACCGTTCGGTGCGCTTCATCTCGGTCTACCGGACCGCCGCCTACATCACGATGGCGGTGTCGACAATCTCGCAGGGCATCATCTTCCTGTGGCTGACCGACCGGGATTACGGCCTGGTCAACGCGGCGCTCAACGCGGTGGGGGCGCCGTCGCAACCGTTTCTGGCCTCGCCCAGCCAGGCGCTGTACGTGATCGTGGCGATGACGATCTGGGGCTGGACCGGGTTCTCGGTCATCGTGTATCTGGCTGCGCTGCAGGGGGTTCCGGCCGAACTACATGAGGCGGCCGCGATCGATGGGGCGCGGGCGTTCACCCGGTTCCGCACGATCACCGTGCCGCTGCTGGGTCCGGCGAACCTGTTCCTGCTGGTGTGGCTGACGATCAACGCGCTGCAGTTGTTCGACGAGGTGTACGCCACCACGCGCGGCGGGCCGCTGCGTGCGACCACGGTGATCGTCTACTACCTGTGGGACCGGGCGTTCGTGCACTTCGACGCCGGGTACGCCGCCGCGATGGCGTACGCGCTGTTCGTCGTCATCCTGGTGATCACCGCCGTACAGTTCCGGCTCGCGCGCAGATACGTCTACAACTCATGACGCGGGTGCGGCTTCCGTTCAGCCCGTGGCACCTGGTGCTGATCCCGGTGACGTTCATACTGATCGTGCCGCTGCTGTGGATGCTCATCACGTCGCTGGAGACCGAGGGCGAGGCCAACCGGTTCCCGCCGGTGCTGTTCCCAGAGCGGCCGCGGTTCGAGAACTACGCCGACGCGTGGGCCTCGGCGCCGTTCGGGCACTTCTTCCTCAACAGCGCGTTGGTGACGCTGGTGGTGCTGGCCAGCAACCTGGTGGTGTGCAGCCTGGCCGGCTACGCCTTCGCTCGCATCCGGTTCCTTGGCCGCACAGCGCTTTTCGTGACGTTGATGGCGACGCTGATGGTGCCGTTCCAGGTGACGATGATCCCGGTGTTCCTGATCGTGAAGTGGTTCGGGGACAACGTGTGGGAGGTGCTGGGCATCGACCACATCGGCGCGCTGATGTTGCCGAACCTGGCGACGGCGTTCGGCATCTTCTTCTTGCGGCAGTTCTTCCTGACGGTTCCCGTGGAACTCGAGGAGGCCGCCCGGGTCGACGGGACGTCGCGGCTGGGGGTGCTGTTCAAGATCGTGCTGCCGTTGTCGCTGCCGGCGATGTCGACGCTGGCGGCGCTGACGGTGCTGACGTCGTGGAACGATTTCCTGTGGCCGCTGATCGTGATCACGTCGCAGGACCAGATGACGATTCCGCTGGGGCTCAGCTACTTTCAGGGAGCCCATCGGGTCAACTGGCCGCTGCTGATGGCGGCGAACGTGATGAGTCTGCTGCCGATGCTGCTGGTGTTCATCGGCGCGCAGCGTTACTTCGTTCAGTCGGTGGCCAGCACCGGACTCAAGGGCTAGGGCCAGTAGATGGGAGTAATGCGTTGGCGGAGGTAGAGTTTCGCGACGTCACGCGGAGATTCGCGGGCGGGGTCACCGCACTCGACGGTCTGAATCTGTCGGTGGCCGACGGGGAGTTCCTGATCCTCGTCGGTCCGTCGGGCTGCGGCAAGAGCACCGCGCTGCGACTGCTGGCCGGGCTGGACAAGCCGACCTCGGGGGACATCCGCATCGGGGGACAGGTCGTCAACGGCCTGGCGCCCGGCGAGCGCGACATCGCGATGGTGTTCCAGAACTACGCGCTTTATCCACACATGACGGTGTACCGCAATCTCGCCTACGGCCTCCGGCAGCGCCGCACCCCCCGCGCCGAGATCGAACGCCGGGTCCGCGAGACGGCCGAACTGCTCGAGATCGGTGAGCTACTCGACCGCAAGCCGGGCCAGCTGTCCGGCGGGCAGCGTCAGCGGGTGGCGATGGGTCGCGCGCTGGTGCGTCAACCGCAGGTCTTCCTGCTCGACGAACCGTTGTCGAACCTCGATGCGAAACTGCGCAACCAGGTCCGCGGCGACCTGAAGCGGCTGCACCGCGAAGTCCCCGTCACGTCCATCTATGTCACCCATGACCAGGTGGAGGCCATGACGCTGGGGGACCGGCTGTGTGTGATGGCCGGTGGCGAGGTGCAGCAGATCGGGACCACCGACGACGTCTACAACCACCCGGCCAACACGTTCGTGGCGGCGTTCATGGGCAGCCCGCCGATGAACCTGCTGTCCGGGGTGGTGCAGGCCGGAACGCTGCACATCGATGGCGCGGCGCTGTCGGTGGTGCCGTGCCCGGACGGTCCGGTGACTGTGGGGGTGCGTCCCGAGCATCTGCAGTTGCGGACGGTGTGTGCCGACGGCATGGTGCCCGCGTGCGTTGATGTGGTGGAGCCACTGGGCAGCCACGTGCTGGTGACGGCACTGGTCGAGGGGCAGGCGCGGGTGGTGGTGCAGGCGCCGGCGGGTACCCGGTTGGCTGCCGGGGCCCGGATCGGTCTGGTGGTGCCGCCGGAGTGGACGTACTTCTTCGATGCCGAGACCGGCGTCGCCGGCGTCAGCCGCGAGCGCATCTCGCTCTGAGGTCAGCCCCAGAGGGGCGCCTCCCGCGTTCATACTGCGGTGGCGGCGGGCGTTACTCGCACTTTGTCGCCCTCAGCGCAGACTGAACGGGGGGGCCGTCAGGCCGGGCTTCGGGAGGCACCTATCTTGCTCAGCGCGTCACCATGTGTTGACGCCGTGAGTCGACGGTGTCCGGCCGGGTCCGCTACTGCAGGCGGCGCTTGATCCGCGCCAGCATCGCCGACATGCCGCGCAGCCGCAGCGGGCTGATCAGCGCCGCCAGTCCCAGATCGCCGTAGAAGTCGTCGGGCACGGCGAGGATGTCGTCGGCCGACTGCCCGTCCAGGCCGGTCGCCAGGATGGCGGCGAAGCCGCGGGTCGTCGGCGCCTCGGCGGGGGCGCTGAAGTAGAGCCGCACCTGAGAGCGGTCGCCGGCGTCGACGTGCAGGAACAGCGGTGACTGGCATTCGGGCACCGGTTCCATCGCGGCCTCTTCGAGGTCGGCGGGCAGGGCGGGCAGTTCGTTGGCGAACTCCAGCAGCATTGCCAGCTTGTCCTGGCCCTCGACCTCTTGGAAGTCGGAGACCACCTCGGCGAGTGGGGCCGGCAAGGTCATGGAGCGTCGCCAGGCTCTTCCCCGACCGCGACGGGCACCCGCACCGCATTGCCCCATTCGGTCCAGGAGCCGTCGTAGTTGCGGACCCCGGGCAGGCCCAGCAGGTGGGTCAGCACGAACCAGGTGTGGCTGGAGCGCTCGCCGATCCGGCAGTACACCACCGTCTTGTCCTCAGCGGTGAGGTGGCCGTACAGCTCGTCGAGTTCGGCCCGGCTGCGGAACTTGCCGTTGTCCAGCGCGGCCTTGGCCCACGGGATCGACACGGCGGTCGGGATGTGGCCGCCGCGCAGCGCGCCTTCCTCGGGGTAGTCGGGCATGTGGGTGCGCTCGCCGGTGTACTCCTGCGGCGAGCGCACGTCGATCAGCGGCGACGTGCCCAGCACAGACAGCACGTCCTCCTTGAACGCGCGGATGGCGGCGTCGTCGCGCTCGACGACCGGGTATCCGGTGGTGGTCTTGGAGGGCACATCCAGGTTGGTGTCGCGCCCGTCGGAGATCCACAGGCCGCGTCCGCCATCGAGCAGCCGGACGTCGGGGTGGCCGAACAGCGTGAACACCCACAGCGCGTAGGCCGCCCACCAATTGCTCTTGTCGCCGTAGATGACGACGGTGTCGTCGCGGGAGATGCCCTTGCGGTTCATCAGCTCGGCGAACTGCTCGCCGGTGATGTAGTCCCGCACGCGCGGATCGTTGAGGTCGGTGTGCCAATCGATCTTGACCGCGCCGGGGATGTGGCCGGTGTCGTAGAGGAGCACATCCTCGTCGGATTCGACGATGGCCAGTCCGGGCCGGCCCAGATTGCCCGACAGCCAGTCGGCGGTGACCAGGCGTTCGGGATGGGCGTAGGACTGCAGAGCGGGGCTGGGATCAGCGGGTAGCGGCACGCGCCCAGACTACCGGGGGGCGCCTCCCTGTTTGAGTGCCGATCACCGCGTGATGGTCAGCGACTGCGCCATCTGCCGGAAGGCCTCCAGCTGGTCGGGTTGGGTTTTGGGCTGCAGACCGGACAGCAGCACGTAGCCGTCAGCGGTGAAAACCATTGCGGCATAGATGATTTCGTCGGTCGACTCGCCGACGATCTCGACGGCGGGCAGCCCCGCGATGGTGATGTCGGTGGCCAGGCCCGGCGCAGGGTTGCCCGGAAGCTGCACGAAGCGTCGCTCGGCGAACTGGCGACGCGCCTGCGGAGGCACCGCGTTTCCGAAGCCCCGCGACGGGGAGGCCAGGAAGACGGGCACGTCGGGGCCGGTCTGGCCGCCCAGCGAGAGCTGGAGGGAGCCGCCGCTGGGCACCTCTTGGTACCCGGCGCTGGGCGTGACAGTGATCCCGAGGTCGCTGGGCGCCCGCTGATCCGACCAGCGGGCGTCACTGATGAGCCCGATGAGCTGGTCGGCGGTGATCGGGCCGGTCTGTTCTGCCGTGCCGGTGATGGTGACGAAGGAGTCCGGGGGCGCCAGGGCGGCGAGCACCTTCAGGAACACCACCCCCGCCCGGTTCTGCGTGCCGCTGACCACGACGGCGGGGAAGCCGGCGATCTCGGTGCGACGCGGCTCGCTCAGCTGCAGGCCGTCCCTGGTGGCGCGTTCCTGGTCCCGGAACGAGGCGTCGATCTCGGCCAGCACCTGATCGGGCGACTGACCGGTCGACTGCTGCTGATCGACGACGACTACCGACGTGAGGCTTCCCGGGCGCGCCAGGCCGGGCAGCGACGGGTCGAGCTGCAGTCCGGCGGTGGGGCGCAGCAAGACGCGGGTACCGGGGATCTGCTGATACTCATCGGGCGCGGTCGACGACGTCGGAGACGCGGATGACGCTGTGTCGCTTCCGGATTCGTCGCGGGAGCACGCGATGAGACTGCTCAGGCAACTCACGAGCAACAGCAGAACTGCGACGCGCCGCATCGGCTGGACCATGGGCCCACGGTAACGGAGCGGCCGACGGCCGAGTCGGTGCCTGTTCGGTGTGCTGGGCAGCGAGGGGCCCGACGGGCCCTCGGGGGCCCTCGTCGGGGGGCCGCGCGGCGCGTCGGTGTGTGCGACACGGCCGGCGACATCCGCTTCGACGGTGATCTTGAGGTGGACACCAGCCAAAAGTTCGCCGACGCGGGTACCGAGAGCAAGTTTGCTGAAAGTGCACGACCGGGTGAAGTTACGAATCATGATCAACCCAAGATCAATGGACATTCGCCACTGGCGCAATAGCGAATTGCAGGGGAAATGGTTTCTGGGGGCTGGCCCGAATTGCCTCCGCGCCATCACAAAATGGCACGGTAAGGCGGTTTTAGTTACGTACAGATGTCACGGAGGGAGATGCTAAGCAGTACAAAACAAGATCATTAGTTAGCGCCAGCATATTACCGAGCACACCTAGCAATTAATTTCTAGACGCCGGCGTAAATCCCGATTGCCAGTTAGCTAAGTCGCTGGTAGCGTTCCGCGCCATACAGCTACAAAGGGGCGGCTGTAGCGTTCCATCTGAATCGCAGATCCTTTGCCAAAGTTGCGTTAAGCCGCACGATTTGAATCGACTGCAGCGCTTCCGGGGGAACACAGAACACTATCGGGTCGGCCAACGGGCCGGCCTCATCATTCGAGCGAACAGAAGGTCAGGCAATGGGGGATTCACCGACAGGCGAGGCCGTGAACGGCTCGCGCACTCAGCTCACACTCGCGAAGAACGGCGTCGGTTCGACATCGACCGTCAGCCTCGTCATCCCGGTCAGGAACGAGGCCCGCAATGTCGCGTGGGTTCTCGAGCAGATCACCGATGACATCGACGAGATCATCCTGGTGGACGGTGCCTCCACCGACGCCACGCTGATCACCGCGCTGCGGTACCGGCCCGACATTCGGGTGGTGCCCCAGGAAGGTGTCGGCAAGGGCAGCGCGCTGCGCACCGGCTTCCTGGCGGCCACCGGTGACATCGTCGTGATGATGGACGCCGACGGCAGCATGGCGCCCCAGGAGATCCGCCACTATGTGCATTTCCTGCGCAACGGCTACGACTTCGTCAAGGGATCCCGCTTCATCGGCGGCGGCGGCTCACTGGACATCACGCCATTCCGCAAGCTGGGCAACCGATTCCTGCTGGCCGTGTTCAACTCGCTCTACGACTCCGACCTGACCGACCTGTGCTACGGGTTCTGTGCGTTCCACCGGCGCTACCTGGAACTGCTGCAACTGTCGGCGACCGGGTTCGAGATCGAGGCGGAGATGACGGTGCAGGCCATGCAGGCCGGCCTGCGGATCGCCGAGGTGCCGAGCCTGGAGATGCCGCGACGCTATGGCAAGTCGAACCTGCGGGCCGTCCGGGACGGCATCAGGGTGCTCCGGACCGTGTTGCGCGGCCACCGATCCGGCGTGTCGGGCCACCTGCTGGAGGCCATCGCCAATCGACGCGGCGCCACCGCCGGGCAACCGATCCCCGTGGTGGCAGCCCCGCAGGCCTCGTAGCGGCCTTCCCCGCAAGGACCGTCGAGCCGCCCTACCCCCTCAGGTCGGCTCGACCTACTTCCTCGACCCGCGCACTCCGCGCGGCCGGTCGAGTTCCTCGTCGACCGAAAAGCGTTGACGAACAACACATCACCGCCGACACCCGCAGTGTCGCGGACTCTCATCATCCAGGAGCGCACCATGAAAGCTGTCATTCTCGCCGGTGGGCGAGGCACCCGCATCAGTGAGGAATCCGAGAGCAGGCCCAAGCCGATGGTCGAGATCGGGGGACGACCGATCATCTGGCACATCATGAAGATCTACGAGACCGCGGGCATCACCGACTTCATCATCCTCTGCGGCTACAAGGGCTACATGATCAAGGAGTACTTCACCAACTACTTCCTGCACACCTCCGACATCACGATCAACCTCGCCAGCGACAAGGTCGCGACCGTCCACTCCGACACCGAACCGTGGACGGTGACGCTGCTCGACACCGGGGCCAACACGATGACCGGCGGACGTCTGCTGCGGGCCAAGCGCTACATCGGCGACGACACCTTCTGCTTCACCTACGGCGACGGTGTCACCGACCTCGATGTCCGGGACGTGATCGACCATCACCGCGCGTCGGGGTCGGTCGCCACCGTCACCGCCGTGCAGCCGCCGGCACGCTACGGCACCCTCGAATTCGATGCCGATCGAGTCTCGTTCCAGGAGAAGCCGATCGGTGACGGCGGCTGGGTCAGCGGCGGCTTCTTCGTCGCGCAACCCTCGGTGCTCGACTACATCAACGGCGACGACACCGTCTTCGAGCAGGCGCCGCTGCAGCAGCTCGCCGCCGACGGGGAGCTGTCGGCCTATCGGCACAGCGGCTTCTGGCGGGGCATGGACACACTGTGGGACAAGATCTACCTGAATGACCTGTGGGAGAACGACAAAGCCCCGTGGAAGATCTGGGCCGGCCAGCGCGTCTAGCGCCGCCCGCCTCCCCATCCAGCCAACGAAAGAAGCCTGAAAATGCAATGCCGACTGTGCAATTCGGACCGTCTCGTCAGCATCCTCGACCTCGGCGCCAGCCCGCCGTCGCAGAGCTTCCTGACCGCGGACCAGCTCGATCTGCCGGAGCCGAACTATCCGCTGCACCTGCGACTGTGCGAATCCTGTCTGCTGCTGCAGATCCCCGCGCTGATCACCTCGGAGGACACCTTCACCGAGTACG
Organism: Mycolicibacterium sp. CR10; assembly: GCF_005222675.1. GTDB lineage: Bacteria > Actinomycetota > Actinomycetes > Mycobacteriales > Mycobacteriaceae > Mycobacterium. The sequence goes on along the minus strand of NZ_STGE01000012.1, from coordinate 169,043 downwards.
CCTACTTCTCCTCGTATTCGGACAGCTGGGTGCAGCATGCGCAGCGCTACGTCACCGAGACGTCGAACCGCCTCGGTCTGGGGCCCGACTCGCTGGTGGTCGAGGTCGCCAGCAATGACGGCTACCTGCTTCAGCACGTGCAGGCCAAGGGAATTCCGTGCCTGGGCATCGAGCCCTCGGTCAACGTCGGCGCGGCGGCCCGGGAGCGCGGCGTGCCCACGCACACCGCGTTCCTGAACGAAGAGACCGCCGCCGCGGTCCGTGCCGAGCACGGGCCCGCCGATCTGGTGGTCGCCAACAACGTCTACGCCCACATCCCGGATCTGCGCGGGTTCACCAAGGCGCTGCGGGGGTTGATGAGCGATGACGGGTGGCTCAGCATCGAGGTGCACTACGCGCTGAACCTGGTGACTCTCGGCCAGTTCGACACCATCTATCACGAGCACTTCCAGTACTACACCGTGCTTTCGGCGATGAACGCGTTGGCCGTCGGTGGTCTGGCGCTCGTCGATGTGGAGATGCTCGACACCCACGGCGGGTCGCTGCGGCTGTGGGCCCGGCCGGAGGCGGCCGGCGGCCGGCCGAGCACCCGCGTCACCGACGCGCTGTGTGTGGAGCGGATCGCGGGACTGCACAGCGTCGACGGGTATCTCGATCTGAAGCACCGCACCGAGGCGATCCGTGACGAGCTGCTGGCCTTCCTGCTCGACTGCCGCGTCAAAGGCAAGCGGGTCGTCGGGTACGGGGCGCCGGCCAAGGCCAACACCCTGCTCAACTACTGCGGTATCCGCAGCGACCTGATGGAGTACACCGTCGATCGCAACCCCTACAAGCACGGCTGCTTCACGCCGGGGACCCGGATCCCGATCCACGATCCGGCGCAGATCGACGACGATCGCCCCGAGGTGGTGGTGGTGCTGCCGTGGAACCTGGAGACGGAGCTGACCGCGCAGCTCAGCCACGTCGCCGAGTGGGGCGGCGAACTCGTCTACCCGCTGCCGCAGCTGCACACCGCCGATATCCGCCCCGCCCAGCACCTCAACCGGGCGGGGGCGGCATCATGAAAGTCCTTGTCACCGGCCATCAGGGCTACCTCGGCACCGTGATGGTGCCGGTTCTGGCGGCGGCCGGCAACGACGTCACCGGCCTGGACTCGGGCCTGTTCGCCGAATGCGTGCTGGGTCCCGAACCCCAGGACCCGCCGGGCATCCGGGAGGACCTGCGCGACGTGTCGGTCGAGCAGTTGGCCGGCTTCGACGCCGTCGTGCATCTCGCGGCGCTGTCGAACGACCCGCTGGGTGCGCTGGCGCCGCAGATCACCTACGACATCAACCATCACGCGTCGGTCCGGCTGGCCCGGCTGGCCAAAGAGGCGGGGGTGCGCCGGTTCCTGTACGCGTCGACCTGTTCGGTGTACGGGGCCGCCGGCGACGACCTGGTGACCGAGGACGCCGCGCTGCGGCCGGTGACGCCGTACGCGGAGAGCAAGGTCCGCGTGGAGGACGACGTCGCCGCGATCGCCGACGACTCGTTTTCGCCGGTGTTCCTGCGCAACGCCACGGCGTTCGGCTTCTCACCCCGGCTGCGTGGCGACATCGTCGTCAACAACCTGGTCGGGCACGCCGTCGTCAGCGGTGAGGTCCGAGTGCTCTCGGACGGCACCCCGTGGCGTCCGCTGGTGCATGCCGAGGACATCGCCGCGGCGTTCCTGACCGCGTTGGAGGCACCGGTGGACAAGATCCATTGCGCCGCATTCAATGTCGGGACCGAAGCCAACAACCTGACGGTCGCCGAGATCGCGGAGACCGTCGTCGGGGTGGTGCCGTGCTCGCAGCTGGTGATCACCGGCGAGGCGGGGGCCGACCCGCGCTCCTACCGCGTGGACTTCTCGAAGTACCGGGAGGCTCTCGGATTCGAGGCCACCTGGTCGGTGCGTGACGGAGCGGCCGAACTGTACGAGGCGTACGTGTCGTTCGGCCTCACCCGGGAGGCGTTCGCGAAGACGTTCACGCGGCTGGCCCATCTGGACGGGCTGCGGTCGGCCGAGCTGCTCGACGAGTCGATGCGCTGGGTCAGGGCAGCTGTATGAGGACGTCAGCCCACCGCGGGGCGCGCGCGTCCTGCGCCGAGATGATCGTGACGGGCAGGGGCCACTCGATCGCCAGGTCGGGGTCGTCGTGTGCGACCGCGAGGTTCTCGGAGGGGTCATGAGGTCGGTCGATGCGGTAGCAGACATCCGCCGTGGGGGTCAGCGCCTGGAATCCGTGCAGGAACCCCGGCGGGACGTACAGGTGCCGAAAGTCGTTGTCGTCGAGCAGGAACGACTGCTGCCGGCCGAAGGTCGGGGAGTGACGGCGGATGTCGACCAGCACGTCGAGGACGGCGCCGTTGGCGCAGCGGACCAGCTTGGCCTCGCCGCGCCCGGAGCGTCCGTGCATGCCGCGGACGACGCCCTGGACCGACCGCGACTGCGAATCCTGGAGGAACGTCGCCGACAGGCCCGGCGACCCGAGGTGGGCGTCGAACAGTTCGGCGTCGAAGGTCCGCGTGAACAGGCCGCGGTCGTCCCGGAAGGGCGACGGCGTCAGAACAAGAACGTCTACCAGATCGGCCGCATCAATGCGCATAGGGGAATGGTGCCATGAATGAGTGTCGGGGGTGCGGTCACGCCGGGATCGACCGGGTGTTGGATTTCGGGAATGTTCCTGCGCCTGATCACTTTCCGGTAGCCGGCGACGGTGGTGGCGCCGACGAGGCGTGCCACAGCCTGGCCATCGAACTGTGCGGTGCCTGCGGCCTGGTGCAACTGGCCGACGACGACACCGGCGAGGAGGAGATGCACGGTCTGGAGCCGCAGGCGCTGCGGGATCAGGCCGAGATCGCCGTCAAGCAGGTGGCCGCGGCCGGCTGGCTGCGGGGCGACACGGTGTTCGAGTTCGACAGCCCCCACAGCGGCAGCTGGTTGCCGCTGGTCACCGAGTACGGCTTCAGCGCCTCGGCAGGCCAGGACGCCGACGTGGTGCTCGACTGCTTCGGCATCATGCACGAACCTGATCAGCGACGCTCGTTCCAGCGGCGTGCCGCAGCCACCCGCCGCGGCGGGGTGCTGCTGCTGCAGTATCAGCCGATCGTCACGATCGTCGAGCTGGGCCAGTGGAATGCGTTGCGCCACGGACACTTCGCCTACTACTCGGTGACGTCGCTGGCGCGGCTGCTCGGCGATGTCGGGATGAGCATCGCCACGCTGTGGGAGTTCGACCTGTACGGCGGCACGGTGCTGCTGGCCGCGGTGCACGGCGACGTCAAGCCCGACGAGTCGGTGCTGCGCCTGCTCGCGAAGGAGGAGGCCATGGGCATCACGACCGCCGACGGCCTGAGATCCCTTCAGCAGCTGGCGGATCGCGACGTCGACCAGCTGCGCGGGTGGCTCGAGGACGAGGCGGCCGCCGGGCACACGGTGTACGCCTATGCCGCCGCGTCGAAGGCGGTCGCGCTGTTCAGCCGCGCGGGCATCACCACGCGACTGGTCACGGCGGTCGCCGACGGGTCACCGGTCAAGCAGGGCAGGCGGATGCCGGGCACCGATATCCCGATCGTGTCACCGGCCGAGCTTCTGGCGGCCGATCCCGACCGGGTGCTGTTGACACTGGCCGACCTGCTGCCCGAGGTCGAGGCGCGCTATCCCGAACTTGCAGGTCGATGGAAGGCGCACGGGAAATGACCACTGCTGATGCCACGAAGGCGGCCGTAGACACGGTCTGCGATTTCTGCGACACCCCCGCTCCCGTCGAGACCACGGCGCCGAAAGTGTCGGTGTGCATCCCGGCCTATCAGGCGCAGGAGTATCTGCAGCGGGTGCTCGATTCCGTTCTCGCGCAGACCCACGACGACTTCGAGGTGGTCGTCGTGGACAACAACAGCTCCGACGGGACGGCCGAGATCCTCGCCGGCATCGACGACGCGCGGCTGCGGGTCGTGCGCAACGCGGCCACGCTGCCCTACGTCGAGAACTTCAACCTCGCTGTCGGGCACGCGCGCGGCGAGTTCGTCAAGCTGGTGTGCGCCGACGACATCCTCAAGCCGGAGTGCCTGGCGGCACAGGCTGCGGTGCTCGAGGCCATGCCGGAAGTCTCGCTGGTCTCCGCCAAGTGCGACTTCATCGACGACGACGACAAGGTGATCGTCGCCGCCCGCGGTCTGGGCGGGCTGCAGGGACGGGTCGCGGCGCAGCGTGCGGTGCGCAGGATCGTGCACAGCGGGTGCAATCCGGTCGGTGCCCCGCTGGCGGGAATGTTCCGCAAAGCCGACTTCGACCGGGTCGGTGGCTTCACCGCCGACTATCCGTTCATGAGCGACCTCGACCTGTGGGTGCGCCTGCTGGGCTGCGGCGACTTCTACGGCGTGCCGGCCGCGCACGCGGCGTTTCGGGTGCGGGGCGGGTCCATCAGTGGGCTGACGTCGGTGCGGACCCAGCTGGCGCAGTCGCTGGCGTTCGACAGCGCACTGCAGCGCGATCCCCGGTGGCAGCTGTCCCGCGCCGACATGCTGCGTGGGCGGGTGCGCTGCCACGAGCAGACACTGCGGCGGCTGGCGCTGTTCGGGGTGACGAAATGGCGGGTGGCCCAACGCACCCGCCGCGCAAGCTCGCCGCCGAAATGGCATTCCAGCAGCGAAAGTGCGAGTGGAGGCCTGCCGGAATGCCATTTCGGCGGGGAGGGGAGCGGGAGCGGGGGCGCGACGGCCGTGGCGGCAGCTGAGACGTTGTCGACGGTCATCTGCGCCTACACCACCCAACGTTGGGACGACCTGTGCCGCGCGGTGGAATCGGCTCTGGCGCAGGACTTCGCGGCGCTCGACGTGATCGTGGTGATCGATCACTGCCCCGAGCTGTACGCGCTGACGCAAGAACGATTCGGAGCCCGGGGCCGGGTGATGGTGATCGAGAGTGACCGTGAGCGTGGGCTGTCCGGCGCCAGGAACGCGGGTGTCACCGCGGCATACGGCGACGTCGTCGCGTTCCTCGATGACGACGCCACCGCTGAGCCCGGCTGGGCCAGTGCGCTCATGCGGCACTACGACGACGCCCGGGTGGCGGGGGTAGGTGGCTACGCGACACCGGTGTGGCCCGACGGCGCCCGCCCCGCGTGGATGCCGGCCGAGTTCGACTGGGTGGTCGGCTGCAGCTATGTCGGTCAGCCCACCACGCTGACTGCGGTGCGAAACCCGCTGGGCTGCAACATGTCGATGCGTCGTTCGGTGCTCGACGAGGTCGGTGGTTTCCGGTCGGAGGTTGGCCGCGTCGGCTCGCATCCCGTCGGTGGTGAGGAGACCGAGCTGTGTATCCGCATCGCCGCGGCGAATCCCTCGGCGCGGATCATGTTCGATCCGGACGCCCGGGTGCGGCATCACGTCTCGTCCGACAGGGTGACGCTGCGCTACTTCCGGCGCCGGTGCTACCACGAGGGCATGTCGAAGGCGGTCGTCACGGAACTCGCCTCCGCCGCCGGCACCGCCAAGGCGCTGACCTCCGAGCGGGCCTACACCGCCAAGGTTCTCCCGCGTGGTGTGCTGCGGGAGTCGACGTCGATGACCGGCGACGGGTTCGCCCGTGCCGCGGCGATGGTCTTCGGGCTGGCGGCCACCACGGCGGGCTTCGCGAACGCCAAGATGCGTCGCCGGGTGCAGGGCACGGTGTCGCGATGATGCTCACCGGCCGGCTGCGCGCCCGGTCGCTGGGGGGAGTCGAGCTGGCGGCGGAGGCAAACCTCAACGCCAACACCGTCTCGCTGATCCTGTCCAACGGGTTGACCTGCGTTCTCGGCCTGCTGTTCTGGGGCGTCGCCGCCCGGATCTTCCCGGCTGGTGACGTCGGTGTGGCCGCCGCGTTGATCAACTCCGCGCTGATGCTGTCCACGCTGTCGCTGCTCAGCATCGACAGGTTCTACGAGCGCTTCCTGCCGATCGCCGGCCACCGCACCGGTGACCTGCTGACGCGCGGCTTCCTGATCGCCGCCGCGGTGGCGATGGGCGGCGGAATCCTGCTCATCGTCTTCGGCCCACGACAGGCGTTGTTCACCTCGACCTGGGTGATGCTGGCGTATCCGTTGTTCGTCGCTGTCACAGCCATTTTCATCCTGCAGGACAAGGCGCTGGCCGGCCTCGGGGTGGCGCGGTGGGCGGCGGCGAAGAACTCCGTGCTGGCGATCGGGAAGTTCCTGGCGCTGCTGGCCGCGGCATACCTGGCCGGAGCGGGTGCCCTCGCGGGTGCGGCGGCGGCCTCGACGGTGATCGTGGCGTCATGGGGGGTGACGGCGACGGTGATCGCGGCCTACGTCTTCGTGCTGCTTCGCCGTCGCTGCCGAGACCATCCGCGCTTTCAACTGACGCCGGATCTGCCGCCCTGGAGGGAGATCCTGTCCTACTTCGGTTCGTCGTTCGGCATCACCACGATGCTGTCGACCGGTGCCCTGGTGGTGCCGCTGATCGTCGTGGCCCAGGCCGGCGCCGCTGCGAACGCGTACTTCCAGATCTCCTGGCAGTTCGTCAGCGCCCTGTATCTGACCGTGCATCTGGTGGTCAGTCCGTACGTGGCCGAGGCGGCGACGCACCCCGATAAGATTCCCGCCCTGTCCTGGCGCACCGTGCGCATGCTGGTCGCGGTCGGCTGCGTCGGCAGCGCGGGCCTGATCTTCGTCGGACCGGTGATGCTGTCGGCCGTTGGTGCCGAATACCGCGCGGGCGGTGAGGATCTGCTCATGCTGGCGGCGATTTTCATTCCGCTGTCGGTGATCGGTGCCGCCTACGAAGGCTTCGCCCGGGTGCAACGCAAACTGCGCCTGCAGTTGACGATGACCTTCACCTGGACGGTCATCGTCATCGGCGGGTCGTTGATCGCGACGCGCCACTGGGGAGTCACCGGTGTCGGCGTCGCCTACCTGGTGGCCGAGTCGGTGTGCGCGCTTGTGCTGATCGGCCCGGTGGTGGTGTGGCTGCGTCGGCGCATGTATGTGACGCCGCCGCCCCGGCTCAGCACCGTCGGTGCCGTTCCCGCGGTCGACGGGTAATCGGCAGCGGTGGAGGGGGATTCAGCATGGTGGATGCGGCGCGCGCGGTGGGTCGGCCGAGGACTGGCGGTGGGGGGTGCGGTCAGCGTGATCTTGGCGGCGTGTACCGGGTCGGCGCCCGTGGATAGCGGCCGGTGCGCCGATACCGCGGCCGCCGAACTGGGTTGGGGCGAGCCGAATCGCAGCGACGACTTCACCAGTGCCGCAGCACTTTCCGAATGGGTCGTCTACGACGGCCCGGGGCACGCCGGCAACGGCCGCCGCACGCCCGCGGCGATGGAGGTCGCGGACGGGGTGCTGACGATTACCGGAGACTCGAAGGGCAACTCGGGCGGAATGGGGTGGCTTCCCGGCCAGATGTACGGCCGCTGGGAGGTGTGCGCCCGGTCCTCGACCGCACCGGAGTCCTATCACTCGCTGGCGCTGTTGTGGCCGGACGCCGAGGACTGGCCGGCCGGTGGCGAGGTCGACTTCATGGAGGTCATCGACCCGGCGAGGCACGAGGTCCAGTTCTGGCTGCACTGGGGTCCCGGCGCCAAGAAGTCCCATTCGATTCCCGTCGATGCCACGCAGTGGCATAGCTACGCCGTCGAATGGACTCCGGCACATCTCATCTACTACGTCGACGGGGAGCCGGAGTGGTTGATCAGCGACCCGGGTCGGCTGCCTCCGCGGCCGATGCATTTGTGTCTGCAGCTCGACTATTTCGGGGGAGACGCCGGCGCGGGGGCCCGGCAGTGGGTGGATTGGGTGCGTCAGTACAACGTGAAGGGGGGTTCGTCATGATGGTGATCGACAGGCTACGAACAGTTTCCGGCCGTGACGAGGTGATCGCCATGGTCGCGGTGTGCGCGGGTGTGTGTGGCGGGATGGCGGTGCTGCCGGTGCCGCCGGTGTTGCGGGCGTTCCCGTTGATCGTGTTCATGCTCGTGGGGGTGGGCAGCGCGGTGATGTGCTGGGTGGACTTTCCCCCGGCACCGACTATCGCGGCGGTTCTGGGCATCAGCATCGCCTCGATGATGGCCTTCTCGGTCGTGATGGCCTGGCTGCAGTTCTGGCATCCACTGTTGTTCGTGCTGGGGATCGGCGGCGTCGTCGGCGGCAGCGGGCTACTGCGGTTGCGGACACTGGGCCACCCGATCGTCGGTGGGGGTCGATCATGGTGACGGTCCAGGTTCGGCTGCCCTCGGGCGAGGAGGCCTCGCAGGAGACTACCGGGAAGCGTTCATGGCCAAGCTCTTACGGCCCCGGGGCGCTGCTCGTGGTGGCCCTGGGTCTGTGGGTGGTCGCGCTGACCCTGCTCGGCGATGTCACTGTCGGTGACTACGGGCTGGTGGCGACCAGGGGTGGCGTGGTGCTGCTGGCGAGTGCGGTGGCGACCATCGTCGCTTTCGTCTGGGCCATCGTGTCGCACCGCACGCTGCCGGCGGTGCTCGCGATCGGTGTCGTCATCCTGGTGTACAGGGTGACGGCCACCCTGCTGACCGAGATGCCCTTGTATGTCTGGACGTACAAGCACATCGGCATCGCCGACTACATGATTCAGGGCCACGCGTCCCCGAACGTGCAGATCTACGGCGACTGGCCCAGCTTCTTCTCCTGGATGGCCTGGTTCAGCTCGGTCGGCGGTGTCGATCCGCTGACGGTGGCGCACTGGTTCGCGCCGGCGTCCACGGTGTTGATCTCGATTCTCGTCGGCACCCTGGTGATGAGCGCAGGATTCTCGCTGAGGGCGGCACTGGTGGCCGCGATGCTCGCCGTCGTGATGAATTGGACTGGACAGGACTACTATTCGCCGCAGGCCGCGGCGCTGGTGCTCACGCTGGCGATCATGAGCCTCATTCTGTATTCCAAGAAGAACGTCGTCGCCGGCTACATGGCCCTACCGCTACTGGCCGTCCTCGCGGCGACGCACCAGCTCACCCCGTTCTGGGTGTTCTTCGTTCTCGTGGCGCTGGCGGTGTTCAAGCAGATGCGACCGCGATGGCTGCCGCTGGCCTATGGCGTGATCCTGGCGGTGTACGTCGTTCCCCGTCTCAACCGGGCGGCGAAGTTCGACGTCTTCAGCGGGTTCAACCCCCTCAAGAACAGCACCGTCGTCGCGGAGGCGCCGGGCTCGGTCGGCCGCGAGTTCACGCTGCTGCTGGAGCGCGGCATGTTCGTCGGACTGTGGGCACTGGCGGCGGTCTGCCTCATCGTCATCTGGCGGCGCGGCGGATCCCCGTGGGGCCTGGGCATCATGGCGTTCTCACCGGTGGTGATCCTGGCAGGCCAGGACTACGGCGGGGAGGCGATCATCCGGGTGTTCCTCTATGGCATCGCGGGCTGCGCCGCGCTGGTCGCCATCGGGGCGGTGTGGGCGATGGACCTGCAGCACGTCTGGCTCAAGTCAATCGGCTGTGTCGCCACGGGTCTGGTGATCATCGGGTGCGGCGCCGTGGGCCTGCAGGGCTACTACGCGGGCTGGAGCTACGTCACCGTCAGCCGCGCGCAGGTCGAGCACAGCAGGCAGCTCCTGGCAGCGACAGAAGGCAAGTACGTCATCGGCAGCCTCGCCCAGAACGTCGGGTGGCCGGAAGGATCCACGGCGGCCGCCGTCCGGGTCCGGCTGCAGGACCCCGCCTACGATTCGGTGTTCGACGGAGTTCGGAAAACCCTGATGCACAGGGATTTCGCCACCCCGCAGGACGTCGAGAACATCGAGGCGACGTTCCCGCAGAATGGCCGGGCCCGGGCGCTCTATGTGGTGATCCCGCACCAGGTGAAGGCCTACGGCGAGTATCTCGGATGGTATCGGCCGACCTTTGTGCCGAGCCTGGTCGACCTGCTGTCCCGAACGCCCGACTGGACGAGGGTCGTCGACGGCGACGACACCGTGGTCTTCGAGTACAAGCCTAAGAAGGGGTAGACGTGAGTTCCCACCGTTCCGCCGACCTTGCCAATCCGGGTGAACCGGGGCGGCGTCGATGGAGACGCGACTCGTGGCGCACGGCGCTCGCGGTGGCGATTCCGACATTGATCTTTGTCGGCCTCGGACTGCAGGGCGGTATCAGCGCCGGGTCCGAACGCCCGTTGCCCACCCCGGTGCTGGCAGTCAGCGAGAACTCCCGGTACTTCGTCGACGCGGCGGGGGAGCCGTTCTTCTGGATGGCCGACACCGCGTGGTCGCTGCCGATCAACCTCACCAGGGACCAGGTGGTGGAATACCTGGACATCCGTAAATCCCAGGGCTTCAACGTCATTCAGACGGTCGCGATCTTCAATCAGGCCGGCGGACCCGGGCCCAACCGGTACGGCGACTGGCCGTACGACAAGTCCCTGATGAGGCTCAGCGTGACCGATGGGGCCGATCCCAACGATCCGGATCAGTACGACTACTGGGATCACCTGGATTTCATCATCGACCAGGCCAGCGCGCGCGGGATGCGGGTGGGGTTGGTGCCCATCTGGGCGCATGCGCAGGTGGACACCCTCCTGACCCAGGACAATGCGGCCGAGTACGGCGAGTTCATCGGTGCCCGCTATCGCGACAGGCAGATCATCTGGGTGCTGGGCGGCGACGCCGCGGCTTCCGGTGACGAAAACATTTGGCGGGCAGTGGCTTTGGGCATCGCCACGGGCGTCACCGGCCGGGAGAACTACCAGGGCACCGTGATGACCTATCACCCGATCGGTGGCTCCAGCAGCACGGCCTGGTTCCGTGGCGACGGCTGGCTGACCTTCGACATGATCCAGGGCGGTCACTGCCTGCGGTACACCGAGCGGCGCGACCTGCTCCGGGCGGCCTATGAGACGTCCCCGACCCGGCCGTTTCTCGACGGTGAACCCATCTACGCTCATCACCCGTACTGCTGGGACCAGGCTCCCGACGGCTACTCGGAGCCGATCGACGTGCGCCGCGACGCCTATTGGGCGGTGTTCGCCGGCGCCGCCGGCCACACCTACGGCGATCACGACGTCTGGCAGTTCGCCGGCTCCACCGACCGCAAGACCGAACTCGGCGCGGTGGGCAACTGGGCCAGCGGCATGCAGGATGAGGGCGCCTGGCAGATGCGCAATCTCGTCGCTCTGATGGACGCGCACCCGTGGTGGAAGGGGAAGCCAGACAACGGTCGCATCGTCGCGAGTCCACGCACCGGTGCGGCGCGACTGCAGGCGTTCAGCGCCGCGGATGGCTCGTACGCGATGGTGTACAGCCCCGACGGTCAGGAGTTCGACGCCGATCTGTCGACGGTCGTCCCGCCGAAATCCGCACTGTCGTGGTATGACCCGCGCACGGGTCAGTCGACGAGGCTGGGCCCGCTCCGCAAGGGGTCGGTCAGCTATACGCCGCCGACGGCAGAGGACTGGGTGCTGGTGGCCGACGTGGCACCACTGCCTCAGCCGACCCCGCCCTGACGGAGCAGCGCGATGATGCGGCCCGCGGCCTCGGTATCCTGGCCGAGGTGCCAGTAGGAGATCCCGAACCTTCGACTGTGCTCGAGCACCTTCTCGGCACATTCGGCCGCGGTGCCCACCAGCACGGCGGGTGACTCCGCCAGTGTGTCCATATTCGCGACAACGGCTTTCGTCCACGTGGAGTGTCGCGGAGGCGCGTCGGAATCGGTGACGTGCAGATACGAAACGCTGAACTGCAGGCGCGGAGTCGCCCGGCCGACGCCGGCGGCCGCGTCCCGGATGCGGGTGATCTTGGCCTGCAGCGCAATCGCGGAGAGGTCGGCGACGGCGTCGTCATCGATGCTGCCGTGCATCATCCGGGCCTGCACGCCCACGATGTCTGCGCAGCGGCCGGCGAGATCGAGCATCCGGGGCCCCCCGGCACCGATCAGGATGGGCGGGTTGGGCTGCTGCACGCAGCGCGGCAGCGCCTCCAGGTTGTCGACGTGGTAGTACCGGCCGGCGAAATCAACCGTCTCCGTGGTGAAGTAGTCACGAATGATGGTGACGGCCTCAGCCAGCTGCGCGATCCGGGTGGGGGTCGACTCGAAGGGGACGCCGAGTGCGGCGTAGTCCTGCGCGAGCCATCCCGCGCCGAGGCCGAGTTCTACACGGCCACAGGACAACCGGTCGATTGTCGCGATGTCCTTGGCGAGCAGGGCGGGATGCTGCAGCGGGTTCTGCACGACGAGGCTCTGCACCCGCAGGCGCGTGGTGCTTGCGGCGGCGAACGCCATCGCGGGGATCGGCGCGAGTTGCCAACCGTTGGTGAGGTGATGGGACACCGTGACCGTGTCGAACCCGAGATCCTCGAGACGGCGGAGTTCGGCGACCCAGGCGGCACCGTCATCGTGGAGGCGCGGCATGGGCGCGATGAACTCGAGTCCTTCGTTCGCCACCACACGCCCGTCCTGTCTGTGGAGATGCTGTGAATCCCGCAGAGCCCCAACGTACCCAGCATCAGGGCGGACCGCTCGTCAGAGGTAGGCGTCGGGTCGCAGGGCGTAGGTGATCAGGCTGACGGCCAGCAGCACCAGCGCCGCCACCACGGCGACCTTGGTGGAACGTTCGGTCTGCAGAAGTCCGTGCCGCAGGTCGTGGCGGGCCTGGCGGATCCGCTCCCGGCTGGCGTCGCGCAGCGGCGCCTCGACGAGGTGGTGGAGTGCCAGCGAAAGCCCCAAGGTCAACGCCAGCACGGCGAGGTAGTAGTGGGCGCTTGTGGTCATCAGCGTCGCCAGAAGCACGATCACCGGCCAGTGCACCAGATACAGCGAGTATGAGAGGTCACCGAGGTAGGTGCTGACCCGATTGCCGAGCAGACCCTGGAACAGGGGTTCACCGTCGACACCGGCCGCGAGCACCAGCAGGGTGCCGGCCACCGGCAGCAGCGCCCATGGTGCCGGGAAACCGGAGTGCGCGTCGATGAGGACGAAGCTCGCGCCGATGAGTGCGACCCCCAGCCACGACAGCACCGGCTTCACCGCGACCGGGATGCGCCCGAGCGGCCCGAGGGCGGTCGCGAGCAGGGCGCCGGCCCCCAGCTCCCACAGCCGCGTGGCCGTGCTGAAGAACGCCCCGTCCGGCGCCGACGCGGTGTCGTAGAACGCCCACCCCAGTGATGCCGCGGTGATGACGGCGATGACCGCGCCGGTGAGCCACAACCATCGGGCGTGGCTCCACGCCCTGCGGACCGCGACGACGCTGATCACCAGGAGCAGCACTGGCCAGACGGCGTAGAACTGTCCCTCGATCGACAGCGGCCAGTAGTGCAGCAGGGGAGACGCCGAATCGGTCGCTGCCGACCAGTCCGCCCCCTGAGCAGCGAAATGCCAGTTCGCGAGGAAGGCCAGCGAGAAGAGCGCGTCGACGCCGACCTCGCGGGCGCCGGCCGGAAGGACGACCACGCACGCGGCGACGGTCAGTGCCAGGACGACCGCGGCGGCCGGGACGATGCGGCGCAGCCGCTCCCCGTAGAACTTCCTGAGCGGCACCGTTCCGGTGTCCTCGGCGGTTCGCAGCAGTTTCGCAGTGATGAAGAAGCCGGCGATCACGAAGAAGACGTCGACGCCGACGAAACCGCCTGCCGGCCACCCCCAGAGATGGTGAGCGACGACCGCCAGCACGGCGACCGCCCGCAAACCCTGGACGTCGAGACGATAGTTTGCTCGTTCTGCTCTGCGGCGCCTCCGCTGAACTGATTCGCGGTAGCGCTCAAGCGCAGTCACCATAAATAGACCCCCCGGTCACACTATGTAGCTACGTAAGATCTTCGCCGAATACCCACGGCCGTGCACGGTGGCTACGCTGATGTGACGGGGATCACGCCCGCGCGGATCGTCGGAGGTCCTGGGCGGTTTGGCGGTTGTGGGGCGGCCGTGGCCGCAGCCCGTGGCGATTCATCCCGCTGGACCACGACGACGCAGCGACCTTGGCTCGAGCGTGCGCTGAGGGCGGGATGTGAGCCGAAATCCCGCCCCCAGCGCACGCTCGAGCGAGTTCGGCAATGGGTGTCGGCTCGGTTGAGCATGCCCACGCCTGCTGGACGGTCCCTGCGTCGTTCCTGTTGGTTCGCTGGTGATTCCGCTTTCGGCGCTGTCCAGGCTTTACGGTTACTGGCGAAACACCAATAGATCGCTGGGACAGGCGACACGACCGGGCATCACCGAATCCAACGTGGGAATCAGACACTGCCGGACGGGTTTTGGATTCACACCACAGGAGTGACGATGAAGAAGCACATGATGACGACGGTGGCTGCCACGGCCGCGGTGGCGGCGATGGCTCTCGGGTCCGCGGCGCCGGCCATGGCGACTAAGAGCGGACTGGTCGCGACACCGGGATCCGACGACATGTCATGGGTGATGCCGGATCTCGACGGCGTGGTGCTCAAGCACGCGATCCTCACCGTCGAGGGCGTGACGGCACCCGTGGTGGTGAACATCGGCACCGTCGCGATGGGCCACCAGCCGGTGATCAACCAGGAGGACTGGGTGGTGTGCGGGCAGTCTCCGAAAGCGGGCGCCAAGATCTCCCACGAGACCCTCAAGGTGACGTTTGCCGTGCAGCGACCTCACGATACGGAATGCGCCTAGCGGCAAGCCTTCTGGATCGCGACACCGTGAGCGAATTGTTACCTGAATGCTGTGGGTGATCGGCTACTGTTCACCGTGAATTAACACACGGTGAGGGGCTTCGCGGTGCGCAAACAACTTATTGCAGTGCTGGCAGTGACATTCGGAATGCTCGCTGCGACCACTGGTTTCGCCGGACCTGCGGCGGCCGCGCAGGACAGCGAGGTCGTCTGGGAGATGCCGGATGTGCGCGGAATGGTGTTGCAGCAGGCCGTGAACGCCGTCTTCGACGCCACCGGTCCGGTAGAACTGGACCTGCGCCTGGTCGACAGCAGGGCCGGTCAGCAGGTCATCAACCAGACGAACTGGAGCGTATGCGCGCAGTCTCCGGGCGCGGGTGGCACGATCTCGCAGAAGACCATGCGGGTCGTCCTCTACGTGAAGCGGTTCAACCAAGTTAATTGCGGCTCCTAACGGAGCTAGCCGACCGGCGCCGGCACGAATGTCTGCGTGACTGTCCCGGGATCTCGCAGCGGTGGTGGGGCAGGCTGGAACGTCTGAACCGGCGCCCCTGACGGCACAACGCGTGGGGTGTCAGCCTGGTCCTTGGGCGGAGCGACACATCTGCCGGCCGGCCCCCCGGCGCTGATATCCCAGATACCCCCGGACATCGAGCAGCAATGCTTGGCCTCGTCGAGCATCTGCGCGTCATTGGTGATGCCGGCCTGATTTCTGTCTCCCACCGTTTTGATGCAGCTGTCGTAGGTACCGATGTCCCATTCTCTGGGAGCTGCAGTCGATGTCGCGGGAAACGAGAAGGCGAAAACCGCTGTCAGCCCAGCGATCGACGCTCTCAGTGTGGTGTTCATAGTCGTTCCTTTCCACCGGCAATCGTCTATGGGGCTGGCGATCGACACATGGGGCGAATGCCTCACCAGTCGGGACGACGTCGCACCGTAGCGGAGTGTGCGCGTCACGCTCGCTCTCGGCGGTGGTGCGTTGATCGACCGAACCCAGGTCGTGGGTAATAGCCCCACGCCGACCTCGTGGAGGGGGAACGCTGCAGGCGCACAACGCACTTCGATCGCTGCGGCCAGACTGCGATCCGCGTTACCCGTCTGGGTCGCCGCGCAGGAGTTCGTCGGGGTCGCAGAAAAGTTGTGGATGAAATCGCGATTGGGGATAGCTCACCCTCGACCGGGACAAAGTCCAGGTCGGACGGTCGAACGATGAAGCGCCGCCCATCTGTCTAGATGCGCGGCACTAGCGGGTGACTACTCGCTCCAAAGGTCGGTGACCGACAGCCCGGCGCGCCGGAGCATGCGGTACACCAGCGGCAGGCTCAGGCCGATGACGTTCGAGGGGTCACCCTCGATCCGGTCGATGAACCAGCCCCCGAATCCGTCGAGCGTGAACGATCCGGCGACGTGGACAGGTTCGCCGTTGTCCACGTAGGCGGTCAGTTCCTCATCGGTCGGAGTGCCGAAATGCACCGTGGTGCTGCCAGTTTCGCTATCGGTGTGAGTGATGACGCCCTCGGAGATGCGCAACATCGCATGCCCGGTCAGCAGATAGCCCGTGGTACCCGCCATCGACAGCCACTGCGCACGTGCGGCGTCGGGGGATCCGGGTTTCCCGACCAGCGTGCCGTCGCGAAACAGCATCGAATCGCAGCCGAACACCACGCAATCGGACGCCACCTCCGCGGGTAGTTGCGCCGCGACGCTGACCGCCTTGGAGTTGGCCAGGGACGCCACCACCGCCTCCGGCGGCAGATCCGGGTCGAGCGAGGCGAGCAGCGCGTCCTCGTCCACATCGGAGACGATCACCAGCGGGTCGATGCCGGCCTGCCGCAGCACGCGCAGCCGGCCGGCGGACGCCGAGCCCAGAACGACCCGGGTCACGACCCGGCTCATCGCCGCATATGGGTCCTCGCCAGCAGCGTCACGCGCTGCCAGCTGGAGACGTCGTAGCGCAGCTTGTCCACCGGATGGCCCCACGGGTTGAGTTCCTGCGGACCGGGCTCGGGGTGCCCGCCACCGGCGCCCGCCAGCACGGTCACCAGCGCGGCGATCTCCTCGACGCCGGGCTGCCCCTTGACGACCTGGAACAGCGAGTCCGGGGCCGGCGGATCGTCGATCGTCATGTCCCGCGGGTCGGAGACCTCGACGATGTCGGCGTTGTGGTCCATAACTGAACGTCCTTGTCTGAGAAGCAGATCCGGGCAGGGGGCTTTACAGCGGGATGTTGCCGTGCTTCTTGGGCGGGGTCTGGACGACCTTGCGCTCCAGCAGCCGCAGCGCGGTGCCGATGTAACCGCGGGTGTGCGAGGGCGGGATGACGGCGTCGACGTATCCGCGCTCGGCCGCGACGTACGGGTTCACCAGGGTGTCCTCGTAGTCCTGCTGCAACTGCAGGCGCAGCGCGTCGACGTCCTCACCGTTCTTGGCGGCCTCCTTGAGTTGGCCGCGGTAGACGAAGCCCACCGCGCCCGAGGCGCCCATCACGGCGATCTGAGCGGTCGGCCACGCCACGTTCACGTCGCAGCCCATGTCCTTGGACCCCATGACGCAGTAGGCGCCGCCGTAGGCCTTGCGGGTGATGACGGTGATCTTGGCGACGGTGGCCTCGCCGTAGGCGTAGAGCAGTTTGGCGCCGCGGCGGATGATGCCGTTGTACTCCTGCTCGGTGCCGGGCAGGAATCCCGGCACGTCGACCAGCATGACGATCGGGATGTTGAAGCAATCGCAGGTGCGCACGAAGCGCGCGGCCTTCTCGGAAGCGTCGATGTCCAGGCAGCCCGCGAACTGGGTGGGCTGGTTGGCGACGATGCCGACCGGGCGGCCGTCGATCCGGCCGAACCCGATGAGGATGTTGCCGGCGTAACCCGCTTGCACTTCCAGGAATTCGTCGTCGTCGAGGATCCGGGTGATGACCTCGTGCATATCGTAGGGCTGGTTCGGGGAGTCCGGGATCAGTGTGTCGAGTTCGAGGTCTTCCTCGGTGAGGCTCTCCTCGATCGGGCCGGGGTGCGGCGCCGGGTAGCGCGGCGGCTCAGCGTAGTTGTTGGGGGGCAGGTAGCCCAGCAGGTCGCGGACGTAGTCCAGGGCGTCCTGCTCACCGGAGGCGACGTAGTGGACGGTGCCCGACTTGGCCATGTGCGTGTGGGCGCCGCCGAGCTCCTCCATCGTGACGTCCTCACCGGTGACGGTCTTGATGACGT
This sequence comes from Mycolicibacterium sp. CR10, assembly GCF_005222675.1. Taxonomy (GTDB): domain Bacteria; phylum Actinomycetota; class Actinomycetes; order Mycobacteriales; family Mycobacteriaceae; genus Mycobacterium. Next base: position 151,248 of record NZ_STGE01000012.1, on the reverse strand, counting down.
CGGGTCCGGTGATGAACATCTGGCTGGTCTGGTCGACCATGATGACGAAGTCGGTCAGCGCGGGGGAGTAGACGTGCCCGCCCGCGGCGGCCCCCATGATCAGCGAGATCTGCGGGATGACGCCGGAGGCCAGGATGTTGTTGCGGAAGATCTTGCTGTAGAGGCCGAGGGAGACGACGCCCTCCTGGATGCGGGCGCCAGCGCCGTCGTTGATGCCGATCAGCGGGCGGCCGGTCTTGATGGCCAGCTCCTGGACCTTGACGATCTTCTCGCCGTACACCTCGCCTAGGGAGCCGCCGAACACGGTGGCGTCCTGGCTGAAGATGCAGACGTCGCGGCCGTCGATAGTGCCGTAACCGGTGACCACACCGTCGCCGGTGGGCCGGTTGTTCTCCAGGCCGAACTTGGTGGACCGGTGCTTGGCCAGCGCGTCGAGTTCGACGAAGGAGTCCTCGTCGAGCAGCGCGAGGATGCGTTCGCGGGCGGTGAGCTTGCCCTTCGCGTGCACCTTCTCCACGGCGGCCTCGCCGACCGGATGCAGGGCCTCCGCGGCGCGCTTGCGCAGGTCAGCGAGCTTTCCGGCGGTGGTGTGGATGTCGATCTCGTGCTCGGCTTCGGGCTCAGTCACGCTGGTCATACGGGTGATGTTATCGGCGCGGCGTCCCGGAGTCGCGCCCGACCCTTACTAGTCCCTTAGAAAGTTGAGACGACGCCCATTTCGCCGTCCGGCGTGACGGTGCGCGGGTTGGTAACCTGCGGTCGGTCTCAGGCGGAGTAGGGGGAGGACACGCCTATCGCATCCGGCAGGCATCGCGGGCCGTACGCACGGCTTCGCTATTGGCTGGCGGTCTTCACACTGGCCTTTGCAGCCTTCACGTTGATCGTCCGTGCGCTTCCGCTGACCAACAACGTCGCGCTCGTTATCGCGGTGGGCTCGCCGTATGTGGCGGTGGCCGCGGCGGTGACTCTGGTGCTGTCGCTCATCGCCCGCCAAGTCGCCCTCTCTCTTGTCGCGGTGGTGATCGTGACGGCCAACCTGGCGATACAGATTCCTTGGTACTACTTCGCGAAGCCGGTCGATGTGGGTGCCCATGTCGATATTCGCGTGCTTTCGTCGAACCTCCGGAAGGGCCGCGCCGACGTGCCGGCCTTTGCCGAGTTGGCGCGCACCAGCGCTGACGTCATGATGCTGTCGGAGCTGACGCCTGATTGGGTGCGACATTTCTATTCCACGGGAATTAGAAGAGAATTCCCTTATTCATTGCTAGTTCCAGCCCCCGATGCGGGCGGATTCGGAATGTGGAGCCGATTCCCGCTCGAGGTGGTGTCTCCGCTCAAGGGCGGCAACATGATCGCGGCACGCATGGAGGTGCCTGGCGTCCGTGTGAATCCGGTGGTGGCCGGCCTACACATCATGAATCCGCTGACGTATTACGGGCGAGCGTTTCGCGAGTGGCGAGAGGGTATCTCGGCTGCGGGGGTGCGGATGAATCACCTCGCCGAGATAACAGATGACGGCGCGGTCGTCGTCGCCGGGGATTTCAACAGCACCCCAGATATGCGGCAGTTCCGCGATCTGCTCGCCAACGGATATCGAGATGCCGTGGAACAGGCGGGTACTGGCGTCGCCCCGACCTACCCGTCGTATCCGTGGTTTCCGCCGCTGATCACCATTGATCATGTGCTGACGCGAAACGCAACTGCAACATCGATCCGCACCGTGGAGCTGCGCGATTCCGATCATCGTGCGTTGCTGGCCACCATCGAGATCCTACAAAACCCGGTAGTTTCCTGAGCAAATACAACCTTTATGCTCGGCCAGCAAACTTCAGAGCTGATAATCAAGACCCCGGAAAATCGGGTAGTTCGACGGATTTCGCGGCTCCACCAGAGGGGTGTTAACACCAGCGAGATCTCCTGGCAGCCAGGGGTTTCCGCCGCCCGAAGCCAACGACTCGCGAATATGCGCGTTCCGATTGACAGGCCGCGCTGGGTCTGACATATTCTCAGCTAACAAACCGGGAGGAAAGTGGGGGACATGTCAACTGTTGCCGCAAAATTTACCAATGTCGGAACTAAGTTCCAGGTGGGCACTGCCGCCTGCGCCATCGCTGCAGCCGCTGCTCTGGCTCCAGTCGCCGCGAATGCCGCTCCCACCGTTGAGGTTCCGGCTGCTCCCGCGCAAGTGGTCGGCAATTTCGCCCAAGCGCCTGGAGACTTCACTTGGTTCTTCCAGGTCACTTCGGTGCAGCTCGCTGCCTCGTTCACCAGAACCGCCACGTTCTGGACCGACAGCGCGATCGCTCGATATGAGGCCGCCTTGGCCAACAAGCCCACGTCGATATTTGCCTCTTTCTGGCAGAGCAGAATTACGGCACTCAATGTGCAACGAGCGGCATATGGCAAGCTCTCCTTCAGTGTCTGCAGGGACGGTCAGGGAATCTCGGCCGGCCCGTACGGGACGGTGACGCGGGGCGCCTGCTAGCGAGTTGGGGGCAGGGCACAGGTCATCAATTCATAGTGTCGAAGCCTGCACGTCGTGAAAGTGGCGTGCAGGCTTCAACTATTCACAGGGAATAATGAGTGCGACTTTTTCCGCGACGCCAATCTAGTCAGAATTCGAACGGCGAGGACGGCGACGACAGAGATGCAGATTACGACGAGGGCCGGCGACTATCGTTCCCATTCCGGCCAAGGTTCCGGCGTGGCAACGGGGGTATGCCCGTCGGCTTGTAGCGATCGACGTGATCGGTGTCGCGTTCGCGGTTGGGCTTGCGCAGTGGCTGCGCTTCGGCGGTTTGAGTGGCGAGGTCTCGACCTATCGGTACGTGGACTACACCGTGGTTTCAGTTGCTATTGCGGTGATTTGGATGGCAGCACTGTCGATCAATCACTCCCGCTCGCCGCGGATCATCGGCTGTGGGGCAGAAGAGTACCGGCGGGTGGTACTTGCCACGCTCGCGGTATTCGGCGGTGTCGCAATTATTTCCATGCTTTTCAAATTGGAGATCGCCCGCGGTTATCTAATGATTGCGTTGCCTGCCGGCATCGCCTTCCTCGTATTTCTGCGGTACATGGCACGCCGAGTCATCCGGCACGTTCGCCAGAAGCACGGCCGCTGCATCACCCGGGTACTCGTCGTGGGCAGCACCTCGGCGGTGCGCGACCTCACCCAATCCCTGGCTCGTGAGCCAAAATCCGAATACGAGGTCGTCGGTGCCTGCATTCCCGGACCCGTCATCCGCACCAAGATCGACGTCGCGGGCGTGGGGGAGATACCGACCTTCGGCGATGAATCGAATGTCGTCGGCGCCGTGACCGCCACCAACAGCCACGCGGTCGCGGTTACTGCGACCGAACGGCTCAATGGTCGCGGAATTCGGGATTTGTCCTGGGAATTGGAAAAGCTTGATATTGATCTACTCGTCGCCCCTGGCGTGGTGGACGTCGCTGGGCCCCGCCTGCAGATGCGGCCCGTCGCCGGCCTGCCGCTGATCCACGTAGAGAAGCCGCAATACCACGGCGCCAAGCGATTTCAGAAGCGGCTATTCGACGTTGCGTTCTCCGGTTCGGTGCTCATCTTCGGGCTACCGATCCTGCTCGCCGTGGCCATCGCGGTGAAATTCACAAGCAATGGACCGATTTTCTACCGCCAGGAACGAATCGGCCTGGACGGCAATCCGTTCGAGATGATCAAGTTCCGCACCATGGTCGACGGCGCGGACAAGATGGTCGGAAAGTTGGCCGCGCTCAACGAGAGCGAAGGCGGCGTGCTCTTCAAGATCCGCCAGGACCCGCGTGTTACGCCCGTCGGCAGAATTCTTCGCAAATACAGCATTGATGAATTGCCGCAATTCATCAATGTGCTTAAACGGGATATGAGTGTCGTCGGCCCGCGGCCACCGTTGGCCAAAGAGGTGAAGTCCTACGACGACTTCACGAAGCGGCGCCTGCTGGTGCGCCCCGGCATCACCGGGCTCTGGCAGGTCAGCGGACGCTCCGATCTGTCGTGGGAGGACTCCGTCCGTCTTGACATGTTCTACGTCGAGAACTGGTCGATGATCTCCGATCTGCTGATCGCTCTGAAGACCGTGAGGGCGATGGTCGGCCATTCAGGGGCGTACTGACCCCAGCCGAACCTGGCGACCGCTGCTGTGTAGCCCGGGCGATTGCCCGGTACGCTGACTCCTCGATTGCTGGTGGCCGGGTCGCCGCAGCTTCAGAACAGGGGAGAACATATCTATGCCGAAGCGCGCATTGGTCACCGGGATCACCGGCCAGGACGGCTCCTACCTGGCGGAGTTGTTGCTGAGCAAGGGCTACGAGGTGCACGGGCTGATTCGCCGCGCGTCCACGTTCAACACCTCACGCATCGACCACCTCTACGTCGACCCGCACCGGCCCGACGCCAAGCTGTACCTGCACTACGGCGACCTCAGCGACGGCGCCCGCCTGGTGACCCTGCTCGCCGGCATCGACCCCGATGAGGTCTACAACCTGGCCGCGCAGTCGCATGTCCGGGTGTCGTTCGACGAGCCCGAGCACACCGCCGACACCACCGGCACCGGGACCATCCGCATGCTCGAGGCGGTGCGGCTGTCGGGCATCAAAACGCGTTTCTACCAAGCTTCTTCGTCCGAGCTCTACGGCGCGACCCCGCCGCCGCAGAACGAGGACACCCCGTTCTACCCCCGCTCGCCCTACGCCGCCGCGAAGCTGTACAGCTACTGGATCACCAAGAACTACCGCGAGGCCTACGGCATGTTCGCGGTCAACGGCATCCTGTTCAACCACGAATCACCCCGTCGTGGCGAGACGTTCGTGACCCGCAAGATCACCCGCGCCGTCGCCGCGATCAAAGCCGGCGTGCAGCAGCACGTCTACATGGGCAACCTCGACTCCATCCGCGACTGGGGATACGCCCCCGAATACGTCGAGGGCATGTGGCGGATGCTGCAGGTCGACGAGCCCAACGATTTCGTCCTCGCCACGGGAGTGGGCATCACCGTCCGGGAGTTCCTCGAGATCGCCTTCGAACGCGCCGGCCTCGACTGGGAGAAGCACGTCAAGTTCGACGAGCGCTACCTGCGGCCCACCGAGGTCGACGCGCTGATCGGCGACCCGTCACGCGCCGCCGAGAAGCTCGGCTGGGTGCCAACGGTCGACGGCCGTGAGCTGGCACGACTGATGGTCGACGCCGACATCGAGGCGCTCGCGCACGCCGGCCGCCCGTGGATCGACACGGTGCAACTCGACTCGTGGGTCACCCCGGCCTCCACCGATGCGGGCAATCCGTGACAGCCGAAGTTCAGTTCTCCCCAGGTGAGCTCGACCGCGGCGCCACGTTCTACGTCGCCGGCCACCGGGGTCTGGTCGGCTCGGCGATCGTGCGCCGACTCGAGGCGGCGGGGTTCGACAACATCGTCGGCCAGTCCTCGGCCGAACTCGACCTGAAGAACCGCGACGCCGTCTTCGCGTACTTCGCCGAGACCCAGCCGAAGTACGTCGTGCTGGCCGCGGCCAAGGTCGGCGGGATCCTGGCCAACAGCACCTACCCGGTGGACTTCCTCAGCGACAACCTCCGCATCCAGCTCAACGTCCTGGACGCGGCACGCCAAGCCGACGTCGAGCGCCTGCTGTTCCTGGGGTCCTCGTGCATCTACCCCAAGTTCGCCGAGCAGCCGATCCGGGAGGAGTCGCTGCTCACCGGCCACCTCGAACCGACCAACGACGCCTACGCCATCGCCAAGATCGCTGGCATCCTGCATGTCCAGGCGGTGCGCAGACAGTACGGCCTGCCGTGGATCTCGGCGATGCCCACCAACCTGTACGGGCCCAACGACAACTTCTCGCCGACCGGGTCGCATGTGCTGCCCGCGTTGATCCGCCGCTACGACGAGGCTGTCGCCTCGGGAGTTACGTCAGTGACGAATTGGGGGACAGGTACCCCGAGGCGTGAATTCCTGCACGCCGATGACATGGCCGATGCGTGCCTGCACCTTCTCGAGCACTACGACGGACCGGACCAGGTCAACGTCGGCAGCGGTACCGACGTGACGATCGCGGAGATCGCCGAGACCGTCGCCTCCGTCGTCGGCTTCACCGGTGAAACCCGTTGGGACACAACAAAGCCCGACGGCACCCCACAGAAGCTTCTCGATGTCTCCAAGCTCGCGCAGGCCGGCTGGACGTCGAAGATCACCCTGCGCGACGGTCTCGAACGCACCGTGGCGTGGTACCACGAGCACGTCGGCGCACTGCGCGGCTAGACCCGCTCGTTCTGCTCACATAACGCACGCCGCCGGGTTTCCCCGGCGGCGTCGTTGCCGTGTCGCCTGGTGCTGATTACTGGCTTTGGCACGTCAGCTTCGTTCGTTGGCTTGGTCACATGAGCGGCCGCTAGTGATGGCCGCAACAAACAATGTTACGGCAGCGGTGATTACTGCGACGGATCAGAAGTTTGCCAAAACTGCACCAACCTGTGCAGAAACTGAGGACTCTGTGACGTCGCAACCAGATGCGAGACCAAACAGACCCCTAAACCGGCAGTTCACAGGCTTTTCACGGCCAACTGTGACGCAGTTCATTCAAATCTCGGGTTTCGCGTCGCCTCGTAGCGATGTATGGTCCCAAGCTAGCTGACATCGCACCAAGCAAAGTGTCTAGGTGAACTTGCATGGCTGCGAGGATTCGCTGGCCGGATAAGTCGTCTCCGGCGGGCGGTGCCATGCAGTTCTAGGGGAGACGGGTACAACGAATGACTGAGCTGATGTCTTCGGTTCGTAGCGGGGTGGACAGCAGGGTGGGGAACCTGCTCGACGAGGCGACTGCCTCCGAGCAGTTGGGCCGCCGTTGGCAGGAGTCCTACCGCAGGCGCCTGATGCTGGTGGACACCCTGGTGGTCGTCGGCGCAGTGGCGCTGGGCCAGTTCGGCCGGTTCGGGCTGTTCGCGACCGCCGAGGACGCGACGACGGTGTCTCTCACCCGGCTGACCGCGTCATCGTTGATCCTGGCGCTGTGCTGGCTGGTGGCGCTCAGCCTCGTCGAATCTCGCGACATCTCCCTGGTGGGCATCGGCAGCGAGGAGTACCGCCGCGTCGTCTCGGCCACCGCCTGGGTGTTCGGCGCGGTGGCGGTGGTGAGCCTGCTTCTGCAGGAACAGATCTCCCGCGGCTACCTCGTCATCGCGCTGCCCGTCGGACTCGTGGGGCTGGTCCTGGGCCGGCACCTGCTGCGCCGCAACCTGATCAAACGCCGCAACCGCGGCCAGTTCATCACCCGGGTCGTGGTGCTCGGCAGCGTCGACTCCGTCGACGTCCTGTGCACCCATCTCGGCAGGTCGACGCCGGCCGGCTACTCCGTGGCCGCCGCGTGCATCCCCGGCTTCGACGGAGACCTGGGCGAGCACATCGACACCGCCGCAGGCTCCATTCCCGTACTGGGCGACGAGGATTCGGTGGAAGTCGCGTTGAGCATGACCGGCGCCGATGCGCTGGCGGTCGCGGCGGTCGAACAACTCGGCCACGAGAACATGCGCCGGCTTGCCTGGCGGCTCGACTCCCTGGGCGTCGACATGATCGTGATGCCCGGCATGACCGACGTCGCCGGCCCGCGGCTGAAGCTGCGCCCGATCGACAACCTTCCGCTGTTCCACATCGCGCGGCAGCGCCACGACGGGCCGCGCAAGCACAGCAAGCGGATGTTCGACCTCGTTTTCGGCGCACTGGCGACGGCCGCCGCGGCACCGATCATGCTCGCGGTCGCCATCGCCATCAAACTCGACGACGGCGGGCCGGTGTTCTTCCGCCAGACCCGCGTCGGGCACCAGGGCCGGCCGTTCCGCATCGTCAAGTTCCGCACCATGTCGGTGGACGCCGAGGCGAAGAAGGCCGACGAGCGTGCAGTGGCCCAACCCGAGGCCAAGGTGTTCTTCAAGTCCGCCGCGGACTCGCGGATCACCCGTGTCGGAAAGTTCTTGCGCTCCACCAGCCTTGACGAAATCCCGCAGATCTTCAACGTCCTCGCCGGCTCGATGAGCGTCGTCGGCCCCCGTCCGCTGGTGCCGGGGGAGGGCCAGTCGGTCGAGCACTTCCTCCAGCGGCGCGCGCTGGTGAACCCCGGTATGACCGGTCTGTGGCAGGTCTCCGGGCGGTCCGACGTCTCCGATGACGAGCGCATTCGGCTCGACCACTCCTACGTCGACAACTGGTCGGTGGTTCAGGATCTGGTGATCGTGTGGAGGACCGTGCGCGCGGTGCTCAAGCGTGACGGCGCCTACTGACCGTGCCCGCACCTTGACCGGCGCTCTCCGTCGTGGCCTGCGCGTTCTCGGTCTCCTCCTCGTGGTGATCGTGCTGACCCTTGCCGGCTGTCGCGGCACCGACTCGACCACCAGAGCCGATATCAGCATCGCCACCCCGCTGCCGTCGCCGCTGCCCACCATCGAACCCGTCGCCCTGTCGATGCGTGGCGAGATCGTCGAACAATCCGATCTCACAGGCTTTTTCGAGGACCCCGACGACGTGATCGGGGGAGCGACCCGCGCGGTGTATCGCTCGGTATCCGGTGTCGACGGCGGCGCGCGCGAGGTGTCGGGAGTGTTCGTGGTGCCCCACGGCAGCCCGCCGGCGGGTGGGTGGCCCGTGGTGTCGATGGCCCACGGCACCACCGGGATCGGCCAGGACTGCGGGCCGTCGCGCGACACGACACTGATGGGGTCTCTGCCCGCGGTCAAAGCGTACGTCGCGGACGGATATGCCGTCGCCATGAGCGACTACGAAGGGCTGGGAACACTCGGCCGCCACCCGTATCTGGAGCCGCACACGTCGGCGTTCAACATCACCGACGCAGTCCGCGCACTGCGCAACCTGAACCCCGACGTCTCCACCCGATGGGTGGCGTTCGGAACCTCCCAGGGAGGACAGGCGGCGTGGGCCGCCGACGAACTCGCCGAGTGGTACGGCACCGGGCTCGAACTCATCGGCAGCGTCGCGATGTCGCCGGCCGCCAACATCACCGCACTCGCCGACCACGCGTACACCCGGTCGCTGACCAAGGAGCAACGGGCGGTGATGCCGCTCGTGGTGGCCGGCGTCGAGCGGTTCAGTCCCGGCCTCGCCGAACAACGGTTGCTGCCCGGGCTTTCCGCCGAGCAGCAGACCGCGATGTTCAGCTGCAACGCCGAGGCCAGCGAGCTTCGCGACACGCTGTTACCCCACGAAGGGGTGCGTCTCGACGACCAGGCGAGCACCTCGCTGCTGCGCGATGCACTGCGCAGGATCGCCCTTCCGCAGGCGCGGCCCACCGCCCCGATGCTGGTGATCAACGGTCTCGCGGACCAGACGGTGCTGCCGCAATGGGTGAGCGCGGCTGTCGAGGGCGCCTGCGGACTCGGCGGGCGGATCGAGCACGTCCAGGTGGTGGGCGCGGGGCACGGGGACCTCGGCGACGACGCCTACGACATGATCGCGCGCTGGGTCGACGATCGGTTCGCGGCGCTGCCGGCGCCGTCGAACTGCGGGCAGAACCCCGGCCTCCTGTCCTGACGCCGTGGTGGGGCTCGAGGGGCACCTGGTGCGCATCGTGTCTTCGCCGTGACGGAATCGCTCGTCGAAATTCTGATAAATGGCTTAACTGCATTGCTGAAATCGCGCCGGCGGGAACATCTACGGCGGCGCGGCGGCATGGTGTCCGTCCCGGGATTACGGAGGCAGCCATGTTCGACGGTGCTGACTGCTGCCCAAGATTGTGTGGGCGCGACGAGTGGCCTGGGAATGCGATGGGAGGCCTTGAGGAAGCCGTTCCCGGCCCGACACAATGATCTGAACTGGGGTTTTCGCCGAAAATAGGGGGATCCGGCGGCAGACGGGGTGTTCTGGGCGGCGCCGGTGGGCGTGGTGGCTACGGCGATATCGCCGAACGGGGGAAGTTGATCGTGGCAAATCGGTGGAAATCTCAGAGGCGGCATTAGTGGCTGCCATTGACGAATGGGTCACATCCTGTTGACTTAGCACCTGAGAATTTGCTGAAATTGCATGATTGCGCCCAGAATGGCAGACTGGTGACGCGTCGGCCGCAAGTTTGCAGTTGCGGGTCGACAGGGATCACGGGAGGGGGAGGAGCGGATCACATGACAACGTCTGAACATGCGCAGCTTCTCGGAGTAGCGGCGGGGGCCACGCGATCATGAACGGCAACGACACGGAACGACCGTCGGTGTGGCGCCGCAAGCTGATGTGGGTGCCGCTGCTGATCGGCGCTCTGACGGGCCTTATCGGCGGGGCCGCGTTATCGCTCACCGCTAACCCGGGCTACGAATCGACCGGCACCGCATTCGTGGTGTTCTCCTTTCCGCCCGAGGAGCCGGATCCGTTCAGCGGGTCACAGTTCGTGCGGCAACGCATCGAGAGCTATGCCCAGCTGGGTCAATCGCCCGAGGTGCTGCAGGCGGTCGCCGACGACGTCGGTGGTTTCACCGGGGCGGAACTCGCGGACCACGTCACGGTGTCGGCGGTGCCCGGAACGGTGCTGCTGCGGGTGACCGTCCGCGACAGCGACCAGGTGACGGCGGTGAAGATCGCCAACTCGGTGATGTCGAATCTCGACGACGCCGTCGTCGCGGTTGAGTCCGGCGGGCCCGGCGCCGTCTCGCCGATCGGGTTGGTACCGGTCCAGCCGGCGATCTCCGGTCCCGCGTCGACGACATTCGGTGATGTGGTCAAACCCCTCGGCGGCGTCGCCGTCGGTACGCTCCTCGGCGCCGCCTTCGGGTGGGCCTTGGCGCGGCGCACGCCGCGCGATAGCGGCCCGGCATCGCCGCCCCGCGAGTCGCCGGGAAAACACCGTGAGCGGTTCCCGGACGGTGTGGAGCCGCAGCGTCTGCCCCAACTCCAGCTGTCGCCGGACGCCGACGCCCGGCCGAAGCAGCCGATGAATGCGCTATGACCGACACCGACGTGCACACGCACAGTGCCAGTGACGATGCCAGTGACGACGGGACCGCGCCGAAAAGCCCGGCCGGTCTAGCGTCCGTCGGGCGGGTGCTGGCCGCTGCCGGTGGCGCGCGCATCCTGGTGCTGCCGCTCACGGGCCTGTGCAGCCTGGCGATCGCCAGGCTGGTGACCGAGGCCGTAGGCATCGAGCACTTCGGCGTCGTCATGCTGGTGGCCACGCTCAGCCAACTGCTCATCTTCGCCGACCTGGGCACCGGCGCGGCCGTGGCGACGGCGCGCGCCCAGGCCACCGACACCCCGGGCGGCGTCGACAACTTCCGCGGGACCACCCTGACCGCGATCCGGACCACGCTGGTGGCCAGCGCGCTGCTCGGGTTCGGCGCCGTCGTGCTGGGCGTGCTCGGCGCGTGGCCCGGGCTGCTGGGTTTCGCGGGTGACGAGCTGGCCTCGAGCCTGAATGTGTCTGCGGTACTTGCCTTGTCGGCCTTCGCGGTGGCGTTGCCGTTCGCCGTCGGCGAGGCGGTGCTGCGCGGCAGCGGACGGATGCACGAAGCGGTGTTGCTGCAGGGCACCTCACCCCCGGCGGCGCTGCTGCTGACGCTGCTCCTGCGTGAACTCGACGCGCCGCCGCTGGCCTACGCGCTGGTGCTTCCGGCCGGGGCGCTGTTCGCCGCCGTCTGCTGCGCGGTGCGCGCGTGGACCGTGGACCGCGACTCGGTGCGCGGCCTGATCAGCAGGCTGGCGCGGCCCCGCCGCTTCCCGGGGCTGCCCATCGCCGCCACCGCGGTGCCGATGTTCGTGGTGATGATCGGGCTGCCCATCGCGCTGCAGTCCGACCGGATCATCATCGCTCACCGCCTCGACGCCGAAAGCCTGGCGAACTACTCGTACGCCTCCCAGCTGTACCTCCCGCTGTGGTCCGTCGTCTCCATTGCGGCGCTTGCCCTGTGGCCGCATTTCGCCTCCGGCGTGCAGGACCGGGCGGCACTGCGCAAAGGCTGGATCACCGGGCTGGTCATCCTCAGCGGGACCGGCACGGGGATCGCTGTCTGCTTCCTGCTGTTCTCCGGTTACCTGATCGACTGGATGAGCGCCGGCGAGGGCACCCCTACCTGGTCCATGCTGATCGCCTTCGCCGCACTGCTTCTCGTGCAGGCCGTCCACGTCACCACCGGCATCCTTCTCATCGCGCCCGACAAGCTGCGCTTCCAGGCCGTCTGCGTGGTGGCGCTGGTGCTCACCAACCTGCCGCTGTCGTGGGTGCTGACGCCCAGCCTCGGCGTCGCCGGACCGGTCTATGCATCGGCGATCACCGTGCTGGTCTGCCAGCTGATCCCGGGGGTCGTTGTGGCGCTGCGGATGACGCGGCCGCTTCCTGTGGGGGAGCCGGTCGATGCCTGACACGATGACGCAGACCGGTGTCGTGCTGTTCACGATCCTTGCCTCGGTGGCACTGATCAGCGGCCTGCGCAAGACGGTGAAGAACCGCGAATGGTCCGCCGGTGCGCTCATCGGCGGCAGCCTCGTCATCCTGACGTTCACCTTCGTCCAGCTGCTGGTGACCTACGCGGACGCATGGGTGATGGTTACCGACGTCTACCGCACCGTGACCTACACGATGCCCGAGTGGGGACACTCGGCCGTGCGGATCACGACCGCCATGATGGGTGTCGGGGCGTTGGTGTTGTTCCTGGCCGGGATCCGTCGACGCAACGCCCAGATCAACATCCCGGCCGTCCTGCTGGTCCTGGTGCTGTGCGTCTCGATGGGATCGGCAGTTCTGCACGGGGACTTCCCGTTTCGGGCCTTCACGCTGGTTCAGCTGTTCATCGTGCTGGCCTGCGTGATCGCCCCGCGCGGACTCAGCGTCCAACTGGGCATCGCGACGGTGTGCATGGTGGCGACCATCGCCAGCGGTGTCGCCCTGATCGCCTACCAGGATTTCAGCGTCATGGAGTGCGTGGCCGGGCACAAGTGCGGTGTCCTCGGGTTCAACTTCCGCGGCGTCCTCGACAACGAGAATGCGCTCGCGCTGTACCTCGCCCTGGCTCTGCCCTTCGTCTACATCGCCTTCGGCGGCTGGGAGGGCCTGGTGATGTCGGCTTTCGTGACTAGTCTGATCCTGCTGAGCGGCAGCCGATCCGGAGCCCTGGCCGCGATCCTGACGTTCGCGGTGCTGGTGCTGGTGCGTCCCAACATTCGGCTACCGCGACCCACCCCGGTGCGTTCGGGACTGGTGTCGGCCGGCCTGTTGGCAGCGTTCGTCATCGGCGTCTTCCTGCCGTTCGCCGTGCAGGACCAGTCGGCGCTCAGTGGCCGGGCGGCGCTGTGGCAGTTGGCGCGCCAAGCACTCACCGACCCCTCGACGCTCGTGTACGGGACCGGCCTGTTCGGGTGGGACCACTACCGCGACGCCGGGCTGATCGACTCCAGCGCCGTCTACTCGGTGCACAACCAGTGGCTGCACGTGCTGTTCTCGACCGGCCTGATCGGGTTCGTCCTGTTCGTCGGCGCCATCGCGGTCCTGTTGTGGCAGGCCAGGAACCGGTACTACACCGTGATGGCCTGCGTGCTGGTGCCCTTCTTCATCCTCGCGGTCACCGAGCGGCCGTGGCCCATCGACACCGCCGACTGGCTGACGTGGGCGGTGCCCGCCGCGCTGCTGTGCTACCCGGTGCTGCGCGTAAAGCCGTTGGCGGACAGCCCCGTTGCCGACGGGGACCATCGGCAGCTGGTGCCCGCAACGAGCTCGTCCGGCCCGCGAATCGAGGAGCTGTCATGATGCAGTGCGTCAACGGCAAGTGGCTGGCGCAGTCGCCGTCGGGCACCCAGCGCTACGCGTCGCAGGTGATGGAGGCGATCAGCGGCACCCCCGCCGCCCGCGACCTGCTGCTGGTCCTGCCCAGCGATGCCAACGAGCCGTCGTGGGCCACCCACTTCCCGACGGTCCGGTCACGGTTTCGCGGCGTCGTCTTCGAGCAGATCGCGCTGCCGTGGATTACCCGCGGCAAGCACCTGTACTCGATGGCCGGCCCCGCGCCGCTGGCCAAACGCAACCAGACGGTGGTCATGCACGACGCGATGCCGTTCCGGTATCCGAAGACCTTCCGGCCGGCGTTCGTCGCCTGGTACTGGCTGATGTACGGCCTGCTGTCGCGCACCGCCGCCCGGGTGCTCACCGTGTCGGACTTCAGCAGGACTGAACTCGCGCAGACCCTGCGGGTTCCGCGGAGCCGGTTTGGGTTGGCGCCGTGCGGGTCGGATCATCTGGAACCCGACGGCGCTGATTTCACGGCATCCGAATTGCCTTTCCCGCCGGAGTCTTTCGCGTTGATCGTCGGCAACCTGGCTCCGCACAAGAACGTCGAGGCCGCCGCGTCCGCGCTGGCCGCCGCCGGGTTGCCGGTGGTCGTCGTCGGCGTCGCGCAGCAGGTGTTCCGCACCACCGCCATCAGCGGCGGCGAGAACCTCACACTGCTGGGCCGGGTGGACGACACGCGGCTGCGGCAGCTCTACGCCGGGGCCGCGGTGCTGGTCGCGCCGTCGCGCTACGAAGGCTTTGGGATCCCCATCGTCGAGGCCGGCCGGTTCGGCTGCCCCGCCGTGTTCGCGCTGGGTTCGGCGATGACCGAGGTCGCCGGCGACGCCGGCCTGGGCTTCCACGCCGACGACATCGCCGACTGCGTCACCCAGGTGAAGAAGGTTATCACCGACACGCAGCTGCGCCGGGAGCTGTCGGTGCAGGCGAGGGCCAACGCCGAGCGCTTCACGTGGGAGCGCACCGCCCACGCCATCTTCCCCGACGCCGCACCGCCGCTGAAGGTCCTGCACGTCACCGAGACATTCTCGGCGGGCACCGGCACCGCGATCATCGAGTACGCCCGCGCCATGCAGGGCCAGGGTGTCGACTCCTACCTGCTGGCCCAGGACCGGGGCTCCGGCCTGCTGGACGAAGTCCGGTCCTGCTCGCCGTTCGTCGGGGCGCAGATCGTCGAGCCCGGTCTGCTCACGCTGGCGCGGTCGCTGAGAACCGTTGTCGCCGAGCTGCGTCCGCACATCGTGCACCTGCATTCGTCGAAGGCCGGCGCGCTGGGCCGGCTGCAACCGCGGCTCCCGGGTGATCCGGTGGTGGTGTACAGCCCGCACTGCTTCGCGTTCGAGCGGCGCGACATTCCCCGCGCCCATCGGTGGGCCTACCGGTGCGCGGAGTTCGTGCTGGCGCGCCGCACCGACGCCTTCCTCTGCGTCAGCCCCCATGAAGCGCAACTCGCCCGGGGCCTCAATCGCGCTGCGGCCGTGCACGATCTGCTCAACGCGTTCGGCCTGGACGCCGAACTCGTGGCACCGGTGGAGACGCCCGACTCGGTCGGGATCGTCACCGTCGGCCGGGTGGCGCCGCAGAAGGATCCGTCGCTGTTCCTGGCGATCCTCGACGAACTGAGAGCCACCGGACCGGTCGACGCGACCTGGGTCGGTGACGGCGCCCAGGACACCCGCGACCTGCTCGAGGCCGCCGACGTCGCGCTGACCGGGTGGATCGCGGTGACCGACGTGCCGGCCGCGATCGCCGGGCACACCGCCTACCTGCACACCGCGGGATGGGAGGCCAGCGTGCCGATCGCCGTGTTGGACGCGATGATCGCCGGGCTGCCGGTGGTCGTCAAACGCAATGCGGCCTACCGGGGGTTGCTCCCGGAACGCTGGCAGTTCGACGACGTCGCGACCGCGGTCGCGATGATCCGCGAGCTTTGTCAGTCAGACGTGCGCCGCCAGCGCATCCAGGAACAGGTCGAGCTGATCGCCGATCTGCGAAAGCGCAGCCCGGACAAGGTGATCGCGGACATCTACCAACAGATATGGACGAGGTGAGGCACATGTCCGAACCACTTTTCAGCATCGTGACGATCGCCTACCAGAACCTCGACGGCCTCCGGGAGACCGTCGAATCGGTGGCAGGCCAGTCGTTTCAGGACTTCGAGCACATCGTGATCGACGGCGGCTCCACCGACGGCTCGAAGGACTGGCTGGAAGCCAACTTCTTCGGCAGCTGGGTCAGCGAGAAGGACGACGGCCGCTACGACGCCATGAACAAGGGCTCCCGCACCGCCACCGGGGAGTACCTGTGGTTCCTGCACTCCGGCGACGTGTTCGGAGATCCGGGCGTTCTCGAGAGGGTGGCCCACGCCATCCAGACTCGCCAGGACGGTCCGCCCGAATGGCTCTACGGGTTGGCCCGCGTGGTCGATCCCGACAAGACGCTCGTCGGGATGCTCGGGTATGCGCCGTTCACGATGTTCAAATTCGGGATCCTGCAACGGCCGCTGCCGCATCAGGCCACCGCGATCAAGCGCAGCCTGTTCTGGGAACTGGGCGGCTACGACGTGCGGCACCCGATCGCCGCCGATCAGGTGCTGCTGATGGGCGCCGCGAACCACGCGGCACCGATGGTGATGGCCGACTTCCTGTGTGACTTCGACTCCACCGGCATCAGCGCCAACCGGCCGTGGCGGGAGACCTGGAAGGACGACAAGGCGGTGCTGGAGCAACTGGAGACCCCGGTCACCCGGTCGCGTCGCATGGATTTCGCACTGACCTTCGCCTACTCGGCGACACAGGCGCTCGCGCGCACCGCCCGCAACAAAGCAATGGGGGAGACATGACGATCAGCGCACTGGAAAGGAACCCGGTCAAAGTGGGGGACATCGGCAACGCAGCCGGAGCCAAGTTGGTGACATCGGCGATCCGCGACTTCCAGTCGCTGACCGCCATTCGCGACGAGTGGGCCGACCTCGTCCGCGCCGCCGGGGCCGGATCGCCGTTCGCGCACCCGGCGTGGTCACTGACCTGGGCCCAGCATTTCGTGCCCGAACACGATCTGGAATTCGTCGCCATCCGCGAGGGCGACGACACCGGCCGCCTCGTCGGGATGGCCCCGTTCTACCGCAGGCACCGTTCGCTGGGCCGCTTCACAATGACGACGGTCCAGCCGATCGGCACCGGGCAGGGCGAGGCACTCACCGAAGGTGTGCACCTGGTGGCCCTGCCGGAACGCGCCCGCGACGTGCTGTGCGCCGTGGTCCAGCATGTGGCGGCGCTGCCCGACTCGGACTGGGCCCAGGTGTCGGTGGGTGACGGCCAGGGCTGGCCGCTGGCGCAGTGGCTCGACGGCGACTCCGCCGGGATGATCCACCACCGCAAAACCCGGCCGTCCGTCGTTATCGACGACCTTCCCGACGATCCCGAGCAGGTGCTGCCCGGGCTGAAGCGCAACCTGCGCGAGTCGCTGCGCCGGGCCCGGAACCGGTCGAAGAAGATGGGCGACATTGCCTTTCGCAGCGTCAGCGATCCGGTCGACGTCGCTTCTGCGATCCGCGAGATCATCCGGCTGCACACGCTGCGCTCGGAGATGGAGGGCAAGGTGGCCCATGCGAACATGCTGGGTGGGTCCATCGACAGGTTCCTCGGCGACGCCGCCGTGCAGCTCGCCCGCGAAGGCCTGGCGACCGTGCAGCTCGCCGAGCACGCCGGCGTCCCGGTGGCCGCGCAGTTGGTGCTGTCCGACGGCACCACCGACTACATCTCGGTCAGCGGGCTCGACCCGAAGTACTGGGACCTGAACCTGAACACCATGCTGATCTTCAGGGCCGTCCAGGACGCCGTCACCTCTGGGCGCCGCTCGGTGAACCTGTCGACCGGGCCGAACGTCGCGAAGATGCGGTGGAGCTCGACGGTGGTCACCCACCACGACTTCGACATCGTTCCCGGCGGACGGCGCTCGCAGATCGTCCACGAGCTCTACTCGCATGCGGCGACAGCCTGGGATACCCACAAGGAGCGACGGCGACACCGCGTGCTGGACGATCGTGGATCCTGGAAGACGTTGCTGCGCAACAGAGGAGGCAGCCGTGGAAATCAGTGAGCTGTTGGGGGCGCTGAAGAAGTGGTGGTTCGTCGTCGCGATCGTCACCGCGGTCTCGGCCGCGGCCGCCGGCGGATACACCGCGATGCAGCCGCCGGTGTACACCGCGACGGCGCAGGGGATCCTGTCGGTCAGCAATCCGCAGACCCGGCCGCCCTACGCCCTGGCCAATGGTGCGCAGTACATCCTGGACCGGATGACGAGCTACGCCGAACTGGGCGTCACCACCCCGGTGCTTTCGCCGGTGGTCGACGAACTGGACCTCGACGAGACACCGCTGTCGTTGAGCGGGCGGATCGACTCGCACAGCATCGTCGGCATGGCGGTGGTGGAAGTGGCCGCGACGTACAACGACCCGAAGACCGCCGCTTCGATCGCCGACAGCACCATCACCCAGATGGGCCGCACGATCAGCACTCTGGAGAAGGGGAACATCCAGATGGCGACCACCGGGGCCGCCGTCACCCCGGCGACGCCGTCCAACCAGAAGGTGCTGATCAACAGCGCGGTCGCGGCCGCAGGCGGTTTGGGCCTCGGCTGCCTGATCGCGGTCGGCCTTGCACTGCTCACCGGACACCGGCAGCGTCGTCGACCCGTCGTGCTGAACTGAGGCCGCGATGACCACCGTGCTCCAGCTCTCGACCATGGTCCCGCCCGCGCGCTTCGGCGGCGCAGAGTTGGTGGTGGGTGCCTTCGGCGAGCAGCTCGAGCAGGCGGGCTTGCGGGTGCACAACCAAGGCCTGCGCGCTTCTGGCGTCGACGGCCCCGGGCTGCCGATCCAGAACCTGTACTGGCCCTTCGACGGCCGGCAGCGTGCAGCGGCCCCGCGGCTGGCGTGGCACGCGATCGACGCGCTGGCCTCGCGATCGCGGGCACAGGTGGAACGCCTCGTCGACGACGTCGCACCCGACGTCATCGTCACCCACAACCTTCGCGGCTGGGGCCTGGCGCCGTGGACGGTCGCCGCGCAGCGCGGCATCCCGCTGGTCCACGTGATCCACGACTACGGTCTGCTGTGCAACGCATCGACGCTGTGGCACAACGGTTCCGACTGTGGAGTGGCGTGCCGGGTGCGGGCGGCCGCCGCGATCCGCCGATGGCCCGGGGGAGTGCTCGTCGGCGTCTCCGACGCGGTCTTGGCCGAACACCGTCGCCGCGGATTCGGCACCGACGACCCCGCGGTCGTCGTGCATCCCGTCACCGCCGCGCAGCAGCCGGAGCCCCGCGTTCGGACGCGGACCGGCGCTGCGACCACCTTTGGGTACCTCGGCCGGTTGACCGAAGAGAAGGGCGTGGGTCTGCTGCTCGACGCGATCGGGGACAAGCCGCTGGTGGTCGCCGGCGACGGTGACGGCGCGTGGAAGGCCCGCGGGCCGGGGCAGGTGCAGTGGCGTGGCTGGATGGAGCCCGGTCCGTTCTTCGACGAGATCGACGTGCTGGTGGTGCCGTCGGCGTGGCGCGAACCGTTCGGCCTGGTGGTCGTCGAGGCGGCCCGCGCCGGGGTCCCGGTGCTGGTGGCCGATCAGCCGGGTCTCATCGAGGCCGCCCGGGTCTCGGGTGCCCGCTACCGGAGCTTTGCCGCCAATGATGCTGCGGCGCTGCGTGCCTCGCTGGAACTGCCGGTGAGCGCCTATACCGCCAGCGACACGTCGGCGCCTCGAGTCGACATCGCCGACGTGGTGGGCCTGGTGCTCCCGGCGAGGCAGCCGTGAGTGGCGAGGCAGGTGCGAGTGGCGAGGCAGCCGTGAGTGTGAAGCCAGCCGTGAGTGGCGAGCCAGCCGTGAGTGTGAAGCCAGGGCTGCGATTTTCGCCCAATCACGACCCGGAATGCTATTTCGCGGGAAAAGGTGGACCCGCGGGAAAGCCCGCGGCAAAGAGTGGGCGTGCCTGGCTGTGGCGACTGGCGGCCCTGCTGATGGCCGCCGCGGTGGTGGTGTCCTGCCAGACCCCGGCCGCGTCGGCCCGGCCGGTCGAGATCGGCATGTGCGTGCGGATGCTCTTCACACCACCCGCCGAGGTGCAGCGGCAGTTCGACCTGATGGAGCAGATGAACGTCAAGCTTGTCCGCGTGGATTTCGACTGGTCGGCGATCGAGGGGGAGAAGGGTCGATACGACTGGTCCTACACCGACCTGATCGCGCGGCAGGCCGCGGACCACAACATGCAGGTGCTCGGCCTGCTCACCTACACCCCGGGTTGGGCGCGACCGCCCGGCACCGACAGCCACGTCCCCCCTACTGAGGCGGCCGACTTCGCCGAGTTCGCCCGCGCCGCCGCGAATCGGTATGCGCCCCAAGGGCTGCGGAGCTGGGAGATCTGGAACGAGCCCAACAGCAGCGACTACTGGGTGCCCCGACCCGACGTGGATCGCTACGGCGAACTGTTCCGCGCCGCGTCCGCTGCCATCCACGATGTCGACGGCGGCGCCACGGTGATGACCGGGGGCCTCACCCGCGGCACCGACACCGCGGACGGCAGCAGGATCTCGCAGACCACGTTCATCGACGGGCTCTACCTCAACGGCGCTGCCCAGGCCGCGGATGCGATTGCGGTGCATCCCTATTCGTTCCCCTCGCTGCCGGCCGGTGATGCCGGGGGCCCGGTCGGTGGCCTCGCCGACCTGCCCGCGCTGCACGACCTGATGCAACGCAACGGCGACGGCGGCAAGAAGATCTGGATCACCGAGTTCGGCGCCGCCACCGGGTCCTCGACCGAGGCGATGTCCGACACCGACCAGGCCGCGTCGCTGTTGCAGGCCCGCCAACTCGTCGAGACATGGGACTGGGCCGGACCGTTGATCTTCTACGAGTTCCGCGACGCCGGAACCGACCCCGCCGACCTCGAACAGAACTTCGGCGTGGTGCGCGCTGATCTGACGCTCAAGGATGCCGGGGTGGCATTGAAGGACTGACCGACCGACCGCACGACAAGCACAGAGGGAGGGGCCATGGGGGACACGGTGGCACGCAAGAAGCGCGACGCACGGCTCGACGTCGCGCGCGGAGTGGCCATCGTCGTGATCGTGCTCGTGCACGTCTTCCGAGGGCTGCACAACGGGGACATGATGGGCGATCACCCGGTCGTGCTGCTCGAGTTGCTCGTAGGACCCTTCGCGCTGAGCGTGTTCGCCTTCGTCGGAGGCACTTTCGTGGCACGCGGTGTCCGGCAGCGCGGCGTCGGCGGCTACGTCCGGGATCGCGTCGCGCAGTTGCTCTTCATCTTCGTGCTGTGGACCCTGCTGCAGGGCAGCGTGCAGTTGATGGCCGCGAACGCGATCAACATCCCGCCGTCTATCGGCTCGGTGCTCAGGCTGTGGGTGCCCTTGGGGCACCTCTGGTATCTGCCGTTCCTGATCCTCGTCACCGTGGTGTTCGTTCCGACGCAGCCGTGGGCGGGTCGGCGAGCGCCATGGGTCCTGGGCGTCGCGGCCGTCATCAGCATCGCGTTCTGGGGTTATGACGGTGGCTACGTCGGCACCCAGGGCCTCGGTCTCGTGGTGTTCTTCGTCGCGGGCATGGTCATCGGCGGTGAGCGGGTCAAAGCGGCGCTCGACCGGTTCTCACCGACGGTCGCCGGGCTCGTCAGCATCGCGGTGCTCGCCGTCGGCGCCACGCTCTCGGTGCTCACCCACGCCACCGGGCCGACAGTGTTCTGGGAGGTCCGCACCGTCGCGACGACGGCGATCGGCTTCGTGCTGTCGGTCGTGATGTCCGCAGCGCTTCTGCTGTTCGGTCAGGCCGCGCGATCGTCGTCGCTGCTGGCCTTCCTGGGCCGGCGATCCCTCGACATCTATCTCGCGCACATCATCCTGGCGTCGGGCACCCGGATCGCGCTGGTGTATCTGGGGGTGACGTCGACGTGGGTGATCGTGGTCGCGTGCCTGCTTGTGGGGGTCGCCGGGTCTGTTCTCGTCGGCACGGTGGCGCGCCGGATCGGCCTCGGATGGGTGTTCGACGCCCCGGCCTGGGTGACCAACTGGCCGCGGCGGGCGCGTGTCGGCGAAGCGCGCGTGTCCCCACGCGCCTGACGCACTATCCACGCAGCGAAAGTTTTCGAGCACGGGAGTGTGATTTCAGCGACGCATGATTCGCAATTCGGATAGCTGTTATTGGGGTAATTCCGCGCGCGCTGTGTGATTCAGCGAATTACGTTGCTGCGCTTCTCATCCCCGTGTGGCCTTCAGCGAGCAAACTTGTTTACGCGCGTTTCCCGATTCCGTGCAAAGTTCTCTGGATTGCGTGCAAAATCCGTTGCACTGGGTGAATAGGTCTCACCCCTGTTTGCGAAACGGGGCTTTATTCATGCTGTCGGCGCAATCTCAGCAAACTTACAAAGCGGCACTCGCAAGCAGTTACCCAGCAAGTTTCTCCACCGCCACCCCCTATCCGCGATGCCGACGATGGTTCGGCGCAGTTGCTGTGGCGGCCGGTCTGGCGTGTGCCGCGGTCGCCGCCAACGGGGCGGCCGTCGCCGCCGCCGACACCGAGACATCCGGGCAGAGCGCGTCGGACTCGACCAGCGCATCCGCACCCTCGCGCACCGCGGATGACGACTCGGCCGACCGCGACGCCTCCGAGGCCGACGCTTCCGACGACGGCGCCGCCGAGGCTGCCGACGACTCCGCCAATGACGCCTCCGAGTCAGACGACGCCTCCGAGTCAGACGATGCAGACGACGTTGACGCAGAGCCCGACGACGTCGAGGCCGAGGCCGACGATGCCCCGGCAGCCTCGACTTCGGCGACCTCGCGCATCAAGCGAGGTGACCGCCACGACACCACCGTCGCCGTCGCCGAGGACACCCCGCGGCCGCGCGCCGTCGCGCGGGCGCCCGAGACACCCGCGGTCAGTCAGGACAGCGACGAGTCGGCCGAGCCGCGGCAGACGACGGTGGCCACCTCCGAGCAGTCGGCCGGCAGCGAACCGGTGTCTTCCGCAGTCGAGGCTCCGGTGGCGACCGACAAGGCAACCGCCACACCCGTTGTCGCGGCGAGCACCGTGCGGTTCGCGACAGCCACCACCACGTCATCGACGACGCCCGCACCGTCCGCCCCGGTGAAGTCTGTGTCGTTCTTCACGCTCCTGCAGTCCGCGTGGAGTCGCATGTGGAACAACGCCACACCGACGCTGCCGTCACGCGAGGTGGCGGTCACCCTCACCGACAGCACCGGCGTCAGCGCGCCGATCTCCTTCGGCGGCAGCGACGCCGACGGAGACCCCGTCACCTACAGCGTCACGGCCAAAGGGACCAAGACTGGCCCCAAGTACGGCACCGTCACCATCGACCAGGCCACCGGAACCTTCGTCTACAACCCCGACGATGCCCTCACGACCGGAATCATCAGGGACATATTCACGGTCACTATCCGCGACAGCGGTTCCCATTCCCACGGCATGTTCGGATGGCTCAAGCCGCTGTCCGGGCACGGGTCCACCGCCACGATCACCGTCGTCGTCGGGGCGGTCAATCAGGCGCCCAAGGCGGTCAACGACAACTTCTCCGGAATCGTGAACTCCCCGGTGACGGGCAACGTGCTGACCAACGACACCGACTACGAGGGTCAGGCGTTGACGGCGAAGGTGGTCGCAGGCCCGAAGTTCGGCGCCTTGAACTTCCAGGCCGACGGCTCGTTCACCTACACCCCGAACGCCAACTTCACCGGCGCCGACGCCTTCACCTACACCGCCTCGGACGGCATCAGCAGCAGCGTCGTCGCGCAGGTGAAGCTCGCGATGGCCGGCATTACCCCGGGCGCGACGCCGACCATCGGCGTTCAGGGTCTGTCGTGGTGGCTGGGGCTGTCCGACGCCGACACCAACCGGGCGCTGGACATGTCGAAGGCCGCGGGAGTGACGTCGCTGCGGATTGACATCAGCTGGCAGATCGTCGAATGGACGAAGGGCACGCTCGACTATTCGAAGATCGACCCGCTGGTCAACAAGGCCATCGCCCGCGACATGTCCGTGCTCGGCATGCTCTACGACACCCCGGGCTGGCTGTCGGGAAGCACCAACGCGCATGCGGTGCCGGCGAATCCGCAACAGTTCGCACAGTTCGCCGCCGCAACCGCGCAGCACTACCTCGGCAAGATCGACACCTGGGAGATCTGGAACGAACAGAACATCCCGCGCTTCTGGGCGTCGCCGAACCCCGCCGCGTACGCCGCGCTGCTGAAGGCCGTGTACCCGGCGATCAAGGCCGTCGACCCGTCGGCGACCGTCATCACCGGTGGACTGTCGCCGGACGGCAGCGGGATCAAGCCCCTCGACTACGTCAAGGCGATGTACGCCGCGGGCGCGGGCGGATACTTCGACGCGCTGTCCATGCACCCGTATGCCTTCCCGTCGCTGCCGACCATCGATTCGGTCAAGGCGGTGCACGACGTGATGGTCTCCTACGGCGACGGTGCCAAGAAGATCTGGCTAACCGAGGTCGGCGCCCCGACTGGGACGTCACCGTTCGCGGTGAGCGAAGCCGCGCAGGCGCAGACCATCAAGATGTACATCGACTTCGCCCGCACCTACGACTACGTCGGCCCGGTGTACCTGTACTCGATCCTCGACACCGGCACCAGCCTGTCGGATCCGGAGGACAACTTCGGGTTGATTCGGCGCGACTTCACGACCAAGCCGGCGTTCGGCATCTGGCTCTGACGGGTCAGCGGTTGAACAACTGATGGACCGCGCGCTGGATTCGGTCGACGACACCGTCGCCGCCCGGCCGGAACCGCGCGCACTCGCACATCGAACAATCGGTGCCGGCACGGTAGTGCTCGTGAACGTCGCGGGTGTGCCCGCACGCGCATTCCCCCATCCCCACGCGTCGAAGATACGCCGCCGCCTGCCGTTGGGCTGGGATCCCCGGGTGGGTCGTCAATGGTTGATGACGGCCTGGGAAAGACGGGTGTCAGCCCCCGAACGCAGGGAGTCGCGCGGCGTGGTCGATAGACCGACGCGCAATGCTCCGGCTGAGTAAAGTGCTGCCGTGGGCTATCCGGAGAACGTGCTGGCGCAGGACGAACACGTGGTCTTGCATCGCCATCCGCACTGGAAGCGGCTGATCGGTCCGGCCCTGGTCCTCATCGTCGCCACCGCGGCCGCGGCGTTCATCGCCGGCTACGTGAACACCCTCAACTGGGAATCGACCGCCAAGAACATCGTGTTCCTCGTGATCGCCGCGATCTGGCTGATCCTCATCGTCTGGCTGTCGATCTGGCCGTTCCTGAACTGGTGGACGACGCATTTCGTCATCACCGACCGCCGGGTGATGTTCCGCCACGGGCTGCTCACCCGCGCGGGCATCGACATTCCGCTGGCCCGCATCAACAGCGTGGAGTTCAAGCACGGCGTCTTCGACCGCATGCTGCGCACCGGCACACTGATCATCGAATCGGCATCGCAGGACCCGCTCGAGTTCCACGACATTCCGCGCGTGGAACGCGTGCACTCACTGCTGTATCACGAAGTTTTCGACACCCTGGGGTCCGAGGAATCGCCCAGCTGACGGTTCGCCCGGCGGCGTGACTGCCGCATCTGGGTGACGTTGTCGTCCCGTGCGTCGGGATGGCGGGCCTCATAGCCGTCTTCGAGCGCCTCGGCGATGCCGCCGCCGGTGAGCGTCGACTCCAGCGCCTTCTCCGGGTTGCGCGCGAACTCGTCGGGGAACACGAACCGACGGAACGCCCAGAACCGGAACGCCATCTGCAGCAGGTTGCCGATGATGTAGGCGGAGATGAAATCGGCGAGATTCTCCATGGCCAGCGAGACCATCGGAACGCGCAGCATCAACACGTAGCTGGAGATCCACAGCGGGGCCATGCTCAGCATCACGCCGACACCGCTGACGCCGAAGAACAGCAGCGCCTCGTGGTGACGTTCCCGGCCGCCGCGGTCGCGGAAGCTCCATTCCCGGTTCAGAATGTAGGAGGCGATGACGGCGACGATGCCCGCGATGATCTTGGCGGTCACCGGCTTGGGCTCGAGAATCGTCAGCTTGAGCGTAAAGAAGACCGCCAGGTCGATGACGAAAGTGGTCGCGCCGACGATGGCGAACTTGATCAGCTCGTGATGCTGTTCGGCATAGGGACGGATCGGCCTCGGAAGGCGCTTGATCGTCGCATCGGCAAAGGACACAAGGTCGAAGTCTACGGAACGACCCTTAGAACTTCCCCATCGCGGCGTAGCTGCAGGTCAAATCTGTGGCCTGGGTCATGACACCATAGTCGGCGTGTCACTGAGACCTTCCCGTCCCACGGAACCTCCCGTCGTCGCAATGATCGGCGGCGGACAACTCGCCCGAATGACCCATCAGGCCGCGATTGCGCTGGGCCAGACGCTGCGCGTGCTGGCCGCCCACAGCGACGACCCGGCCGCGCAGGTGTCCCCGGACATCGTCATCGGGTCCCACACCGACCTCGACGCGCTGCGTCGCGCAGCCCAGGGTGTGACAGTCCTCACGTTCGACCACGAACACGTCCCGACGGAGCATTTACAGACGCTCGTCGCCGAGGGCATCAACGTCGCACCACCCCCCGAAGCGCTGATCCACGCCCAGGACAAACTGACGATGCGGCGCCGGCTAGAAGCCCTCGGCGCGCCCGTCCCGCGCTTTTCCGCGGTGTCCTCCGGCGGCGAGGCCGAGGCCTTCGCCGAGCAGATCGGCGGGCCGGTGGTCATCAAGACCGTGCGCGGCGGCTACGACGGTCGCGGCGTGGTGATGGCTGCCGACGCGGAGGAAGCCCGTGAGATCGTGCAGCGCTATCTGGCCGACGGCGTCGAGGTGATGATCGAGGAACGCGTCGCGATGAAGCGCGAACTGGCCGCGCTGGTCGCCCGCTCACCGTTCGGTCAGGGTGCGGCGTGGCCGGTGGTGGAGACCGTGCAACGCGACGGGATCTGCGTGACGGTGCTGGCGCCTGCGCCTGGGCTTTCCGATGAACTCGGTTCCGCTGCTTCGGGATTGGCGCTGCGGCTGGCGTCGGAGTTGGGGGTCGTCGGGGTGCTCGCGGTCGAATTGTTCGAGACCGTCTCTGGTGAGCTGATGGTCAACGAGCTGGCGATGCGGCCGCACAATTCCGGGCACTGGACCATGGACGGGGCGCGCACGTCGCAGTTCGAGCAGCACCTCCGCGCGGTGCTGGACTATCCGCTGGGTGACACCGCGCCGCTGACACCGTTCACGGTGATGGGCAATGTGCTTGGCGGTGATCCGGTCCCGACGATGTCGATGGACGAACGGGTGCACCACCTGTTCGCGCGAATGCCCGAGGCGAAGGTGCATCTGTACGGCAAGCAGGAGCGGCCCGGCCGCAAGATCGGCCACGTCAACATCGTCGGCGGCGCCGGTGAAACCGTCGATGTGCTGCGGGAACGGGCCGAGCGGGCGGCACACTGGTTGTCGCACGCGCAGTGGACCGACGGATGGGATTCTCACGCATGAGTGCTCGGGTGGGCCTGATCATGGGCAGTGACAGCGACTGGCCGGTGATGTCGGAGGCGGCCGAGGCGCTCGCCGAATTCGAGGTGCCGTTCGAGGTGGGCGTGGTGTCCGCCCATCGCACGCCGGCGCGGATGCTCTCCTATGCGCAGGGCGCCGCTGACCGCGGCATCGAGGTGATCATCGCCGGCGCCGGTGGGGCCGCGCACCTGCCGGGCATGGTCGCGTCGGCGACACCGCTGCCTGTCGTCGGGGTTCCGGTGCCGCTGGCCCGATTGGACGGGCTGGATTCGCTGCTGTCGATCGTGCAGATGCCGGCCGGGGTTCCGGTGGCGACGGTGTCCATCGGCGGCGCGCGTAACGCCGGCCTGCTGGCGGTGCGGATCCTCGGCTCCTCGGACGCGGCGCTGCGGGAGCGGATGGTGGCCTATCAGGCCTCGCTGGAGCAGATGGTGCTAGAGAAGGACGAGGCGCTGCGTCAGCAGTTGCTGGGGGAGTAAAACCCCCGTTGAGGCTGCACTCAGGGCGGGCTCCACTCGCACTTTCGCGCCCTGGATGCAGCCTCAACTGGCTCGCTAGGCGTAGCCGAGTGCCAGGTTCTCCGAGTGGATTCGGACTCGCAGCACCAGGGCGTTGGCGATGGTGAACACAATGGCCGTCAACCATGCCGAGTGCACCAGCGGCAGTGCCACCACCTCCACGGCGACCGCGGTGTAGTTCGGGTGGTGGATCCACCGGTACGGGCCGCGGCGAACCAACTCCGCCCCGGGGATCACGATGAGGCGCGGGTTCCAGTGCTTACCCAGCGTGGCCACACACCACCACCGCATGCCGGTGCTCGCCGCGACGAGGATCACCATCGGCCAGCCCAACCACGGAACGAACGGTCGGTGCAAGGTGGCGACCTCGACGATGCACGACACCAGCAGCAGCGCATGCATACTCACCATCGCCGGGTAGTGCCCGCGGCCGAACTCCCGGCCGCCGTTGGCGAACGACCAGCGTGCATTGCGTCGCGAAACCGCAAGCTCCACAAGGCGTTCGGCGCCGATCAGCAGAATGAAGGCGTAGTACATTCCTCGCCCCTACCAGCTCAGCAACAGGAGCTCGAAGCTGAATCCCGGCCCCATCGCCAGCATCAGGCCCCACGAGCCGTGAGGCGGAGGTTCCGCGATCGTTCTCGCGAGGACATCGAGGACCGACGCCGACGAGATGTTGCCGTGGTCGCGCATCGATCGCCAGCTGTGACGGAGCGCCTGGGTGGGCACGTGCACCGCGTCCTCGATCGCGTCCAGCACCTTCGGTCCGCCGGGGTGACACACCCATGTCGAGATGTCCGCGGTGGTCAAGCCGTGGTGTGCGAGGAAGTCGTCGACCTCGTCGCCGAGGTGGTCCTGGGCCATCCGCGGGACGTCGCGCGACATCACCAGCTGGAATCCGCTGGAGCTGACGTTCCACCCCATGACGTCGACGGTGCCGGGAAACAGCCTGCTGCGGGTCGCGACGACGCGCGGTCCCTGATGTGCCGTGGCCGGAATCCGGTCGGCCCCCGTGGACACCACCGCGGCGGCGCCGTCGCCGAACAGGCACACCCCGATCAGTGCGGGGATCGACGTGTCGTCGCGCTGCAGGGTCAACGAGCACAACTCGACTGACAGCAGGACGGCCACCTGGTCGGGGAAACCCCGCAGATAGTCGTGCACGCGGGCCAGTCCGGCGGCTCCGGCCACGCACCCGAGGCCGAACAGCGGCAGGCGTTTGACGTCGGGTCGCAGCCCGAGGCGAGAGGCGATCCGGGCGTCGATGGTCGGCACCGCGACGCCGGTACTGGACACCGTCACGATCGCGTCGACCTCGTCGGGCCGGATGTGTGCGGACGCGAGGGCCGACCGAACGGCCTGTTCACCGAGATCGGCCGCCACCTCGAGGCAGGCGGCGTTCGCCTCGGTGAACCCGGTCAACTGCGGGTAGCGGTCCACCGGCAGCGCGAGATTGCGAAAGTCGACTCCGCTGGAACCGGCGAACCGGGCGAATCCAGGTTCGGCGAAGTCGGTGAGCTCGCGCGCCACTTCCTGTTGGGTATAGCGGTGCGGGGTGAAAGCCATCGCCGTACCGGCGATGTGCGGGGCGCCCGGAAAGAGCGCAGAGCGGTAATTCACGGATGAAGAGGATGTATCAGTCATGCGTGTCCCAACGCCGCATTCAGCCACGTGCTTCCGCATTTTGACCATTCGTGAAATTGTCAACAGGCGTGGTTTCCGATAACAATTTCGTGTTATAAGTGCAGTTGAGAGGCGGTTTTTTAAGAAACTGATGACCATATACCAATAGGCTGCTGATAAAATTCAGATACGACGCAGTTTCTGCCAATTGGCGATAAATGCACTGTGAAATTCCTGGTAGGGAGAAACTCCATGGCCCACAAGCAACACCCCCGAGGGTTCGGATTCACCGCGGCCTCGACCGCCGACGACGTCGTGCGCGGAATCGATCTGTCGGGGAAGAACATCGTCGTCACCGGTGGCCACGTGGGGTTGGGTCTCGAGACCACCCGCGCGCTGAGCAAGGCGGGCGCATCCGTCACCGTCGGCTGCCGCCACCCCGATCGCGCTGCCGACGCCTTGGCCGGGTTGGCGCGCGTCGACGTCAGGGCACTGGACCTTCTCGACCCGGACTCGATCGACGCGTTCGCCCGCCGCGTCGACAGCCCGCTGCACGTGCTGATCAACAACGCCGGAATCATGGGCGGCGAATTGGTGCGCGACCGTCGCGGCTATGAGGCGCAGTTCGCGACCAACCACCTCGGTCACTTCCAGTTGACGCTCGCACTGCTGCCCGCGCTGCGTGCCGCGAACGGCGCCCGCGTCGTCAACGTGTCCTCCGGTGGTCACCGAGCGTCTGACATTCGTTGGGAAGATCCGCATTTCGCGCACGGGTACGAAGGCATGCTCGGCTACGGGCAGTCCAAGACCGCCAACGTGCTGTTCGCGGTCGAGCTGGACCGGCGATGGGCCGAATACGGGATCCGCGGCTACGCGCTACATCCCGGGATCGCCTTCGGCACCAACCTGGCGCCGTCGGTCAGCGATGACGAACTGCGGGCGATGGGCATCATCGACGAGGCCGGCGCGCCGATCATCGACCCGGACCGTGAGCTGAAGACGCTCCAGCAGGCGGCCAGCACCACCGTTTTCGCGGCGACCCATCCGCAGCTCGCCGAGATCGGCGGTGTCTACCTGAAAGACAATGACATCGCCCCGCTGGAGGGGGACGGCCCCGCGGACATCGACTTCGGTACCGAGCCGATCGTGCTGCGCGGCGTCGCGCCGCACGCCGTCGACCCAGAGTCGGCGCGGCGATTGTGGGAGCTCAGCGAGCAACTGATCGGAGTTCGCGCGTAGCCAGCTAAGCGATTGTCGGCGACGACAGTTACGCAGATCAAGCGGCGTTTGGCCGCTGGTCGCGGCAACGAGGGCAGGAAAAATGTGATGCAGCTCACAGCGCCACGCGTGCGCGAAACGCTTCAAACCGTCGTGCTCAGGACGCGCGCAGCACCACGACGGGTTCGGCGCTGAGCATCGGAGCCGCGAGCTGGATGTGGCCGGTCTGCGCCGCGTGCATGCCCGCGTCGACAACTGCGGATGCGCGTAACCGGCGCGGAGTAGCGTTCCAGCCACACTCGCAATGTGCAGTTCGGCGGAAGGCCGGGCCCTCGATGAAAACCTGCATGTCTTCGACGGTACCCATCGAGGGTGTGAGCCAACCGCGCTGCGGCTGAGCACTTCCTGTGAGCGCAGGGATTGCCCCGGCTTCGTCTGGCGTTGCGAGCGCGCTAAAGTTACTGGCGAGTAGCAAGGAGATGATGATGGCTAGTTGGGCCGGAGATCCGTCGTTCGATTTGTTCCAGTTGCCTGAGGAGCACCAGGAGTTGCGTACCGCGATCCGGGCGCTGTCGGAGAAGGAGATCGCGCCGCACGCCGCGGACGTCGACGAGAACGCGCGCTTCCCGGAGGAAGCGCTGCAGGCGCTCGTCGCCTCCGGCTTCAATGCCGTGCACGTCCCTGAGGAGTACGGCGGCCAGGGCGCCGACTCGGTGGCCGCCTGCATCGTCATCGAAGAGGTCGCCCGCGTCGACGCGTCCGCGTCGCTGATCCCGGCGGTCAACAAGCTCGGCACCATGGGCCTGATCCTTCGCGGCTCCGATGAGCTGAAGAAGCAGGTGCTGCCGTCGCTCGCCTCCGGTGAGGCGATGGCCTCCTACGCGCTGTCGGAGCGTGAAGCCGGCTCCGACGCCGCGGCGATGCGCACCCGCGCCAAGGCCGACGGCGACGACTGGATTCTCAACGGCACCAAATGCTGGATCACCAACGGCGGCAAGTCATCGTGGTACACGGTGATGGCGGTGACCGATCCCGACAAGGGCGCCAACGGCATCTCGGCGTTCATGGTGCACGAGAACGACGAGGGATTCTCCGTCGGCCCGAAGGAACGCAAGCTCGGCATCAAGGGCTCGCCGACCACCGAGCTGTACTTCGAGAACTGCCGGGTGCCCGGCGACCGCATCATCGGCGAGCCCGGCACCGGTTTCAAGACCGCGCTGGCGACGCTGGATCACACCCGCCCGACCATCGGCGCGCAGGCCGTGGGTATCGCCCAGGGTGCGTTGGACGCGGCGATCGACTACACCAAGGACCGCAAGCAGTTCGGCAAGAGCATCGCCGATTTCCAGGCGGTGCAGTTCATGCTCGCCGACATGGCGATGAAGGTCGAAGCGGCCCGGCTGATGGTCTACAGCGCCGCGGCGCGCGCCGAGCGGGGCGAGGGCAACCTCGGGTTCATCTCCGCGGCATCGAAGTGTCTGGCCTCCGATGTCGCCATGGAGGTCACCACCGACGCCGTGCAGCTGTTCGGCGGCGCGGGCTACACCGTCGACTTCCCGGTCGAGCGAATGATGCGCGATGCGAAGATCACCCAGATCTATGAGGGCACCAACCAGATTCAGCGCGTGGTAATGAGCCGAGCCCTGCTGAAGTAGGCCTTGCGTCTCGCGCGTCATCGCCCGCACGCGTCGTCGTCCGCCTCATCGCCCGCGAAATAGCGTTCCGGGCTGTGATTTTGGGCCGATCACAGCCCTGGCTTCTCACTCGCGGCTCGGCGGGGCGTGGGGCGTGGCGGGGCGTGGAGCCAGCGGGGCGTGGGCCGTGGCGCCGGCAGGGCGTGGGGCGTGGCGGCGTGGGACCTTGGGGCCTAGGGCGAGCGCTGGAACAAGTGCGCTCTCCGGTCGACGATCACTTGTAGGCTCGCTTCATGGAGTCTGGAGATCTTGAGCCGCGTGTCGAGGCTCTCGAGAATCAGGTTCACGATCTGACTGGTCGGGTCCAGGGCAGTGAGCGCGACGCCGCGGCCGCGAGGGTTCTCGCCGGCGCTGCCGATCGTGACGTCAGCGAGTTCCGCAGCGAAATCCGGGATTTCCGCAGGGCCACTGCAGCGAGCTTTAACGCCATGCGCCAGGACTTCGTCGACCTCCGCCAGGAATTCGTCGACCTGCGCCACCACGTCGACCAGAGGTTCGCACAAGTCGATCAGGGTTTCACCGAGATGCGCGGGAAGTTCGATGCGGTCGCCGCGGGCCAGCAGCAGATCGTCGACCTTCTCCACGGAATGATCCGCGGGCAGGGTGGCGGCACACCAGCAGGCTGAGCCTCAGTCCGTCGCCGGCCGTAGATGGGTGATGTCACCGGCCGACACCGTCACCGTCGTCCCGGCCTCGTCGATCTGCAGCCGGCCTGCGTCATCGATATCCGTTGCCACGCCAACGATTTCGGAGTCACCGGGCAGCAGCGCACGCACCCGGGAGCCGATCGTCGTGCTGATACTGCGGTAGTCGGACGCCAGCGTGGAATCCGCGGCGCGCCAGCGCCCCAGGCCGTCGCCGAGGGCCTGCAGCAGCCTGACCGCCAAGTCGTTGCGGTCGACGTCCTGGCCGAGCATGCTCAGCGACACGGCATTCGGATCGGGCAACTCGTCGCCCGTCAGGCTGACGTTGAGGCCGAGCCCGACGACGATGACCGGCGCGGCCACCTCCGCGAGAATCCCGGCCAACTTGCCGCCGCCCACCAGAACGTCGTTGGGCCACTTCAGGCCCGCGTCGACGCCGAGGTCCCTGACGGTGTGCGCGACCGCCAGGCCGGTCAGCAGCGGCAGCCAGCCCCAGCGGTCGGGAGCGACCCCGGTGGTGTCGACGCCGACGGACATCGAGATCTGCGAACGTGCGGGCGCCGACCAACTCCGGCCGTGACGGCCCCGCCCCGCCGTCTGGAATTCGGCGAGCAGCACCGCGCCCGAAATGTCTTCGCCGGCGGCCGCACGCGAGATCAGGTCGGCGTTCGTCGACCCGGTCTGCTCGACCACATCGACACGCCGCCACGCACCGCCCGCCGAGGAGGAGCGCAGCGATTGGACGTCCAGCGGAGTGCGATTCACCGCGCCGACATTAAATGCCACGCAGCATTACAGCAAAAGACTTCGCCGAACGGACCGATCACATTCTCGGCGGAACCGCGCCTGTCGACGCGTCGACCGTCTCAAACACCTGCGCCCGCTCGGCGTGCTCCGCTGTCGTGCGATTGAGCATTTCGAAGCCCGAAACAAAGGCCAGCATGGCGGCGAGCGCCCACAGGTTGCCCAGCGCCCATTCCCAGGTGGTCGCAGTCGGCGCCGTCCCCAACCAGTAGGCGGCGATCGCGACCAGCGAATATCCGCAGAGCACGAGGAAGCGTCCCTGATCACTGGCCCGCCAGCCGGGGTGGCGACGGTTGTGGAGGTGCCACGCGCTCAGCGCGAGGACTATCACTGCTGCGGTAATGGTCGACTCCATCGGCGGCCCCCCTTGCGACGAGGTCCTTGTCATTGAATTCGCAAGGGCCCCGCTTTGCCAGAACTGGAGTCGCCTGGCCTTTGCCGAGTGGCGG
Source organism: Mycolicibacterium sp. CR10 (assembly GCF_005222675.1). Taxonomy (GTDB): domain Bacteria; phylum Actinomycetota; class Actinomycetes; order Mycobacteriales; family Mycobacteriaceae; genus Mycobacterium. The sequence continues at coordinate 116,971 of NZ_STGE01000012.1, read as the reverse complement.
GCCGAAGCTGAAAGCAGCCTGATCTCTACGAACTATAAGGTCGGGATGAACTAATCGTCAACGATCTCTAAATGACACGATGGAAACGCTTAGACGGACTGGGCTTCGCTGAACCGTCCGGTTGACGTGAGTTTTCTGTGGGACTGGATTGACGAAAGGGACTAATCCGGGGATTCAGCCCCGCGTCGTCTTCTCCGCCACCCGCCGCCGGTCCAGCAGACCGGGATCGGGGTTGGCCACGTGCACCACCGACGCCCCGACGACGTACGCCGCCAGCAGGTGCTCGATCACGTCATCGGCAGTCACCCAGGGCGCCGACGACATGATCCGGTCGGCGCCCGTCAACCCCTGAGCCGCGGCCACCTCCCGCGCCGCCGCGAGCACGTCGTCCACCGACCGGCCGTCGAGCGCCGCACCGGGGTTGGCCTCCGGCACGATCTGATCACCGTGCACCCGCACCGCCGTCGCGTAATCCGTCAGCCCAACCGGAAGGTCGGGCACCGGCTTGCCGAACGGGTCGAGCGACAGCACCGCGATCTCGCCGGTACCCACGGCGGCGTCGGCCTCGTCGAGGCGATCGGCCGTGCACAGCGCGATGTCGGCGCCCGAGCCGTCGAGCACCACTTCGCCACCGATCCACCAGATGCCGAACAGCACCGCCACCGTCTGCCAGTGCGCCGGCAGCAGCACCGCGACCCGACTGCCCGGCTCGGCGCCCATCTCGTCGCGCAACAGGTTGGCGGTCTTGGCCGCCCAGTTGGCCAGCGTCGCGGTCGAGAGCTCGATGCGCTCACCGGTGGCGTCGTCGTAGAAGGTGATGCGCGGGCCCGCCGGGTTGGCGGCCATCAGCGGATCCAGAATGGCCGAGCTGACGGTGATCACGTCAGTTGACGCACTCGGGGTCGTTGGAGCCGGCCGTGATGATCGGCGACGGCGCGGGCGCGGCAGCCATCTGCGAGTAGTCCGAGGACGGGTCCGTCACCATGACGTCGGTGCCATCCAGACCCGCACCGGGCCCGACGTAGTCGTCTGCGAGCACCACCCGCACCGCACCCGGCGGAATCGACGAATCCTCGACCACCGGCAAGCCGCCGAGGTCCGTCGCGACCGCCTGGGCGCCGAGGTCGTCGACCTTGGCGGCCATCACCTGGCTGCTGGTCACCTTGGGGCCCTCGTTGTTGCCGACATTGCCGGGCGTGAAGCCCTTGCCCGACAACACGTGGGACACCGCGGCGGCCAAGCCGTTGACCTCGGAGTCGTTGATGACCTCGACCGTGGTCTTGTCGGGGCTGTAGGCCAACTCCTCGGTCTTGCCCTCGTCCTGGTCGGTCAGCAGGCCGGAGACCCAGTCCTTCACCTCCGACGGGTCCACCCGGACCACGCTCTGCATGCCGTCGTCGCTCCAGCCGGCTTCCTCGAGGATCGGGATCGTGGCGAAGGCGACATTGCCGGCGGCGAGCTTCTGCAACTGATCGACGAACTCCATGATGTCCCAGCCGTCGGAGAGCACCACCGACCGCTGCACGGCCTGCTCCAGCCGGTTCAGCGTTGCCGGGCTCGACAGCGTCTTGCTGGAGATCACCTCGTGCGCCAGCGACGCCATCACGGCCTGCTGGCGGGTCACCCGGTCCAGGTCGCCGCGGGGCAGGTCGTGACGCTGCCGCACGAAGCTCAGCGCCTGCGGCCCGTCCAGCTTCTGCCAGCCTGCGGGGAAGTCGGCACCCGAAAGTGGTTCGTAGACAGCCTCATTGAGGCAGACATTGACACCGCCGAGGGCGTCGGTGATCAACGCGAACCCGAGCAGACCGATCTCGGCGTAATGGTCGACGGTGACGCCGGTCAGGTTGGCGACGGTCTTGATCAGCTCTTCGCGGCCCGCCGCGGTGGCCTCTGGCTCGGCGACGGTCGGGTCCTCGCCCTCCACCTCGACGAGCTGCTTCATCTCCTCCAGATGCACCGAGCCGTACACTCCGTTGATCTTCATCTTGCCGATGCCCGGCGCCTCCACGTAGGAGTCGCGGGGAATGGAGATCGCCGTCGCCGACTCCCCGTTGTTCGGGATCCGGATCAGGATGATCGTGTCGGTGTTGGTGGACTCGTCGTCGCCGGCGCGCAGCGTCGCAAGTTCGTCGGCGGACAGCGGATTGCCGTGCGCATCGGTGCGGCTGTCCAACCCGACCAGCAGGATGTCGATCGCGCCGTCCTCGCCGCCGCCACCGAGCGCGACGGGATTGATGTGGTTGATGCCGGATTCGAACGAGCGGATCTTGCCCCATGCGACCCCGGTGGTCACGACGACGGCCATTGCTGCGGCCACGGCAATGACACGCATGAGGTGAGCAGCAGGCATTTGACCAGGCTACTGGCGAGCGGCCCTGGGATCGGGTAGCCGCGGTCGGCGTGCCAAACTCGTAGCCATGACCGGCCGCATCGTGATCACAGGAGCCGGGGGGCTCGTCGGGCGAGTGTTGGCAGGTCAAGCCCGTGAACAGGGACGTGACGTGGTAGCGCTGACGTCGTCGGAATGCGACATTACCGACGCTGCGGCTGCCGAGCGTTTCATCGCCGCCGACGACGTCGTGGTCAACTGCGCCGGCTTCACCAAGGTCGACGCCGCCGAGGCCGACCCCGACCGCGCCTACGCCGTCAACGTCACCGGACCCGAAAACCTCGCCCAGGCGTGCGCCCGCGCCGGCGCCGGTTTCATCCACCTGTCCACCGACTACGTGTTCAGCGGCGCGTTTCCGGAGGGCGAGCCCGCGCGGCCCTACGACATCGACGACGAGACCGGGCCATTGAGCGTGTACGGCCGGACCAAACTCGCCGGCGAATTCGCGGCGCTGTCCGCCATGCCCGACGCCCGGATCGTGCGCACCGCGTGGATCTACGAAGGCGGCGACGGAACCGACTTCGCCGCGGTGATCCGCCGGGCGGCGCTGGAGTCGGAAGACACCGTCGACGTAGTGGCCGACCAGATCGGCTCACCGACCTACGTCGGCGATCTCTGCGCGGCGTTGTTGCAGATCGCCGACAGTTCCATCCGCGAGCCCGTGCTGCACGCCGCCAACACCGGCGGGGCCAGCCGGTTCGAACAGGCGCAGGCGATCTTCTCCGAGTTGGGGGCCGACGTGGACCGCGTCCGGCCGGTGGGCAGTGACCAACATCCCCGCCCGGCGCCGCGACCGCCGTACTCGGTGCTCTCAGAGGTCAAGTCCGCGGCGGCAGGATTGACGCCGCTGCGACCCTGGCGGGACGCGTTGGCCGAGGCGATCGCGGCGGCCGGGCCGCTACCCTCGACGCCGTGAGATGGACAGCGCCCGCGTGAGCGACGAACTCTTCGTCGTGACGGTGACGTACTCGCCCGGCCCGCACCTGGACCGGTTCCTGGCCACTCTCGCGCACGCCACCGACCGCCCGGTGACCGTCATCATGGCCGACAACGGCTCCACCGACGGCGCACCCGAGGAGGCCGTCGCCCGCTATCCGAACGTCACACTGCTGCGCACCGGCGGCAACCTCGGCTACGGCACCGCCGTCAACCGCGCCGTCACCGAGTACGTCCTCGGCTCGTCGCCGGACTACTTCATCGTGGCCAACCCCGACGTGCAATGGGGGCCACGCAGCATCGACCTGCTGTTCGAGGCTGCCGGTCGGTGGCCCCGCGCCGGCGCGCTGGGTCCGCTGATCCGCGACCCGGACGGCTCGGTGTACCCGTCGGCGCGGCACCTGCCGTCGATCATCCGGGGCGGCATGCACGCGGTGATCGGGCCGGTGTGGCCGTCGAACCCGTGGACGGCGGTCTACCGCCAGGAGCGCACCGACCCCAGCGAACGGGCCGTCGGCTGGCTGTCAGGATCCTGCCTGTTGCTGCGTACCGCCGCCTTCTCCGAGGTGACGGGATTCGACGAGCGCTACTTCATGTACATGGAAGACGTCGACCTGGGAGATCGGCTGGGGCGGGCCGGCTGGCAGAACGTCTACGTGCCCTCAGCGGAGGTGTTGCACGCCAAAGGCCACTCCACCGGTCGCGATCCAGCCCGCAACCTGGCAGCACACCACGTCAGCACCTACACTTTCCTCGCAGATCGGTATCCGAAGTGGTGGCAGGCACCGCTACGGTGGGCGTTTCGGGGGGCTTTGGGGGCGCGTTCGAGTCTTGTCGTGCGTAGTTCTCTCAAATCTCGACGTGCGGAGGCGAAAGGACGGCCCTGATGGTCAATCCAGCAGAAGTCGATGCTGTCGTATTGGTCGGAGGGATGGGCACGCGCCTTCGTCCGCTGACCCTGTCCGCACCTAAACCGATGCTGCCGACCGCGGGGCTGCCGTTCCTGACGCATCTGCTGTCACGGATCGCCGACGCCGGCATCGAGCACGTCATCCTGGGCACGTCGTACAAGGCATCGGTGTTCGAGTCCGAGTTCGGCGACGGCTCCAAGCTCGGACTGCAGATCGACTACGTCGTGGAGAACGAACCGCTGGGCACCGGCGGCGGCATCGCCAACGTCGCGTCTCGGCTGCGCTATGACACCGCGGTGGTGTTCAACGGCGACGTGCTGTCCGGCTGCGACCTGCGCGCGCTTCTGGATTCGCACTCGTCCCAAGGCGCTGACGTCACGCTGCACCTGGTGCGTGTCGGTGATCCCCGCGCATTCGGTTGTGTGCCAACGGATTCCGAAGGCGTCGTGACCGCCTTCCTGGAGAAGACGCAGGATCCGCCGACCGACCAGATCAACGCGGGCTGCTATGTGTTCAATCGCGCGGTGATCGACAGGATCCCGAAGGGGCGGGCGCTGTCGGTGGAGCGTGAGGTGTTCCCCGGTCTGTTGGCGGACGGGCTGCGGGTGTGCGGCTATGTCGACGCGACCTACTGGCGTGACATGGGCACACCGGAGGACTTTGTGCGGGGCTCCGCCGATCTGGTGCGTGGCATCGCGCCGTCGCCTGCGCTCAAGGGCCAGCGCGGCGAATCGCTGGTGCACGACGGGGCGGGCGTGGCGCCGGGTGCACTGCTGATCGGTGGCACGGTGATCGGCCGCGGGGCCGAGATCGCCGCGGGCGCCAGGCTGGACGGGGCGGTGATCTTCGACGGTGTGCGGGTGGAAGCCGGGGCCGTCATCGAGCGATCGATCATCGGTTTCGGCGCGCGGATCGGGCCGCGGGCGCTGATCCGCGACGGGGTCATCGGCGACGGCGCCCACATCGGCGCACGCTGCGAACTGCTGCGTGGCGCGCGGGTGTGGCCCGGCATCTCGATTCCCGACGGCGGCATCCGCTTCTCCACCGACGTCTGATTTGCCTTTCGCCTTTTGCCGCGGAATAGCGTTCCTGGTCGCTAAGCGGGCAGTTTTACAGCCATGGCTTCTCTTTCGCGCTGCGCCCAGGCGGCTCTCACACGCTGGAGGACCTCGTAGTCGCGGTCCCCGGCGATCACCCTGATGTGTATCCAGCGCAAAGCCATGATCATGCGCAGTCGCCGCGCGTCCCAGCGGTATTGATCGGTGTTGGTGCGGTGGTGCTCTCCGTCGTACTCCACCGCGATCTTTAGGTCCCGCCACCCCATGTCGAGGTGTGCGAACGGGTACCCGTAGTCGTCGAGCACGGGTATCTGGGTTTCGGGTCGCGGATATCCGTTGTCGATCAGGAGGAGTCGCACCCGGGTTTCCTGCGGCGACTGCGAGCCGGCGTCCATCAGGTCGACGGCCTCGCGACACCGACGGACTCCGTTGGTGCCCGGGTAGCGATGGGTGAGGTCGAGGATGTCGGCAGCGGCGACATCGGTGGCCTGCCCGAGAGCGTCGAGGCGAGCCACTGCTTCACCACGGGGCAGTTGGCGACCCAGGTCGAGTGCGGTCCGGGCCGGGGTTGCGACGGGAATACCGTCGATGCGCGTGATCTCGCCGGGTGCAATGCGTTCACGGCGAGCGATGACGCCGTCGGGGTAGCGGTTGTTGGACCACAGAACCTCGACCGGTGTGTCGTCGTCGATCCATTTGGCGCCGTGGAGCGCAGAGGCCGCTTGCCCGGTGATCACTCCGCGACGCCGCGACCACAGCCATGCGCCCTTGGTTCGGTGCGCCAGCGTCGGCTCAATGGTCTTTGGCACGTAGATGTCCGGAAAGATCGACCGGTAGTTCCATCGCAGCTCTCCGCGCGTGACGGTTCCCGCGATGACGGCCTCAGATCCGATGATCACATCCTCCATGCGAAAAGCATGCAGTGTGCGGACCGCCTGTTCGCGAGTGAGAATCCAGGGCTGTGGATAACTCGAAATCGCAGCCAGGAACGCTATTCCGCGGCGGCTCTTCTCGCGGCGGCGGCCGCGGCAAGCTGGGTGAGGCCGAAGTCGCTGTCGTCAGGTAGATCGTCCAGCGGCCACCACCGCAGATCCAGCGATTCGTCACTGCGCTCGATCTCGGCGCCCTTCGGAGCGTGCACCACGAACTGCACGTCGAGATGACGGGTCGGCACCCCCAGCGAGCAGGTGACCGGATGCACGTGCAGCGCCGCCGGGGTGGGATCGATGATCAGGTCCGCGATCCCCGACTCCTCGGTCGCCTCCCGCAACGCCGCGGCGACGAGCGTGGCGTCGTCGGGTTCGCAGTGACCGCCCAGCTGCAGCCAGCGGCCGAACCGCGGATGCAGGGTCAACAACGCGTGGCTGCCGCTGTGATCGAGCACCAGCGCCGAACCGGTGATATGGCCCGGCACACACTCCCGCAGACAGGCGTCCTCGCGCGCATGGAGAAAGGACATCACGGCATACCGCAGCGTGTCCTGGGCGGGATCGACTGGGCGCCACGCGCTCAGCGTGTCCACCGCGGACCGGTGCAGGCTCACTTGCGCACCAGCAGGCCATCGGTGGGCACCGGCTCGCGCGGGCCTAGGGCAGCAGCGGGGTAGCCGATCGCGATGGCTCCCAACGGCTCCCAATCATCGGGCAGTGACAGCGTCGAACGCACCAGATCGGGGGCGAAGATCGTCGACCCGATCCAGCAGCTGCCCACGTCACGCACCGCGAGCGCGACGAGCAGCGCCTGCACCGCCGCCCCGGCCGCCACCGTGAACATCGTGTGCTCGGCGGCGGTACGCGCCGCATCGGGATAGGTGTGCGCGCCGTCGGGGACCATGAACGGAATCACCAATTCGGGTGCGTCGTAGAGAATCTGGCCGCGCTGCACGCGACGTTCGACGGCATCGGGGTCGCGGCCGTCGCCGCTGAGGTCGGCGCGCCACCGATCCTTCATCGAGTCGAGCAGGCCACGCCGCAGAGCGACATCCTGTACCCAGACGAACCGCACCGGCCGGGTGTGATGCGGCGCAGGTGCGGTCAGCGCCTCGGCGACGGCGGCCTCGATGAGATCGGGCGCGACGGGGTCGTCGCTGAACGCACGCACCGACCGCCGCAGCAGTTGGGCCTGCGAACGTCCAAGAGCGATCGCCTCTTCGGTGCCCAGCCAAAAGAGGTCCTCGTCGCCGGCGCGCACCAGCGTGCGGGCGTTGGATCCGTCGTCATGCAGCGTCAGTCCCCGCACCACCGCCACCGGGACGGCCGTCAACTTTCCCTTGACCAGATCGGCGGCCGCGGCGATCTCGTCGGCGACCGCGATCTCGGTCACGATCAATTCGTTGCCGTGCTCGTCGTGTTCGCCCGCATAACCGTGCAGCACCGTCAGCCCGGCTGCGCCGATCGCGACGTCCGTCTGGCCGGTGCGCCACGCTCGTCCCATCGTGTCGGTGACGACCACCCCCACCGTGACACCGAGACGCTCCCGCAGGGCCGCCACCAACGCCGCGGCACTCCCATCGGGATCCACAGGGAGAAGGGCGAGTTCGTGGGAGTCGACATTGGATCCGTCCACCCCCGCAGCAGCCTGCACCAGGCCCAACGCGTTCTCGGTGATCAGGGTCCGGCCCTTTCGAGCCAGCACCCGCACTGCTTCACCGTCGATCAGCCTGCGCCGCAGGATATCCCGCAGCTCGGGGTCGGCGGGGGCGTCGACCATGCGTCCCTCGCACTTGGACAGCACCTTTGACGTGACTACCACGACGTCGTTGTCACGCAACCACGGCGCGGCCTCGGCGATGGCCGCGGCCAGATCGTCGCCCGGCCGGAACTCCGGCAGCCCTGCGACGGGCAGCAGCTCCACCGGGGCGGACGTGCCGTGGTCACTCACGGAGACACCCCTGCCAGATCCATTCCGGCCCGCACCATCTCGGCCGTCGCGGCGGGCGAGCTCATCAACAGAGGTGCCGGTCGGACGTCGACGCCGGCGACCGAAGCGTCGTCGCCCTCGTGCACGAGCCAGCCATCGAGGATGCCCGTCGCCGACCGGGCTCCGTAGTGCGCCCCCACCCCTTCCGAGGTGCTCGGCACACCGATGACGGACAGGCATTCGTCGGCCATGCCGCGCAAGGGCTTTCCGGCGATGATGGGGGAGTAGCCGATCACCGGGGCTGCGGTGGTGCGCAACGCTGCGCGGACACCACCGACGGCCAGGATCGCGCCGATGCTCACCACCGGGTTGGACGGGGCGATCAGGACGACGTCTGCGCTCTCGATCGCCTCGGTGACGCCGGGGCCGGCGGTCGCGTTCTCGGCGCCCACGAACGCGAAACTGTCCGTAGGCACTTTGGCCCGATGCCGCACCCACCACTCCTGGAAGTGGATCGCACGCTTCTCGCCGTCATCGGGATCGGTGATCACGACGTGGGTCTCGCTGCGGTCGTCACTGGCGGGCAACAGACGCGCGCCGGGAGACCAACGTCGGCACAACGCCTCGGTCACCTGCGACAGCGGATAGCCGGCCCGCAGCATCTGGGTGCGCACCAGATGTGTTGCCAAATCCCGGTCGCCAAGCCCGAACCAGTCGGGCTGGACTCCGTAGGCGGCGAGTTCCTCCTTGGCGTGCCAGGTTTCGTTGCGGTGCCCCCAGCCGCGCTCGGGGTCGATGCCGCCGCCCAGGGTGTACATGCAGGTATCGAGGTCCGGACAGATGCGGACTCCGAACATCCACGCGTCGTCGCCGATGTTGACCACAGCAGTCACTTCATGATCACCGGTATCGTCAGAACCGAATTGCCCCAGCCCCAACAGGTGTTGCACTCCCAACAAGAAGCGCGCGCCGCCGACGCCGCCGACCAGAACCGTGACCTTCACACCGACCGAGACTAGGCCGTTGGGAGTCGATGGGTTCCCCGGGGCAGGCAGGGGGGCCGGGTGGCGGGTGGGAGGGTGACCGGGTGGCGGGCGGGAGAGTGACCGGGTGGCGGGTGGGAGGGTGATAGACACGCCACAGCGCGACGCGCCGAATTCCGGTCACGGAATGGTATGAATTCCTGTTCTAGCGCTTGACCGATGCAGCTAACGCGTGTGTAATCACACCAGTGTCATTTCGCGGTTAGCCGGCCGGTTGCGGTGTCGCAGACCGAGATTCGATCACTTGTTCGAATAGGGACGGTCGCACATGGCAAGTGTGGGGCTGACATACACGGATCGACGAGACCATTAAGGAGGGGAACATGGCTTATGAGCAGGCCGATTTCGGCGACGCGGCACCGTTCGACAGCAGGCTCCTCGGGTCGGTTGGAAGTGCACCGCACATCCAGACCGGGCCGATGCCGATGGCAGGGAGCGGGCGGCCCAATCTGAGTTTGGTGCCCTTGGTGCCCGACCACATCGAGGTCGACCAGGAAACTCTGGAAGACCAGTGGCAGGAGCGTGCACTGTGCGCTCAGACCGACCCCGAGGCGTTCTTCCCCGAAAAGGGCGGTTCGACTCGTGAGGCGAAGCGGATCTGCTTGGGCTGCGAGGTAAAGGACGAATGCCTCGACTACGCACTGGCCCACGACGAGCGCTTCGGCATCTGGGGCGGTCTGTCCGAGCGGGAGCGCCGGCGCATCAAGCGCGGCATCATCTGAGGCCCCTTCATGCGTGCGCCCCTCCCAATCGGGGCGGCAACGCGCAGCGCTAGACCCTAATCCTCATCCAGCGTCGGGTCGATCACGGACGGCTCGACGCCAAGATAGGTGGCCACCTGCGCCACCAGTAATTCGTGAAGCAGCTCGGTCAGCTCGATGGTGTCCTTGGCCCGTCGCTCGATCGGCTTGCGAAACAACACAACTCGCGCCCGTGTGGAGTTACCGCGGACGTCGACACCAGCAGGAATGAGCCGGGCCAGCGCGATCGGCCCGTCGGCGACGACCTCCGGTGGCCACTGCACACTGTCAGGGTCCTTCGGTGAGATCCGGGGGATCTCGTCGACCGCCACGTCCAGCGTCGACACCCGCTCGTGCCAACGCCGCTCGATCGGTTCGTACGCCTCCAGGACCGCCATGTCGAAACGCTCTGCACGACTGCGCCAGCCCGGAACGGTGGGGGGGAGCAGCGGCCCACGCATCTCGCGGCCCCGCCGGGAGCCCCGGTTATTGAGGCCGGTCACGAAAATGATCGTAACGGTTGGGAATCGGGCGGCCTGCGGGTGCGCGTGTCAGCCGCCATGCGGGCGATCGTGCACGATAACCTCTCGCTGTGAATGTTCCCCGTCGCTGCTGCCGGCCTGGGTGCCCTCACTATGCGGTCGCGACGCTCACCTTCGTCTATTCCGACTCGACAGCCGTAGTGGGCCCACTGGCCACCGTGTCCGAGCCGCACTCGTGGGACCTGTGTGTGCTGCACGCCGGGCGCATCACCGCCCCCCGCGGGTGGGAGCTTGTCCGCCACGCCGGGCCGCTGCCGGCCAACCCCGACGACGACGACCTGATCGCCCTTGCCGATGCGGTGCGCGAAGGCCGCGACGGTGCCGCCTTCGGCGCGGGGCCCGTGGCGGGCTTCACTGTGGGGTTCTCCGATCCGGTCACCGGCGCCCACGGCGGCGCGCTGATGGCGCCGTCGGCGCGACGACCCGAGACGAACGGTCGCCGTCGCGGACACCTTCGGGTGCTCCCCGACCCCGCCGACTGACCCCCTTTTTCGCCGAAACGGCATTCCAGCAGGTCGGCACTCGCACTTCTTCTGCTGGAATGCCATTCCGGCGAAAGAGCGCGGCGTGGACATCGCACTCGACGGCTAGGCTGGCTCCAACAGTTCTTCAGTCGTAGGGAGCCCTATGTCTCGGCCCGCAGAGGCGGTACAGCGCGTCATCAAAGCGTATGACGTGCGTGGCCTCGTGGGCGACGAGATCGACGAGCAGTTCGTCTCCGAGGTCGGCGCCGCGTTCGCCCGGCTGGTCCGCGACGGCGCCCGGCAGGTGGTCATCGGCCACGACATGAGGGAGAGTTCGCCGGCACTCGCCAAGGCGTTCGCCGAGGGCGTGGTGGCGCAGGGCCTCGACGTCGTCCACATCGGACTGGCCTCCACCGATCAGCTCTACTTCGCCTCCGGTCTGCTGGACTGCCCGGGCGCGATGTTCACCGCCAGCCACAACCCCGCCGCCTACAACGGCATCAAGCTGTGCCGCGCCGGCGCCAAGCCGGTCGGCAAGGACACCGGGCTGACCGTCATCAGCGACGACGTCATCGCCGGCGTCCCCGATCACGACGGCGCGCGTGGCTCCGTCTCCGAGCGCGACGTCCTCGCCGACTACGGCGATTTCCTGCGCTCGCTGGTTGACGTCGGAGGCCAGCGCACACTCAAGGTCGCCGTCGACGCCGGCAACGGCATGGCCGGCCACACCACCCCCGCGGTCCTCGGCGTGATCCCGTCGATCACGTTGTCGCCGCTGTACTTCGAACTCGACGGCTCCTTCCCCAACCATGAAGCCAACCCGTTGGAACCGGCCAACCTCGTCGACCTGCAGGCCTACGTGCTGGAGACCGGTGCCGACATCGGGCTGGCCTTCGACGGTGACGCTGACCGCTGCTTCGTCGTCGACGAGTTGGGTCAGGCGGTGTCGCCGTCGGCGGTCACCGCGCTCGTCGCTGCGCGTGAGCTCAAGCGCGAGATCGGCGCCACCGTCATCCACAACCTCATCACCTCCCGCGCGGTGCCGGAGCTGGTCAGCGAGCGCGGCGGCACGCCGGTACGGTCCCGGGTCGGGCATTCCTACATCAAGGGGCTGATGGCCGAGACCGGGGCCATCTTCGGCGGCGAGCACTCCGCGCACTACTACTTCCGCGACTTCTGGGGTGCGGACTCCGGCATGCTGGCCGCGCTGCATGTGCTGGCCGCCCTCGGCGAACAGGACCGCCCGCTGTCGGACCTGATGGCCGACTACCAACGCTACGAAGCCTCCGGCGAGATCAACTTCACCGTCACCGACGCACCGGCCATCGTGGACGCCGTGCTGCAGTCCTTCGGTGACCGCGTGCAGGCGCTCGACCACCTCGACGGCGTCACCGTCGACCTCGGCGACGGCACCTGGTTCAACATGCGGATGTCCAATACGGAGCCTTTGCTGCGTCTCAACGTGGAGGCCCGCACTCCGGAGGCGGTCACCGAGATCGTCGACGAGATCGGCCGCCATGTCGCCGCGGGCGCAAAGGGCGCAAGGGACGCAAGGGAATTGACGTGAACCCCAGCCAGACATCGGCTGCGGTGGTCGACCTCGACGATACGGACGCCCTGCTGGCGGCCGATCGAATGGGTTTGCTGCGTGGCGCGTCGATGGCTGGCGCCCAGGTGCGTGCCATCGCGTCGGCGCTCGCTGAAGGAGAGCTGGACGCAGTCCGGTCCGACTCGACTCCCCGCACCGTTGTCTGGGTGGCCGGCCGCGGCAACGCCGAGACGGCGGGCACGATGCTGGCCGCCGCACTCGGTGGCTCCGTCGGCGCCCCCATCGTCGTCGCCTCCGAGGCGCCGCCGTGGATCGGCGCCCTCGACGTGTTGATCCTCGCCGGCGACGACCCCGGCGATCCGCCGCTCGTCGCGGCCGCCGCGATGGGCGTCCGCCGTGGTGCCCGCGTGGTGGTGGTGGCGCCCTACGAGGGCCCGCTGCGCGACGCGACCGCCGGCCGTTCGGTGGCGCTGCCGCCGCGGCTGCACGTGCCCGACGACTTCACCATGGTCCGCTACCTGGCTGCCGGGCTGGCCGTGCTGCAGGTGATCACCCCCGGCAACCGCGTGGACCTCGAGGCGATGGCCGACGCGCTGGACGCCGAGGCATTCCGCAACAGCGCCGGTCGGGAGCTTTTCACCAACCCGGCCAAGGCGCTGGCCGAGCGCCTGGTGGGCCGCGACGTCGCGTTCGCCGGAGACTCCGCGGCCACGATGGCGCTGGCCCGGCACGCGAGCACGATCATGCTGCGCGTCGCCCTCAAGACGGTGGCCGCGGTCGGGCTGGCCGACGCGCTGGTCGCCATCGGGACGGGGTGGGGCCGCGGATCCGATGGCGTAAACGCGCTGTCGATCTTCCACGACGAGGAGATCGACGGACCGATGCCGCAGCGGACGCGCACTATCGTGCTGACGACCGACGCCGACCTGCCCGCCGTCACCGCGCGGCTCAAGGGTTTCGATGACGTGAACGTGGTCAATTCCAACGACGCAACAGACGATTCAGAGGATTCAGCAACACAGGGGGATCAGGGCGTCCCGGGTTCAGCACTTGTGCCCGGAGCCGCGCGTCCTGAGCAACAGTTGGCGCTGCTGGCGGTCCGCATCGAGATGGCGGCGGTCTACCAGCGGCTCGTACGGGGTTGAGGATAAGTGCATCTGCTGAGGGGAGCGGTGCGGACCTATGCATGGGGTTCGCGGACCGCGATTGCCGAGTTCACCGGGGCGCCGAGTCCGACCGCGCACCCTGAGGCCGAGCTGTGGTTCGGCGCCCATCCCGGGGACCCGGCCTGGTTGAAGACCGACGACGGCGAGCAGTCCCTGCTCGACGCGCTGCGCGCCGACCCGGAGGGCGAACTCGGCCCGGTGGTGCGCGGGCGCTTCGGCGACACGCTGCCCTTCCTGCTGAAGGTTCTCGCCGCCGACGAACCGTTGTCCCTGCAGGCGCACCCGAGCACCGAGCAGGCGATCGAAGGATTCGCCCGCGAGGACCGGATGGGCCTGCCCGTCTCGGCGCCGACGCGCAACTATCGCGACCGCAGCCACAAGCCTGAACTGCTGGTGGCGCTCACCGAATTCGAGGCCCTGGCAGGCTTCCGGCCCGCGGCGCGCACCGTCGAGTTGATGCGCGCGCTGGCGCCCGGGGTGCTGGAGCCGTTCGTGAACCTGTTGTGCGGGCAGTCCGACGCCGACGGCCTACGCGCGCTGTTCACGACGTGGATCACCTGTCCCCAGCCGGATCTCGACAGATTGGTGCCTGCGGTCCTCGATGGCGCCATCGCCTACGTGCGCTCCGGTGAACACGAGTTCGCCGCCGAGGCCAGGACGGTTCTCGAACTCGGCGAGCGCTATCCGGGCGACGCGGGTGTGCTCGCGTCGATGTTGTTGAACAGGGTGACGCTGGCCCCGGGTGAGGGCATCTACCTGCCCGCAGGAAATCTGCACGCCTACTTGAACGGCGTGGGTGTCGAAGTGATGGCCAACTCCGACAACGTGTTACGCGGTGGCCTCACGCCCAAACACGTCGACGTCCCCGAACTGCTGCGGGTCCTCGACTTCCGCTCGGTCCACGACATCGTGGTCCGGCCCGAATCTGTCAGGGACGGAGCAGAACTCGTCTACAAGACGCCGGCGCCGGAGTTCGCGGTGTCGGTACTTCAGGTCGACGGGGACAACCTCGGACACGAGATCGACGCGCCCACCCTGCACGACGGCCCGCAGATCCTGCTGTGCACCGAGGGCTCGGCCACCGTGCACGCCAAGGCCACTGCGGTGGTGCTCGAACGCGGGGCCGCGGCGTGGATCGCCGCCGATGACGGCCCGATCAGGTTGGAGGCGCAGCAGCCGACGCGACTGTTTCGCGTGACTGTCGGGATCTAGACCGCTTCTCGGCCACCCACAGCTTCATGTTGTGGCGAACCGTGCGGCCGACCAGCTTGACCGGTGGCACCATCCACAGCGTGTCCAACAGGCTGAATCTGCGCAGAAACCATTCCGCCAGAACGGGATCGGTCTCCGCAGCGCCGAGGAACTGGTCGAACAGCGAACCCACCGGCTGGTACCACCACGGCACCGGACCGGTCGCCTGGGCGCTGTGCAACGTCAGGTCGCCGATCGCGTTCATCGTCCACACCGGGTACGTCGTCTTCGCGGTGGCCTGACTCAGCGTGCCGGCCAGGTCCTGCGTCGGTGTCTGCAGCGCCCGGCGCAGATGGCCCGCCTGCAGCGACGTCATCGTCATGCCCTGACCGAACGTCGGATTGAAGCTGACCACCGCGTCGCCGAACGGCACGATCCCGGCCGGGAAGCGGTCCAGCTTGTCGTAGCGGCGCCACCGGCTGGTCGGATACTTGTGGAAGGCAACCTCGCCGATCGGCTCGCCCTGCCGGATCGCCTCGGCCATCGGCGCGGGCAGGATGCGGTCGGCCAATGCGCACATCTCGCCGAAATTCTTGGGCGGCTCCACCTTTCCGGTGCCGAACGTCGTCAACCCCCACGTTCCGTCCTCGTAGAAGAGCATGCCCAGCCCGACGGGCTCCTCACGGGAGGCGCCGGCGACCACCACCTTCTCCTGCAGCAGGTCCTCGGGGATGCGCAACTGATGGGTGGCGTAGGCGATGCCGACGTCGACGGTGTCTTCACGTGGACGCTGGAAACCCCACTGCGACAACCACGCTGGAAGCCGGGTGCCGCGCCCGGTGGCGTCGACCACCAGGTCGGCGTCGACCGTCGAGCCGTTGACCGCGACCCCGGTGACCCGGTGGCCGTCGAACACCGGCTCGTCGACGGCCTCCCGGACCAGTGTCACGTTCTCGATGGCCAGCGCCCTGCGCCGGATCTGCCACTCCAGGTGCGGTCGGCTCGGCACGTAGGCGGTGAACTCGTCCTGCAGTCGGTGGTGGGTGCCCAGGGTGTGACCGGCCGCGCCGAAATGAATGCAGTCGGGCCGGTTCTCCAGCATCGGCACGCCCGCGGCCACCATGTCCTCGAGCAGCCCGGGGAACAGTGACTCGAACTCCTGGGCGCCGCGCGCCATCAGCAGGTGCACGTGCCGGCCCTGCGGGACCGCGGCACGATTGGTCGGTTCGGCCGGCAGATCGTCGCGTTCGTAGACCGTCACCCGGTCGAAGAAATCCGACAGCACCCGCGCGGCGCACATGCCCGCGAGGCTGGCGCCGATGACGACCGCGTGTTCGCGAGTTGGTGTTATTTGACCCATTGGGCTTCTACGGTAGTCGGTACACACCCCGGAAACCATGACGAAAAGAGGACGGCTGGTGTCCCAGGATCCGATCGCGCAGAAGACGAACAGGCTGCGGACGAAATCGGTGGAGGAGTCGATCGCCGACACCGACGAGCCCGGCACCAGGCTGCGCAAGGACCTGAACTGGTGGGACCTGACGGTTTTCGGGGTCTCGGTGGTGATCGGCGCGGGCATCTTCACGATCACCGCATCCACGGCCGGCAACATCACCGGCCCCGCGATCTCGATCTCTTTCATCTTTGCCGCGATCGCCTGCGGGCTGGCCGCACTCTGCTACGCGGAGTTCGCCTCCACCGTCCCGGTCGCGGGCAGCGCCTACACGTTCTCCTACGCGACGTTCGGCGAGTTCGTGGCGTGGATCATCGGCTGGGATCTGGTCCTGGAGTTCGCGGTCGCGGCGGCCGTCGTCGCCAAGGGCTGGTCGAGCTACCTCGGCACGGTGTTCGGCTTCGGCGGCGGCATCACCGAGGTCGGGGGACACCAGGTGGACTGGGGCGCCCTGCTGATCATCGCGTTCGTCACCGCCATCCTGGCGTACGGGACCAAGCTGTCCGCCGGCGTCAGCCTGGCCATCACCGCAATCAAGGTGTCGGTGGTGCTGCTGGTGGTCGCCGTCGGGGCCTTCTACATCAAGGCGGAGAACTACACACCGTTCATCCCGCCCGCCGAGAGCGGCGGTGACAGTGCCTCGGGCAGCGAGCAGTCGCTGTTCTCACTGATCACCGGCGCCGAGGGAAGCAGCTACGGCTGGTACGGGCTGCTGGCCGGCGCGTCGATCGTGTTCTTCGCGTTCATCGGCTTCGACATCGTCGCGACCACCGCGGAGGAGACCAAGAACCCGCAGCGCGACGTCCCCCGCGGCATCCTGGCCTCGCTGGGCATCGTCACCGTCCTCTACGTCGCCGTGGCAATCGTGCTCTCCGGCATGGTCAGTTACACCGAGCTTCGCGACGCCGAGTCCCCGAACCTCGCGACGGCGTTCGCGCTCAATGGGGTCGACTGGGCGGCGAAGGTGATCTCGATCGGCGCGCTGGCGGGGTTGACGACCGTCGTCATCGTGCTGGTACTCGGGCAGACCCGGGTGCTGTTCGCGATGTCGCGGGACGGGCTGCTGCCGCGGCAACTGGCCAAGACCGGCGAGCACGGCACGCCGGTGCGGATCACGCTGCTGGTCGGCGTGGTCGTCGCGATCACCGCCACCCTGTTCCCGATCGACAAGCTCGAGGAGATGGTGAACATCGGCACGCTGTTCGCCTTCGTGCTGGTGTCGGCGGGCGTGCTCGTGCTGCGGCGCACCCGGCCAGACCTCAAGCGTGGCTTCCGCACGCCGTGGGTGCCCGTGCTGCCGATCCTGGCGATCATCGCGTGCGTCTGGTTGATGCTGAACCTCAGCGGTCTGACGTGGATGCGGTTCAGCATCTGGATGGCCCTCGGCGTGGTCGTCTACTTCGCCTACGGGCGCCGCAAGTCCCGGTTCGCGGCGGGCCGCGCGCGCTGACACCTGGGACCTTGGTCCCGCCCGCGGATGTCGACAGCCTCTAACCGCCTGACCTGGGCAGTCATAGCGTTGACTCGATGTCCAGATATCGGCTCGCGGTGTACGCCCTCGTTGCGGTGGTCGCCGCTGGGTGCGCCACCGAGGCCGTGCCGGACACGCCCGTCGCCCGCGACGCGGTGCGCATTGCGGCCTTCAATTCGGCGAAGCCCGGCTGGGACGCCACGCTCGCAGAGTCCGCCAGGGAGCCGAATTGGCCTGGGGCGCAACTAGATTACGGAGTATCCGCCGACCTGGTGGAGCGGGCGCTGGAGGGTGACGGTGCCGACGTCGTGCATCTGGCGTCCGCGCCGGACATGGACGGGCTAGTCCGGGCCGAGATCGTTCCGCCGGACTGGGACAACGGGACGACGGGGGGCTTTCCGTGCAGCTCCGTGGTGACGATGGTGGTCCGGGCGGGGAACCCACGTGCCGTCCACGACTGGCCCGACCTCCTGCAGCCTGGGCTGGAGGTCGTCACGCCGAGCCCCGTCAACGTGGGCGCGGGGCGGTGGGCGCTGCTGGCGGCCTACGCGGCGGCGAGCAATGGCAACCAGGATCCGGAAGCCGGGAAGCAATTCCTACGTCGGCTGATCCTGGAGCACGTCGCACTGGGGCCGACCACCGTTCAACAGGCCCGTGACGATTTCCTCGACGGCCGCGGCGATGTCCTGCTGCTGTCCGAGGCGGCGACGCTGCAGCTGATCGGTGGCGGCGCGGACGTCGAGCAGGTGCGGCCGGCCCAGACCCTGCGCATGGATTTCCCCCTCGCGGTGACCACGATCGGCCTGCAAAAGCCTGCCGCTCGACGGCTGGTCGAGTTCGTGCTGTCGCCAGCCGGGCAGCGCCTGTGGGCGGAGGCGGGATTTCGGCCGACCGACCCGGCGCCCGGAATCGAGCAGTTTCCCGCCCCCGAGCGCCTGTGGACGATCGCTGACCTCGGCGGTTGGGGTGTCATCGGACCCCGCTTCTTCAATCGCAAGAGCGGCTTCATCACCGGCCTGTTCATCGACGCCACCCAATAACCGGCCTCCCGTCTTTACAAAAGTGCCATTGCTGTCTAGACACGCGACAAAAACCTCGATATAGTCAACGCCAGCACGTGATCGCACTCACAGCAAGGAGACATTGGGGTGTCCATAGATAGCTCGGAGACTTTCGAGACCGACGTCGCGCAGTGGCGAGACAAGAAGCGCTACCTCTGGCTGATGGGCCTGATCGTGCCGACGGCACTGTTCGTGGCGATGCCGATGGTGTGGGCGCTGAACCAATGGGGCTGGCACGCCGCCGCACAGGTGCCGTTCTGGATCGGGCCAATCCTGCTGTACATGGTGCTGCCCGCCCTTGACCTGAAATTCGGACCGGACGGCCAGAATGCGCCTGACGAGGTGATGGAGCGGCTCGAGAACGACAAGTACTACCGCTACTGCACCTACGCCTTCATCCCGTTCCAGTACGGCAGCGTCATCCTCGGCGCCTACCTGTTCACGGCGTCCGACCTGAGCTGGCTGGGTTTCGACGGCGGCCTGGGCTGGCCGGCCAAGATCGGCCTGGCACTGTCGGTGGGCGTGCTCGGTGGCGTCGGCATCAACACCGCGCATGAGATGGGCCACAAGAAGGACTCGCTGGAACGCTGGCTGGCCAAGATCACGCTGGCGCAGACCGGCTACGGCCACTTCTACATCGAGCACAACCGCGGCCACCACGTGCGGGTGGCCACCCCCGAGGATCCGGCGTCGTCGCGCATGGGCGAGACATTCTGGGAGTTCCTGCCGCGCAGCGTGTGGGGCAGCCTGAAGTCGTCGTGGGAGTTGGAGGCCAAGCGCCTGGAGCGGGTCGGAAAGAGCAAGTGGCACTGGTCAAATGACGTGCTCAACGCGTGGGTGATGACCGTGGTGCTCTACGGAGCGCTGATCGCGGTGTTCGGCCCGGCGCTGATTCCCTTCGTCGTCATCTCCGCCGTGTTCGGCTTCTCGCTGCTGGAGGCCGTGAACTACCTCGAGCACTACGGCCTGCTGCGGCAGAAGACCGAGAGCGGTCGGTACGTGCGCTGCGCGCCCGAACACAGCTGGAACTCCGACCATTTGGTGACCAACCTGTTCCTCTACCACCTGCAGCGGCACAGCGATCACCACGCCAACCCGACGCGCCGCTACCAGACGCTGCGCAGCATGGAGGGCGCCCCGAACCTTCCCAGCGGCTACGCGTCGCTGATCGGGCTGACGTACTTCCCGCCGCTGTGGCGCCGGATGATGGATCACCGGGTGCTCGAGCACTACAAGGGCGACATCACCCGGGTGAACATCCACCCGCGGGTGCGCGACAAGATGCTGGCCAAGTATGGCGCTGGGGTGTCCAGGTGAGCACCTACCGCTGCCCCGGCTGCGACTACGTCTACGACGAGTCCGAAGGTGCACCGCGGGAAGGCTTTCCGGCGGGCACGGCATGGAATGACATCCCCGACGACTGGTGCTGCCCCGATTGTGCAGTGCGCGAGAAGGTCGACTTCGAGGTCGCGTAACCCCCGTTGATGCTGCGCTCAGGGCCGGAAAGTGCGAGTACTGACCGCCATGGGCGCAGCCTCAACGCAACGACGAGATAGGAGCAAGGACATGGACGACTACAAACTGTTCATCTGCGTGCAGTGCGGCTTCGAATACGACGAAGCCAAGGGATGGCCCGAGGACGGCATCGCGCCGGGCACCCGGTGGGACGACATCCCCGAGGACTGGAGCTGCCCCGACTGCGGCGCCGCGAAGTCCGACTTCGAGATGGTCGAGGTCGCCCGATCGTGACCACGACCTGGCCGGGCGCGGCGACCGGAAGCGATAGTGTCGCGCGTGTGAGCCGCTCCGTCGAGAAAAGAGCCGCGCAGCGCATCTCCTACGCGGAAGCGTCCAGGGTGCTGCTGCGCGACTCCATTCTCGACGGCATGCGCGAGATGCTGCTCGCCCGCGACTGGTCCTCGATCACACTGTCCGACGTCGCGAAGGCCGCGGGCATCAGCCGCCAGACCATCTACAACGAGTTCGGCTCGCGGCAGGGCCTGGCCCAGGGGTATGCGTTGCGTCTGGCCGATCGCCTGGTCGACCAGATCGACGGCGCCATCGGCGCCAACGTCGGCGACATCTACGCCGCCTTTCTGCAGGGGTTCCGCGACTTCTTCGCCGAGTCCGCGGCCGACCCGCTGGTGATCTCGCTGCTGACCGGATCGTCGAAGCCGGACCTGCTGCAGATCATCACCACCGACAGCGCCCCGATCATCTCGCGGTGCTCGCAGCGGCTGACCGAATCGTTGATGACCAGCTGGGTGCGTGCGAGCGAAGAGGACGCCGGAGTGCTGGCCAGAGCCATTGTCCGGCTCGCGATGAGCTACGTGTCGATGCCCCCGGAGGCCAACCACGACGTTGCCCGGGACCTGGCCAGATTGATGACACCGTTCGCCGAACGCTACGGTGTCATAGATACCCCGTAGCCGGCAGAGCGCGTCAAGCGCCTGTCCCGCGAGCCCGCAGGCTATGGGTGTCCGCAAGGGTGACTGCAAGCGGTGCCTGTACGGGGTGCTGCTGCGTACCCGCGCTCACCGGCAATTGTCGATCGAACAAGGGGCTCTACATGACCGCACCAACACTGACCGCCGATGTCCGCAATGGCATCGATTTCAAGGTCGCCGACCTGTCGCTGGCCGAATTCGGCCGCAAGGAGATCCGGCTCGCCGAGCACGAGATGCCCGGCCTGATGGCGCTGCGTCGCGAATACGCCGACGTCCTGCCGCTCAAGGGCGCCCGGGTATCCGGTTCGCTGCACATGACCGTGCAGACCGCCGTGCTGATCGAGACGCTGGTGTCACTCGGCGCCGAAGTTCGATGGGCGAGCTGCAACATCTTCTCCACCCAGGACCACGCGGCCGCAGCGACGGTCGTCGGTCCGCACGGCACCCCCGAGGAGCCCAAGGGCATCCCCGTCTTCGCCTGGAAGGGCGAGACGCTCGAGGAGTACTGGTGGTGCGCCGAGGAGATGCTGACCTGGCCGGGCGAGCCCGCCAACATGATCCTCGACGACGGCGGCGACGCCACCATGCTGGTGCTGCGCGGCGCCGAGTTCGAGAAGGCCGGCGTCGTGCCGCCTGAGGACGACGAGCACTCCGACGAGTACAAGGTGTTCCTGAACCTGCTGCGCCGCTCGATCGAGGCCGACAAGACCAAGTGGACCAAGGTCGCGGAGTCGGTCAAGGGCGTCACCGAGGAGACCACCACCGGCGTGCTGCGGCTCTACCAGTTCGCCGCCGCCGGTGAGCTGTCGTTCCCGGCCATCAACGTCAACGACTCGGTCACCAAGTCCAAGTTCGACAACAAGTACGGCACCCGCCACTCGCTGATCGACGGCATCAACCGCGGCACCGACGTCCTCATCGGCGGCAAGGCTGCGCTGGTGTGTGGCTACGGCGACGTCGGCAAGGGCTGCGCCGAGGCGCTCAAGGCACAGGGCGCCCGTGTCGCGGTCACCGAGATCGACCCGATCAACGCGCTGCAGGCGCTGATGGACGGCTTCGAGGTCAAGACCGTCGAAGAGGCCATCGGCTGGGCGGACATCGTCATCACCGCCACCGGCAACCAGGGGATCATCACCCTCGAGCACATGCGGTCGATGAAGCACCAGGCGATCCTCGGCAACATCGGTCACTTCGACGACGAGATCGAGATGGCCCGCCTCGAGCGGGACAAGGACATCCGCCGGATCAACATCAAGCCGCAGGTCGACGAGTTCATCTTCCCCGACGGCCATTCGATCATCGTGCTGTCCGAGGGCCGGCTGCTGAACCTGGGCAACGCCACCGGTCACCCGTCGTTCGTGATGAGCAACAGCTTCTCCAACCAGGTGATCGCGCAGATCGAGCTGTGGACCAAGAACGACGAGTACGACAATGAGGTGTACCGGCTCGCCAAGCATCTCGACGAGAAGGTCGCCAAGATCCACGTCGAGGCCCTCGGTGGCTCGCTGACCAAGCTCACCAAGGAGCAGGCCGAGTACATCGGTGTGGACGTCGACGGCCCGTACAAGCCGGAGCACTACCGCTACTGATCGGAACGAGTGTGAATCGGGCGCGGACACCGACCGTCACGGTTGGTGTGCGCGCCCGATTTGCCTCCACGCTCGCAGTCGTGCTGGCACTGACCGCGTGTCAGGGGCAGCAGCAGGAGCCGGAGGTCGCCGCGTCGCCGTCTCCGCTGGTGGTGCACCACGACACCGAACCGCTCGCCCAGACCTTCCCGGCGCTGGGCACCCCGGTGTCGGCGTCGTGGATCGCGTGGAGTCCCACCGGCAGCGACGGCCAGCCGTCCAGGCTGAAGCTCGAGTGGCTCGACGCCGTCGTCCAGGTCGCCCCCGAGACGATGAATCTGCTTCTCACAGAACATGAATCAGAAGAGAGCACGCATCGGCCCGCGGTGCAGAGGGTGTTGGAGCCCGATGTGCCGCCCGGCCCGTTCCGCACCGGGGTCGAGCTGAACATGGCCTTCGGCGCCGAACTCCGAAGCACCCGGGTGTTCCTCGACCCGCCACGAAACACCGTCGTGCTGCAGTCCAGCCTGGCGGGATGAGCCGCTTCGCCTAAGTCAGCAGGCCCAGCTGGCGGTAGACGGTGGGCCGCCACGTCGGTGACTGCGAGCTGATCGCGATGCCGCCCAGCGCCCAGCCGTGAATCTGCCCATCACCGATGACGACCGTGAAATCGGCATCCGGGTCCTGGCCGAGAAGCTTGTCGCGGAACGCAAGTGCCCCCGGGTAGAGCCGCTCCACCGTGCCGATGTACACCGCGGTCTGGGGCAGCCCGGTGAGGTCCGCCCCGGAGATCGGGTTGACGCGCGGATCGTCGACATCGAGTTCGCCGTTGAAGCGTGGGCCTTCGCCGGGCCCCCAGTTGGGCAGCACCGGGTCGTCGATCGCGTCGACTTCCGGTCCGGTCAAGGTCAGGTGCAGCGCCGGCGAGACCAGCACCATCCGCGACGGCCGCGCATCCGAGATCACGCACTGCGCGTCAGATCGGCAGCGGCGCAACATTTCCTGCACGGCGAGGACGGCGAACGAGCCGCCCGACGAATCACCGTAGAGGCTGACGTTGTCGACGCCGTGCTCGTCGATCAGCATCGACAGGTAGTCGGCCATCGGGGGCACCAGCGTGGTCGCCGTGCCGGTGTCGATCGGCGGGGCCAGCGGATAGACCGGCACCAGGACGGTGGCCCCAGTGTCGCGGACCATCGACGCGTAATCCGACCAGTGCAGCAGGTTCGCCTCGGCGACCATGCCGCCGCCGTGCAGAGCCACGACATACTCGCCCGACGGTCGTTTGGAGGCGAGCTCCCACACCTTCCATCCGTTGAAATCCCGCTCGGTGACCGTCAATCCGGACACCGCCGACGCGGGCGGATCCTGGCTGACGACAGCGCCGACCACACCTCCCAGTTCGAACTCGGTGACGGTGGTCAGCCAGCGCAGCGTGCGCAGACCCCAGATGATGAACTGGTCGTAGGCCGACGGCGGTGCCGTGGTGATCGTGCTCGGTCCGTCGCCCGCATCGTTGAGCCCGAGTTGGCGGTAGATGTCCGGGCGGACCTTGGATGCCTGCGAGTTGATGGACCCGCCGAGCGCCCAGTCGTGGATCTGACCGCGGCCCAAGACCACTGAGGCCGTTCCGCCGGCGGCGTTCCACTTCTCGTGCAGCAGAAGCGTGTCCGGGAGGCCGATCTCGAGTGTCCCGATGTAGATGGTGGTCGGTGGAAAGCCCGCCAGCACACTGTCTTCGATGAACAGCGGGCTGAGCATCGGGTCCTTGGGATCGGTGAAACCGTCGGCCCAGTGGGTGCCCGAGTTGTAGAAGTCGAGGTTGTCGATGTCGATGACGGGGTCGTCGATGTCGCGGATGTCCGGGTTGGACAGCGAGGCATCGGGTGCGGGGGACAGCAGCACCATGCTCGCCGGGACGGGACGGCCGCTCAGGACCAGTTGGCGTACCGCCGACATCGCCAGGATGGTGCCCGCGGAGTCGGCGTAGACGCTGACGTCGCCGGCGCCGTGCAGGTCGATCTGGTCGGAGAGGAACTGTGCCATGGCCGGTACGACCTTGGTGGCGGTGCCGGCGTCGGTCGTCGCCAGCGGATACATCGGGACGATGACCGTGGCGCCGGTGCTGCGCGCCATGGCGGTGTAGTCGCTCCAGTGCGTGGCCAGTGGCTGGACGACGAAGCCGCCGCCGTGGACGGCGACCACGGTCTTGCCCGTCGGGTTCGGGGGGTGGAATTCCCATACCTGCCAGACGTTTCCGGGCTCGACCTCATACTGCGTCTTGCGGGCGTCGAGGCCGGAGGTCATGAACCACGGCGGCCGGTCGCTTTCCAGGGCCTTGGCGAACAGGCCGTAGATGTCGACGCCGATGAGCTTCGAGATCCCGCTCATCACCCGCAGGCTGCCCACGACCACCTGATCGAAGAAGGTCGGTGCCGCGGTGTAGGTGATGCCTGTTGCGGCTTCGATCGTCTCGCCCGTCGTCTGCACGCTGGCGGTCTGCAGAGGTGTTGCGGCGTGCTCGGTTTCGCGGCGCGCCGCTCCCATCAGCGTCCAGAGCCCGGGCGCGGCAGCAGGTGCTGGTGGGGTGTTGGGATCGTCGGCGACGTCAGGCGGATCCAGTTCCGTCTGCACGGTGGTGGGGGAGACACCCGCGGCAGGCTCGACCGTCTCGTCGTCGGCGTCGCGGCGCAGCGGCTTTTCTTCCGCGTCCACGTCTTCGGCGTCCGCATCGACGTCGTCCGCGTCCACGTCCTCGGCGTCCGCTTCGACGTCGTCCGCGTCCACGTCCTCGGCGCCCGCGTCGTCATCGACGTCGTCCGAGTCAACGGCGTCCTCCCGCGCGTTCTCGACGTCGTCGTCGTCGGCGTCGTCCTCGTGACGCTCGACTCGCGGGCCCGCGTCGCCGGCGTTCTTCGACGGTCCCGCGTCGCGCTGTGTCGTTGCTCCCGACTGCGAAGCCCCCGAACCGTCCTCCGCCGAGGCGACCGCACAGCCCCACCCCGTGAAGATCGCCGCGCCTACCCCGGCCACAACGGCCAGCTCGCCAGCTTTGCCAGCAACCCGCCTTCTCCCCATCGTCACAACTATTGACCCCGAATTCGAGGTGGTCAACCTTTGCTCGCTCAAAGAATTCGTTCGCTGGATTAGGCTCGCCGGGTGCTCATCGTGATCGAGGGTGTCGACGGTGCGGGCAAGCGGACGCTGACCAACGGCCTGCGCGCGGCGTTCGAGACCGCAGGCCATTCCGTGGCGACCCTGGCGTTCCCGCGCTACGGCGTCTCGGTGCCCGCCGACCTCGCCGCCGAAGCGCTGCACGGCCGCCACGGCGACCTCGCCGAATCCGTGTACGCGATGGCGGTGCTGTTCGCGATGGACCGTGCCGGGGCACGCGCCGAGATCGACCAGCTGAGCCAGGCGCACTCGGTCCTGCTCCTCGACCGCTACGTCGCCTCCAACGCCGCCTACAGCGCAGCCCGTCTGCATCAGGGCATCGACGGCGAGATGGTGGCGTGGGTGGAGGACTTGGAGTACGAGCGGCTCGCGCTGCCGCGCCCGGACTGGCAACTGCTGCTCGACGTCCCGACGGAGCTGGCGGCCCAGCGCGCCGTCAGCCGGGCCGCCGAAGAGGCCGACCGGGCCCGCGACGCCTACGAACGCGACGACGGATTGCAGCGCCGAACCGCGGCCGCGTACACCGCACTCGCGGCGGCGAACTGGTGCGGCCGCTGGGCGGTGGCCGGGCCCGACGTGGTGGCGGCCGAGCTCGCCTCCACCTTGCTCGACGGCTGAAAGAAGTGCATTGGCCTGCGTTTAAGGTCCCTTAGACTCAGAACCCGTGGGTCCGTTGGAGGCGTTCGAGGCGACGTGGTCGCAGGCGCGCCGGACCTACGGGCAGGACAGCCCGGCCGGCGGACCGCAATTCGACGGGAGCGCAGCCCTGCGCGGGCTGCAGTCCGACGTCGAATCCGCCGTCCCCGGCAGCCACTGGCGGGGCGAGGGCGCGACGGCGTACGCGGCGGCCAACGCCGAGCACGCACGGGTGTTCGGCGCCCTCGCCGCACTTGACGCCCGACTCGCCGCCGAGATCGACCGCTCGGCCGAGATCGTCACCCACGGGCGCACCGACCTCGACGCCGTGCGCGACCGAACCGTCAGCGCCGCGATGTCGGTACCGAGCACCGGGGCGGGCCACGCCCTGCAGATGCTGATCGTGTCGAGGGGCCTGAGCCGCCTCGGCGCGATCGTGGAGAACTCCCACAGCGAGCTGACTGCCGTCGGTGCGAGCATCCAGCAGATCGGCACGGAGTACGCCGGGATCAGCGACCGACGGTTCGCCCGCCCCGGGCCCGCGCCGACGAATCCGGCGTCCGGCGACCCGCCGACGGACGCCGCCACCTAGCACCCGAGGGGCAAATGTCACGCCGGAGCCGGTAAACACGCAAAACACCGCGTGTGGTATCCGAGGTTTATCGCTTTCTGGTGACACCATGGACACCATGAGGCAAAGGATCCTGGTCGTCGATGACGACCCTTCACTCGCCGAGATGCTCACCATCGTGCTCCGCGGAGAGGGTTTCGACACCGCGGTCATCGGTGACGGCACCCAGGCGCTGACGGCCGTGCGTGAGCTGCGGCCCGACCTGGTGCTGCTGGATCTGATGTTGCCAGGGATGAACGGCATCGATGTGTGCCGCGTGCTGCGCGCGGACTCCGGTGTGCCGATCGTCATGCTGACCGCCAAGACCGACACCGTCGACGTGGTGCTCGGGCTCGAGTCGGGCGCCGACGACTACGTGATGAAGCCGTTCAAGCCGAAGGAACTCGTCGCCCGGGTGCGCGCCCGGCTGCGCCGCAACGAGGACGAGCCGGCCGAGATGCTGTCGATCGCCGACATCGACATCGACGTGCCCGCCCACAAGGTCACCCGGATGGACGAGCAGATCTCGCTGACGCCGCTGGAGTTCGACCTGCTCGTGGCGCTGGCACGCAAACCCCGCCAGGTGTTTACTCGTGATGTGCTGCTCGAACAGGTGTGGGGCTACCGCCATCCCGCCGACACCCGTTTGGTGAACGTGCACGTCCAGCGTCTGCGGGCCAAGGTGGAGAAGGACCCGGAGAACCCGCAGGTGGTGCTCACCGTTCGAGGAGTGGGATACAAGGCCGGACCTCCGTGATCTTCAGCTCGAGACGGCGTATCCATCGGCGGTCCGCACCGCTGATCCGTGGAATGGGTGCGCTGGGTCGGGCGATGGGACTGGCATGGCGCCGCTCACTGCAGCTGCGCGTGGTCACGCTGACGTTGGGCTTGTCGCTCGTCGTCATCATGGTGCTGGGCTTTGTGCTGACGAGCCAGATCACCGACCGCATCCTCGAGGTGAAGGTGCACGCCGCCACCGAGGAGATCGAACGCGCCCGCACCACCGTCAGCGGAATCGTCGGCGGTGAGGAAACCCGCTCGCTGGACAGCAGCCTGCAGTTGGCCCGCAACACGCTGATCGACCGCAAGGCCGACGCCGGCGCGGGCCTCGCGGGCACCTTCGACGCGGTGCTCGTCGTCCCCGGCGACGGCCCCCGCGCGGCCACCGCGGCCGGCCCCATCGATCAGGTCCCGAACACGCTGCGCGACTTCGTCAAGGCCGGACAGGTCAGCTACCAGTACGCGACGGTGCACACCGACGGCTTCTCCGGACCGGCCCTGATCATCGGCAGCCCCACGTCGTCGCCCGTCGCCAACCTCGAGCTGTATCTGATCTTCCCGCTGAACAACGAGGAGTCGACGATCACGCTGGTGCGCGGCACGATGGCCACCGGCGGCATCGTGCTGCTCGGCCTGCTGGCCGCGATCGCGTTGCTGGTGGCCCGCCAGATCGTGCTTCCGGTGCGGTCGGCGTCGCGGATCGCCGAGCGGTTCGCCGAAGGGCATCTGACCGAACGGATGCCGGTGCGCGGCGAGGACGACATGGCGCGCCTGGCGGTGTCGTTCAACGACATGGCCGAGAGCCTGCACCGCCAGATCACCCAGCTCGAGGAGTTCGGTAACCTGCAGCGCCGCTTCACCTCCGACGTCAGCCACGAACTGCGCACGCCGCTGACCACGGTGCGGATGGCCGCCGACCTGATCCACGACCACGCAGAGGAGCTCGACCCCGCGCTGCGCCGCTCGACCGAGCTGATGGTCAACGAGCTCGACCGGTTCGAGTCCTTGCTCAACGACCTGCTCGAGATCTCCCGCCACGACGCCGGCGTCGCCGAGCTCGCCGTCGAAGCCGTGGACCTGCGCTCCATCGTGAAGAGCGCGCTGGACAACGTCGGTCACCTCGCCGAGGACGCCAGCGTGGAGCTGATCGTCGATCTGCCCGTCGACGGGGTCATCGCCGAGGTCGACCCCCGGCGGGTGGAACGCATCCTGCGCAACCTGATCGCCAACGCCATCGACCACGCCGAGCACAAGCCAGTGCGCATCCGGATGGCCGCCGACGAGGACACCGTCGCCGTGACCGTCCGCGACTACGGCGTCGGCCTGCGACCCGGCGAGGAGAAGCTGGTGTTCAGCCGCTTCTGGCGTGCGGATCCGTCGCGGGTGCGGCGTTCCGGCGGAACGGGTCTCGGGCTGGCGATCAGCATCGAGGACGCCCGGCTGCACCAGGGCAGGCTGGAGGCCTGGGGTGAGCCCGGCAAGGGCGCCTGCTTCCGGTTGACGCTGCCGCTGGTTCGCGGTCACAAGGTCACCAGCAGCCCGCTGCCCGTCAAACCCGTCGAGACGCCGGCGGGCACCAACGGTCGACGACCGGTTCGCGACCGCGAACCGGCAGGGGAGAGCGTGTGAGACGCCTACTGGCCCTGTGGCTCTCGGTGCTCGTCGTCGCGCTGGTCGGCTGCGCCGGCGTGCCGAGCTCGTCGTCACCGCAGGCGATCGGCACCGTCGACCGGCCGGCGCCACCGAGCCTCCCCAAGCCCACGCCCGGCATGGACCCCGACATTCTGCTGCGTGAATTCCTCAAGGCCACAGCGGATCCCGCGAACCGGCACCTCGCCGCACGGCAGTTCCTCACCGAGTCGGCATCCAGCAGCTGGGACGACGCCGGTAGCGCACTGCTGATCGACAATGTGGTGTTCGTGGAAACCCGCACCCCCGAACGGGTTTCGGTCACCATGCGCGCCGACATCCTGGGCTCGCTCTCGGATGTGGGGGTGTTCGAGACGGGTGAAGGCGCACTGCCAGACCCCGGGCCGATCGAACTGGTGAAGACCACCGGCGGCTGGCGCATCGACCGGCTGCCCAACGGAGTCTTCCTCGACTGGCAACAGTTCCAGTCCACCTACAAACGCAGCACCCTCTACTTCGCCGACCCGACGGGCAAGACCGTGGTGCCCGACCCTCGCTACGTCGCCGTGTCCGAGCCCGACCAGTTGCCCACCGAACTGGTCAGCAAGCTGGCCGCGGGTCCGCGGCCCGAGATGGCCAAGACGGTGCGCAACCTGCTGGCCCCGCCGCTGAAACTGCGTGGCCCGGTGACGCGCGCCGACGGCGGCAAGACGGGGATCGGGCGCGGCTACGGCGGTGCGCGCATCGACCTGGAGGGCTTGTCGACCACCGATCCCCAGAGCCGACAACTCCTTGCGGCACAGATCATCTGGACGCTCAATCGGGCCGGTGTCAACGGGCCGTACGTGATCACCGCCGACGGCGCCGCGCTCGACGACCGGTTCGCCGAAGGTTGGGACACCGCCGACGTCGCCGCGACCGACCCCGGTGCCGTCGACGGTGCGGCCGCCGGACTGCACGCCCTGGTCGGCGGGTCACTGGTCCGGCTGGACGGCCAGCGCGCGCCGCGGGTCGCGGGATCGTTCGGGCAGATGCCCGGTCAGACGGCGGCGTCGCTGTCGCGGGGCGGTCAGCTGGTCGCCTCGACCGTGATCGCGCGCCCCGGTGCCCCCGACATGGCATCGTCGCTGTGGGTGGGGCCGTTGAGCGGCAGCGCATCCCAGGCGATGGACGGCCGAACCCTCAGCAGGCCGAGCTGGTCGCTGGATGACGCGATCTGGGTCGTCGTCGACGGCATCACGGTGGTGCGCGTCATCCAGGACGCCTCCGGGCAGCCCGCCCGCATCCCCGTCGACTCCATTGCGGTGTCGACTCGTTTCCCCGGCGTCATCGCCGAGCTGCAGCTGTCCCGCGACGGCACCCGCGCCGCGATGGTGATCGACGGACAGGTGATCCTCGCCGGCGTCGAGCAGACCGCCGGCGGCGGCTATGCACTGACCTATCCGCGGCGGCTGGGCTTCGGGCTGGGCAAGTCCGTGGTGTCCCTGTCGTGGCGCACCGGCGACGACATCGTCGTCAGCCGCACCGACGCCCAGCACCCGGTGGCCTACGTCAACCTCGACGGGGTGAACTCCGACGGCCCCACCCGCAACCTGCTGATGCCCGTGACCACGGTGGCCGCCAACCCGTCGGCTGTCTATGTCGCCGACGAACGCGGCGTGCTGCAGCTGTCCGGGACCGCCGCCGAAGGCGACCCCGGATGGGCCGAGGTCCGGCCGCTGATGGCAGCGGGTGCGCTGCCGGTGCTGCCGGGCTGACACTGATCGTGTCGTCGGAACAGCCCTCCGGCGACCAGACCAAGGAAGAGGTCATCGATGGAGATCGACGAGGCGCGTGTCCCGAAGCCGGTGCAGATTTCCCGAAAAGGGGTGATCGCCGGCGCCGGAGTCGGCTTGGCCGCCGCCGCGCTGGCGGCGTGTTCGAGCGGGGGTGAGACCAAGGAATCCGCCAGTGCGCAGTCGACGACCGCCGCGCCGGGGGAGACCGATGGGCCCGCCGCACCCGAGGCGCTGACGACGACGGCCGATGTCCCCGTCGGATCGGGGGTCATCGTCGGCGAGGTAGTGGTGACCCAGCCGGCCGCCGGTGACTTCAAGGCGTTCTCCACGGTGTGCACCCACTCCGGCTGCACGCTCGACAAGGTCGCCGAAGGCACCATCGACTGCCCCTGCCATGGGAGCAAGTTCAGCCTCGACGGCGCGGTGGTCAAGGGGCCGGCGACGAAGCCGTTGACGGCGAAAGCGATCACGGTGCAGGGAGACTCGATCATCCTCAGCTGAGGCTCTCGGCTGGCGCGCGGCGAGCGGGGACCTAGCCGCCGAGTGAGAAGCGCGGGGACCTACCCGTCGAGCGTGCGCTCAGGGCGGAAAATCGGCCGAAAGTCCGCCCTGGACGCACGCTCGGCGTTGTGTCGGTGTGCCGGACGACACTGCCGCACATGGTGTATCCGTTCATCGGCAGCGAGGCGCTGCAGGCGGGGCGGCTGACGAGGCATTCGTTGCGGACTCGGTTCATAGCGATCTACCCCGACGTTTACATACCGATCGGCGCTGAGCTCACAGCAGCCACCCGTGCCCGAGCGGCGTGGCTGTGGACCGGCCGCGCGGGAATCGTCGCCGGCCGCTCGGCCGCCGCGCTGCACGGTGCCAAATGGATCGACGCTTCCCTGCCTGCAGAAGTGTTGTGGCACAACCGCCGCCCGCCGCGAGGGATCAGCGTGTGGTCGGGGCAGATCGCCGAAGACGAGATCGAGGTGATCCGCGGCATGCGGGTGACGACCCCCGCGCGCACTGCTCTGGATATCGCGTGTCGATATCTGCGAGGAATCCCGACGAATCCGATCGAGCCGCTCGACACATTGGCGGCAACTGCCCCGATCGACTCGTTGGCCCGGGCAACCAGATTGAAGATGGCCGATGTCGACGTACTCGCCTCCCGCTACCGGGGGCACCGTGGCCTGCGGCTGGCGCGTGAGACGCTTGCCCTGGTCGATTCAGGTGCGGAATCGCCGCAGGAGACACGGGTGCGGTTGCTCCTGATCAGCCGCGGCTTTCCGGCGCCCCAGACGCAGATCCCCGTCTATGACGACCATGGCGGGCTCGTCGCGGAGCTCGACATGGGTTGGGAGGACCCCAAGATCGCCGTCGAATATGAAGGCGATCACCACAGACGGACCCGTCGCGAATTCAACAAGGGCATTCGTCGCCACGAGGCTGTGACCGAACTCGGGTGGATGGACATTCGAGTGACGGCGGCCGACGGCGACGGCGGCGTCATCGCGCGCGTGCAGCAGGCATGGTCGCGACGAGCGTGCGTCCAGGGCGGAAATCTGGCCAGAAATCCGCCCTTGATGCACGCTCGGCGACAGGAGGGCTGACGCGTGCTCGACCTCGTGCTCCCACGGCAGTGTGGCGGCTGCGGCAGCCCCGGCGCCGGCTGGTGTCCGGCATGCCGCAAAGAGCTGACCGTCACGCCCGATCAGCCGCATCTGGTGACCCCGCGACTGGACCCCGGCGTGCCCGTGCTGTCGCTGGGCCGTTACGCCGGGGCGCGCCGGCAGGCCGTCGTCGCGGTCAAGGAGCACGGCCGCGCCGACCTGCTCCGGCCGCTCGCCGCCGCCCTCGCCGCGGCACTCGAGAACCTCCTGACCTGGGGTGTGCTCGACGCCCCCCTGACCGTGGTTCCCGCACCCACCCGGCGATCGGCTGCCAGGCGTCGCGGCGGCGATCCCGTCACCCGCATCGCCCGGGCAGCGACGAGAGGCCACCCAGGCCTGGCCGTCGCACCGGTGCTGTACCTCAAAGCCTTCACCCGCGACTCCGTCGGGCTCTCCAGCGCCGACCGGCAGCGCAACATCACCGGCCGCATTCGGCTGAGGGCGCCGGTGACGGGTCCCGTGGTGGTGTTCGACGACGTGGTGACCACCGGGGCCACCGCCAGCGAATCCGTACGCGTCCTGCAAACAGGCGGGGCCGACGTCGTCGCCGTCCTCGCAATGGCCCATGCCTGACCCGCAGCGGTGGGATTACCCGCAGATCAACCGAACGTGAAGAGTTGAAAACAGGTGTGCCGAATTAGTGGCACGACAGGGTGAACACGGACTACCGTCGGGCCTAACCATCCGTGAACAATTCACGGCGGCGAGGACGTGAGACGCCGATATCGCGCCCAGCGGTAGGAGGTGAGTAGTCGACACCTTGCACCGGCGAGTGGCGCAACCAGGTATGCACCGTCGGCGCGATTTCTTTGATTGGCCGGGCACGCGTAGACGTGCCAACGCAGAAGAGAATCGAGTTGCCAAGTATGTCAAGTCATTCCGTGGAATCAGACAGCACGATGGTGATGGATCCCAACAGCACGGCGGAGTCCTCAGAACCCAGCCCTAACGCCGAGGTGGTGGTCACGGGTCGCAATGTCGAAGTTCCCGACCACTTCCGGAGCTACGTCGCCGAGAAGCTGTCTCGCCTGGAACGATTCGACCGCACCATCTACCTCTTCGACGTCGAGCTCTACCACGAGCGCAATCGGCGCCAGCGTAAGAACTGCCAGCACGTCGAGATCACCGCCAAGGGGCGCGGGCCCGTGGTGCGCGGCGAGGCCTGCGCCGACAGCTTCTACGCTGCCCTGGAATCGGCGGTCGGCAAACTCGAGAGGCGGCTGCGCAAGAGCAAGGACCGCCGCAAGATCCACTACGGCGACAAGACTCCGGTCTCGCTCCACGAGGCCACCTCGCTCGACCATCTGGCGGACGCCTTCACGCAGTCACAGGCCCCCGCCCAGACCGACGACGTCGCCGTCGACGACCACGAGCCCGGACGGATCGTGCGCACCAAGGAACACGCCGCCACCCCGATGACAGTCGACGACGCGCTCTACGAGATGGAACTCGTGGGCCACGACTTCTTCCTGTTCCACGACAAGGACAGCGATAAGCCCTGCGTGGTCTACCGGCGCCACGCCTACGACTACGGGATGATCCGGCTGGCCTGAGCCGGACCGCTCGATCCCCGGCGCGCGAACTGCGGCGCGCCTGACGCACTCGACCAGCGATTTCGGTGGGTCGCCTACGATGGTGTCCGTCTAAAGCGTGACGAACGGTCATCACCGCAACGAGGAAAAAGGTAGAACAGCGTGCTGTCGAAGTTGCTCCGTCTCGGCGAAGGCCGCATGGTCAAGCGCCTCAAGGGGGTGGCTGACTACGTCAACACCCTGTCCGACGACACCGCGAAGCTGTCCGACGCCGAACTCCGGGGCAAGACCGAAGAGTTCCGGGACCGCCTTGCCACCGGCAAGGAAGACCTCGACGACATCATGCCCGAGGCGTTCGCCGTGGTCCGCGAGGCGGCGTGGCGGGTGCTCAGCCAGCGGCACTTCGACGTCCAGATCATGGGTGGCGCGGCGCTGCACTTCGGCAACGTCGCCGAGATGAAGACCGGTGAAGGCAAGACGCTGACCTCGGTGCTGCCCGCCTACCTCAACGCGCTGCCCGGCAAGGGCGTGCACGTCATCACCGTCAACGAATACCTGGCCAAGCGCGACGCCGAACAGATGGGCCGCGTGCACCGCTTCCTCGGCATGGATGTCGGCGTGATCCTGGGCCAGATGACGCCCGACGAACGGCGCGCCGCCTACAGCGCCGACATCACCTACGGCACCAACTGGGAACTCGGGTTCGACTACCTGCGCGACAACATGGCCATGCGCCTCGAGGACGCGGTCCAGCGGGAGCACAACTATGCGATCGTCGACGAGGTCGACTCCATCCTGATCGACGAGGCCCGCACCCCGCTCATCATCTCCGGGCCGGCCGACGGCGGCTCCAACTGGTACACCGAGTTCGCCAGGCTCGCGCCGATGATGAAGGCCGACGTCCACTACGAGGTCGACATCAAAAAGCGCGTCGTCGGCGTGCACGAACTGGGCGTCGAGTTCGTCGAGGACCAGCTGGGCATCGAGAACCTCTACGAGGCCGCCAACTCGCCGTTGATCAGCTACCTCAACAACGCGCTCAAGGCCAAGGAGCTCTTCGAGCGCGACAAGCACTACATCGTCCGCGACGGCGAGGTGTTCATCGTCGACGAGTTCACCGGCCGCATGCTGGTGGGCCGCCGCTACAACGAGGGTCTGCACCAGGCCATCGAGGCCAAGGAACACGTCGAGATCAAGGCCGAGAACCAGACGGTCGCCACGGTCACGCTGCAGAACTACTTCCGGCTCTACAAGAAGCTCTCCGGCATGACCGGCACCGCCGAGACCGAGGCCGCCGAGCTGCACGAGATCTACAAGCTCGGCGTGGTGCAGATCCCCACCAACATGCCGATGATCCGCACCGACCAGTCGGACCTGATCTACAAGACCGAAGAGGCCAAGTACATCGCGGTCGTCGACGACATCAGCGAGCGCTACGAGAAGGGTCAGCCGGTCCTGATCGGCACCACCAGCGTGGAACGCTCCGAGTTCCTGTCACGCCAGTTCGAGAAGCGCCGCATCCCGCATAACGTGCTCAACGCGAAGTACCACGAGCAGGAGGCAGGCATCATCGCCGAGGCCGGCCGGCTCGGTGCGATCACCGTGGCCACCAACATGGCGGGTCGCGGCACCGACATCGTGCTCGGCGGCAACGTCGACTACCTGCTGGACCGGCGGCTGCGTCAGCGCAACCTCGACCCGATCGAGACCGCCGACGAGTACGAGAAGGCGTGGCACGAGGAGCTCCCGCACGTCAAGGCGCAGGTCGCCGCCGAGGCCAAGGACGTCATCGCGGCCGGCGGGCTCTACGTGCTCGGCACCGAGCGCCACGAGTCCCGCCGTATCGACAACCAGTTGCGCGGTCGCTCGGGCCGTCAGGGCGACCCCGGCGAGTCCCGCTTCTACCTGTCGCTGGCCGACGAGCTGATGCGCCGCTTCAACGGCGCGACGCTGGAGACGCTGCTGACCCGGCTGAACCTGCCCGACGATGTGCCGATCGAGGCCAAGATGGTGTCGCGCGCGATCAAGAGCGCGCAGACCCAGGTCGAGCAGCAGAACTTCGACATCCGCAAGGAAGTCCTCAAGTACGACGAGGTGATGAACCAGCAGCGCAAGGTCATCTACGCCGAGCGCCGCCGCATCCTCGAAGGCGAGAACCTGGCCGAGCAGGCCCACCAGATGCTCACCGACGTCGTCACCGCCTACGTCGACGGCGCCACCGCGGAGGGATACTCCGAGGACTGGGACCTCGAGAAGCTGTGGGAGGGACTCAAGCAGCTCTACCCGGTCGGCATCGATCACCACGATCTGATCGACTCCGACGCCGTCGGAGAGCCCGGTGAGCTCAGCCGCCAGGAGTTGCTCGACGCGCTGATCGCCGACGCCGAACGGGCGTACGCGGTGCGCGAGGCGGAGATCGACGGGATCGCCGGTGAGGGCGCGATGCGCCAGCTGGAGCGCAACGTGCTGCTCAGCGTCATGGACCGCAAGTGGCGCGAACACCTCTACGAGATGGACTACCTGCGGGAGGGCATCGGTCTGCGCGGGTTGGCCCAGCAGCGCCCCGAGGTCGAGTACGCGCGGGAAGGCTACGACATGTTCGTCGGCATGCTCGAGGGCATGAAGGAGGAGTCGGTCGGCTTCCTGTTCAACGTCAGCGTCGAAGCCACCCCGTCCCCGGCGGTGTCCCCGGTCGCCGCGCCCCCGGGGCTGGCCGAGTTCGCGGCCGCGGCGGCCGCTGCCGCGGAGTCGAATCAGGGCGGGGTCGTCACCAAGGAACGCACCCCGGCTCCGGCTGCGTTGCGCGCCAAGGGAATCGACGATTCGCCGCCGCCGCTGACCTACTCCGGTCCATCGGAGGACGCCGACGGCTCGGTGGAGGTCAAGCGCTCCGGTGGCGCGAAGCCGTCGGGCGGTGGCAATGGCGGCGGCACCCGTCGCGAGCGTCGCGAGGCCGCCCGCCAGCGCGGCCGTCATGCCAAGAAGGCCTGACTTTCGGGCCTGACTTCTGGCGTTGAGACTGCACTGAGGGCGGAGAAGTTCGAGTGGGGTCCGCCGTGGGCGCAGTGTGAACGCACCCTCGGCGCAGTGTGAACGCATTCGGTCAGCCGATCTGCAGCGCGACCATGCGCCACCGGTCGCGGGACTGCTCGATGCGGGCGGCGATGGCGTGCACGCGCCCGGCCCGGGTGAACGACGCGAACACCTCGGCTGCACAGACCTCGTCACCTCCGGGGTCCACCGAGCGCACCCGCACCCGCAGCATGGTCGCGCTGCCACGGCGCGCGACGCCGGCGTGGGCGATGACGCGCTCGACAAGCAGGGGTGTCATCAGAGGCCGCAGCTGCGCGACCGGCCTGCGCCGGTCGATCACCTCGATCACCTGACGCAGTGCGGTCTCGGCGAAGACCACCGCGGACTTCGGCGGCGGCGGTTCACGCAGATGCAGCGGCGGCCGGCGTGGTCGTAGTGGGCGCGGCGATGCTCGGTGCAATGCCTCACCGGAGGGCATCGGACAGGGCGACGCTCGGTTGAGCGGCTCCGGTGCGGGCTCGTAGTCGATGATCGGCGACGTCGTCCAGAGGTCAGGCGTCGGATCAGACGGAAACGGGGATGTCGTCGACGAGGGCGATGAGGGCGATGTAGCCGATGTAGTCGATGAGGTCATGATGGCTCTCCAGGGAAGCGGGCACGGTGAGACAAACTCGGCACGGCATCTGCTGGAGAGTCGCAGATCGCTCAATGATCCCATACGCGACAGGGGCGTCAGCGCACCCGTTGAGCGGGTACACCGCATCTGTCGATAGCGTGTCAGGGTCTGTCAGTGACACCGAGGGGAGAGCGGCGCCGCAATGGTGACGAGATTGTCGGCGTCCGACGCGTCCTTCTTCCGGCTGGAGAACTCGGCGACCCCCATGTACGTCGGGTCGCTGTCGATCCTGCGCAAACCGCGCAACGGGCTCAGCTACGAAACCCTGCTCGCCACCGTCGAGCGGCGCCTGCCCCAGATTCCGCGGTACCGGCAGAAAGTCCGCGAGGTGAGGTTCGGCCTGGCCAGACCGGTCTGGGTCGACGACCGCGACTTCGACATCACCTACCACATCCGGCGCTCGGCACTCCCGTCGCCGGGCAGCGATGCCCAACTGCACGACCTCGTCGCGCGGCTGGGCTCCCGCCCGCTGGACAAGTCCCGCCCGCTGTGGGAGATGTACCTCGTCGAGGGCTTGGCGAAGAACCGAGTCGCGATCTACACCAAGACGCATCAGGCCCTGGTCAACGGCATGACCGCACTGGAGATCGGCCACGTGATCGCCGACCGGACGCCCAAACCGCCGGAGTTCGGGGAGGACATCTGGATCCCGGCGCGCGAACCCAGCGACGGCCAGCTGCTGATGGGCGCCCTCGGTGAATGGATCGCCAGGCCCACCGCGCAGGCCGCCGCCGTCCGCTCCGCGGTGACCGAGGCGGTCACCAACACCAGCCAGCTCGTCGACCTGGGACGCCGCGCCGCCGACGTCGCCCGCACCGTCGCCCGCGGCACCGCGCCGAACAGCCCACTGAACACCACCGTGTCGCGCAACCGCCGGTTCTCGGTATCCTCGGGCAGCCTCGAGGAGTTCCGCGTCGTGCGCGCCCGCTACGACTGCGACGTCAACGACGTCGTCCTCGCGGTGATCGCCGGCGCACTGCGGAACTGGCTGCTGTCCCGCGGCGAACCGGTGACGGCGACGACGACCGTGCGGGCGATGGCACCGATGTCGGTGTATCCCGACGCCGAACTCGACTCCAGCGGTCCCGGCCAGGCGATCAGCGAGGTGGCGCCGTTCCTGGTCGATCTGCCTGTCGGCGAAGCCAACGCGGTGGTGCGGCTCTCGCAGATCGCGCACACCACCGAGTCACATCCGACCGCGACCAGCCTCGTCGACGCCAGGACCATCGTCACGCTGTCGGGCTTCGGTCCGCCGACGCTGCACGCCATGGGAATCCGTGTCGCGACCAGCTTTTCGGCCCGGCAGTTCAACCTGCTGATCACCAATGTGCCCGGCGCGCAGAAGCAGATGTACATCGCGGGCACCAAGCTGCTGGAGACCTATGCCGTGCCCCCGCTGCTGCACAACCAGGTGCTCGCCATCGGCGTCACCTCCTACAACGGCATGCTCTACTTCGGGATCAACGCCGACCGTGACGCGATGAGCGACGTGGACATGCTGCCCAGCCTGCTGCGCGAATCGCTGGATGAACTGTTGGAAGCCGCACAGTAACGCGTTCGTAGCGTGGCTGGAATTGACCTGAGAACGGCCCTCGGGGTCGAATGGCTGGGATGGCTGACATATCTGAGCACGAGGTAACCGCGGTCCCCGCGACCGGAGAAGTCGAGAGCGCTGCGGGGTCGTCGACCCATCCGGTGCTGGACATCCCGGTCGAAGACGAGACGATCACGAGGCCGCGCAGCATCGACTGGGTGGTGTTCGGCGTCACGGCGGTCATCGCCGTCGGGTTCCTGGTGTGGGGATTCGTCAGCACTGACACCCTGGCCACCGCCTCGAGCAGTGCGCTGACGTGGGTGATGGACAAGACCGGATGGCTGTTCGTGCTGACGAGCACCGGGTTCGTGGTGTTCGTGCTGTACCTGGCGCTGGGCCGCTACGGCACCATCCCGCTCGGGCGCGACGACGAGAAGCCGGAATTCAACGGCGTGTCCTGGGTCGCGATGATGTTCAGCGCAGGCATGGGCATCGGGCTGATGTTCTTCGGCGTCGCAGAGCCCTTGTCGCACTTCGCGACACCGCCCCCGGGCACAGGACCCGAGGGCAACCCCGACGCCGTGCAGACCGCGATGGCCACCACGCTGTTCCACTGGACGCTTCACCCGTGGGCCATCTACTGCGTTGTCGGCCTGTCCATCGCCTACGGCGTGTACCGCAAGGGACGAGTGCAGCTGATCAGCGCCGCGTTCGAGCCACTGCTGGGTGCCCGCCGGGCGAACGGCCCCTGGGGCAAGGTCATCGACATGCTGGCGATCTTCGCCACTCTGTTCGGCTCGGCCGCTTCGTTGGGGCTGGGCGCACTGCAGATCCGCAGCGGCCTGCACATCGTCGGCGGGCTCAGCGAGACGGGCAACGCGATCCTGGTCGTCATCATCGCCGTCCTGACGGTGGCCTTCGTGCTGTCGGCGGTCTCGGGCATCGCCCGCGGAATCCAATGGCTGTCCAACATCAACATGGTGCTGGCGTTGACGCTGGCGACGTTCGTGTTCGTCGTCGGCCCGACGATCTTCATCCTCAACCTGCTGCCCACCGCTCTGGGCAGCTACTTCGCCGACATCAACATGATGTCGGCGCGGACCGGGGCCGAAGGCGCCGACGTCAACACCTGGCTGCAGTCCTGGACGATCTTCTACTGGGCCTGGTGGGTGTCGTGGACACCGTTCGTCGGCATGTTCATCGCGCGGATCTCCCGTGGCCGCACCATCCGGCAGTTCGTCGCCGGGGTTCTGCTGGTGCCCAGCGTGGTGTCGTTGGTGTGGTTCGCGGTGTTCGGTGGGGCGGCGATCAACGTCCAGCAGGGCGGTACCGATCTGGTCGGCGAAGGC
The DNA here is from genome assembly GCF_005222675.1 of Mycolicibacterium sp. CR10. GTDB lineage: Bacteria > Actinomycetota > Actinomycetes > Mycobacteriales > Mycobacteriaceae > Mycobacterium. Next base: position 75,734 of record NZ_STGE01000012.1, on the reverse strand, counting down.
GGGGTGGAGGAGCAGCTGTTCACGCTGCTCGACCAGTACCCGATCGCGACCATCGCCAGCGTCGTCGTGATGATCCTGGTGGCGATCTTCTTCGTCTCGGGCGCCGACGCCGCCTCGATCGTCATGGGGTCGCTGTCCCAGCGCGGCACCATCGAACCCAGCAGGGGCACCGTGATCTTCTGGGGGGTGGCCACCGGCGCCGTGGCCGCGGTCATGCTGCTGGTCGGCGGCGCCGACGCGTTGACCGGGTTGCAGACCATCACGATCATCGCCGCCCTGCCGTTCCTGTTGGTGATGGTCGCGATGGCAGTGTCGCTGATGAAGGATCTGCGGCGCGACCCGAAGGTGGTGCGCCGCGAGTACGCCGCCGAGGTGGTCAACAGCGCGGTGATCTCCGGCGTCACCCAGCACGGCGACGACTTCATCATCTCGATCGAGAAGGACCCGAACTGCGACGAGCGCTCGGAGTCGGCGAAGCGGCGCTGAGTTCACCCGGTGGGACCGGTCGCCGACGACTAGGATTCGCCGGTGGGCAAGAAGGCTGGCAAGACCAAGACCGACAAGATCGATGCTGACATCTACGAGGCCGAACTGTTCCGTCTGCAAACGGAATTGGTGAAGCTGCAGGAGTGGGTCCGCGAGACCGGTGCCCGCGTCGTGATCATTTTCGAAGGTCGCGACGCCGCAGGCAAGGGCGGGACGATCAAGCGGATCACCGAGTACCTCAGCCCGCGTATCGCCCGGATCGCCGCGCTCCCTGCGCCGTCGAACCGCGAGCAGGGCCAGTGGTATTACCAGCGCTACATCGCCCACCTGCCTGCCAAGGGCGAGATCGTGTTGTTCGACCGGTCCTGGTACAACCGTGCCGGCGTGGAGCAGGTGATGGGATTCTGCACCCCGGCCGAGCACACGTTGTTTCTGCGTCAGACACCGATTTTCGAGCAGATGCTGATCGAAGACGGTGTGCTGCTGCGTAAGTACTGGTTCTCGGTGTCCGACGACGAACAGCTGCGGCGGTTCCGTTCCCGGCTCAAAGACCCGGTGCGGCAGTGGAAACTGAGTCCGATGGATCTCGAATCGGTATACCGCTGGGAGGACTACTCGCGGGCCAAGGACCAGATGATGGTGCACACCGACACCCCGACGAGCCCGTGGTACATCGTCGAGTCCGATATCAAGAAGCACGCGCGGCTCAACATGATGGCGCACCTGCTGTCCACCATCGACTACGAAGAGGTCGAGCTTCCGAAGGTGAAGCTGCCCAAGCGGGTCGTCAGCGTCGACTACCACCGGCCCCCGCGGGAGCTGTCAACCTATGTCGATGATCACGTGACGACGTTGATCGGCGACAAGGAGGAAGTGCCAACAGGCGACTAACCTTCTCTGGTGCGCGTCTACGTTCCCGCAACCCTGGCCATGCTGCAGAAGCTGGTCGCCGACGGATCTCTGCGCCCTGTCAGCGGCACCGCGTTCGCGGTGACGCCGACGCTGCGTGAGGCCTACGCCGAGGGCGACGAGGACGAACTCGCCGACGTCGCGCTGCGGGAGGCGGCTCTAGGGTCGCTGCGACTGCTCGCCGACGACTCCGCGGCGGAGGGCCTGGCGCCGCGTCGGGCCGTGCTGGAGGCCGAGGTGGACGACGACATCGCTGGCATCTCCTTGCGGCCCGATCTCGACGATGCCGTGGTCCGGCTGGCGGGAGTGATCCCGCTCGAGTCGGTGATCGCCGCGTACGTCGACAACGCGGCCGCCGAGCCCGCCGTGCTGGCCGCGGTCGAGGTCGTAGACGCCGCCGATCTGGGCGATGAGGACGCCGAACTCACGGTCGGGGATGCCCAGGACCACGACCTGGCGTGGTACGCGCCACAGGAGCTGCCTTTTCTGCTGGAACTGCTGTGATGGGCTGGCTACGGTACCGTAACTTACGGTATCGTAGGTTAGCGCCTGAGGGCCGCGAGCCAGAGTCCTCAAATCCGGCAGGAGCCGTCATGGCCAAGAACACGATCAAGACCACGGCCAAGGTCGCCGACACCGTCCGGCCCACCATCGCCGGCGCCAAGGACAACCCGGGGTGGCACGCACTGCGGACCATCGCGGGCCGCATCACCACACCGCTGCTGCCCGACGACTACCTCAAGCTGGCCAACCCGCTGTGGTCGGCGCGTGAGCTGCGGGGCAAGGTGCTCGAGGTGCGCCGGGAGACCGTCGACTCGGCCACCCTGGTCATCAAGCCCGGCTGGGGGTTCTCATTCGACTACCAGGCGGGTCAGTACGTCGGCATCGGACTGCTCGTCGACGGACGCTGGCGGTGGCGGTCGTATTCGCTGACGAGCAGTCCCGTCACGAGTAAGGGTTCGCGCACCATCACGATCACCGTCAAGGCCATGCCCGAGGGATTCCTGTCGACGCACCTGGTCGGCGGGGTCGAGCCCGGGACGATCGTGAGACTTGCTGCGCCGCAAGGGAATTTCGTGATGCCCGACCCCGCGCCGGCGTCGGTGCTGTTCCTGACGGCCGGCTCCGGCATCACCCCGGTGATGTCGATGCTGCGGACACTGTCCCGGCGGGCGCAGGTCGGCGATGTCGCGCATGTGCATTCGGCGCCGACGGCGGCCGACGTGATGTTCGCCGAGGAGCTGTCCCAGCTGGCGGATCGGCACCCGGGGTATCGACTGCAGCTGCGTGCCACCCGCACCGAGGGCCGGGTGGATCTGGCCCGCCTCGACGAGCTGATACCCGACTGGCGGGAACGTCAGACCTGGGCCTGCGGACCCGAGCCGATGCTCGAGGCCGCGCAGCGGACGTGGGCGGCCGCCGGGATTTCCGATCGACTCCACCTGGAGAGGTTCGCAGTGTCCCGCGCCCGGGTACACGGCAGTGGAGGAACAATCGAGTTCGCCCGGTCCGGCAAGACCGTCACCGCCGACGCGGCGACGTCACTGATGGATGCGGGCGAAGCCGCAGGCGTGCAGATGCCGTTCGGCTGCCGGATGGGCATCTGCCAGTCCTGCGTTGTGGGCCTGTTGAAAGGCCATGTGCGCGATCTGCGCACAGGCGTCGAGCACGAGCCCGGCAGCCGGGTCCAGACCTGCATTTCCGCAGCGTCGGGCGACTGTGAGCTGGACGCCTGACGTTTACTAGGTAGTAACCTACGTCGACGTAGGTTACGGTAGCGTAGGTACACGAGAGGAGGCCGACAATGGCGATCACCGACGTACCGGAATTCACGCATCTCACCGATGCAGACATTGAGAACCTGGCGCTTGAGCTGGATGCGATCCGCCAAGACATCGAGGACTCCCGAGGCGCGCGCGACGCGCGCTACATCCGCCGCACCATCGGCTTCCAGCGCGCCTTGGAGGTGGCCGGCCGGCTCATGCTGGCGGGCAGCTCCAAGCGGTCGTACTGGTGGGCCGGCACCGCGACACTGGGCGTGGCCAAGATCATCGAGAACATGGAGATCGGCCACAACGTCATGCACGGCCAGTGGGACTGGATGAACGACCCCGAAATTCATTCGTCCACATGGGAATGGGACATGAGTGGGGCGTCCAAGCACTGGCGCTTCACCCACAACTTCATGCACCACAAGTACACCAACATCTTGGGTATGGACGACGACGTCGGCTACGGCGTCATCCGCGTGACGCGCGACCAGCGCTGGAAGCCGTTCAACCTCGTCGGCAACGTGCTCTTCAACACGCTGCTCGCGATCGGCTTCGAGTGGGGCGTCGGCTTGCAGCACTTGGAACTCGGCAAGATCTCCAAGGGGCGCGACGATCGGGCGGCCACACTCGCACGGGTCAAGGAGTTCGGCGTCAAGGCGGGCCACCAGCTGGCCAAGGATTATGTCGTCTACCCGGCGCTGACCTCGCTGTCACCGGGCGCGACATTCACGTCCACGCTCAAGGCCAACGCGGTGGCCAACGTCATCCGCAACGTGTGGGCCAACGCCGTGATCTTCTGCGGCCACTTCCCCGACGGCGCAGAGAAATTCACCAAGACCGACATGGTCGGTGAGTCACGTGGCCGGTGGTACCTGCGGCAGATGCTCGGCAGCGCAAATTTCGAGAACGGCCCTGTGCTGCGCTTCATGAGCGGCAACCTGTGCTTCCAGATCGAGCATCACCTGTTTCCGGACCTGCCTAGCAACCGGTATCACGAGATCTCGTTCCGGGTGCGCGAACTCTGCGACAAGTACGACCTGCCCTACACCACAGGCAACTTCGCTGTGCAGTACGGCAAGTCGTGGCGGACGATCGCCAAACTGTCTCTGCCGGACCGCTTTCTGACCGACACCCGCGACGACGCACCGGAGACCCGCAGCGAGCGGATGTTCGACGAGCTGGATCCGAGCGAACGCCGTGGGCTGAAGTCGGCCATCGCCGCGGTGCGTGCGCGCCGCCGCGCCAAGGTCGAAGCCAAGAACATCAAGCGCCAGGATCTGGCGGCTTAAATGCGTTGAGGGCGGGGGCCGCTCTCCCGCCCTCAACGCAGCCGCATCCCATGCTCCCGCGCTGCAGCCTCGAGACCGCGCCCCGCAGCCGCGAGACTGCGGAGAGATCGCGAATTTCGACGATATCGCGATCTGCCCGCAGTCTCGGCGCAACTAGCTGGGGCGGAACTAGCTCGGGATGTAGTCGAACGTGTCCGGGTTCGGGCCGGTGCGACCGTCCTCACCGCGATCGAGGCCGGAGATCGCGTCGACGTCGTCGCTGCCGAGTTCGAAGTCGAACAGCGCAAAGTTGTCCTTGATGCGTTGCAGCGTCACCGATTTCGGGAACACGATGTCGCCGCGCTGAATATGCCAGCGCAGCACCACCTGAGCCGGTGACTTGCCGGTGGCCTCCGCGATCCGCGTGATCACCGGGTCGTCGAGCACCTTGCCCTGAGCAATCGGCGACCACGCCTCGGTCGCGATGCCGTGCTGCTGGCCGTACGCGCGTACCTCATCGTTGACGAAGTACGGGTGGACCTCGATCTGGTTCACCGCGGGCACCGTCCCGGTCTCCTCGGCGAGCCTCTGCAGATGGGCGACCTGGAAGTTGGACACGCCGATGCTGCGAGCGCGGCCGTCCTTGGTGAACTCCTCCAACGTCTTCCACGTCGACACGAAGTCGCCCTTGTAGAGGGTGGGCAGCGGCCAGTGGATCAGGAACAGGTCGACGTAGTCGAATCCCAGAGCGGCCAGCGTCTCGTCGATCGCGCGCCGCGCGTCATCGGGTTCGTGGAATCCATTGTTGAGCTTGCTGGTGACGTAGACCTCGGCGCGGTCGATACCGGAGTCCCGGATGCCCTCGCCGACGCCCTTCTCGTTCTGGTACATCTCCGCGGTGTCGATGTGGCGGTAACCGATGTCCAGAGCGGTCTTCACCGCCGCCGCGGTCTCCTCCGGCGGGATTTGGAACACACCGAACCCCAGCTGGGGGATCCGGGTGCCGTCGTTCAGTTCGATCGTGGGTGTGGTGCTCATTGTTGCCCTCCTTCGGCGTTCAGCGTGCCCGGTGGGCCGACGCTGCAAACCCTTGCGGCGGCCCTCTTTCGCGATGTCACAACATCGTCGTCGGTGCTCAGGCTTCCCGCAGCGCCGCGAGCAGCCTGCGGGCCGCGTCGACCCGGCTCACGGCGGGCCCGGTCAGTCCGTCGAGCGCGCATTCCGGATCCGCGGGCGGGCCCATGTGCCCGCACCCCCTCGGGCAGTCCTTGATGGCCTCCGCCAGGTCGGAGAACGCCACCACGACGTCATCGGGCTCGATGTGCGCCAGGCCGAAGGACCGGATGCCCGGCGTGTCGATCACCCACCCCCCGAACGCCAACGGCAGCGCCACCGACTGGGTGGATGTGTGTCGGCCCCTGCCGATGTCGGTCACCACGCCCGTCGCTCGTTCCGCCTCGGGGACAAGGCGATTCACCAAGGTGGACTTGCCCACCCCGGAATGGCCGAGCAGCGCGGTGACCTTGTCGGCCAGCAGCGACTCGATCTCCTGCAGCGGGTCACCACGGCCCGCGGTGACGATGGTGAGATCGAGGTCGGAGAACTGCGCGGCGAACGCCTCGGGCGACGCGAGGTCGGTCTTGGTCAGGCACAGGATGGGCTTCAGCCCGCCGGCGTAGGCGGCGATCAACGTGCGCTCGACCAGGCCCGCCCTCGGCGGCGGGTCGGCCAGGGCCACGACGATCAGCAGCTGGTCGGCGTTGGCCACGAAGATGCGCTCGGCCGGGTCGGTGTCGTCGGCGGTGCGGCGCAGCACCGTTCGGCGTTTCCCGCGGCGCACGATGCGCGCCAGCGTGTCGGTCTGGCCGGAGAGGTCGCCGACGATATCGACCTCGTCACCGACGACGATCGGCGTGCGCCCCAACTCACGGGCCCGCATCGCCGTCACCCGGCGGGCGGGGTCGCCCCCGAGTACGCATCCCCAGCGGCCCCGGTCCACGGCGACCACCATGGCGTGCTCCGCGTCGGCGTGCTCCGGTCGGGTCTTGGTCCGCGGCCGCGAGCCCCGACCGGGGCGCACCCGGACATCGGACTCGTCGTACTCGCGTGGGCTCAAACGCTGACCTCGACGTCTGTCTGGCCCGCCAGCATGTCGGCCCACATGTCGGGGAAGCCGGGCAGTGTCTTGGCGGTGGTGCCGATGTCCTCCACCTCCACGCCGGGGACCCGCAGGCCGACGATCGCCCCTGCGGTCGCCATCCGGTGATCGGCGTAAGACCGCCAGACCCCGGCGTGCAGCGGTTGCGCGGTGATGGTCAGGCCGTCCGGGGTCTCTTCGCACCGGCCGCCGAGGCGGTTGATCTCAGTGGACAACGCGGCCAGCCGATCGGTTTCATGACCGCGCAGGTGCGCGATGCCGCGGAGCTGGGACACCGACCCTGGCGCGGCCAGTGCGGCCAGCGCAGCGACCGACGGGGTGAGCTCGCCGACGTCGCGCAGGTCGACGTCGATGCCGTCGTAGTCCGCCGTTCCCTGCACTTCCAGATGTGAATCACCTTGACGCACAATCGAACCGAAGCTCTCCAGGATCGAGAGGATGGAGTCGGCCGGCTGCGTGCTGACCGGCGGCCAGCCCATGACCCGGACCGTGCCGCCGCTGACCACGGCGGCGGCGAGGAACGGCACCGAGTTCGACAGGTCGGGCTCGATGACCCAGTGCCGCGCGGCGATGGGGCCGGGGGAGACGTGCCAGCGGGCGGGCTCGGAATCGTCGACGTCGACTCCGGCGTCGCGCAGCATCGACACCGTCATGGCCACGTGCGGTGCCGACGGTACCGACTCGCCGGTGTGCACGATTGTCAGCCCGTCGGTGAAGGCGGCGCCCGACAGCAGCAGGCCCGAGACGAACTGCGAGGACCCCGACGCGTCGATCTCGGTGATGCCGCCGCGCACCGCTCCGGTGCCCCGGACCGCGAACGGCAGGCTGTCGCCGTCGATGCCGACACCCACGCCGCGCAGCCCGTCGAGCAGCGGCGCGATCGGGCGGGAGCGGGCCTGCTCGTCACCGTCGAAGGTGACCGTCTCGGTGCTCAGGGCGGCGAGCGGGGGAACGAAGCGCAATACCGTGCCCGCCAGACCGCAGTCGATGCGCACGCCGGGCGGCGGGGCGAGCGATCCGCTGACGGTCAACTCCGTGTCGTCGGTGTCGGACGCTGCGACGCTGATGCCGAGCGCCTGCAGCGCGCCGATCATCAGGTCGGTGTCGCGGCTGCGCAGTGCGCCGCTGACCGTCGAGGAGCCCTGCGGCACGGCCAGCGCCGCGAGTACCAGCGCCCGGTTCGTCTGTGACTTCGAACCCGGCACGGTGACGGTGGCGTGCACGGGTGTTGCGGTCGACGGGGCCGGCCAGGTACTCACGGTTCCCATTCTTGCTTGTCACCGGTTTCTGCCACCATGGGGACTATGTGCGGGCGATTCGCGGTGACCACCGATCCGGCGCTGCTGGCCGAGAAGATCAAGGCCCTCGACGAAGCCACAGGGAGCGCGTCCTCCGGTGTTCCGGCGCCGAACTACAACGTGGCTCCGACCACGACGGTCAGCGTCGTGGTCAAACGCCACACCGACCCCGACGACGAATCCAGCCGCCGGGTGCGGTCGATGCGCTGGGGCCTGGTTCCGGTATGGGCCAAGACCACCGCTGACGGCGGTCCGGACACCAAGGGCCCGCTGCTGATCAACGCCCGATCCGACAAGGTGACCACATCGCCGGCGTTCCGCTCGTCGGTCAAGAGCAAGCGGTGCCTGGTGCCGATGGACGGGTGGTACGAATGGCGGCCCAACGGCGAGCTGGCGTCGGGTAAGAAGGCGCCCAAGACGCCGTTCTACATGTACGCCGGCGACGGCGAACCGCTGTTCATGGCCGGCCTGTGGTCGACGTGGCGGCCCAAGGACTCGGCTGAGGGAACCGCGCCGCTGCTGAGCTGCACCATCATCACCACCGATGCGGCCGCTCACCTCTCCGACATCCACGACCGGATGCCGCTGACGATCAGCGAGCGCGACTGGGACCGCTGGCTGGACCCGGACGCGCCGGTCGACGAAGGCCTGCTGCGCGGCCATGGCGACCTCGACCGCATTGAGATCCGCGAGGTGTCGCGCCTGGTGAACAGCATCCGCAACAACGGGCCGGAGCTCATCGAGCCCGCCGAACCCGAGCCGGAGCAGGGAGTGCTTCTCTGACCGGTCAGCGGCGGGTGGCCGTCACCACGGCGTAGGGCGAGTCGAACGACACGCCGCCTCGGCTGTCGGTGTGCGCGCGCATCGCGTCGTCGAACGCGGCGATCAGCGCGTCCCGCTGCGGGCCCTGCGCCCGCTCGAAGACCGCCAGGTGCATCGGCGACTCGTCGACCACGAACGTCATCGCCTCGGCATGTGATGCGAATTCCCAAGTGTGCGAGCCTGATTGGAGTGCGATGTCGTCGAACTCGACGGCGAGCCGGGCTGTGACGATCGCCGGATCCCCCCACTGGTCAGGTGTGAAGCCACGGTCCGGCGGCGGGCCGAGCACCGCGATGACAGGGTCGAAGAGCGGGTTGACGTCGGCACGCACCCACGCGGAAAAGGCCACGGTGCCGCCCGGGGCCAGCAGGCGGGCGATCTCTGCGACCTGGGCCTGCGGCTCGACGAACACGACGCCCATGTTGGACACCACCGCGTCGAACGCACCGCCAGGCAGTCCGGTGTCCGAGGCGTCGGCCGTCACCCAGGTCACCGATCCGCCGCCGTCCTTGGCGGCTGCGATCGCCATCAGGTCGGGGGTGATGTCCACACCGGTGACGAGGGCGCCGCGGGCCGCGGCCGCCAACGCGGCGCTGCCGGTGCCGCACGCGAGGTCGACCACGGCCGCCCCGGGCAGTGGTCGTCGCCGACCGACGGCGTCGACGACGTCCTCGGCGATGTGGGCGATGCGGAGACCGACGGTCTCGTAACGGCCGGCGGACCACATTGCGGGCAAGGACATGAATCCAGCGTGCCACGATGGCGGAGTGAACGGTGAGCCCTCTGGCGTCAGCCCGATCGCGCCGCCGTTGCCACCGCCGGTGACGTTCGATCAGTTCTGGGCGGACCTCACTTTCGTGCACTGGCCGGTTGACCCACGCAGCGTCGCGCACCTCTTTCCTGCCGGCACCCGCCCGGATGTGTTCGCCGACGGCTACACCTACGTCGCGCTGGTGCCGTTCGTGATGCGCCACACCAGGGTGGGCTCGTGGCTTCCGCTGCCGTACTTCGGGACGTTCGCCGAGACCAACGTCCGGCTGTACTCCGTCGACGACGCCGGCAGGCACGGCGTGCTGTTCCGCTCGCTGGAGACGCAGCGGCTCGCCGTGGTCCCGGTGACCCGGGCGGCGCTCGGGGTGCCCTACACGTGGGCGAAGATGCGCGTCACCCGCTCACCCGACGGCATCTCCTACGTCAGCGTGCGGCGCTGGCCGCACCAGGGCCTGCGCAGCCGGGTCACCCTGAGCATCGGCGCGGCCGTGGATCCGACACCCTTGGAGGTGTGGCTGACCGCGCGCTGGGGCGCGCACACCCGGATCGCGGGCCGCACCTGGTGGATGCCCAACGAGCACCCGACGTGGACGCTGCACGCGGCCGAAATCGAGGAACTCGACGACGAATTGGTGGCCGCTGCCGGTGTCACCCCCGCCGGCCCGAGGCTGCGGGCGCTGTTCTCGCCTGGGGTTCCCGCCCGGTTCGGCAAACCGTCGCGGGTCACCTGAAAAGCAAGTAGCCCAACACCCTGTCGGCGGCCGTGTCACGGGTCGATACTGCGGAGATGACCGATGTGCAGGCCGCTCCTGCGATCACTTCCATCACCGTGCGCAACCCCGCCGATGGCTCCGTCGTCGGCTCCGTTCCCATCGACAGCCCCGACACCGTCGCCGCCAAGGCCGCCGCCCTGCGCCTGGCGCAGCCCGAATGGGAGGCGCTCGGCCCCAATGGCCGGAAACCGTGGCTGCTGAAGCTGCAGGACTGGATCCTGGACAACGCCGAGCACCTGAGCGACGTCCTGCAGTCCGAGACCGGCAAGCCGAGAACCGAGGCGGTGATGGAGCCGCCGCTGTGTGCCGACCTGCTGAAGTACTGGGCGGGCAACGCCGAGAAGTTCCTCGCTGACCGTCATCCGCCGTCGCACAGCCCGCTGGGGAAGGTTAAGCGCCTGACCACCACGCATCGTCCCTACCCGGTCGTCGGCCTGATCATCCCGTGGAACTTCCCGCTGCTGAACGTCGCCCTCGACGGGGTGGCACCGCTGGCGGCCGGGGCGGCGGTGCTGCTGAAGCCGTCGGAGGTGACGCCGCTGAGCGCGGCGGAGTTCGCCCGCGGCTGGACCGAGATCGGCGCGCCGCCGGTGCTGGCGCTGACCACCGGTTACGCCGAGACCGGCGCCGCGGTGATCGCCAACGCCGACTGCGTGCACTTCACCGGCTCGACGGCCACCGGCCGCAAGGTCGCCGTGGCGTGCGCCGAGCGCCTGATCCCATGCAGTCTGGAGCTCGGAGGCAAGGATCCGGCGATCGTGCTGGCCGACGCCGACCTGGAACGCGCGGCCGCGGGCATCGCCTGGGGCGGCATGTTCAACTCCGGCCAGGTGTGTGTCTCGGTGGAACGCGTCTACGTCGAGGCGCCGGTGTACGACGAGTTCGTCGCGAGGCTCACCGAGGCGGTGGCCGGCCTGCGCCAGGGCAAGGACGACGACAAGTACCGGTTCGACGTCGGTGCCATGGCCACCGCTGCGCAGCGTGACATCGTGGCGCGCCACGTCGACGACGCCGTCGCCGCCGGAGCGCGGGTGACCACGGGCGGACGGCCCACCGGGGTGGGCACGTTCTTCGAGCCGACAGTGCTCGCCAACGTCGACCAGTCGATGTCCTGCATGTCCGAGGAGACGTTCGGCCCGACGCTTCCGGTGGTCAAGGTCGCCGACGAAGCCGAGGCGATCCGGTTGGCCAACGACTCGGCCTACGGGTTGTCGGCCAGCGTGTGGACGAGCGATCTGGCGCGCGGCGAGCGCGTCGCGCGCCGACTGGAGGCGGGCGCGGTGAACATCAACGACGTGCTGGCCAACGGCTTCAGTTTCGCGCTCCCGATGCCCGGGTGGAAGGACTCCGGCATCGGATCCCGAAACGGCGCCGCCGAAGGCATTCTGAAATACTGCCGCCCACAAGCGATCACGGCGCCGCGCATCCCGACGCAGGCGCGCGAGGTGAACTGGTATCCCTACTCGCGTCGCAAGACGCGACTGTTCACCGGCGTCATCCGGGCCGCCGCGGGCCGTGGTGTCCGACGCGTCGGCCTGAAGCCGCGGGACCGCTGAGCGCGAAACTATGTGCCGCGGAATAGCATTCCGGGTTGTAGATCTGGCCGATTTACAGCCAGGAATGCTATTCCGCGGCAGAAGCTACGGCCCGCGGCAGAAGCTAGGGCCCGGTGTAGCCCGGCGGGTTGGCGCCCTCCACCCAGAAGTCGACGCCCAGGTCGGACCCCGGGATGCAGTCATAGGCCGACAGGTCGGTGACGCCCGATTCCAGCAGCACGTCCTCGCACAGCAGCGTGTTGCCGGTGTAGCTGGCGGGCTTGTTCAGCACGACGTACGCGGCGTCGGAGTACACCTCGGGCTTGCGGGACCGCGCCATCGACTCGTCGCCGCCGAGCAGGTTCTGCACCGCGGCGGTCGCCACCATCGTGCGCGGCCACAGGGTGTTGGAGGCGATGCCAGCTTCCCGCATCTCCTCGGCAATCCCCAAGGCGCACAACGTCATCCCGAACTTTGCCATCATGTAGGGGGTGGGCTTGAGCCATTTCGATTCGAGCAGGATCGGCGGCGACAGCGTGAGGACGTGGGGGTTCTCGCGGCCCTTCATGTGCGGCAGGCAGGCCTGTGACACCGAGTAGGTGCCACGCACCTGGATGCCGTTCATCAGGTCGAAGCGCTTGAGCGGCACCTCTTCGATGGAGCCCAGGTTGATCGCCGAGGCGTTGTTCACGCACATGTCGATGGCGCCGAACTGTTCGACGGCCTTGGCCACGGCGGCGGTCACCGAGTCGCCGTCACGGACGTCCCCGACGATCGGCAGCGCCTGACCGCCGGCCTCCTCGATCTCCTTGGCCGCGGTGTAGACGGTGCCCGGAAGCTTCGGATGGGGCTCGGCGGTCTTGGCGAGCAGCGCGATGTTGGCGCCGTCGGCGGCGACGCGCTTGGCGATCGCCAGGCCGATACCGCGGCTGGCTCCGGAGATGAACATGGTTTTTCCCGCGAGTGACATGAGCATCACCCTATTCCGCGCGGATATCGGCGGTGACCGCCTTGGTGAGACGAACCAGGTCTCGCGGGTCCAGGGCGACATCCCAGCCGCGCTTACCTGCGCTGCACAGCACCCGGTCCCACTGCAGGGCCGTGGAGTCGACGACTGTCGGCAGCGGCTTGCGCTGGCCGAGCGGCGAGATGCCACCGACCACGTACCCGGTCGAACGCTGAGCGGCGGCGGGGTCGGCCATCGTCGCCTTCGCTGCCCCCAGCGCTGCCGCGGCAGCCTTCAGCGACAGCATCGACGGCACTGGAAGTACCGCGACGGCCAGCCCAGTGGGCAGGGCCACCACGAGGGTCTTGAAGATCTGTTCGGCCACGAATCCGTCCTGCGCGAGCTGGTGGACGGCCTCTTCGCCGAACGAATCGCTGCGCGGATCATGGCGGTACTGCACCACGGTGTGCGTCACCCCCGCGGCCACCAATGCCGTGATCGCCGGAGTCGCTGCCCGTGCCACCGGCAAAGAGTAGCGCCGCAGAACCCGGGTGCCCGGCCCGACGACCGGGAAATATGCGCACCGTCGGCGCTGTTGTTGAGCACAGCTGTGGAAGGTGCACGGCTGGTCAGAGAAAGTAGTCGGTCGCAACCTCTAGGATCTGCGGAAGGGGCATATGGTGCCAGCGTTGGCCATGGAGGCCCCTGTACGTCCAGTGATTCTGCTGGACGTGATTGGTGGCGCCGCTACAGAAGGGACGGTGTTCCCCACGATGACCGACACCGATGGACTGGCCTCAGACGCGATTCTCGAGGAAGACAAACCGGAGGAAACCGACGCCGAGCTGACGGCCCGGTTCGAACGGGATGCCATCCCGATGCTCGACCAGCTCTACGGCGGTGCGCTGCGGATGACGCGCAATCCGGCCGATGCGGAGGACCTGCTGCAGGAAACGATGGTCAAGGCCTACTCGGGTTTTCGGTCGTTCCGCGAGGGGACGAACCTCAAGGCGTGGCTGTACCGGATCCTGACCAACACCTACATCAACAGCTACCGCAAGAAGCAGCGCCAGCCGGCCGAGTATCCGACCGAGGAGATCACCGACTGGCAGCTCGCGGCCAACGCCCAACACACGTCCCGTGGACTGCGTTCGGCCGAGGTCGAAGCGCTGGAGTTACTGCCCGACAATGAGATCAAGGAAGCACTTCAGGCGCTGCCCGAAGAGTTCCGGATGGCGGTGTACTACGCCGACGTCGAAGGCTTCCCGTACAAGGAGATCGCCGAAATCATGGACACGCCGATTGGGACGGTGATGTCGCGGTTGCACCGCGGCAGACGTCAGCTCCGCGAGTTGTTGGCCGATGTAGCCCGCGATCGCGGCTTCATCCGCGGTGAGCAGTCCGACGCGCCGGAGGAGGTCTCGTCATGAGTGGCACCGATTTCACCGGCGATGCGGAGGGCTCGGGCGCCGAGGAGCGATGGAGCCCGCCGGTTGGCCCGATCGACCCGGAGCATCCCGAGTGCGCGGCCGTCATCGCCGAGGTGTGGACGCTGCTCGACGGTGAGTGCACCGTCGAGACACGCGACAAGCTGCGCCACCACCTCGAGGAATGCCCGACCTGCCTGCGCCACTACGGCGTTGAGGAGAGGATCAAGTCGCTGATCGCCACCAAGTGCAGCGGCGAACGCGCCCCCGAGAGCCTGCGTGAGCGGTTGCGCATCGAGATCAGCCGCACCACGATCATCCGTCGCGGCTGACCGAGAACGGTGCCGTCGCGAACGGTGTCGTCGATCGGGAACTTCCTGGAAAAGGGGCTGGACAAGAGCGGTTAGCGAGCCCCGCCCCCCAGGGGGACCGGGCTACTTGACCGACTTCGAACCGCAGTTGGGGCGCTTGCCGTGATTGGCCTGCGAGTGCTTGCGGTCGCGCTTCTTACGGCCACGCTTGGCCATGGTGTACCTCCAAGTAGTCGGTGTGTTGTCAACCCGCGCGCAGCGGATGCGTTGAAGCCATTGTCTCATGCTCAGGGAACCCGATTTGCCGCGCCGCCGGTGCGGGGTCATGGGACGCGGGCCTGTGGTTGTGGTTCGATAGGACTCGACAGCACCAGCGGTTTGATGAGTGGGGTGAAGATGGCCGAGGACGTTCGCGCGGAGATCGTGGCCAGTGTGCTCGAGGTCGTGGTTCACGAGGGCGATCAGATCGGCGAAGGCGACACCCTGGTGCTGCTGGAGTCGATGAAAATGGAGATCCCCGTGCTCGCCGAGGTCGCCGGGACCGTCAGCAAGGTCAGCGTGTCCGTCGGTGACGTGATCCAGGCCGGCGACCTCATCGCGGTCATCAGCTAGCGCGCGTTGACCCGCACGACCGACCCGCTCCGAACGCAGTAGGCCGTGTCCACCCTCGGTGACCTGCTCGCCGAGCACACCATCCTCCCCGGCAGCGCCGTCGACCACCTGCACGCCGTGGTGGGGGAATGGCAGCTGCTGGCCGACCTGTCCTTCGCCGACTACCTGATGTGGGTCGCACGCGATGACGGCAAAGTGGTGTGTGTCGCGCAGGTTCGTCCCAACACCGCGGCGACCGTGCTGCTGGCCGACGCCGTCGGCACCCTCGCCAACACCGAGGACCTCCCGATCGTGGCCGCCGCCTTCCAATCCGGCGTCATCGGAGGCGCCAAGTTCGAGGGACGGGACGGTTCACCCGGCCTGAACGTCGAGGCCGTGCCGGTGCGCCATGGCAGCCGGGTCGTCGCCGTGCTGACCCATCAGACGTCGCTGGCCCCACGGCAATCCAGCCCGCTGGAGACGGCGTACGTGGACTGTGCGGGCGACCTGCTGCACATGCTGTCCGAAGGCACCTTTCCCAACGTCGGTGACCTCGCTATGTCCCGATCGAGCCCCCGGGTGGGCGACGGGTTCATCCGGCTGGACGAGACCGGGCTGGTCACCTACGCCAGCCCGAACGCGATCTCGGCGTACCACCGGATGGGGCTGGCTGCTGAGCTCGAGTCCCACAACCTGGTCAGCGTCACCCGGCCCCTGATTTCCGACCCGTTCGAGGCCCAGGAACTGGCCAACCACGTCCGGGACTCGCTGGCCGGTGGATCCAGCATGCGGATGGAGGTCGACGCCGGAGGCGCCGCGGTGCTGCTGCGCACGCTGCCCCTGGTGGTCAATGGCGCCGGCGTGGGGGCCGCGGTACTGATCCGCGACGTCACCGAGGTCAAGCGCCGCGACCGGGCGCTGCTGTCCAAGGACGCGACCATCCGCGAGATCCACCACCGCGTGAAGAACAACCTGCAGACGGTGGCTGCGCTGCTGCGGTTGCAGGCGCGTCGCACCAACAATGCCGAGGGCCGCGAGGCATTGATCGAATCGGTGCGCCGGGTGTCCTCGATCGCGCTGGTGCACGACGCCCTGTCGATGTCGGTCGACGAGGAAGTCAACCTCGATGAGGTCATCGACCGGATCCTGCCGATCATGAACGACGTGGCGACGGTCGATTCCCCGATCCGGATCAACCGGGTGGGGGAGCTCGGCGTTCTCGATGCCGATCGCGCTACCGCGCTGATCATGGTGATCACCGAACTCGTGCAGAACGCGATCGAGCACGCCTTCGACGCCACCGCCCCGCAGGGTTGCGTCACGATCCGTTCGGAGCGTTCCGCCCGCTGGCTCGACGTCGTGGTGCACGACGACGGGCGCGGGTTACCGGACGGCTTCAGCCTGGAGAAGTCCGACCGTCTCGGGCTGCAGATCGTGCGCACGCTGGTGTCGGCGGAACTCGACGGGTCGCTGGGCATGCACGGGGTGCCCACCGGCGGAACCGATGTGATCCTGCGGGTGCCGATCGGCAGGCGCGGACGTTCCACCCAATAATGACGCGCCACGAAAAATGGCGGTTCCTGTCGAAAACCCGGTCGTTATCCGCCCGAATTGAATTCACATAGTTACGGCCCCGACTTTCGTCGGGGCCGTCACTGCGCGCTGGTTCGGGTCAGACCGAGCTGCGCGCCTTGGTGCGAGCATTGCGACGCTTGAGCGCGCGACGCTCGTCCTCGCTCATGCCGCCCCACACGCCGGCGTCCTGGCCCGACTCCAATGCCCAGCTCAGGCACTCCGCGGTAACCGGACAACGGTTGCAGACGATCTTCGCGTCAGCGATCTGGGCGAGGGCCGGTCCGCTGTTTCCCACCGGGAAGAACAGTTCCGGATCCTCGTCGCGACAGACCGCCTTATGGCGCCAATCCATGGCTCTAACTCCTTTTCGTGTGCGCAGCAGAGCGCACGAGCTTTACTTTCGGCTGTTAACGCAAGCGCACCAAATGTTTCCGCGCTGTTGCATAAGATGCTTTCACAGGCTGAACAGATGTCAATAGCAGTTCGTTAACACGTGGGCAATGTCACTACCGAGGTCCGTTACCAGAACCCTAACTCCGTTGTACTACGCTAAACCCACCTGCGCCTTAAATCCCGCCTGTGAGCTCGCTTGCAATCAAGGTTTGTCCTGGTCAGCGCGGTGAATCAGTCGGCGTGCGGGGGCGGGGCCACCACCGCGACAGCGTCAGGCACAGCGGTGAACTGCATCGATTCGCGCAGACCGACGTAATCGCCGTCGATCTGGCACGCGACGGGCGTGGTGCTGGTGATCCGCAACCAGGCGAGGTCGTCGTCGCGGATCAGGTGCTTGGCCTCGATGCGTGGCTTGCTCGAGAGCATCCGGCGCACCAGGCCCAGGTTGCCCCACACGTTCATGCTGGTGATCGCGAACACCCCCAGGCCGGTTTCGAAGGTGGTGTCGGGGTTCGTCCACACCGGGCGCTTGTTGGCATAGGTCCAGGGGCTGGAATTCGACACGAAGGCGAAGTGAACGCCGGAGATCGGTTCGCGGTCGGGTAGCTGCAGCGTCAGCGTCGGCTCTCGGCGCGCTTTCGCCAGCATCTCGCGGGTCGCGACGCGGATGTAGCGCGACGCGGTGACCTTGCGGCCCTTCGCCCGCTGCGCCTCCACGGCCGCGACGACGTCGCCGTCCACCCCCATGCCCGCGGTGAACACCCCCCAGCGTTCCTGGCAGTCCATCAGGCCGATGCGCCGCCAGCGCCGGTTGCGTCGGTAGTCGCCGAGAAGGTCGACGAGCTGGTTGGTCGCCTCGATGGGGTCCGGGCTGATGCCCAGCGCGCGGGCGAACACGTTGGCCGATCCACCGGGCACCACGCCCACCGCGGGGCCCGCCGCGCCCGGTCCGAGTTCGCCGACGATGCCGTTGACCACCTCGTTCACCGTGCCGTCGCCGCCGTGCACGATCAGCACGTCCACCCCGCCGCGGGCGGCCCGCTGCGCGATCTCGATGGCGTGGCCGCGGTGGTCGGTGTGGATAACGCTCAGTTTGGTGCGACTCTCCAGCGCGTGGGCCAGCAGATCGCGGCCCGCAGGCGTCGTCGAGGTCGCATTGGGGTTCACGATGAGGACGGCGCGCACGAGGGGTGAGCCTATCGGGGCGAGTCGAACTCGAGGTCCCGCAGTGTGGCGATCACGTTGTCGATCAGTGGATTCTCGGTGGTCGTGAGGGTGCCTGCCAGCAGGTCGACGCCGAGGGCGGTGGGTGTCAGGGGGCGGTAGTCGACTCCCGCGATGTCCAGCGCCGCGGTCGGAGCGGGCACGATCGCCACTCCGAGGCCGGCCGCGACGAGCGTCACCAGCGTCGACGTCTCCGTCACCTCGTGGCGCACGTTGGGCACGAAGCCGGCGTCGGCGCACGCCGCGGCCAGGATGCTGCTCATCACGGAACGACCATGGCTGGCGTGGGCGACGAATTCTTCGTCCCGAAGGTCGGCCACCGACAGTTCCTCACGGGCCGCCAGCGGGTGGCCCGCCGGCAGTGCCGCGAGCAGCCGGTCCCGGCGGATCACCTCGGTCGCGACCCCCGGCTGCCGCACCGGCGGCCGTAGCAGCGCCAGATCGATCTCGCCGGCCTGCAGCGCGAGAAGCTGCGCCGGTGCGAGCATCTCACCGCGCACGCTGACCTCGACGCCGGGCAGTGTCTCGCGCAGGGTCCGCACCAGCCGGGGCAGCAACGAGTACGTCGCCGAGCCCACACACCCGATGACCAGCCGTCCCTCCAAGCCGTCGCTGATCCGGCGGGCCTGCTCCCCGGCGTCGTCGACGTCGTCGAGGATCGCGACGGCGCGCAGCAGGTAGGCCCGCCCGGCCGGTGTCAGCTCGACGGAGCGGGTGGTGCGGGTCAGCAGGGTCACCTGCAGTTCGCGTTCCAGCTGACGGATCTGCTGAGACAGCGGAGGCTGGGCGATGTGCAGCCGCTCAGCCGCCCGGCCGAAGTGCAGCTCCTCGGCGACAGCGCGGAAGTAGCGGAGGTGACGCAGCTCCATGATTAAAACTCTAGACCTCTCAATGCGGCTGATTTGAGTACTTCAGATTACTGAGTGGCGCACCTAGCGTTGAGGCATGGACGTCGTCATCTGCAGCCCGCTTCGAACCCCGGTCGCCCGGATGGGCGGGGCGCTCGCCGCACTGAGCGCCGCCGACCTGGCCACGGTGGTGCTGCGCGAACTGTCGGCGCGCACCGGTCTGGGGGAGGGTGACATCGACGACGTGATCCTGGGCAACGGCTACGCCAGTGGTGAGGCCCCGGCGATCGGCCGCATCGCTGCCCTCGACGCCGGGTTGGGGACCGGGGTGCCCGGTCTGCAGATCGATCGGCGCTGCGGATCCGGCCTGCAGGCCGTGCTGTACGCGGCCGGCCAGGTGGCGACCGGAGCGGCCCGGGTCGTGGTCGCCGGCGGCGCGGAATCGATGTCCAACGTCGAGCATTACGCGCTCGGATTGCGCACCGGGGTCCGCCAGGGCGGCGTGTCGCTTCTCGACCGCCTGGATCGCGCCCGCGAAACCGCAGGCGGTGCAACCTATCCCGTCGCGGGCGGCATGATCGAGACCGCGGAGAACCTGCGGCGCGAGTACGCGATCTCCCGAAGCGAGCAGGACGAGCTGGCGGTGCGCAGCCACCACAGGGCGGTGGCGGCCCACGACGCCGGTCACTTCGCCGACGAGATGGTGGCGGTCACCGTGCCCGGCCGCCGGGGCAAGCCCGACGTCGTCGTCGACCGCGACGAGCACCCGCGGGCCGGCATCGACCTCGAGACGCTGTCCGCACTGCGGCCGATCCGCGTGAAGGTCGACGCCGAATCCACCGTCACCGCCGGAAACGCGTCCGGTCAGAACGACGGTGCCGCGATGTGCGTCGTGACCACCGCCGCGGAGGCGGAAAGGCGTTCCCTCACACCGCTGTTAGCGCTGCGATCGTGGGCGGTGACCGGGTGCAGCCCAGAGGTGATGGGGATCGGTCCGGTCAGTGCCACGGCTGCGGCGCTGGATCGCGCCGGGCTGACGCTCGACGAGATCGACCTGATCGAACTCAACGAGGCCTTCGCCGCCCAGGTTCTGGCCGTCCTCGCCGAGTGGAAAATGGACCCGCTCGACGACCGGGTCAACCCGAACGGGTCGGGCATCTCGCTCGGCCATCCTGTCGGCGCGACCGGCGCCCGCATCCTGGCCACCGCGGCCTACGAAGCCCGCCGCCGCAATGCCCGCTACGTGCTGGAGACCATGTGCATCGGTGGCGGACAGGGGCTGGCCGCCGTGTTCGAGACGCTGCGATGACGGCCGTGGACGTGCACGCGGTCGTCTCCGGCTCCGGGCCCGCGGTGGTGTTGTCCAACTCGCTGGGGTCCACCCATCGGATGTGGGATGCCCAGATGGCGGAACTGGAGCAGCATTTCACGGTGGTGCGCTATGACACCCGCGGGCACGGCGAATCACCTGTGCCCGCCGGACCGTACTCGATCGACGACCTCGCCGACGACCTGATCGCGCTGCTGGACCGGCTCGACATCGAACGCGCACACCTGGTCGGGCTGTCTCTGGGCGGCATGACGACGATGCGGGTCGCCGTCCGAAACCCCTCGCGGGTCCACCGGATCGCACTGCTGTGCACCGGCGCCCAGCTTCCCCCCGCCAGCGCATGGACCGACCGCGCCGCCAGCGTGCGCGCCCACGGGGCCGAGTCGGTCGCCGGCGCCGTAGTCGAACGCTGGTTCACCGCCGGATACCTCGGCGACCGGAACCCCTGGCAGCAGATGGTCGCCGCCACCCCGGCCGAAGGCTATGCCAGCTGCTGCGACGCCATTGCCGAACTCGACCTCCGCCAACAACTGTCGGGCATCAGCGCTGCGACGCTGGCCCTCGCCGGAGCCGACGATCCCGCGACCCCGCCCGCCAAGCTGGCCGAGATCGCCGCGGGTATCCCGAACTCCCGGCTGCTGATCGTCGAGCACGCCGCACATCTCGCCAACGCCGAACAGCCCGGGGTGGTCACCCCGGCCCTCATCGAACACCTGGAGCAGTCATGACCCTCGACAAAGTGGTGAGCTCGGCCGCCGACGCGGTGGCCGACATCCCCGACGGTGCCAGCATCGCGGTCGGCGGCTTCGGCCTCGCGGGCATCCCGTGGTTCCTCATCGAGGCGCTACTCGAGCAGGGCGCCGGCGATCTGACCATCGTCAGCAACAACTGCGGCGTCGACGGCGGCGGGCTGGGGCTGCTGCTCGAGGCCCGCAGGATCACCCGGGTCATCGCCTCCTATGTCGGTGAGAACAAGGAGTTCGCCCGCCAATACCTCGCGGGTGAGCTGACGGTCGAGCTGACCCCACAGGGCACGCTGGCCGAGCGGCTGCGCGCCGGCGGCAGCGGTATCGGCGCCTTCTTCACCCCCACCGGCGTCGGCACCATGGTGGCCGAGGGCGGCTTGCCGTGGCGCTACCACACCGACGGCACCGTGGCGCTGGCGTCAGAACCCAAGGAGGTCAGGGTGTTCCACGGGCGCGAGATGCTGCTCGAGGAATCGATCGTCACCGACTACGCGCTGGTGCGCGCCGCCATCGCCGACAAGGCGGGCAACTGCGTCTTCCACGCTGCCGCGCGCAACTTCAACCCGCCGGCGGCGATGTCGGGCCGGGTGACGGTGGTGGAGGCCGAGCGCGTGGTGGAGGTCGGGGAGTTGCACCCCGACAAGATCCACCTGCCCGGCATCTTCGTGCAGCGTGTGCACGAGCTCAGTCCCCAGCAGGCGACCCGCAAGGGAATCGAGAAGCTGACCACCCGGCAGCGGCCGGAACCACTGCAGGAGGTTGCGAAATGAGTTGGACACGTAGCGAGATGGCTGCCCGCGCGGCCCGGGAACTCAACGACGGCGACTACGTCAACCTCGGCATTGGGCTGCCCACCTTGATTCCCGACTACCTGCCTGCAGGGTCGGAGGTCACGCTGCACGCCGAGAACGGCATCCTCGGCGTCGGGCCCTTCCCGTACGAGGACGAGGTCGACCCCGATCTCGTCAACGCCGGCAAGCAGACGGTGTCGGTGGTCGCCGGCGCATCGTACTTCGACTCGGCCGCCAGCTTCGCGATGATTCGCGGCGGCCACGTCGACGTCGCCGTGCTGGGCGGCATGCAGGTCGCGGCCAACGGCGATCTCGCCAACTGGATGGTGCCCGGGGCCATGGTCAAAGGCATGGGCGGCGCGATGGACCTGGTCAGCGGCGCCGGAAGGGTCATCGTCCTGATGGACCACATCGCCAAATCCGGTGCCGCGAAACTTGTTTCGTCGTGTGACCTGCCGTTGACCGGTAAGGCTGTGGTGAGCCGGGTGATCACCGATCTCGGGGTGTTCGATACCCGCGGCGACGGCTTCGCGGTCGTGGAACTGGCCCCCGGGGTGGACTTCGACGATGTGGTCGCCAAGACCGGCGCCCCCTTGACCGACAGCCGGGCGCCCGCAGTGGCCTGAGCCGGTTACTCCTCGTCGAGCACGCGTGAGGCGATCCGGAACGCGGTATTGGCATCCGGTACCCCACAGTAGATCGCGGTCTGCAGCAGCAGTTCCTTGATCTCGTCGACGGACAACCCGTTGCGGCGGGCGGCACGCACATGCATGGCGAGTTCCTCGTGGTGCCCGCGCGCGATAAGCGCGGTCAAGGTGATCAACGAGCGCGACCTGCGGTCCAGCCCGGGACGGGTCCAGATCTCGCCCCACGCGTAGCGGGTGATGAAGTCCTGGAACTCTTCGGTGAAGTCGGTGGTGCCGGCGATCGCGCGGTCGACGTGAGCGTCGCCGAGAACCTCGCGGCGCACGGCCATTCCGTCGTCGTAGGTGCTCATGACGTCTCCTTCAGGTAGGTGGCGGCGCGATCCAGGGCCGCGTCGACGAGCCGGCTCGCCGCACCCAGGTAGGTGTCGCCGGCGTCCTGTCCGCTCAACGCCGCCATCGCCTGGTGTTCGGCGTTGATCCCCTGGGCGGCAGCGAGATTGGCCGATACGCGGGCGGCGTCGAATCTGAGGGTCGTCAACAGGTCGGTGGCCTGGTGTGCGGCGACCACGGTGTGCCGGGTCAGGGTGCGCAGCGTCGCCCATTCGGCGTGCCAGCCACCGTCGGAGCGTTCGTCGACCGAGGCCGCCGATGCGGTGTGCAACGTCGCCGCGAGCGGGGGAGCGGTCACGGCCGCGCGCCGCAGCAGCACGGTCAGTACGGGATTGCTCTTGTGCGGCATCGTCGACGAACCGCCGCCGGAACCTTCGGCGAACTCGCCGATCTCGGCGCGGCCGCCGAGGGACACATCGTTGGCGATGTGTCCCCAGCCGTCGCAGCACGTCACCAGCGCATCAGCGGCCCGGGTGAACCGGGACCGCGCGGTGTGCCACGGGTATGCCGGTGCCAGAGCGAGTTTCGCGGCCAGCGCAGCCGACAACGCCAGCGCCCCGTCGACGGAACCGCTCAGTTGGGTGGCCGCCGCCATCGTCCCGGCCGCGCCGCCGACCTGCACCGCGGGCGCGGGAACTCCGCCCAAAGTGTCGGCGGCGTCGAGTACGGCGCCGAGCCAGACCGCGAACTTCATCCCCGCGGTGCCCGGTAGCGCGGGCTGGGTCAGGGTGCGGGTGAGCATCGGATCATCGCGGTGTGCCCGCGCCAGGTTCGAGAGCACCCGAACCTGTTGCGCCAGATGGTCTTCGATGACTGACAACGCGTCGCGCAGGCAGAACATCAACGCGGTGTCGACGACATCCTGGCTGGTCAGTCCGCGGTGTAACCACGTCGCGGTGTCGGCCCCGGCCCGCGCCCGCAGCATGGCCACCAGGCCGGTCACCGGATTTCCGTCGCGCTCGGCGCCCGCCGCGACGGACTCCACGTCGCCGGTGCGCACACATGCAGCCACATCGGCCGCTGCCGACACGGGTGCGATACCGTGCTCGACAAGTACTGCCAGCCAGGCGTTCTCGACGGCGACGAGCGCGTCGAAGAAGGCCCCGTCGCTCATCAGCGCGCCGGCGCGGTGATCACCCGGCCAGAACAGGTCGGTCATGGTCAGTGCCCCGGGTAGCGCAGGAACACCGTCTCGTCGGGACCTTGCAGGGACACATCGAAGCGCAGGCCCGCGGCGTCGCGTTTGGCGATCAGGGTGTCGCGGCGGCTGGCGGGCAGCGACGACAGCAGCGGGTCGTCGTCCAGCGCGGGGCCGGGGACGTAGGCGCGGGTGAACAGGCGATTGAGCAGCCCACGACCGAACACCGTCATCATGATGAAGGCCGCCTTGCCGGGCTCGGTGGGTCCGGGTTCGACGGTCGAGAAGCTGAAATGGCCGTCATCGTCGGTGGAGGCGCGACCCCAACCGGTGAACGTCCAGCCGTCGCGGTGCAGCGAACCCGCCGACCGAGGCACCATACCGTCCGCGGCGGCCTGCCAGATCTCCAGCATCACGTCCCGGACCGGCTGCCCGTTCCCGTCGGTCACGGTGCCGTGGAAGCGAATTGCGCCGGCGGACTGCGGCGGGACCAGTTCATGGCCGCGGTCATACGGCAGCGCGTACCCGTAGAACGGGCCGATGGTCTGCCCGGGGGTGGGGGCCAGGAGCGTGGTCATCACTTCTCCTCTGTGTCTTCGAAAAGCGTACGTGCGCTGCCGGTCAGCACGATGTCCCAGCGGTAGCCGGTGCACCACTCGTGGGTGGAGACGTCGTGGTCGTAGGTGGCGACCAGCCGCTCGCGGGCCTTCTGGTCGGTGATGGACTGATAGATCGGGTCCAGCTTGAAGAGCGGGTCCCCTGGAAAATACATCTGGGTGATCATCCGCTGCGTGAAATCGGTTCCGAAAAGCGAGAAGTGGATGTGTGCGGGCCGCCAGGCGTTGCGGTGGTTCTTCCACGGGTACGGGCCGGGCTTGATGGTGGTGAACGTGTAGGTGCCGTCGCCGTCGGTCAGGCAGCGGCCCACGCCGGTGAAGTTGGGGTCCAGCGGAGCGGCGTGCTGATCGCGCTTGTGCACATAGCGGCCCGCCGCGTTGGCCTGCCAGATCTCGACCAGCTGGTGGCGCACCGGCCGGCCGTCGCCGTCGACGATGCGGCCGGTGACGATGATCCGCTCACCGATGGGCTCGCCGTTGTGCTGGATCGTCAGATCGGATTCCAGCGCGTGGACGTCGCGGTGCCCAAACGCCGGCGTCCACAGCTCGATGCCCTCGGGATCGGCGTGCTGCAGGTCCTTCGTCGGGTGACGTAGCAGGCTGCTGCGGTAAGGCGCATAGTCCAGCCGAGGCTGGGTCTCCTCGACCCCGGACCGGACATAGGCGGACTCGATGGCGGCCATCTCGGCGTTGATCTCCGCCTGACTCGCGGTCGCACTGTCAGGGTTGGTGTCGACGAGTGCAGGCATGGAAGTCATGAAAGCTCCTCTGGAAGCGCCGGAATTGCATTCCACGCGGGGAATCCCGAGTGAGGGGCGCGTGGAATGCAATTCCGGCGGGGGTTGGCTAGTGGTTGACGAGGTCCTTGCGGGCGTCCGACGCCGGGTGGCCGAGCAGCTCGGTCGGGACGTCCTTGGTCTCCCGGGCGGTCAGCGCGGCGCCGGCCGAGATCAGGCAGACGACCGCGGTGAAGATGCTGATCACAACCCAGCCGCCTTCGCGGACGCCGCCGAGCGCGGTGACGATCGACGGTGCGAAGCCGGCCATCAGGAAGCCGAGTTGGGTGCCGATCGCCATCCCCGAGAAGCGCACCTGCGTGGAGAACATCTCGCCGTAGAACGACGGCCAGACGGCGTTGGCGGCGGCGTAGCCGAACGAGAACGTCGCCACGGCCAGTGCGAAGGTCAGCAGGTGATTGTCCTGGCTCATCGACAGCATGTAGAAGGGCATCAGGACCGCGGACGACAGCGCGCCGTAGATGAACACCGGCTTGCGCCCGATGCGGTCGGCGAGTTGACCGAACAGCGGCTGGGTGAACAAGGCGCCGATGTTGGCGACCACGACGAGCCACAGCGTCAGATCGGTGTCGAGTCCGACCTTCTTGCCGTACGCCAGCGCGAGGTTCGCGAAAACCGTTGAGACGGCGGCGATGAACGCGCAGAGGATGACACGCAGCACGTCACGCCAGTGATTGCGCAGCAGCGGCACCAGCGGCATCCGGGCGAGGGTGCCCGCGTTCTTGGCTTCGGTGAACTGCGGGGTCTCGTGCAGCTGGCGACGAATGAAGTACGCGACCACGACCACCGCGGCGGAAAGCCAGAACGGCACCCGCCAGCCCCAGCTGTACTTGGCCTCGTCGGGCAGCGCCATGAACGGAATCATCACCAGGGACGCGAGGATCAGGCCGCCCTGGGTTCCGGTCAGGGTCCATGACGTGAAGAAGGCGCGCCTGTCGTCGGGGGAGTGTTCCAGTGTCAGCGAACTGGCTCCGGCCTGCTCACCGGCCGCGGACAGACCCTGCAGGAGCCGGCAGATCACCAGCAGCACAGGTGCGGCCCAGCCGATGGTGGCGAAGGTGGGCAGGCAGCCGATCATGAACGTCGACACCCCCATCAGGACGAGGGTGAACATCAGCACCCGCTGGCGTCCGATGCGATCCCCGAAATGGCCGAGGATCACCGCGCCGACGGGCCGTGCGATGTAGGCGAAGCCGAAGGTGGCGAACGACATCACCAGGGACGCTTCGTCATCCGACGGGAAGAACACGTGCGGGAAGATCAGCGCCGCCGCGGACCCGAACAGGAAGAAGTCGTAGTACTCGACTGCGCTGCCCATGAAGCTGGCCAGCGCCGCCCGCCTCGGTGTCTTCTCCGGGAGGGCTCCCGGTTCGTGAGTGGTGGTCATCGGTGACTCCTTAAGGCGAATTGTGCCGGATTGATGGATATTTCAGGGATTAACGGGGTGACTGGGTAACCATCGAGCGGAAGTGCGTCGACATCCGCTCTGCGTCGGGCGTGATTCCGGTGATGAGCGCGAACGCCTCGGTGGCCTGGTGGACCGCCATGTGACCACCGTCGAGCGTGCGGCACCCGGCAGCGCGGGCGGCCTGCAGCAGGGCGGTGTCCAGCGGCCGGTAGACGATGTCGGCCACCCACAGCCGCGGGTGCAGCAGATCCGCGGAGAACGGCATCCCGGGGTGGGCCGCCATGCCGGTGGGGGTGGCGTGCACGACGCCGTCGCTGTCGGGGAGCAGGACCGAGAGTTTGTCGAACGCGGAGGCTTGGACGTGGGCGAGGGGGAAGCGGGCGGCCAACTCGTGGGCGAGGCGGTCGGCGCGCTCGACGTCGAGATCGACGACGGTCAGATGGACCGATCCCAGCCGCAGCAGTGCGTCGGCGACCGCGGTGCCCGCCCCGCCCGCGCCGACGAGCACCACGGTGTCGACCCTCGCGCCGGGAAGTCCCTCGGTGAAGCCGTCGGCGAACCCCGTGGTGTCGGTGTTGTAGCCCAGTGCCCGGCCGCCGTCGGTGAAGACGACCGTGTTGACGGCTCCGAGCGCGGCGGCCGTCGGATCGATCTGGTCGAGGTGCTCGAGCACCAGTTGCTTGCAGGGGTGGGTGATGTTGAGCGCGTCGTAGCCCAGGGTGCGGGCCCAGGTGAGCACCTCGCCGATCTGGGTGGGGCCGACGTGCAGTTCATCGAGGTCGAGGGTGCGGTACACGTAGTCGAGGCCGTGAGCGCGGGCCTCGGTCATGTGCAGCGCCGGGGTCAGCGACGGGCCGACGCCGGTACCGACGAGGCCGACGAGATAGGGACGCTTCATGCACCACTCTCCGTAATGTACTAACTGGTTCGTACGCAAAGTACAGCACTGTGGTGCGCGTCGCGTCAAGAGGAAAATGTGACGGCGCCCATATCAAGTGGTCAGACCGCCGAAATGGCATTCCGGCAGGAAGTCACTCGAGAAAGTTCTGCCGGAATGCCATTTCGGCGATGGGTGGGCGGCGATGGGTGGGGTGGCGAGTGTGCGGGGCGGTTAGCTGACCGGCGTGGTCAACCACCCGACGACGACGTCGCCGATCATCCGGCGCAGGTGTGCCCGCTGGGAGGTGTCGGTGAAGTCGACACCGAAGAGGAAGCCGAACGTGTACCGGTTGGCCACCTGGAATACGCAATACGAGCTGATCACCACGTGCACGTCGAGGGCGTCGACGTCGGTGCGGAACACCCCGGCTTCGCGGCCGTCGCGCAGGATCTCGTCGATCACCGACGTCGCCGGGGCGGACAGCTCGCGAAGCGAGCTCAGCCGGCTGATGAACTCCCCGCGGTGGATGTTCTCGATCGAGACCAGCCTGATGAAGGCATCGTGGGCGATGTGGTGGTCGAACGTCACCTCGGCCAACCGGCGGATCGCCTCCACGGGATTGGAGTGATCGACCGTCAACTTCTGCTCGGCGACGCGGATTCCCCGGTACGCGTTCTCCAGTACGGCCAGGTAGAGCTGCTCTTTCCCGCCGAAGTAGTAGTAGATCATCCGCTTGGTGGTGCGGGTGCGCTCGGCGATCTCGTCGACGCGTGCGCCCGAATAGCCCGATTCGGCGAACACCTCGGTCGCCACGGCGAGCAGCTCGGCGCGGGTGCGTTCGGCGTCCCGCTGCAGTTCGGCTTTCGGCTTGGCGGCCACGACCGCTGAGCTTACTGATTGCGTGCGTGTCCCGATCGCGCTCTTCCGCATCAATTAACTAATTGGTACATTGCTGTGATGAAGACCTCGATCGCGACCGTGTCGCTGGCCGGCTCACTGGTGGAGAAACTGCACGCCTGCGCCGCCGCCGGTTTCGACGGCGTCGAGGTCTTCGAACCCGATCTCATCGCCGGTGACCACTCCCCGGAGGAGATCCGCGCCCTGGCCCGTCGCCTCGGCCTCACCCTGGATCTGTACCAGCCGCTGCGCGACCTCGAGGGCGTCGACGAACCGACGTTCGCCGACAACCTCCGGCGCGCCGCGGCCACCTTCGCGACCGCGCAGCGTCTCGGCATCGACACCGTTCTGGTCTGCAGCAACGTCGCCACCGCGACCGTCGACTCCGACGAGGTGTCCGCCGACCAACTGCGCCGGATCGGCGACGTCGCGCAGACCTACGGCGTCAGGATCGCGTTCGAGGCGCTGGCCTGGGGCCGATTCGTCGACGACTACCGCCGCGCCTGGCGGATCGTCGATCTCGCCGATCACCCCGCCGTCGGTGCCTGCCTGGACAGCTTCCACGTCCTGTCCCGCGGCCACGACCCCTCGGCCATCGTCGAGATCCCGGCCGAGAAAATCTTCTACCTGCAGCTCGCGGACGCTCCGGCGCTGTCGATGGACGTGCTGTCGTGGAGCCGCCATCACCGGCTGTTCCCGGGCGAGGGCGCCTTCGACCTGACCCGCTTCGTCACCTGCGTACTGGAAGCCGGATACGGAGGCCCACTGTCTCTCGAGGTCTTCAACGACACGTTCCGCCAGACCGATCCCCGGCACACCGCCGTGCACGCCCTGCGCTCGCTGCTGTGGCTGCAGGACAAGGTCGCCGCCGCCAACCCCGAGAACTGGAAACCCGCACTCACCACGCTGACGCCCGCCAAGCCGCCCGTCGCCTTCGATTTCGTCGAGCTCAAGGCCGAGGACACCAGCGAGGTGGAGGTGCTGCTCGGCCAACTCGGCTTCACCATGCGGGGCCGGCATCGCACCAAGCCGGTGTCACTGTGGTCGGCGGGCGACGCGCGCGTCGTCCTCAACGAACAACAGGCCCGCGATCAGCAGCCGCACGTCGCGGCGGTCGGCTTGCAGGTCCCCGACACCGCCGGCACCTCCGCGCGGGCGGCCGAGTTGATGGCCCCCGTCGCCTACCGCCGCACCTACGCCTCCGAGCAGCCGTTCGGTGCGGCGGTGGCTCCCGACGGCACCGAGCTCTACTGGATCGCCGAATGTCCCGGCGCCCCCGCGTGGGTCGGGGAATTCGAAGGGGGACTTGATGATTCGAACGCCGGAGGAATCGACGCGATCGACCACGTCAACCTGACGCAGCCATGGCAGACCGCTGAGGATGCCGTGCTGTTCCTCACCAGCGTGTTCGGGCTGACCCCCGACGCCCCCGCCGAGGTTCCCGGGCCGACGGGACTGGTCCGCAGCCAGGTGATGCGGACCGCCGACGGTTCCATTCGGCTGCCGCTCAACGTCGCGCCGCACGTGCTCGACGGATCGGGGATGCCGCAGCACGTGGCGTTCGCGTGCACCGATGTGGTCGGGCTGGCCCGGCAGGCCGCCGACCGGGGACTGGACTTCCTGCGCGTCCCCGACAACTACTACGACTACCTGCACGGCCGCTTCGGTCTCGACGGCGACCAGCTGGCCGAGCTTCGCAGGCACCACCTGCTCTACGACCGCGCTCCCGACGGACATTTCGTGCACTTCTACACGCGGACGGTCGGCTCGGTGTTCTTCGAATTCGTGCAGCGGTTCGGGCACTACGACGGTTACGGAACCGACAACGCCCCGGTCCGGTTGGCCGCCCAGCGCGGCTATGCCGGTCGGAGCCGGTAGGTTACGGCCGTGACCGAACGTCGACTGCTTCTCGTCAACGGGCCGAACCTGAACCTGCTCGGCACCCGGCAACCGGAGGTGTACGGGGCCACGACGCTGGCCGAGATCGAGTCCCGGGTGGCGGAGGTGGCTGCCGAATCGGGGCTCGACACCCGGGCTGTGCAGAGCAATCACGAGGGGGTGCTGATCGACGCCATCCACGCGGCGCGCGCCGACTGTGTGGCCATCGTCATCAACCCCGCCGCCTACAGCCACACGTCGGTGGCGATCGCCGATGCCCTGCGATCGGTGGAACTGCCCGTCGCCGAAGTGCATCTGAGCAACATCCACGCACGCGAAGAGTTCCGGCACCACTCGTATGTCTCCGCCGTCGCCGACATGGTGGTGGCGGGCGCGGGCCCACTGGGCTACGAGATGGCGGTGCGATACCTGGCGGGCAGGCTGTCGCGGTGACCCCGCCCGCGGTGCGCGTTGCCGGAACCATCACCGCGCTGCAGGGGACGCTGGCGATCGTGATGGCCATCGCGCTGACGGTGCGTGAACTCGGCGGCCATCACGAGGACGCGATCAGCGGATACGGCACGGCGGCGTGGTTCGCGATCATGGGGTCGGCCGTGCTGGCAGCGGGCTGGGCGCTATGGACCGGACGGCGTTGGGGGCGCGGGATCTCGGTGTTCGCCAACCTGCTGCTGCTGGGCGTCGCCTGGTACGTGTACAGCTCAGGGCAGTTGCTCTATGCGCTGCTGGTCGGCGTGGTCTCGGTGGCCGTGCTCGCGGTGCTGTTCAGCCCGCCGGTGTTGGCCTGGCTGACTCAGGACCCGTCCGCCAGCTCCGACAATTCCGGCCCGGACACCCGATAGGTGATCCAGTCGCTCTGCGGCTTACCGCCGACGCTGTCGTAGAGCGCGATCGCATCGACGTTCCAGTCCAGCACCGCCCAACTGAGCCGCGTGTACCCCTGCTCGACGCATTCGCGGGCCAGCGTCGCCAGCAGCTTGCGGGCCAGCCCGCGCCGGCGAAACGCGGGACGCACGAACAGGTCCTCGAGGTAGATGCCACCGACGCCGTCCCAGGTCGAGAAGTTGCGGAACCACAGCGCACCGGCTGCTGCTCGGCCGTCCACCTCGGCGATGTGGCCGAACACCGTGGGGTTCGGGCCGAAAAGGGCTTCCCGCAATTGGGTTTCGGTCACCGTGCATTCCGCGGCGGCACGTTCGAACTCGGCCAACTCGTGGATCATCGCCGTCAGCTCGCCTTCGTCCCCCGCGCGGACGGTGCGGATGATCTCACTCACTGCTCAACTCCCAGCGCCGACAGGATGGTTCTGAATTTGGTTGTGGTTTCCTCGACTTCGTCGTCGGGGTTGGACTCGGCGACGATGCCGCCACCGGAGTGCGCGTCGGCGGTCCGCCGATCGGCGGACAACTGCGCGCATCGGATCGACACCACCCAGCGGCCGTCACCGCGCTGGTCGCACCAACCCACCGCCCCGGCATAGAAGCCGCGGTCGCCCTCGATCTCGGCGATCAGCTCAACGGCCTCCCGGGTGGGGGAGCCGCCGACGGCCGGGGTGGGGTGCAGGGCGATAGCGAGATCCATTGCAGTGGTGGATCTTTCGCGCAGCTTGCCGGATATCGGGGTGTACAGGTGCCACACCGCCGCGGTCTTGGTGAGTTGGGGCTCGTCGGCGACGCGAAGGTCGGTGCACAGCGGCTCGAGAGATTCCCGGAGGGCGTCGACGACGAGCTGATGTTCGTGACGGTTCTTCGCCGAGGCGGCGAGTGCGTCGCCGCTGGCCTTGTCGGCCTCGGGGTCGGTGAACCGGGGGGCCGATCCGGCGAACGGTCGGCACGTCACGTCCTGCCCGTGGCGGGCGACCAGCAGTTCCGGGCTGGCGCCGACCAGCACCGTGCCGGAGTAGCCCTCCCCGGCCGCGGACAGGTCCACCAGATACGAACTGGCCTGCGCGTCATTGGCGACGAGACGGTGCAGCACCGTCCTTGCGTCGAACGGTCCATCGGCGCTCACCCGCAACGCCCGCGCCAACACCACCTTGTGCAGGTCGCCCGCCGGATCGCGAAGCCTGGCCACAGCCGCAGCGACACGCCCGCGGTGTTCGTCGGCGGACGGAAGCGTCTCGGTGACCCGCGCGGTAGGAAGCTCCCGCATCGGCCACTCGGGCAGTGTGTCGGTGAACGCCACCGATTGCGGCCGGATCAACGCCGCCGGTCTGGAGATGTCGAAAGGCAAGGCGCCCACGATGATCGGTGCGCTATGGGAAGCCAGCGCGGCCCGGGCGTCGGCGATC
This sequence comes from Mycolicibacterium sp. CR10, assembly GCF_005222675.1. Classification (GTDB taxonomy): domain Bacteria; phylum Actinomycetota; class Actinomycetes; order Mycobacteriales; family Mycobacteriaceae; genus Mycobacterium. The sequence goes on along the minus strand of NZ_STGE01000012.1, from coordinate 42,800 downwards.
CGTGGGAACGCGGTGTGCACGCCGTCGGCAGTGATGGCACCGCCGGGACCGGTGAGGACGAAGGTCGGCTCGCGGGTCACGCCGGCGTGGCCGGATCTGGATGGCCGGTCATCGCCAACGCGGCGAGTTGCCGCACGCCGTGCTCGAAGCCGCACACCGCGATGGACGCGGCGGGCATCGAGAACCGGATGCCCTCGTAGACGGGTTGCTCGATCCAGCGGGTGATCAACGCGCGGGAGAAGTGACCGTGCCCCACGAAGATCACGTCGTGGGTCTCCAAATGCTGCAGCGCCAGCGCGATCGCCGCATCGGCGCGCTCACAGACTTGCGCGGACGTCTCGCCGCCGGGACAGCCGTGTGTCCACACCAACCAGTTGGGGACCGCCCTGCGGATCTCCGCGGTGGTGGTGCCCTCGTAGTCGCCGTAATCCCATTCGCTGATCAGTGGATTGACGTCATCGACGGCGAGTCCCGCCAGATCGGCGGTGATCAGTGCGCGCTTGCGTGGACTGCTGACCACGAACGGGGAGTCCAACTGCATCTGCTGGAGTGTCTCCGCGGCGGCCGCGGCCTGCTCGCGACCACGCGGCGTGAGCTCCAACTCGGTGCGGCTGGTGTGCTTGCCCGACTTGGACCACTCCGTTTCGCCATGTCGGAGCAGGATCAGCCGGTGCTGCAGGACGCTCACAGTGTCCGATTGTGCCGCACGGCGCGGCGTCACCGCGTGCGCATGACAGGATGGACGTGTGACGCGGGTACTTGCGGTCGCCAATCAAAAGGGTGGGGTCGCCAAAACGACGACGGTGGCATCGCTGGGTGCTGCCATGGTGGAGCTGGGGAAGCGGGTGCTACTCGTCGACCTGGACCCCCAGGGGTGTTTGACGTTCTCGCTCGGGCAGGACCCCGACAAGCTGGCCGTCTCGGTGCACGAGGTGCTGCTCGGCGACGTGGAACCCGATGCGGCGCTGGTGGACACGTCGGAGGGAATGACGTTGCTGCCGGCCAACATCGACCTCGCGGGTGCCGAGGCGATGCTGCTGATGCGGGCCGGCCGGGAGTACGCGCTCAAGAGGGCGCTGGCCAAGATTGCCGACCGCTTCGACGTGATCATCATCGACTGCCCGCCATCGCTGGGGGTGCTGACGCTCAACGGCCTGACCGCAGCGGACGACGTGATCGTGCCGCTGCAGTGCGAGACGCTGGCCCACCGGGGCGTCGGCCAGTTCCTGCGGACGATCACCGACGTCCAGCAGATCACCAACGCCGACCTCTCGCTGCTGGGGGCGCTGCCCACGCTGTACGACTCGCGCACCACCCACAGCCGTGACGTGTTGCTCGACGTCGCCGATCGCTACGACCTTCCGGTGCTGTCCCCGCCGATCCCACGCACGGTGCGGTTCGCCGAGGCCAGCGCGTCGGGCTCGTCGGTGCTGCGCGGACGCAAGAACAAGGGCGCGCTGGCATACCGCGAATTCGCCGGCGGACTGCTCAAGCACTGGAAGAGCGGCAAAGCGCTGGCGACCTTCACGCCCGACATCTGAGTCAGCGATTCGGGCGTAGTTGGTCACGCTCAGCGCGACCAACCGCGCCGAAATCGCCCGGTCTAACCGAGCGCCACCAGCTCGTCGCCACGCTGCTCCAGCAGCATGGACCCCGCCACGGCCGGCACCACGGGATCCTGGACGGCGGGCCGCTGCACCGGGATGTGGCGGACGCCGGCTCCGGTCGCCGGATCGAAGAGGTCGTAGCCGCTGCTGACGGGCACCATCAACCGTCCCGCCATGATCGTCGCCGGCCCGACGGGGGCGTTGTCGCCCGCCGCCGCGACGGTGTACTTGTACTGAAGGTTGTTGGCGGAAAACACCATTACGCTGTCGCCGGTCCACCAGGTGATCAGGTCCCCGGGCCGTGACACGGTGGCCTCGGGCACGGGCGGCGTGGGGACCACGGTGCTGGCGATCGTCGTGCCCGTCTCGTCGATGATGTCGACCCTCGGCTTCGGGGTGGAGACGTACACCGCCGTCGTCGTATCCGTCACCGCCACCACTCGGGCCCCGCTGCCGTCGGGGACACCCTTCTGCTGCACGTACTTCAGCTCAGGGGTGTCCTCCTCGTCGGAGGGCCGCAGCAGCGTCAGGCGTAGATCGTCCTGGCCCTGGCACGCCTCCAGCACGGACACCGCGGCCGAACTGGCCGCCGCGGAGACGAAGCGGCACAACGGCGTTGCGGGGATGTCCGGCTTGATGGGGGCATCGAGCGCCCCGTAGCTGAGCATCCGCACCATGTCCGAGCGCCACATCTCCAGCCGGGTGTCTCCGGCCGAGAGCACCGTCGTCCCGTCGGCGGACAGGGTGACCTTCTTGTCGGAGTAGCTGGACCGCGACGGGCCGCGCTTGCCGGTCTCGGCGTCCACGGTGCTGACCTGCCCGCAGCCGCGGCCGTCGGGGTAGACCGCCACAGCGTAGCTGTAAACCCATGTGACCCCGCACAGATCGAGGTCGCGGGCGTAGCTCCACAGCGTGGTGCCGGTGGCGGGATCCCGGCCTTCCATACCGCGGGCACTGCCGGTGACCACGGCGCCGGCGACCACCAGGGGCTGAGTGGTCTCGGGGCTGGCCGCGGTCCACCGCTGGGTCAGCGAATCCGGAACCGCCTTGGCCGGTTTCAGGCTCGGGACCGGGGTAGCGGCGGGCAAGCTGATGGTCGCTCTGGCGTCGCTCGTCCACCAGACGAGGGCTGCGACGAGCGCAACGACGCCGGCGAGCGCCGCCGCCACCACCATGTCCGCCCGAGTCCGGCGTTCGGGTTTGACCATCGCGTGGGCGGGTGGTGGCTAGCTGGTGCCTGCGGCAGCGGTCTTGCTGGGGCGACGCCGACGGCGCCTGCGCCCCGACCGTGCTGCGTCCGACGACGGCTCGCCGCCGTTGCCCTCGGAATCCGAGGGCGCGCTCTGCTCGGTGGCCTCGGGGTGTCCTTCGACGTGGGCACCGCCGGTCTTGCCGCCGCCGCGGGTGCGTTGCCGCGTCCGGTTGCTGCGCCGGGCCGGCTTGTCGCCGCCGTCTTCGGAGCGGCGCCGCGGCTCACGCTTGGCGGTGCTGGTCGCCCGACTCGACCCGACCTTGCCGGTCGCGTCGGTCGGGATGTTGAGCTCCTCGTAGAAATGCGGTGAGTTGGAGTACGTCTCGGCCGGGTCCGGCGTCTCCAGGCCCAGCGCCTTGTCGATCATCGTCCAGCGGGGCAGCTCGTCCCAGTCGACGAGGGTGACCGCGATACCGGTCTTGCCGGCACGCCCGGTGCGGCCGATGCGGTGCACGTAGGCCTGCTCGTCCTCGGGGATCTGATAGTTGATGACGTGCGTGATGTCGTCGATGTCGATACCGCGGGCGGCCACGTCGGTGGCGACGAGGACGTCGACGTCACCGCCGCGGAAGGCCTTCAGGGCCTTCTCGCGGGCGGCCTGGCCGAGGTCACCGTGGACGGCGCCGACCTTGAACCCGCGCTCGGCGAGTTCGTCGGCGACCTTCTGCGCCGTGCGCTTGGTGCGGGTGAAGATCATCGTCGCGCCGCGGCCGTTGGCCTGCAGGATGCGGCTCACCATCTCGACCTTGTCGAGTGCGTGCGCGCGGTAGGCGAACTGCTCGGTGGTGTCGTGGGTGGCTGACCCTTGAACACCCTCGGCGCGGATGTGCGTCGGCTGGTTCATGAACGTGCGGGCCAGCGTGATGATCGGGTCCGGCATGGTCGCCGAGAACAGCATGGCCTGACGCTTGGCCGGGATCTGCTTGAGGATCCGCTCGATGTCGGGCAGGAAGCCGAGGTCGAGCATCTCGTCCGCTTCGTCGAGAACCAGAGTCGACAGGCCGCCGAGCTGCAGGTGCCCCTGCTGCGCCAGGTCGAGCAGGCGCCCGGGGGTGCCGACGACGACGTCCGCCCCCTTCTGCAGCGACTCGATCTGTGGTTCGTAGGGCCGTCCGCCGTAGATCGCGACGACAGAGAGCGGGCGGCTCGTGCCCTCGTGTTCGGCCTTGAGGTACTTCGATGCCTCGGTCAGGTCGCCGTGGACCTGCAGGCACAACTCTCGGGTGGGCACCACGATCAGGGCGCGCGGGATGCCGCTCAGCGGACGCTCGGTGTCGGTGGTGAGCTGATTCAGCAGAGGCACGCCGAAGGCAAAGGTCTTGCCCATGCCGGTGCGTGCCTGACCGATCAGATCGTCGCCGGCCAGGGCCAGCGGCAGGGTCAGTTCCTGAATGGCGAAGGGATGTTCGATGCCGGATTCGGACAGCGCGCGGACGATCTCTTCGCGAACTCCGAGCTGGGCAAACGACGGGCTGGTATGCGGGATTACTGGTGTCATGCGGGGGAGACGAAGCCTTTCACATTCATTCCTCGTGGCGTTCACGCGCGCACGAGTTGTGAAGAGAAACTCCGTCAGGCCCAGCGGTGAGGAGGCGGGCCGCCTGCGTGCACGCACATTGTCGTAGGTGTCTGCGGCGAGTAATCAACCGGCGTGACCTGCTTCGATCTGCCGACTTTCGCGCCGACACCACCCTCATGGTAACCGGTCGGTTCGCCCAAGGGTTAGTTCGGCCGTCGGCGTCTACAGTTGAGGCCATGACTTCGACGCCCTCCGCGGCCGCTGGTTCTGCCCCCGCGGGAGAGCAGAGTCGCCCGGCGGAGTCGGGCGTGTCACTGGATCATCCGGGCATCAACGAGCTGTTCGCACTGCTGGCCTACGGCGAGGTAGCGGCGTTCTACCGCCTCACCGACGAGGCGCGGATGGCGCCCAACCTGCGCGGCCGGATCAACATGGCCAGCATGGCGGCCGCCGAGATGAACCACTACGACGTGCTGCGCGACGCGCTGGAGCGCCGCGGCGTGGACGTGGTTCCGGCGATGACCAGGTACGCGTCGGCGCTGGAGAACTATCACCGGCTGACCACGCCGAGCACCTGGCTCGAGGCCCTGGTGAAGACCTACGTCGGCGACGCGCTGGCCGCCGATTTCTACCTCGAGACGGCAGGCTCGATGCCCGACGAGGTCGCCGACGTGGTGCGCCTGGTGCTGTCGGAGACCGGACACTCGCAGTTCGTCGTGGCCGAGGTGCGGGCCGCGGTGACGGCCAGCGACCGCCAGCGGCACCGGTTGGCGCTGTGGTCGCGGCGCCTGCTGGGCGAGGCGATCACCCAGGCGCAGTATGTGCTCGCCGACCGTGACGAGCTGGTCGACCTGGTGATGTCCGGCGGGGGACTGTCACAGATGACGGACTTCTTCGATCGGTTGCAGAACACGCACAGCACCCGGATGCGTGAGCTGGGCCTGGCCTGAGCCGGTCGGCTACCGCGTGCAGTTGGTGATGATCGAATTGGTGTTCTGCGCGGCCACCAGCGCGCCGTTGGCGTCGATGATGCTGCAGTTGAGCTGACCCGCGACGCTGGTCGCCGTCACCGAGGCCAGCGTGACCCCGGGATTGAGCACCACGGTCTTCGACCACGGCAGCGCGGCGTTCACGTCGGTCACCAAGGCGCCCTGGGCGTCGGTGTAGATCACCGTGACCAGATCGATGAGCTGACGGGTGCCGGTGATCCGGTAGGTCACCGTGCCGGGGGCGGCCGCCGCGGGCGGTGCGGCCTGCGGTGCGGGAAGAACGGGCGGGGCAACCGGGGTCGTCGGGGCCTGCGCTGTCGGGCTCGGTGCCGGGCTCACGGTGGTCACCGTCTCGGCGGGCAGCGACGGCGCTGCGGCGCGGGGTGCCGTTGGCTCCGGGACGGCGCTGGGCGTCGGTGCCGCCGAGGTGTCGGGGGACGCGATCGTCGCCGACACCGAACCGCTGTCGCCACCGCCGAGAATCAGGCTCGCGGTGATAACGGCGACGAACAGGATCGCGCCGGCCACGCCGGCGATCCACATCCACCGGCGGTCGATGCGCGCTTCGTCGATGTCTTCATCGATGGCGGAGTCGTAGTCTTCGGCGGTGCCGTAGTCGTCGTAGTCGTCCCCGGGAAAGGGCGGCAGGGCATCGGTATCCAGGTCGCCGTAGTGGTCCTCGCGGCCGTAGCGTCCGCCCTCCCTGGGGCTGCGGATGCGCTCGGTCGGAGTCAGCGAATACGGTGATTGCGCGGTGTAAGGCCTGTTCATCCAACTGTCCCAGTCGTTTTCGGAGGTGTCAGGGGCCGATGTTATCGAGACAGAAGTGACGGATGAGGTTGACGCGCCTGCCCCTCGGTCACGGTCGGGACTCGGTTAGGTCGCCCCCACGTTGCGGTAGCCGTCGCGAGCCGTTCGCTCAGCGCGTAGGTCCCTGCGCCGCCCCGCGGCTCCGGTGTCCACTAGCCTCCTGGGGAGAAGACGAGCACACGAACAGAAGGGTTCTCACCGTGGAGGTCAAGATCGGTGTCACCGACAGCGCGCGCGAGCTGATCCTCAGCAGCGCGCAGACTCCTGCCGAGGTGGAGAAGTTGGTCACCGACGCGCTGGGCGCCGAGACCGGCGTGCTGAGCCTCACCGACGAGAAGGGCCGGCGTTTTCTCGTGCAGTCCGCGAAGATCGCCTACGTCGAGATCGGCGCCGCCGATTCCCGCAGAGTCGGATTCGGCGTGGGCACCGTGGGCTCCGAAGTCACCAAGACCGCCGGCTGACTTTCCCGCCGGCTGACTTCCCGCCGGAATTGCATTCCACGCGCAAAAGAGCGAGCAACACCCGCGCGGAACGCAATTCCGGCGGAGATCAGGACCGGGAGATCAGGACCGGGAGATCAGGACCGCGTGAGGGGCACGTGTGAGAGTCCGCCCCAGATGAACTGCACGGTGCCTTCGACCGCGTCGTCCTTGTCGATGGGGCGCTCGTTGTTAAGCCAGTAGCGCGCGGAGTCGACGCTGATGCTCACCAGGCCGACGGCGATCATCCGGGCGCGGTGGGGCTCCAACCCCGAGTCGTGGCTGATCAGGTCGAACACCGCGTCGGTGCATGCCTCGGTGGCGACCTTGACCTGCGCGGCAACCTGAGGCTCGGTCACGTAGTCGTTCTCGAAGATGAGGCGGTAACCCTGGCCGTCATGCTCGATGAAATCGAAGAACGCCTCCACCGCGGCACGCACCCGCTGACGGTTGTCGGTGGTGGTCCGCAGCGCCTGGCGCACCCCGGACACCAAGTTGTCGACGTGGCGCTGCAATACCGCGAGGTACAGCTCGACCTTCGACGAGAAGTGTTGGTACAGAACAGGTTTGCTGACGCCAGCCCGGTCGGCGATCTCGTCCATGCCCGCGGCGTGATACCCACGGTCGACGAACACCTCGCTGGCAGCGATCAACAGCTGCCCGCGGCGCTCGTCACGGGGCAGCCGGTTTCCGCGTCGGGCCGCGCTGGCGGGCAGACCCGTGCCGTTGGCCGGTTGTCCTCCCCGCCGCACAGTCTTGGCGAGATCGCTCATCAGAACCTCTAGATCTACTGCCGGCGCGACCGGCATGGTGAATTCGCTTCGTTATGACACTACTACCGTTGGCTGGCAGTACGCGTGAGGAGCGGTGCCACGTTGTCGGCGTGTGGTGGCGCGCCGAAACTGCAAGTCTTCTGACCTGTGTCATCCTGTGTCGGTGACCTACGACCCGGGGCGTCGCGGGAACGGTCGCGTTCCCGTGCTTCGCGATGAGTGGCGAGAGCCTCTTCGCGCGCAGCGTGATCCGCTGGCTGCGCAGTCGGGCCGGGTCCGATCCAACCGGGACGATCACAAGCGCTGGCGTAAGCAGACCTGGCTCGGCCGCTTCATCTCGACATACGGATGGCGCGCCTACGCCCTGCCGCTGCTGGTTGCCCTGACCGCGGTGGTCATCTACCAGACGATCAGCGGCACCAGCGTGCCGCAGGTGGCGGACGACGAAGGTCCCGTGCAGGGGCCCCCGACCATCGGTGTCGCCAGCACCGCGATCGTCGGCGCGCCGCCGAAGGGTCTGACGGAGTTCGACGCCAACCTGCCCACCGGGATCCTGCCCGACGGCGGGCCCTTCACCGAGGCGGGCGCCCGGACCTGGCGCGTCATTCCCGGTGGTACCCCGCAGGTCGGCCAGGGCACCGCGAAAGTGTTCACCTACACCGTGGAGGTGGAGGACGGCGTCGACACCACGACGTTCGGCGGCGACGACGGCTTCGCGCGCATGGTCAGCGAGACGCTGGCCAACCCGAAGAGTTGGACGCACAATCCGCAGTTCGCGTTCACCCGCGTCGACGCCACCGCGGGTATCGAGCCTGACTTCCGCGTGTCGCTGACATCGCCGATGACGGTCCGGGACGGCTGCGGCTACGACATCCCGCTCGAGGCGTCCTGCTACAACCCCGCTTTCGAGGGTCAGCCGCGGGTGTTCGTCAACGAGGCTCGCTGGGTGCGCGGCGCGGTGCCGTTCCAGGGAGACGTCGGCTCCTACCGGCAGTACCTGATCAACCACGAAGTCGGCCACGCGATCGGCTATCCGCGTCACGAGCAGTGCGCCGCCAACGGCGAACTGGCGCCGATCATGATGCAGCAGACGTTCTCCACGAGTAACGACGACGCGGCAAAGTTCGACCCCGGCACGGTCACCGCCGACGGGAAGAGTTGCCGGTTCAACCCCTGGCCGTACCCGATCGCCTGAACCGGGTACGCGCGCGGGAAGTGTCGGGCCCTCGTTGCTGTTGATTGCAGTACCCACACGCAACTGATGTGATGGTTCGCAGACCAACCAAGGAGAAACTCGGTGTCGACATCGTTGCCGCCGCTGGTAGAGCCAGCCGCTGAACTCACCCGCGAAGAGGTTGCGCGTTACAGCCGTCACCTCATCATTCCCGACCTTGGACTGGATGGGCAGAAGCGGCTGAAGAATGCCCGGGTGCTGGTGATCGGGGCCGGCGGGCTGGGGTCACCGACGCTGTTGTACCTCGCCGCCGCCGGCGTCGGGACCATCGGGATCGTCGAGTTCGACGTCGTCGACGAGTCCAACCTGCAGCGCCAGATCATCCACGGACAGTCCGACATCGGCCGGTCGAAGGCCGAGAGCGCCAGGGACTCCATCAAAGAGATCAACCCGCTCGTCGACGTGGTGCTGCACGAGGTCCGTCTGGAGCCGGAGAACGCCGTCGAGCTATTCGAGCAGTACGACCTGATCCTCGACGGCACCGACAACTTCGCGACGCGCTACCTGGTGAACGACGCCGCCGTGCTCGCCGGCAAGCCGTATGTCTGGGGGTCGATCTACCGCTTCGAAGGCCAGGTCTCGGTGTTCTGGGAGGACGCTCCCGACGGCCTGGGCCTCAATTACCGCGACCTGTACCCGGAGCCGCCGCCGGCGGGGATGGTTCCGTCCTGCGCCGAGGGCGGCGTGCTCGGCATCCTGTGCGCGTCTATCGCCTCGGTGATGGGCACCGAGGCCATCAAGCTGATCACCGGCATCGGCGACCCGCTGCTGGGCCGGTTGATGGTCTACGACGCACTCGACATGACGTACCGCACAATCAAGATCCGCAAGGATCCTGCGACGCCCAAGATCACCGAGCTCATCGACTACGAGGCGTTCTGCGGTGTGGTGTCCGAGGACGCTGCCGATGCCGCCAAAGATGCGACCGTCACTCCGCGGGAACTGCGCGAGTTGCTGGACTCCGGAAAGAAGTTCGCACTGATCGACGTGCGCGAACCGGTCGAGTGGGACATCAACCACATCGACGGCGCCGAGCTGATCCCGAAGTCGACGATCGAGTCGGGCGACGGCTTGGCGAAGCTGCCCCACGACCGGGTGCCGGTGCTCTACTGCAAGACCGGTGTGCGGTCGGCGGAAGCACTGGCCGTGGTGAAGAAGGCGGGATTCTCCGATGCCATCCATCTGCAGGGCGGCATCGTGGCGTGGGCCAAGCAACTCGAGCCCGACATGGTGATGTACTAACGCTGGGTTGGCCTCCGTTCGGCTTAGGCTGTGGCGGTGACTGCCGAGCGCCCGCCCGACCACGTGCTTGCGGCCTTCGGGTTGTCCGGCGTGCAACCGGTGCCGCTCGGATCCAGCTGGGAGGGCGGCTGGCGCTGCGGCGAAGTCGTGTTGTCGATGGTCGCCGAACATGCCCGCGCCGCCTGGTCGGCGAAGGTGCGCGAGACGCTGTTCGTCGACGGGGTGCGGCTGGCCCGGCCGGTGCGATCCACCGACGGTCGCTACGTCGTCGCGGGTTGGCGCGCGGACACCTATGTCGCGGGCACCCCGGAACCCCGTCACGACGAAGTGGTCTCCGCTGCGGTGCGGCTGCACGAGGCCACCGCCAAACTCGAGCGACCCCGCTTCCTGACGCAACCGCCGGTGGCTCCCTGGGCTGACGTCGACGTCTTCATCGCTGCCGATCGCGCAGCCTGGGAGGAGCGTCCCCTGCACTCCCTGCCGTCGGGGGCCCGGGTGGCCCCGGGCACGGCGGACGGGCAGAAGTCCATCGAGCTGATCAACCAGCTCGCGACCCTGCGCAGGCCCACCAAGAGCCCGAGTCAGCTGGTGCACGGAGATCTTTACGGCACAGTGCTTTTCGCGGGTACTGCCGCGCCCGGCATCACCGATATCACCCCGTACTGGCGACCGCCGGCATGGGCCGCGGGCGTGGTGGTGGTGGACGCGCTGTCCTGGGGTGAGGCCGACGACGGCCTCATCGAGAGATGGACGCCGCTGCCCGAGTGGTCACAGATGCTGTTGCGCGCCTTGATGTTCCGGCTTGCTGTGCATGCGCTGCATCCGAGGACGACGGCTGCGGCGTTCCCGGGTCTGGCGCGCACCGCCGCGCTGGTGCGCCTGGTCGTCTGAGCTCTCTCGCGCGTCTTCGCGCGTCTCCACCGCGGATCAGCATTCCGGGTCGTGATTCCGCCGGAATCACAGCCCTGGCTTCTCACTGGGCGACCAAGGCGATCAAAAGGTGTGGCGGTACTGCCGCAATGACACCCGACCGTCGTTCGCAAGCACGCCCTCGGCCCGGAGTCGCTCCAACTGCCGCGTCGCCAGGTGCGGCGCGGGCCTACCGGACGCCCGGATCACCCGGTGCCACGGCAGGTCCGAGGAATCGGTGCGCATGATCCACGCCACGATGCGGGGACTGGAAAGCGCTGCAGCAGAAGCGATATCGCCGTAGGTCGACACACTGCCCGACGGAATGGCCGCGACGAGAGCGCGTACCGTCTCCACCTGCTCGTCGGTGATCGCCGCCACGCTCAGCCCATCCGGTCGCGGATCACGGCCGCGGTCTCGACAGGTTTGGCCAGCGGCACCATGTGGTTACACTCCCAGTCCAGCAGAGCGAAACTCGATCCCAGCCCGGCCTCCAGGGTCGCGATCAACTCATCGGTGGCGTACGGCGGACTGGTGTGCATGGCACGCACCAGCGTGGTCGGCGTGCCGGTCCGGGGCAACGAGACGGGTCGGGTGAGCTCACTCCAGTAGGACATCATCGCGGGAATGCTGATCCGCCACCCCACCCGGCCGTTGGGCTGTGCGACCAGATGCTCGTCGAGTTCGCGTTCCAGCTCTTCTGCGGGCACGTCACCCCACGATCCGTTCGCCTTCTCGGCGCGCGCTTCGCCGCGGTCGGTGTAATCGGCGGAGTCGTACATGCTGTCGGCGATCTCGCGCATCCTCCGCCCGTTTAGCGCCACCGCCGGATCGAGAAGCACCAGCCCTGCAACCAGATCGGGTCGCGTCGCCGCGAGGCTCAACGCGATCGCCGCGCCGAACGAATGGCCCACGGCGACTACAGGTGCGGCGCCCTCGGCCTCCACCAACGCGGCCAGCGCCGCCGCGTTCGCCTCGATCGTCCACGGCGCATCCCACGACGATCGGCCGTGGCCCAACAGGTCGGGTGCGACGGCCGCGATGTCGGGCAGCTGCTCGCGGAACAAGACCTCCCAGCGCCCGCCGTATCCCGTCAGCCCGTGGATCGCCAGGATGCGGGCCGGGCCGGGTCGCCCGAAGCGGTAGGTGTGCAACACGTCGTTGATGCTGCCAGCCGGGTGTATCCGACGTCGGCCGGGGAGACGTTCACGCGTCGCGCTGCGGGCCCCCGAGGAGATCCAGCAGTGCGGCGCGGGCTTCGGGATCGGCCCGTCGTGCGTCGAGTTCGATCAGCGCGCATTCGGCGTTGGCGGCGATCCACAGCCGTGCCGCCGCCCGCGGCCGCGGCCACTCCATCGTGACGAAGTCGATGGCCATGAAGTCGACATTGCTGCTGTTTCGCCGGACGATCTCGTCCTGGATGGGCAGCTGCCCGCGGGCTTCGAGGATCAGGGCGCGCACGCCGCGCTGGCGCAGGCATGCGTCGAGGTACGTGGTCGACATGGTGGCCAGTCGGTCCCGGCCGGGGCGAATCCCGGCGACGGCGTGCTGCACCTCGGCGAGGATGCCGTCGTGGAACCGTCGGTGCAGCGCCACGAGATACGACGTGCGGTCACCGAAGTGGTGGAAGAAGGTGCCCTTGGAGACGCCGGCGGTGTCGACGAGGGCGTTGATGCTCAGGCCTTCCAGCCCCGTCGTCTCGGCCAGCACGAACCCTGCCGACAGCAGGGTTTCGCGGGTGCGCTCCTTGGCCAGAGCCCGTGCCCCGGGCGCCTGTGTGTAGGGAGGCATCGACCCCACTTTCCGGTTGAGAGGCTTTCAGCATACCGACCGGATGGTCATCGAAACCGCGTACACGCGCTATTCCAGCATTGTGACCTTGCATCATCGCCACGCCCGTACTAATTTGATGACCGACCGTACGGTCAACAAAGGGGTTGGAATGTCAGTCGTCGAACCCCCGTCGGCAACAGTGGCCTACAGCGATCACGGGGCCGGAATGCCGGTCGTGCTGTTGCACGCGACCCTGCATGACCGCACCGACTACGCGGACATCGCGGCTGCCCTGGGCCACCGGGTGATCGCCCTCGACTGGCCCGGGCACGGCGAGTCGCCGGCGCCGGCAACGCCGCCCAGTGCGGTGTTCCTGGCCGACGTGCTCGAGCAGTTCGTCGCCGCGCTGAAACTGCCTGCAGCCGTCATCGTCGGCAACTCGGTCGGTGGGTTCGCCGCCTGCCGGCTCGCGATCAGGCAGCCGTCCCGGGTGTCCGGTCTGATCCTCGTCAACGGTTCCGGCTTCACGCGGTGGACCTCGGTGACACGGGCGTTCTGCGCGCTGATGGGACGCCCGGCGACAGTCAAGGCGGTCTTCCGGTACTCGGTGCCGCTGTACATGCAGGCCCGCACCGAACGTGATCGCGACATCGTGGCGCGGGTGCTCGCCCGTGCCCGCAGCGAGGATGGCGTCGCCACGGCGGCGGCGCTCTGGCGCAGCTTTCCCGACCCGGCGGCCGACCTGCGCGCGTTCGCCGACCGCATCACGGCGCCCACGCTCATCACCTGGGGCACCCGGGACCGCACCCTGCGCACGTCCTGGGGCCGCGCCATGCACCGCTCGATCCGCGGGTCCAGGTACGTCGAGTTCGACACCGGCCACCTTCCCTTCACCTCCGACCCCGACGGGTGGCTCGGGGTCGTCGAGCCCTTCCTCAACGAGGTCAAGGCCGGTTCAGAAGCCAAGCAGCAGGGGTGAATCCGTCGCTGGACTGATGTCCCGCGACGTGCGACGACGAAGGATGTCGGACCCTCGTGATGTAGTGCCCGTATGTCTGCGCCACACACCGAGCTGACCCCGGCGGCACTGGGTCGACGTGACACGCGCGGCATGGTCCGGGTGCTCGGCGGGGCCGGAACGGGCAAGAGCAGCCTGCTCGTGAGCACCGCGGCCGCGCATCTGTCCGGGGGAAGCGATCCGGAATCTGTTCTACTGCTGACGGGTTCGGCGCGTCTCGGAGCGCAGGCCAAGGCAGCGATCACGGCCACCCTGCTGAGCTCCGGTGAGCGCACGGTGGTGCGCGAGCCGCTGGTGCGCACCGTGCACTCCTATGCCTTCGCCGTGTTGCGGTTGGCTGCGCACCGCAACGGGAGCCCGCCGCCGAGGCTGATCACCAGCGCCGAGCAGGACGGCATCATCCGCGAACTGCTCGCCGGCGACGTCGAGGACGGTGACTCCTCACCCGTGCGATGGCCGGCGCGGCTGCGCCCGGCACTCAGCACCGTCGGCTTCGCGACCGAACTGCGAGACCTGATGGCGCGCTGCAGCGAGCGCGGTGTCGATCCTGCTGCGCTGCAACGCATCGGCCGGCTGTCCGGCAGGCCCGAGTGGCAGGCGGCGGGCCGATTCGCCCAGGCTTACGAGCAGGTCATGCTGCTGCGTTCCGCTGTCGGCATGGCTGCCCCGCAGGCCACCGTCCCCGCGTTGGGTGCCGCCGAGCTCGTCGGTGCCGCCCTCGAGGCTTTCGCGATCGACGCCGACCTGCTGGCCTCCGAACGTGCCCGCGTCCGGCTGCTCCTGGTCGACGACGCCCAACACCTGGACCCGCAGGCCGCCCGGCTGGTCCAGCTGCTGGCCGCAGGGGCCGAACTGTCCGTCATCGCCGGTGACCCGAACCAGACGGTGTTCGGTTACCGCGGTGCCGACCCCGCGCTGCTGCGCGGTGAAGGTCCGGTGTTGACGCTCAACGAATCCCACCGGTGCGTCGCGCCACTGGCCGATGCCATCGGCGCGGTCGCCCGCCGCCTGCCCGGCAATGACAGCACCCGGACCTTCACCGGCGCCGAAGGGCCGGGCTCGCTGACGGTCCGGATCGCCGCGTCACCACACTCCGAGGCCGCGCTGATCGCCGATGCACTGCGCCGTGCTCACCTCGTCGATGACGTGCCGTGGACGCAGATGGCCGTGATCGTGCGCTCGGTGCCCCGGATGGGTGCCGCGCTCGGCCGGGCGCTGACGGCCGCCGGGGTTCCGGTGGACGTGCCCGGCGGTGACGCCGCGCTGCCTGACCAGCCCGCCGTGAAGGCGCTGCTGACCGTGCTGGAGGCAACCGCCGACGGCCTCGACGGGGAACGCGCTCTGAGGTTGCTGACGGGGCCCATCGGTCGAGTCGATCCGGTATCGCTGCGCCAGCTCCGGCGTGCCTTGCGACGCGCCACGCCCGGGCCGCCCAGCGGCTTCGGGGAGCTGCTCGTCTCCACCCTGCAGAAGGGATCCGGCACGCTGTCCGACGAGCAGAGCCATGCCCTGCGGCGGGTGCGGGCGGTGTTGGCGGCGGCACGGCGCAGCGTCGAGAACGGCAACGACCCGCGACACACGCTGTGGCAGGCGTGGAGTCGGTCGGGTTTGCAGCGACGGTGGCTGACTGCCAGCGAACGCGGCGGACCGGCCGGAGCACAGGCCGACCGTGATCTCGACGCCGTCACCGCAATGTTCGATGTTGCGGAGCAGTACGTCGAGCGGACGGCGGGGGCGTCGCTGCGCGGCCTGGTCGACCACGTCACCGCCCTGGCGCTGACGCCGGCCCGCCGCGACGACGGTTGCCCGCCCGACGCGGTCGCGGTGCTCAGCGCGCACTCGGCGCTGGGACGGGAGTGGGATTTCGTCGTCATCGCCGGCGTCCAGGAGGGGTTGTGGCCCAACGTGTCCCCGCGTGGTGGCATCCTGGGCACCCAGGAGCTTGTGGATGTCATCGACGGTGTCGCCGAACCCGGACAACGTGGCCTGTCGAGCCGGGCGCCGTTGCTCGCCGAGGAGCGGCGGCTGCTGATCGCCGCCATGGGCCGGGCCCGCAGCCGGATCCTGGTGACCGCCGTCGACAGCGACGGCGGAGACGACGCCATGCTGCCGTCGTCGTTCTGCCATGAGCTCAGCGCGGTGGCGACAGAGCCCGTCGACGAGGGCGCCGCCCCAATCCGGGCGCCACGGGTGCTTGCTCCGTCGGCTCTGGTCGGGCGCCTGCGGTCAATCGTGTGCGCATCCCCGGGCGTCGTCGACGACTCGGAAAGAGCCTGTGCAGCAGCACAGTTGGCGCGCCTTGCGGAAGCAGGGGTCCACGGCGCCGACCCCGCCTCCTGGTATGGCATGCGCGACCTCTCCAGCGACCGACCCCTCTGGGACGGCGACGGCGACGATCTCCACGTGGTGACGTTGTCGCCGTCCACGGTGCAGATGCTCTCGGACTGCCCGCTGCGGTGGCTGCTCGAACGGCACGGCGGTTCCGCCGGACGCGACGTCCGCTCCACCCTCGGATCGTTGGTGCACGCCTTGGTCTCGGAGTCAGGCAACAGTGAGTCCCAGATGCTCAACGAGCTCGAAAAGGTCTGGAGTCAGATACCTTTTGATGCCCAGTGGCATGCCGACAACGAGCTTGTCCGCCACCTGGAGATGCTGTCGACGTTTCTGCGCTGGCGGGCCGACACCCGCCACGAGCTCACCGAGATCGGCACGGAGGTCGACGTCGAGGGGGACGTGACGCGTGCCGACGGTGAGCTCCCCGGGGTCCGGGTGCGCGGCCGCCTCGACCGGCTCGAGCGCGACAGCGAGGGCCGGCTCGTCGTCGTCGACATCAAGACGGGCAAGAGTCCGGTCAGCAAGGACGACGCGCAGAGCCACGCTCAGCTGGCGATGTACCAGCTCGCCGTCGCCGAAGGACTGATCGCCGACGGCGACGAGCCCGGGGGAGGGCGGCTGGTCTACCTCGGTAAAACCAGTGGCGGCGGGGCGACCGAACGGGACCAGGCCGCTCTGACCCCGGAGGGTCACACCGAGTGGCGGGCACGGGTGCACGAAGCCGCCGCGGCCACCCAGGGCCCGCAGTTCCTCGCGCGGGTCAACGACGGCTGTGCACACTGCCCGGTCCGGGCCACGTGCCCCGCCCAGAACACCAGGAGTGACGAGCGATGACACCGCGCTACAGCCCCGCCGAACTTGCCAGTGCCCTCGGCCTTTTCGCGCCGACCGACGAGCAGGCCGCGGTCATCGCCGCACCGCCGGGTCCCCTGGTGGTGATCGCCGGCGCCGGCGCAGGAAAAACCGAGACGATGGCCGCCCGGGTGGTGTGGCTGGTGGCCAACGGATACGCCCGTCCCGCCGAAGTGCTGGGACTCACATTCACCCGCAAGGCCGCCGGTCAGTTGTTGCGCCGGGTCCGCGCCCGACTCGCCCGGCTGGCCGGGTCGGGGTTGATGATCCCGGGGACCGACAGCCTGGGTCTGACCGACGATCCCGTCACGATCGGCACCTACCATGCGTTCGCAGGTAACCTGCTGCGCGAGTACGGTCTGCTGCTCCCGATCGAGCCGGACACCCGGCTGCTCGGCGAAACGGAGTTGTGGCAGTTGGCGTTTCGCGTGGTGTGCGAGCACCCGGATGCGCTGGACACCGAGAAGTCCCCGGCGTCGATCACCGCGATGGTGCTCAGGCTGGCCGGGCAGCTCTCCGAGCATCTCGTCGACACCGATCAGCTGCGCGACACCCACCTGGAGCTCGAGCGCCTGGTGCATACGCTCCCGGCCGGGCGGCATCAGCGCGACAGCGGTCCGAGCCAGTGGCTGCTGCGGATGCTGGCCACCCAGACCGAACGCACCGCACTGGTCCCGCTGATCGATGCACTGCATCGGCGCATGCGCGAGGAGCGGGTCATCGACTTCGGCATGCAGATGGGGTCGGCGGCTCGGCTGGCGTCACGCTTCCCGCAAGTTGGGGAGCAGCTGCGGCAGCGCTACCGGGTGGTGCTGCTCGACGAGTACCAGGACACCGGGCACGCCCAGCGGGTCGCGCTGTCGTCGCTGTTCGGCGGCGGCGCCGATGACGGGCTGGCGCTCACCGCTGTCGGTGACCCGATCCAGTCGATCTACGGATGGCGCGGCGCGTCGGCGACCAACCTCCCACGGTTCACCACCGACTTCCCGCTCGCCGACGGCAGCCCGGCACCCACCCTCGAGTTGCGCACCAGCTGGCGCAACCCGCCCGAGGTGCTGCACTTGGCGAACGCGGCGGCGACGGATGCACGGCATCGTTCGGTAGCGGTGCAGTCGCTGCGTCCCCGGCCCGATGCCGCTCAGGGCAGCGTGCACTGCGCGCTGCTGCCCGATGTGGAGGCCGAACGCGAATGGGTGGCTGACGCGGTGGCGCAGCGCTATCACGACGGCGTGAACGCGACCGGCACCGCGCCAACCGCGGCAGTCCTGGTGCGCCGCAACGCCGACGCCGCCCCGATGGCCGAAGCGCTGACCCGGCGCGGGGTCGCGGTGGAGGTCGTCGGCCTGTCCGGGCTGCTGGCCGTGCCCGAGGTCGCCGACGTGGTCGCGATGCTCAGGCTGGCGGCCGATCCGATCGCCGGTGCCGCGGCGATCCGCGTGCTCACCGGTCCCCGCTGGCGCCTCGCTGCCCACGACATCGCCGCGCTGTGGAGGCGCGCCGTGCACCTCGACGCCGGTGCGTCGGCACACAGCGGCGGGCCCGACCAGATCATCGCCCAGGTCGGCCCCGACGCCGACGCGGCATGCCTGGCCGATGCGATCTGCGATCCCGGGGCACCCGCCGCGTACTCACCGGTCGGGCACGCCAGGATCGTCGCACTGGGCCGCGAGCTGACCGCGCTGCGTGCCCATCTGGACAGCCCGCTGCCCGATCTGGTCGCCGAGGTGCGGCGCCTCCTTGGGGTCGACGCCGAAGTCAGAGCGGCCCAGCCGGTTTCGGCAGGATGGTCGGGCACCGAGCATTTGGACGCGTTCGGTGACGTGGTCGCCGACTTCGCCTCCCGGCCCGGCACCACGGTGTCGGCGCTGTTGGCCTTTCTCGATATTGCCGAGCAGGTGGAGAACGGCCTGGCGCCCGCCGAGATCACGGTGGCTTCCGACCGCGTGCAGATCCTGACCGTGCATGCCGCCAAGGGGTTGGAGTGGCAGGTCGTCGCGGTGCCGCATCTCAGCGGCCGGGTGTTCCCGTCGACCGCGTCGCCGCGAACCTGGCTCACCGACGCCGCGGACCTCCCACCGCTGCTGCGCGGAGACTGCGCGACCGTGTCCGAGCATGGTGTCCCGGTGCTGGACACGTCGACCGTCAACGATCGAAAAGCACTGTCGGACAAAATTTCTGATCACAAGCGGAGTCTCGATCAGCGGCGCACCGACGAAGAGCGCCGGCTCCTCTACGTCGCGATCACCCGCGCCGAGCACACCCTGCTGTTGTCGGGCCACCACTGGGGTGCCACCGGATCCAAGCCCCGCGGGCCATCGGCGTTCCTCTGCGAACTCAAGGACGTGATCGACGCGTCGGCCGCCGAGGGAACGCCCTGCGGCGTGGTCGACGTGTGGGCGGACGCTCCTGCCGACGGCGAGCCGAACCCGCTGCGTGATCGTGTCGTCGAGGCGATGTGGCCCGTCGACCCCATCGCGGGACGGCGTGGCGACACCGACCGCGGCGCCGAACTGGTGGCGCAGGCAATCTCGGCAGACGCGCCAGAAGATGCCCCGACGGATCCGCACGGCTGGGCGGCCGACGTCGACGCGCTGCTGGCGGAACGGGAGCGTGCGGCGCACCGACCCACCCCACCGCTGCCGACCCAGCTGTCGGTGAGCACGCTGGTCGAACTCGGTCGCGATCCCGACGCGGTCGCGCAGCGGCTGCATCGCCGGCTGCCGCGGCGCCCGGATTCACAAGCGTTGCTGGGCGCGGCGTTTCACGAATGGGTGCAGCGCTACTTCCAGGCGGAAAAGCTGTTCGATCTCGACGACCTGCCGGGCGCCGTGGATGCCGGCCGCCAAGACCGCGGCGAGCTCGAGGAGCTGCAGGCGGCGTTCGCAGTGTCGGCCTGGGCGGCGCGCACTCCTGTCGATGTGGAGGTCCCGTTTGACATGGTGATCGCCGGGCGGGTGGTGCGGGGCCGCATCGACGCGGTCTTTTCCGACGACGACGGCGGGGTCACCGTCGTGGACTGGAAGACCGGAGAAGCTCCGTCGACGCCGGAAGATCTGCAGCGCAACGCCGTTCAGCTGGCGGTGTATCGACTGGCGTGGGCGCGGCTGCAGGGCTGCCCGGTCTCGTCGGTGCGCGCCGCATTCCACTACGTGCGCTCCGGGCGCACCGTCATCCCCGACGTGCTGCTCAGCGCCGACGAGGTGGCCGGGTTGATGGACCTGCCGGCCGCGTGAGCCCTTAGCTCTCTTTGTAGATCTTCCACGCCTGGGTGATCATCGGAATCTGCATCGGCAGCCGGGCGACCGCAGCGGCGCGCATCGGCAGCGGCTTGTCTTTCCACAGTCGCACCATGTTCACATTGGCCGGCAACACCCCGAGGTACAGCGCGATGGCCGCCAGCGCACCGATGCGCCGGGTCTTGGGAGCCACCAACAGACCGCCGACGGCGATCTCGGCGACCCCCGAGCCGTACGTGTACGCGCGCGGACTGCCGGGAAGCTCGGCCGGCACGATGGTGTCGAACGGCTTGGGCGCGGCGAAGTGCAGGGCCCCCATGCCCATCAGCCAGACGCCGGTTTTGGCGCCACGCGAAGATTTGGTGATCTGCTGCAGTACGGATGGGGACGAGGTCATGGTTACATTGTGCGGTGCGGCAGCCTCACCCCGTGACTGACCCCTGTGGCTAAGGGCAGTCTGCGCCGACGGTTACGTCGGTTCGATCAATCACTGGCTGATATGCCGGTCCACGCACTCACCGACCGGGTGCAGATCCCCACCACCCCCATCAGCCCGGGGCGGCGCATCACCACCCGCGTCATCTACGCGCTGACGGCGCTCGTCGCCGCAGTCGTGATCGTCTACCTGGACCGGCACGGCTATCGCGACATCGACAGCGCGCCCAACGAAAACGACCCCCTGTCGCTATTGGACTGCATCTACTACGCGACGGTGTCCCTCTCGACCACCGGCTACGGCGACATCACGCCGGTCACTCCGTCAGCCCGGCTCATCAATGTCCTGGTCATCACCCCGCTGCGGGTCGCTTTCCTGATCGTCCTGATCGGCACCACCGTCGAGACCCTCACCACGCAGTCGCGACAGGCCTACCAGATCCAGCGATGGAGGAGCAGATTGCGTAACCACATCATCATCGTCGGCTACGGCACCAAGGGCCGGACCGCTGCTGCGGCGATGGTCGGGGACGAGGTCGCACCCGCTGACATCGTGGTCGTCGACGAGGACACGGCCTCTCTGGAGCGCGCCAAGAGCGCCGGCCTGGTCACCGTCCGAGGCAGTGCCACCGACTCCGAAGTGCTCCGACTAGCCAGCGCCCAACACGCCAAGGCGATCATCGTCGCCACCAACCGCGATGACACCGCCGTCCTCGTCACGCTGACCGCCCGCGAACTCGCGCCCAACGCCAAGATCATCGCCGCGGTGCGTGAGGCCGAAAACCAGCACCTGCTCTTGCAGTCGGGCGCGGACTCCACCGTGGTGACGTCGGAGACCGCCGGACGCCTGCTCGGCATCGCAGTGCAGACACCCAGCGTCGTCGAGATGATGGAGGATCTGCTGACACCCGATGCGGGCTTCGCGATCGCCGAACGGGAGGTCACACCCAAGGAGGCGGGCAGTTCGCCCCGGCATCAGAGCGACATCGTCCTCGGGGTGGTGCGCAATCAGAAGTTGATCCGCGTGGACGACGCTGAGGTGGATGCGCTGGAGCTCGGGGACAGGCTGCTCTACATCCGATCCGCGGACGCCGAGCGATGAGCAGAAGGCAGCGATGAGCGCTGGCGCGATGAGCAGAAGGCAGCGATGAGCGCTGGCGCGAAGAGCAGAAGGCAGCGGTGACATTCCCCGGCTTCCGGCTGCGCAACGTTCCGCTGCTGTCCCGGGTCGGTGCCGACCGTGCGGACACGTTGCGCACCGACGTCGACGCCGCCGTCGCGGGTTGGGCGGATGCGCTGCTACTCCGGGTGGACCGGCGCAACCAGGTGCTGATCTCCGAGGGCAGCGTGGTGCTCAACAGAGCAGGCGCGGCGGCTGATGCGCCGCCGGAGGACGCCGTGTTCCTCGGTCGACTCGATGACGGTCGGCACGCGTGGGCGATCCGCGGCGAGCTGGAGCCCCCTGAGGATCCGGGAGCACCGACCGAAGTGCTCGACCTGCGGCGGGCCGGTCATATCTTCGACGATGTCAGCGCACAGCTGGTGGCGACCGCCACGGCGCTGCTGAATTGGCACGACAGCGCCCGGTTCAGTCCCCTCGACGGGGCACCGACCAAGCCCATCAAGGCCGGATGGGGGCGGGTCAACCCGGTCACCGGTCACGAAGAGTTCCCCCGCATCGACCCCGCGGTGATCTGTCTGGTCCACGACGGCCACGACCGCGCGGTGCTGGCCCGTCAGACGCTGTGGCCCGAGCGGCTGTTCTCGATCCTGGCCGGATTCGTGGAGGCCGGTGAGTCGTTCGAATCCTGCGTGGTGCGCGAGATCTCCGAGGAGGTCGGACTGACCGTCACCGACGTCGAGTATCTGGGCAGCCAGCCGTGGCCGTTCCCGCGGTCGCTGATGATCGGTTTCCACGCGCTCGGTGACCCCGAGCAGGAGTTCTCGTTCAACGACGGTGAGATCGCCGAGGCGTCGTGGTTCACCCGCGCCGAGATCCGCGAGGCCCTCGAGAAGGGGGACTGGAGCAGCGACAGTGCCTCCCGGCTACTGCTGCCCGGATCCATCTCGATCGCCCGCGAGATCATCGAGTCCTGGGCCGCCCTCGACTAACCCGATGGCCGGACTCCTCAACGCGGACTCGTTCCTCGCCGCTTGATCGTCGTCCGACTAAGTCCGATGGCCGGACTCCTCAACGCGGACTCGTTCCTCGCCGCTTGATCGTCGTCCGACTAGCTGGCCAGTTTGGCCTTGACCTGCGCCCCACTCGGATTCGTCAGCGTCGACCCGTCGGCGAACTTCAGCGTCGGCACGGTCTGATTGCCCCCGTTGGCCGATGCCACGAATCTCGCGGCGTCGGGGTCGCTCTCGATATCGACCTCAGTGAAGGCGATGCCTTCGTTCTTGAGGACCTTCTTCAGACGGGCACAGTAGCCACACCATGACGTGGTGTACATCGTCACCGCGGCGGTTTGATCAGCGCTCATAGAAACCTCAACGTAGTCGATGCCGCCCGCATGCCCGCGTCGCGCCCCGCGATTGTCGGGCCGCGCTGTCATGATGGTCGGCATGTCCCCGACGGCCTCGCGTGACCGGTTGCTGGGCGACCTCGACGAAGACCAGCGCGAGGCCGTGCTCGCGGCCCGCGGCCCGGTCTGCGTACTGGCCGGCGCCGGCACCGGCAAGACCCGCACCATCACCCGGCGCATCGCCCATCTGGTGACGGCCGGGCACGTCGCCGCCAACCAGGTGCTTGCGGTGACGTTCACCCAGCGGGCGGCGGGGGAGATGCGCGGCCGGCTGCGTGCGCTCGGCGGCGACGAGGCCGGCACCTCCGTCGAATCGGTGCAGGCGATGACGTTTCACGCCGCCGCGCGCCGCCAGCTGGCGTACTTCTGGCCCCGAGTGGTGGGCAACACCCAGTGGCAGCTGCTGGACACCAAGTTCTCGATCGTCGCCCAGGCCGCCAACCGCGGCGGACTGCCCACCAGTACCGACGACGTCCGCGACCTCGCAGGCGAAATCGAATGGGCCAAAGCCTCTTTGATCAGTCCGGAGGACTACGCGTCGACGGTCGCGCGGGCCGGACGCGACATCCCGTTCGACGCGGCCAAGGTCGCCGCGGTGTATACGAACTACGAGTCGCTCAAGGCCCGCGGCACCGATCTCATGCTCCTGGATTTCGATGATCTGCTGCTGCACACCGCCGCCGCGATCGAGAACGATGCCGCGGTGGCCCAGGAGTTCCGGGACCGGTACCGCTGCTTCGTCGTCGACGAGTACCAGGACGTCACCCCGCTGCAGCAGCGGGTGCTGGACGCCTGGCTCGGAGACCGCGACGACGTCACCGTGGTGGGCGACGCCAACCAGACCATCTATTCGTTCACCGGCGCCTCGCCGCGCTACCTCCTCGACTTCTCCCGGCGGTTCCCCGAGGCCGCGGTGGTCCGTCTGGAGCGCGACTATCGGTCCACCCCGCAGGTGGTGTCGCTGGCCAACCGCGTCATCGCCGCCGCGCGCGGCCGGATGGCGGGCAGCAAGCTGCATCTGGTGGGTCAACGTCCCCCCGGGCCCGAGCCGACGTTCAGCGAATATCCCGACGAGGTCGCCGAGGCGACGGCGGTGGCGCGCAGTGTCAAGAAGCTGATCGAATCCGGCACGGCCGCTTCGGAAGTCGCGATTCTATACCGCATCAACGCGCAGTCGGAGGTCTACGAAGAGGCGCTCACCGAAGTCGGTGTGCCGTTCCAGGTGCGCGGCGGCGAGGGGTTCTTCAGCAGGCAGGAGATCCGGCAGGCGCTGCTGGCCCTGCAGCGCGCCGCCGAGCGCGAGGCGGTGGACGCACCCGGGGGTCTGCCCGAAGTTGTTCGCGCGACGCTGGAGCCGCTGGGACTGACCACCGAGGCGCCGTCGGGTACCCGCGCCCGGGACCGATGGGAGGCGCTGGTTGCACTGGCCGAACTCGTCGACGACGAAGTGGCGCAGCGCCCGGAGCTGGACTTGCGTGCGCTGGTCGCCGAGCTGCGGCAGCGCGCTGACTCCCGCCATCCGCCGGTGGTGCAGGGCGTCACGCTGGCCTCGCTGCACGCCGCCAAAGGCCTGGAGTGGGACGCGGTCTTCCTCGTCGGGCTCGCCGACGGCACACTGCCGATCTCGCATGCGCTCTCCCACGGCCCCGACAGCGAGCAGGTCGAGGAGGAGCGGCGCCTGATGTATGTCGGAATCACCAGGGCGCGAGTGCATTTGGCGCTCAGCTGGGCCCTGGCCCGGACTCCGGGTGGTCGGCAGGGTCGGCGCCCGTCACGGTTCCTCAACGGCATCGCGCCGCAGTCGCAGCGTGACGACGGCCCGAGCAAGCCGCGCAAGCCCCGCGGCCCGGCGCCGCGCTGCCGGGTCTGCAATTCCCCGCTGACCGCGCCCACCGCGATCATGCTGCGCCGGTGCGAAAGCTGCCCGTCGGACATCGACGAAGGTCTGCTCGCCGAGCTCAAGGATTGGCGGCTGCGCATCTCCAAGGAGATGACCGTGCCTGCCTACGTGGTGTTCACCGACAACACGCTGATCGCCATTGCGGAGGCGCTGCCGACCGACGACGCTGCGCTGGTCGCCATTCCCGGAATCGGCGCCCGCAAGCTCGAACAGTTCGGGCCCGATGTTCTGTCGATGGTCAAAGGCCGCCAAAAAGCGTAAAGATCCGGCCAAACATGCAGGTCAGAAATTCTGTTGCGGCTTTTGGCTGGTAGCGTCTAGCCTCGGAACACGCAGTCGAAGGCCATGTGCGAGAGGAGGTTGCCACGATCATGACAAGCAATTACACGTTTTCCGGCGTAAGCGTTGCCGGCATGTCGCGGACCCTCCATGCCCCCATCGGGGCCCACCCCGCCATTGCCACCGCTATTGCCGCGCCGCGTAAGCGCGCCGCAGCCGACACGATTGTCGCGTCCGTGAATCGGGGCTCCATCTAGCAGAAGCCCTCGACACGCCTCAAGGCCACGGACCCGCAATCACCGGATCCGTGGCCTTCATCGTTTTGAAGACCTGGTCGCAGATCCGCTCAACAGTCACAACAGATCGCCGACAAGAAGAAACGACCAGGAAGCAGAGGACCGGACATGTCTTCCCTGACATGTGAAAGAACGAAGCTCGCGGTGCCGTGTCGCGACGGGGACGATCCCGACCTGTGGTTCGCCGAGGACCCGCGTGACCTCGAACAGGCCAAGGCGCTGTGCGCGGCGTGCCCGCTGCGGCGGGAATGCCTGAACGCGGCCCTGGAACGTCAGGAGCCGTGGGGCGTGTGGGGCGGTGAGATCTTCGAGCGCGGCACCGTCATCGCGCGCAAGCGTCCGCGTGGACGCCCGCGCAAGGACACCAAAGAGCGTGTCGCCGCGTGAGTTTCGGCCGGCTCCGGCGCGTTACACCGCGTCGGGGTCGGCGAAACCGGGCACCATCTGTTCGGCGATGCGCCGGGTGTCGACGTGGGCGTCGAGCTGACAGGAGATCGCGACGATTGACGCGATCACCCGCATCGGGATCGCCAGCTTCGGCGGGATGTCCATCTGCCGCGCGGCTTTGATCTGGCCGGCCGCCTTGTCGAGCTCCAGAGTCGTCATTCGCTGCAACCACTTGCGGGTGTAGTGGAACACCGGCACCTGCAGCGGCTCAACGTATTGCTTGAGCATGTCGTCGATCTCGCGGGTCGACACCTGCTGGCCCTTCTGGATGAATCCCGCCTTCTCCATGGTGGGCAGCAGCTTGTCGTAGTTCTTGTCCACCCCGTAGCGCAGCAGCTGTCCCAGCTCGACGGGCCAGCCGCCGGGCATCGGCGCCACCGCACCGAAGTCGATGACGCCCATCTTGTTTCCGGGCATCAGCATGAAATTGCCGGGATGCGCATCCCCGTGCACCATGCCGAGACGTGTCGGCGCGTCGTCGCAGAACTCGAACATGCGCGTCGCCATCAGGTCCCGCTGCTCCTGGGTGCCGTCGCGGATGATCTGCGACAGCGGGATGCCGTCGATCCATTCCTGGATGACGACCTTGGGTGCGCTGGCCACGACGTGCGGCACCACGAAATCGGGGTCACCGTCGTAGGCCTTGGCGAAGGCGCGCTGATTCTCGGCCTCGAGCCGGTAGTCGAGCTCCATTTCGGTGCGCTCGATCAGCTCGTCGACGACGCCCTGAATGTCTGCGCCGGGCGCGAGCTGCTTGACCACACTGACCAAGCGCTGCATCGTCTTGAGGTCCGCGCGCAGCGCCTCATCGGCGCCGGGGTACTGGATCTTCACCGCGACCTCGCGGCCGTCGGCCCAGACTCCCTTGTGTACCTGGCCGATACTGGCCGAGGCGATCGACTTGTCGTCGAATGACTGGAACCGCTCCCGCCACTTGGTGCCCAACTGCGCATCGAGCACCCGGTGCACCTTGGCCGCGGGCAGCGGCGGGGCCTCGCGCTGCAGCTTGGTCAGTGCTTCGCGGTACGGCTTGCCGTACTGCTCGGGGATCGCGGCCTCCATCACCGACAGCGCCTGGCCGACCTTCATCGCGCCGCCCTTGAGGTCACCGAGGACGGTGAAGAGCTGCTGGGCGGCCTTGTCCATCAGCTCGGCGTTGACTTCGTCCCTGGACTTACCGGTCAGCCGCTTGCCGAAGCCCAGCGCGGCACGCCCGGCCATACCCACAGGCAGCGACGCGAGCTTGGCGTTGCGGGCGGCGCGGCCCCGCTTGATCTCACTCACCAGTCCATCATCCACGACGCCGGCGTACTTCTATCAACTAGTTGGAAACGCCCGCTTTTCAGCAATGGCATTGCGGGTGTCGGGACCATCTCCTGGCGGCGATCGAGCCGTTGGACGCATCGAATTCCAGTGTGGTGTCGATCGTCAACGGGGGAGCTGGTGGCGTCGGAGGTTCCAGCCCGGCGCCGGAATCGGCGTCGGCGCACACCGCGCGGATGACGCGGTCGACCTCGTTGAGCGCCAACCCGGCAGTGGCCAGAAGGGTTGCCCGGTCGGCCGTGCCCACGGTGTGGATGAGCTGCGCGGCCACCGCGGGCCAGGCGGCATCCCGGTCGCTGCGATGCAGGTCGGCGCATCGCAGACAGCTGGTCACGCCGGGGATGACCAGGGGCCCGACCAGCCCGGTGCCGTCCCTCACCCGTACCGGGAGGTGGGGCACTCCGGCGTCGTGCAGCTCACGCACCACCCGCGGGTCGGCGACAAGGTAGTCAGTCAGCACGGCAAGGTCGGCCGCGCCGGCGGACGCGTGGGTCCTGCTGGTGTGGCTGATCCGCGCACCCGAACAGCGCAGCGACGCGGTCAGCAGATCCGACAGCGGCCCGCGGCCGTGGATGCGGACCGACGGAGCGCGGGTGCGGTGGCGCGCCTCCACGGTGACGACGCCGGACTCCGCCAGATGGGTGACCAAACCGGCGACGACGGACGCGTCGGCCCCTTTCTCGGCGGCCAGCCTCTGCAGTTCGGGGATCGTCGCCGCCGACTGCAGTGCCCGCAGCAGCTCAGCCAGGACGGCAGCCGGCAACCCGGACGGCGGCTGGACGACGACCGCGCGACGCGGATCCCAGCCGACCTGAATGGTGTCGTCGGGCCGAGACAGCACCGGCGTCGAGGACCTCAGCGCATACCGCGTCATGACACGACACTGACACGCCGCGCCGACCGCCAGCCGAGTTATCCACAGGGGCCGGGATTCACTCCTTGGGGCGGTCGGTCCCGTCGCCGCGCTCAGGATCGTTGATGTCGCGCTCCATATCGGCGATGGCCTGCTCGAACGCCGAGTCGATGCCGCTGGTGTCGCCGCCGATCATGCGGTCGATGAAGGCGGCCGGCTCGTCCAGATCCGCCGCGCTGGGCAGCAGATCGGGGTGCTGCCACACACCGTCGCGCGCGTCGGCGCCGACGGCCTCGGTCAGCCGCTCCCACAACGCCGCCGCCTCCCGCATCTTGCGGGGCCGCAGTTCCAGGCCCACCAGGGTGGCGAACGTCTGCTCGGCCGGCCCGCCGGTGGCGCGACGCCGACGCAGCGTCTCGCTGAGCGCCGGGGTTCCGGGAATGCGGTCACCGAGGGCGGCCGAGACCACGGTCTGCACCCAGCCCTCGATCAGCGCCAGCATCGTCTCCAGGCGCTCGAGGGCGACGGTCTGTTCCGGGGTGGCCTTCGGTTCGAAGATGCCCTGATTGAGCAACTGCTCCATCTGCGACGGGTCGGTCAGCGAGGCGGGATTGAAATCGCGGGCGAACTCCTCGATGCCGGTCATGTCGATCTTGGTGCCCTTGGCGAACGCCTCGACAGTGCTGAGCAGCTGGCCGGACAGCCACGGCACATGGCTGAACAACCGGTGGTGCGCGGCCTCGCGGGCGGCCAGGAACGTGAGGATCTCACTGCGCGGCTGTTCGAGTCCCGAAGCCAACGACTCGATCGCTTCGGGCATCAGGGCGGCGATGCCCTTGGGTCCCAGCGGGAGCCCGATGTCGGTGGAGGTCAACACTTCTCGGGACAATTTGCCCAACGCCTGACCCAGTTGCGAGCCGAACGCCATGCCACCCATCTGCGACATCATCGCCAGCAGCGGACCCGCCATGGCCTTGGCCTCCTCGGGAAGCGCCGAGGCCCACACCGTCGAGATCTGCTCGGCGACGGGGTCGCACAGCCGCTTCCAGGTGTCCAGGGTGTTGTCGATCCACTCGGTCGGCGTCCACGCCACCGCCCTGGTGGTGCCGGCGGGCAGCGGGGTCGCGCCGTCGAGCCACGTCTCGGCCAGCCGGACCGCATCGGAGATCGCGGCGCTCGTCTGCTCCGGCACCGGAGCCACGAAACCGATGGAACTGGACGCGAGTTGGCGGGCCAGGTCGTAGTTGACCGCACCGCCGGACTGCCCGCCGGCCATCGGGTTGCCCGCGCCGCTGAACATCTCGCCGAGCTTGCTGAAGATCTGTCCCAGTTGCGACATGTCGAACTCGCCGCCGCCGCCGAATGCGCCCCCGAACGGATCACCACCCGAGTTGGGGTCCTTCTTGCGTTTGTCGGGGTCGTTTTCATCCCCGGCGGAGAAGCCAAAAGGCACGTCAGCCATGTCTCAACCGTACTCACAGCGGTGCCTTCGCGCGCCGATGCGGGTCACGCTGTCAGTGAACCGGCGTCGCCGAACAGGGACGCACACCGTGAACCTCTACTGTGGGCGGCGTGAACAGGCGGATTTCGACCCTCGTCGTCGCGCTGGTGCCGATCCTGATCTTCGGCATGCTGCTGACGATGGTGACGGTGCCGTACGTGGCGCTCGGGCCTGGCCCGACGTTCGACACGCTCGGCGAGGTCGAGGGCAAGCAGGTCGTCGACATCGAGGGCACCGAAGTCCACCCCACCTCCGGGCACCTCAACATGACGACGGTGTCGCAGCGCGACGGTCTGACGCTGGGTCAGGCGCTGGTGTTCTGGGCTTCGGGGACCGACCAGCTGCTGCCGCGGGAACTGGTGTACCCGCCGGACAAGTCGAAGGATGAGATCGACGAGGCCAACACCAAGGACTTCCGGCAGTCCGAGGACAGTGCCGAGTACGCCGCGCTGGACTACCTGAAGTACCCGCTGGCCGTCACCGTGGAGACCGTCGACGAGGACGGGCCGTCGAAAGGCAAGCTGCAGGAGGGCGACGCCATCGACGGGGTCAACAACACGCCTGTCGCCACCCTCGAGGAGTTCCAGGACATCCTCAAGGGCACCAAACCGGGGGACAAGATCGTCGTGGATTACCGGCGCAAGAACGCCCCGGCGGGGATCGCCGAGATCACGCTCGGCAAGCACCCCGACAAAGATCAGGGTCTGCTCGGTGTCGGCGTCCTCGACGCCCCGTGGGCGCCGTTCACCATCGACTTCAACCTCGCCAACATCGGCGGGCCGTCAGCCGGTCTGATGTTCAGCCTGGCCGTGGTCGACAAACTGACCACCGGTGACCTCAACGGCTCGAAGTTCGTCGCCGGCACCGGCACCATCAGCGGCGACGGCAAGGTCGGCTCGATCGGCGGCATCACCCACAAGATCACGGCGGCCAGCGAGGCCGGCGCCAGTGTCTTCCTGGTCCCTGCCGAGAACTGCGACGAGGCCAAGACCGCCCGCGAAGACGGGATCGAGCTCGTGAAGGTCGATACCCTCGGGCAGGCGATCGACTCGCTGCGCACGATTTCCGCTGGTGGCGAACCTCCTCGCTGCTGAGACGCCGCCGCTGCGCTCATGCGTAGAGTTATGGCACCTGAACATCTGCTGGGAATGTCGGAGACTGGAGTAACCGAGTGGGTATGCGGCCCGCGGCGAGAATGCCGAAGCTGACGAGACGAAGCCGGATTCTGATCGCGGTCGCCCTGACCGCGGTGGTGTTGTTGCTGATCGGTCCCCGATTCATCGACACCTATGTCGACTGGCTGTGGTTCGGCGAGTTGGGTTACCGGTCGGTGTTCACTACTCAGATCGTGACCCGCCTGGTGGTCTTCTTCGCCGTGGCACTGCTCATCGGCGGCATCGTCTTCGCCGCGCTGGCGTTGGCCTACCGCACCCGACCGGTGTTCGTGCCCACGGCCGGCCCCAACGATCCGATCGCGCGCTACCGCACCGCCGTGATGGCGCGCCTGCGTCTGGTGGGCATCGGGGTGCCGGCGTTCATCGGTGTACTCGCCGGCTTCGTGGCGCAGAGCTACTGGCAGACCGTTCAGCTGTACCTGCACGGCGGCAGCTTCGGCGTCGCGGACCCGCAGTTCGGTATCGATCTGGGCTTCTACGCATTCGATCTACCGTTCTACCGGCTGGTGCTGTCCTATCTCTTCGTCGCCACGTTCCTGGCCTTCGTCGCGAATCTGCTGGGCCACTATCTGTTCGGCGGCATCCGGCTCACCGGGCGCACCGGTGCACTCAGCCGTGCGGCCCGCATCCAGCTGATCACGATGGTCGGAATCCTGATGCTGCTCAAGGCGGTCGCCTACTGGTTCGACCGTTACGAACTGCTCAGCCACACCCGCGGCGGCAAGCCGTTCACCGGTGCCGGCTACACCGACATCAACGCGGTGTTGCCCGCGAAGCTGATCCTGCTGGCCATCGCCGTCATCTGTGCGGCGGCGGTGTTCTCCGCGATCTTCCTGCGCGACTTGCGAATCCCCGCGATCGGTGTGGTCCTGCTGCTGCTCTCCTCGCTGATCATCGGAGCCGGGTGGCCGCTGGTCGTCGAGCAGATCAGTGTCCGGCCCAACGCCGCGCAGAAGGAGAGCGAGTACATCAGTCGAAGTATCACGGCGACCAGGCAGGCCTACGGGCTCACCGAGGAAGCCGTCACCTACCGCGACTATCCCGGCAATGCGCCCGCGACCGCGCAGCAGGTGGCCGCGGACCGGGCGACCACCTCCAACATCCGGGTGCTCGACCCCAACATCGTCAGCCCGGCCTTCACCCAGTTCCAGCAGGGCAAGAACTTCTACTTCTTCCCCGATCAGCTGAACATGGACCGCTATCGCGACGAGAGCGGCAGCCTGCGCGACTACGTGGTGGCCGCGCGCGAACTCAACCCGGACCGGTTGATCGACAACCAGCGCGACTGGATCAACCGGCACACCGTCTTCACCCACGGCAACGGATTCATCGCCTCGCCGGCCAACACGGTGCGCGGGGTGGCCAATGACCCCAACCAGAACGGCGGCTACCCGGAGTTCCTGTCCAGCGTCGTGGGCGCGAACGGCAGCATCATCTCGCCCGGACCGGCGCCACTGGACCAGCCCCGCATCTACTTCGGTCCGGTCATCGCCAACACGGCGGCCGACTACGCCATCGTCGGCAAGAACGGCGACGACGACCGCGAGTACGACTACGAGAACAACGTCGAGACCAAGAACTACACCTACACCGGCTCCGGCGGCGTGCCCATCGGCAGCTGGTTGACGCGCAGCGTGTTCGCCGCGAAGTTCGCCGAGCGGAACTTCTTGTTCTCCAACGTGATCGGGGAGAACAGCAAGATCCTGTTCAAGCGCGATCCGGCCGACCGGGTGAAAGCGGTGGCGCCGTGGCTGACCACCGACACCGCCGTGTACCCGGCGATCGTGAACAAGAAGATGGTGTGGATCGTCGACGGCTACACCACGCTGGACAACTACCCGTACTCGGAGCTGACGTCGCTTTCGGCGGCGACCACCGACTCCAACGAGGTGGCGTTGAACCGTCTGCAGATCGACAAGGAGGTGTCCTACATCCGCAATTCGGTGAAGGCCACCGTCGACGCCTATGACGGCACCGTGACGCTCTACGCCCAGGACGAGCAGGACCCGGTGCTGCAGGCGTGGATGAAGGTGTTCCCCGGCACCATCAAGCCGAAGAGCGACATCACCCCCGAGTTGCAGGAGCACCTGCGCTATCCGGAGGATCTGTTCAAGGTGCAGCGCTCGCTGCTGGCCAGGTACCACGTCGACGACCCGGTGACGTTCTTCTCGACATCGGACTTCTGGGATGTCCCGCAGGACCCGAACCCGACGGCCAGCAGTTACCAGCCGCCGTATTACATCGTCGCCAAAGACCTTGCGGAGAACAACAGTTCGACGTCGTTCCAGTTGACCAGTGCGATGAACCGGTTCCGGCGAGACTTCCTGGCGGCCTACATCAGCGCCAGTTCGGATCCCGAAACCTACGGTCGGATCACGGTTCTCACGATTCCCGGTCAGGTCAACGGACCCAAGCTCGCGTTCAACGCGATCAGCACCGACACCGCGGTCAGCCAGGACCTCGGCGTCATCGGCCGGGACAACCAGAACCGGATCCGGTGGGGCAACCTGCTGACACTGCCGATGGCTCAGGGCGGGTTGCTCTACGTGGCACCGGTGTACGCCTCGCCGGGTGCCAGTGACGCGGCGTCGTCGTACCCGCGTCTGATCCGGGTCGCGATGATGTACAACGACAAGATCGGCTACGGGCCGACCGTGCGGGACGCGCTGATCGACCTGTTCGGTCCCGGAGCAGACGCCACCGCGACGGGTCCGGCACCCACCGACGTGCCTGCAGGTCAGCCGAACGGACGGCCGCCGACCAACCAGCAGCCGGCGGCGACACCGCCGGTGAACCGGCCCGGCCAGGCCCCGGCGGCGCAGCCCGAGGTACCGGTGGCGGTGCCGTCCGGACCGACGACGCTGTCAGCGGCGAAAGCCGCAGCGCTGCAGGACGTCAACGCGGCCCTCGACGCCCTGCAGGAGGCGCAGAATGGCGGCGACTTCGCGCAGTACGGTGAAGCGCTGCAGCGCCTCGACGATGCGGTGAACAAGTACCAGTCGGCCCAGTAGCCACACCCGCCGATGCGGTATCGGTTACTCGGGCCACTGCAGGTGGTTCAGGGCGACACGCCGATCGAACTCGGCCCGCCCAAGCAGCGGGCCGTGCTGGCGGTGCTGCTGCTCGCGCGGGGCCGGGTGGTGTCGGTGGACCGACTGGTCGACGCGGTGTGGGGCGACGACGTTCCCGCCAGCGCCACCGCCAGCCTGCAGGCCTACATCTCCAACCTGCGGCGGGCGCTGCGCGGCGGGTCCGGCGAATCCCGGATGGCGTCACCGATCGTGCGCCGGCCGCCTGGCTACTTCCTCGACGTCGACCCCGACACGGTTGACATGACGGCGTTCTCCGCCGCGGGTACTCGCGCCGCTGCCGCGGTCGAGTCCGAACGGTGGGAGGAGGCGCTGGCCGAATCCGACACCGCCTTGTCGTTGGTGCGCGGCGGCTTGCTCGAGGACCTCGGGGACGCGCCATGGCTGCGGGAGGACGCGGCCCGCACCGCCGAGATGCTGTCGGAATGCCGGGCCGGCAAGGTAACTGCGCTGTTGGCGCGGGGGAAGGTACCGGCGGCGCTGGCGGAGGTGTCGCGGCTGCGTGAGGGCGATCCGCTGGCCGACCGCGGCTGCCGGCTGCAGATGCTGACGCTGTACCGGGCAGGCCGTGCAGCCGAGGCGCTCGAGACATACACGCGGCATGCGCGGACCCTGGATGACGAGCTTGGAATCGAGCCGGGCCCGGAGTTGCGTGAACTCCAGACGGCGATTCTGCGTCAGGCGCCCGAGCTCGCGGGGTGGCCCCGGTCACCGGAGTGGACCGGCGCCGCGACGATTCCGGCACCGGAGCCGACGCTCACTCCCGCCTCGGTCGACGCCCCTGCGCACCGCACTCCGTTCGTCGGACGCGACCGCGAACTGGCAAGGGCTGCAGATGTTCTGACGCGGGTGTCCGCAGGTGCCGCACGGTGGCTGGTGTTGTCGGGTCCACCGGGGATCGGCAAGACCCGGCTGGCCGAGGAGATCGCCGGCCTGGTTTCCGCCGACGGTGGTGACGTCGTGTGGGTGAACTGCCCCGACGAACGCGCGACGCCGCCGTGGTGGCCGATGCGGCAGCTCGTCCGCGCGCTGGGCGCGGACGCCGACGCCGTGCTCCATGTACCGGACCACGCCGACGCCGATACAGCGAGATTCCTTGTTTACGAACGTATTCAGTCGCTGCTGGAGTCGGCGCCCGGCCTGCTGGCGGTGATCGTCGACGACGTGCAGTGGTCGGATTCCACATCGGCGAGCTGTCTGGCGTACATCGCCGGCGCACTGCGGGACCGTCCGGTCCTGATGATCGTCACCGTGCGCGACGGAGAGCACAGTCCCGAGGTGGCGCGGCTGCTCAGCACGGTCGCCCGCGGGGAAGCCAACCGGCACATCGCGGTACCGGCGCTGTCGTCGGCCGATGTCGCCGCGCTGGCCAACGAGGTCGCCGAAGACGCCGTCACACCCGCCGAGGCGGCCGAACTGGCCGACCGCACCGGGGGCAACCCGTTCTTCGTCTCCGAGTACGCGCGGCTACCCCGCGCCGAGCGGGCCGGCAGCGAGATACCGCACGCGGTGCGTTCGGTGCTGGACCGGCGTCTCGCGGCGCTCGACCCCGCGGTCGTGCAGGTGCTGCGCACCGCCGCGGTCATCGGCGACGCGCTCGACGGCGCCGCGATCCCCGTGCTGGCCCGAGCCACCCGGCTCGACATGGACACCCTCGCCGACTACCTCGACGAGGCCGCCGACGAGCGGATCATCGTCGCCGCCCACGCCGGCGACGGGTATGAGTTCGCCCATGGACTGTTGCGGGATCAACTCCTGACTGGCATGCCCGCGCTGCGGCGACAACGGTTGCACGCCAAGGTTGCCGAGGTACTGGCCGACAGCGCCGAACAGGACGCACCGACGCGGCGCGCTCAGCACCTCGTCGCCGCCCAGCCCCTCGTCGAGCCGGCCGCCGTGGTGCAGGCATGCCGCTTGGCCGCCGAACAGGCCACCGCGCAATGGAGTTCAGAGATCGCCGCCCGGTGGTGGCAGGCGGCGCTGGACGCCTATGACCGGATGCCTGCGTCAGCGCGCGACGACGGGGAACGTGACGCGCTGACCGTCGAGCTTCTGGAAGCGCATTCCCGTGCGGGCCGGGGGCAGTTGGTGCTCAACAGCGTTCAGCGCTATCTCGGGGACGCGTTGCGGACCGGCCGCGCCGCCACCGCGGGCCGGGTGGCCAGCGCGCTGTTGCGGGCCAGCGGCGGATGGCCCTGGCTGGCACCGGGGCACGATCCGGGAGAGTTGCTCGCCTTGCTCGCACGCGCCGCGACCCTCTCGGAGAGCGCACCGGTCTCGGCGGCGCGGGTGCTCCCCGCGCTGGCCGTCGGGCACTGCTATCACCCGGATCCCGGTGTCGCGGCCGCGATGTTGGATCGCGCCGAGCGGGTGGCCGAGGCAACCGGTGATCCTGATGTCCTCGCCGACGTTCTGGTCGGTCGACTCATCACCTATTCCGGGGTGTCGACGCTGAGCCGCGAGACGCTGTCCTGGGTGGATCGCTTGGAGTCTCTGCAGCACAACCGGTCTCGTGAGGATGCGGTGATCGGACACTCGGTGGCCACCATGGCCGCAATGAACCTCGGTGACGTGGCAGGCGCCCGTCGTCACCTGCAAGCCGGCATCGCCGGCAGCGAAGACCTCCAGTTGCCGGTGCTGCGCGCTCAACTACGTTGGATGGAGGCGGTTCTGGCGATGTGGGTCGGCGACTTCGCCGAAGCGCAACGCCATCACGGGATCGCCGCCCATGTGCACGAGCAGACCGAGCTGTACGAAGCGGGAAGCGGTCTGCTGGCCTCAGCCTCACTGCTGCGCGAAAGGGGTGGACCGCTGGACCCCAGCTGGAACAACCTGCACGCCAGCCAGGAGACCGGTGGTCAGGGCATGGTCGGCGTGGTGCGCACCGCGCTGCTCACCCTCGCGACCGGACCTGAGGCCCGAGTCGAGGCCGCCGCCACGCTGCGCGCCGGTGTGGGCAGCACCGACCGCGGCCACATCTGGACGACGCTGGGGCACCTGACGCTGCTGGCCCACCTCGCCGCCGATCACGCACTGCCGGAGTTCGCCGAGCCGCTTCTGGCTCAGCTCGAGCCGTTCCGCGACCGGATCGCCGTCATCGGCCAGGTCGGCCTGGCGGGACCGGTGGCGCTGGCGACCGCGCGGCTGCACGCGCTGCGGGGCGAGCGGCACCGTGCCCTCGACGACGTGGCGGTGGCCCGCGACATCGCGGCGCGCAGCGGTGGAGTTCCCACGCTGCTGCGGTGCCGGCTGCTCGAGTGCGTGTTGACGGAGTCACGTTCCGAGCGAGGCATTTTGGCCCGGTCCCTGGCCGACGACGCGGCTGCGATGGGCATGGCGGGGGTTGCGCAGGCAGCAAGGCTGGCCTGAGTCGCGGCTCGCTATTATTCTGACGCGGCATCCCACGCCGTTTGTCGAAGGGAAAGCACATGACTGTGCGCGTCGAGCAGCTGGAGTTCCAGGCGGAGGCACGCCAACTGCTGGATCTGATGATCCACTCGGTCTACAGCAACAAGGATTCGTTTCTGCGGGAGCTGATCTCGAATGCCTCCGACGCGCTGGACAAGCTGCGGCTCGAATCGTTCCGGAACAAAGACCTCGATGTCGACACCTCCGACCTGCACATCGAGATCGTCGTCGACAAGGCGGCACGCACCCTGACCGTTCGCGACAACGGCATCGGCATGGCCCGCGACGAGGTCGTGAACCTGATCGGGACCCTTGCCAAGTCGGGCACAGCCGAGCTGCGCCAGCAGTTGCGCGAGGCCAAGGACAACAACTCCTCGGAGGAACTGATCGGACAGTTCGGAATCGGTTTCTACGCGAGCTTCATGGTGGCCGACAGGGTCGAGCTGCTCACCCATAAGGCGGGCGAGAGCGCAGCGACCCGGTGGGAGTCCAGCGGCGAGGGCACGTACACCGTCGAATCCATCGACGATGGGGCACCCCAGGGCACCTCGGTGACGTTGCACCTGAAACCCGAAGACCGTGAGGACGAGCTGCACGACTACACCTCGGAGTGGAAGATCCGGGAGCTCGTCAAACAGTATTCGGACTTCATCGCCTGGCCCATCCGGATGGATGTGGAGCGTCGAACCCCCGCACCCGAGGACGGCGGCGAGGAGTCCATCACCGTCGAGACCGAGACGCTGAACTCGATGAAGGCGCTCTGGGCTCGTCCGCGCGACGAGGTCGCCGACGAGGAGTACACCGAGTTCTACAAGCACATCGCACACGCCTGGGACGACCCGCTCGAGGTCATCGCGATGAGGGCGGAGGGCACGTTCGAGTACCAGGCGCTGCTGTTCATCCCGTCGCATGCTCCGTTCGACCTGTTCAACCAGAACGGCGCGATCGGGGTGCAGCTTTACGTCAAGCGGGTCTTCATCATGGGCGACTGCGACCAGCTCATGCCGCCGTATCTGCGGTTCGTCAAGGGTGTCGTCGACGCACAGGACATGTCGCTCAACGTCTCTCGCGAGATCCTTCAACAGGACCGACAGATCAGGGTGATCCGGCGTCGACTCACCAAGAAAGTGCTCTCGACGATCGCGGAGATGCAGACCGACCGGCCGGAGAAATACCGCACGCTCTGGACCCAATTCGGCAGGGTAATCAAGGAGGGCCTGTTGGCCGATCCGGACAACCAGGACACCTTGCTGCGAATCTCGTCCTTCGTCTCGACGCACAGCGAGGACGAACCCACCACCCTCGCCGAGTACGTCGAACGCATGCCCGACGGTCAGGGGCAGATCTTCTACGCCGCCGGCGAATCGCGTGCCCAGTTGCTGCACTCGCCGCACCTGGAGGCGTTCAAGGCCAAGGGGTACGAGGTGCTGCTTCTCACCGACCCCGTGGACGAAGTCTGGGTTGAGTCGGTGCGCGAGTTCGACGGCAAGCCGCTGCAATCGGTGGCCAAGGGCGAGGTGGATCTCGACTCCGACGCCGACAAGGCGGCGCACGACGCCGAACGCCGGGAGCGCGAGCAGGATTTCGCCGACCTGATTGCCTGGCTGAAGGAGGCGTTGGCTGATCATGTCAAGGAGGTGCGTCTGTCGACTCGCCTGACCGACTCCCCGGCCTGTTTGATCACGGACACGTTCGGCATCACGCCTGCCCTTGCGCGCATGTACCGGGCGTCCGGGCAGCCGGTTCCGGTCGAGAAGCGGATTCTCGAACTCAATGCGAACCACCCGCTCATCACCGGCCTGCAGGAGGCGCATAAGGTCCGTGGCGCCGATGCCGCACTGGCTGACACCGCCGAACTTCTCTATGGCACAGCTCTTCTCGCCGAAGGTGGAGCGCTCGAGGATCCGGCGAAGTTCGCCGCTCTGCTCGCGGACCGGCTGACTCGTACGGTGGGGGACCAGCCGCCGCTGACCTGACGACGCCCACCTACCCGCGGTCGTACGAGCAAATCATTGCCCTGGGCGACACCACGGAGGACGATGGGAGGGTCCGGCGGCGCCGCTGGGACGCTGCCGCGGACCACGGAGGCAGGACCATGTATGCACGCAGCTTCACGATTCACGCACGCAGTTCGGCGCTGGACACCGGGATCAGGTACCTCCACGACACGGTGTGGCCTGCGCTGACCGGTCTGGACGGATACGTCGGGTTGTCGTTCCTGGCCGACCGGGTGACCGGGCGGTGCATCGCCACCACGGCCTGGGAGTCCGAGGAAGCGCTCAACGCCAGTGGGATCGCCACCAGTCCGTTCAGGGACCGGTTGGCGCAGATTCTCGGCGGCAGCCCCACCGTCGACGAGTGGGAGATCGCCGCGGTGCACCGCGATCACCACTCCCTCCCCGGTGCGTGTGTGCGGGTGACGTGGGCGCGGGTCGATTCCGAGCACGCCGATCGCGCCATCGACGGTTTCCGACTGGCCACCGTTCCTGCGCTGGAGGAGCTCGAAGGCTTCTGTAGCGCCAGCCTGCTGGTCGACCGGGATTCCGGATTCGGCGTCGCGTCGGTCACCTTCGACAGCGCCGAGGCGATGAGGCGCAGCCGAATGGCCACGGACGCGATGAAGGCCGCGACGGTCCGCGACGCCGGCGCCGAGATCCTCGACGAGTGCGAGTTCGACTTGGTGCTGGCGCATCTACGAGTGCCCGAAATGGCCTGACCTCACCGGGTAGGCGGCTTGGATTTTTCTTGGAGACGCGCCAAGCGGTCACCAAGCCTGCTCAGCGATGCTTTTCGCCAAGTACAGAACTTGGCGAAAGGCACTTCGATGACAACACCGACCGACCTGGCGTGCGATACCCGCGGCGAGGTGCTGCGCGCGCTGCGCGACCGGGTCGCGACCCATGTGGCGCTACCCGGCGAGCCGGGTTACGAGCGCTGCCTGCCGTGGAACGTGGCGGCGGCTGTCACGCCCGCGGCGGTGGTGCTGGCGACCTCGCCCGAGGACGTCGCGGACACGGTCAGATTCGCCGCGGCGCACGGGTTCATGGTCACTGTCCAGGCGACCGGCCACGGCGCGATCGGGGTGGGGCCGGACACGATCCTGGTGCAGACCTCTGCGATGAAGCACTGCGCGGTCGACGTGCCCAACCGCACAGCGTGGGTGGGGGCGGGGGCGCGGTGGCAGGACGTGCTCGACGTTGCGACGCCGCACGGCCTTGCGCCGCTGTGCGGTTCGGCCCCGGGGGTCGGTGTGGTCGGCTACCTCACCGGCGGTGGGATCGGCCCGCTGGTGCGGACGGTCGGGTTGTCGTCGGATCACGTGCGGGCGTTCGACGTCGTGACCGGCGAGGGCCGACTGCTGCGTGCCGCGCCCGACGAGAACGCCGACCTGTTCTGGGGCTTGCGCGGCGGAAAGGCCACCCTCGGGATCGTCACCGCGGTCGAGATCGACCTCCTACCGATCGCGGAGTTCTACGGTGGCGCAGTCTATTTCGACGGTGCAGACGCCGAAGCGGTGCTGCACGCCTGGGCCTCCTGGGCTCCCGGCCTGCCGGAGACGGTCAACACGTCGGTCGCGGTGCAGCAGCTGCCGCCCCTGCCAGGGGTGCCCGAACCGCTGGCCGGCCGGATGACGGTCGCGGTGCGGTACACGGCGGTAGGGGATTTCGCCGAAGCCGAACGGCTGCTTGCGCCCATACGGGCCGCCGCCACGCCACTAATGGACACCGTCGGTGTGCTGCCGTACGCGGCGATCGGGCTGGTGCACGCCGACCCAGTGGACCCGATGCCGGTCAACGAAAACCACACGCTGCTCTCGGCGCTGCCCGCGGAGGCGATCGACGCGCTGCTTACGGTCGCGGGCCAGGGTTCGGGGTCCCCGCAGGTGATCGTGGAGCTGCGGCTGCTCGGGGGAGCGGTGGCGCGTGAGCCCGGGCACCGCAGCGCGTTCTGCCACCGGGACGCGTCGTTCGCGCTGACGGTCATCGGTGCGCTGATCCCGGAGATCGCTCCGATGGTGGTCGAGCACGCCGCCGGCGTCGTCGCTGCGCTGGGGCCGTGGTCGACGGGCGGGCAGCTGCCGAACTTCGGGCCGTCGGACGACCCGGCGCGCCCGTCGCGGGTCTACAACGAGGACACCCGGCACTGGCTGGCCGCCCTGGCCGACCGCTATGACCCGGCTCGGGTGCTGGCGACCGGCCAGGTCATCCGCACGCCGTAGCCTCTCCCGCGAGCTCGCGTGTCTGTACGCCTCCACGCCGCGAATCATGTGCAGGAGCGCAAGCTCGCGGCCTCTGAGCTGGCGATTTGGACGCGCCGCGACCGCATGGGTAACCTTGCGTTCACCATCGCGGGGTGGAGCAGCTCGGTAGCTCGCTGGGCTCATAACCCAGAGGTCGCAGGTTCGAATCCTGTCCCCGCTACTAGGCAAAACGGCCCTCGGAGATCTCTCCGGGGGCCGTTTTCATGCCACTTGTGAACGGATTTGTGAACGTTAGGCGGGCTAACATATTGCCGCCATCTGAGGTGAGCCGCGTGGGTCGCGATAGATGGACTGAGACCCATCACGAAGTCGTGAAGGAACTCGAGACCGCCATCCATGCCGATGCCACCTATGAGAGCTGCGCCGGGCCAGCTGGGATCACGGGTTGCGATCTTGCTGCCAGACTGTCCCTCATTACGGGTGCTAGTCGCCCTGGGTGGCGACCGGCGCGTGTGGGAATGTGACTGTAGGTCGCACGCAGGCCGACTAGGGCGCATCTCTGTAGCCTGCACTCGTGTTGTCTGTTCCCAGCCCTACTGTGACGGCATGACGAACATAATGAGCGGTCCTCAAGGTCCAGTGCTACCCGAGCAGCTCCGCGAATTACCCACCGAAGGAATCGGTTTGATGCTGCTCCGCTGATCGCGCTCATCGGAAGTCCTCAGGTGTGCTCGCCGAAATTCCTCACCTGTGAGCAGCGGTCAGTGTAGTTGGTTGGGTCTGCTGGACGAATAGGTGACATCTGAGTTGGCTTGCCCAGGATGGGCAGGCTGGAAGGATGTCCTTGTGCCCAGGCCTTACCCTCGTGAGTTCCGTGACGATGTTGTTCGCGTCGCCCGTAACCGCGATGATGGTGTGACGATCGAGCAGATTGCGACCGATTTCGGTGTGCACCCGATGACGCTGCACAAGTGGATGCGCCAAGCCGATGTCGACGAGGGCACCAAGCCCGGCAAGAGCACTACCGAGTCCGCGGAGCTACGGGATGCGCGGCGTCGGATCAAGCTGTTGGAGCAGGAGAATGAAGTCCTGCGCCGGGCGACCGCGTATTTGTCGCAGGCCAATCTGCCGGGAAAAGGGTCTACCCGCTCGTAAGTGAGCTCGCCGCCGACGGGATTCCCGTCGCGGTGACGTGCCGGGTACTTAAGCTCGCCCGCCAGCCGTACTACCGCTGGCTGGCCCAGCCGATCACCGACGCCGTGCGTTTCGTCAAGTGATCTGGCCCCACTGCCGTCGTGAATTGTGGCCCCACCGTGTATCAGGTGGTGCGTTTGGTGC
>NZ_STGE01000011.1 GCF_005222675.1 Mycolicibacterium sp. CR10 | reverse complement strand
CGGGAAAATGCGGGCACAACCAAAAACAACAAACAAAAACCACCAAACACACTATTGAGTTCTCAAACAACACACCCGACTGACCGCGCACAGATCTCGCGGCTAATTGCCGCGGTCGCTGGTGCGGGCAGATGAGGAAACTCACCGAAGTGAGTGACCTCTGGGAGTCGGCCGCGCTCTCCGGGCTGGGCCCGTGTCGCGGCGACTCCGATAAGTTACGTCAGGGATAACTCCGAGTCAAATGGCCTGCTGGGGCGGGTCTTTCGACAGGTGCCCAGCGCGCGCACCACAAGGGTGCGTTAACTCTCAGAAGGCTCAACGTTCCGGCAGTCCGGTTTGTTCCCGCGCCGGACGCAACGCTCTGACCAGGAATTTAACCCAGCGGATCAACCAACGCGCTCGATGCCGGCGATGTTCCGCTTGCCCCGTCGCAGCACCAACCACTTCCCGTGAAGGAAGTCGGATGCCTGGGGAACCCACTCGTCTGTGGCGATCTTCACGTTGTTCACCGACACCCCTCCCTCGGCGATCGTCCGGCGCGCGGCCCCCTTGCTCGCGCAGAGCCCGCTGGACACCAGCAGGTCCGTGATGGATTCAGGACTTCCGGGGGTCAGTTCAGCGACCGACGCCTCGCGCAACGCCGCCGAAAGGGTGGCTTCGTCGAGCTCGGCCAGCTCGCCGCGGCCGAACAGCGCCCGACTGGCGTACTCGACGGCAGTCGTCGCCGCATCCCCGTGCACAAGGGTCGTCAGCTCCCGGGCCAGGCGCCGCTGTCCCGCTCGTTCGTGCGGGCGATCGGCGGTCGCCTGCTCGAGTTCTGCCAACTCGTCGGCCGACAGGAACGTGAACCAGCGCAGGTACTGGACCACGTCGGCGTCAGCGGTGTTGATGAAGTACTGGTACCAGGCGTAGGGGCTGGTCATCTCGGGGTCCAGCCACAGGCTTCCGCCGCCGGTCGATTTGCCGAACTTCTTGCCTTCGGAATCCGTCACCAACGGCGTGGTGAGTGCGTGCACCGTGGCACCGGCCTTCTGGCGGACCAGTCGCACGCCGGCGATGATGTTGCCCCACTGATCCGATCCGCCCACCTGCAGAGTGCATTCGTACCGCTGGTGCAGTTCCACGTAGTCGTTGGCCTGCAGCAGCATGTAGCTGAACTCCGTGTAGGAGATGCCGTCACCTTCGAGCCTGCGGCGCACGGTGTCGCGGTCGAGCATCACGTTCACCGAGAAGTGTTTACCGACGTCGCGTAGAAACTCGATGGCAGACAGCTCACTTGTCCAAGACAGATTGTTGGCGATCACAGCGCCGGTCGGCGAATCGTCGAACTGCACGAACCGTTCCAGCTGTCCCCGAATGCGGTCCGCCCATTCGGTGACGGTGTCGGCGGTTTGCAGGGTGCGTTCGCCAACGTCGCGTGGATCGCCGATCATCCCGGTGGCACCACCGGCGAGAACGATGGGACGATGCCCGGACTGCTGGAAACGCCGCAGCGTGAGCAGCGGTATCAGGTGTCCGGCATGCAGGCTCGGCGCAGTCGGGTCGAATCCCGAATAGACAGTCAGCGGACCTTCGGCCAGCCCGTCGGCCAGCGCGTCGCGGTCAGTGGACTGCGCGATGAGGCCGCGCCATTCCAGTTCGTCGAGGATGGAAGCCGAAGAAGTCACAGGTTTCGATCTTTCCGTACTAGTCGCTCTCGCCGGGAGCCGGTGCCCGCGGGCTGCGCCGATACGCTG
Source organism: Mycolicibacterium sp. CR10 (assembly GCF_005222675.1). Lineage (GTDB taxonomy): Bacteria > Actinomycetota > Actinomycetes > Mycobacteriales > Mycobacteriaceae > Mycobacterium. Next base: position 27,880 of record NZ_STGE01000011.1, on the reverse strand, counting down.
ACACCTCTGGATGTCCGGCCAGCCACAGCCGCCATGGGCGGTCCGCGGCCTTGCTGACGCCGACCCTCGGCCCCGAGAGGGCGTCTCGCGGGTCTCCGAGGGTGAGCCGCACCGGACCGGCCGCATCGAAGAGGTCGATTCCGTTGTCGTCCATGGTGATTCCGAGCGCAGAGCACAGATTGCCCGGGCCACGCGCCAGCGCCGGCCGACTGACACGGTCGCCACGTCGGGCGTGAGCGCTCTCGGTACCGGCTTCGATGGTCGCGGCGCGCAGCAGCACCGCCGCGGCCACTCCATCGGTCGCACACACGACGTTGGCGCACACGTGGATGCCGTGGCTGCGGTAGGTGTAGAGCACACCGGGCGGCCCGAACATCACCGCATTGCGCATGCCCGGTCCGCGGAAGGAATGGGATGCGGCATCGGGCCACGGTCCGTCGGCCGGTCCCCCGTACGCCTCGACCTCGACGACGACGGCGCTCACCCCGCGTCCCGTCAGCACCGCCCCCAACAGCGATTTCGCGGCGCTGATCGGGTCGACTGCCAGGCGATCGCGGACCATCGCGGTCAGTTTACGGCTGGTATTGACAGGCGAATGCCGCGCGAGGACTATTCATCATATGATGACTTCATCGCATGATGAATTAGTCTCCGGGGTGCCTATCGCCGCGATCGACATCAAAGAGCTGCGGGTTGTCCGCGGCGGGCGCGTAGCACTCGACGATGTCACGGTGCAGGTTGCCCGTGGCGCCGTCACCGGATTGCTCGGCCCGTCGGGTTGCGGCAAGACGACGCTGATGCGCAGCGTCGTCGGTACCCAGATCGTCGCCGGCGGGTCGGTCACGGTGCTCGGCAAACCTGCGGGTGCCGCCGAACTACGCCATCGGGTCGGATACGTCACCCAGGACGCGACGATCTACCCCGATCTACGGGTCCTCGACAACGTGCGCTATTTCGCGGCACTGTGCGGTTCGGACGCCCGGGACGTCGACGAGGCGATCGCCGCCGTCGGGCTGGACGATCACCGGAAGGCTCTCGCCGCCAACCTGTCCGGCGGGCAGCGCACCCGGGTCTCGCTGGCCTGCGCCTTGGTGGCACACCCTGACCTGCTGGTGCTCGACGAACCGACTGTCGGACTCGACCCGGTCCTGCGGGCGGACCTGTGGGAACGGTTCGACGCTCTGGCGAGGCAGGGAACCACGTTGCTGGTGTCCAGCCACGTGATGGACGAAGCCGACCACTGCGAGGACCTGCTGCTGATGCGCGACGGCCGGATTCTCGCCCACAGCACGCCGACCCGACTGCGAGAGGACACGCAATGTCAGTCACTGGAGGAAGCGTTTCTGTCCATCATCCGGCACGGCATCGAAGCAACGCCGGCCTGAGCCCGCTGAGCCCGCGGGCCTTCCTCGCCACCACCGTCCGCATCCTGCGGCAGCTCGCCGGCGATCACCGCAGCGTCGCGATGATCCTGCTGGTACCCAGCCTGATCATCACGCTGATGTACTTCATGTTCGCCGAGGTGCCACAGCGACCCGGCGCCCCGTCGCCGTTCGACAACGCATGCCTGATCATGCTGGGCGTCTTTCCGCTCATCGTGATGTTCCTGATCACGTCCATCACGATGCAGCGCGAGCGGGTGTCGGGAACTCTCGAGCGGATCCTGACCACTCCCCTGCGCCGGCTCGATCTGCTCGCGGCCTACGGCACCGCGTTCTCGATTGCAGCGGCCGCGCAGGCCACACTCGCGTGTGTGGTGTCGTTCTGGTTCCTCGGGCTGAACACCGCGGGCAGCCCGGTGTGGGTATTCGTCATCGCGATCGTCAACGCCGTACTCGGCGTGGGTCTGGGCCTGCTGTGCAGCGCCTTCGCCCGCACCGAATTCCAGGCCGTCCAGTTCATGCCGTTGGTCATTGCGCCTCAGCTTCTGCTGTGCGGCATCATTGTTCCGCGCGCGCTCCTGCCGGACTGGCTGCAGTGGATCAGCAACGCACTGCCCGCCAGTTACGCTCTTGAAGCGCTACAGCAGGTCGGTGCATACCCGGAGTTGACGTCGGTCGCGGTGCGGGACATCGCGATCGTCGTGGGATTCGCGGTGGTGGCGATGGGCCTGGCCGCGGCGACCCTGAGGCGAAGGACACCCTAGAGAGCTTGACGACCAACTCGAACCGCAAACGCCCCGGTCGGCCACCCGGGGCGTCGGACACTCGCGAACGCATCCTCGCCAGCGCACGTGATCTGTTCGCCCGCAACGGAATCGACAACACCTCGATTCGGGCGGTCGCTGCGGGCGCCGGGGTGGATCCTGCCCTGGTGCATCACTATTTCGGCACCAAGACCCAGTTGTTCGCCGCGGCGATCCACATTCCGATAGATCCCATGGCGATCATCGGCCCGCTGCGGGAGGTCCCGGTCGACGAGATCGGCCGCGTGTTGCCGTCACTGCTGCTGCCGCTGTGGGATTCGGAGCTGGGCAAGGGATTCATCGCCACCCTGCGGTCGATACTCGCCGGCAGCAACGTCGCCGATGTCTCGATGCTCCGCTCCTTCCTGCAGGACGTGATCACCGCGGAAATCGGTCCCCGCGTGGACGATCCACCAGGCAGCGGTCGGGTGCGCGTGCAGTTCGTTGCATCGCAGTTGGTGGGGATCGTGATGGCTCGCTACATCCTGGAGCTCGAACCGTTCAAATCCCTGCCCGTCCAACAGATCGTCGACACGGTCGCGCCGAACCTGCAGCGCTACCTCACCGGCGAGCTTCCACAGACGTTCTAGGACTGCGCGGCGGCGAGCAATCGTTGGTGCTCATCGTCGTCCACGCTGACGGCCTCGTCGACCAGCAGAACCGGGATGCCGTCGTCGATGCGGTACTTGCGCCGTAATCGCGGGTTGTAGAGCGCGTCGCCGACGACCAGCAGCGGTCCCCGGTCGTCGGGACACACCAGGATGGAGAGCAGTGTTGCGTCGAGCGTCATGCGCTCAGCGGCCGGGCATCTCGAAGATCGGCGAGTCGTCCCGGTCCATCGGATTACCCGGGCCCCACGCGGGGCCCATCGGTTGCTGGGGGCTGCCCGGGGTGGCGACGGGAGGAGCTCCCTGGGCCGGTGCTGGGACACCTCCCCGCGCCAACTGCTGACGCTGATCGGCCAGCGTCATCTGAAGCGCCTCGATCAGAGGCTTCTGGTTTGGCCTCTTGTCGAGCGCAGCGACTATTGCCTGTCTACTGGACATCGATGGCCTGATGCCCTTGGACCGCAGAGTGAGAACCTGATCGATCAACTTGGAGAGCTGACCGCCGCCCGACCCGAGGTTGTAGTCCTGGGCGATGATGGCGAGCGCCTGGTCGGCCGTCATCATCGGAGCGGGTTGCGTCGGAGACGTGTCTGCCGGCTGCGCCAATGCCACCGGTGCAGACAGTCCTACCCCGAGGCCACCGACCACTGCGACGCCCGCCAGCGCGGACGCGATAGAGCGGCGCCAGATGAGTGGTGACATCAATCCTCCTCGTGGACGGCAAGCCAGCGCGAGCCTAACAGTGCCGCTGCTGCCGGGCATCACTACGGACTTCCGGCGATCTCGGTGCGCACCGCGACGGTCAAGCGCTTGTACCGATGGGTATCGGGGTCGCGGTACCACGCGTTACGCGACGGCTTCGGAATGCCTTCACGCTGCAGCGGGCCGGCAAGCGGGCGGTATGTCGCCGAGAGCGTCATGTCGGCCGCGACGTGCACGATGTCCGGTGCGTTGCCCACCGGCAGCTCGGCCAGCGCCTCGGACAGATCGGCCGAGGGAACGCTGCCGCCGGGACGCAATGACAGCGCTGTCACCGCCAGGGTCGCGCCGTTCGCCTGCACGCCGTAGGTGACGGCCATGTCGACAGCGCCCAGTCGGCCCACGGCGTCGTTGACCGTCGCCGCGAAGACCGGCCCGCGGCCGGTGTGGATCACCGCGTCGCGCATGTCGACCAGCCAGTAGTCGCCATCATCGTCGCGGCGGAAAAGGTACTCGGTGGACACCCAGGTGTCGGCGGGCGCGAACACGCCCCGCTTGACCGAAGCGAGCGGATCGACCGGGCCGCGGGGGTGCGCGAGCAGCACACCGACCTCGTTGGGTTCGGCCAGCCGAACGAAGCCACGGTCATCCTCGAGGATCAGATTGTCCTCAGGGTCGTAGGCGGCGAGGGCCACCTCGCCACCGCCGGGTAGGGGCCTGCCCTTGCTGCCGATCTTGGCGCCCGAAACGTTGGCCAGGACAGCCTGACCGTCGGTGGTAGCGAAGAACTCGACCACATGGGCCGGCCCGAACACCTCGACAACGCGCTTCCACAGGCCGGTGGGCATCCCGGAGCCGATGAAGAGTCGGACCGAATGACTGCCGGTCAGGGAGAACGCCGGATCGTCGATGACGTCCCGCAGCATCGCCCAGGTGTAGGACACGACCGTGACGCCGTACTGGCGGATCTCCTGCATGAAGCGATCAGGACGGGGTCCCCGTGACAATGCGATGCGGGCGCCGCCGACCACCGCGCCACCGAGGCTGACCAGCAGGCCCGACTGGTGGTGCAGCGGGGTCAGGCAGTACACCGTGTCGCTTCGGCCCAGGTTGGCGGCCGAGGCTGTACCGAACGCGGACAGCGCCCACCGGTAGTTGGTGATCTGGCGCGCGATCAGTTCCCCGCTGATCGTGCTGAACCCGATGAACGCCAGATCCCGGGCCAGACCCGGGTTCGGCCGGTACCAGCCGGGAAGGTCGACGAGGTCGGGGTCGATCTTCTCCATGTCCACGACGCTGGAGTCCTCGGAGCGGTGCAGATCGCGGGATTCGCCTCCGCCGAGCACCAGAACCCGCATGTCCAGGGCGCGCGCCGCGTCCAGGTTGCTGGGGTCGGCGATGATCTCCGACACGCCGCCGAGGCGGGCGGCGCGCGCCAGGTCGGCGTCCGGCGGCATCAGGACGGCAACGGCGCCCAGGCGCGACAGCGCAGCGATGGCGACCAGAGCGCTGGGCCGGGTCTCCATCAGCACGCCGACGCGGGCACCTTGGCGTACCCCGACTCCGATGAGGCCGCGGACGACATTGTTGATGCGGCGGTCGACGGCTTCGTAGGTGTGCACGCGCCCGTCGAAGAGCAGTGCCTCACCGCCGGGGTTCTCCCGCGCCTGCTCGGACATGATCCGGCCCAACGAGATCCGGGTGTGGTCGTTGACCTGACCGAGGCGCGCCAGGCGCGGCAACGTGCGCGCAGTCTCTACCGCGAGGGTGCGGGCCGACTTGTTGGCGGCCACGAACGCATCGGCTGCGGATTTGGCCAAGCTGAACGCCATCTCGGTCGCAGCGGTCGCGCTGTGCGCCAGCCGGGACGCCAGGGAGACGCCACTCTCGTTGTTCTCGGCGGGCTGCAGCGCCATCGGTGACACACCCTCGGGCATGTCACCGCCGCCATCGAGCCAACGCACCCACGCGGCGACGGTGGGCCAGGTCTGGGTTGCAGCTTTTGAGCCCACGACAAGGCCGAAATGGCCTGAGCGGATGAGGAATTCGTAGACATCGGCCTGCGGCGCCGCCCGCTTGATCCCGCGCACCGATGCCGGCTGGCCGATGTCGTCGACCTCACCGACCACCGCGAGCACCGGGCAGTCGATGTCGGACAGCGTCACCAGGTCGCCGCGGATGGCGAAGCCGCCGCTCATCATCCGGTTATGGGCGATGAATTGCTTGAGCAGCTCGGCGATCGCCGGGCCGGACCACGCGATGTAGCCGTCGTTCGCCAGGAATCGGCGCTGTTGCTCGCGCGGCAGCAGCGCCTCGCGATCGTGGAGCTGGCGGACGAAGTCGATCCGCGACTGCGCGGTCTTGATCGGGTCGAGCATCTGGAAGCCGGTCCGCGCCAGCCACCCCGGGATGTCGATCCGGCTGAACACGTGGTCAGCCATGAAGTCGGCGGCCGCGGGCGCGATGCTCGCGGGCAGGTTCATCGGCAGCGCCGCGAGCGTGTCGACTGGCGAACCGAACGCGACGATGCTCGCCAGATCCTTCGATCGCCGATAGGCCGCGGTCTGGTAGGCGAACATGCCCCCCTGCGAGTAGCCCGCCAGATGGACGTCGCGGCCGGTGACGTTCTTGACGGTGTCGATGGCCTCGCTCAGCGCGACGACGTGGTCGGACAGGTTGCGCTGCATCCCGCCCTCGATCTGATCGGGCGAGCCGAAGTCGATCACCCACGGATCGATGCCGGCCCTGTGGAGGATGCCTACTGCACCCTCCTCCCGGGTGACATCCCACATGTCGGCCGACATCATCATCGGGTGAACCATCAGCACCGGCGCGCCGGCGGGTGTGGCACCGGGTCGGCTGTCCGGCGGGAAGTAGCGCCGCAGCCGGTACATCGGGACGCTCTCGATGATCTGGAACGGCGACGGGACGGCGCCGGTCTCCAGCCCGCCGTAGCGCAGGACCTCGAGGCCGTTCTGCGCGGTGGCGACGAGGCGCCCCACCGGTCCGGTGATTGCCGAGAGGTCCACCAAGGCGCGCTCCCCTCTCGTTCCCGTCGTGCCTTTTGCGATCCCCCGCCTGCCGTCGTCATCATGGCACAGGCCCCGCCTATCATCGGGCGCTGATGGCAAACCTGATCAACCTCGAGCGGGCCACGGTCGGCTTCGGTACGCGCACGTTGCTCGACACCGTCAGCCTGGGCGTCGAGGAGGGTGACGCGATCGGTGTCGTCGGCCGCAACGGCGACGGCAAGACCACGTTGCTCAAGGTGCTGACCGGCGCGCTCGCTCCCGACTCGGGTCGTGCCACCCACACCGCCCACCTGTCGGTGGGCTACCTGCGCCAGTCCGACGATTTCGCTGCGGGAGCCACGATCCGGGGAATCATCGCAGGTGGGCGCCCCGATCACGTGTGGGCGGCCGAACCTGACACCCGCGCCGTCGTCGAGCATCTCCTGTCAGGCGTCGACCTCGACGCCGACGTGGCGGGCCTGTCCGGTGGCGAGCGCCGGCGGGTCGCGCTTGCCGAGGTGCTGCTGGCCGGGCACGACGTGCTGGTGCTCGACGAGCCCACCAACCATCTCGACGTGGAAGTCATCGGCTGGCTCGCGGAGCACCTGGGTTCGCGTCCCGCGCGGGCTCTGGTCATCGTCAGCCACGATCGCTGGTTCCTCGATGCGGTGTGCACCAGCACCTGGGAGGTGCACGACGGCGCCGTCGACGCCTACGACGGTGGTTACGCCGCGTACGTGCTGGCGCGCGCCGAGCGTATGCGGATGTCTGCAGGCACCGAGGCGCGGCGCAGAAACCTGATGCGCAAGGAACTGGCATGGCTGCGGCGCGGACCGCCGGCGCGAACGTCGAAGCCGAAGTTCCGCATCCAAGCCGCCAACGAGCTGATCGCCAACGAACCTCCACCACGTGATTCGCTTGTCCTGCAACGCTTTGCCACGGCTCGACTCGGCAAGGACGTGTTCGACATGCACCGGGTGCGCTTCGAGGTCGGCGACCCCCCGCGCACCCTGCTCGACGGCATCGACTGGTCGATCGGGCCGGGGGCACGCATCGGACTGGTCGGCGTCAACGGCACCGGAAAGACATCGGTGCTACGACTGCTCGCCGGCGAGATGGCACCGACCTCGGGCACCGTCAAGCGTGGCCTGACCTTGCGGATCGGCCACCTGAGCCAGGCCCTCAAGGAGGTCGACGGCGCCCAGCGGGTCATCGATGCGGTTCAGGACCATCGCCGCATCGCCGAGTTGGCGGGCGGCCGGGAGATCAGCGCGGACACGCTGCTCAAGGATTTCGGCTTCGTCGGTGACAAGCTGACCGCGCGGATCGGTGAGTTGTCCGGGGGTGAGCGCCGACGGCTGCAGTTCCTGCGACTGCTCCTCGACGAACCCAACGTGCTGCTGCTCGACGAACCCACCAACGATCTGGACATCGACACGTTGACGGTCATCGAGGATTACCTCGACGGCTGGCCCGGCACGCTGATCGTCGTCACGCACGACCGGTACTTCCTGGAGCGTGTCAGCGACGTGACGTACGCGTTGACCGGGGGCGGCCGCTGCGACCTGCTGCCAGGCGGTATCGAGCAGTACCTCGCCGACCGCGCCGCCGCAGAATCAGGCGCCTCCTCCCGGCCGGCACCGGTCCGCGAGCGCGGCGAGACGAGCGCGGCCATCCAACGCAGGGCGGGTAAGGAGATGTCGCGTCTGGAGAGCCAGCTGGCCAAGCTCGACGACAAGATCGCTTCGCTGCACGAGTCGATGGCACACGCGGCCGCCGATCACGTCCGCGCGGGCGAGCTGAACGCCGAGCTGAACGAGATGCTCAGTCGCAAGGATTCCCTCGAAGAGGCCTGGCTGGCCGCCGCGGAGGACAGCGGATGACGTACGTGCTGCGGCCGTTCGTGCTGTTCCTGCGGTACTGGCCTCAGCTGGCGGCGTGTTACATGCTCGGGCTGCTCGGGCGTCGAGGCGCCATCGAGCTGGCCGCCTGGGCCGGATACGACAATGACCTGTGGGCATCGCTGATCATGCCGCTGGCGGGCCTGGCCCGGCTGGGCTCCTACGTCGCAATGTTCCTGGTGCTGCGAGCGGGCATTCCCGTGCTGGCGGCACTTCCGCGGCGGTCGGCACGCCACATCGATGTGTTCTCCACGGTCGTCGTGCCGTTCTTCGCGATCTACCTCGCCTGGAAGTTGTTCGCCGAGGACTGGCTGGCGTTCCAGAACGCCGCGCTCGACTACCGGATCGCCGACAGCATCGCGACGCCCGGAGACACGGAGCTGCATCCCGAGGCGCTGCCGGGCGGCACCGTCACGGTGGCGGTGATCTTCGCGGCGCTGGTCACCAGGTATGTGCTGAGCCTGCTCAAGGACCGCCTGCCGGGCTGGATGCTCCCCATTCGGGTCTACGTCGACGCGCTGTGGGCATTTCTCACCGTGGGCTTCGCAGCCACCAAGGGTCTCGAATTTTTCCTCAATCCCACAGGCTGGCTTGCTGAACGACGGATCATCGTGTGGTTCAACGAGACTCGCGCGGATCTTTTCTCACATTTCCGGCCGTTCGAGGTGCTGTGGGACGCAGTGACGTGGGCTGTGGGCACGGTGTTCGGCGGTGCCGTACTACCGCTGCTATGGCTGGCGCTCGCCGGAATCGTCTACGGCGTGACCATGCCCAGGGATTGGCGGGGCGCCGCGCGTCGCGTGGCCGGTGACCGTGCCGACAGGGTGTTCGACCGGACCGCGGTGACCGAGAAGCGCCTCCGCGCCCGGTGGTCGCGCCTCCCCGACACCCGCCGCGACGAGGTCAAGGACTGGTTTCTGCAGCGGCTGGGCAACTACCGCAACATCACCGACTCAGCGCGCCTCATCCTCCACGGCGGCCTGCTGGCGTTGTCGCTCTACGTGCTGGCCTACCTCGGGTTGGCCTGGTTGGACATGGCGGGCAGCTTCTACCGGCCCGAGGTGCGGGTCGGCTATCTGTTCCGCGGTGTGGCGTGGATTCTCGGGCCTGCGCCCCTGTCGTTCTGGGACGGTGTGCGACCGACGCTGATCTTCGTCTCGCACCTGATCATCGAACCGCTCCGGGTGTGCCTGATCGCCTCCACGGTGGCCTACTGCCTGGAACACGTGCGCACGCAGGAATCTACAGCTCCAGCCGCACCGTGATCTGGCCGTTGATCGTGACGTCGACCGCCGTCGGCACCACGTCATGGGGCAGCAGGAAGGCGAACTGGAGCCGGCCGGGTTTGGTGCACGTGGCAGTGACCCCGTCGCGGGCGATCGGGCTGAATACGCCGAGACCTTCTGCCTGCCAACGCTGATCGCCGTCGGTGATCACCCCTGTGCACAACTCGGCTCCCGGCGTCCCGGACCTGTCCACGTCGACGATGGTCAGCACGGTGCCCGGCGGCAACGGCGGTCCGAAGTTCAGCGGACTGCGATTCTGATGGCGCACCGCGGACAGCTTCCATGTCTGCCCGGCGGCCGACCCGCTCTGGCCGTTGGGCACCACGACCTCGGGTACCACCGAGTGGCGGTAGGCAGCCCACTGCGGACCGAAGTCGATCGCCACGAAAGCTCCGACCGCGCAAGCCAGAACGATCGACGCAATCAGGTTCCGTTGCCACAACGCCGACAGCCGCGTCATGGGGCGGCCACCTTCGGCGGCGTCAGGTTGACGTCGTCGGACCTGGAAACGCGCGAGTCGTCGAGCGGAATGCTAATGACCAGGCGGGAATCGAGGAATGCGGTGCCCACCCACACCCGCAGAGTGAGCGAAGCGGACGCCCCGGGCGGGACGAGTTCGGGAGCGACATCGAACACCCATGCGCCGCTCTCTGTGATGCCCGGCGAGATCTGGGATCCGAGGGTGTCGAAGAAGAAGCGATCCGACGGTGTGTAGGTGTTGGGACCGACGGTGAGGTCGCTGCGCGGCAACTCGGTGGCGCGCGTTGCCGCCAGCGTCGTGTCCACGACGACCCAGGTGCCGGCGGCCTGCACGGAGTTCACCCGCGGCGCGATCCGGACCGAGGTGACGGTGGCGGTGACCGCCCGGCCGTCAGCCGGGACGCCGACGTGAGCATGGACGTCGAAGGGTCCGTAGAGATCGGTGGGCGTCGGCAGGTGGTGCCACACCACCGCGGCGGCGGCCACGACGACGATGACGCCGAGTGTCGATGTCACCGACCTGAGGTCCGGCTTCCGACGTTTCACGATGTTGCCCCCACCGGCACCTCGATCAACCCGTAGTCGGTAGGGCTGTCGATCCACTCCTTGCCTCCGTAGGCGACCATCAACTGCGTGTAGGTCTTCTTCCAGATCCGCACCGTCGCCGTATCCCCCGGTGTCAACGCGTCAGTCGGGACAAGCCAGATGAACACCAGCTGTTCGGTCAGGTCGGGACCGAGGGTCTGGATCGACGACCCGTCGTGAAACCTGAACACACCGAAGAATTCCTCACCCGGCACGCCCCGCAGATCCAGCTCGTTGCGGAGCCGCCCCGGCACCGTTCCGTCATTGCGTAACGTCGCCACGACGCCCAGATAGCGACGACCCGGTGTCTTCGGACCGAGCACACGGCCGGCTCCCCGCACCTGTTCGGTCAAGCTGGCGCGCTCTATGGTCACCGCGAACTGGCCGTCACTGAACTCCTCACCGGTCTTGAACGGGGTGACCTTGGTGTCGACGGTGTCGAGGCCGCCGAAGAGCGCCGCGACGGCCAGGATCGCGGCGACACCGGCCTTCCACCACTGGCGCAACCGGCGCTCGGCCAGCCACCGCCTGATCCGCTGACGCCGGCCGACAGCGACCACCTCGTCACCGGGAGTGGCGTCCATACCGCTGGATGCTAGCGACCCGCTATCGCCGAAGGCGGATCCGCAACGCGTCCGAGGCGGCGCGCACGCCGCCGAGCTGCTTGGCAACCTGCACCGGTGCGGTGCCGCCGCGGGCATCGCGCGAGTTCACCGACCCGTCGATCGTCAGGACCTCGCGTACCTGAGCGGTCAGGTCGGGGTGGATGCCGGCCAGCTCCGCGTCCTCGAGTTCCTCCAGACCGACACCGCGGGCCTCGGCAGCCCGCACGGCCGCGCCGGCTGCCTCATGGGCGACCCGGAACGGCACTCCGCGCTTCACCAGCCACTCGGCGACATCGGTGGCCAACGTGTAACCCAGCGGCGCCAGCTCGGCCATCCTGTCGACGTCGAAGCGCAGAGTGGCGACCAGACCGGCCATCGCGGGCAGCAGCATCTCCAGCTGGGCCACGGAGTCGAACACCGGCTCCTTGTCCTCCTGCAGATCACGGTTGTACGCCAGCGGCTGCGCCTTCAACATGGCCAGCAGCCCGGTCAGGTTGCCGATCAACCGGCCCGACTTGCCCCGGGCGAGCTCGGCGATGTCCGGGTTCTTCTTCTGCGGCATGATCGAGCTGCCCGTCGACCACGCATCGTGCAGGGTGACGTAGCCGAATTCGGTGGTGCTCCACAGGATGATGTCCTCGGCCAGCCGGGACAGATCGACGGCGATCATGGTCAGCACGAAGGCCGCCTCGGCGGCGAAGTCCCGCGACGCGGTGGCATCGACGGAGTTGTCCGCGGCGGCGTCGAATCCCAGTTCCGCAGCGATCGCATCCGGATCCAGGCCGAGCGAGGATCCGGCAAGCGCACCGGACCCGTAGGGCGACACCGCGGCTCGCTTGTCGAAGTCGACGAGCCGGTCGACGTCACGCAGCAGCGGGTGCGCATGGGCCAGCAGGTGGTGTGCCAGCAGAATCGGCTGGGCCGACTGCAAATGGGTCTTGCCGGGCAGGATCGCGGTGGGATGCGCCGCGGCCTGCGTCGCCAGCGCCGACACCAGCTCGAGCACGCCGTCGGCGACGCGGCGGACGGCGTCACGCAGCCACATCCGAAACAGAGTGGCCACCTGATCATTTCGGGAACGGCCTGCGCGCAGCCTGCCGCCGAGTTCGGCGCCGACACGGTCGATGAGGCCGCGCTCGAGTGCGCCGTGCACGTCTTCGTCGCTGGGCAGGGGCCCGAAGCTGCCGTCCTCGACGTCAGCGGCCAGGCTGTCCAGGCCGGCGAGCAGGCCGTCGCGTTGTTCCTCGGTGAGCAGTCCTGCCCCGAAGAGCACCCGGGCATGGGCTTTGGACGCCACGACGTCGTAGGGTGCCAGTACCCAGTCGAAGTGCGTCGACTTGCTCAGCGCGGCAAGCGCATCCGACGGTCCGTCGGAGAACCGGCCACCCCACAGCGAGCCTTCGTTGGTGCTCATCGTTACTTCCCCGCCAGGTCCCTGCGGGCCGACAGGCTCGAGGACAGCCCGTGCACGTGCACGAACCCCTTGGCAGAGGACTGGTCGAACGTGTCGCCTTCGTCGTAGGTGGCGAGGTTGAAGTCATACAGTGACTCAGCGCTGCGCCGCCCGTTCACCGCGATGTGTCCACCGTGCAGCACCAGCCGGATCTCACCGGTCACATGTTCCTGGGTCTTGGCCACGAACGACTCGAGGGCTGTCTTCAGCGGTGAGTACCAGAGTCCGTCGTAGACCAGTTCGCCCCACTTCTGATCGGTGTTCCGCTTGAACCGGCCCAGTTCCCGCTCCAGGGTGACGTGTTCGAGTTCGGTGTGCGCGGTGATCAGCACCATGGCGCCGGGGGCCTCGTAGATCTCCCGGCTCTTGATGCCGACCAGTCGGTCCTCCACCACGTCGAGGCGGCCCACTCCCTGGGCACCGGCCCGCTCGTTGAGCTGCTCGATGGCCTGCAGGACCGACACCGGGCGGCCGTCCAGGGACACCGGAACGCCCTTGTCGAACCCGACGACCACCTCGTCGGGGCTGCTCCAGTTGACGGTCGGATCCTCGGTGTAGTCGTACACATCCTTGGTCGGAGCGTTCCAGAGATGTTCCAGGAAGCCGGTTTCCACGGCGCGGCCCCACACGTTCTGGTCGATGGAGAACGGCGAGCGCTTCGAGACGTTGATGGGGATGGCGTTCTCCTCTGCGAACGCGATCGCCTTCTCGCGCGTCCAGGCGTAGTCCCGGACGGGAGCCAGAACTTCCAGATCGGGTGCCAGTGAGGCGAATCCGACTTCGAAGCGCACCTGATCGTTGCCCTTGCCGGTGCACCCGTGGGCGACGATGCCGCCGCCGTGCTCGCGGGCGGCGTCGACCAGGTGCTTGACGATCAACGGTCTGCTCAGCGCGGACACCAGCGGGTAGCGATCCATGTAGAGCGCGTTGGACTGGATCGCCGGCAGGCAGTACTGCTCTGCGAATTCGTCCCGGGCATCCACGACGACGGCCTCGACGGCACCGCAATCGAGTGCACGCTGGCGCACGACACTCATGTCCTCGCCGCCCTGCCCGAGGTCGATGGCGACCGCGACGACCTCACGACCGGTCTCCTTGCCGATCCAGCTGATCGCCACCGAGGTGTCGAGACCGCCGGAATACGCCAGGATGACGCGTTCGGACATAGTGAAACTCCTTCTTGTGTTGAGTACTTCAGCCGCGGGACAGGTTCTCGACCGTGGTGGCCAGTTCGGCTCCGGTCATCGGTTCGCGAGCGATCACCAGGATGGTGTCGTCACCGGCGACGGTGCCGACCACGTACGGCAGGGCCGCACGGTCGATGGCGCTGGCGAGATAGTGGGCCGCCCCGGGCGGGGTGCGCAGTACGGCGAGGTTGCCGCTGGCGTCGGTGGACACCAGCAGATCCACCAGGAGTCGCGACACCCGTTCGGTGCCCCCGCTGACGCCGCGCACCGGGCTGCCGTCCTCGGGCACCAGGTAGACGCCGACGCCGCCGTCGGCGCCGCGGAGCTTGACCGCGCCGAGTTCTTCGAGGTCCCGCGACAGCGTCGCCTGGGTGACGTCGATGCCCTCATCGGCCAGAAGTGCCGCCAGTTCGCTCTGGCTGTGCACCGCCTGGGCGGAGAGCAGGGCGACGATCCTGGCCTGCCGCCCGGCACGGGTTGCCGCGCTGGTCACGACGGACCCCGCTCGAGCAGCCACACCAGCAGCGCCTTCTGCGCGTGCAACCGGTTCTCCGCCTCGTCCCACACTGCGCTGCGCGGGCCGTCGATGACGTCGTCGGTGATCTCGTGGCCTCGGTGCGCCGGAAGGCAATGCAGGACAACGACCTCCGAATCCGCATGGTCGAGAAGCGCGGCATTGAGCTGGAACGGACGGAAGGGGCGGACGCGGTCCAGCCCGTCGTTCTCCTGGCCCATCGATGTCCAGGTATCGGTCACCAGCACATCGGCGCCGTCGGCCGCCCGCAGCGGATCGTCGGTGAGCGTCACCGTGGCACCGGTCTGCATGGCGCGGGTCTCCGCCGCAGCCACGAACATCGGATGCGGTTCGAAGCCGCGCGGCGCGGCGATCGTGACGTTGACTCCTGCGGTGACGCCACCCAGCATCAGCGAATGCGCCATGTTGTTGGCCCCGTCGCCGAAATAGCTGAGCCGTAACCCTTTCAGGGCGCCCTTGCGTTCGGCCAGGGTCTGCAGATCGGCGAGCACCTGGCACGGATGGAACTCGTCGGACAACGCGTTGACGATCGGCACAGTGGAACCGGTCGCCATGGCGGTGAGTCGCTCCTGGGCGAATGTCCGCCACACGATGGCGTCGACATACCGGGACAACACCTGGCCGGTGTCCTCGAGCGTCTCTTCACGGCCGAGTTGGGTGCTGCGGCCGTCGACCACCACGGCGTGGCCGCCGAGCTGCGCGATGCCCATCTCGAAGGAGAACCGCGTGCGGGTCGAGTTCTTCTCGAAGATCACCGCGACACCGCGCGGACCCTCCAGCGGCCGGCGACTGAACGGTGCCGTCTTGAGCTCCGCTGCCAACGCCAGGACCTCAGCCTGCTCGTCCGGAGACAGGTCGTCGTCGCGCAGGAAGTGGCGGGTCATGACTGTCCGGCCTGGTCCAGGATGCCCGGCAGTGCGGCCAGGAACGCACCCACCTGGTCATCGGTGATCACCAACGGTGGTGCCAGCCTGACGATATCGGGCGCGGCCGCGTTCACCAGGAACCCGGCCTCACGCGCGGCGACCTCGACCGGCTTGGCCGCCTGGGCGGTCAGCACGATGCCCTTGAGCAGCCCCCGGCCGCGCACATGGTCGACCAGGGGATGGCCAAGCGCCTCGGTTCCGTGGCTGATCGTCTTGCCAAGGACGTCGGCGCGTTCGATCAGGTGCTCATCGTCGAGCACACCGAGGACGGCCAGCGCCGCTGCCGTGCAGATCGGGTTGCCACCGAAGGTGCTGCCGTGCAGTCCCGGGGTGAGGAGATCGGCCGTCGCACCGATGGCAAGGCATGCGCCGATCGGCAGCCCGCCGCCGAGTCCCTTGGCGAGCGTGACGATGTCGGGGGTGATGCCGTCGTGTTGGTGGGCGTAGAAGGCGCCGGTGCGCCCCACACCCGTCTGCACTTCGTCGAGCACCAGAAGGGCACCGTGTGCGGCGGTGATCTCACGGGCCGCGGCCAGGTATCCGGCCGGTGGGACGACGACGCCGCCCTCCCCCATGATCGGCTCGAGGAAGACCGCGGCGGTGTCCGAATCGACGGCGCGCGCAAGCTCGTCGATGTTCCCGTAGGGCACGTGGGTGACGTAGCCGGGCAGTGGGGCGAATGGCGCCTGCTTGGACGGTTGGCCGGTGAGCGCGAGCGAACCCATGGTGCGACCATGGAAAGCACCTTCGGCGGCAACGAGTTTCGTGCGTCCGGTCAGCCGGGTGATCTTGAACGCGACCTCGTTGGCCTCAGTTCCGGAGTTGCAGAAGAACACCCGTGCGGGAGCCCCCAGCAGTCCGACCAACGATTCAGCGAGCGCCACACCAGGCTCGGTGGCGTAGAGGTTGGACGTGTGTCCGAGCGTGTTCATCTGGCGGTTCACGGCATCGATGACCGCGGGGTGGCGGTGCCCCAGAACGTTGACGGCGATGCCGCCCAACAGGTCGATGTAGGACTTGCCGTCGACGTCGGTGACCACGGCCCCGTCGCCTGAGGCCAACGCCAGCGGCGGGGTGCCGTAGTTGTTCATCATCACTGCCGACCACCGGTCCAGCAGCGGTGCCTTCTGGTTCATGCGCCAACCACCTTCGTCCCCGCCCCTTCGTTGGTGAACAGTTCGACCAGCACGCAGTGCTCCACCCGTCCGTCGACGACGTGTGCGCTCGGCACTCCGCCGCCGACCGCACGCAGGCAGGCTTCGATCTTGGGCACCATGCCCTCCTCCAGGGTGGGGAGCAGTTGTGTCAGTGCGGCGACGTCGATTTCGCTGACCAGCGAGTCGCGGTCGGGCCACTTCGTGTACAGGCCCGCCACGTCGGTGAGCATCAGGAGTTTCTCGGCACCGAGCGCCTCGGCCAAAGCTCCTGCGGCGGTATCGGCATTGATGTTGTAGACGAGGCCGTTGGTGTCGGGCGCGATCGTCGAGACCACGGGGATGCGGCCGGCGTCGATGAGGTCCAGCACGGCGTCGGTGTTGACTCGGGCGACATCGCCGACCAGTCCGATGTCGGTGGGGATGCCCTCGACGAGAACGGTGCGCCGGACCGCGGTGAACAGTTGCGCGTCCTCTCCGGTGATGCCGACCGCGTAGGGGCCGTGGGCATTGATGAGGTTCACCAGTTCCCTGCCGACCTGACCGAAGAGCACCATGCGTGCGACGTCGAGCACCTCGGGTGTGGTGACGCGGAACCCGCCCTTGAAATCGCCTGCGATGCCGAGCTTCTTGAGCATGGCGCTGATCTGCGGGCCGCCGCCGTGGACGACCACCGGGTGAATTCCGCAGTTGCGCAGGAACACCATGTCCGCGGCGAACGCCGCCTTCAGCGTGTCGTCGGTCATCGCGTTGCCGCCGTACTTGACCACGACGATCTTGTCGTGCAATGCCTTGAGCCAGGGCAGCGCTCCCGCGAGCACCTGCGCCTTGTCGACCGTCGCGATGGTCATGAGCTGTAGGCCGAGTTCTCTTCGACGTAGGCGTGCGAGAGGTCGGTGGTGCGGATCTCGGCCGACGCCGTTCCAGCGCCCAGATCGACGGTTACCGTGATGTCCTCACCCGACAGATCGACTTCGCGGGCGCCCGGTGCGCCGACGCTGTCGATGCACACCGGGAAACCGTTGAAGGACACGGTGATCCGTTCGGCGTCGAGAGTCACCGGGGCCATCCCGACCGCCGCCAGCACCCGTCCCCAGTTCGGGTCGGACCCGAACAGCGCGGTCTTGACCAGGCTGTCGCGCGCGACCACCCGGGCGGCGGTCAGCGCCTCGTCCTCACTGATCGCGCCGGTGACGGCGATGATGATCCGCTTGGTGACGCCCTCGGCATCGGCCTGCAGTTGGGCGCACAGGTCGTCGCACACCTTGAGCACGGCGTCGTCGAGATCGTCTTGGCTGGGCTCGATTTCGCTGGCTCCCGACGACAACAACAGCACGGTGTCGTTGGTCGAGCAACTGCCGTCGACGTCGAGCCGGTCGAAAGTGCGGGCGGCGGCGCGGGTCAGTGCCGTCCGCAGCGCAGCCGGACCGGCCACCGCGTCGGTGGTGATGACGCTGAGCATCGTCGCCAGGGACGGTGCGAGCATGCCCGCACCTTTGGCCATGCCGCCGACCGTCCATTTGTCCTGGTGATGCAGCGCAACCTGTTTGGGTACGGTATCGGTGGTCATGATGGCCCGCGCGGCCTCCTCGCCGCCGGTCAGCCCGCCCGCCATCTCGTGCACGATCTCGCGGATGCCGGCGAGCACCTTGTCCATCGGCAGTCGGTCGCCGATCAGCCCGGTGGAACACACGGCGACCTCGATCGCGCCGGTCTCGGTGCCCCAGTCCGACAGCGCGCCGGCGACGGCCTCGGCGGTGGCGTGAGTGTCCTGAAAGCCCCCCGGACCGGTACAGGCGTTGGCACCCCCGGAGTTCAGGATGACCGCACGCAACCGGCCGGTGGTCAGTACCTGTTGCGACCACAGCACCGGGGCGGCCTTCACCTTGTTGCGGGTGAACACACCGGCCGCGGTGTAGTCGGGGCCCTCGTTGAACACCAGCGCGAGATCCAGCTTTCCCGACGCCTTGATTCCGGCGGCGATTCCGGTCGCTCGGAAGCCTTCGGGCGCGGTCACCCCCTGGGTGCGCAACATCCGTGTCACGGCGCCACTCCGACCGTCGAGAGGCCGTCGGTCTCGTTCCAACCCAGCGCCAGGTTCATCGACTGCACTGCTGCTCCACCGGTGCCTTTCACGAGGTTGTCGATGGCGGCGACCGCGATGAACGTCTTGGCGTCCTCGTCGACCGCAACGGCGAGTTGCGCGGCGTTGCTGCCGATCACCGCTCCTGTCGTCGGCAGCTGCCCTTCAGGCAGCAGGTAGACGAAAGGCTCGTCGTCGTAGGCCTTTTCGTAGGCGGCCCGTAGCTGTGACAGCGGTGCTTCGGTCCGCGCCGTGCACGTCGCCAGGATGCCGCGCGAGGTCGGGATCAGTATCGGGGTGAACGAGACCGTGACGTCGCTCGAGGTGACGGCCCGCAGGCCCTGGGCGATCTCCGGGGTGTGCCGGTGCTTGCCGCCGATGTTGTACGCGCGTGCCGAACCGATGACCTCGGAGCCGAGCAGGTCCACCTTGGCTGCCCGGCCCGCACCGGAGGTACCGCTGACCGCGACAACGGTGACCGCGGGCTCGATCAGCCCCTCCGCAAGGGCGGGCCACAGAGCGAGCAGCGCCGCGGTGGGATAGCAGCCGGGTACGGCAACACGTGTGGTGTCCCGGAGTCGGTCCCGACCGCCGGGCAGTTCGGGCAGTCCGTAGGGCCAGCTCCCGGCATGCGCGGAGCCGTAGAACCGCTCCCAGTCGGCGGAGCCGGTGAGCCGGAAATCGGCACCACAGTCGATGATGAGGGTGTCGGGTCCGAGCTGCTCGGCCAGCGCCGCGGAATGCCCGTGGGGCAGCCCCAGGAACACCACGTCGTGGCCTGCCAGCACGTCGAGCTCGGTGGGTTCCAGGGTGCGGCCCGCCAACGGGAGTAGGTGCGGGTGATGCTCGGCCACCGTGGTGCCTGCGCTGGCGGCCGCGGTCAGGGCGCCGATGGTCAGCCGGCCCGAGGCATACGCAGGGTGGCCGAGAAGCAGCCGCAGGATCTCTCCCCCGGCATAACCGCTGGCACCGGCGACCGCGACGGATGTCATGCAGCGATTCTGCATGTTTATGCAGAATGTTGCAAATTCATTATCAGAGTACGGTCGAGTTGATGTCTGACGACGCTCTCGCCTGGGATCTGGCCGGCATCCCTGTGGTGATCGTCGGCGGCATGCTGCTGCACTTCTGCTTCGACTGGGGCGGCAGACGCCCGGTGCTGGCGGTGTTCTGCCCGATCAACGAAAGCGTCTGGGAACACCTGAAGATGGCGTACTGGCCGCTGGTGGCCTTCACCGGCGTGCAGCTCGCCTTCTCGGACCACCCACCGCCGCTGGTGGCCTCACGGGCGATCGGCTTCTACGCGATGTGCGTCCTCATCGTCGGTCTCTATTACCTGTCGACCGTCATAGTGCCGCGAGCTGGCCTCCGCACCCGGCTGGCGCTCGACGGCGGAACCTTCGTCCTCGCCGTGACGACGGGTCAATGGGTGTCGCACGCCGTGACCGTCGTCAGTGACGGCCCGGGCGCGGCGTGGGCAGGATCGATGGGCATGGTGGCGCCTGTCGCGATCTTCGCGCTGACCACCTTTGCGCCACCCCATGCCGACGTGTTCAGAGACCAGATGACCGGCGGGTACGGACTGGCCGCGGGTGATCATCCCGGCCCGGGTCAGGCTCACTGAGAGCCACCCTGGGCACCGAAGGCCGGGTGGAAGGCGACCACCCCGGAGGGCATCTCATCACCCAGCGCCAGCACCAGAAGGTTCTCGGCAGGCACCCCCGGCATACTCAATGATTCAGCGCCACTGACGAACCCGAACCTGCCGTAGTAGGCGGGGTCACCCACCACCACGCAGCCCCGCGCCCCGATCTCGCGACATCGCTCGAAGGCCGCACGCACCAGCGCGGTCCCGATGCCGCTGCGGTGACGGTCCGGCCGCACCGACAGCGGGCCGCCGCCGTACCAGCCGAGGGCATGCCCGTCGATGAGTACCGGCGATACGGCCACATGGCCGACGACCTCGTCGGCGTCGTCCACCGCAACCAGCGACAGCGTGAGGGCCCCCGCAGCCCGGAGTGCGTCGATCACCGCCGCCTCCGTCTGGCGACTCTGGGGCACGTCGGCGAAGGCCGCCTCGGTGAGCGCCCGGACGGCGGTGACGTCGGATTCGCGTTCGTCACGGATGATCATCGACGTCAGGAACGCAGGACCGCGTTGACCCGCGCCGTCGCGGCCGCGACGGCGGCGTCGCGCGCGGCGCTGGCCTCCTCCTCGGTGAGGGTGCGATCTGGAGCACGGAACCGCAGCGCCAGCGCCAGCGACTTGCGCCCCTCGCCGATCTGGGGGCCGCTGTAGACGTCGAACAGCCGGACATCTTCCAGCAGTTCGCCGGCCCCGGTGCGGACGGCGTCGATGACGCTCTGGGCCGCGACATCGGCGTCGACGACGAGGGCCACGTCCTGGAACACCGCGGGGAACGGTGAGACCGACGGCACGGGCAGCACCTCGGTGATCGGGATCGCGTCGAGGTCCACCTCGAGGGCGCAGGTGCCCTTCGGGAGACCGCAGCGCTCGATCACGGCGGGGTGCAGTTGGCCGGCATACCCGACGACCACCTCGCCCAGCAGGATCTCGGCACAGCGTCCGGGGTGCCACGGCAAGCGCTGAGCCGGCTGCAGTCTCAACTCCACTCCGGACGCCCGGCCGATGATTCGCACCGCCTCGAACGCATCGGAGGGATGCACCGGCCGCCCCGGACCCCACGGACCCGCGGGTTCGCGCAGGCCGGCGAGCACCGCCCCGACGTGCTGCGGCTGGCGGGGCAACGATGCATCGAGCACCGCGATTTCATCGTCGGTGGGTCGGCGGTCGTTCGGAATGCGTTGCACGGCGCGGGTGTCCGGTGTTCTTTCCACGACCTGAGCGACCGCGTAGAGCGCCACGTCGACCGCGCCCCGCGACACGTTGCGTGTCAGGGCCTCCAGCAAGCCGGGCAACAGTGTGGTGGCGAGCTCGGGTCGGTCGGCCTCGAGCGGGTTGAGCACCCGGGTGGTCCGCCTGCGCTCGTCGTCGGCGGGCAGACCCCACTGATCGAAGATGTCACCCGAGAGGAACGGGGTCGGCAAGATCTCGACATAGCCGTTGAGAGCCAACGACTTTCCGATCGACCGACGGCGCTTCTGCACCGGTGTCAGGCCTCGACCGGCCGGCGCAGGCGGTAGCACCGACGGGATGGCATCCAGTCCCTCCAGCCGCATCACCTCCTCGACCAGGTCGGCCGGCTGCCTGATGTCGGGCCGCCAACTCGGCGGGATGGCGGTCACCCGGTCACCGTCCACGGCCACCGAGGCGCCGATCTGCGTCAGCCGCTTCTGGACTGCGCCCTGCGGATACTCGACACCCGCGGTGCGATCGGGCAGGTCGGCCGGCATGCTCACCGGCGGGTGCGACCAGTCGTCGGTGGAGGGTTCGCCGCGCCAGTCGGTGAGTGTGTTCTCGACCGTGCCGCCTGCGATGTCGGCGAGCAGTGCCGCGCAGCGGTCCAGCGCGGCAACGGATATCGCCGGGTCCACGGTGCGCTCGTAGCGGCGACCGGCCTCGCTGTGCAGATGCAGGCGGCGCTGGGTGCGTGACACCGCGGCGGGGTCCCAGACCGCGGCCTCGAGCAGCACGTCGGTGGTGTCGTCGCGGACCTCGGTGGTTCCGGCGCCCATCACACCGCCGATGGCGGCGGTGGCCACGTCGTCGACGATCAGTACGTCGGCGGGGTCGAGGCGACGTTCGACGTCGTCGAGGGTGACAACCGTCTCCCCCGGCTCGGCGAAGCGCACCCGGAACCCACCGGTGATCAGACTGCGGTCGTGGGCGTGCATCGGGTGACCGAGCTCGAGCATCACATAGTTGGTCACATCCACCGCAGGCGAGATGGCGCGGATGCCGCTGAGTAGCAGTCGACGCTGGATCCACCACGGCGACAACGCCTTCGGATCGATACCGGTCACCGGGCGCAACCCGAACCGCAGCACGCCCGCGGCCGGATCGATGGACACCGGCAGCGCCTCCCCCTCGGCCGGTAACGCCGCGATGTCCGCAGGGTCGACGTACTCGAGGTCGTAGGCGTTGGCGATCTCGCGGGCCATCCCGCGCACCGACAGGCAGTAGCCGCGGTCGGGGGTGATCGCGAGGTGGAACACCACGTCGTCGAGGCCGAGTACGTCGGCCGCGGGTGCGCCCGGCTCGGCCGTGCCCGGCGGCAGCACCAGGATGCCGGAATGATCGGAACCCAGATTCAGCTCGGACGTCGAGCAGATCATGCCGTCTGAGGTGCGTCCGTAGGTCTGGCGCGCGGCGATACTGAAATCACCGGGCAGGGTGACTCCCGGCAGCGCCACGACGACGAGGTCTCCCACAGCGAAGTTTGTTGCACCGCAGACGATGTCGCGCGGCACGCCCTCGACATTCTGAGAGCCGACGTCGACCTTGACGGCGCGGATCGGCTTCTTGAACTCGGTGAGCTCTTCGATCTCGGTCACCCGCCCGATCGTCAGCGGGCCGCTCACCGGCCCGACCGGGATGATCTCCTCGACCTCGTGGCCGATGCGGATCAGCGTGTGTTCGAGTTCCTCGGGCGTCACGTCCCAGCCCGGGGCGCCGGCCTGCACGATCTCCCGCAGCCAGCTGTACGGAAGGCGCATCAGGCCCCCACCCCGAACGGTAGTGAGAAGCGCACGTCACCCTCGACCATGTCGCGCATGTCGGGGATGCCGTTGCGGAACTGCAGGGTGCGCTCCAGCCCCATGCCGAAGGCGAACCCGGAGTACACCTCGGGATCGATGCCGCAGGCCCGCAACACGTTCGGATTGACCATGCCGCAGCCGCCCCATTCCACCCAGCCGGGCCCGCCCTTCTTGTTCGGGAACCAGATGTCGACCTCGGCCGAGGGCTCCGTGAAGGGAAAGAAGTGCGGTCGGAACCTGGTGCGGCCCTGTGGCCCGAACTCGGCGCGCGCGAACGCGTCGAGGGTGCCCCGCAGGTTGGCCATCGTCAGGTTCTTATCGACGGCCAGTCCCTCGACCTGATGGAACACCGGCGTGTGCGTGGCATCCAGTTCGTCGGTGCGAAACGTGCGACCGATTGAAATGATGTACACCGGCAGCTCACGCTCGAGCAGCGCCCGAATCTGCACTGGCGAGGTGTGGGTGCGCAACACCTGTCGGGAACCGTCAGGCGCCACGTGGAACGTGTCCTGCTCACTGCGGGCGGGGTGGTCCGGGGGGAAGTTCAGCGCGTCGAAGTTGAACTGCTCGGTTTCGACCTCCGGACCTTCGGCCAGCTCCCAGCCCATGGCGACGAACGTGTCCGCGACGTGCTCGGCGAGAATCGTGATCGGGTGGCGAGCGCCGATCGGTTGGCGGGTCGAGGGCAGTGTCACGTCGATGCGCTCGGCGACCAGGACAGAGGCGTCGCGCTCGGCGCGCAGGGCGGCCAGTCGGTCGTCGTACGCCTGTTGGACATCGCCGCGCACGACGTTGACCCTTTTGCCCGCGTCGGCGCGGTCGGCCTTGGCCAATGAGCCGAGGGACTGCCGCGCCAGGGCGATCGGTGACCGGTCACCGAGGTGCTCGGTCTTCGCGCGGGCGAGGCCATCCAGGTCCGATGCCTGGTCGAAGGCATGCCTGGCCGCGCTGACCGCTTCGGCCAGCGCTTCGTCGGATAGGTCTGGCTGATCAGCCACCCGGCGATCATAGGCGATGCTCCCGCACGGACTTCGCCTGCATTTGTCGCGCGGCGCGATACCCTCACGCGGTGCTGATCCGGCCGCTCATCGTCGGCGGAGTGTGGTTTCTGGGGATTGCGGCGGCGACATTGGCGGCGACCCGGGACGGTTGGTGGGCGTTACCTGCCGTGGTTCTGCTGGCGCTGGCGTCGCTGGGGACGTGGGATCTGCTGCAGACTCGGCACACCATCCTGCGGATGTATCCGATCCTCGGGCACATCCGGTTTCTGATGGAGATGCTGCGCCCCGAGATCCGTCAGTACTTCATCGAGTCCAACACCGAGGCGTCACCGTTCGACCGCGAGACCCGTGACATGGTCTACGAACGCGCCAAAGGCACCAAGGGTGACGAGCCGTTCGGCACCGAGCGTGACGTGAATGCGGTCGGCTACGAGTTCCTGCGGCACTCCCTGCGGGCGCGTTTTGCCGACCACCTGGATCCGCGGGTCCGCCTGGGCGGCCCGGACTGCACCCAGCCGTACGAGATCGCGATGCTGAACGTGTCCGCGATGAGCTTCGGAGCGTTGTCGGCCAATGCAATCGAGGCCCTCAACGCCGGGGCGGCCCGCGGGGGCTTCGCCCATGACACCGGTGAGGGTGGCATCAGTCCGTATCACCTTCGCGGTGGCGGTGACCTGATCTGGGAGATCGGGTCGGGCTATTTCGGGTGCCGCGACGCCGAGGGGCGATTCGACCCGGCGCAGTTCGCGGAAAAGGCGACCGATCCCGCGGTCAAGGCCGTGTCGGTGAAGCTGTCCCAGGGCGCCAAACCGGGTCTGGGCGGGGTGCTGCCGGGCGCCAAGGTCAGCGCGGAGATCGCCGCCACCCGCGGGGTGCCCGAGGGCATCACGGTGGTGTCGCCACCTGCGCACACCGCGTTCGGCACACCGATCGAGTTCATGGGGTTCATCGCCACCTTGCGGCGGTTGTCGGGCGGAAAGCCGGTGGGTTTCAAACTCTGCGTCGGTGCCCGCACCGAGTTCCTGTCGATCTGCAAGGGCATCCTCGCCACGGGGATCGCACCGGACTTCGTGATCGTCGACGGCAGTGAGGGCGGAACCGGCGCCGCACCACAGGAATTCGAGGATCATGTGGGGATGCCGCTGACCGAGGGTCTGATGTTGGTGCACAACAGCCTGGTCGGAACGGGACTGCGGGCGCAGGTCAAAATCGGAGCGTCGGGCAAGGTTGCCAGCGGTGTCGACATCGTCAGCAGGGTGTGTCAGGGTGCGGATTTCACGCTGTCGGCCCGGGCGATGATGTTCGCAGTCGGGTGCATCCAAGCACTCAAGTGCAACACCAACCACTGCCCAACCGGTGTGGCCACCCAGGATCCTGCGCGCGCCCGGGCACTCGATGTCGCCGACAAGACCACGCGGGTGTTCAACTTCCAAAAAGCCACGGTGGCAAGCGCCGCCCAGATCGTGGCGTCGATGGGACTGGCCGGATTCCATGAGCTGTGCCCCGCGATGCTCAACCGTCGCATCGAGGGCCAGCGGACCCGGACCTATGCCGAGATCTATGACTGGCTGATGCCCGGCGAACTCCTCGAGGACCCGCCTCAGTCGTGGTTGTCCGACTGGATCGAGGCATCGGCCGAGGAGTTTCGGTGACGCGGCCGCAGACGTGGGTCGCCACCATCGCGGCGCTGATGTGTGTCGCGGCATGCGCGTCGGAATCGGTTCCGGCCGAAAGTGACAGCTGGCTGGCCGACGGCTCCGATCAGAAGGTCACCGAGGTCGTCGACGCCGTCACCACGTTTCCCACCGAGTTGGACCCCCGCATCTGGGACGGCATGCAGATGAAGCCGGAAGTGCGGGAGACGACGCTGCGCATCGTCGACCGGATCATCGCCGACACCGGTATCGAGGGACTGACCATCGACGGCGTCGACCTGTTCGGCAGCAACGCCTCCTACGAGTACGACGACAAAGCGGACTTCGGGGTGCACGTCTTCGTCAGGTCGGCGTCGATGACACCTGCCGAGCTCTCCGATGTGCTGAAGCTCCTCAGCGCCGAGGTCGAACAGCGCCAGGAGGGCCACATCACGTTCTACGGTGTTCCGGTCGAGGTCACCTTCCACGCGGAGCGGTCCGAGAACTACCAACCGCGGCCGGGCATCGGCCAATATTCGATCTCCGACGGCCGATGGGTCGTGCAGCCCGTGCAACAACCCGACAGGTTCGACCGCGCTCAGATGGCCGCCGACATGAAGGGCTTCATCACGAAGTACAACGACCTGGTGTCGGCCTACAGCGACGGCCGCACCGGATTCGACTGCGGACGGTTCGCCGCGCTCGACGACGAGATGGGGGCCTACCGCAATGCCGGGTTCGCCGACGATCAGGGCAGCCGGTCGACGCAGAACCTGACCTACCGTGCGCTGCGCAGGCTCAACGTCAGCGTCCCGGACATGGTCGACACGCTGGAGGACGATTGCACATTCGTCAACGAGTCCTTGGGCGTGGGTGAGCGGTGATCCGATCGGTCGGCCGCACCGGTCCGGCGAAGGTTGTGGCTCTGGTCGGGTGGGAGCTGCGCTTCAATCTGCTTGCGGTCGTTGCGGTCGCGGCGGTCATGGTGCCGATACCCGACACGATCCAGACCGACAACGCGGCGGCCGTGCTCTCCGTGCTCGGGATCGCCGCCTCGATCTTCATCGGGTTCCGCAACGGCAATGCCTACAACCGGTGGTGGGAGGCGCGCACGCTGTGGGGTTCGGTGATCATCAACTGCCGGGCCCTGGACAACGCCTTGATCAGTGTCGACGACCAGACCGACGACATGGCGTCGGTGATCGACCGGCTGCGCCGCCGTCAGGTGCGCCACGCCTGGCAGCTGGCCAGCGAGCTGCGCGGCGTCGTCTTGCCCACCGGTGTCGCCGATCTGACTCCCGAGGATCCCGTCGGCGCTGACGCCACCGACCTGCTCAACCGGCAGGCGCGCGACATCCAGGGCCTCGTCCGTGGCGGACACGTCGATACCCAGAGCCGGATGATGCTGATGTCGATCAATACCGCCCTGGTGGCCGCGCAGAGCGGACTGGAGCGGATCCGCAATCAGCCGATCCCTGTGCACTACGACCTCTTCATCCGGATACTGGCGTGGTTCTTCGGCATCGTGGCCTTCAACCGGCTCGATGCCACCAGCCAGTACATCGGCAGCATTGTCGTCGGGCTGCTTCTGCTGGGCGTCTTTGTCACCGCCGAACGGCTCGGGCGCTTCATCGAGGAACCGATGAGCAACCGCATCTTCGATCTGCCGATGTACCGATTCTGCAGCATCATCACCGGCAACCTGCTGGGTGGCGGCCATCCGCTGGCGCAGCCTAGGGAGAGCGCCAAGGCCACCGTCTGGATGTAGCCGGTAGGTGCCCCGCGATGCTCGCCTGTTGCCTCACGTCAAGATGCGCGGGAAGGGTGATTCGTTGCCTCACGTAGAAGTGCGCGCTTGTTCATTGGCG
>NZ_STGE01000010.1 GCF_005222675.1 Mycolicibacterium sp. CR10 | reverse complement strand
TGCCGGCCGGCATTCCGAGCACGGTCCAGCAGACCGTCAACGCGGCGATGACCTCGGGGCCGTACTTCGCCGGCCGGGGACTGCGCGGAGTAACGAGCCTGGGCTGCAGCGCCGCATGGAGGGCTTTGCGAGCATGATTTCGGTGCCAGCCGGTGTTGGCGCACAACTCGTCGAGGATCACGCCCTTACCGCGCTTACTCGCTAGCTGGTAGCGGGACGCGGTCGTCTCGGTAACTGCCCTGCGCTCGGTCAACGTCAACCCCATCGTCTGGGCGTACGCGCGCATTCTCAGTGAGGCAACGAATCACCATTTCGCGCGCATTTTGGACGAGTCAACGCGCTCGTCCGGCTGGTCACCGTCGAACGTTTATTCGACTATCCGGCCCGATACGTGAACTTCACGGTTGTATTTCTGCCATCGACCGATCAATTTCTGCCAACGGAAATGATCCCTCGAATCGACCGGTTATCACCATCAGATCGCAAGCACAACAATTGAAAACGTCAGAACCGCAAGATTCGCTCCACGGCTCGGACGCACGACAGGGAAGAGCAAGATCATGAAGAAGTTCACCACCGCCACCATCACCGCTGCAGCAGCCGCCGGGCTGTCGGCCGCCGTCCTCGGACTGGCCGCCCCCGCCGTCGCCGCCCCCTCGGGCTCGGGCGACGCGCAGCAGACCGTCAGCCAGCTTGATGTCCAGGGCAACCGGGTCATCGTCAACCGCCAGGGCAGCGCCCCGCTGGCGCAGTCCGATGTCGTCAACGTGCGCCAGGGCAACGCCATCCAGGAATACGTCTGGGACGCCCAGGGCGACCGTAAGGTCCTCGAGACCACCGGACACGTCGTTTTCGTCGACGTCCGCTAGAACCCCCCACCAAAAGGGGCGCCCCACAAGGGCGCCCCTTTTGCGTGCGTTCACCGATCACGCCCCGGCGGGCGGACCCTTCCAATGGACCGGCAACCGAACGCGGGCGAACGCCTCGAAGGCCAGCGCCCCCAACCCACCCCAGGCCGCGCCGATCACCATCGACACCAGTCCGTCTGCCAGCACCAGATAGCCGAAGGCTGCGCCGATCACCAGCAGCGCCGACCTCGGTGCCGTCCAGCGTGGCGTGATCCGCCGGAAAGTCATCGACACCGCCATGCCGAGTACCAACGCGATCGCGTGCCCGACGTCGGTGAAGTCACGACCCGCCGCGACGACCATCGCGGCCACCGCGAGCCAGTAGCCCGCCCAGGCCGGGCGCCACCTCGGCGGAATCGCTGCGGCGAGAACTCCGACAACGGCCATGGCGCCGTAGCTCATCCCGACATCCGGGGCGTGAACGATCGACACGGACATCCACCCGGACCGCACGGCAGCGACCAGCCCAGCAGCCACGAACAAGGTCGCGCCGATGTGCCCCACCGCGAAAGCAATCGCCAATCGCATGCTCCCCCAAAGCAACTCAGCCACAGCGAGGAGACAGACCAGGCCCGGCAACCACAGGTAGATCGGGCCGGCATCGACGACGAACGCACTGCCGACGAGCGTTCCGACGCGACCGTGGCCGAGGTTGTGCAGATTGGTGCTGGCATGGCGGATCAGCGCATCGTGCATGTCGGGATCCATCCGCACCATGACAGCGGTGACCGCGGTGACGATCACCGCGTAGCAGACAGTCACCCGCACACGCGCCACGCAGGCGGGCAATCGGGACAGCACCATGTCCACTATCCGCCGGCTATCACGCCGTCCTCGTCCTCATCGCCTGGCAACTGCCTGCGAGTTCTCAACCTGTACATGGCGAAATCAGGGGGTACGCCCTCTTGTTTCGGTGCGAATACCTGCCTGCGGAGCTTCTTTGCCGTGACCCCGAGGGTGTCGAATTCCTCAGGCGGGATCCCTTCGAGCGTGGCTTGCGAGACGATGAGCCCGCCGCGGGTCGCACGTTCCATCACCCGCGCCGCCAGGTTGACGTCGATGCCCAGCCAGTCCGAACCGATGCGCTGGGGGTGTCCGGTGTGGACGCCGACCCGCATCCGCGGCGTATATCCTTCCACTTCAACAGTTTTGAGGGCTTCCCTGGCGTCGATCGCTGCGCGCACCGCGGTGGTCGGACGTGTGAACACGGCCATGATCCCGTCGCCCATCCGCTTGACGATGTGACCACCCGATTCGAGAAGCGGGGGCTCAACGACCTGGGAGACGCGGCGCAACAGTCTCAAGGTGGCGTCATCGCCCGCATTCAGCGACCACGTCGAGAACCCGACGAGGTCGGTGAACACCAGGGTGACCTCAGCGTTGGCGGGCCTTCCCGACACACGCTCTGTCAGCGCCTGCCAGAGCTGCAGGGCGCCCAAGCTGACCTCACGGGTGACGGCGTTGCGCTCCAGAAGCCGGTCGGCGGCCCGGGCCGCCGCGCGGGGGCCACCGACCCCCGCGGCCGACAGCGGGTCACCGAACTCGGGATCACCCGGCAGCACGCGCCGGGCGCGTCGCAGGAACGCTATTGCGCCGGGGTCGTGGTTGGCGATCTTCAACCACCCGAGCGGCCTGGGTGTCTGCCCGCCTGCGCGTTCACCCGGCGGGTCGTCGTCCACGCGGCAAGCCTAATCGGACCGCGATTGGCCGAATAAACCGGCAGGTCACGAGCGTGTGGCGTGGTAGCAGCAGCTGCGTAACAGCACGGCTCCCGGCAGGCCCAAATCGTAGACAACGGCCGTTGTCAAGCCTATGTTGGGACGGTGCGATCAACGTCGATCCCAGGACCCACCGCAGCGGCGGAGGCTGATCCCCTCGGCCCGGACTCACTGACGTGGAAGTACTTCGGTGATGTGCGGACCGGGATGCTCGGCGTGTGGATCGGGGCGATCCAGAACATGTATCCGGAGCTCGGCGCCGGCGTCGAGGATCACTCGATCCTGTTGCGTGAACCCCTTCAACGGGTGGCCCGCTCCGTGTACCCCATCATGGGCGTCGTCTACGACGGCGACCGGGCGGCACACACCGGTGCCCAGATCAGGAGCTACCACACCACGATCAAGGGTGTCGATGCCGACGGGCGGCGTTATCACGCACTCAACCCCGAGACGTTCTACTGGGCACACGCCACGTTCTTCATGCTGATCATCAAGACCGCGGAGTACTTCTGCGGCGGACTCACCGAGGCCGAGAAACGACAGCTGTTCCACGAGCACGTCCAGTGGTACCGGATGTACGGGATGAGCATGCGCCCCGTGCCCGAGTCGTGGGCGGCGTTCCAGGAGTACTGGGACCGCAAGTGCAGCGACGAACTCGAGATCAACCGCGCGACGCTAGACATCTTCTCGATCCGCATCCCCAAGCCGTGGTTCGTGCTGATGCCCACCCCGTTGTGGGATCAGATGTTCAAACCGATGGTCGGTGCGCAACGGTGGATCGCCGCAGGGCTTTTCGACCCGGCGCTGCGAGAGCGCGCAGGTATGCGGTGGACACCCGGCGACGAGGTGCTGCTGCGCCTGTTCGGCAAGATGGTCGAGCTCGCGTTCGTGGCGGTACCGGACGAGGTCAGGCTGCACCCGCGGGCGGTGGCGGCCTACCGCCGCGCCCGCGGCCGGCTGCCGGCAGATGCCCCACTGGTCGAGGCACCGTCGTTCATGGCGCCCCCGCGCGACCGCCGCGACCAGCCGACGCATTACGTGCCGCCGCACAAGTCGCTGCTCGATCGCGTCGGCTCGATAGTGCACACCACCTTCTCCCTGGCGGGGGTGCGCCCCGCGCGCAATCGCGATAAGGCAGCCTGAACGCATGCTTGATTGGTCTGATGTTGATATCGCCGTGCGCGATGCCGTCCGCGAGTTCATCGACAAGGAGGTCCGACCGCACGTCGACGCGCTCGAGAGCGGCGAGATGGAGCCCTACCCCGTTATCCGCAAGCTCTTTGCGACGTTCGGCATCGCCGACATGGCGCGCGACTCGCTGGACAAGCGACTGGCCCGCCTGCGCGATGGTGGTGACGCAGCAGACAAGCAGTCCTCGGGCGGCATGTTCGGCGGCTCAGGTGGCATGGGGTTCGTGGTGATCAGCGAGCTGTGCCGGGTATCGATGGGCGTGGTCACCGGGATGGGGGTCAGCCTAGGTCTCACCGTGCCGACGATCATGGGCCGCGGCACGCTGGCCCAGCAGGAACGCTGGCTCCCCGACCTGGTGACTTACGACAAGGTCGGCGCGTGGGCGATCACCGAGCCCGACTCGGGATCGGATGCGTTCGGGGGCATGAAGTCCTACGTGGTGCGTGACGGGGAGGACTACATCCTCAACGGCCAGAAGACCTTCATCACCAACGGTCCGGATGCCGACGTGGTCGTCGTCTATGCCAAGCTGGACGAAGGCGATGCGAGCGTGAGCAAGCGCGACCGCAAGGTCCTCACCTTCGTTCTCGATCGCGGGATGGACGGCTTCGTCCAGTCGAAGCCGTTCCGCAAGATGGGAATTCACTCCTCCCGTACCGGCGAACTGTTCTTCAACGAAGTCCGGCTCGGACGTGATCGGCTGTTGGGCGAGACCGAGGGGGACGACTCCGCCGACGCCGGGCGCGACAGTGCACGTTCCAACTTCTCGGCAGAACGCATCGGCGTCGCGGCGATGGCACTCGGGGTGATCGAGGAATGTCTGCGGCTGTGTGTGGACTATGCAAAGACGCGCACGCTGTGGGGCAAGGAGATCGGTCAGTTCCAGCTGATCCAGCTCAAGCTCGCCACCATGGAGGTGGCGCGAATGAATGTGCGCAACATGCTGTTCCGCGTGATCGAGGCGTCTCAGACAGGCACCCCGATCTCGCTGGCGGAAGCCTCGGCGATCAAGTGGTACTGCTCGCAGGCCGCCACCGATGTCGCGATGGAGGCGGTCCAGGTGTTCGGCGGCAACGGCTATATGACCGAATACCGGGTTGAGCAACTCGCCCGCGATGCCAAGTCGCTGATGATCTACGCCGGCAGCAACGAGGTGCAGATCACGCACGTAGCCAGGGGTCTGCTGAGCGACTAGCCTGGCTCACGCCTACTACCGCAGGAGCCTCAGGTGGACTTCAACACCAGCACCGCTTTGATCACCGGCTCCAGCGGAGGGATCGGCGAGGAGTTCGCCATCCAGCTCGCGCAGCGCGGAGCACACCTCGTCCTCGTTGCCCGGCGTGGAGACAAGCTGGCCAAGCTTCGGGACACCCTTACGGTCAAACACCCGGGGATCGTCGTCGATGTCATCACCGCGGATCTCGCGGTCCCGGGATCCGGTGCCGAACTCGAAGGCAAGGTCCGCGAGTTGGGCCGGTCGATCGACGTCCTTGTCAACAACGCAGGCGTCGGGCTGCACGGGAAATTCGTTCTGCAGACCCCCGAGGCCAACGCCGCCCAGATCCAATTGAACTGCGGCACACTGGTAGACCTCACCGCACGCTTCCTACCCGCGATGAAGGAGCGACGCCACGGCGTCGTCATCAACGTGGCGTCGACCGCGGCCTTCCAGCCCACACCCGGAATGGCTGTCTACGGCGCCACCAAGGCATTCGTGCTCTCCTTCACCGAAGCCCTGTGGCAGGAGTGCCGGGGAACCGGCATCACCGTGCTCGCCCTTTGCCCCGGGGCCACCGAGACCGAATTCTTCGACCGCACCGGAGAGGAGTTCCTCACCGACGGACGACAGACTTCCCAACAGGTTGTCGACACCGCCCTGGCCGCACTCGACAAGTCCTCCCCTACCGTCGTCTCGGGCTTGCGCAACGTCATCCTGGCCTCGGGGTACCGGGTGACACCGAGGAAGCTGATGCTCGCGGTGTCCGAACGGCTCCTGAAGTCGAACTAGGGCGACACCAAGATAGTCACAGGTCCTCGAGGATGAACTCCGAGGCGCGGGCGGCCATCGCCATCACCGGGCCGTTGAGGTTCCCGGCCACCATGGTCGGCATCGATGAGCAGTCGACCACGCGCAGGCCGTCCATCCCTCTGACCTTGAGGCGGCTGTCCGCGACGTCATCGTCGCTCGGCCCCATCGCACAGCTGCCCACCGCGTGGTAACCGGTGTAGCCGCCGTCCAGCGCGGCATCGACCAACTCGTCGTCAGTCTGGGCCCGCGGTCCGGGAAACGTCTCGTGGTCGATCAACTCCGCAATGGGCGACTGCGCGAACAGCTCCCGAGCCCGGCGGATCAAATTTGCCGTGGTGTTGCGGTCGTGGTCGCTGGTGAGGTAGTTCGGCTCGAGCCGCAATGCGGCATCCGGGT
The DNA here is from genome assembly GCF_005222675.1 of Mycolicibacterium sp. CR10. Classification (GTDB taxonomy): domain Bacteria; phylum Actinomycetota; class Actinomycetes; order Mycobacteriales; family Mycobacteriaceae; genus Mycobacterium. Next base: position 70,278 of record NZ_STGE01000010.1, on the reverse strand, counting down.
CGGCCGAGGTGATCGTGACACTGCCTTCCGAAGTCGGCCGCAGCGCAAACCCCAGACACGACACCCCGGGATCGCGTTCGATCGCGACAGGCTCACCCACCTGATAGGCGGGAATCGTGAACGGCCCCAACAACAGCTGGCCGTCGACTCGCTCTTTCTGCGGGGTGGTCTTCAGAAATGCCAGCACTTCGAAGGTCGGGGTCGCCATCGTGCCCTTGCGGGTGGCCAGATAACGTGCGGCGGTCATCGCCTGGCCACCTTTGGTGGCGAGCTTGCGGTTGTACCCGAGGTCGGTGTTCAGGCGGTATCTCAGAGCGAAGCAACGATGCTCCCGCATTCTGCGGCCGACGTTCTCCCGCTCGAGAACGACCGGCACGCCGGCGCGCTCGAGAATGTCGCGGGGTCCGATCCCGGACAGCTGCAGCAGCTTTGGGCTGCCCATGCTGCCGAGGGCGAGGATGACCTCGCGGTCGGCCCGAAAGTCGGCGCTCGCTCCACCGGTGGTCCTCACCTCGACCCCGACGGCACGATCCTGCTCGATAAGGACTCGGTTGACGGTGGTGTTCGTCATGACGGTCAGGTTGGCGCGTCCCCGCACCGGCTTGAGGAACGCATCCGCAGCGCTGACCCGTCGTCCGCGCCTGATGGTCGCGGTGGAGTAGCCGATGCGTGGGTCGTCCGATTCGTTGATGTCCTGGACCTCGCGGAGCCCGGCCGCGGTCCCCGCCGCGATCATCTGACCGCACAGCGGGTCCGGACCGCGCCCGACCGAAATGTGCAGTGGACCACCGACACCGCGAGTCGGCGACGGGCCGAACTCGTTGTCCTCGAACGCTGTGAAGATCGGCAGGATATCGTTCCAGCCCCACCCCTTGTTGCCGAGTCGTTCCAGTTCGTCGTAGTCGGCACGGTTGCCCCGGTTGTAGACCATGCCGTTGATGGAGCTGGAGCCGCCGAGCACCTTGCCGCGCGTCCAGAACTCAGGTCGCTGGTTGGGCCCGAACGGGGTGGTGGCGTACCGCCAGACGTACTTCTCGTTCTCCATCAGCATCCCCGATCCCTTGGGGACGTGGAACATCGGATGCCGGTCCGACCCACCCGCCTCGATCAGAAGCACCGTGATGCGTGGATCGGCCGACAGCCGGTTCGCCAGTACGCATCCGGCCGAACCGGCCCCGGCGATGACGTAGTCGTAGCGGATCATCGGACCCCGATTTCAGCTCGCGGTGCGGGCGTTACAAAGAGTGCCCGATCTGTATCGCCGAAGAATACACCCCGGGTGAGTGCGTCAGCCTCGGCGCAACGCGCGGGCGCTCTGATACAGACAGATCGCGGCCGCGGCGGCGACGTTGAGGCTCTCGGCGCCACCGGACATCGGGATGACGACGCGTTCGTCGGCCATCGCGGCGACCTCGGCCGACAGGCCATGAGCCTCGGAGCCGAACATCCAGGCGGTCGGGCCGGACAGGTCCGCGTCATCGAGGTTGAGTTCACCGTCGAGTGTGGTGGCCCTGGTGGTCAGACCGGCTTCCCGGAGCGCGTCGATCAGCGCTCGGACATCGGACTCCTGCACCACCGGCAGAGCGAAGATGCTGCCTGCAGACGCCCGCAGACACTTCCCGTTGTACGGGTCGACACTGTTGCCGGCCAGAATCACCGCATCGGCGCCCATGGCGTCGGCCAACCGGATCAGCGTCCCGACGTTGCCGGGTTCCGAGGTTTCCACGGCGACCGCCACCAGCCGCGGATCCGCTGCCAGGACATCGGCCAGGGGCGCATCCGGCATGGCGCACACCGCGACCAGTCCGACCGGAGTCACTGTGTCCGACAACGCCTTTGCGGCCCGCTCGGTGACAAGCTGGACCGGCGCGTCGGCCAGCAGGCCGCCGAACCGCTCCACGGCGTCCTCGGTGGCGAAAACCTCCGAAACGACTCCGCGCCGCAACGCGGCCTCGACGAGGTTGGGGCCCTCGGCGAGGAAACGTGCGGCGCGGCGGCGCCCGACGTGACGGTGCAGTTTGACTGCGGCCGCCACCCGGGCAGATCGCTCGGTGAGGGTCAGGCAGCCTCGCCTGACGGCGCGTTCACATCGGCGGGCAGTGCAGCCCTGGCGACCTCGACCAGTGCGGTGAACGCGGCCGGGTCGCTGACGGCGAGTTCGGCGAGGTTCTTGCGGTCGACCTCGACCTCGGCGGCCTTGAGGCCCTGGATCAGCCGGTTGTAGGTGATGCCGTTGGCGCGGGCCGCCGCATTGATCCGGGTGATCCACAATTTGCGGAAGTCACCCTTGCGCGCCTTGCGGTCACGGTAGGCGTAGGTCAGCGAATGCAGCTGCTGCTCTTTGGCCTTGCGGTACAACCGCGACCGCTGGCCGCGGTAGCCCTTGGACGCCTTGAGTACGGTGCGTCGCTTCTTCTGCGCGTTGACTGCGCGCTTCACGCGTGCCATGGAGTGTTCCTATCTCGTTCGGGTCAGGTTCAGGCTGGGGCGCTTCAGCGCCCAAAACATCAGCCGTTCAGCAGCTTGGCTATGCGCTTCTTGTCATTGGCGGCCACTTCGGTGCGACCGTCGAGCCGGCGGGTGCGCTTGCTCGCCTTGTGCTCGAGCAGGTGGCGACGGCCGGCCTTCTGGCGCACGATCTTGCCTGTTCCGGTGCGGCGGAAACGCTTCGAAGCGCCGCTGTGGGTCTTCGCCTTGGGCATGGTTCCTCAGTTCTGCTGGGTGGTGTCTGGGTTGTCGGTGGGCTGCGCCTCAGCGGGCCGGCGGGCCGGCGCGTCAGCGTCTTGCGCCGCCTTGGCGCGAGTCTTCGCACCGCGGTGCGGTGCCAGCACCATCGTCATGTTGCGTCCGTCCTGCTTCGCGGACGTCTCGACGAAGCCGTAATCGGCGACGTCGGCGCCCAGGCGCTGCAGGAGTCGGTAACCCAGTTCGGGTCGCGACTGCTCGCGTCCGCGGAACATGATCGTCACCTTGACCTTCGACCCGGCTTCCAGGAAGCGGATCACGTGACCCTTCTTCGTCGCGTAGTCATGCGGGTCGATCTTGGGGCGCAGCTTCTGTTCCTTGACGACGGTCTGCTGCTGGTTCTTGCGAGACTCACGTGCCTTCTGTGCCGTCTCGTACTTGAACTTGCCGTAGTCCATGATTTTGCACACCGGAGGCTTGGCGTCCGGGGCAACTTCGACGAGATCGAGATCGGCATCCGCGGCGACGCGGAGTGCATCTTCGATGCGCACGATGCCTACCTGTTCACCGCCCGGTCCGATCAGGCGAACTTCAGGTACGCGGATGCGCTCGTTGACGCGGGTCTCAGTGCTGATGGGGCCTCCTATGTTGTCCTCAGGAGTCCCCCACGCCGCCGGCATTCTGCTCCGGAGAACAGATAAGCCCTGCTCATAGCAGGGCCCAAAGCCGACCAGGACAGACATCAACGATGTCTGTGACCGGACCGCTGTACCTTCGAATCATCGGTGGCCAGCGGTGGGAGTGGGACTCCACTTGCTGTCCCTGGCGTAAGCCGGGACGGTCGCGCATGCCACTCTAGCAGGCATGACCGATGATCCCAGCATCCGTGAGCTCGCCGAGATCCCTGCGGTCGAGGTGATCACCCGAGCGGCGGTGATGCTGATGAGCGCAGCCGCCGAGAAAATCGGGCTGTCGGCAGAGGACCCCGAAGACAGCCCGCACCGCGACCTTGACGAGGCCCGCCGCCTGATCACCGCGCTCGCCGGACTGGTGACCGCATCGGCCGAGTACCTGGGGCCGCACGCCGGGCCGGTGCGCGACGGCCTCAAAACCCTGCAACTGGCGTTCCGCGAGGCCAGCGCGGCACCGGATGACCCAGGACACGGTCCGGGAGAGAAGTACACCGGCCCGGTCTGGTGACAACACTTTCCCGGCTTTAGCGAATATCCTCGCGGCCTATGACCCTAACGACCCCCGCGAGGGCACGTCCGACCTCCGGTTTCCGGTGGGTACCCGCGGCGGCGGGCTGGGTCGTCGGCATCATCGCGACGTTGTCCCTGCTCGCCAGCATCTCGCCGCTGATCCGGGCCGTGATCAAGGTTCCGCGGGAGTTCGTCAACGACTACATCTTCAACTTCCCCGACACCAGCTTCGCGTGGGCCTTCGTGCTGGCACTGCTGGCCGCGGCGCTGGCGGCGCGCAAACGCATCGCGCTGTGGATCCTGGTCGGCTACATGGTCGCGGCGCTCGGCTGGAACATCGCGGACCTCGCCGAGGGTGGCGAGAGGTGGTTCCAGGAAGTCGGCGAGATGATCGGTGTCGCCTTCCACTTGGCGGCGATCGCGTTCCTGTTGCTGGCCCGCAAAGAATTCTGGGCCAGGGTGCGCCGCGGCGCACTGCTCAAGGCGACCTTCGTGCTCGTGGCGGCGATGGGCGTCGGCACGCTGATCGGATGGGCGCTGCTGGAGGCCTTCCCCGGCACACTCGCCCGCCCCGACCGATTCTGGTACGCGCTGAACCGGGTGAGCGGTTTCGCCGGTGCCGACGCCGACTCGTTCAGCGGTCATCCGCACGTGTTCGTCAATGCGCTGCTCGGCCTGTTCGGTGCGGTCGCCCTGATGGTCGCCGCGGTCGTGCTGTTCCAGTCGCAACGCGCGGACAACGCGCTCACCGGCGAGGATGAATCGGCGATCCGCGGCCTGCTCGAGCTCTACGGCAAGAACGACTCACTGGGTTACTTCGCCACCAGGCGCGACAAGGCCGTGGTGTTTGCCCCGAACGGCCGCGCCGCCATCACCTACCGCGTCGAGGTCGGCGTATGCCTGGCCAGCGGCGACCCAATCGGCGATCCGAAGGCGTGGCCGCAGGCTATCGAGGCGTGGCTCGCGCTGTGTCAGAGCTACGGCTGGGCGCCCGGCGTGATGGGCGCCAGCTCGACTGCCGCACAAGCCTTCCGCGCCGCGGGCCTGAACGCGCTGCAACTCGGCGACGAGGCGATCCTGTACCCCGACAATTTCCGGCTGTCCGGGCCCGACATGCGTGCGGTGCGTCAGGCCGTGACGCGCGCCAAACGCGCCGGGGCCAGTGTGCGGATCCGCCGACACCGCGACATCGATTCCGACGAGATGGCCGAGGTGGTCAAGCGAGCCGATGCGTGGCGTGACACCGACGACGAACGCGGCTTCTCGATGGCGCTGGGCCGCCTCGGCGATCCCGCCGACGGCGACTGCCTGCTGGTGGAAGCTGTTCAGAACGACGGGTCCGACGTCGTCGCGATGCTGTCGCTGGTGCCGTGGGGCACCAATGGTGCGTCACTGGACCTGATGCGTCGGTCGCCGCAATCCCCGAACGGCACCATCGAACTGTTGGTCAGCGAGCTGTGCCAGCAGTCCGAGGACGTCGGCGTGACCCGAATCTCGTTGAACTTCGCGATGTTCCGGTCGGCGTTCGAGCAGGGCGCCCAACTGGGTGCCGGTCCGGTGGCCCGGCTGTGGCGCTGGCTTCTGGTGTTCTTCTCCCGATGGTGGCAGCTGGAAACGCTGTACCGGTCCAACATGAAGTACCAACCGGTGTGGGTGCCGCGCTTCGCCTGCTATGAGGACGCCAGGCTGGTCCCGCGCGTCGGCGTGGCGTCGGTGATCGCCGAAGGCTTTCTGGTGCTTCCATTTTCGCGACGGCACGAGCAGCACCACACCGGCCACCACATCGCCGCGCCGGGAACTCTGGTCGCAACCGGACTGCTGCACTCCGACGGGACGGCACCCGACGTCAGCGGTCTCGCAGCCGATCTGCCCGCCGACAGCGACCGCCAACGACTCCCCGAGCAGGTCCGAGTGCGGATGGCGAAACTCAAGTCGCTGCAGAGCGAAGGCGTCGATGCCTACCCGGTAGGTCAGCCGCCGAGCCACACCATTGCGCAGGCGCTGGCCAGCCCTGACGGCACCGAGGTGACGGTGGCCGGCCGGGTGCTGCGGCTCCGTGACTACGGCGGCGTGCTTTTCGTCCAACTCCGTGACTGGTCGGGCGAAGCGCAGATCCTTTTGGACAATTCACATCTCAGCAACGGCACTACCGCCGACTTCACCCGCGCGATCGACCTCGGTGACCTGATCGAGGTGACGGGCGCGATGGGCCGCAGCCGATCCGGTGCCTGGTCAATCCTGTCGACCGACTGGCGGCTGATCGGCAAGTGCCTGCGGCCCCTACCCGACAAATGGAAGGGACTGACCGACCAGGAGGCGCGGGTGCGCGCCCGCTACGTCGACCTCGCGGTCAACACCGAAGCGCGCGACCTGATCAAGGCCCGCAGCGGGGTCCTGCACGCGATCCGGGAAACCCTTGTCGCCAAAGACTTCCTGGAGGTCGAGACCCCGATCCTGCAGCAGATCCACGGCGGGGCCAACGCCCGGCCGTTCCTGACCCACATCAACGCCTACGACCTCGACCTGTACCTGCGCATCGCCCCCGAGCTGTATCTGAAACGGCTGTGTGTGGGTGGTGTCGAGCGGGTCTTCGAACTGGGCCGCGCCTTCCGCAACGAGGGTGTCGACTTCAGCCACAACCCCGAGTTCACTCTGCTCGAGGCGTATCAGGCGCACGCCGACTACACGGTGTGGATCGACGGCTGCCGCGAGCTGATCCAGAACGCGGCGCAAGCCGCCAACGGCGCCCACGTGTTCATGCGCCCCCGCGAGGACGGGGTGTTGGAGCCCGTCGACATCTCCGGTCAGTGGGCGGTCAAGACCGTGCACGGCGCGGTGTCCGACGCGCTCGGCGAACAGATCGCGGCCGACACCGACCTGCCGACCCTGAGGCGACTGTGCGACAAGGCCGGCATCCCGTACCTCACCCACTGGGACGCCGGTGCGGTGGTGCTCGAAATGTACGAGCACCTGGTCGAGGGCCAGACCCAGGCGCCGACGTTCTACAAGGACTTCCCGACGTCGGTGTCGCCGCTGACCCGGCCGCACCGCAGCATTCCCGGGGTGGCGGAGCGCTGGGACCTCGTCGCCTGGGGCGTCGAACTCGGCACCGCCTACAGCGAGCTCACCGATCCCGTGGAGCAGCGCCGCCGTCTGCAGGAGCAGTCCCTGCTCGCGTCGGGCGGCGACCCCGAGGCCATGGAACTCGACGAGGACTTCCTGCAGGCCATGGAGTACGCGATGCCGCCGACAGGCGGTCTGGGGATGGGTGTGGACCGCGTCGTCATGCTGATCACCGGCCGCAGCATTCGGGAGACGTTGCCGTTCCCGCTCGCCAAACCCCGCTAGGCCAAACCTCGTTGGCAGGCGGGTCACAGCCAGCGCCAAGGATCGGCGGTCAGGCTTGCGGGCGTGACGTTTCAGGACACCCTGCGCCACCACCTGTCGCTGGTGCACGGGTGGCTGCCCGCCGCGGTGCAGATCCTCGCCGCGGTCGCTCTGGTGACCGCGATCGGTTGGCGCACCCGCCGGTGGCGGTGGGTGTGGCTGCCGTGGTCCGCACTCATCGGGGCCGGGCTCTCGGTGGCGACGTACTGCTACATCCAGTCCGCAGGAGTCGCCGACGACAGCAACCCGGCGCCGCGCACCCTGTGGGTGTGGATCGCCCTGTGCGGGGTGGCCTTCGGCGTCCTCGTCTCAGGATGGCGAGGCGCGCAGTGGTGGCAACGCGGGGCGTCAGTGGTCGCGCTGCCGCTGTGCGCGCTGGCGGCGGCGCTCGCGCTGAACCTGTGGGTGGGCTACTTCCCCACCGTTCAGACCGCGTGGAATCAGCTGACCGCAGGGCCACTGCCGGACCAGACCGACCAGGTCACCGTCGCCGCGATGCAGAAGCAGCACACCATCCCGATCAAGGGCAGTCTGGTCGCGGTCAACATCCCCGACACCGCCTCGGGATTCAAGCACCGCGGCGAGTTCGTCTACCTGCCGCCGGCCTGGTATTCCAGTGATCCGCCGCCCGCCCTCCCCGCGGTGATGATGATCGGCGGTGAGTTCAACACGCCCGCGGACTGGCTGCGCGCGGGCGGGGCGGTCAAGACACTCGACGATTTCGCCGCCGCCCACGGTGGATACGCGCCGGTGGTCGTCTTCGTCGATCCCGGAGGCACGTTCAACAACGACACCGAATGCGTCAACGGCGCCCGCGGGAACGCCGCCGACCACCTCACCGAAGATGTTGTGCCCTTTATGAAGTCGAACTTCGGCGTGAGCGTGAAGAGCGCGAACTGGGGTGTCGTCGGCTGGTCGATGGGCGGCACCTGCGCCGTGGACCTGACTGTCATGCACCCCGACACGTTCAGCGCATTCGAGGACATCGCCGGGGATCTCGCACCGAACTCGGGAACCCGACCCCAAACCGTCGACCGGCTCTTCGGAGGCAACGCCGCCGCCTACGCGGCGTTCGACCCGACGGCCGTCATCACCAGGCACGGCCCCTATCGCGGCATCGCGGGATGGTTCGACGTCAACGGAGTGGTCGCACCCGCCGGCGTCGCCACACCCAACGATCAGGCGGCGGCAGCGAGTTCACTGTGCTCGGTGGGCGCCAGTTCGGGGATCGACTGCGCGGTGGTGGCTCAGGCCGGTAACCATGATTGGCCCTTCGCGTCCAACGCCTTCGCGGCGGCGCTGCCGTGGCTCGCCAGCGCCCTCGGAACGCCGAATGTGCCCCCGGTCAGCCTGCCCGCGGCGCCGCAAACCGTTTCGGTCGTCGCCACGGCCGCGCGATAGCCCCGTCGGAGTAGCGTGGTCGGCATGCCGGATGAACCCAGCACCGAGCCGGACCCCGCTCCGCCGCCCGCGGTACCCGTGGACACCGGTTACACGGCCAGCGGTGTGCCGACCTTCGACTCGGTCCGCGAGAAGATCGAGACGCGGTACTCCACGTCGGTCGGATCGGCGGAACTCGCTGCGGAGACCCCCGAGGGTCGCAGCGTCGAGGAGCAGTACGAAGCCCGGCAGAAGGCGGCCGCCGAGCGCCTGGCCCAGATCCGCCAGTCGATGGGTACCGACCAGGGCGGCTCTCAGTAGTCCGACTCCGCGGCGAGGATCTCGGCCAGGTAGGCGTCGGCACCGGGGTGGCGCAGCCGGGTTCTGGCGAATTCACGCACCCTGTCGCGGACCTGCTGATCCTCGGCGACATCGACGCCGACACTCACTTCGGTGTCACGCCAATCATGGTTCCAGGCAGCGGTTTCGGTTACCGGGCTGAGCTGGTCATCGAACAGCCTCAGGGTCGCGCTGCCCGCGGCGTCCAGGGCGCCCGCCCCGCTGATGCCGTCCGACCTGACACGCACCGCGATACCCTCCGGGGAGCCGGGACCCGACACCTCGGCGTTGACCACCGCGCTGACATTGGCCCCGTCGGCCTCGACGCTCCAGCCGAGGGTGCCTTCGGCGGAATCGAAGATCCCCTGCGGCACAGCGGCCCACCTCACCGAGCTCACCCCTGCCGCGACCGCTTCGCGCCGACCTCCGACAGCGCCGCCGCCCGCAGCAAGCGCGTAATCGTCGCGACGCGCGTCGGTCACGACGGCGGACTCCGCGACCACGACGCCGCTGTCCTCGGCCAGTTCGGTGCATCTACGCACCAACTCGACCACGCGCGGATCCTCATGCCGCGCCAGCCCATTGAGGGCCTCGGCGTGCGGGCGCAGCAGGCCCGCGACATCCGAGTCGAACGTGCCGTCCTCACCGAAGAAGTCCATCGCCGCGTCGGTCAGAAGCGCCACCTCACCGTCCAGTAGCGCGGCATCGAGTTCGGCGATGCCGTCGCGACTGCTTGACGGCCACCACCGCCGCAGCCAGTGGCCCAGCGCCACGCGCCGCAACGTTTCCAGCGAGCCGGGTACGACGTCGACGTCGGCGACCTTGAGTTCCACTGTCGGATCGCTGGTTTCGAGGGCTTCGGCGATCGAACTGTGCCCGCTCTCGCCGACGATGCGCCAGAGCCAGTCGGCCCGCACGGGATCGGTGAACGCGATGTGGACTTCGTGAGCCGGATCGTCGACGGTCCACGACAGCACCGCGCCGCAGATCTCCAGCACCGTGGTCAACGGGGCCGCCTCGGGCACGGGTCCGGTGGTCCACAGACCTGATTCGTTCACGAATCTCATCCGGCCACCCGCAGTTCCAGCATGGATTTGATGCGCTGGCGGTGATCCAGGCTCACCGACCGGGCGACGCCTTCGAGCAGTCCACGGACGTCGTCGACGTCGGTGCACGGTTCCTGCCAGACGTCACGGCCGTGAAGTCGCGCCCACAACCTGCTCAGGTAGGGCCTGCTGAACGCCGCGAGGTCGTCGATGACCTGCTGCTGGCGCGGATGCACCGGAGCGCCCTGCGCCAGATACCGGCGGGCGTGCAGCACGTACGCCTCCTTGCGGAGCCTGGCCTGAATCTGGCCGGACAGGTCATGCCGGGTTGGTGCCGCCTCGTCGAGCGGAGCCAGGTCGACGGCGACCTCCACCCCGGCAACCAGGGTGGCCTGTTTGTCCTCTGCCAGCAGACCCCATGGCGCACAAGCCCTGTCGACTTCCTCGGCGCACAACAGCGGAACGTCGGGAAGCTCGTCGCGATCCATCGCGCGACGCAGCGTGGCACGGACCCGGTCGACCACGCTGCGGTTCAGCGGGCGGTCACCCTCGGTGCGGGCTGGTCCTCCTCCGATCACCGGAGGTCGCTGCGGCTCCGACGAACTCAGACCCAGCTCCACGATCGACCACGGCAGCGCCGAATCGTCATGATGCGCGGCGGCGCCAAGGTTGTACGGCGTGTGATCGGCCACCAGCGCCGACCACACCCGCTGACGTGCCGCGGCGGCGTTGTGTCCGGTCGACTGGCCCAGCACCGTCGTCAGGCCCGCCAGAAACGGTCCGGTGATCTCGGTGCCGGCACGCACGTCAGCCCAGCTACGGTCGAGCTGCGCCGACAGCCTCGCGACGACGCCATCGTCGCTCACGTGCTGGTTGAGCACCTCGATCGCGGTGCGGTCGCGGTCGGCGTGGATATCGCGCAGATGCCGCTCGGCTGCGTCCCGATCCCGCTGTTCGGGTGCTCCCTTCCGCACCGCGAGCTCGAAGCACACCGGGAAGTACAGCTCCTGGGCGTTTCCGGTGGTGATCCGGAGTCGGCGTCGTTCCCGCTTGAGCAGGTCGAACCACTGGGCGGTGGCACGCAACGTCATGGCCTGACCGGTGATGGCCAAGAAGATCTCGTCGGCGACGTCCGCGGTCACGAACGGCGCCGAGTATTTCGTGTTCGCACGCAGCCGCAGCACCAGCGGGTCGATGATCCGCTTCACGGTGCGGCTCAACGGCCCGCCGTCGTCGGCACTGAGTACTTCGACACCGGTCCCGATCGACCGCCAGGCGCGTTCGATCACCGCGCGCCGTGGTTGGCGCACAGCGACACTCGCCTCGGGGTCTGCGCTCATCGGAACAGGATAGAAGTTGGGTTCGGTAGCCGTGGTGCGCATCGACGCTGAGGGCATGCCCAGTGTGTTATCACTCCTGTTCTTCAGCTTCCTGTTCGCCGGCACCGCGGCGGTACTTCTCGTCCCGACGAGCGCTGTGGTGAAGTCGCGTGGCGTGGTCGTCGGGGCGCGATTGACCGGCGAGGTCACCGCGAACCGCCACGAGGTGGAACTCGACATCATGGTCAGCCGGCCCGAGGGCGGACAGTTTCCGGCGCAGGAAACGACGCTCATCCCCGAGTCGTCTTTGGCGAGGTTCACCCCCGGCAGCATCATCGACATGTACTACCGCCCGGACGACGAGTCAGCGGTCGCCGTGCGCGTCCCACGCGGTTGATCACCCCGGCGGTCATCGCGACCCGTCCACGGCGAAGGTGGCCAGTGCGGCCCACCACAGCGGGCTGGCGGTGACGTCTCCGGCACGCCACCGGTTCATCTGCCCACGCTGCCAGGAGTTCACCGCCCGACCGGCGTCCTCGGCTTGGTGTGCGGTGTCGACCGCCATCACGGCCTCGCCCATGGGGTCAGCTAATTCTCCTGCAGCGCTGCAGAACTGACGGTATCCGGCGGTGGTGGGCAGCGACCACAGTGTTGCGGTCACCAGCACCGCGCCGCCCAGGATCAGCGCGGCGACCAGTCCGGTCGCTTCGTCGAAGCGGTAATCGCCGCCCGACGAGCACGCCAACAACGCCGCGCGGGGCGGGAAGGGCAGTTTCGCCGTCATCATGTCGGCGGCGGTCAGTGGCTGGTGGTCAGCCAGGTGCACTGCTGCGCGATCCGCGCGGCCGACATCGCCGTCGGCGGCGGTGGCATGGCCGACGAACAGCAGCCTGCTGGGCTGTCGGGTGAGCTGTTCGGCCAGCCACCCGCGGTCGGCGTCCGCGCTGCGGAACAGTTCGACGGCGTTGTCCACCGTGGGTAGGACGTTCCCGCGCTCCATCAGTGCCGCGAAGTACCGGGCCAGCTGGCTGTGCGCGTCGGGTCTGCCCAGCACCGATCCGAGCGCCGAGTCGGGCCGCTGCCCGGGGACCCGTGGATCGAGGATCAGCAGCGGCGCACCGTCGCGCCGTTGGTCCCATGGGCTTGGACGGCGTGGCGAGTTGGCGATGTTGGGGGGCACGGCCATCAGGATGTCGGCCAGTTCGATCAGTCGCGGAGCGTCGCCGCCGGTGTTCAAGGCCAACACCGACCAGGGCACGGTGGCCAGCCTCGAGGTCGGCGCAACGAACAGCGCGGGTAGCGGCGACGCCGCGCACTCGGTGATCAACTGCCATCCCGCCGGGGGGATCAGGCTTTCGCCGAGGATGTTCGCCAGTTCCTGTTCTGCGGCGTGGTTCGCGAAAGACCCTGCGGTGACGGCACGTTCGATCGCCTCCCGAGAGGTCTCCGCTGTTCTCGGATCGGGCAGCGCGTCGGTCAGCAGATCGCGAACGGTCGCGAGCGTGGCATCGTCGATCACCCATGTGACCGTCGCGTCCGGCTGTCCGACCACCCGCAGGCTGGCATAGGTGGCGACGCCGACATCTGCGTAGCGCAGCACCAGAGTGGGGCTCGCAGTGGTCATGGCCATGTCGACCACTCCGCATCGCCGGCGGTCACCTCGCGGCCGTACCGCTGGTGGGCGAGTTCGCGGTAGCGCACCAGAACGTGCTCGGCTGCGGGATCCATCCGCAGCGGCGGAAGAGCACCCAGTTTGGTGAGCGGCCCGGTGCCCGTCACCTCGGGTCCGGCCGCGACGAGGGCGTACTCGCCGCTGTCGTCGACGGGCACCGCGGCTGTGGCGGTGTCCGCCCAGTCCACCGGCTGGGACGCGTCGGGTGCTGTGAAGGTTCCTCGTGCGCAATGGTATTCGATGAGTTCACTCACCAATGCGGTCTGTCCCCACTCCCAGGCGACCGCGAAGGCGCCGGCGAGCATGCGGGCCGACACGTGGGTTGCCCAGCGCATCCGGGCATCGGCATCGCCGAGGGCATACCGGACCGAGTCGACGGCCAGGGCTGCAGGGACCTTGAGATCAACCGCCTGCCGGAACTTCTCCCCGGCGGTGTCCGGATCGGCCAATGCCTGGGCCCGCAAGATCGAACCCAGATGGTCGTCGAGCCTGGCGTACTGCAGCCAGCTGTGCCGCGGCCAGCTGTCGAGCAGTTCGCGGGCGGCGGTGGCGCGTTCGGCCGCCGCGGCGAAGTCCTTGCGAAGGATATCAACCCAGCTGCGCTGCAACAAGATTCGGTGAATATGCAGTGGCCGACCGATCTCGCGCCAGTGTCGCTCTGCATGGCCGAGACGTTCGTCGGCATCGTCGAGCGCGCCGACCGAGATGCTGAGCAGGCCGAAGTAGAGCCAGCATCGGGACACGTCGTGAGCGCGGGCATGCTCGGCGATGGCGGGGTACGCCTGGTGCACCAGGTCCTGGGCCAGCGGCCGATTGCCCGCCGACCACGCCGCGGTGGCGCGCTCCAGCTGGGTTCTGGAGGCGGCCAGCTGCCAGCCTCGTGCCTGCGCCCTCGCTCCGGCCCGGCGCAGCCAGGGTTCGGCTTCGGTCAGACGCCCGGTCTCGACGCAGAACCGGCCGTAGCCGGTGCCTGCGAGCACCCTGAGGGTGTCGTCGAAGTCGGTGCCGTCTCCCGGACCATCGATCGCGTCGAAAACCTTTTCCCACAACGGTATTGACTGCACGTGAAGGTCGTCGTCGCAGAGCGCGACGGCGCAGAGGATCTGCGCGTGGGTCACCAGATAGGAGTGTTCGGCCGCGAGATCAGAGAACATCACGGTGTCCCCGGTCAGCTGCCCGAGGGATGTCGCGGCAGCCTCGTGCTCGCCATGCGCCGCCGCCAGCCCCGTCTGCAGGAAAAGGGCCCGCCGGGTGTAGCGGCGGATCATGCGGTCGATCTCGGCCGTCCCGGCCTGGGCTCGTGAATGTGCCGCCAGGCAGTCGCGCATCCGGCTCAGACATTCCGCCACCCCGTCATAGGCCGTGCGAACCAGATAGATCTCGCCGAGTTGGGCGTAGATCTCCAGCATCAGATCGTCGCGGTCGGCCTGCTCGACAGCGGGCATCAGCGACAGCAGCAGATCCTTGGCCGCCTCTTCGTGGGCAGCGAAGGCAAGGTGGCGGGTCTGCTCGAGGTCTCGCTCGATGTCACCTGGCATCGTCACCGCGCAATCATAGGAAGCGGCGGACGCGTCTGGCACGTCCGCCGCTGTCCCGGCCGGACCGATCAGCTGCAGGTCACCGTTACCGTAAACGGTTTGGTGATCATGCCGGCCATCGGGTTGCTCATGTCGGCGCCGGCGGCCTCGCCGGTGATCGTGTAGCTGTCACCGTCGACGGTGACCTCGGCCGAGCCGGTCTTGGCGCCCATCGCGTTGGCGACGGCGAGTGCGTTCCCGTCGACCACCATGCCGAGCGATTCGACCACCGGTGTGGCCTCGTCGGTCATGACGATTCCCAGCCCCTGCTGGCCTCCGACCGCCCCACTGGCCACGGTGATCTTGCCTGCCTGCTTGACGCAGGTGACCGAATTAAGGTCGAGGCCGGCCAGATCGGCGCCGTCGACCTTGACCTCGGTCTTGCCGCCGCTGGCGACCTGGGTGTCCGAGGCCGTGGAGGCCTGCGAGCTCTCCGCCGAGCTCGAGGCAGTGGTGCCCTTGTCGTCCGAACATCCCACCAGCATCGCGGCACCCGCGGCCAGCCCGACCACACCTGTGACAACCCGCTTCATCGCCGTCATTCCCTCCACGATGTTTCCCTTCGTTCGTGCTTCGCCTCAGTGGCGTCGTCGAGGTGAATTCAAGGCGGCCCGCCGCGCTACCGATCCCAACTTCGTGCCGGCGCTGCCGCGATGATGTCGGGGACCGACGGTACGGTTCGACATCGATGCGGTCATTCACTGTGGACGAGCGGCGGGCCCGGCTGGCCAGACGCCATCATCTGGCGGCCGGTTCCCCGGCGGCGTCGATCGACGCGCTGACCGGCACGCTGGTGGGTCTGCACTCCACCGATCCGACCACGCCGTATCTATCGGCCTGGGCCCGGATACCGGGCTGCTCGGTGGCCGATATGCACGCAGCGCTCTACGACGACCACACCGTGGTCAAGCATCTGGCGATGCGGCGCACGCTGTGGGTGGTGCGTCCTGAGGATCTGCCGTCGATCCAGTCGGCGGCCAGCGACCGGGTGGCCGCTAACGAGCACCGCCGCCTCGTCGCCGACGCCGAGGGTGCGGGTGTGGCTGCCGACGGCACGGCGTGGCTGGCTGCCGCGTGTTCGGCAGTGCTCGATCACCTGGGACGAAGCGGAGCGTGCACGGCCCGCCAGTTGCGTGAGGCGTTGCCCGAGCTGACCGGGACGTACGATCCGGCGCCGGGAAAGTCGTGGGGCGGCGAAGGCCACCTGGCGCCCCGGGTGTTGACGCTGCTCTCGGCGCGAGGAGACATCGTCCGCGGCCCGAACGACGGCGGGTGGACGACGTCGCGGCCCCGCTGGGTTACCGCCGGTGACTGGCTGGCGCCCGCCGACACCGTCGCCGCCGAGACCGCACGGGCGCAGCTGGTGCGGCGATGGCTGGGAGCGTTCGGCCCGGCCACCGTCACCGACATCAAATGGTGGTTCGGCAACGCCCTCGGTTGGGCCCGGGAGGCACTGCGAGATCTCGATGCCGTCGAGATCGACATGGACGGAACGCCCGGCTTCGTGTTGCCCGGTGACGACGAGCCGGAAGCCGAAGTGCCGCCGTGGTGTGCGTTGCTGCCTGGCCTGGACGTCACGACTATGGGATGGTTCGACCGCGACTGGTATCTCGGCCCGCACCGCGGTCAGGTCTTTGATCGCAACGGCAATGCGGGCCCGACAGTGTGGGTGGACGGACGCGTCGTGGGTGCGTGGCGTCAGGATGCCGACGGCCGCGTTCAGCTGGTGATGCTCGAAAATGTCGGCCGCCGAGCGCTCAAGGAGCTCTCGGCACGCGCCGACGAGCTGACCGAATGGCTCGGCGGGGTGCGCATCAGCCCGCGATTCCCGTCACCGGCGAGCAAGGGCAGCTAGAGACTGCGCTGCAGCAGGATCGTGTCCAGCCATCGGCCGTGTTTGAACCCCACCGCCGCAAGTCGACCGGTGTCGACGAAGCCGCGCTGGCGGTGCAGCGCGAGAGACGCGTCCGCCTCCGCGTCCACGATGACGGCGATGACCTGTCGGATCCCTGCCTCCTGACACGCGCCGAGCACGCCGTCCAGGAGCCGGCCACCGACGCCGTTGCCGACGGCGTCAGGTGCGACGTAGATGGAGTCCTCCACCGTATGCCGATAGGCCGGCCGGGTCTTCCACGGCGCGCAGTAGGCGTAGCCGGCTACTTGGCCGTCGAGTTCCGCTGTCAGATATGGCAATCCGGCGGAGGTGATCGTGTCGAACCGGCGCAGCAACTCGTCGCGATCCGGGGCGGTGAGCTCGAACGTGGCGACGCCGGTCTGCACGTATTGCGCGTAGATCGCACCGATCGCGTCAATGTCGTCCGGTGCGGTCGGCCGGATCGTCACGGCGACAGACACAGTCGGTGCTCGCTCAGGCGCTGACCTTCCGACGGCTACGAGTCTTGGCCGGCTTCGGCCGCGCCACACCGAGCGATTCGGCCAGGAAGTGCCCCGTGTAGCTGTCGACGTTGGCGGCGACGTCTTCCGGGGTGCCCGTCGCGACCAGGGTGCCGCCGCCCGATCCCCCGTCGGGACCCATGTCGACGATCCAGTCCGAGGTCTTGATCACGT
This sequence comes from Mycolicibacterium sp. CR10, assembly GCF_005222675.1. Classification (GTDB taxonomy): domain Bacteria; phylum Actinomycetota; class Actinomycetes; order Mycobacteriales; family Mycobacteriaceae; genus Mycobacterium. The sequence continues at coordinate 53,103 of NZ_STGE01000010.1, read as the reverse complement.
CGAGGTTGTGCTCGATGACGATGACCGTATTGCCTTTGTCCACAAGGCCGTTGATCACCATCAACAGTTTGCGGATGTCTTCGAAGTGCAACCCGGTGGTCGGCTCGTCGAGAATGTAGATCGTGCGACCGGTCGAGCGCTTCTGAAGCTCGGACGCCAGCTTGACGCGCTGCGCCTCGCCGCCGGACAGCGTCGGTGCCGGCTGGCCCAGTCGGACGTAGCCCAACCCGACATCGACCAGCGTCTTGAGGTAGCGATGGATCGACGTGATCGGCGCGAAGAACTCGGCGGCATCCTCGATCGACATGTCGAGCACCTCGGCGATGGTCTTGCCCTTGTAGTGCACCTCGAGCGTCTCGCGGTTGTAGCGGGCGCCCTGGCACACCTCGCATGGCACATAGACATCCGGCAGGAAGTTCATCTCGATCTTGATCGTGCCGTCACCGGAGCACGCCTCGCAACGGCCGCCCTTCACGTTGAAGGAGAATCGGCCGGGCTGGTAGCCGCGGACCTTGGCTTCGGTGGTCGCCGCGAATAGGGTGCGGATCTTGTCGAACACCCCGGTGTAGGTCGCCGGATTCGATCGCGGCGTCCGACCGATCGGTGACTGATCGACCCGAACCAGCTTGTCGAGTTGGTCGACGCCGTTGATCCGGGTGTGCCGTCCGGGAACCTGGCGGGCGCCGTTGAGCTTGTTGGCCAGGACCGACGCCAGGATGTCGTTGACCAGCGTCGACTTGCCCGAACCGGAGACGCCCGTCACCGCGGTGAGCAGCCCGAGCGGGAACGACACGTCGATCTCGCGCAGGTTGTGCTCACGGGCACCGACGACGGTGAGCTGGCGCTTCTTGTCGGCGACGCGGCGCAACAGCGGCACTTCGATCTGCTCTTTGCCCGAAAGATAAGCCCCGGTAATTGAATTCGGGTTCTTCAGCAGGTCCTCGTAGGTCCCGCTGTGGACGATCTGCCCGCCGTGCTCGCCGGCCGCAGGCCCGATGTCAACGACCCAGTCGGCGTGCGCGATGGTGTCGAGGTCGTGTTCGACCACGATGAGGGTGTTGCCGAGATCGCGCAGCCGCACCAGGGTGTCGATCAGCCTGCGATTGTCGCGCTGATGCAACCCGATCGACGGTTCGTCGAGCACATAGAGCACGCCGACCAGACCCGACCCGATCTGGGTGGCCAGCCGAATGCGTTGCGCCTCACCGCCCGACAGCGTGCCCGCCGCCCGCGACAGCGACAGGTACTCCAGCCCGACATCGAGCAGGAACCCCAGCCGCGACTGGATCTCCTTGAGCACCTGGCCGGCGATGGCCTGCTCCCGGGTGCCCAGAGTGAGCGCGTTGAGAAACTCCGCGCAGTCGGCGATCGACAGCTCGGCGACCTGAGCGATCGACTTCGCGCCGAACTTCCCCGCCGTCATTGTGACCGCCAGGATTTCGGGCTTGAGACGGGTGCCGTCGCATTCGGGGCACGGCACGTCGCGCATGAAGCCCTCGAGGCGCTCCTTGGTCTGCTCGGAGTCGGTCTGTTCCATGCGGCGGTGCAGGAACGCCATGACGCCCTCGAAGTCCGCGTAGTAGGAGCGGGTTCGGCCGTAGCGGTTCTTGTACCGGACGTGCACCTGCTCGTCGCAGCCCTCGAGAATCGCCTTGCGCGCTTTGGCGGGCAGCTTCTTCCACGGGGTGTCGACGTCGAAACCGAGTTGGTCGCCGAGACCGGACAGCATGCGGGTGAAGTACTCGGCGGTGTGCCCCATCGCCCAGGGTGCGATGGCGCCCTCGGCCAGGGTCAGGTCGGGGTCGGGCACGACGAGGTCGGGATCGACCTCCTTCTTGATGCCGAGCCCGATGCACTCGGGGCAGGCCCCGTACGGCGAGTTGAACGAGAACGACCGGGGCTCGAGATCGTCGACGGCCAACGGATGCCCGTTCGGGCAGGCCAGCTTCTCGGAGAACCGCTGCTCCCGGTGGGGATGATCGTCTTCCCGGTCGACGAACTCGAGCACCACGATGCCGTCGGCGAGGTTCAATGCCGTCTCGACGGAGTCGGTGAGGCGTTGTTTGGAGCTGGCCTTGACGGTCAGGCGGTCGACGACCACCTCGATGTCGTGCTTCTCCTGCTTCTTCAGCTTCGGCGGGTCGGTCAGCGAGTGCACCACCCCGTCGACCCGGACCCGGCTGTACCCCTGAGTGTTGAGTTTGTCGAAGAGGTCGACGAACTCACCCTTGCGGGTGCGGACCACCGGCGCGAGAACCTGGAACCGCAGACCCTCGTCCATGGCGAGCACCTGGTCCACGATCTGCTGGGGCGTCTGGCGGGCGATGCGTTCTCCGCACACCGGGCAGTGCGGGGTGCCCGCCCTGGCGTAGAGCAGGCGGAGGTAGTCGTACACCTCGGTGATGGTGCCGACGGTCGAGCGCGGGTTGCGGTTGGTGGACTTCTGGTCGATCGACACCGCGGGCGACAGCCCCTCGATGAAGTCGACGTCGGGCTTGTCCATCTGGCCGAGGAACTGGCGCGCATAGGCCGACAGCGACTCGACATAGCGTCGCTGCCCTTCGGCGAAGATCGTGTCGAACGCCAACGACGATTTACCGGAGCCCGAAAGCCCGGTGAACACGATTATCGCGTCGCGCGGCAGGTCGAGATCCACGCCACGAAGATTGTGCTCCCGGGCACCCTTGACGATCAGGCGGTCAGCCAACAGAGTCCTCTCAAGTCCTCTTCCAACACTCACTTGCGGTGCCTTGTCGTTCGGCAGACGCACCACAGACACATGCTAGGTGTCGGTACCGACAAACCTGAGCCAGTGCCCGTCGGTGGCCGCCGGCCGGGAAGTAACGTGAGCCAGCATGACCGTCGTCGACGACCACTACACCGGCCATGTCGAGTCGCAGACCGCAGCTCGCCGCACCCTCCCCGGCGCCTCGGTAGTCAAGGTGTCCGTCGGACCCATGGATAACAACGCCTACCTGGTGACCTGTTCCCAAACGGGCGAAACCCTACTCATCGACGCTGCCAACGACGCGCCCATCCTGCTCGAACTGATCAAGCGGTACGCGCCGACCCTGTCGTTGATCGTCACCAGCCACCAGCACCAGGATCACTGGATGGCGCTCTCCGACGTCGTCGGGTCCACCGAGGCTCCGACCGCCGCGCACGAGTTGGACGCCGGACCGCTGCCCGTCAGACCCGATCGACTGCTGGCCGACGGCGACACCGTGGACATCGGCGAGCTGCGGTTCGATGTCATCCACCTTCGCGGCCACACGCCCGGGTCGGTGGCGCTCGCGTTGAGCGGCCCGGCCGCCGGTGACAATGTGCAGCTGTTCACCGGAGACTGCCTGTTTCCGGGCGGTCCTGGACGGACTACCCGCCCAGAAGATTTCGAATCGCTCATGACAGACCTCGAAACCAAGGTGTTCGGCCATTACGGGGACGCCACGATCGTCTACCCCGGCCACGGCGACGACACGACACTTGGCGCTGAGCGGCCTCACCTAGCAGAGTGGCGCGAGCGAGGGTGGTAACCCGTTGGGGCTTCGAAGCCCCCGATGTCACTCCCGGGACGTCCACCGAAGGCGCTCTCGTCACGGCAGACCGTTCCGAGCAGCGCGTAACGTTCGCAGGCACGCCTTCCACTACACATCATGCCTTTGCCCGTGATCCGGACTCCAAGCACCGCCGATGTCGAACGAATCAAACAGATTGCCGTAGCGGCCGACATGTTCAGCGTCGATGAGGTCGGACTCTTCGACGAGATGCTCGCTGGGTTCTTCGATGGCTCACTTGCCGATCATCGTTGGCTGGTCCTGGAAGACGCCTCACAAGCGGTCGTTGCCGCAGCCCACTACGCGCCGGAGCCATTCGCCGACCGGATGTGGAACTTGTACTTCATCGCAGTCGCACCCCAGGAGCAGGGGCACGGACTGGGTGGCTCTCTCATCAAGCAGGTAGAAGATGAGCTGAAATCCAGGGGCGATGATGTCGCGCGAGTGTTGATCGTCGAGACGTCCTCGACCGATCAGTACGCGCAGACTCGGACCTTCTACCGCAACCATGGCTACCGGGAAGAGGCTCGGATCCGTCAGTTCTACGGGGCCGACGACGACAAGATCGTATTTTGGAAGTCACTCAGCGAGTCCACGCAGCCATTGACGCCCGACGCACCAGGAACCCCGGGCTGACACCTCTGCCCACCCGGGGTTACCGATCGGTGAGCTCCGGTCAGGAGGTGTGGACGATCAGCACGTCGCTCTTCGAGCGCCGCGCGACGTTGGCAGGCACCGATCCGAGCAGTCGGCCTGCGATGGTGCTGAGTCCGACGTTGCCGACGACCAGCAGGTCTGCGCCCACTTCCTCGGCGAGATCGACCAGTGCGTCCACCGGGGCGCCGACGACGGCCTTCTCTTCGACGTTCTGGGCACCGGCGGCCTTGGCACGGTCGCGCGCCTCACGCAGGATCGCGTAGATCGGGGCATTGCCCGACATCTTGTAGCCCTCATCCTTGAGCACGTCAGCGGCTCGCTGATCCTCGCTCTGCGGGAAGTAGGCAGTCGCGACGATGACCCGCGCGTTGGCACCGGCGGCGATCTGACCGGCACGGTCGACGGCACGCAATGACGAGTCCGACCCGTCCGTACCAACCACCACGGTTTGATAGGCGCTCATCCATATCCTCCCAGTGTCAGTTGCAACGCCACCGACACTAACCCGGCATCAGCCGAACATGGGTACGAATCACCACACCGGGATTGCATTCGCCCAGGAACGGGCCTCATCGCGCCGGCAACGTCACCTTGACCCGCATCACGTGACGACGGGTACACCCGCGGCGGATCATGAACGATCACCGTCGTCAATTACGCACTGCAGCAACGGGAGTGTGTGGCGGGGATCACCACTGGTCGCGGCGCCCCTCTGGGTGGACTGGCGATGCCACGTCGCCCTCGGCGGACGGTCGTTCAGCAGACCAGGCGGTTCCCTCGCAGACGAAGTCTTGCGGCACCGGCAATGTGGCCGGTAGCAGCGGCAGTCCCGGCAGCGCATTGCCGAGTGGCACCGCGGGTATGGGCGCCGCAGGAGCCGCCAGCGGCGCGCCCGCCGGCACGACGGGCACCACCGGAATCACGGGCACAGGCGCAGGTACGACGGGTACGACGGGTACGACCGGCGCTGGCGCGGCGACGGGGACGGCGGCCTCCTGTATCAACGGGGCCGCCTCCGGTGCGGCTGCCACGGAGGCTGCAGGCGCGGGAGCGGATACCTCGATGGCCTCAGCCACAACGGGTTCCGCGGGCGGCGGCGACACGGCCGGCGGCGCAGGAATGGCCTCCGCCACTGCCGGGGCTGGCGGCGGGCCGGGGGGCGGTGCTGCCGCCGGCGGCGGTGCATCCAACGGTGCCGCAGGAGGCGCCTCCACGGGCAGACTCAGGGGGGCCAACACTGCGGGGGCGGGTTCAACGATCGGCGGTGGGGGTGGCACGGGAGCCGCCGCCTCGAAGAGTGGTGCTGCCGCGGGTGCACCAGCGACGACCGGAACGGGCGGTATCGGAGGAAGTATCGCCGGAATCGGCACTGCGGCAAGCGGAACTGGCGGAGCCGGCACCGCCGCCGCCTGAACCAGCGGAGCGGCAGGAGCGCCCACAGGAGGAAGAGGAAGCGCGTCGGCGACCAGCGGAACCACCGGCGGTGCCTCGAACGGCGGGGGTACCGGACCGGGAGCCGCCAGTGCGGTCACACCGTGGACGACGTCTTCCACGGGCACCGGCGGGAGTGCCGGCGCTTCGGGCACAACGCTGTTCAGCGCGGTGGCCGCGGTGTCCAGAGATTCGGGAACGGTCGGTGGTTCAGCGGCCAACTGCTGCATGAGTTCCAGGCAGGGCACGCCCGGGCTCGGCTGAGCCGCCGCGGAACCACACCACACCATGAACGGAAACACCATCACGGCGGCGGCCGTCGTCACACCGAGGCGGTTCATTGTGCCTGCCATGGTCTTTCCTTGAACTCGTCTTCGGCGCCCCCACCTGCAGAGAAACGTATCGTGTTACAGAAGTTACTCAAGTGGTATTCGGGACGGTTACCGAACCGATACGGGCCAGAGCCGCTTCGGTGACCCGGGGCAGGAACGGCACAAGAAGCGTTGGGGTCGTGAGCAATTCGAGTCAACGAGCGGTCATCGTTTGCTGGCCCGCATCAGGTGGACTTGTTGAGCACCTTGCGTGCAACGAACGTCGCGGCCTCGTTGACCATTCCGTTCCACGGGTAGGAGTAGTGGGCAAGCATGTTCATCCCCGCCGAGCAATACGGATCCCCGAATGCGCACAGGTCGATGGCCTTCGAACCGTAGAGCGGGCTGATCTTGGTGAGGGGGCCGAGGGTCGGCAGGTCACGGGACGGATTCCCGAACACCGCAATCGCTGCGACGTGGTTGACCATCGCGTTCGGCAGCGGTGCGGTGGTGAAGAACCAGATCTTTCGATTGCCGACGGTGATCAGGTCGATCACCCCCGCCCCCTGCGACACCCCACCCAGCACGATCTTGGTGTTCGGACACGCAGCGGCCACCTCCTGAACGCGCCTGTTGGCGTCGAGTGCGCCCTGCGAGGTCGACTTCGAAAAATCCCAGCTGGCCGGATAGTTGACGGCGTAGCTGGTGACCTTCTTTCCGAGCAGCTTCCATTTCAGCGTGTCGATGAATGTCTTTCCCACGAGCCCGAATCCCGGCTTGTCGCTCGTTCCTCGGGCGAAGATCACCTGGACATCGGAGCACGTGGCTGCCGCAGCAACGGGCATGCTGACGGTAGAGAGAGACAGGACCGAGGCCGCCACCACCGCAACACTGAGGAAATGGCGTACCCGGCGTGTGCTCACGCGACAACGTTGACACATCCCAGCAAATGTGCACACCGCGGCGACTCAACGGTGATCCAACAGTTGCCATTTTGTGTTGCAACAATCACGTCAATGGGCAAGGTCCGGGGATAATCGCTAGGGCACAGGCTCGACCCGCTCGCCGGTGTCCAGCGAGGCGTCTTTGGTTTCGCGCATGATCAGGATCGCGATCAGGCTCAGCGACGCGGCGATGAAGAGGTATAGGCCTACCCAGCCGACGCCGTACTGGGTCGCCAGCCATGTCGCGATGAATGGCGCCACCGCAGCGCCCAGGATGCTCGCCACGTTGTAGGAGATCCCGGAACCCGTGTAGCGCACATTGGTCGGGAACAGTTCCGGCAACACGGCACTCATCGGCCCAAAAGTGAAGCCCATCAACGTCATCCCGATGATCAGGAAGAGCATCATCGTGCCGTAGGAGACGTCGCCGGAGCCGAGCATCGGACCGAACAGTCCGCCGTAGGCCATGATGCCCACGGTGACGATCAGCAGAACGCGGCGGCGCCCGAAGCGGTCGGCGAGCCAGCCGGACAGCGGCAGCGTGCCTGCGAAGAACAGCACGGCGATCAGCTGCAGTTGCAGGAAATCGACATAGGCGAATCCCAGGCCCTTGCCGTCGGGTGGCCGCTTGCCGGTGCCGAAGCTCAACGCCCACGTCGTCACGATGTAGAAGATCGTGTAGGTCGCCAACATCACGAAGGTTCCGATGATCAGCTGACGCCAGCTGGTCCGGAAGACCTCGGCCAGCGGCGTTTTCACCTTCTCGCCCCGAGCGACGGCGCGGGTGAACACCGGCGTCTCGACGATACGCAGCCGCACGTAGAGACCGATGGCGACCATCACGGCGCTCAGCAGGAACGGGATGCGCCAACCCCAGGTCAAGAAGGTGCCGTCCAGATCGGGCTTCACGTTGCTGTGCCCGAGCCAGATGATGAGCGTCAGGAACAGTCCGTTGGCGAGCAGGAATCCCAACGGCGCTCCGAGCTGCGGCCACATGGCTGCCCAGCCACGCTTCCCGGGTTTGGCGGTCTCGGTAGCCAGCAGTGCCGCGCCGCTCCACTCACCGCCCAGCGCGAGGCCCTGGGAAAAGCGAAGGATCGCCAGCAGCGCGGGTGCGACGATCCCCACCTGGGCGTAGATCGGTAGCAATCCGATGGCGAACGTCGCGATGCCCATCAGCAGCAGGGAGCCCACAAGGGTGGCCTTCCGGCCCACGCGATCACCGAAATGGCCGAACACCACCGACCCCACCGGGCGGGCGACGAAGGCGAGGCCGAAAGTGGCCAGCGACGCCAGCAGCGCCGTCGTCGGATCGCTCTTGGGAAAGAACAGATGTGGAAATACCGAAACGGCCGCCGTGGCGTAGATATAGAAGTCGTAGAACTCGATCGTGGTGCCCACCATCGAGGCAATGACGATCCGTCGGCGAGGCACTCCCCCGACCAGATCAGTTTCGGTGACGTCGCTGCTCATCAATCTGCCTCTCTTGCCGTCATCGGCAAAGGCACATCATGCCAGCGAACACACCCGTCCTACTCCTCTACGCGCTCCTCTACGCGACCGAGTGACGGGGTGCGAGACAAACGCGCTGCGTCCGGACAGCAGCGGAAAAGCGGACGACCGAGCGACGGCCTAAGCCTCTACCGGGACCACGATTTCGTTGCGCCGACGGAACGGCAGCGTCCACGGCGGGTCGTAAAACCAGGCGACGGTGTCTCCGGTCGGCTGGATTGCGTTGTCGTGCAGGACTTTCAGCAACTCATCGGTGCGATCGGCGATTGCACTGGGGCCACGATCACCGCTGAATCGCAACACCGCCATCGTCTCCGAAGGCACCTTCACCAGGCGCACATCCTCGTCGTCGGGAGCGGGAAGCGTCTCCATCGACCACTTTGACGGCATGTAGAAACGGATCGTCCACCCCGCCTCGGCGCTGCCGGTCTGTGAGACCGGAGCCGTCATGGCGATGTCCTCACCGCCTGACGGCTGCTGACTGACCGGCGCGGTCATCGCGATGTCCGCCTTGCGGTGGTTGCCGCCGAAGATGTAACCGGCCAACCGGCGAAAGCCGGTATTGAGTGCACGCTGCTTCTCACCGGCGACGGTGGTCTCGGCGGCGATCCGGGGACCGTACTGACGAATCTCGACCGTCTCCGTCAGGGGCCGCCTGATGTAGTGCGGTTCCTCGACGGTCCGGACACCCACAATCGACAGCACGGACTCTCCGACCTGGTTGACAAACTTCACGATGCGGTTCACACGGCGCTCCCTCTTCACTGGGCGGCCACCCGCGCCGAACTGAGCGCAATCCCTGGCCGCGAACATTCTTCGTCGCCACCGCGCGGACGGATGGGTGGCACCCGGGCGACGTTAGCGTGAGCAGAGGGTCCAGCCAATTGTGAGCGGGGGTCTTCCCGACAGGGCATGACCGCGACGCTCGTCGGGATCAAGGCGCTTGCCGAGTCCACCGCGCAATCAGTGCCCGCCGATGGTCGGCCTCCGCATCGCTGACGGGACCGGCCAGCGAGGCCGTCATGTCGTCGATCGCGTCGGCATAGCGCCCGTCGCGGGCCAGTAGCTCGGCGCGCACGGCATGCCAGCGCTGGTCGGGTTCGAGTTCGGCCAGCTCTGCCAAGCCCGCCGCCGGCCCCCAGTGTTCGGCCACCGCAACCGCTCGTGCGAGGCGGCTGGCCGAACTGGGCTGCACCTCGACCAGCAGGGTGTAGAGGCGCACGATCTCGGCCCAGTCGGTGTCGCGGTATGACGCGGCGCGGGCGTGCTCGGCCGCGATCGCCGCCTGCAACTGGTAGGGGTCGGCGATGCCGCCGGAGCGGCGCAGCGACGTGTCCAGCAACCGGCACCCCTCCTCGATCGCCGCCGGGTCCCACGCTCCACGATCCTGCTCGGCCAGCACCACCGGATGACCGCCAGCGTCGGCGCGGGCGCCGCGACGGGCCTCGGTCAGTAACAGCAGCGCCAACACGGACATCGGGGCGCCCTCGTCGGGCATCAGGTCGAGAACCAGCCGGGCGAGCCGGACCGCTTCCCGGCAGCCGTCGACGTCGCTGACGTGCGGGCCTGAGATTGCGGTGTGGGCGCTGGTGTAGAGGGTGAACACGACCGCGCACACCGCGGCGAGCCGCGCAGGCAGGTCGGCGGCCGACGGCACCTGATAGGGGATGCCGGCCCGGGCGATCTTGGCCCGGGTGCGGGTCAACCGCTTTGCCACGGCGGCCTCACTGCTCAGCAGCACCGAGGCGATCTGCGCCGTCGACAGCCCGCACAGCACCCGCAGCGCCAGGGTGACCTGCGCCTCCAGCGACAGCGCGGGATGCGCGCAGGTGAAGATCAGCCGCAGCATGTCGTCCTGGACCACCGGCTCGGGTGGTTCGTCGTCGAAGCACAGGTCCACGGCGGCACGTTCCTTCGCATTCCGGGCGCCCTCCCGGCGCAGAACGTCGATGGCCGCCCGCCGGGCCGTGACGGTCAGCCAGGCCCGCGGCGAGTCCGGGATGCCGGTGACCGGCCACTGCCGCAGCGCGCGCATCGCGGCGTCCTGCACCGCGTCCTCGGCGATGTGCAGGTCGCCGACGATCCGGACCAGGGTGGCCAGGATGCGCGCACCCTCGGCCCGGATCGTCTCGGCCAGTTGCCTTTCGGCTGAACTCACCCCCCGAACTCGATGACCGGACGCACCTCGACGGCCCCACCCCAGCTGGCGGGGATGTCCGCGGCGATGCGCAAGGCCTCGTCGAGGTCGGCGGCCTCGATCAGGTAGAAACCGGTCAGGGCTTCCTTGGTCTCGGCGTACGGGCCGTCGCTGAGCACGACCTCGCCGCCACGGGCACCTTGGACCCGCACGGTGGTCGCGGTGCTGGTCGGATACAGCGCGGCACCACCGCGGATCGATCCGCCGTGCGCCGCGCCGAACTCGTTGTACTCGGCCATCTCGGCGGCGTGCTCGGGCGCGGTCCAGTCGACGTCAGCGGAGTAGATGATAGCGGCGTACTGAGGCATCGGTGTTCTCCTTCAGGTTGAGGCGATCCCGTAGGTGGAATCACATCAAGAAGACGAACGGGATAGGCCGAAAAGGACATCTCGGCCGGCGCCACCTCAAGGTCTCACATACGAGCGAGTGACGGGATTCGAACCCGTGTAGACGGCTTTGCAGGCCGGTGCCTAGCCACTCAGCCACACCCGCGTTGTCAGACACGATGCCGAACACGGCCCCCAACGAACACCTTTCGGATCGTGGTGATCCCTATCTTGCGGCGGGAGTACGGCCACTCTTGATGGAGGCCACCAAAGCCGAGGCCGCGAGCACCGCGAACGACGCGAACAGCCAGCGCGCAGCAGTGGCGTCCCCGGCGTCTGTCAGGTTCACAATGACACCGGCGAAAGCAGCACCGAATGCCGCGGAGATCACCTGCACGGTATTGATCGCTGCCGCGGCAACAGGGCCCTCCGCGGGATCGTCGACCTTGCTCATCGCCCAGGCGGACAGGTGTGGCCATGCCATGCCGATGCCGGCGCCGCTGAGCGCCAGGCCGGACGCCCAGAGCACGACGAAGACCGCCGAAGCGTCCTCACGCTGGGTCAGCGCGCCGATAGCCAAGCCGGTTGCCATCACCAGCGGAGCCAGGGCGACGGTCCTCACGATGACGCGGTGGCGGGTCAGCGATGCGCTGCTGATCTCTCCGACCGTCCAGCCGACCGCCAACCCGGCGCCGAGAAAGCCCGCGGCGACCGGTGTCAGGTGCGCGAGCCGTTGGCCGAACAACGGCACGTACATGTCGACCAACGTCGCGGCCATCAACACGCCCAGCGTCAGATAGATCCACTTCAGGGGCCCCGCACCGAATGCGCTGGGCGGCAGGACGGATGCGGTCAGCCGGCGGTCGACGACCACGAACACCACGACGAGCGCCACGCCCGCAGCGACCAGCGCCGCGGTCGCGCGCACATCGTGTGGGATACCCGCGACACTGACCAACAGCGCAGCCGCGCCGAGGAGAAGTAATGACACCACCGGGACGCGGACCCGAACGGCGGGCACCGACTCAACGGTGTCTCTGCGGCTCGGCAGGGCGATCGGGACCAACGCCGACATCGCCGTGGTCATGATGATGAGAGCGCCGAAAGCCCAACGCCACGAGCCGTATTGAGCGAACAATCCGCCGGCGGCAGGCCCGAGCAGCGTTCCGACACCCCACATCGCGGACACCAGAGCCGACGCTTTTGTCCAGAGATGGCTCGGCAGCGCGGTGTTGATCACCGCATACCCCAACCCGGCAAGCAGGCCACCCGCGACCCCCTGCACCGTGCGGCCCACCAGCAGGATCTCCATGCTGGGTGCTGCTGCACAGCCGAGACTGCCCACTCCGAACACGCTGAGACCCAGAAGATACGACCACCGCGGACCCAGCCGCATCAACACCGAGTGCACGGTCGTGGCCGCCATCACCGAGCCCACCAAGTACACCGTCGTCACCCACGCGTAGAACCGTTGGCCACCGATGTCGGCGACGGCGCTGGGCATCAGGCTGATCGTGAGGAACTCGTTGGTGGCGTACAACGCCACGCCGCCCGCGAGGACCGCGGAGGCCCCGAGATTCTTGGGCCCCAGGAGCTCACGCCAGCTACCCAAAGCGAGGTTCACGGTGTCGGTCACGGACTAGACCGTAGGACCTCAACGGGGGTTGAGATCAAGTCATTTGAGGCCGGCGGCATCCATGCCACGGAGTTCCTTCTTCAGATCAGCGATCTCGTCACGGATTCTCGCGGCGAGCTCGAATTGGAGATCCCGTGCGGCGGCCATCATCTGCGCGGTCATGTCTTTGATGAGATCGGCCAACTCAGCCCGCGGCATGTTGGCGGTGTCGCGGCCCTCGAATACCCCCGCGCTCACGGCGCGACCGGGCTCGCCCTGGGCTCGCCTGCCGCGCGAGGCGTTGCGCCCGGAGCCGCCGACCTCCACCGACTCGCTGTCATCGGCCTCGCGGTAAACCTGGTCGAGGATATCGGCGATCTTCTTGCGCAACGGTGTTGGGTCGATGCCGTGTTCTGTGTTGTACGCGACCTGTTTGGCCCGCCGCCGGTCCGTCTCGTCGATCGCCTGCTTCATCGAGTCGGTGATCTTGTCGGCGTACATGTGTACTTCGCCCGACACGTTTCGCGCCGCGCGTCCTATCGTCTGGATCAGGCTTCGCGGAGACCGCAGGAAGCCCTCCTTGTCGGCGTCGAGGATCGCGACCAGCGACACCTCGGGAAGGTCCAGCCCCTCCCGCAGCAAGTTGATGCCGATCAGAACGTCGTACTCCCCCAGTCGCAATTGACGCAGCAACTCAACGCGGCGCAAGGTGTCGACTTCGGAATGCAGATACCTGACCCGAATTCCCATCTCGAGAAGGTAGTCGGTGAGGTCCTCCGCCATCTTCTTGGTCAGCGTCGTGACCAGCACGCGCTCGTCGCGCTCGGTGCGTTTGCGGATCTCCCCGATCAGGTCGTCGATCTGGCCCTTGGTCGGCTTGACGATCACCTGCGGATCGACCAGACCTGTCGGCCGGATCACCTGCTCGACGAACTCTCCGCCCGCCTGGCTCAGTTCGTAGGCGCCCGGGGTGGCCGACAAGTACACCGTCTGGCCGATGCGGTCGGCGAACTCCTCCCACGTCAGGGGTCGGTTGTCGACCGCCGAGGGCAGCCGGAAGCCGAAGTCGACGAGGTTGCGCTTGCGCGACATGTCGCCCTCGTACATCCCACCGATCTGCGGCACCGTCACGTGCGACTCGTCGATGACCAGCAGGAAATCCTCGGGGAAGTAGTCGATCAGGGTGGCCGGTGCGGTGCCGGCACCGCGGCCGTCGATATGCCGCGAATAGTTCTCGATACCCGAGCAGAACCCGACCTGGCGCATCATCTCCACGTCGTAGTTGGTCCGCATCCGCAACCGCTGGGCTTCGAGCAGCTTGCCCTGGCCCTCCAGTTCGGCCAGCCGCTCCTCGAGTTCGGCCTCGATCGTCGAGATGGCGTGCGCCATGCGCTCCGGCCCGGCCACGTAGTGGGTGGCCGGGAAGACCCGCAGCGAGTCGACCTTGCGGACGACGTCTCCGGTCAGCGGATGCATGTAGTAGAGCGCCTCGATCTCGTCCCCGAAGTACTCGATCCGCACGGCGAGTTCCTCATAGGACGGGATGATCTCAACGGTGTCGCCGCGGACCCGGAAGGATCCCCGGGTGAACGACATGTCGTTGCGGTTGTACTGAACGTCGACGAGCAGGCGCAGCAGCGCATCGCGGGGAACCTCGTCGCCGACGTTCAGTTCCACGGAGCGGTCCAGATAGGACTGCGGGGTGCCGAGGCCGTAGATGCAGGACACCGACGCCACCACCACGACATCGCGACGCGACAGCAGGCTCGACGTCGCCGAGTGCCGCAGCCGCTCGACGTCGTCGTTGATCGAGCTGTCCTTCTCGATGTAGGTGTCGGTCTGAGCGATATATGCCTCGGGCTGGTAGTAGTCGTAGTACGAGACGAAGTACTCGACTGCGTTGTGCGGCAACATCTCTCGAAGCTCGTTCGCAAGCTGGGCCGCCAGGGTCTTGTTCGGTGCCATCACCAGGGTGGGCCGCTGCAGACGTTCGATGAGCCACGCTGTGGTCGCCGATTTGCCGGTTCCGGTGGCGCCGAGTAGGACCACGTCGCGTTCGCCCCCGCGGATTCGACGTTCCAGATCGTCGATCGCTGCGGGTTGGTCGCCCGCAGGTTCGAACTCACTGACGACTTCGAAGCGACCACCCGCACGGACAATCTGGTCCACCGGGCGGTGTTCGGAGTGCGCGAGCACGGGGTGTTCGGTCGCGAAGGCCATTTCACCAGGGTAGAACCACAGTCCGACAACTTCTGTTCCACCACACACCGGTGCCGCCCCGAGGCCCTATCCTGATCGGCATCCATCCTCCCAAGCACGAGATATTCGACATCGCGGCCCGCACCAACACCGATCCGAAAGGCATCGTCAGGGCGGTGGACGTCTACACCGTCCAGCCGTGGGGGCTCTACATGGCCCGGCCGACGCCCGGCCGCGCGCAGTTCCACTACATCGAATCCTGGCTGCTGCCCTCTCTCGGTCTCCGCGCGACGGTCTTCCATTTCACCCCGGGTCATGAACGCGACCAGGACTTCTACCTCGACGTCGGCGAGTACACGCCGGGCCCGGACCGCTGGCAAGGCGAAGATCACTACCTCGACCTGGTGCTGCGCACCAGGGAGGGAGTCCAGATCACCGACGTCGACGAACTGCTCGCCGCCGTCAGCGACGGGCAGCTCAGTCCCGAGCGCGGCGAGCGGGCGATCCTGACCGCATTCGCCACCGTCGAGGCGCTGACCAGGCACGACTACGACCTCGACCGATGGCTGTCGGGCATCGGCATCACCCTGACGTGGCGTGGGGCTTAGAATCCAGCCTTGTGAGTGCGTGCAGAAGGACGCGTGCGGCCTGTGCGGCCGTCGGTGCCGCAGCGATGATGCTGGCGAGCGGGCAACTGATTCCCGCCGTCGCGACGGCCGATCCGGAAACCCAGCCCGGGGTCGAGGCGGCGGCGCCGGAGCAGGAGTTACTGCACAACATCATCTACCGCGCGCGGGTGGACGGGGTGTCGCGCGGCGCGACGATCAGCTACCGCGCTGAAGGCGACCAGTTCCAGACCGCCAACCCGACGATGGTCCCGGGTCGGGTGTTCGAGGTGAACACGGTGCTGCCTGCGTCCCAGGTCGCCAACATGCGGGTGTCGATCGAGTGGCCCTACTCGGCCAACCTGCACTGCGAGATCCTCATCGACGACGCGATCGTCGCGCAGGCCGACGACTTCATTGCACCGCGAGTCCTGCCGCAGCGCGACGACCCCGATTACGGCGCGATCACCTGCGAAGCGCCCGTCAGCGGTGTGGCGAATCCGATACCGCCGGACCCGGCGGCGCCGCCGCCTCCCGATGCGCCGCCCCCGGATCAACCGGTCGGACCCGTCGACGTTCCGCTGCCCCCGGCCTAACGGGGCCGCCAACCGGTGGTGTCGGCCCACTCCCACGCCCGACGGTAGGCATCGATGAACCACGGCTCCTTCGCGTCGGCGTACGCGCCGGTGCTGCCGTGCCCCTGGGCGGCGACCCGACGCTTCATTGCCAGGTAATCGGACTGCGCCCCGGGGCTGGCGATCAGCCAGTCGACGAACAACAGGGCGAACTGCTGACCCGGCCAGCCCGAAACCCGAAGGTGGACGTTGGTTGGCCGTGCTGGATCCGCCGAGCAGTACAACCGCTTGTGCCACAACGATTCATCGTCGACGTGATCGAACTCCCCCACCGTGCTGCGCCCGTCGGGCTTTCCGACGTCGTGCGTGATCGGCGTGCGGACATAGCCGGCGGCGAGCAGCGCGTCGGTGAGCTCGTCGGCGATCTCGAGTGAGGCGACGGTGACCTGGATGTCGATGACATCCTTGGCGTCCATCCCCGGGATCGCGGTGGATCCGATGTGGTCGATTCGGGAGGTGCGGTGGCCGCACGTCGTCCGCAGCCGCGCCAGAATCCGGTCGGCCTGGGCTGGCCACAACGGGTCCGGCGGCACCAGACGCGGCTCGGGCTGCGCCGGCGTGCCGGTCTGCAGGTTGTGGGCGAACGGCTGGATGCGCTCGTGCCACAGCGCGCGGGCCTTCTCCACGAGCTCGCCCGCACTACCGGAATTGTCCAGCCAGACATCGGCGACCGCACGACGCTGATCCTCGGTGGCCTGGGCGTTGATGCGCGCCCGCGCGTCGTCCTCGCTGAACCCGCGGTGTTCGATGAGGCGCCGCACGCGCGTTTCGACGTCGGCATGGACAACCACCACCAACGGAAACATCGGCGCCATCTGCGATTCCACCAGCAGCGGGATGTCCTCGACGATCACAGGGTTTCTCTCGTCGTCGCGCGCACGTTCGATCAACTCCGAACGCCGATGCGCCACAAGCGGATGCACGATGCCGTTCAGCGTGGCGCGCTTCTCGTCGTCACTGAAGGCGATCGCGGCCAGCGCCGGCCGGTTCAACGCGCCGTCCGGGAGCAGGATGCCGTCGCCGAACGCCTCGACCAGGTTCGCCAACCCGTCGGTGCCGGGTTGGACGACCTCACGGGCGATGACGTCGCCATCCACGACGATCGCTCCGAGCTCACTGAACGTGGCGGACACCGTCGACTTGCCCGCTCCGATTCCTCCGGTCAACCCGATGCGCAACACCGCACCAGTGTGTCAGGCGGGCCCCGGTCAGCCCCGCACGCCCGTCAGCTCGATCGTCGGCTGCGGCAGCTCGGTCTCGGCCAGGGTCGAGCCGGTCCCGAGGTCGATCGCCACAAGTCGACGCTGCTGTGGGTCGCTGACATAGGCGACCGTGTCCTGAACATGCAGGTTCGGCATCGGCGACTGCCATTCGTCGGGCTCGGTCCACGCGGCGATGGCCTCGATGCGAGACACCTGCTGCGCGGTGACCGGATCGAAGACGTGCAGGGCGCCGTCTGTTCCGAGGATCACGGCCTCACCGGCGGGCCCCCGGTCCAGGGAGCGGAAACTGTAGCTGGCATCCAACGGCACCAGCCGCACCGATCCCGTCACCGTGTCGATCAGAGAAAAGCGTTGTGGCCGTTCGATTTCCGCGTCACGATCGGCTTTGTAGTCGGCCAGCACGACGGGTGAGGCGTCGCTGCCGGCCTGGTTGCCCATCCGGCCGTAGGGGTCGGGGCTCGCGACTTTGCGGATGTCGTTTCCGCGCACGATCAGCGCGCCGTCTTCGCATCCGAAAGTGAGAACCCCCTCGGCGGCCGAAGCCTCCCCGTGCAGCCCGGGGCACTGGTTGTTGGACGCGATCTCCTTGCCTGCGGCATCGACGATCACCACGCCGGATCGGGCATCCTCGTCGCCGACGCTCACGACGGCGGTGCCGTCACTGCGCGCTGCGGCCACACCGTGGTGCGGGGTCGTCGTCATGACGTTTCGCACCTCGGTCTCACCGTCGAGCAGCGACTCGGGGTCGACCACGTCGACGGCGCCGGTTCCGTCGCTGAACAACGTCAGCATCTCGCCGTGCGCGACGACGTGGCCCGGTTCCGCACCGCCGAAGCGGATGTCGGTCATCTCTGGTGGCGCGGTGAAGTGGTGACCGTGATCGCCGTGGGCGTCGGTCCAGGTGCCCATGTCGAGCGCCACGAATCCATTGGATTGCGACACCAGCACGTGACGGCCGTTGGCCGCGCTGTTGAGACGCACGAATCCCTGCATCGGGATGTCGGCGATCGGATCGAGAGTCTTCGCGTCGACGATCAGGACGCCACCGTCGTAGCTCAGCGCCAACCGCGGTGTCGCGGATGCCTGTTCGGTCGGCTTCGCCACTGGCGTCTCTGTCGACGCTGCCGTCGGGGCGCTTGCAGGGTCCGGTGCGGCGTCTTGGGTGCCGCACGCGGCCACGAGGATCGCTACGGAAGAAATCGCCACCAGTCGTGTCATCGTCGTCATGGCGACGAGTGAACCCTTTAATGAAAATCATTGTCAAAAAGCGATATGTGCACGTATCGGAGAACAACGCAGGCCCCGGCTCGATGAGCCGGGGCCTGCTGTCGTCACTAACTGATCAGGCGTTGCCTGCGAGCTTCTCCCGCAAAGCGGCGAGCTGCGCATCGCTGGCGAGCGATCCACCACTGCTCGGCTCCTCGGAACGCGACGAACCGTTGGCCGGAGACGACGGCCGCGCCGCTTCTTCGGCTTCGGCGGCCGCGAACTTCTCCATCTGCGCGGTGTGCATCTTGTGGCGACGCTCCGCTTCTGCGTAGCGGGCCTCCCACTCATCACGCTGCTTCTCGAAACCTTCGAGCCACTCGTTGGTGTCCGCGTCGAAGCCCTCGGGGAAGATGTAGTTGCCCGCATCGTCGTAGCTGTCGGCCATGCCGTACTTCCACGCCTCGAACTCTTCGGTGTAGTCCTCGTTGGCCTGCTTGAGGCTCAACGAGATACGGCGACGCTCCAGGTCGATGTCGATGACCTTGACCATCGCGTCGTCGCCGACCTGGACCACCTGGTCGGGGACCTCGACGTGGCGCTCGGAGAGCTCGGAGATGTGCACCAGGCCCTCGATGCCTTCTTCGACGCGGACGAACGCGCCGAACGGAACGAGCTTGGTGACCTTGCCCGGCACGATCTGGCCGATCGCGTGGGTGCGGGCGAAGTGACGCCACGGGTCTTCCTGGGTTGCCTTGAGCGACAGCGAAACCCGCTCGCGATCCATGTCGACGTCGAGCACCTCGACGGTGACCTCGTCGCCGACCTGAACCACCTCGGACGGATGGTCGATGTGCTTCCAGGACAGCTCGGAAACGTGGACCAGGCCGTCGACGCCGCCGAGATCGACGAATGCGCCGAAGTTGACGATCGACGACACGACACCCTTGCGGATGGCGCCCTTGGTGAGCTGGTTGAGGAACTCGCTGCGCACCTCGGACTGGGTCTGCTCCAGCCACGCGCGGCGCGAGAGCACCACGTTGTTGCGGTTCTTGTCGAGCTCGATGATCTTGGCCTCGATCTCCTTGCCGATGTACGGCTGCAGATCGCGGACGCGACGCATCTCCACCAGCGACGCGGGCAGGAAGCCGCGCAGGCCGATGTCGAGGATCAGGCCGCCCTTGACGACCTCGATGACGGTGCCCTTGACGGCCTCGTCCTTCTCCTTGAGCTCCTCGATGGTGCCCCAGGCCCGCTCGTACTGAGCGCGCTTCTTGGACAGGATCAGGCGGCCTTCTTTGTCCTCTTTGGTGAGAACGAGAGCTTCGACCTCGTCGCCGACGGACACAACCTCATTGGGGTCGACGTCGTGCTTGATGGAGAGCTCGCGGGAAGGGATGACACCTTCGGTCTTGTAGCCGATGTCGAGCAAGACTTCGTCGCGGTCAACCTTGACGATGGTCCCTTCGACGATGTCGCCATCGTTGAAGTATTTGATGGTCTTGTCGATGGCGGCGAGAAAATCCTCTGCAGAGCCGATGTCGTTGAGGGCTACTTGCGGAGACGTGACGGAGGGACTTGGCATGTGGTGGGTTGCTCCGGACAGGTTGAATCGTAGGGACGGTTTGGTGTTCTTGGCTTGTACCCGCCAATGGTGCACACACGGGTACGCGTAGAGGTTACTCGACTGGGTACATGCAGGACAAACTCGGTCCCGCGACCGCTACCCTGCTGTGGTGTCATATGCCGGCGCACCGGGACAGCCCCATCAACTGCAAGCGCCGTTCGTGCGCCGCGTCCGCAAGGTCGGAGCGCCGTTGGGGGTGCTCATCGCCCTCGGCACCGTCGCAGGCCTGATCGTCATCCTGCTGACGGCGGCCAACCCCGTCGGGACCTCGGTCGGTTTCGTGCTGTCCAGCATCGCGATGACGGTCGTGGTGCTGGCCTACCTGTGGCTGGACAGGTGGGAGCCAGAACCGCCGCGGCTGCTCGTGTTCGCGTTCATCTGGGGCACGTCGGCAGCGGTCGTCATCGCCTCGGTGCTGCAGATCTTCCTCGAGGCGTGGCTCAATCCCGGAGTTCCCGACCCCGCCGGGGCCGCGGGGATAAGCCCGTTCACCCTGGTCGTCGGTGCGCCGGTGACCGAGGAGGCGGCCAAGGGCCTGTTTCTGCTGCTCATGATGACCGGGGTGCGGCGCCACGAGTTGAACTCGCTGACCGACTGCCTGGTCTACGCCGGGCTCGTCGGGGCGGGTTTCGCCTGGTTGGAGGACATCCTCTACATCGCCAACGGTGAAACGCTGGCCGACTCGCTGTTCACCGCGGCGCTGCGGCTGATCATGTCGCCGTTCGCCCATTCGCTGTTCACGACGTTCTTCGCCATCGGGGTCTGGTATGCCTTGCACAAGCAAAGTGGCATCGCGAAGTTCGGCTGCATTCTCCTCGGCTACGCCGGCGCGGTGACACTGCACGCCATGTGGAACGGCTCGTCCCTGCTGGGGGTCGAGGCGTACTTCGGCCTGTACGTGTTCTGGATGGTGCCGGTGTTCGGGCTGGCGATCACGCTCGCCGTCAAGAGCCGGCGCCGGGAGCAGCGCGTCGTGACCGACAAACTGCCGGGCATGGTCGCCGCGGGCGTCGTGACTCCCAACGAGTCGAGCTGGCTGGGGTCGATCCGGACCCGCAAGCTGGCCGTTGCCGAGGCGACGCGCTTCGGCGGCAAACAGGCCGGCAAGTCGGTGAAAACGTTCGCCCACCAGGTCGTCGAACTGGCATTCGTGCGGGATCGCATCGACCGGGGGTTCGGCGATCAGCGGGTGTCAGGGCTGCTGCACGAGGAGACCTACGGGGTGTACGCGGCCCGCAGTGCATCGCCGGCCCTGGCACAGATGGCGGGCTTCCGCACTCCCTAGCCGAGCCGGGCGATGAGTTCGCGAATCAGTCCTTGAAATAGACCAGTTGGTGGGTGGTCGCCAGCAGCTCCCCGCCCCGGTTCCAGATCTGAGCCGACTGGTCGAAGAAGCCGCGCGAGAATCGGTTGGCCCGAGCCCGGCCCAGGACGAAGTCTGTGCCGACGGCCGACAGGTCATGGGCGTCGGCATGGAAGTACGTGGTCAGCGAGATGGTCCCGGCCGGCGACGGGGCGCCCCGGCGCAGGAACACCCGCGGATAGAAGATGTCGCTCATCGCGGTGAGTGCGGCGAAGTCGAGGTCGCGGCCTCGTCGGTCGCGCACCCAGAGTGTGGTCGCCGACGACGGAACCGGCGTCGCGCCGTCCCTGGGGATCGGCCCCTCGACGAATCGCATCTCGTAATTGCCGGCCCACACAATCGGATCGGGCAGCCCCGTCGGCTCGACCTCATCCGGGGGCGGAACCGTCAGCGGTGCGAGTTCGGTGTCCGACCACGTGTCGCGCCGGATACCGAACACCGCGGTGGCGTTCGTCTTGACGGCGCCGTCCTGCCGCAACTCGATCAGCCAATGCTGATTGGTGCGGTTGGTTCGAGCGATCGACAGCGCAATCTCGAACTCTCCGTCGGCCACGGGTGCGGCGAAGTTGACCGTGAGCGCGACGGGGTCGCCGATGCGCTCGGGATGGTTCTCAACGGCCCGCAACAGCAGCGCCGCGGTCAAACCCCCGAACGGTCCGACCATGTTGGCCCACGCCGCTGCGGTCTGCCCGCGCATCCGGTCGGGCGTGTCGCCGTCGAGCCGGAGTGCGTCGTCGAACGGGTGATTGGCCACGTGAGCGTCCTTCCTTCGGATATTATGGTTTGTACCATATTCAACTCAGCCGCCGACATCGCGGCGGGGTAACTCCGAAGAAGTTGGCAGACAACCTCTTTGACGGGAATGGAGGGTCGATGGCGCGAGATACCCGCCGGATGATGGTCCTCACCGCTGTCCAAGTGCTGCGCGAACGTGGCGCGGACGGCCTCACCGTCGAAGAGGTTCTCGCACGCAGCGGGGCTCCGAAAGGCTCGGTATACCACCACTTTCCCGGTGGCCGGGCGGAGCTGATCGACGAAGCTCTCACCTACGCGGGCAACACGATCGCCGCGCTGCTCAACCGGGCCACGACCGATGGTCCGGAATCAGTGCTGCAGGAATTCATCGATATCTGGCGTTATGTGCTGACCGACAGCGGCTACACGGCGGGATGTCCGGTGGTTTCCGTAGCCATCAGCGGCACCGAGACTGCGGAGTTGGCGCTCAAGGCGCAGGAGTTCTTCGCGCAGTGGACCGCCGCGTTGAACACCGCGTTCCTGGCCGAAGGAATGCCCGAAGGCACTGCGCAGCAACTCGCGACGCTCTCGATCGCCGCGATCGAGGGAGCGGTCATCCTCTGCCGGGCGCAACGCAGCATCGGGCCGCTCGAGGACTCCCTGGCCCAGCTGCGCACCCTGATCAATTGCCACCGGTTCGCCCAAAAGATTATGGCTTAACCAATAACCGTGATCAGTGCGCCGCGGCATCCCAGCTGCGTCCGTACCCCACCGAGACTTCGAGGGGAACGTTCAACGGGTAGGCGTTGCCCATGTGCTCGCGCACCAGCGCATCGAGGGCGTCGCGTTCGCCGTCGGCGACCTCGAACAGCAACTCGTCATGCACCTGCAGCAGCATCCGCGATGCCAACCCGGTGTCCTTGATCGCCTGGTCGACGTTGATCATCGCGACCTTGATGATGTCGGCGGCACTGCCCTGGATTGGAGCGTTCAACGCCGCGCGTTCGGCCGCCTCGCGCACATTGCGGTTGCTGCTGTCCAGCTCTGGCAGGTACCGCCGCCGCCCGAACACCGTCGAGGTGTATCCGTCCTTGCGGGCCTGGTCGACGACGTCACGGAGGTAGTCGCGGACGCCGCCGAACCGGTCGAAGTACGCCTCCATCTGGACCTTCGCCTCTTCGGTGGAAATCTTCAGTTGCGCAGCCAGACCGTAGGCGCTGAGCCCGTAGGCCAACCCGTACGACATCGCCTTCACCCGGCGCCGCAATTCCGCGGTGACCTCGTCGATGGGCACGCCGAATGCCCGGGACGCGACGAACGAGTGGAGGTCCTCACCGGTGTTGAACGCTTCGATCAGGCCGTCGTCCTGTGACAGGTGGGCCATGATCCGCATTTCGATCTGGCTGTAGTCGGCCGTCATCAACTCCGAGAAGCCCTTGCCGACGACAAATGCGTCGCGGATCCGTCGCCCGGCCTCAGTGCGGATCGGAATGTTCTGCAGGTTCGGCTCGGTGGACGACAACCTCCCGGTGGCAGCGATCGTCTGGTTGAACGTCGTGTGGATGCGCCCATCGGAGCCGACCGCGTTCAGCAGCCCGTCCACCGTGACCTTCAACCGGGTGGCGTCGCGGTGTGCCAGCAGATGCTGCAGGAACGGGTGCCCGGTCTTGTCGAACAGGGTCTGCAGCGCGTCCGCGTCGGTCGTGTAGCCGGTCTTGGTGCGCTTGGTCTTCGGCATCTCGAGCTCGTCGAACAACACCACCTGCAGCTGCTTGGGCGACCCCAGGTTGATCTGCTTGCCGATCACCGCGTAGGCCGCCTCGGCGGCGTCGCGGATCTGGCCGGCGAATTCACTCTGCAACTCCGAAAGCTGCTCGAGGTCCACGGCGATGCCCGCGGTCTCCAGCTCGGCGAGGACGCGCTGAACCGGCAACTCCATGCTGCCCAGCAGTGCCGAGGAATCGATCCTGGCCAACTCCTCGTCGAGCGCGCCGGCGAGGTCCATCACCGCGCTGGCCCGCAGGAGCAACGTCTGCACCGCCTGGTCGTCGACGCCCTCGCTGTCGTCAAGCAGCGAAAGCTGTTGCTGCTCAGGGTTATCGGCTCGCAGTTCCCGCTTCAGATAGCGCAGGGACAGATCGTCGAGCGCGAAGCTTCGCTGGCCCGGGCGCACCAGATAGGCCGCCAGCGCCGTGTCCGACGTGACCCCCGCCAACGTCCATCCGCGGCCTTGCACGTCGTGCATCCCGAGCTTCGCCTCGTGCAGCGCCTTCGGCTGACCGGGGTCGGCCAACCATGAGGTCAGCGCGGCCTCATCCGCAGGATCGAGCGATGTCGTGTCGATGAAGCGCCCGTCACCGTCGGCCGCGACCAGGGCGAGGGC
Source organism: Mycolicibacterium sp. CR10 (assembly GCF_005222675.1). Taxonomy (GTDB): domain Bacteria; phylum Actinomycetota; class Actinomycetes; order Mycobacteriales; family Mycobacteriaceae; genus Mycobacterium. The sequence continues at coordinate 28,580 of NZ_STGE01000010.1, read as the reverse complement.
GGTGGCATCGCTGTCGAACGCCAGGTGGTTGCCCACGACGGCGAGCCCGAACCGCCCGCCGTGGCTGTGCTCGCTGAGCCACGCCGCCAGGGTTCCCGGTTCGAGTGCCCCGCCGCGGACATCGAAACCCTCCTCCACCTCGGGGTCCGCGGAGGCCAACGTGTCGAAGAGGCGATCGCGCAGCACCCGGAATTCCAGGTCGTCGAACAGCCGATGGATCTGGTCGCGATCCCATGGCTGCATCCGCAGCGTGTCCGGGGTCTGTGCCAACGGCACATCCTTGACGAGGTCGGTGAGCTCACGGTTGAGCACGACGCTGGAGAGATGAGCACGCAGCGCATCGCCCACTTTGCCCTTCACCTGGTCGACGTTGTCGACAAGCGCCTGCAGCGAACCGTATTCGGCGATCCACTTGGTCGCGGTCTTCTCCCCCACACCCGGTATCCCCGGCAGGTTGTCGCTGGGGTCGCCGCGCAGTGCCGCGAAGTCCGGGTACTGCGTCGGCGTGAGCCCGTACTTCTCCACGACCGCCTCGGGCGTGAACCGGGTCAGCTCGCTGACCCCCTTGCGGGGGTACAGCACGGTCACGTCGTCGCTGACCAGCTGCAGCGAGTCGCGGTCGCCGGTGACCACCAGCACCCGGTAGCCCTCGTGCTCGGCCTGGGTGGCCAACGTGGCGATCACGTCGTCGGCCTCGAACCCGGGTTCGGCGAGCACCGTGATGCCCAGGGCGCCGAGCACCTCCTTGGTGATGTCGATCTGCCCGCGAAACTCGTCGGGCGTCGCCGACCGGCCGGCCTTGTACTCCGGGTACTTCTCCAACCGGAACGTCTGACGGGACACGTCGAACGCCGCGGCGAGGTGGCTGGGCTGCTCGTCGCGGATCAGGTTGATCAGCATGGCGGTGAATCCGTAGACGGCGTTGGTGGTCAGGCCGCCCTGCGTCTTAAAGTTCTCCGCGGGCAGCGCGTAGAACGCGCGGAAAGCCAGCGAATTGCCGTCCAGAAGCATCAGAGTCGGCTTGGTGTCAGTGTCCGATGCGGTCTTGGCTGGGCTCACGGCCCTAACTCTAGGCACCGCCGCCGACACGGGGACCGTCGCTACCGGGTACAGATCACGATCGAGATCGTCATCCGCGGCCTGCAGCACGCGCGGGCCTGATCTCCCGGCAGGCCCGCGCACAGAACAGGCGGGCGGCCGGGCTCGTCGCGTCCGCGCGCGATGCCCACACCAGCCGTCCCCGCAACTCGGGAGTGATGCGAAGCGGGTGCAGATCGTCATGGCGTGCCATGGATCGGGGCAGAATCGCGGCCCCGAGGCCGTGCCGGGCGAGGTTGACCAGTTCCAGGGGGCTGGTCGCCTCGAACGCGATCCGTGGCTGCAATCCGGCTGCCGCGCAGGCACTGTCCAGACGTGACCGCAGTCCCGTCCCCACCGGCAACGAGATCAGCGGATGCTCGCAGAGGGCTTCGAGCGTGAGTGTGCGGCGCCGTGCCAGTTCGTGCGTAGGCGCCACGGCCGCATCGATCACCTCGTCGGTGATGACCTCCACCTCGAGGCCGGGTAGGTGTTCGTCGACGCCGATGGACACGATGACGGCGTCCAGCGTGCCGTCTGCCAACTTCTCCAGCAGCACATCGGACTGGTCTGTGCAGAGAGTGATCTCGACGTTCGGATGGTCGGCATGGAAAGCGGCCATCAGGGCGGCGGTGTCGACGGGGTGCAATGTCACGGTTCCTATCGCCACGGATCCGCGCACCAGGTCCGCCACCTCGTCCACCGCGGCCTGGCCGGCGCGCACCGCCGTCAGTGCCGCTTTGGCGTGCGGCAGCAGCGCCATCCCGGCCTGAGTGATCCGCACCTCCCGACTCGACCGCTCGAACAGAGGCTGCCCGACCTGCCGCTCGAGTCGGCGGATCTGCGCACTGACCGCGGGCTGGGCCACCCGTTCCCGGCGCGCTGCCCTGGTGAAACTGCGTTCCTCGGCGACGGCGACGAAATACTCGAGCTGACGTAGCTCCATAACTATCAATTATAGCTAGCAGCGCTGATCGGTATTGGACTTATAGCAGCGGGCTGGGCACCGTGGAGTCATGACCGACATCACCACCTACGTCCTTGTTCCTGGAATGTGTCACGGCGCATGGTGTTTCGAAGACCTGGCCGCGTCGTTGCGGTCGGTGGGCCACCACGTTCTCGCCATTACGCTCACCGGGGTCGCCGAGCGGTCGCACCTGATGTCCGGGGCGGTGAACCTTGACACGCACATCACCGATGTCCTCGCCGCGATCGAGAACGACACGGCTGCAGGCGATGAGCTGGTCCTCGTCGGCCACAGCTACGGCGGCATGGTGATCACCGGAGTCGCCGACCGCATCCCCGATCGCGTGGACTCGCTGGTGTTCCTCGACGCGGTGGTCCCCCACGACGGTGAGGCGTGCTGGGACCTCGTCAACGACGAGGAGCGCCAGTGGTACGTCAAGGTCGACGACACCGGATTCGGGGTGCCGCCGATGCCCTTCTTCGACGACCGCGCCACCGCGCATCCGCTCGCCACCGTCCTGCAGCCGCTGCGACTGCAGGGCGACCTGAATCGGTTTCGCCGAAGGGTCTTCGTCTACGCGCGGGACTGGCCGGGCGAGTCCCCGCTGCAGGCGTCCTACGACCGGGTGCGGTCCGATCCGCAGTGGATCTCCCACGAACTCGACGGCAGGCACAATCTGATGCGGGACACGCCCGACGATCTGCTGCGCATCCTGCTCGACGCGGCGCGATGAGTCAGACCGGGCGCGATGAGTCAGACCGGGCGCGCTCCCGGCTCACCCCGCATGTCGCTTCGCTGGCCCCCGAGCTGGCCGGTGCGGATCCAGTCGATCGCCATGTCGTGAGGGTTCTGCGGGTCGACGAAGACTGCGATCTTCGCACCCGGCTGTATCTGCGCGGTGTGCATCTGCGCCACGACGTGGTCGAAGACGGCACCGTAGGGTGCCGCACCGTCGGCACGTTCAACTCGTCCCTGGATGCGCAGCACAGGCGACGTGTTCATGTACGAACCGACCGTCCAGACGCCCTCCACGGTGACGGTGGCGGGGAAGCCTGCGCCGTTCGTCAGCTGCGAATGCCGCATCATCTTCATGCCGATCTCCGAGGCGTCGGCCGCCTCGTGGATCCGGTTGGGTATGTCACCGATCTGTCCGAGGAACGACGACGGACGGCCCTGTGACTCCAGGTACTGCTTGTTGGCGCCGTACATCCGCGCCCAGTCGCTGAATGGGTTGGGCATGACGATCAGTCCGCTCAGTAGCCGAGGAACTTGCGGAACTGCTGGCCGACCGCCATCGACTGACCCATCCGCTGCACCCAGCCGTCGAGTGCCGCCTTCGTGTCGGCCGGGCTCCACCCTCGCTCCTGGGCCAGGGTGATCATTCCGGCCTCGTCGGTGATGCCGCGCGCCTGCGCATCACGGGCGAGCGACGCGTAGTCCTCGAGGGTGATGCCGTTGATCGGGGCCCAGATCGGATCGTCGCCCGCGACCGAGCGGGTCGACGGACCGCCCATCATGGCCGGGTCGATCGGTCCGGCGCCCTGGACGTGCACCATGCCCGGGCCCTGCTGGCCCCCTTGCTGGGCGAACGCCTGCTGCGCCTGTGCGGCCGCATCCTTTGCCTTTTTGAACAGTCCCATGATGTGGTCTCCGATCTGCCGGTATGCCGGACAACTGTTGGGCGAGACGCTACTCCCGCGGTGTGTGTCGTGAGCACGAGTTCACAGGCTCGAATCCACTACCGATCCCAAACTTCCGACCAAACTGGAACACGTTTCAGTTTCACGCCCGAACTGGGTACGCTGACCGCGTGTCAGCATCCACTCAACCGGCCGTCGACGGGTGGTTCGCCACCGACGGATCCGGCGATCCCTATCTGATCGGCGGCAAGTGCCATCAATGCGGGACCTATGTGTTCCCGCCGCGCGCCAACAACTGCCCCAACCCCGGATGCGACGGCGACGACCTCGCCCAGGTGCCGCTGTCGCGGCGCGGCACATTGTGGAGCTACACCGAAAACCGGTATTCGCCACCACCGCCCTATCCCTCACCCGATCCCTTCGAGCCGTTCGCTGTAGCGGCGGTCGAACTGGCCGATGAGGGCCTGATCGTGCTCGGCAAGGTCGTCGAGGGCACGCTGGCCGCCGACTTGACGGTCGGCATGGAGATGGAGTTGACCACCATGCCGCTCTTCATCGACGACGACGGCGTCGAACGCATCGTCTACGCCTGGGAGATTGCGAAATGAGTACCGGAACTCCCGAACCGCTCTACATCCTGGGTGCCGGCATGCACCCCTGGGGCAAGTGGGGCCGCGACTTCACCGAATACGGAGTGGTGGCCGCACGCGCCGCGCTGGCCGACGCCGGTCTGGACTGGAAGCAGATCCAACTGGTGGCCGGCGCCGACACCATCAGAAACGGCTACCCGGGCTTCGTCGCGGGCGCGACCTTCGCGCAGAAACTGGGCTGGAACGGCGTCCCCGTCACCTCGAGCTACGCGGCCTGCGCCAGCGGCTCGCAGGCGCTGCAGAGCGCCCGCGCGCAGATTCTGGCCGGGTTCTGCGACGTCGCCCTCGTCATCGGAGCCGACACCACCCCCAAGGGCTTCTTCGCACCGGTCGGCGGCGAACGCAAGAACGACCCCGACTGGCAGCGCTTCCACCTGATCGGCGCGACCAACACCGTGTACTTCGCCCTGCTGGCACGCCGGCGGATGGACCTCTACGGCGCCACTCTGGAGGACTTCGCGCAAGTGAAGGTCAAGAATGCGCGACACGGCCTGGACAACCCGAACGCCCGCTACCGCAAGGAGGCCTCCGTCGAGGATGTCCTCGCGAGCCCCGTCGTCTCGGATCCGCTTCGGCTGCTTGACATCTGCGCGACGTCCGACGGCGCAGCCGCGTTGATCGTCGCCAGCAAGTCGTTCGCGGAGAAGCACCTCGGCTCACTGGTTGGGGTGCCGTCGGTGCGGGCCATCAGCCTGCAGACCCCGCAGTATCCCCAGCACCTGCCCGAATTGCCCGATATCGCCACCGATTCCACCGCGGTGGTCCCTGGTCCGGAGCGGGTGTTCAAGGACCAGATCCTCGACGCCGCCTACGCCGAGGCCGGACTCGGGCCCGAGGACCTCAGCTTGGCCGAGGTCTACGACCTGTCCACCGCGCTCGAACTCGACTGGTACGAACACCTGGGACTGTGCGCCCGGGGTGAGGCCGAGCAGTTGCTGCGCAGCGGTGCGACGACCGTCGGCGGTCGGATCCCGGTCAACGCGTCCGGCGGGCTGGCCAGTTTCGGCGAGGCCATCCCCGCGCAGGCCATCGCGCAGGTCTGTGAATTGACCTGGCAGCTCAAGGGTCAGGCGACAGGACGTCAGGTCGAAGGGGCCAAGGTCGGCATCACGGCCAACCAGGGCCTGTTCGGCCACGGCTCCTCGGTCATCGTCGCCCGCTAGAGCCCCCGAGATACGCCGCGCCGAGCGTACGGTTCCTGATGGATTTTGGCCGATTTCCGTCATCAAGAGTACGTTCGGCGAAGAATCTCGCCGATGGGGACGGCTCGGGTGGACGTGCCGGGCATCGGATCGCCGTGAATCCGTGATCGGGATTGTCGTTGTCCGAGTCAAACCCGGCAGCAGGAAAGGCCCGCTGGTGGAGACGGAGGCCGACGGGTCGCTCACGATCTATGTGCGCGAGCGCGCTATCGAGGGCAAGGCCACCGAGGCCGCCGCGCGCCTGCTCGCCGAGCATCTGGGCGTGCTGCGCAGTCGGGTGGAACTGGTTGCCGGGGCCACGTCGCGTGTGAAACGCTTCCGCATCACCTGAAGCGGAGGAACTCATGGATCACGCAGAGTTGGCTCGGCTGTGGGAACGCCATACCGAGCTGGAGTTCGATACGAAGGACGCCGCTGCCACCGTCGCGACGATGACACCTGACAACTACGTCAACCACGTCCCGGTGATGACGGGTGGACGCGGCACCGCCGAGATGATCGAGTTCTACGGCACGCATTTCATCCCGAAGATGCCCGCCGACACCACCCTTCGACTGCTGTCGCGAACCATCGGCGACGATCGGGTGATCGACGAGTTCGTCTTCTCCTTCACCCATGACGTCGCGATGGACTGGATGCTGCCGGGCATCGTCCCCACCGGCCGCACGGTCGAGATCCCGATGGTGGTTGCTGTGCAGTTCGAGGGCGATAAGATCGCCTGCGAGCGAATCTATTGGGATCAGGCTTCGGTGCTGGTACAACTCGGTCTGCTGGATCCGGGCCGGCTGCCGGTCACCGGCGTCGAGCAGGCGCGCAAGTTCGAGAACTCGGAGCTGCCGCCGAACGAGTTGATGGGCGCCGCCTGGCGCGGCTAGGCCACACCGAGGTAGGCCGCGCGAATGCTGTCGTCCGCCAACAGCTCTCGCGCGTTCCCTTCGCGGGTGACCTCGCCGGTCTCGAGAATGTAGGCACGGTCGGAACGGCTCAGTGCCTGCTGTGCATTCTGCTCGACCAGAAGCACCGTGGTACCGGTGGAGTTGATCTCGGCGATGATCTTGAAGATCTGGGAGATCACCATCGGCGCCAACCCCATGGAAGGCTCGTCGAGCAGCAGCACCTTGGGCCGCGCCATCAGTGAGCGGCCGATGGCCAGCATCTGCTGCTCGCCGCCGGACAGCGTGCCGCCCACCTGGCTCTTGCGCTCGGCAAGCCGTGGGAACGTCTCCAGCACCCAGTCGAGCCGCTCGTCGTGTTCGGCCTTCGACTCGAATTTACGGCCGTAACAGCCCATTTCGAGGTTCTCCAGGATGGTCATTCCGGGGAAAACACCACGTCCTTCGGGGGTTTGGATCAGCCCTCCGGTCACCCGTTTGTGCGCCTTGACCCGGCTGACGTCTTCGCCGTCGAACCACACCGACCCCGAGGTGAGCGGGAGCAGGCCCGAGATGGCGCGCATCATCGTCGTCTTGCCCGCGCCGTTGGACCCCAGCAGGGTGACCAGCTCGCCCTCGTGCACCACCAGCGACACCGAGTGCAGCGCCCTGATGCGGCCGTAGTGCACCACCACGTCGCGGGCCTCGAGCAGGACCTTGCGGGTGTCCGGTTGGCCGGTGGTCTCAGCTGATGTCATCGTCGGGCACCCCCAGGTAGGCGGCGATGACCTTCGGGTCCTCGCGGATCGCAGCAGGTAGGCCGTCGGCGATCTTGCGACCGAATTCGAGAACGACGATGCGGTCGGTCACGCCCATCACCAGCCGCATGTCGTGCTCGATGAGCAGCACGGTGTAGCCGTCGTCGCGGATCTTGCGGATGAGGTCGATCAGCGCGGACTTCTCGCTGGGGTTGAAGCCGGCGGCGGGTTCGTCCAGACATAGCAGCTTGGGCTCGGTGGCCAGCGCCCGCGCGATCTCCAGGCGACGCTGATCACCGTAGGAGAGGTTCTTGGCCTTCTCCTCGCCGCGGTGAGCGATCCCGACGAAGTGCAGCAGCGCGGCCGACCGTTCGATCGCCGAGCGCTCCTCGGCCCGGTGCCGCGGCGAACGGAACAGCGCACCGGGCACCGAGGTGCGGTGCCGGGCGTCGGTACCGACCATCACGTTCTCCAGTGCGGTCATTTCACCGAACAACCGGATGTTCTGGAAGGTCCGCGCGATGCCCAGCCTGGTGATCTCGTGGCGCTTGATCCGGCCGATCGGCGCACCGTCGAACGTCACCGAACCCGAACTCGGCCGGTACACGCCTGTGATGGCGTTGAAGCAGGTGGTCTTGCCGGCCCCATTAGGGCCGATCAGGCCGAGGATCTCCCCGCGACGGATGTTGAACGTCACCGCATCCAGGGCCACCAGGCCGCCGAACCTGACGGTCAGATCCGTGGTCTGCAGCAGGGCCTCGCCCTCATCGACGTTGATCTCGCGGTGCACACCGGCAATGTCCGCGATGGCCTCTTCGAAAACCTCGGGTGCCATGTCATTCTCGGGGGCGGTCATTTTGCCGGCTCCGTATCGGTCGGCTTGGCGCGCAACAGGTCGCGTGCGGCCTTGCCGTAGGTGAGCAACTGCTGTCGTGCCGGAAACAGTCCCTGCGGCCGGAAGATCATCAGCACCACCAGCGCCAGACCGAAGAACAGGTACTTCAGGTTGCCCATATCGATGCCGAGAAAGTGGACCCCGAGCAGGCGGTTGGGCAGATACACGATGATGAACGCGCCGAGGATCACGCCCAGCTTGTTGCCCTGGCCGCCGAGCACCACCGCGCACAGGAACAGCATCGAGTTGATGATGTTGAACGTCGGCGGCGCGACGTACTGCACCTGCCCGGCGTAGAGCGCCCCCGACAGCCCGCCGATCGCCGCGCCGATCGTGAAGGCCCACAGCTTGAAGCGGAACGTGTTGACGCCCATGACTTCTGCGGCGTCCTCATCCTCCCGCACGGCGATCCACGCGCGGCCGACCCGGCTGCGTTCGAGGTTGCCGACGAGCAGCAGGATGATGACGATCAGCACCAGGCCCAGCCAGAACCACCACGTGCCGTAGTTGGCGTCGCCGCTGGAGTTCGAGACGGAGAACACTCCCTCAGGGTGCTTTTCGCTCTCGAGCAGGTGCGGAAAGGCGACTTCGTTGAGGCCGCGTGGCCCGTTGGTGATGTCGGCCAGGTTGTCGGCGAGAAGTCGGATGATCTCGCCGAAGCCCAGTGTGACGATGGCCAGGTAGTCGCCGCGAAGACGCAGGGTCGGGAAACCGAGGATCAGGCCCGTCAGCGCGGTGACCGCCATGGCGAGCGGCACACACGACAGCCATGCCCAGGGGGTGCTGAGAAATCCGTTGGGGCTCATCTGGTTCCACGGGCTGTCGGGGCTGGTCAGCAGCGCCACCGTGTAGGCACCGACCGCATAGAAGCCGACGTATCCGAGGTCCAGCAGTCCGGCTTGACCCACCACAACGTTGAGGCCGATCGCGATGATCGCCACCATCGCGAACTGCGCCATGGTGCCGCCAAAGCTGATGCCCGGGGTGTCCACGAATCCGGGCGTGAAGATCGGCGACAGCGCCAACCCGCCGAACAGGACGATGCCGAACACCCATTTCTGGGAACGCGACAGTCCGTCCCACCAGTCCATCACTCGCTGCCACGTTGTGCTCAAGGTGCTCATGCGCGCGCCTTTCCGAGGCTCTCGCCGAGAATTCCCGTCGGGCGGACCAACAGCACCAGGACCAGCAGCACGAAGGCCACCACGTCGCGCCACTGCGTACCGAACACCGCCTGGCCGTAATTCTCCATGATTCCCAGCAGTAGCCCGCCGAGCAGTGCGCCGCGCAGGTTGCCGATGCCGCCGAGCACGGCTGCCGAGAATGCCTTGATACCCAACAGGAATCCGCCGGAGTAGATGATGCCCTGCGGGACCTTCAGCGTGTACAGCAGCGCCGCCGCGCCGGCCAGCAGACCGCCGATGAGGAAGGTCGTCATGATGATGCGTTCCCGCGACACGCCCATCAAGGTTGCCGTCGCCGGATCCTGGGCGACCGCGCGTATTCCGCGACCGAATTTGGTGCGGTTGATGGCAACGTCGGTCAGAAGGGCCAGCACGAGCGCCGAGGCGATGATGACGATTGTGACGTTGGAAATGGCGACACCGAGAAACTCGAACTGAGTCTTGGGCTGCACCAAGATCATCGGTTGCTGCGCGTTCGGCCCGCCGTAGCCCGGGATCAGCTTGGGCAGGATGAACAACACGAACTGCTGCAGCACGAACGACATGCCGATGGCGGTGATCAGGAAGGTCAACGATCGGGCATTGCGTTTGCGCAGCGGGCGGTAGGCGACGAACTCCAGTCCGACGGCCGCGCCCCCGGACACCAGCATCGCGAACAGCATCGCGACACCGAGGTACAGCACCGTCAGCAGCACGCCCTTGTTGTAGGCGTTACCGCTCGGCGTGAAACCCAGGATGATGTCGAGCGCGAAGTACGCACCGAACATGCCGAGCATGAAGATCTCGGAGTGGGCGAAGTTGATGAGCCGGAGCACACCGAACACCAGCGTGTACCCCACGGCCACCAGTGCGTAGATCGCCCCCCACGACAGGCCGTCGATCGTCAGCTGCCAGAAACTGTCGAACAACGCTCCGACATTGAAGTTGATATTGGCGGCCAGATTCATCCGGTGGGGGGCTCCTCAAAAAGAATGTGACGAGAACAAGAACGCGCCCGAGGTGTTCGGTCTCGGACGCGTCCTCGCCCTCAGTGCCTACTGGACGTCGTAGATCCAGATCAGCGTGGTGGTCAGCTCACCGGTGGGTGTCCACTGGTAGTTACGGGCCACGCCCTGACCGTTGTAGTTGCGGACGAAGTCCAGCAGGGCCGGCCGGGTGATCGCACCCGAGTCGATGCCCTTGACCAGGATGGTGCCCAGGTCGTAACCCTCGGCGCTGTAGGTGCCGGCCTCCTGATTGAACTTCTGCTGGTACTCCTCGGCGAACGAGCCGGTGGCCGGCCCGCAGGGGCACGCCAGCACGGCGCCCTTCGAGGACTCACCGGCCTGCTTGACGAACTCGGGATCTTTCGTGCCGTCGGCACTGGCGAAGGTGCCCTCAAAGCCGCCGTCCCGCAGCTGCTGAACCAGCGGCGCCGCCTCGGCGTAGTAACCGCTGAAGAAGACCGAATCGGGAGCCGCACCCTTGATCTGCGTCACCGCGGCGGAGAAGTCCTTGTCGCCCTTCTTCACCGAGATGTTGCACGCCGAATCGGCGACCGGGCCGAGCGTATCGCGCACGGCCTGGCCCAGACCCAGGCCGTAGTCGGTGCTGTCGTCGACGACGCACACCTTCTTGTGGCCGAGCGTGTTCTTCAGGTAGTTCGCGACAGACGGACCCTGCACACCGTCATTGGCCAGCCCGCGGAAGAAGGTCTTCCAGCCGTTTTCCGACAGCGTGACGTTGGTCGCCGACGCCGTTGCGGCGACCAGGCCTGCCTGATCGAACACGCCACCGGTTGCCTTGGTCTCACCGGAGAACGCCGGGCCGACCAGGCCGATCGTGTACTGGTCGTCGACGATCTGCGGGGCGATCGCGGTGGCCTTCTGCGGGTCGCCTTCGGTATCGAACGGCTTGAGCTGCACCTGGCAGCCCGGGTTGGCGGCATTGTGCTTGTCGATCGCCAACTGCACGCCGTTCTTGATGTTGATGCCGAGTGCCGCATCCGGTCCGTTCAGGGCCCCGGCCATGGCGATGGACACGGGCGGGCACGTGGCCTTCCCGTCGCCTGCTGGATCGGCGGGGGCAGCGCCCTCCGACGCGGCGACTTCGGCGCCGGTCTCGTCGATTTGCACCTTCTCGACGATCTTCAGGTTGGTCTGCGATGCCTCCTCTTCCGGCGTGGACTGATTGCAGCCGGCAATGGCCAGCACAATCAGACCCGCGCTCCCGAGAGCAAATGCCTTGCGTGCCACGCGACCGCGCACGTTCCCACCTCCGGTTCACTGTTTTGGTCGGCACCGACGTACCGGCCTCGGAAGGCCAGGGCGGCGATGCTTCGCCGACGACCATAACCAACCCGCCGCCGTGGTGCGTGATGTTGGAAAACGCGCGTCGCGGTTCGGCCGGGTAACCCGGTCAAAAGTCGGCGCCGGAAACGCAGTCTTAACGGGCAGTGCTGGTATCGGCCGGATTTTCTACGTCGCGGGCGGGGGGTCGGCGGGCGCGTCGAGGGTCTCCAAGACCACTTCGGCGACCCGCTTCATGGTGGTGCGCCGGTCCATCGCGGCGCGCTGAATCCACTTGAACGCCTCCGGTTCGGTCATCGCCTGCTTGGTCTGCAGCAAACCCTTGGCGCGCTCGACGAGCTTGCGGGTCTCGAGACGGTCGGACAGTGACGCGACCTCCTTCTCCAGCTCGGCGATCTCACCGAAACGGCTGACCGCCACCTCGATGGCGGGAATGAGGTCGGTGATGTTGAACGGCTTGACCAGATACGCCATGGCGCCGGCGTCGCGCGCGCGCTCCACAAGCTCACGCTGGCTGAACGCGGTGAGAATGACGATGGGCGCGATTCGCTTCGCGGCGATCTCCGAGGCGGCGTCGATACCGTCGCGCCGGGGCATCTTCACGTCCATGATCACCAGATCGGGCTTGAGCGATTCGGCCAGCTCGACCGCCTCCTGCCCATCACCGGCCTCGCCGACGATCTCGTAGCCCTCCTCGCGCAGCATCTCGGCCAAGTCCATCCGGATCAGGGCCTCGTCCTCTGCGATCAGCACTCGGTGAGGTTTGACTCCCGTGGCAGCAGGTGCGTCTGTCGATGGCCCGGTCATGAGTCACATTGTGGCGGTCGCAGGCTGGATGAGCGACCGCGGGGCCATCCTCTATGGTGAGAGGCCGCGCATCGCAATGCCGCCGCCCCCGTATCCCAACTGGCAGAGGAAACGGATTCAAAACCCGTCCAGTGTGAGTTCGAATCTCACCGGGGGCACCAGAAGGGCCAGTTCCGGGTGGGTGTCACCCTCGCAGGACCCCGCCGAAGCCCGATGCGCGTCATTCGAGCAGGTTGATCATGATCACGGCGATACTCTTTAGCCCGTGCTGAAGGTCAGACCCGTCTGCATCCCCGAGGTGACTCTGGGCAGCCGCCTGTGGTCACCGACACGACACCGCAGCGACCGCGCCGGCCGACGACTGCGGGTTCTGATGATCGCGAGCTGGATCGCGGCGGCGGTGTCGTTTTCGTTCGGGGTGTTCCAACTGGTGATGGGTGGCGAGCTGTGGTGGCTCGGCGCCGTCAACCTGGTGTGCGGCGCGGTCTTCGTGATGATCCCGCGGCTGTGCCGATTCGGCGAGCTGGTCGCGCCGCTGACCTTCGTCACCTTCGCCTACCTCTCGGTCGGGTTCATCTGCTTCACCATCGGTACCGGGTCCGGCCTGCAGTTCTACTTTCTGGTCGCGGCCTCGCTGTCGGTGTTGATGCTCGGCATCGAACGGATAGTGCTGACCTCGGTGATCGCCGCGGTGGGTGTCGCGATCACGATCGCGCTGGAGCTGACGGTGCCCAACGACCGGGGACTCGGACCGTCCTGGGTCCTCACCGTGGGGTTCTTCGCCTCAGCGGTCTCATCCGCAGTCATGATCATCGCCACGATCTGGTACACGCTGCGCGAGATCGACCGAGCGGAAGCGGCGATGCAGGCGGAGTACGAGCGCTCCGAGCAGTTGTTGGCCAACATCCTCCCCGCGACGATCGCCCATCGCCTCAAGGATCCGTCGCGCACCGTCATCGCCGACAAGTACGACGACGCGTCGATCCTGTTCGCCGACATCGCCGGCTACACCAAACGTGCCAGCGACACCCCGCCGGCCGAACTCGTGCGGTTCCTCGATCGCCTGTACACCGACCTGGACGCGCTCGTCGATCGGCACGGGTTGGAGAAGGTGAAAACCAGCGGCGATTCCTACATGGTCGTCAGCGGGGTGCCGACCCCCCGCCCCGACCACATGGAGGCGTTGGCGTCACTGGCTCTCGACATGGCCGACGCCGTCGCGGATCTCAAGGACGCGCAGGGCCGGGACGTACCGTTGCGGATCGGCATGGCGGCCGGGCCGGTGGTGGCCGGAGTGGTGGGCGCGAAGAAGTTCTTCTACGACGTCTGGGGCGACGCGGTCAACGTGGCGTCACGGATGGAGGCCACCGACGTCGAAGGTCGAATTCAGGTGCCCGACAACGTTTATGACCGTCTGCACACCACGTTCATGCTCGAGGAGCGAGGGGACGTGGACGTCAAAGGCAAGGGAATCATGCACACCTGGTACCTGGTCGGGCACCGGGACGACGTCGGCCGGATCGTCCGCTCCGCCGACAGTGTCACACCTTCCGGTTCTCCGACTTGAGCAGCCACGCCAGCTTCTCCAGACCGTCGATGAGCTGGTGCAGAATGTCCGCGGTGCTCGGATCCTGGGCGTCAACGGTGTCGTGCACGGCCCTGATGGTGCCCACGGCCGCATAGAGGCGTTCGGTGATCAGGTCGACGACCTCGGCGGTGCTGTGCTCGTAGGCGGGGAACTGAGGCAACGAGGTGCTCGCCGACACCGTGCCCGTTCTGCCGTCCGGCACCGCGTCCAGCGCCCGCATCCGTTCGGCGACGGTGTCACTGGCCTCGCGGGCGAAGTCGACCACCTCATCGAGTTGGAGGTGCAGGTCGCGGAAGTTGCTGCCGACGACATTCCAGTGTGCTTGCTTTCCTTGCAGCGCAAGCTCGATCAGATCGACCAGCACCCGCTGCAGGGCGGCGCTGAGTTCCGGTGATGCCTGAAATCCTGTTGTACCCATGCTGTTGGCAACGCCTCATGATCTTGAATCAATCCAATTCACTCCGTGGGCGTGGTCACAGCCTGCTTGTCCTGCTTCTCCAGCAGTCGCGCGTATCCCGCGCCCATGCCCAACAGGATCAGGCCGACGACGATGAAGACCGCCACCCGGAAGATTCCGTCGAGCGTGCCAAGGTCGAACAGGAACAGCTTGGCCATCGCGGCAGCCACCAACCCGAGTCCGCCGGCGATCGGCACGGAGCGCTCGGCACGCGGCAGGCGCGCGGCATAGCCGAACAGAGCCGCTGCCATCGCGATCCAGCAGATGGTCGCGGCCATGTGCCCGGCGTAGAAGCCGCGGCCGTCACCCCCGATCAGCATGCCTGCGGTGACGGTGAACGACGTGACCGCGTAGACGATCACCGCCCCGGCTCCCATCCACAGCACCCGCACCGCGCTGTCGTCGACCCGGCGGCCGGCATCCACCCAGGACCATACGATCGCCACCGCCGACGCGGCCAGCAGGATGCTGGAGACCAATGTGGAAATGCCTGACGCTGCGGTGATTTCGGTCGGCTCGAGCAGGGCGTGCGGTGGCGAATAGCTCACATGGACACCTGCGCCGATGATCGCGAATCCGAATGCCGCCCACCGCGCGACGTCGTCGCGGCGCGCGGCCACCGCCACCACAGCCGCCATCGCCAGCAGTACGGGCCCGGCGATCTCGCCGTCGAACGCCACCGTCACGGCGATCAGGGCCGCAACGGCGGCCAGAGCCGAGAACACCTGCCGCACCACCCCGGGCACGCCCGGAAAGCGTTCGCCGACAAGCACGATCGCCAACAGCGCGGCGGCCAGCGTTGCGGCCATCAATGCCGCGATCACGCGATCGACCGCCAGCACCACGCACAGCACCGGCAACACGCCGGCCGCGGTCAGCAACGCCATCGCCGCCCGGTGGGCCGTTCCAGGCAACAGGATGAGCGCGGACCCGATGGCCACCACTGCCGCGATCCCGCAGGCACCGGCCAGCCAGAGGTCCTCACGGGAATCGAAGTAGCGCACGCTCAGCGCGACGATCAGTGGAAACACCGCGGCCGCAATGCGGGCTGCGTGCAACCAGATCCAGTCCTTACCGAGTTGTACCGGCACCGACACCGCGGACAGCGCAAGCATGAAACCCACCAGCAAGAGCGTCATACCGTCGGTGATGACCGGCGCCAGAACGATCAGCGGCACCAGTACCAGCAGCCCGAGATGCTCGGAGTCCCAACGACGGGCCAGCGTCAGGCCGCCGCCGGCGATCGTCGCGGCAAGGATCAACCCCACCGGCTCCGCGACCCACTCGTAGATCGTGGTAACCGCGATGACGTCCATGTACGCCGCCGCCACCCCGGTGGCGGCGAGCGCGATCGCGCCGACCCGTCCGCCGGGCCGGGCGTTGAGCCACCACGCGGTGACCACCAGCGCCGCTGCGAGTGCGGCACCGGCGGCCACCCGGAACTCCGGACGCAGGATGCCGGCCTGGGCGGCCAGCACCAGCAGCAGCACGACGCCGATCAGCGTGACGGCGACGCCGGCGACGGCCAGCAGCTTGCCGATCCAGCCGTCCGAGCGCGCCGCCTTGACGGGTGCCGGCCGGGGAGGCACGGGCCGGTAGGCCGGTGGCGGCGGGTACTGCGGCCAGTACTGCACCACCGGCGGCTGCATCGGTCGCAGCGGCTGCGGCGGCTGTGCACCAGGCTGCGGCGGCTGCACCGGCTGCGGCTGTGTACCAGGCGGTGCGACAGGTTGTTGCGGGCCGACGGTGAGGATCCGATCCAGCTCGTGGAGATCGGTGGACACCCTGGCCAGCTGGGCCGATATCGCGGCGAAGTCCGCGGAGAGCCGGGTGATGACGGCGGTGTGCGGTTCGGTCATGTCGCCATGGTCGCAGTCGCGGACCGACACCGGATGAGTACAACTACTCGTCGAGGCCGTGCTCTATCGCGTAGCGCGCGAGTTCGACCCGGTTGCCGATCTGCAGCTTGCGGAACGTGGCCTGGACGTGGTTCTCCACCGTGCGGTGGCTCAGCGACAGCCGCGAGGCGATCTGCCTGGCGGTGAGCCCCTTGGCGACATGGCGCAGAATCTCGGTCTCACGCTCGGTGAGGCTGGGGCCTGTCGGCCCGGTCGGGTCCTGGGCGATGCGGCGATACTCCCCCAGGACCAGGCCGGCCAGACCGGGGGTGAAGACCGCCCGCCCCTGCGCGGTGGCCCGGACCGCCTCCGCGAGTTCCTGTTTCGACGCGCTCTTGACCAGATAACCGGTGGCGCCGGCCTTGACGGCTTCGAGCACGTCGTCGCGCTCGTCGGAAGCCGACAGCACCAGGATCCGCGACGACTGGGACACGGAGAGGACCTCCGCGGTCGCCTGGGCACCGTCGCCGTCGGCCAACCGCATGTCCATGACGACGACCGCGGGCTGCACGACGGCCGCGCGTCGTTTCGCTGAGGCCACTCCGTCCGCCGTCGCTACGACATCGAAGCCTTCGTCGGCCAGGTCTCGGGCGACCGCGTCGCGCCAGATCGGGTGGTCGTCGACCACCATCACCGAGATCGAGGCACCGTCAGTTCCCATTCCACGCCCTCTCCAGGACCGGTGCTCAGCTCTGCCCGCCCGCCTAACCAATTCATCCGGCCCACAATCGATTTCGCTATACCTACGCGTCCCTGGCCGACAGCTTCCTCGAGCCGGCCGTCCGCGATCCCGACACCGTCGTCGCGCACACTCACGGTGACCGAGTCGCCGAGATCCTCGAGCAGCACATACGCGTGGGCCCCTTCTCCTGCATGCGCCTCGGCGTTGTCGAGCGCATTGCCCACCGCCGCGAAGAACTCGCGGGCAACGGTCGAGTCGAGCAGAACCGGGTCGGCGGGCACGCTCACCGACACCCTGTCGGATGCCCGCCGCCGCAACAGGGCTCCGATGTCGGCGGTGGCGGCATCCGGTGGGTCGGCATCGCCGGCGCTGACGAGACGGCGCAGCGCGCGTTCCTGCTCACCCGCCAACTCGGCCAATTGGGCAGTCTCGCCGCCTATTTCACGCCCCCGGCGGGCCACCAGCGCCAGCACCTGGATCGCCCCGTCATGCACCTGACGGGACAACCGCTCCCGCTCCTCGAGCGACGCGGACAGCCGGGCGGCCCGATCCAGCTCGGTATGCGCCCGGCGCGCCGTCTGGGCCGCCATCCCCACCGCGAGACCGACGGCAAGCTCGATGACGATCGTCGCGTTTCGGCTCACATCGATGTGGACGTATCCCTTCAGCGCGGCGCTCGCCGCCATGACGACGACACCGGTCATCATCCCTGCGATCGGCCCGAACAGGATCGCGGCGGAGATGGTCGCGTTGGTTGCCCACAGGGTGGTCGGCCAGGACTGGTTGTCCAGGACCCACTGGTCGGACGCGATGAACTCTGTCGACAGCATCAGCGCCACCACAACCACGATCTCGGCCATCACCCAGGCCGGTCTGCGGCCGAAACCCCGCAGGTAGGCCACGGCACACGCGGCACTCCAGCCGATCAACACCGCGGACAGCAGCCAGGCGACACCCGGATTCTTCAGGTCGGGATTGATCAAGAGCTGAAAACCCAGCGCGTAGACGCAACTGAGCAGACGGAACACCTGAGCGGCCCGCCATAGCGGTGTGGCCGGGTCGGGCACTACATCACCTTGGAGAGAAACGCTTTCGTCCGTTCGTGTTGCGGGTTGCGCATCACCTCGACAGGGTCTCCGCGCTCGACCACGACGCCGGCGTCCATGAACACCACCTCGTCAGCGACCTCGCGCGCGAAGCCCATCTCGTGGGTGACCACCACCATCGTCATGCCCTCGGAGGCAAGCTTCTTCATCACAGCGAGGACCTCGCCCACCAGTTCGGGATCCAGCGCCGAGGTGGGCTCGTCAAACAGCATCAGCTTTGGGTTCATCGCCAGTGCCCTGGCGATCGCCACACGTTGCTGCTGCCCGCCCGACAGCTGTGCCGGATAGGCCTCGGCCTTGTCGGCCATCCCGACCTGTTCGAGCAGGTCCTTGCCCCGCTCGATCGCCTCGCTCCTTTTGACGCCCTTCACGCGCAGCGGGGCCTCGATGATGTTGCCAAGTGCAGTGCGGTGCGGGAACAGATTGAAGTGCTGGAACACCATGCCGACCTCGCGGCGCTGCTTGGCGACCTCACGCGGTTTCATTTCGTAGAGTTTGCTGGCGCGCTCGTTGTAGCCGACCAACTTACCGTCGACGTAAAGCCTTCCTGCCGTGACGGTTTCGAGGTGATTGATGCAGCGCAGGAATGTCGACTTGCCGGAGCCGGAGGGGCCGACGAGCACCATCACCTCGCCCTCCTGCACCTCCAGTGTGATGCCCTTGAGCACCTTGAGGGCGCCGAAATCCTTGCACACGAGTTCCGCCTTGACCATGGGCCCGGCGGTCGTTGGCTCTGCAGTCATTCCTGTCCCCTCTAACCGGCCGGCGGTTGCTGCGCCAGGGCCAGCGCTTCGAGTTGCTTGGTGGTCAGTTTCCGCGACGCGCCTCGGGAGAAGTACCGCTCCAGGTAGAACTGCCCGACCATGAGGATGCTCGTGATCACCAGATACCAGGTGGCCGCCACCAACAACAGCGGGACCGGCTGGAAGGTACGTGCGGCGATCTCGCGGGTGGCGATGCTGTACAGATCGAAGGCGTACGGGACCGCGGTGACCAGCGAAGTGGTCTTCAGCAGGCTGATGACCTCATTGCCGGTCGGCGGGATGATCACCCGCATCGCCTGCGGGAGCACCGTGCGCCGCATCGCCATCCCCCACGACATCCCCAGCGCGGTCGAGGCTTCCATCTGCCCTTCCGGCACCGACGTGATGCCCGCGCGGATGATCTCCGCCATGTAGGCGGCTTCGTTGAGGGCCAGGCCGATGATCGCCAGCGCGAAGGGGATGGACAGGGCCTGCAGGTTGAACTCGAACAGCGCCGGCCCGAACGGCACTCCGATCCGGAGATTCTGGTAGATGGTCGGGAACAGACCCCAGAAAGCGAGCTGCACGTACACCGGGGTGCCGCGGAAGATCCACAGGAACACCCACGACACCGCGCCCAACACCGGGTTCGACGACAGCCGCATGATCGTGAGGACGACGCCGAGCACGATGCCGATGACCATCGAGTAGACGGTCAGCTGCAGCGTGTTGAGAACACCGAGCATGATCCGCTCGTTGAACAGGTACTCCCGGTAGGTCGACCAGCCGTACGCCGGGTTGGTCGCGGCGCCGTAGAGGAACAGCGCCACCAACACGATGATGACGACCGCCGCCACCCAACGCCACGGGTGGCGCAATGGGATGGCGTTGATGGCTTGTGGCGGCGTGCCGACATCAGTCATGTGAATTGCCTCCCGCGGGTCAGGAGACCGCGCCGTTGATCACCGGCTTGTCGATCATGCCCTCTTCGAGACCCCAGTTGGCCGCGATCTCCTTGTACTGGCCGGTCTCGATCAGGTGCTCGAGAGCCTGCAGCAACGACTGGGCAAGCGGGGAGCCCTTTTCTACAGGCCATCCATAGGGCGCCGAATCGAACACCTCGCCGGCCTGCACCAGCTTGCCGTTGGTCTGCTTGATCGCATACAGAGTGACCGGTGAATCCGCCGACATCGCGTCGGCCTGACCCAGCACGACGGCGTTGGTGGCGGCATCCTGGCTGTCGAACGGGATGATCTCGATGGCCGGCTGGCCAGCATCGGTGCACTTCACGCTGCGAGCGGGCAACTCGTCGGTCTCCTGAACCGTCGTCGCCTGCACCGCGACCTTCTTACCGCACGCGTTCTCCGGATCGACGGTGCCACCCGCGGGCTGGGCCCACAGCGTGCCCGCGGAGAAGTAGGTGACGAAGTCGACCTGCTCCTCACGCTCCTTGCTGTCGGTGAACGACGACATGCCCACGTTGAACGTGCCGCCCTGGATCGACGGAATGATCTTCGCGAAGTCGGCCTCGCGGTATTCCGGGGTCAGCCCCAGAGTCCCGGCGATCGCATTCATCAGGTCGACATCGAAGCCGACGATCTTGCCCTCGGGATCCTTGAACTCGTTCGGGGCGTAGGGAATGTTGACGCCGATGATGAGCTTGCCGGACGACTTGATGGCCTCGGGGACGGTGTTCGCGATCGCCTCGACCTTCTCCGCCGGGGCCGCCGCCGTCGGAGAGTCTTCTCCGCCGCTCGGCTCGGAGCTACTCGAACAGCCCGAAAGGGCCAGAGCGCCGGTGGCGGCAAACACCGCCGCGATGCGCCAGATCTTGGTCCGGCGGTCTTGGAATCCACCCAACACGTTTGTCTCTACTTTCTGCTTCGGGCCGCCAGCATCTTGGAGGGGGGCCCTCCGCGTACCCCAGCCAAGGACGTTAACGACCGATGACCCGGCGCGCAGCGCCGGTAACGGAACATTAAGCCACAGGTAACGCTGTTGTGCCGGGATTACCGGCTGCTGATACCGCAACGTTGTGGATGGTGTTATCCGACGGTCTGCAAACCGCTCTCGACTGACGAGAGAAGGGTTTGCCGATGTCCACCACCTCAAACTACAACCGCCTCGCGGACTGCGAGGCCGCATTACTCCAAGCCCGCAATCTAGCGCGGGCAGCCGCCGAGGAACTACCCACGGCCCGCGCCACCAGGGCGGCGCAGTTGGTCGATCAGATCGAGAACGCAATTGCGTGGGTTCAGCGGATCTCGTTCTACTGCGAGGCAGACGGGGTGACCCGATGAACTGCACGTGCCTTACGGAGTTCGACCCGAGCCTTGCCCACTACGTCTCCTGCCCTGTCGACGGGGACGAGAACAGCGCGGCCCGCACGTTGGCCGAGTTGGCGTCACTGCGCGATATCGACACCGCTCTGTACTGCCTGCGGGAGTTGACCCGATGAACCCGCGCGAGGCACTACAGCACGCCGTTGCCGTCGAACTCTACAAAGGCGCGCGGCTGATACAGCAGACCGACTACCAAGCCGTCTTAGAGGTTGGGCAGGACGTGAGCCACATCGCCCACATCCTCGGTGTGATCGTGACCTGTGGTCTGTGGGCACCGTTCTACGTCCTGGCGCTGGCGACACAGAAGCCCAAGCATCAGATCGTGCTGCGGGTGGATGAGTACGGGCGGGTGGTGAGGCTGTGAAGGTCCTCCTGATCATCGCCGTCATCGCCCTAGCGTTGGCCCCCGGTCTGCTGTTGTTGGTGGGTGCCCATCCCTGCGATTGGGTACCGCCCTGGATAGACCGCCTCGGCTGCCAGCCCTGGATACCGAGGTAGCCCTACAAACGAAAACAGCCCCCGTCAGAATTGACGGGGGCTGTTTCATGTTTGAGCAACATGCTCAGAAACTGCAAAGGTGTTGCAAATACTGATGATTGAGAGATTCCGGCTCTCTCGCTAGCGTCGATTGCATGACGTGGGAACTCTTCGCCCCCTGCCTTACTCCGCAACAGATCGCCAAGCTAGAGAGGTGGGACGCTAACCCGACCCACCCGAACGGCCCCGAGGCCCACCGCCAAGGGCTGGTGGCGGTGGCGGCGATGTACGCCTCCGAGCGGGTGAACTAGCACCTGACACGCCTTGCCATCTGCTGGATCATGCCGCAAATACTGCCTATTGGGCTTTCCACCATCGGGGGCTAGCGTCGACCACATGACCGACGACTGGAGGGTGTTCGCGGACGTTCTGACGCCCGAACAGGTCCAGTTCCTAGAACGTTGCGACGCCCACCCCACCCATCCCCTCGGCCCCGAAGGGCACCGGGTGGGAATGCTGATGAACGCGCGGCTGATGTCAGCGCAGGGACCGGGCAGGTTGAACTAGGCACCCGGCGCGGCACCCATAGTTGTCGGGGCCGTCCGCGACAATCTCTCCCATGAGCGACGACGACGGCGCTGACGCCGCGAATCCCGACCCCGATCAAGCGTGGAAAGCACTGACGCTGGTAAACGAGTGGCTGCGATTTGCCGAAGCCAAGGCTGGCGCAGTTATTGCGGCAGCCGGGGTGTCCGGTGGGGTGGTCTACAACCTAGTCAAGAGCGTGGATCACCCACCGTGGCCGATCTCGGCCATGACGATCCTGTGCGTGGTATTCATCGTCGGCGCGGGCGTCTGCGCGGCGATGGTCTTCGTTCCTAGACGGAAGAACCCAGGACAGCCGGAAGACTTCAGCAACCTGCTCTTCTATTCGCACATAACCAAGCAGTACGCCAACGATGAACCTACCTACGCCGACGTGCTTGGATCACTTACGTCTAACCGAGCTGAGCTGACCCGACATATAGCCAACCAGGTGCACGCCAACTCTGGGGTTGCTCATTGTAAATTCAACTGGGCTACGTGGGGCATATTCGCAATTATTGGCGCACTAAGCTCCCTGGGAATCCTGGCGGCACTAGTGGGATGGCACTTCAATGGATAGCAACTACACAGGAGCGTAGTGGACGGCAACTATAAGGCGTACAACTGGGTGGCCAGCAGTGCGCGCATCAAGGAAATTGTCGACCAACCAGCGGGACAGTTTGAGGAAACTGACGCTTTACCGAGTCGCGACAAACTCACCTACACCAACGGCTTCTACGGCCGTTGCTCAGCAATATTCATCGATATTCGCGATTCGTCTGGCCTAACCAGAAAACATAAGCGGCCCACACTCGCGAAGATTTACCGGTCCTTCATCTCGGAGATGGTTGCCGTACTAAACGGCCACGAGAAAGTCAGGGAAGTAAACATTGTTGGCGATTGCGTGTGGGCGGTATACAACACGCCGTGGAAGACAGATATGGATGAGGTCTTTGAAGCGGCCTTCAAGGCCAATACCTTGCTGATGTTACTTAACAAGCATTTTGCCAAAAAAGACATCGATCCGCTCAAGATTGGCATTGGTGTCGACTGGGGACGGGTATTGATGATCAAGGCGGGATACAACGGCAGCAACATTAACGACATAATCTACATGGGAGATGTAGTGAATCGTGCCGCTCACCTAGCGCACAAGGCCGGACGCTATTACCAAAACCCGATTTGGGTTTCCCCCGACTTCTACGCCAATTTGGACGAACACAACCGCGATCTTCTTAAACAGCAGTGGGATATGGAGCTAGGGGGAACGGTTTATACCGGCTATGTCGTTCACTCCAGTATGGAGAAATGGATTGACGACAACTTCTAACCTCGATTCCGCTGCCTTCAGCAGGGATCTGCGGGCCTTTCGGCTCTCCCGTGGGTTAGGAGTGCAGGCAGCTTTCCGGCGAGCGCAGAAACCTACTGCGCGCCTCTAGCCAGCCTTTCGGGGCTGCAGCGTCGCGGGCCTCGGTGAACCTGCCCCACGCCTCGCGGGTGGTCGGGCAGGGCCATTCCTCGGGGTAGAAGTCGCGCCAGTGGGCGGGCCACTGGTACGTCTGCCAGTCCCACGCGGTCATACCGCGGACCAATACCGTTTGAACGGAGCAACGGTGGTCACGAGGTCGGGATCCAGCCGTTCCAGTAGTCGCATTTCGCCGGTCTCCGGATTGCCGACAACCCCGAAGGGAGCATGACGGCGGGAGTAGAGGCGGGATGCCTGAATCTGAGCAGCGATCTCGATGGCGTGGGGAATTCGATCCCATCCCCACAACCCCGTGATCTTCACGTCGTCACCGTTGGGCTTGACCGGTGACCGAGGGAGGATCTCCAGTGAGGTCCACGGGCGACCATTCTGGACAGCGTTCCTCGGCGTGAGGACATAATCGTCGGCGTCAATGACCTCATCACCGATCTCGATGACCAGATCATCGGTGGTCATCAGATCATCGATCGTGACTGTCCACCGGTCCTTGAACCACTCGGCGGGATACCACCGGGCCTCGGCTTCGGCGACTCTGCCAAACTGTCGGCCTGTCGCCTTGTCGATTGCACGGCTTGCGGCTTCGCAGACGAGGACGAGTTCGGGGGCGGCCTTATTTGCCTCACCGATCCAGTCGGCCAACAGATGACTGTGAGCGTAGGACGGTGCCCAACGGTCAGCAGTGGGCATTAGCTTCTCCTAAGTTGAGTGAGCGTGACGGCATCGCTGTACTGGTAGTAGTACAAAGTGCGTGCAATGCGTGTTTCGCTGCGCAGCAACGGATGTAGGCGTTTGGCGTAGTCGGCATCCTCCCCGACGCCGAGGTCCGGAAAGCCGGTCTGCACAGCGAGTTCTCGTCGGGTGCACATCAGGTGATTCGGGATGCGCAGCCACAAGCCGTCACGGTTCTCGCTGACGTAGTCCTTGGACAGCTTCATCGGAAACGGCTCCCCGCCATTCAAAGTCACCTCTACGTCGAACGTCGTGACGTCGGAACCGAGGGCGCCCAACAGGGACCTGACGTAGTCGTCGGCTACCTGATCGTCATCGTCCACGAAGGTGACGTAGTCGCCGTGGGCCAGGGCGAGCAAGTCGTTGCGCTTGGTCCCGATGCTGCGCTTGAGGTTGTCGCACAACACCAGAACTTCGACGGGTAGTCCCGCCGCCTGCCCGTAGAGGCTAGAGAGCAGACGGCGGGAATCCCGTTGTGGTACAGCCGGAACGAGGACCGACAGAATCAGGTGGCCGGCCCCTGCAGCACGCGGAACGCTGCGGTGTTCTGGATCGCCGAATCGGCGCGAACGTGCAAGGTGTACTCCACTGCGCCGTCATTCGCGGCGGTGAATGGGTTCACGATCAGCTCCGCACCACTAACGCGGCGGATCAGGAAACCCTCGGAGACGTTGCCGAACACGCCCCACTTCACCGAACCTGTTGCCGCGTAGGTGGTGAACGAGTTGTCGACGATCACCGGATAACCGAGCAGGGTCGAGTTGGTGCGCCCGACGTTGATGCCGTCATTCTGCTGGTTCAGCAGCGGGCGGTTGTCGTTGTCCTTCAGCTTTTCCAGAACGGCGAGGGTGGCGTCATTGAGAACCCACACCGCACCATCCCGGTAGGCGACGTCCACAGTGTGGACAGCATCCACGAGGGCGTCATACGTCGGCGTGGCGTTGGTCTTCACCGTGCCGTTAACGATGCCCTGCGGCTCGGTAGTGCCTGCGCCCGTGGCGAACTTCGCGGCAAGGATACGTTCTGCACGCTCACCGAGCTTGCGCGCGATGATTGCCTGAATATCGACGGCACTATCCTGCAACAGCTCTCGCGAGACACGCAGCGGGTTGTTAGAAGTGCCCGGGGCGACGTAGCGATACGCGCCGAGGGTCACCTCACCGAACACGAGATCAGCACCGGCCGAAGCGGGGGCGGTCAGCTCGTCCACCTGGACGCCAACGTTGGCGGTGTCATTGAGTGTGGGGAACCGGATCGGTTCGCCCGTCTCGGTGGTGATCGTCTCCGCGACCGACTGAATTCCGCCGAAGGCCTTACGAACGTCGATCAGCTTGTTGAGGAACGTTTCCGGAACGGTGAACCCACCCGCGGAGGGGGTGCCCACACTCTGAGCGCGCAGTTCGGCGCTCTCTCCGGTGCGGAGGTAGGTGTTGAATGCGCGTTCCTCGGCGTCATCCTTGGGGGCCAGGTTCACAACGGCGGCAAGGGAGGCGTTGGGGGCCTGGTATGCCTGAGTCCGAGAACGCAGCTCTACAGTCTTCTGAGCGGCCCGCAATTGGGTCTCCAGCGCCTCGTAAGCGGTGACCTCGTCGTCGGTGAGACTACGGTTCTCGGTCTCGGCGAGATCGGTGATTGCGGCCAACTGGGCCAGCAACTCTTCGATATTCAATTTTGTACCTTTCGGTGAGCGCGGGTTCTGGCCGCGAGTATTTGGGTTCGGCTGTCAATGGCCGGATGGGTGGATATGTCTGCGAGGCTTCGCAGGTGGACTGTCGTGGAGCCGTAGGCCGGGATGCTTACCGGCGATACTTCGATCAGGGACGCCACGCTCGTATGGGTCCGGAGATCCCGGTTGCCGATCGTGGACCACTGCTCACTATCAGCGCGGAATCCGATGGAAACCCCACCGATGTCTCCGCGTTCGGCGAGTTCTCTGACGTCATTGCCTGCTGATGTCTTGGGCAACTTGACCTCAAACCCCAGGCCGGTCGAGTCTGACCAGACCCGCAGTGTCCCCGCGGTCTGACGGCCTAGCAACATCGCGGAATCGTGATTCCAGAACGAGCGGACATCGGTGGCGGAGTCGGCGAGTGTGGCGTCGAACGCTGTCGGAGCGAATGTTTCGACATACGAGCCGAGATCCGCGTAGGTGCCGTAGACGCTGGCATACCCCGTGAGGGTGTTGCCTTTGACCTCGGACCGAAACTCAGCCGACCGGGTGAGGATGTCAGC
Source organism: Mycolicibacterium sp. CR10 (assembly GCF_005222675.1). Lineage (GTDB taxonomy): Bacteria > Actinomycetota > Actinomycetes > Mycobacteriales > Mycobacteriaceae > Mycobacterium. The sequence goes on along the minus strand of NZ_STGE01000010.1, from coordinate 1,915 downwards.
CACGATCCGCCTCTAGCTGCGCGTGGATCTCCTGCCACAGGTCGGCTTCGAACCGGGCGACCGTGGCGCGGACGTAGGCCTGCAGTTCGACCATGGGCGCGGCGATCTCGTCAACGGTGATCTTAGGGTTCATCGGGGGTGTTCTCCTGTGGGGTAGTGGGTTCCGGCAAGGGCGGGCGGTTGAGGATGGCCCGCGCCTCGTCCTGCGAGAGAAGCCCCGCGTCGACTTGCTGGATGAGTAGGGCGATCTCGGTAGCCGGGTCGGGAGCCAACAGATCGCGGTAGTCAAACTCGGCTTTTCTGTTGGCGGGCAACAGAAGAGACATCCGCTGTTCGATTCGCGTCGTGAATGGCATGAAGGTCCACCGGGCCATCGCTTGGTGCATCTCACGGATCCCCGTACCCCACGAGGATTGCTTGTCGCTCAGTCCGATCAGGGTGGCGGGAACGCCGTAGATCCTGGCGATCTCTTCGATCTGGAACTCGCGAGACTGGATCCATTGGGCATCCTCGTTTGAGAGCTGCCAGGGGTGAATCGAGATCTTGCGGTTGATCAGGGCGATCTTTCCGGCGTTGGCCTCCCCGGTGAGTTTCCGGTCTAGGCCCTCCTGGATCGCCTTGGCATCCTCGGCGGTCGTTTCCTCGTCAAAGGTGGCGATAGCGCTGGCGCGCAGGCCGTTACCGAACAGCGAGGCCGCCGACCGGTCCGCGGCAATGCCGGTACCGAAAGCGCCATTGCGGGCGAGCTGGAGAGGTGACAGGCCGCGGATACCGTCCAGCGACAACCACTTGATATGCGTCATGGTGGCGTCATTGAAGAGCCGCGTTGTGCCGTCTGAGAGCGTGACTTTGTAGGTCTTAGTCCCGAGCTTGTCGACGTCGATACCCACCGCCTGCGGGTGAATCGGAGTGACCCCGACAAGCTGTCCTGCCCCGCCGTAGACGTGGGCGAGGAATGCGTTGCCGTTCATCAGAAGGTGCGCCAGGGTGGTCTCGATGAGTTCAAACCGGGTCAGCCCACCGGCAGGAGCGTCCAGCCACGAGGGGACACGTTCGGTGATGCCGTCACGCTCTTGAACCGTTCTGAGTGGCAGGGTGGCGATGCCGCCCGCGATCAGCGTCACGGCGCGGAACACCGCCGACAGCCCGAGCGCTGATTGCTCGGTGACCGCTACCCCTGCCAGCGAGGGTGCACCGCCGAAGAGGGCGATCACGCCAGGGTCGGCGATGGAGAGGTTCCGCTGTTCTAGTGCGGGCGGGTCGGTGGTTCGGGCGAAGGCCCGCGAGAGGAAAGACAAGCGATCTCCTAGTTTGCTGGAGGGGCGGTGAAGTTTGCTGGAGTCATCGCCGGATGCTGGTGAGAGTGGGTAAAACCGGGTGCCGGGGTCGAGCTGGGCCCATGCTTTCTAGACTTTTTCACGCCTCTTACCTGCATATATGCTGATCGCGGCGCGTGGGTCGACGTTGACCAGCACCGATGCGCCGATGGGCCGTGATGTTGCTAATCCGGCAGTGTCTTTGCTGGATACCGGTGGCTGTTTGCTACAGCACGAAGGCCGGCGCACGCCTCTTCGGCACTGACACGCTGGCCCTGGAGTGGGCGAGGATCGCAGCGATGGCGAGGTCAATCTTGGCCGGTGAGTCCTTGTCCGCCTTGGTCACGTAGTCGCCTTGCGGTGATGTCTTCACCACGCAGTTAGCGACGTGACGGGCTAGCCGGGGGTCGCCGTCGTGGGTGATCCGTGCGTCCATCACGGCGGCGTAGAAGCCGGTGCAGGCCGGTGCCATGCGTGCCCGTGAGTAGGTGGGTACCTCAAGGACACGCTCGGGCCACTGTGCTGCGTTTCGTCAAGTGATTTGGCCCCACCGTCGTCACGAATTTTGGCCCCGGCAGGTCTAGGTGGCTCGTTTGGCT